>CBDIDW010000001.1:0-68068 GCA_965277905.1 Nakamurella sp.
GGCCGCTTCGACGTTCAGCCGCAACAACGGTTCGGTGTTGCTGGCCCGGACGTTGAACCAGTCCTGGTTGGGCAGAGTGACGGTGACGCCGTCCAGCTCGTCCACGGCGGCATCGTGCGCAGCCGCCCACTCGCGCACCGCCGTCAGCCGGCCGGGCACGTCGCCGACGTGGGAGTTGATCTCCCCCGACGCGGTGTACCGGGTGAACCGGGCCATCAACTGCGACAGCGGCCGGTCCTGCTCGCCCAGCGCGGCCAGCACGTGCAACGCGGCGAGCATGCCGGTGTCGGCCCGGAAAAAATCTTCGAAGTAGTAGTGCGCCGAGTGCTCACCGCCGAACACGGCGCCGGTGCGGGCCATCTCGGCCTTGATGAAGCTGTGCCCGACCCTCGTCCGGACTGCCACTCCACCTGCCTCCGAGATGATCTCGGGCACGGCGCGAGAGCTGATGAGGTTGTAGAGGATGGTCGCGCCGGGCTTGCGAGCCAGCTCGCGGGTGGCCACCAGCGCGGTCACCGCGCTCGGCGGCACCGCCAGGCCGAGCTCGTCGATGACGAAGCAGCGGTCCGCGTCGCCGTCGAAGGCCAGCCCGATATCCGCGCCGACCCGCTTCACCTCGGCCTGCAGATCGACCACGTTGGCCGGCTCGAGCGGGTTGGCCTCGTGGTTGGGGAACGTGCCGTCCAACTCGAAGTAGAGCGGATCGATGTGCAGGGGTAGATCTCCGAGGACCTCGGGCACCGTGTAGCCGGCCATGCCGTTGCCGGCGTCGACGGCCACCCGCAGCGGCCGAATACCGCTCAGGTCGACCAGCGACCGCAGGTATTCGGCGTACTCGGTGAGCATGTTGCGTTCGTTGACGGTGCCGCGTCGTTCCGCCACCGGGGCGGCAGCGCCGTCGAGCACGGCCTGGGCGTCGTCGCGGACCTGGGCCAGGCCGGTGTCCAGCGACAGCGGCACGGCCCCGGCCCGGCACATCTTGATGCCGTTGTACCGAGCTGGGTTGTGCGACGCGGTGAACATGGCGCCCGGGAGCTCGAGCGTGCCCGAGGCGAAATACAGCATGTCGGTCGAACCGAGTCCGGCCATGACCACGTCCAGACCGGCGGCGGTGACGCCCTCCGCGAACGCCCCGGACAGCTCAGGCCCGGAGTCACGCATGTCGTGGGCGATGACGACGGCCGTGGCGGCCTCGGCACCGGTGCTGGCCGTGCCGACCAGGGTGGCGAAGGCACCGCCCAGGGCCCGGGCCGCGGCCGCGGTGAACTGCTCCCCCACCACCCCGCGGACGTCGTAGGCCTTGACGATCTGATGCAGGTCGACCACGGTCGAAGCTTGGGGCACGAAGGTTCCCTCTCCCGGTGGCCGGCGATCCGGCCCTTGGCAGCGAGACTACCGGCCGGCCCGAGACGCAGTCAGTTGTCGGGGAAGCGCAAGACGCGCAGGTGCCCGCGACGACCCGTGGTCACGGGTTCCGGTTCGGGGTGCCGATCCAGCCGGCCGGCCTCGCGAACGGCATTGGCCAGGGCCTCGAGGTCATCCGGGTCGGGACCGGCGTCGAGATCGGCGTCCGGCCGGACCACCTCCCAGCCCTTGGGCGCGGTCAGCCGCAGCGCGTGTCGGGCACACAGGTCGTAGGAGTGCGGTTCCGCGGCGGTGGCCAACGGGCCGACCACGGCGGTCGAGTCGGCGTAGGCATAGGTCAGCGTGGCAACCGCCGGATCCACGCATCCGGTACGGGAACAACGGCGCGCCCTGACCACGCTGGGAAACGCTACTCATCACCTCCGCCACTCCGCCCCCGACGCGCCGGACGGTGCCGCCCGACGGTGCGCGCGGGGCCCTACCCTGTGCGTCGTGCCCTCCGCAGCGCCACCCTCTTCGGGCCGCGGGAGCGGACGCCTGCGACGTGACCGCCATGGCCGCGGCCTGCGGTCGCCGTTGCTCCCGACCCGCGTACCCGGGTCCCGGACCCGTTCGCAGCAGTTCGACGACGCGGTGCTGCAGGCCGCCACCGAGCTGGAGGAACGCTGGCCCACGGAGTTGCGCTCGATCGAGTTCGCGGTGGACGAGGTGCCCGCGCTGCCGGATGGCGAGGTCATTCCCACCCCGGATGTGGTGCTGGACGGCGGGGTCCCACTGACCCGGTTCACCCCGCCCGGAGTCGATGTCCGGGGCCGGCCCACCAAGGCGCGCATCGTGGTCTATCGGCGACCGCTGGAGATCAGGGCCGGCGATGCCGCCGACCTGGCCGACCTGGTCGCCGAGGTGTTGGCCGAACAACTGTCGGCCGCGCTGGGCGATCCGCCCGACGAGACCTGAGTCTCAGCTGACCTTGCGCTTGATCCGGCGCCGCTCGCGCTCGGACAGCCCGCCCCAGATGCCGAAGCGTTCGTCGTGCGCCAGGGCGTAGGCCAGACACTCGGCTCGCACCTCACACCCGGTGCAGATCTTCTTGGCCTCTCGGGTCGAGCCGCCCTTCTCCGGGAAGAAGGCCTCCGGATCGGTCTGCGCACAGAGTGCGCGATCGTGCCACTCCGGCTCTTCTTCGGTGATCAGGGACAGCGCGGGGACCCCCGGATTCGCCATGGGCGTCGATCCTTTCCCACCGGGTGGTCCCGGCTCGCTGGTGCGAGGTGCTAGATGGTGCCGGCTCCCGGTCCGTGGATCACGAGAATGACACCGATGTGATTACACCCGTGTGTCCCTGTTCGCGTCAAGCCATCAAACGTGCTATCTGAGCCAATTCCCCCGGTCAGGTCGGGCGGCGGCCACGCTGGGTCGTCACCGACACCGCGGCGACCCGCAGACTGATGTCATGACGTCGCCCACTCGCCGCCGCCTCGGGGTCCTGGTGTTCCCGGCGGTGCTCGTGCTGGGGGCCGCGGCCGCCCTCGTGCTGAGCAGCGAGCCCAGTTCCCCCGGCGTGTGGGTGTTCGTGCTGGTACTGACCGGGTGGGTGGTCAGCCTGTGTCTGCACGAATTCATGCACTCGGCCGTCGCGCTGGCCGGCGGTGACGTCTCGGTCCGGGCCCGCGGCTACCTGGCGCTCAATCCGTTCCTCTACACGAACGCCACCTTCTCGATCGTCATCCCGCTCATCCTGCTGGCGGTGGGCGGCATACCGCTGCCCGGCGGGGCCGTGCTCATCGAAAGCTGGCGGTTGCGAGCGCGGTGGTGGAACAGCCTGGTGTCGGCGGCCGGCCCGCTCACCAACCTGGTCCTGGGCGTGCTCTTCACCGTGGTCAGCGTGACCGTGCCGGCCGGTCCGCTGGCCGCCGGACTGGCCTTCCTGGCCGTGATCCAATTCCTGGCCGCGATCCTGAACCTGCTCCCGGTCCCCGGGCTGGACGGCTTCGGGATCATCGCGCCCTACCTGTCGCCGGCCGCCTCGGCGTCGGTGGACAAGATCCGACCCTGGGCGCCGCTGATCCTGTTCGCGCTGCTCTTCACCGTGCCCCAGGTCAGCGCCACCCTGTTCGAGCCGGCGTACTGGTTCTACGACCTGCTCGGCGGCTCCCGCGGGCTGGCCGCCGCCGGTTCCTACCTGTTCGAATTCTGGCGGCACTGACACGGTGGCAGGATCGATGCCGTGAAGATCACCGTGCTGGCCGGCGGCGTCGGGGGCGCCACGTTCCTGGCCGGGGTGAAGGCATTCCTGGGCTGGGATCCGTTCGGACCCGCGGGCCCCGACCACGAAGTCACGGCCATTGTGAACACCGGGGACGACATCCGCGTGCACGGGCTGCAGGTGTGCCCCGACCTGGACTCCTGCCTGTACACGCTGTCGGGGCAGGGTGACCGGCAGCGCGGCTGGGGCCGGTCGGGCGAGACCTGGACCGTGTCGACCGAGCTGGCCGGCTACGGGGCGGAGGCGCCCTGGTTCGGCCTGGGCGACAAGGACATCGCCACCCACCTGTTCCGGACCTCGCTGCTGGCGCAGGGCCTGCCGCTCAGTGCGGCGACAGCACGACTGGTGGACCGCTGGCGGCCCGGAGTGCGGCTGCTGCCGATGACCGACGACCGGGTGGAGACCCACGTCACCGTGCGCGACCCCGCCTCGTCCGACTCCGGCCCTGACTCCGGTTCGGACGATCTCGACCTGGTCGACCTGCACTTTCAGGAGTGGTGGATCCGGTACCAGGCCAAGCTGCCGGCGCTGGCCATCACCCCGGTCGGTGCGCCCGAGGCGACGCCGGCGCCCGGGGTGCTCGAGGCCATCGCGGGCGCCGACGTGGTGCTGGTGGCGCCGTCGAACCCGGTCGTCTCGGTCGGCCCGATCCTGGCCGTACCCGGGATCGCCGAGGCGCTGCGCGACGGGCCGGCCCGGGTCGTCGGGGTGGCCCCGCTGATCGGCGGGATGCCGGTGCGCGGTCACGCCGACGAGTGCCTCAAGGCCATCGGGGTGGAGCCCACCGCCGTGGCCATCGCCCGGCACTACCGAGCCCGGTCCGCCGGCGGACTGCTGGATGCGTACCTGGTCGCGCCGGGTGACGGCGAGCCGGTGCCCGGGATCGAGGTGGTCGAGGCGCCGCTGCTCATGCGCGACCCGGCCACGACCGCGCAGATGGTGGCCCGGTGCCTGGAGCTGGCCGATGGCTGACCTGGCCGCGCCCGCACCCGCCGGCCTGACCGTACTGCCGGTCACCGGCCTGCCCGACTTCCGGCCTGGTGACGACCTGGGCGGGGCCATCGCTGCCGCCGCCCCGTGGATCACCGACGGTGACGTGCTCGTGGTCACTTCAAAGGTGGTCTCTAAGTGCGAGGGGGCCCTGGTCGCGGCCCCGACCGATCCGGTGCAGCGGGAGGAGTTCCGGCGCACCCTGATCGACCAGCACACGGTGCGGCTGGTGGCCCAGGTGGCCCGAACCAAGATCGTGGAGAACCGGTTGGGGATCGTGGCGGCCGCCGCCGGGATCGACGCGTCCAATGTGCGCACCGACGAGATCGCCCTGCTGCCCAACGATCCCGATGCCTCCGCGGCGCGGCTGGTGGCATTCTTCGCCGACCGGGGCACGCGGGTGGGGGTGGTCGTCACCGACACCCAGGGCCGGGCCTGGCGACAGGGCGTGACCGACGTGGCCATCGGCGCGGCCGGGTTGCGGGTGCTGGACGACCACCGCGGCGGGGTCGACGAGTTCGGCAACGAGTTGGTGGTGACCCAGGTCGCGGTGGCCGACGAACTGGCCGCGGCCGGGGACCTGGTCAAGGGCAAGCTGTCCGGCGTGCCGGTGGCGGTGGTCAGGGGTCTGACCGCCGGCGGGTCGGGTACCGCCCGGGACCTGATCCGGCCGGCCGAGGAGGACCTGTTCCGGCTGGGCACCGACCTGGCTGTGCGCCAGGGTCGGGCCGAGGCGCTGCTGATGCGCCGGACCGTGCGCACGTTCACCCCCGACCCGGTCGATCCGGACGTGCTGGCCCGGTGCGTGTCGGTGGCACTGACCGCCCCGGCGCCGCACCACACCCACCCGGTGCGGTTCGTGCACCTGGTGGAACATCGGGAGGCGTTGCTGGCGGCCATGCAGGCCGAATGGGAGGCCGACCTGGCCGGCGATGGTCTGTCGGCCGAGCGCATCGCCCGCCGGGTCGGGCGCGGTCAGGTACTCGCCCAGGCGCCGAGCATCGTGCTCCCATTCGTCACCGGCGACGGCCGGCATGCCTACCCCGACCAGCGCCGCCGCGACGCCGAACGCAGCATGTTCACGGTGGCCGGCGGCGCGGCCGTGCAAGCCTTCCTGGTCGCACTGGCGGTCGAGGGTTTGGGCTCGGCCTGGATCTCCTCTTCCATTTTCGCGCCGGTCGTGGTCAGGTCCGTGCTGGACCTGCCCGAGGACTGGGAACCGTTGGGCGGCATTGCCATCGGTCATCCCGCCGAGCCGTTGACGGCGCGCGAGCCGGTCCCCGGGGACCGCTTGGTCCCCCGGTGACCGGAGCCTGGCTGCACACGGATGCGGCCGGTGTCCTGAGCGCCTGGACGCCGCCCGATGAGAGCCAGGCGGCCCTGCGCGAGGCGTTCCTGGGCTTTCTGGCCGCCCGGCCGAACGCGATGTGGCGCTCGTGCGAGCCGGGCCATGTGACCGCATCCGCCGTGATTCTCTCGGCTGACAGAACCCAGGTGCTGCTCACCCTGCACCCCCGGGTCGGCCGCTGGTTACAGCTGGGCGGCCATTGCGAACCCGGTGACGAGTCGCTGGCCGGCGCGGCCCTACGGGAGGCGACCGAGGAGTCCGGCATCGTCGGCCTGACTATTGACCCGGAGCCGATCCACCTGGATGTGCACCCCATCGTCTGCTCATTGGGCCTGCCGACCCGCCACTTCGACGTCCGCTTTCGCGTGCTGGCGCCCTCGAAAGCCGTGCCCCGGATCTCGGCCGAGTCCCACGACCTCCGCTTCTTCGACCTGACCGCGCTGCCGGCCGACTCCGACGCGTCCGCTCGCGCCGCCGTCGCCGCGGCCGTCGGCTGATCACCCCGCCCACGGTTCCGAGTGGGGCGGGTCGGGTGGTCGGCTGTCCTGCCGGTGGCCGGTCGGGGTGGTGATCGTGACGACGCCCGACGCACTCGTTTCCTGACGCCACCCCGCCGCTTCCTTGGTGAGATTACAGGCGGCGCACAGCCCCTGGGCGTTCAGCAGCTCCGTCCGACCCCCCTGGCGGCTGGCCATCACATGATCCAGCTGCCGGATCGGGGCGTCGCACCACGGCGTTCGACAGATCTGGTCACGGGCCAGCAGGAGACGTCGGGCACCCGCCGGGAACAGACGCGCCCGAGAGTCCATGGCCACCAGCTGGTGGTCGGACGGTCGGGCGAACAGTCGTCGGAGGAACACCCTGGTAGTTCGATCGGCGGTCACGATCCGCCGGGCCACGGCGGCCGGAATCGGGCCGAAACCCGGCACCAGCGCCGGCTCGTCGTCACCGTCGAACAACGCCCGGTCCGTCATGATCAATTGAATATCGACGCTCCCCCGGTCCAGCGGTACGCCGTACTCGTCCGTGCCACCCGGCGGCCAACCATCGTCACCGTCCGGATGGCCGACGTCCGCGTCAACGTGACCTCCACCCGAAACGTTTGCAGCCGCATCGGCTTCCGGTGTCGAGGCCGAGTCTGACCCGGGTGCGTCGCTTTCCGGTGTCGAGGCCGAGTCCGACCCGGGCGCACGGTTCTTCGCTCCGTCGCTTTCCGGTGTCGAGGCCGAGTCCGACCCGGGTTCACGGTTCTTCGTCTCCCCGTTTTCCGATTCCGTGGCCACGTCTGAAGGCGCAGCTGTGTCGGCCTGTCCGCTGATGGTGCTGCCCAGGAGTCGCGCGGCGAACTCGTCGGCCATGACCTGACCGCGGCCGCCGTCCACATGCTGGCCTCCGGTGACCACGGCCTGAGCGTGCGTGTAAAGGGAAGCAAAGGCCGCGACGCCGGTGGCCATAGGCAGAATTGCCGACAGCCGCACCATTGCGTCGGGCAAGCTCCTGATGGTCACGCATCGGCCGCGCCGGGCCGCCTTGATCTTGGCCAGCGCGGCCTCGGCGTCAAGCTGCTGGACCACGCCGGCGGCCCACCGGCGTGCCTGTTCGTTTCCCTGCCGCGGCAGTTTGGCGGCGATCATCTCGTCCGCCTTGCCGCGATCGGCTGCGGACAGGCAACCGAGTTCGCGCGCCACCAGAGTCACGCGGTACTCGCTGGTCTCACCGCGCAACAGGCAATGCCGAATGGCGGGCAGAAGGGTCAGGGCCCGAGCGAGGCCCACGTGCCCGCGGCCCGCGTGCGGGCTCTCCCGGCGGGCAAGACCCACCTGGCCCCCCAGACTCCGGAGCAGCTCCGTCTCATCCACCTGCGGGGCGGCACCTTCGACGTTTGCCAGACTCGTTTCCGCCCGGGCCCGCTGTAGGTCGAACAATCGGGCCGTCAGAACTGCTTGGGTGGCCGCACTCGCTGCCTTGACGCGCTCCAGCCCGGCGATCCGATCCACCAGGGCACGCTCGGCCGCCAGTGCGCCCACCCGGCCGCCAAGGTCCGGCGCATCTGCGAACGCACCCATCGCACGGAGCACCGCATCAACGTCGATCACCGCTGTTCCTGGGCTCTCCCCCAACATGTGTTCGATTCTACGGGCGCGGGATTCAATATGCAACACATGTTCGATAAATTAGGTAGAAATGGTACGGATGGGACTCCAGTGACCGTTGTTCAACGGGCCGCGGATTGAAACGCCGATAGAAGCGCCGGGACAACGAGAACCAGTCGCCGGCGGTGTCGGTGTCCCCCTGATCGTCGTGGTCCGCGGTGAGTGCGGGGGCTAGAGGTGGGCTCAGGCCCCGTCGACTTCGTGATGGCCGATGCGAACGTGGTCGATATCGATGGAGACCGCGCAACCGGCGAGGCGCCAGTCACCGCCCTGTCAGCTGATTGCCGGGGCTGTCGCTTCCCGGCTCAGGGCTCACCGCGAAGGCAGGCCGTCAATCGGTTCGGGTGGAGTCCGCAGCGCCCGGGGCAGCTGTGGCTTCGCTGTACTTGATCAGGAGTCGGGCGAGCTCGAGTCGCTCCTCGGCGGGCCAGTCTCGGGTAATGAACTCGAACGCTTGGCGCTGCTGCCGCCGGGAGTGGGTCAAGGCCCGGGCTCCGGCCGGGGTCAGTTGCAGCATCGTCCGCCGTCCGTCGGCCTGGGACGCGACCCGGACGAGATAGCCGTCGGCGACCAGGGCGGCGGCTTGGCGGCTGGCCGCCGGCGAATCGATCATGAGCTTGTCGGCGAGGTCGCCGACCGACAGCCCCTCTCCGGCCTCCTCCACCGCAGTCAGCACCAGGTCGCGGCGGAGATCGGTGCGGCGCACCGGCGGGTCCACCGGAACCGACATCGTGCGGCGACGGAGCTTGGAGAAGGCGGTGCCGACCGCGTCGAGCAACGCGTTGGCGTCTGGCAACAATTCCGCGACCGCCTCGTCGGAGCCTGGCTCAGCGGACACCAGGCCAGGTTAGGACAGACCAACCCGCAGATCTAGATGTATTCTCACATCTAGTTGTTATCAGGCATGTGATGCGATCAGGAGTCCGATGGTCACCGCAATCGTTCATGCCCGGGTCTTCGACGGGAACGACACCCTCCCCGCCGGAACCGTTGTCGTTGTCGCCGACGGCCGGATTGCCGCCGTCGGTGACGCTGTGCCGGCTGGGGCGGAGGTCGTGGACGCGGACGCGGCCACGCTGCTGCCGGGTCTGATCGACGCTCACGTGCACACCAATGAGGCCGCGCTGGCCCTGGCGCTGCGTTTCGGGGTCACCACCGAACTGGAAATGCAGGGTGCCAACACCCGCAACGACCGCGCCCACATCAGCAATGATGATGCGCTCGCTGACGTCCGCTCCTCCGGCTTCGGTATCACGCCCCCCGGCGGGCACCCGGAGGAGCTGTTCCCGGCCGATTTCCACCCCGGCGGCGGGGCAGGCCAAGGTCCGCGCCGCCCGCGGGTGGATCCGATGGTGCGTCCGCAGGTCAGCACCCCGGCCGAAGCCGTTGACTTCGTGCGGCAGCTGGTCACGTCCGGGTCGGACTACATCAAGTTCATGGTCGACGACGGCACCGTCGAGGGGCACCCCGGCTTGCCCATGCTCGACCAGGCCACGCTCACCGCCGGGGTAACCGCCGCCCACGAGCACGGCATGCTCACGGTCGCGCACGCGCTGACGTTGGACGCGACCCGGATGTGCCTGACCGCCGGCATCGACGGCCTGGCCCACCTGTTCATGGATGCCCCGCACACCCCGGCGATCGTCGAACAGTTCCGCCAGAGCGGCGCCTTCGTGGTCGCCTGCATCGTCCTCGACGCCTCGATGATGGGGATCACCGGCGCCGAATTGGCCGACGACCCCCGCGTCGGTGACCGCCTGAGTGAGCCATGGATCTCCGTCCTGCGGAGCAGCTTCAACCACTTTCCCCAGGGCCACCTGCAGGATGTGCTCGACTCGGTGAAGGCCCTGCACGACGCCGGGGTGGACATCCTGGTCGGCACCGACGTCTCTCAACCGTTTCCGTTCCTGGGCGGGTTGGCCCATGGGGCCAGCGTTCACCACGAGCTGCAGTACCTGGTCTGGGCCGGGCTCACCCCGACGCAGGCCCTGCGTGCGGCCACCTCGATCCCCGCTCGCCGCTTCGGGTTGGACGACCGCGGTCAGATCGCCGAGGGTCTGCGCGCCGACCTGCTGCTCGTCGACGGCGACCCCACCACCACCATCAGCGACACCCTCAACATCCGGGCCGTCTGGCGCCGCGGCACCCCCGTCGACCTGGTCTGAGATCAGGTCACTCAGCGCAGCCGCCGGTGCTCCACCTGCTCGCCGACGGCAATGAGAACATCCGAGGTCAGGGCGGGCTCGAACAGGCCGTGCTCGATGAGTCCGGGCGTCCCGGCCAGCAGCGCCGCCAACCGCGCCGGGTCGTCGATGTCCCCGAACCAGTCGCCGATGACCCCGCCATCCGGACTGATCGGCACGTCGCGCAGCCGAACTGACGGCAACCTGCGCAGGGTCGAATCCAGGCCGTAGGCCAGCAGTTCCACCGGCACGGGCGCGGTCAGCGCATCCACCGGTTTGCTGGAGTCGGCGATGACCACGAAGCGGTCGGCCGCCGCGGCCACGATCTTCTCCCGGGTGTGCGCCGCCCCGCCCCCCTTGATCAGCCAGCCGTCCGGCGTGACCTGGTCGGCGCCGTCGATGGCCACGTCGAACCGGTCGATGCGGCCGAACGGCTCGACCTGCAGACCGAGCTCGCGGGCGGTCCGCTCGGTCGCCGGCGAGGTGGCCACGCAGCGCAACCGGAGGCCGCGGGCGGCCAGGGCGGGCAGCAGCGGAGCGACGGTCGATCCGGTACCGAGCCCGACAGTCATGCCGTCCTCGACCAACATCGCGGCCGCCTGCGCGGCGGCGGCCTTCTCGTTCTCGTGCGCCAACGGGTTCTCCTCCTCGGTGCGAACACTCATCGTCGCAACCACGGCCGCCGGACCCACGGCCGGGACCACCACGAGCGTTCACTCCGCGCCGAGCACCTCGACGTCGACCCGAACCCGCTCCCCGAGCTCCAGGCCCTGGGCGCGTCGGACCGCAGCGCTCACCGGGAGGGCGTAGCGGCCCTCGTCACCGGGAAAGACCGAGCTGCGCCAACGGGTGGCGCCGATCCGGGCGCTCACCCTGACCGCGCCGAACCCGGCCCGCGGAAGGGAATCGGCCAGATCGTGGATCTCCGCCGACGCCTCCTCGGGCAGGCTGACGAACGTCCACAGCTCCCGACGCGCCGTCCACCGCCAGAGCTCGGCCTCGAACTGGAACCGCACGAGTCAGCGTGGGGCCAGGGCCCGGCGGAGCAGACCCTCCCCGGTGGCGGCGATGCCGGCGGCCAGCGTGGTGAACGTGCGAGCCTGCATCTCCGGCCAGACCAGCGAGCGCAGCCGCAGGTCGCGGACCTGGAATCGGGCGTTGGGCGACGCGCCGAGCACAACCAGCGGCGGCCGCTTGTGCACCCGCCGGGCCTCGGCCATCAGGGTGCCCACCGACACGCTGCGGCCGCTGGACAGAATCTTCACCACGATCCGGTCCGGCGCACCCACCAGCTGCGCCACCCGGTCGAGGCCGTCGATGACCATCGCGGCGGCGTCGGCGGCGAACAGGTAGTCCCGCAGGGTGTCGAGGGAGACGTACAGGGACACCGGCTGCCCGGTCAGGTAGGAGCGCAGCAGCTGGGTGATCAGCCCCTGGGGTTTGTCCACGTTCTGACCGGGGCCGTAGAGGTTGCTGATCCGGCCGAGCAGCACGGCGGATCCGGTCCGCTCGGCGAACGCCCGAGCCCGTTGCTCGATCTCCAGCTTGGCCCAACCGTAGGGAGCCAGCGGTTGCACGGGGTGAGCCTCAGTGAACGGCGCTCCGCTCGCTCCGGCATACAGTCCGCCGGCCGAGGAGGCCACGAAGAGCACGCCGGGCCCGGCCCGGTCGGCCAGATCGTCCAGGAACCGCGAGAAGGTGGCCACTTCGGTGTCCAGCTCGGCCGGCGACGAACCCACCACCCCGGCCCCTGCGCACCAGGCCACCCGCCAGGGATCGGGGCCGGCCGCCGTGACCAGGGCATCGATCCCGGACCGCAGGGCGTGCGCGCTGCCGGCCGCATCGGCCCAGGGCACCGCATGGACCAGGACGCGGTGGCCGTCGGCGACCAGGCGGCGGCGCAGGGCCCCACCGAGCAGGCCCGACGACCCGACCACCCAGGTCACCGGCATGTTGACCTCATCGCGGCGGGCGGTCCGGCACACCCACACGCTGCGGACCCACCGCAGCAGGTGCATCGGGGACGGGTGGAACCGGGGACCTGCGGCCCAGCGGACCGTCGGCCGGATCGGACACGATCAGGTAGAGCGGGCGACCCATGGCCATGTTGACGGCCACGCCCACGTATTCGGCGATGATGCCCAGGGAGAACAGGATCGCCCCGGAACAGATGAGCAGGGCCACCATCAAGGACGGCCAGCCCGGCGGGAGGGTGGAGCCGAAGAAGGTCTTGACCACGACGAAATACAGCGCCAACACGATGCCGGCCAAGGCGAAGATCACCCCGAGGATGCTGACCAGCCGCAGCGGCCGGGTGCCGCCGGTGACCACCATCCGCCAGAAGTGGCTGGTCAGGGTGCGGAACGAGTAGCCGGACGGGCGGTCGGCCTCGGCCCGCAGAGTGACCGGACACGTCACCGCATGCTGAGCCACCCAGGTCAGGGCCACATCCAGGTACACCCCGCGGCCGGAGTAAGCGGCCACGGCCCGGCCGATCTCGCCCAGCACCAGCCGGTAGCTGAAGAAGTCGGTGGTGCCCTTCTGCGTCGACGAGCGCACCAGACGCTTGGCCAGCTTGGACGCGCCGTTGCGCACGAACCCGTGCGGTGCCTCGTTGGTCGGCTTCGCATAGACCAGGTCGGCCTGCTCGGCCAGGGCGGTGTCCAACATGTCGACCAGGAAACGGGGGTCGTGCTGTCCGTCCTCGTCCATGGTGACGATCCAGTCGCCGCCGGAGGAGGCCATGCCGGCCAGGGTGGCCGGGTGCTGTCCGAAGTTGCGGCTCAACCAGACCGTGCGCACGAATGGATGGGCGGCGGCGAGCTCGCGCATGACCCGGGCCGAATTGTCCGGGCCGTTGTCGTGGACCAGGAGCACCTCGGTCACCACCGCGGTGTGTCCGCGCGGGGTCACGAACGGCGAGGTGAACGGCTCCAGCTCTCGCATCAGGCCGGTCAATGACCGTTCGCCCTGGTACACCGGCACGACCACAGAGAGCCGATGCGTCGGCTCGGGCCGTTCTCCTGGGGACACCACGGCCCGATGGTAATGGACCACCCTGGACCTCGAGCGGCTCAGCGAAGGGCGCGCGTCAGGATCCGACCGGTACCGAGATCGGATAATGCACCAGGGCCGATGCGGCGGCGTTGCGTTCGGCCGGGCTCATCGTCGCCTCCACCTGCGCCCGGACCTTCAACAGCGAATAGAACGCCCAGGTGCCGCCGGGATCCACCACCACCGGCGGGCCCGTGTACGGCCGCAACTGAGCATCCAGCGCGGCGCCCTTGTCCTTGGTCACATCGCGTTCGACCAGAACACCGGCGAAGCCGATGATGGCCAGGTTCTTGGTCAGCTGCGCGCCCGGCTGCTTGAGCAACGGGCCCTGCCAGTCCACCTGCGGGCGGCCCTTGAAACCGCCGCCGGACCAGCGCAGCCCATTGTCCGAGTTCAGGTAGGGGACCAGCTGCGCGTTGTCGTACGACCCGAGCCCGGCCTCCGGGAAGGGCACGAACGGCGCCTGGAAGATCATCGAGCCGTGCGGGACGGCCGCGGCGATGGCATCGAAGAACTTCGAATTGGACCGGTAGCGGTCGGCGGTGGGGCCGTAACTGGGCACGTATTTGGCCGTCGCCTGGTCGACGAAGCCCACCAGCAGCAGCACCACGGCCAGCACCGGGACCGCCACTCGCCGCGCCGCCGCCGGGAAGCGGGCAAAAGAGCGCCGTTCGATCAGCACGCCGGTCCCGGCCAGTCCGATCAGGGTCAGGTAAATCGATATCCGGTTCCAGCCGCGGATGGACGCGGTGAAGAAAGAAATGAAGGTTCCGAACCCGCCGATCGTGCCGGCCAGGAACCCGGCCCAGCACAGGAATCCCAGGACGATCAGCGTCCCGTCGAAGCGGCGGTGCCGCACCACGGCCGTGCGTTCCCCGCCGTTCTTGCTCTCCCGGCCATCGTGACCGTCCGGCCCGGCGGACGGGCGAAACCGGATGCGGGCCACGAACAGGAACGGCGCCAGCATCACGAACACGAAGCCGATCGCGCCGATGAAGCCGAGCGAAGGATCTTCGCTGGCGACCGGGTACGTGGTGTCGTACCAGGCTCGAAGCTCCGCCAACAAATGAATCGGATGACCCTGCGCGGGCAGCAGCAGCGAGGACAGCTTGAACGCGTAGACCTCCGCTTCCCGCTGTGCACGGATCATCGCGTCCGCCCCGGGATGCAGGTGCGTGTAGACGATGTCCGGTAGCACGGCCAGCAACATCACCCCGAGCACGGTGGCCACCGCGGCCAACGCACCCCAGGCGCGCTGCCGGTTCCGATCCCGGACCGCGGCGAGCAGGAGCGCCCCGCACAGAAAGACGCAGAGGAAGACGCCGTAGTAGGCGCCGTCGAGGGCGGTAACGGCCAGGCAGAGCACGGTGACCAGGCCGCGACCGGTGACCGAGCCGAGCACCCTGCGCAGGCCGTCGGGCCAGTCCCGGGCGAACGCCGGCCAGGTCGTCCGCACTCCCCAGATCGGCTCCCCGCGACCCACCGCCAGCGCCACCCCCAGGCCCAGCGGGATGGCCCAGTACTCACCGAGGAAGTAGTGGCCCTCGTTGCGGTACAGGTGGTAGGGGGCGATCGAGAAGAGCACGGCCAATGGCACCGCCAGCCAGTCCCGGATCCGACAACGGCGCAGGAACCACAGTCCGGTGATCGCGGCCAGCGGGTACCCGAGCACGTAATACAGGTTGAAAACGACAGCCCAGTTCGAGGTGAACAGCCCGAAGACCTTGACCACCAGCGGATGCAGGTCGTCGGCGAACGGGATGTCGTGATAGTGCTGCCCGTAGGGCACGCCCAGGTTCGGCTGGGACTCGTACCAGCCGGTGAGCAGGGTGGTCTTGATGATGGCGGCAGCGCCCAGCGCGTCGCCCCCGTAGGAGAACGGGATGGACCAGACCGCGTGCCACAGCCGCAATATCACCGTCACGGCGGCCGTGCTCAGCGCGGCTGCGGCCACGTAGGGCACGAGCGTGGCCCGGACCCAGGGCGGCCATGGGGGCCGAGCCGGACGCGGCCGGGCCGGTGCCTCCTCGATGACGGTGTCGGTCATTCCGGACCTCCCGGTCGTTCGGGGTCGGGCACGGCGTTCAGACGGTGCCGGAGCCACCGGTAGGTGGCCCGCCGCAGCACGGCCATGTTCTTGGCCCGGACGTCGCCCACCCGAACGTCCCAGGCCGACAGCAGGTCGGGATGCTCGGCCCGGATGCGGTGATGAAAATCGCACGCGTGATCGGCCTGATCCTTGGACAGCGCGACACTCCACTGCTGGGCGTTGACCCGGAACCCGGCCAGCGGGCGGCGCACCGCGACCATCGGGCCGTGCAGCAGCACCCGGGAGCAGGTGGCCTGGTCGATCAGGAACGGTGAGCGGTTGTCCCAGCCGCCCGAGGAGAGCAGCGTTTCGCGGCGGTAGAGCACGCAGGCAGGCTCGCCGAAGACATTCGTTCCGGCGCGCACCGTCCGGCGCACCGCCACCCGCCCGGCCACCAGACCGTGCAGACCCTGGAGCCCTCGACCACGCACGATCGGCACGCCCCGGCCATCCACGATGTCACGTTGCGAGGCCACCAGCACCGCCTCCGGGTGGGTGTCGAACGCCTCCAGCTGCTCGGCCAGGCTGGTCGGGTACAGCAGGTCGTCGCCACAGACCAACTTGATGAGCTCGCCGCCGGCCTGCTCGGTGACCGCCGTCCAATTCCGGACCGCCCCGCCGCCCGGGGTGATCTGCGTCAGCCGGACCCGCGAGTCGGACGCGAACGTCTGCAGAAGATCCCAGGTCCCATCGGTCGAACTGTGATCGGAAATGATCAACTCGAAATCGGTGTATGTCTGGGACAGGATCGAATGAATGGTGGCTTCGATGAAGTCGGCACTGTTGTAGGCCGGCACCACCACCGACACCCGTTGTTGCACCTAGGCACTCTCCCACAGCTTCGGCGCCGTGCAGGTCAGCCGGTCCCGGTGGTGTCTCGGATGGGAATTGCCGACGACTCGACCGGCAATTCTTCACAAAGATTTTGCCTTTCAGCGCGGCAGGACGCCTATCCGCTTGATGATGCCGGGAACGAGAATGACCAGGGCGACAAAGGCGCCCAGGGCCAACGGCAGGATCGACCGCAGGGTCAGGTCCTTCAGCAGTAGAGCGAGCAGGCCACCGGCGATCAGGCCGGCCGGCCAGGCGATCACGATCCGTTGATGCGCACCGACGGCCACCGAGACATCATTGGCCACGGACGCGGCCAGGTAGACCGCCACCGACGCGCCCACCAGGGCGGCCGCGATTCTGGTCACCTGATACCCGGCGAAGAACGTGGACACCACCCAGGGCCCGAGCACCGCCGCGCCCACCGCCAGCCCGACGTCCACGATGAGCACCGCCCCGGCCAGGACGGCCAGCAGCCGACGGACCGGGCCACCCTCGCCGCGGTGCACCCCACCGGCCAGCCTGGTCAGATAGGTGGCCTGCATGGATTGGAAGAGGAACACCGGCAGCCGGGCCACCGTCATGGTCACCAGCAGGGTGGCCACCAAGGCCACCTGATCGGGCTGCGCGAACGCCTTGGCCAGCAGGGTCCCGCTGTTCAGCAGGGCCTGCATGCAGGCGGCCGCCGCGATCAGCCGCCCCGCATCCGCGCCGAAGCGGGCACCCTCGCCGGCGGGCACGGGTGGCGACTCCGGCCGGGCCAGCCGGTCCGGTCGCGACCAGACCAGCGCGGCCAACCCGGCGATCAGAGCGGAGCTGCTCACCGCGAGCTGATACCCGGGTGCGGAGTGCACTCCGGCCATCGCCAGCGCGACCGCCCCGGCCACCCTGAGCACGGCATCGACCGTGGTCACGCCCCCGTAGCGGGCCAGTCGACGGCGTCCGGAGAGCACCCCCCGGCAGGTGAACTGCACCGTGTATCCGGCGATGGCCACGAGCACGGCCAGCGCCGTCACCGGTTCCCGGGCCAGCAGCGCCAACCCGACCGCGGGGACGGCCAGCAGGGCTCCGACCACAGCCGCGAACCGAGCCGAGCTTCTCCAGATCGGGTCGACCGCGCGGTCAGGCGCTGCCCGCGCCACCCGCCGCGCCATCTCCTGCTCCATGGGCAGGAAGAAGCCGAGGCCGGCGATGACCACCACCGCCCAGAACACCGAGAAGTCGGCCGCGGCGGCCCTGCCCAGCGCCCGGACAACCACGCCGAGCAGGACGAAGGTGGTGAGCGCGTTGACGACCGTGCCGGCCAGCACCCAGGAGGTCGACGTGCCGGCCGGCAGTCGACGCCGTGCCCGGGCGGACCGAGTCGAGGTCGTCACGGGCGGGTTGTTCTCCACTCTGGCAGACAATGTTCGGGGGCCGGCGCGGCCGTCGGATCACTGTGGTCGTTGCGGTCGGCTCGGCTCGTACGATACGACGGCCGACGACACCCATCAGGCTGCCCGCCGACCATCGGAAGGACCACCAGGATGACGATTGCCGCGAAAGCGATGGTAGAGACGGGGGAACGACTTCTCGCCCTGGCCCAGGAGCCGTCCTTCCAAACCGCTGTGACCCAGGCCGCGGAGCTGTTGAGCGACTGTCTGGCCGCCGGTGGCCGGGTGTTCGCCTGCGGCAACGGCGGGTCGCTGTGCGACGCGATGCATTTCGCCGAGGAGCTGTCCGGCCGGTTTCGCGAGGATCGGCCCGCGCTGGCCGCGCTGGCCATCTCCGATCCGGCGCACCTGTCCTGCACGGCCAACGACTACGGGTTCGGCGCCGTCTACTCCCGGTTCCTGCAGGCCCACGGACGGCCCGGCGATGTGCTGGTGGCCCTGTCGACCAGCGGGACGAGCGCGAACATCGTGGCCGCCGCGGAGGCCTTCCGGGAGCGGGACGGCCGGGTCGTCGCGCTCACCGGGCGGTCCGGCAGCGTGCTCGGGCAACTCGCCGACGTCGACATCTGCGCCGGTACGACCGGTTACGCGGACCGGGCCCAGGAAGTGCACATCGTGGTGCTGCACAGCCTGGTGCAGGAGATCGAGACGCGCCTGTTCACAGGCCAGGCGGCGTGATCGGAGAATCCGGCGACCTGCTCAAACGGGTTGATCCGGTGCTCGCGGCACCCACGACGCGAGTGGCCGGGTGGCTTCGCCCGCCCCGGCGGGACGCTCGTCTCGACAGCGATCTGATCGTGCGGCCCGGCGGCATGGGGGATCTGATCATGGCCCAACTTGCCGGCGAGATCCTCGGTCTCGATGTCAACGAGCCGACCTGGCTGATCGAGGGCCGTTCCGCCGGGTGGGCCCAGCATCTGGGCCTACGCCACCGGACCTACGACCGGGGACTACCCGCGCTGGCAGTGGACGTGGCGGGCCGGTACCGCCGGGTGGTCAACACCGAGCAGCGCTTCGGGTTGTCGATGGCCTTCGCCCGCTGGGCCACCGCGCGCTCGGGAACGCTGACCGCCTTCGCCACCAATGTGTGCGCGCGGCAGGCCGACCGGTTGGTCGACTACGACTGGGCGGACGCGCACGAACTGGACGAGTTCGGCCGGCTCCTGGCCGACGCCCACGGAAAGACCTGGACCCGGCCGGTGCACTGGGAGCGCCGTCGGCCCAGCGACGGCAACTGGGTGGTGGCCCTGGGTGGCACCCACAGCGCTTCCCGGTCGTTGTCGCCGGCGCAATGGGTCCGGTTCATCCGCTCGCTGGCCGAGGACCGCCGGGTCATTGTCACCGCGGGGCCGCTCGAGGCTGATCTGGCCACCGACGTGCTGCAGGAGCTGGGCTCACAGGGGACGCGCTTCACCGGGTCCTTCGCCGGTGTGATCGACCGGATCGCCACCGCCGAGCGGCTCATCGCCATCGACGGTGGCCCCGTGCACATTGCCTCTTACTACGGCGTGCCCTCCGACGTGCTGTTCACGGCCGGCCGGTCTCGCAAATGGGCGCCCCTGACACCCGGCTCGATCGTGCACCGGCGCATCGACCTGGCGTGTCAACCCTGCACGGTCTTCGGCCAGGTGCCGCCGTGCCCATTCGGGTTCGCCTGTCGACACGACCTGTCCCGCCGGCTGGTCGCCCTGCCGGTCCCGTGAGGTCCGCTGCGGGCGCGCGGCTGCTTCAGCGGCCTCCAGCCAGGGCCGTGGTCGACAGACCGTCGAGGAGGGCCACGATGTGCACCCGACCGCCCCAACTCGCGGCTTCGGTGCCGCCGACCACATCCTCCGGTCGGTAGTCGCCGCCCTTGACGATGACGTCCGGTCGGATGGCCAGGATCAGTTCGAGTGGGGTGTCCTGCTCGAACACGGAGACGTAATCGACGAAGCGGACCGCGGCCATGACCCGCAGTCGGTCCTGCTCCTTCTGCAGCGGCCGCGTCGGGCCCTTGAGCCGGCGGGTGGAATCGTCTGAATTCAGGCCGACCACCAGCACGTCGCCCAGCCTGCGGGCCTGTTCCAGCAACGCCACGTGCCCGCTGTGCAACAGGTCGAAGCAGCCGTTGGCAAAAACGACCCGGGCGCCCGCCCGCCTGCGCAGGTCGAGCAGCCGTGCCAGTCGATCCCAATCGGAGACGATGTGCGGGGACTCGGCGGGCAGGCTGATCCGGGCGATCTCGGCGGACAGCTCGTCGGCGGTGATCACAGCGGTGCCGAAATGTCGGCAGGCCACCCCAGCGGCGATGTTGCCCAACTCGACCGCTTCGGCCCGGTCCAGGCCGGCGGCCAGCGCGGTGGCCAGGACCGCGACCATGGTGTCCCCGGCGCCGGACACGTCGGCCACCTCGAGGGCGATCGAGGAGAAGTGCTGGGTCGGCTTGTCGCGTCCGCACAGAGCCACCCCGTCGGCGGCCAGCGAGATGACCAGGCTGTCCACGTCGACCTTGGCGAAGAGCACCCGGGCCAGCGCGTCCACCGAGGCCAGCTCGGGGCGATCGAGGTCGGCGGCGCACATCTTCCTGGCCTCCGTCAGGTTCGGCTTGAGCACGGTGGCACCCGCGTAGCGCTCGAGATCGACCCCCTTCGGGTCAACCACGACGGGGACGTGATGCCGCCGGGCCACCTCGATCACGGCCCGGGCCAAGTCGGCGGTGACCGTGCCTTTGGCGTAATCCGACACGATCACGGCACCGAGCGTGCCCTGCTCGGCCAATGCGGTGAGCCGCCCGAGCACGGCGGCCAGCGTCTCACCGTCGGCCGGCTGGTACCGCTCGGTGTCGATGCGTAGGAGCTGCTGGCCCCCGGCCACCACCCGCTGCTTGACCGTGGTGCGATGTCCGGTCCGGCGCAACCCCGCCGTCAGTTGCACGCCGGCCTCGGCACACAGTTGCTCCAGATCGTCGCCGTCGGTGTCGTCACCGTAGAGTCCGGCCAGCTCCACCCGGGCGCCCAGGGCGCCGACGTTGGCGGCGACGTTCGCCGCCCCACCCAGCACCGCGTGCGACTCGGCCGAGAGCACAACGGGGACCGGCGCCTCAGGCGAGATCCGTTCCACCGCCCCCGACAGGTAGCGGTCGAGCATGACGTCCCCGACGACCAGCACGGTGGCACCCGCGAGCCGCAACACGACGTCCGGATCCAGGCCGGGCCGGGTGCGGGGGTGATCGATCGCCACAGGACGCCTCTCGTCAACGAACTACAGTCTGGGCTGGCCGCCCGGCCGTTCAGCCTAATTCCTGCTTCCCCGCCTGCTCGCCGACGACCGGAGGTCCTGGATGGCCGTTCTGAAGCGGCCGGCCGACGCCGATCCGAGAGTGCCGCTGGCCGTCGACCTGGATGGCACCATCTGTCTGGCCGACACTCTGGAATGGCTGCGGGTCCGCTGCGCCGACACCTCGGCCGAGCTCGAGGCGCAGCGCGTGGCGGCACTGGCCCGTGACAAGCAGTCCGAGAAAATCTTTCTCTGGGAACGGGTGGGTCTGGACCTGGCCGAACTGCCCTTCGATGAACCCCTGCTCGCCGACCTGGCCGCCGAGCAGGCCAGAGGCCGGCAGTTGATCCTGGTCACTGGATCGGCCGAGGGGTTTGCGGCCGCCGTCGCGCAACGCTTTCCGATCTTCGCCGGCGTCCGCGGGAGTCGGTTGACGGTCAATCTGACCGGGCCGCGCAAGGCGGCTGCTCTGGTGGCCGAGTTCGGGCCGGCCGGATTCGACTACTTGGGCGACAGCCTGGCCGACCTCCCGGTGTGGGCACAGGCACGGCTGGGATACATGGTCCTACGACCGAGTACCCCCGCCTTCGCCGTCCCGGCGGAGGTGGTGCGGTTGCCCAGCATGCTGGCCGTTCAACCGCCTCCAGGACACCAGCGGCTGTGGGCCACCGGGGACAACTGGAGCCAGGACACGCTCGATCCGGTCAGCCCACCTTGACGATGATTGCGTGCCCGTTCAGGTTGTGGAAGACCCGGCGGTCGGGCCGGCCGATGTGCGCGTTCACCGCTTCGGTGACTCCTGGGGTGTCGAAGAAGCCGTAGTCGTCGTAGACCACGATCCCGCCCGGCACCAGCTGGTTCCAGACCCACTCGGTCACTGCCTGGGCGGAGCCGAAGGTGTCGACATCGATGTGGCACAGCTTGATCGGCCGCCGAGTCAGCGACTCGGGGGCGTCGTCGGGGTAGATGCCCTGATGAACCTCGACCTTGTCGACGTGCAACCGAGCGGCCAGCTCACGCACGAGCTCGGGTGAGGTGTCGGCGAATTCACCGCCCTCGTAACTGGTGTCGTGGTCACCCGCCTTCACCACCCCGGTGAAGGTGTCGCACAAGAAGACTGTGGCCGGAGCACCGTCCAGCTGATTCCGGCGCCCCATCAATACGCCGCTGCCGCCGCGCCACACCCCTACTTCCAGGATGTCGCCCTCGACCGATTTCAGCTGCCCGACCAGGGTCCACAGCTCCCAGAGCCGATAGATGTCGACCACGGTGTGGTCCCGGATCTCGGCCAGCACGGTCTTGAACTCGCGGTCGCTCTTCCAGGGCGCGTAACTCGCCTCCGGGATGACCGCGTCGTAGTGAGTGGTGTCGACCCGCGTGCGGACGGCCAGCCGCCACGCCACGAACATGCTGATCTCCACCGCGCGCTTGCCCCCGCGCAGGATTCTGGTTCGGCGCACCAGGCTGCGATATTGGTTTTCTGAAGTCATTCCCTTGTTCTATCAGTCGCCGATGGAGACACCGAGCAGGGTGAACTGCAGCGGCGGGTGGTTCTTACCGCCGCCGGGCACCGAGGTGTTGACCTGCATCAGGCGGGCCGTGCCAACGGCGATCCCGACCTGGGTGGGGGTCTGGGCCAGCCGCACGTCCCGGTCGGGGCCGTGGTCCGGGTGCAGCCGCAGGGTGAACGTGCTCGGCCCGACCGCTTTGAGCCGCAGGTAGACCAGGTGCGGCGCGGACGGCGACCGGGTGAGCAGCACGGTCGAGTGCTCGGCCGGGGCGGAGAATCCGGCGATGGACGAGTAGGGATCCCAGGCGCCGGACGGTCCGGGCGTCGCCGTGATGACCGAGCCCCGGCTGGTGTCCCAGATGGTGAAATCACCCGCCGTCAGTACCGCAGCCGCCGGGTCGGCGATGACCTGGGCGCCCCGGCCGGTGACCATGTAGCGGGTCGGAATGTTGCGGGTGAAGGACGAGACCGAGACATAAGAGCCGTACAGGTACCCGTACTGCACGTTCGGTTGGCTGCGCAGATCGTTCACCAGCCAGGTCGAAGCGAACAGATCGGGCACGACCACAGTGACATCGGAGCCACCGGGACCGCCGTGAGCGGCCACCCAGTCGGCCACTTGCCCGTAGGAGTCGTCCACCACGTTCCTGCCCATGGGTACGCGGGTGTAACTGTGCCTTGCCGACTGCAGATTGCTCACCGGCCAAGCCAGGGCCAGGAGCAGCAGCACGGCCAGGCCGGCGACCCGGGCCGTCCGGGTGCGCGCCCACGACCACTGCCGACCGAGCCCGACCCAGCCTCGCCGCACCAGCACGTCCCAACCGGCCACGACCACCAGGATCAGGAAGGGAACGAACAGGCTGAGCACCCGGCCCTGGCTGTAGCCGCGATGCTCGACCGTGTTGTAGATGCCGTAGCCGATACCGACGAGCAACACGGCGAACCACGCGGCACGCTCCGGCGATAGGGCCAAGCTGGCGAGTACTCCCACCACGACCGGGATCAGCAGCAGAAGGGTCCTCGTCGACATCGGTTCGAAGCCCATCCAGGCGGCCCCGAGCAGTCGACCCACCGCCGTGCGAAACGGCACGTCCAGAAAGGGTGAGGTGAACCCATCTGCGCCACCGGTCGAGCCGAGAAAGCTGTGTGCGCCCCGCCACCACGCCAGCGGAGCGATGATCACCGCCAGACCCACCACCTGGGCCGCACGCAACACAGCCCGAGGTAGTCGGGCCCAGGACCGGCCGAGCGTCCCGAACAGCACCAGCGGGACCACGAACAGGGCCAGCTCGACATAACAGGCCACCAGGCCGGCGACCAGTAGGGCGCTGAGCACCCGTGGGGAGCGCCGGTTCGCGACCGCGAGCATCGCGACCCCGGCCAACAGCGCCAACGACAGACCCAGCAGCGAATCCTGATTCTGCTGCCGGACCATGTAGACCAACGCCGAAGAAGAAGGGATCAGCACCGCCAGCACCCAGGTCGACACCCGGCTCCAACGCAGCAGCCGGCCGATGGTCACCGCGGCGCCAGCGGTGATGACCACGTAGCAGGCCATCCAGGACATCGAGGAGTTCACCGAGTCGCGCCCGGTGACCAGGTCGGTGACCGACTGGATCATCGCTTGGCCCATCCGCAGCGAGGTGCGGACCGAGTTGACGGCCGGGCCGTAGGCGGGCAGGAACTCGCCGCCCATCTTGGCCGTGGGGAGTACCAGCGGATACATGCCGTGCAGCCGGAACCAATTGGCCTCGGAGACGTAGAAAAAGGAGTCCATCGTGCTGCCGGCCACGACGACCCGGGAGGTGCCCGCCGCGAAGTTCGGCAACAGGGCGGCCACGGCGCCGGGGAATCCGACCGCAGCCGCGCCGACCAGCGCGGCCCAGGGTCGCCATCCGACTCGCCAGGGTCGTCGACCGTCGGTGAGTCCGTAGCCGACGACGCCGGCCAGGACCACCAACACCACGATGAGGCCGACCCAGATCGGGGCGAAACCTGAGGTCAGATGGAGCGTGACGGCCAGAAAAGCGGCCCCGACCACCGGTGCGGCCGGAAGCCAGGCCACCCAGTGCGCTCTCCGCAGCGGGGTCAGCACGAGCACGCCCACCACGGTCAACAGCAACCAATTCAGGTAGGTCTGCGCCAGCACGGCCACTACTGCGTCACCACGCTGATCACGAAACAAGTCAGCCAGGTCAACCCGATCAATTGCAGTACCCGGTCACCCAGGACGACGTCTTCCGGCTCACCCGCTGAGCCTCGGTCGATGTCCACCGCGTAGCGCATCAGGGCCACGACGAAGGGCGCCACGGACAACTCCGCCCACAGCGGGTTGGCCCGGAACAGGTTGAATGCCCACAGCGAATAGAAGGTGAGGGTGGCCGAGCCGGCCATACCCCAGACGAAGCGCAGGTAACTGGCCGAGTAGCCCTGCAGGCTGCGCCGGGTGGCGTCGGCCCCCTCGCCGACCAGGTGCACCTCGGAGTAGCGCTTGCCGGCCACCATGAACAGTGAACCGAACGAGGCGACGAGCAGGAACCAGGGCGAGAGCGAGATGTGCGCGGCCAGCCCGCCGGCGACCGCCCGGAGCAGGAAGCCACTGGCCACCACGGCTAACTCGACCACTGCGACGTGCTTGAGCCAGAAGCAGTAGGCGAGCTGGATGACTTCGTAGACGACCATCAGCACCGCCAGCTGCCACCGGCCGGTGATCAGGGCCAGCACCGGGCTGGCGACCAGGGCGACGCTGCCGGTGACAACGGCCGCCGTCACGCTCACCTCGCCGGCCGCAATCGGCCGGAACCGCTTCCGGGGGTGCTGCCGGTCGGCATCCCGATCGATGACGTCGTTGATCATGTAGATCCCGGACGCGGCCAGGCAGAAGCACACAAAGGCAATGAGGACAGCGATGGCGCCCTCGGCCGGATGGGTGCCGTTGGCCAGCGGTCCGGCGACCACCAGCACGTTTTTGATCCACTGGTGCGGGCGAGCGGCCCGCAGCAGCGGCGGTAGCCGCTTGCGGCCGCCCGTCGTCGCGAGGCCGGGCTCGTTCGACCGGGTCATCTCCACCTGTCTCGTATACCGCGGTGTCCCCCGGGACCGCGGCCACCCGGGCTGGCTCAGCCGTGGCCCAGCATGTCACGCGGAAACGCCCCGACCGATCTGACACTCGGCGCGCGACCCCGATCCGAACCCGGTGGACTCTAAACTCGTGGCCATGGAAGCGGACGGTCTTCTCACGTGACCACGCCGGGGATGGCGCAGATGCCAGGGGCCGGCGAGGAATTCGACGACCAGTACTACCAGAACAATGGTCAGGCCGACGACCGGCCGGCCTTGCGCTGGTACGCCCAGCTGGCCCGCCGCTACCTCGGGCGCGGACCGGCGCTGGACGTGGGTTGCGGAACCGGCCACCTGCTCCGCCGGCTGGCCGCGCAAGGGCCCGCCGACGGCCTGGAGGTGTCGGCCTATTCGGCTCAGTTGGCCCGGCAGAACTCCCCCGGCAGCAAGCTGTACCTGTCCCCCGCCGAGCTACCGGACCACCGCTACGACCGGTTCGTAGGGATCCACGTCATCGAGCATCTGACCGATGAGCAGCTGGGCGAGCTGTTCGCCGAGCTGCGCCGGGCCGCCCGACCGGGCGCCAGATATCTGTTCGTCACGCCCGACGCCGGCGGGGCCGCGCTGGCCCTGCACGGAGCGGCCTGGGGCGCCTACGGCGACCCGACGCACATCAACCTCAAGACCCACCAGCAGTGGCGCGACTTCCTGAGCCAGCAGGGGTTCACCGTGCTCAGGTCGGGCAGTGACGGTCTCTGGAACTTCCCTTACTCGTCGCTGCCCCGCGTGCTCGACGCCGCCCGCTACGGCCTCCCCATGGCCACTCAGTTCGTCTCCGGCCGTCTCTTCCTGCCCCCGGGCTCGGGCGAATCCTGTCTCCTCGTCCTGAGCTGACCAACCTGCTCAGGTGTCGGCACTGAAGCGGACCGCGTGTTCGCCGAGGACTACGCCGGGCCAGACCCGGGCTCCGTTGAGCAGCTCGCAGTGGGCGCCGATGACGGCGCCGTCGCCGATCACGGCGTCGCGGATGACCGCGCCGGTACCGACGACGACGCCCGCGCCGATCACCGAGCGGGCGATTCTGGCGTTCGCGGCCACGCTGGCCCCGTCGAACAGGACCGACGCGTCGATGCGGGCGGCGGCCCCGACGCTGACGTTGCGGCCCAGCGTCGTTCCCCCGGTGACCACCGCGTGCCGGCCCACCGACGATCCGTCCAGGGCGATCACCTCACCGGCCGGCCGCGGTAACGCGTCGGTCGGGGCAATGCCCAGGGCCAGGTCGCACGACCCCTGCACGAACGCGGCCGGGGTGCCCAGGTCCAGCCAGTAGCTGGAATCGACATGACCCCAGACCCGGCCGCCGCCGGCGAGCAGGCCCGGGAACGTGTCCCGCTCCACCGACACCACCTGACCGGCCGGGATGCCCTCGATCACGGAGCGCTTGAACACGTAACAGCCGGCGTTGATCTGATCGGTGGGCGGGTCCTCGGTCTTCTCCAGGAACGCCTGCACCCGACCCTCGTCGTCGGTGGGCACCGACCCGAAGGCCCGCGGGTCGTCGACCCGGACCAGATGCAGGGTGACGTCGGCGTCGTTACTCTCGTGCGTCTGCAGCAGCGACTGCAGGTCGACGCCGGACAGGATGTCGCCGTTGAACACCATGACCGTGTCGGCCCGCAGCTTGTCGTAGACGTTGCGGATGGCGCCGCCGGTGCCCAGGGGCGAGTCCTCGACCACATAGTCGATCTCCAGCCCGAAGGCCGAGCCGTCCCCGAAGTACTCGGTGAACGTGTCCGCCCGATAGCTGGTGCCCAGGACCACATGGGTCATTCCGGCCGCCCGGACCCGGGACAGCAGGTGCTCCAGGAACGGCACCCCGGCCGTCGGCAGCATCGGTTTGGCCGCGGACAGGGTCAGCGGCCGCAGCCGGGTACCTCGGCCGCCCACCAGCACCACCGCGTCGACATCCCGCTGACCCATCGCACTCCTCGCCTCGGCTGTCAGGGACGAGGGGGATGCTACGGGGGCCCTCAGGTCAGATCGGCCTCGACCATCCGGGCCACGATCTCGTCGAAGCGCAGGGTCGGGGCCCAGCCGAGCGTCTCCCGGGCGCGGGCGGCGTTGCCGACCAGCTCGACCGCGTCGACGGGGCGGACGAACGCCGGATCGACCCGCACCCAGGCCCGCCAATCAGGCATTCCAACCCGGGCGAAGGCGGCGGCCACGAACTCGGCCACCGTGTGGGCCTCGCCGGTGGCGATCACGTAATCGCTGGGCTCAGCGGCGCGCGCGGCGCGCACCATGGCGTCCACGTAGTCGGGCGCCCAGCCCCAGTCCCGCCGGGCATCCAGGTTCCCCAGCACCAGCTCAGTGGCCTCACCCCGGGAGATGGCCGCCACCGTCGAGGTGATCTTCCGGGTGACGAAGGTGTCCGGCCGGCGCGGGGACTCGTGGTTGTAGAGGATCACCGACGAGGCGAACAACCCGGCGCCGCGGTACACCCCGACCAGATGGTGGGCGAAGGCCTTGGCCGCCCCGTAAGGGGTGACCGGGGCGATCGGGGTGGACTCGTCCTGCGGACTGGTCGATGGGTTACCGAAGATCTCGGCGCTGCCGGCCTGTACCACCCGCACCGGCCGTCCCAGGCGCTGGCTAGTTTCCAGGGCCGCCTGCAGCAACCCGGCCACGGCCAGGCCGGAGACCTCGCCGGTGGCCACCGGTTCCTGCCAGGACCGGGCCACCGACGAGATCCCGGCCAGGTTGTAGATCTCGTCCGGAGCGATCTCGTCGATCAACGCGGCCAGGGCGGCCCGGTCGGTCAGGTCGCCGAGGTGCAGCACCGCCCCCGGCAGCGTCGGCCGGTCCTCTTCGCGGACCAGACCGTGCACCTGGACGCCGCCGGCCATCAGCTGCTCGGCCAGGTAGCCCCCATCCTGGCCACCGATGCCGGTGACCAGCGCGACGGCCATCAGCCGAGCAGCCGGCGCTGCTCGGCCAGGTCGGAATCGACCATCGCGGCCACCAACTCGGCGAAGCTGACCTTCGGGGTCCAGCCGAGCTTCTCCCGGGCCTTGGTTGAGTCTCCGATGAGCAGGTCGACCTCGGCCGGGCGGAAAAACTGCGGGTCGACAAAGACCCGGTCGGCCCAGTCGTCGATGCCCACTCGGGCAAACGCCAGGTCGAGGAACTCGCGGATGGAGTGGGTCTCGCCGGTGGAGATCACGTAGTCGTCGGCCTCGGGCGCCTGCACCATGCGCCACATGGCTTCGACGTAATCGCCGGCGAAGCCCCAGTCCCGCTTGGCGTCCAGGTTGCCCAGCGACAACTTGTCCTGGACGCCCAGGTGGATCCGGGCCACCGCCTGGCTGATCTTGCGGGTGACGAACTCGGGCCCGCGCCGGGGCGACTCGTGGTTGAACAGGATCCCCGACGACGCGTGCATGCCGTAGGACTCGCGGTAGTTGATTGTCATGTAGTGGCCATAGACCTTGGCCACGCCGTAGGGCGAACGCGGCCACAGCAGGGTGGCCTCGCTCTGCGGGACCTGCTGGACCTTGCCGAACATCTCCGAGCTGGACGCCTGGTAGAAGCGGACCCGGCCGGGGTTGTCGTCGGCGTGCAGGCGCACCGCCTCCAACATGTTGAGCACGCCCAGACCGGTGACCTCGCTGGTCAGGTGCGCGTTCTCCCAGGAATAGGCGACGAACGAGACGGCGCCCAGGTTGTAGACCTCGTCCGGCTGCGCCGTCTTCAGGGCCCGCATGACGCTGGACAGGTCGGTGATGTCGCCGGTGACCAGCCGCACGCGGGGAAGCTCCCGCTCGACCAGCTCCCGCTTCGGATTGTTCTGCCCGCGGATCAACCCGAAGACCTCATAACCCTTGCCGAGCAGCAGTTCGGCCAGGTAAAGGCCGTCCTGGCCAGTGATTCCGGTGATCAACGCGCGTGGCAACGGTTCTCCTCGGCCAGGGTTCGGGGTCGGCGAAATGGTAGCGGCTGGGCCGGACCGACCGCGGTACCGCGGTGTCATCCCGGTGTCAGTGCCCGGCTGGTCCCGGTCACGGTCGATAGGATCGCCAGTCGTGTCCACCTTCATCTCGTACGCCCAGAACCGGGAGGACGTCGTCCTGCATCGAGTGCTCGAAGACATCGGGCACGGCCGGTACGTCGATGTCGGGGCCAACGATCCGACCGAGGACTCGGTCAGCCGGGCCTTCTACGACCGGGGCTGGCGGGGGATCACCGTCGAGCCGGTCGCCGCGGACGCCCAGCGGCAACGCGAGGAGCGCCCCGAGGACATCGTGGTCGAAGCCGCGGCGAACGACACCGACGGTGGCACGGTGGAGTTCTTCGAGGTCGACGACTCCAGGCTGTCCACGCTGGTCGCGGGCGTGGGCGACGAGCACCACCAGCGCGGCCGGGAGGTCCGGCGGATCGAAGTGCCCAGCCGCAGGTTGGATTCGATCCTGGCCGAGGCCGGCTGGGGTGATGGCCGGGACATCCACTTCCTGTCGGTGGACACCGAGGGCGCCGAGCAGGCGGTGCTGTCCGGCCTCGATCTGCACTTCTGGCGACCCTGGGTGATCGTGGTGGAGGCGACCAAGCCGCAGACCACCGAGCCGTCGCACGAAGGCTGGGAGCCCCTGCTCTTCGACGCCGGCTACCGATTCGGGTTGTTCGACGGCCTGTCCCGGTTCTACCTGGCCCAGGAACGCTGGGCGGAACGAGGAGATCGCCTGCGCGCGCCGGCCAACGTGCTCGACACGTATGTGACCGCATACCAGGAAGGTCGGGAAGTCGAGGTGCGCCGGCTGCTGCAGGCCACCACCGACCTGGAAGCCGCTCGACAGGGTTTGCTCTCGGAACGCGAGCTACTGCGGACCGAGATGGACCAGGCCCAGGACCGGGCCGAGGCGCTGCGCGCCGAGGTCGACCAGGAGCGGGCCCGGGCGCAGGAGCAACGAGCGGCCGCGGACGCGGCTGCCGACCTGGCCCGGGCGTCGGCCGCACTGGACCAGTCGGCCCTGGTGCGCTGGCGCTCCGCCGCGCTGGGGGCCTGGAGCGCCGCGGCCGGCGGCGCCAAGGTCACCGAGGGAACCACGGGCGAGCTGCAGTTCCTGCGGGCCAGTCACCACGCCATTTCCACCGAGCTCGACGCCATTCGGCGCACGGTGTCCTGGCGGGTGACGGCGCCCCTGCGATCGGTCCGGCGGCTGGGCAAGTGGGCCGGCCGATGAGCCAGACGACGACAACCTCACCGGCAACGCCGGCCGAGCTGGTCCTGGCCGCGCTGAGCCGCCGGCTGCGGGTGGCCCTCGAGGTGCTCGACCCGGCGGGCCCGGATCGTGGCGAGGACCCGGGTGTCCTGGTCGCGGCCGTGGTGGCCGCCATCCGCCGGGAGCTCACGGACGACCGCATCTGGCTGGCGCTGACCGCGGTGGCCGGGTGCTACCCCACCCGGACCGAGGTCGACGCCACCCGCCGGGCCTTCGAGTTGGGCGATGACGTCGAATTGGCGTTCGTCCTGCTGGACCACGCCCTGGCCCTGGCCGCAGCCGGCGGCAACATGACCACCGACATCCGCATCGTGGCCGACGCGGTGTTGGTGGACGTCGACCACACGGCCGCCCACGATCTGCACACCGGCATCCAACGGGTGGTGCGTGAGGTGTTGCCGGTCCTGGCGGCCGACCACGACCTGATCCCTGTCCGGTGGACGGCGAACCGGGACGGTCTCACCGGCCTTTCCGCGCTGGAGACCCGACGGGTGATGACCTGGTGGGAGCTGGAACGGCGGCACAATCACGGTGACGAACTGGATCAGGACTTCGGCCAGGCCGACCGGACCGTGCTGGTGCCGTGGCGCAGCGTGCTCATGGTCGTCGAAGTACCGCCGGTGGACGCGGCCGACCGGATCGCCGCGCTGGGCGACAAATCGGGCAACAAGGTCACGGCGGTGATCCACGACGTCATCCCGGTGGTCTCCGCCGACATGGTGCCCAGCGACGACACCACCAAATTCGTCCGCTACCTGACCGCGGTGAAGTTCGCTGCCCGGGTGGCCGGAGTGTCCGAGGCAGCGACCGACGAGATCAAGGGTTTCACCACCGCGCTGGCCACCCAGGGCCTGGCCGGACCTCTGGTCGCCTGCATCCCCGAGCCGACACCGCCGTTGCGCCCGGGCGCTCTGGACCACCCCAGGGCCGCCGGATTCGCCTCGACCGACACCGGTGCAGAACCTTCGGTGCTGGTCATCGGCAGTCACGAGCCGCGGAAGAACCATCTGGCGGTACTGCACGCAGCCGAAGTGCTCTGGCGAGAGGGGCTGCGCTTCCGGCTGGAGTTCATCGGCGGGAGCGGCTGGGGTGACGAGTTTCCGCGCCGGGTGGCGGAATTGACCAAGGTCGGCCGGCCGGTCCGGGTGCGCCGGGCCGTCCCCGAGGCCGAACTGAGGCACGCGCTGGCCGTGGCCGCGTTCACCGTGTTCCCGTCCCTGCACGAGGGTTTCGGTCTCCCCGTGGCCGAGTCGCTGACGTTCGGTACGCCCGTGCTCACGGCGGACTTCGGTTCCACCGCGGAGATCGCCCGGGGGGGCGGCTGCGTGACGGTGGACCCCCGGGACGACGTTGCCCTGACCAACGGGATGCGGGCCATGATGACCGAGCCCGGGCTACTGGCCCGGCTCACCGCGCAGATCGGTGATCGCCCGGTGCGCACCTGGCCCGACTACGCGGCGCAGCTGTGGGCTTTCCTGATCCAGCCCGAGCTGGATGTCCTGCGCGGGGTGAGGGCGTGACCGCGGTGCGGGATCGGCTGCGCGCCCTGGTTCCGGGACGTCGCACACCGGTGGACGCGGACCCGACGCCGCTGGGGCGGGCCGTCCGCGCCGTGACCGGGTACAGCCCGGTTCGGCAGCGCGCCATGGTGCAACGGTTGACCGAACTCGTCTCGGCGCTCGAGGAGGGCGGGTCCGCCGCCGCCGGCCTGCCCGCCACGGTGGCCGGGTTGGTGGACCGATTGCTGCCCCATCTGGCTGACCCCGACCACGCCCGCATCTGGCTGCTGCTGGCCGTACTCCAGGCCAACCTGCCCACCCCGGAAGCCGTGGTCGCCGCGCACCGGGTCGCGGCCTTGGACGGCCCGCCGGCGGTGCTGGCCCACGTCGCCACCAGCGGGTCCCTGGGGCCGGGCCAGAGTGGGCCCTACCTGGACGTCACGGTGGTCACCGGCCGGGTCCTGGTCGACGTGCACCACACCTCGCAGACCGACTTCGCCACCGGGATCCAACGGGTCACCCGCGAGGCAACCCGACGCTGGATGTCCTGGCACCGACCCCTGCTGGTCGGGTGGCGCCCGGAGTTGTCCAGCCTGCGTGCCCTGTCCGGGCCCGAGGCCAAGCGGGCCTGCTGGGGCGGACCGCCGGTGCCCATCCCCGACCACGATGCCGTGGTCGTCCCGTTCCACTGCACCTACGTGCTGCCCGAGCTGGCCGCCGAGGTCACCCGGACCACGTTCTTGCAGGGCCTGGCCCAGTACTCGTCGAACACGCTCAACGTGATCGGGTACGACCTGGTCCCCATGACCACCGCGGAAACCTCTCACATCGGGCTGATCCCGGGCTTCTCCCGGAACCTGGCGGCGGCTCGGTACGCCCGGGTGGTGGTGCCCATCTCGGCCGGTGCCGCCGGCGAGTACCGCGGCTGGCGGATGATGCTGGCCGGGACCGGCCTGCCCGGCCCGGAAATCGTCGAAGTGCCGCTGCCGGCCCAGGCGCCGGACCGGGACGAGGCGGCGACCGCCCGCGCCCGGGACCGGCTCACGCTGGGCAGCATGCCGATGGTGCTGGTGGTGGGCAGCCACGAGCCTCGCAAGAACCATGTGGCCGTGTTGCACGCGGCCGAGCTGCTCTGGCGCGAGGGGCTCGCCTTCTCCCTCACGTTCATCGGCGGCAACTCCTGGAACAGCGAGGCGTTCGGTCAGAACCTGGCCCGGCTGCAGTCCACGGGTCGCCCGGTCGAGGCGATCTCGGCGGCCGACGACGAGTTGCTCTTCGGCGGGTACCGGTCCGCCCGGTTCACCGTCTTCCCGTCGATCAACGAGGGCTTCGGGCTCCCGGTGACCGAATCACTGTCCTGCGGCACCCCGGTGATCACCAGCCGGTACGGATCGATGGCCGAGATCGCCGCCGACGGCGGGGCGCTGCTGGTCAACCCCCGGGACGACCACGATCTCACCGACGCCATGCGACGGTTGCTCACCGACGACGAACTGCACGCCGAACTGGCCGCCCAGGCGCGCGCGCGGCCGGCCCGGACGTGGGACGACTACGCCCGAGCGACCTGGGCGCTGTTGGTGCCCGGCGCACACGAGCGGACTCTGTGATGGTGACCGTCAAACAAGAACGCACGGCCCGGCTGGCCACCCTGCCCCTGGTGCCGTCGGGTCCCAAGGCCGGGTTCTTCCGCGGCACCGTCGATTCGGCGCGCGGTGTCTGGCAGTACCGCGAGCTGCTCGACCTGCTGGTCCGGCGGGAGCTCAAGAGCCGTTACAAGGACAGCACGCTGGGCTTTCTGTGGAGCCTGGTCCGACCGTTGGCCCTGCTGGCCGTCTACGTGGTGGCCATCGGGAAATTCCTGGGCGCCGCCAAGTCGATCCCCGAATTCCCGATCTACGTCTACTGCGGTTTGACCATCTGGAACCTGTTCGCCGAGATCGTCGCGGTGGGCACCGGCGCCATCGTTTCCAACGGCGGCCTGGTCAAGAAGATCTACCTGCCCCGCGAGGTGTTCGTGCTGGCGGTGATCGGCTCGGCCCTGTTCAACTTCGTCATTCAGCTGTTCATCGTGTTCGTGGCCACGATCTTCTACGGTGACGTTCCGTCTCCCAGCCGGCTGCTGTGGGCGGTGGCCGGGACCGCCCTGGTGCTGGTGTGGGCCGCTGCGTTCGCGTTCGTGTTGTCCGCGGTGAACGTCTACCTGCGCGACGTGGCCTATATCGTGGAGATCATCCTGATGTTCGGCTTCTGGTTGTCCCCCGTGGTCTACCAGTGGTCGCAGGTGCGGGACTCGCTCGGGGACAGCGTGTTGTCCGACCTGTTCCTGGCCAACCCGGTCACGCTGGCCGTGCTCGCCTTCCACCGGGCCTTCTGGGTGGCCGGCGCCAACGTCCCCGAGCCCGCCCACCTGGGTGTGCGCATGGCGGTGAGCGCGTTGGTCGGGGTGGTCGCGCTGTGGGTGTGCCAACGTGTCTTCGCCCGGCTGCAGAGCAACTTCGCCCAGGAACTGTGACGTGACCACCGTCGTCCGAGTCCAGAACGCGTCGAAACGGTTTGTCATCCGCAAGGAGAAGTCGCTCAAGGAACGGCTGGTCAACTTCGGCCGTTCGCAGGAGCACAAGGAGGACTTCTGGGCGTTGCGGGACGTCGACCTGGACATCGGCAGCGGGTCCACGGTCGGTTTGATCGGGCCGAACGGGTCGGGCAAATCGACGCTGCTCAAGCTGATCGGCGGGATCCTGCAGCCGACCACCGGCACCGTCGAGCATCGCGGGCGACTGGCCGCGCTGCTGGAGTTGGGCGCGGGTTTCCACCCCGACCTGACCGGCCGGGAGAACGTGTTCCTGAACGCCTCCATCCTCGGCCTCTCGCGCAAGCAGACCGAGGCCTACTTCGAAGGGATCGTCGATTTTTCCGGGATCGAGCCATTCATCGACACCCAGGTCAAGTTCTATTCCTCGGGCATGTACGTCCGGCTCGCCTTTGCGGTAGCCGTACACGTCGACCCGGACGTGCTGCTGGTGGACGAGGTGCTGTCGGTCGGTGACGAGCCCTTCCAGCGCAAATGCATGGATCGGATCCGGGAGTTCCAGAACGAGGGCCGGACGATCATCCTGGTCACCCACGCCCTGGACCAGGTGGCCGACCTGTGCGACCGGGCGATCGTGCTCGAGCACGGCCTGACCGTGGTCGACGGCCCGCCCCGGGAAGCGCTGCGGCACCTGCGGGCCGACTTCGACACCATGCGTCAGAACGACATCGAGCAGCAGCGGGAAAAGGCTCAGGAAATCGCCCAGCGCGAGCAGGACGACTCCGTGACCGCCACCCAGCTGGATGGTCCCCCGGTGGTGGTGCAGGCGGGCGAAATCACCGGGGTGCGCCTGCACGACGCCCTGGGGGCGCCCGTCCAGGTCATCGCGCCGGGTGAGTCGGTGCAGGTCACCGTGTCCGCGCAGCTCTCCGGCCGGGTGGACGACGCGGTCGTCGGGATCGGTGTGGACACCCAGCTGGGTCAAGTGGTGTTCGGCACCAACACCAAGCTCATGGGGGTCCGGCTGGCGCCGATGTCCGGTCGGGTCGAGTTGACCTTCCGGTTGCCCCAGCTGTGGCTGGGCGAGGGCCAGTACTCGATCCACGCCGCGCTGGCCCGCGAAGGCGGGATCGAGCTGCACCGGCTCCGCGAGGCCGCCACCCTGACCGTGCACGCCGACGGCCGCAGCGTCGGTTTCGTCGCCGCCGACGCGGAGTTGGTCCAGGGCCCCGTCGCGTGATCCGGCGCGTGCGGCCGGCCCCCAGCTTCGACCTTTCCGGCGAAGTGACCGGCGACCTGGCGGCGCTGCTGGTCGCGGTGGGCCGCGCCGATGCGGCCGCGGTCGCCGCGTACGACCGGCGACCGGCGACGGTGGTGATCCGGGCGTCGGGCGTGGCGGTCGGCCGGCGGCTGGCCGGCCGGGTCCGGGTGATCTTGCGTTGGGGTCGGCGGACCGTGCGGCGATGAGGAGGAGCTTCCTGGCCGACGCGCAGGTGCTGCAGACCGGGGCGCGTCGGCGCGGCATGGGGCACTACGCGCTGGAACTGCTGGTGGCGTTGGCCGCTCGCGACGACGTGTCGCTGGAGGTGGTGTTGTCCAGGCATCTGGCCAGCGACGAGGCCCGGGCCACCCTGGCCGACCGGGCCCCGGGGATCCGGGTCACCCAGGCCGACCTGCGACTCGACCGACCCGATGATCGGCACGTGTGGCGGCACAACGCGACCGTCCTGGATCGGCTGCTGGCCGACCGGCCACCCGAGACCGAGTTCCTGCTGCTCTCGGCCATGCAGGCGACCATCCGCCCGGCGCTGCCGGCGACCGCGCCGAATCCGTCCTGGGCGCTGGTCTACGACCTGCTGCCCTGGCTGCGACCGGAGGTGCTGCTACCGGCCCGGAGGCAGCGCCGGGAGTACGCGGAGCGGCTGCGTGAGCTCCTCCGGGCCGACGGTTTCCTGGCCATCTCGACGTCGGTCGCCCAGGACCTGACCCGGCTGCTCGGTCTCGACCCGGACCGGATCACCACCATCGACGGCGCGCCGATCCCGCACGGTCAGATCGCCGACGCGCCCCCGGCCGGGGTGCGGGAGCCGTTCGTGCTGCTGCCGACCGGCAACGACCCACGCAAGAACAATGAGCGGGCGGTGCGCGCGTTCGCCGCCTTCAACGGCGATGGCGCCCATCAGCTCGTGGTGACCTCGGATTTCCGGGCCGAGGAGAAGACCGCGCTGGCCGCCCTGACCCCGCGGGTCCACTTCACCGGCTCGGTCCCGGGACCGGAGCTGGCCTGGCTCTACACCCACGCCGCCGCGGTGCTCTTCCCGCCCGAGGCCGAGGGTCTGGGCCTGCCGGTGCTGGAGGCCCTGGCCGCGGGTGCGCCGGTGGCCTGCTCGGACATCGACGTGTTCACGGAGATCTCCCGGACGGCGTTCCAGCTGTTCGATCCGCGATCGCCGGAGCAGATGGCCGACGCGCTGCGTCGGGCGGTGACGGCCGGGCCGGCTCCCGACCGAGAGGCCATCCTGTCCCGCTACAGCTGGCCCGAGGTCTCCCGCCGGCTGGTCGAGGGCACGGCGCTACCCCGGGCGCGACCGGAGCGGCGGGTGCGGCTGCGGATGGTCGGGTCGGCCGATGATCCGGCGGGCGCCGTGATGGTGCGCCTGTACGCAGAACTGTCCCGGCGGGCCGACGTCGGCTATCGGCTCGCCCCGCCGGCCGCCGACGCCCGCTCGGATTTCCTGCCGAGCGTCCGGGACACCGGACGACTCGACGTGTTCGTGGTCTCGGGGGACGCCTCCAGCGCGTCGGTCCTGTTCCTGGCCCTGGGGTCGGCGGGTGTGGTGTACCTGCTCGACACCGACCTGACCCCGGCCTGGGCGGCAATGGTCGAGGCCGGCCTGGTCTCGCCGTCGCGTCGGGCCGCGGAGGATCGGTTGGCCGAGTGCGAGGTACAGGGCAGCGCGCACACCGTGGCGCTGTTGGCCGCGGCCCGGATGGTGCTGGTCCCGACCGCCGCTGACCGAAATCGACTGGCCGAGGTGGCCCGGCGGGCCGGGGTCGAGGTGCGCATCCAGGTGGTGCCGCTGCCGGACGGTCCCGACCCCGATCAGCACCCCACCGCGGTGGCCGCCCGACTGGTGGCCTCGGTCGCTGGGATCGAGCAGTGACTGCGCTGCGCCTGGCCGCGCTGCTCGACCCGCTGGGCGAGGGGTGGGCGAGCATGGATCTGGCCGGCGACGAGCTGGTGGCAGCGCTGCGGCAATGGCCCGACGAGGTGGCGGTGACCGCGATCCGGCCGCAGCTGAGCCCGGTGGCCCGGCGTCTGCTGGGCACCCGGCACGCCGCGCTGAACGCCGACCGGCTGCTGACCCGGTTCGCCGGCTACCCGACCCGGGCCCTGCTCGGCCGCCGGCACCAGCAGGCCTTCCATGTCGCCGATCAGGTGTACGCCCACCTGACCCACGTGCTGCCGGCCGGCCGAACCGGCGTCTACTGCCACGACCTGGACGCCTTCGCCTGTCTGTTGGACCCGGGGTCGCCGGGCAAGCCGGCCTGGTTCCGGGCCATGACCCGGGCCACCCTGTCCGGTCTTGAAAAGGCCGCCGTGGTCTTCCACAGCACCGAGGTGGTCCGGCGGCAGATCCTGGCCGCCGGCCTGGTCGGGCCGGAACGGCTGGTGCACGCACCGATGGGCGTGGCCGCCGAGTTCACCCCTGTACCCGGTCCGTCCGATGCCGCGCTCATCGCCAGTGACCTACCGGGGCTGGCCGGCCGGTACCTGCTCCACGTGGGCAGTGCACTGCCCCGTAAGCGGCTCGACGTGCTCCTGGACGTGGCCGCCGCGGTCCGCGCCGAGCACCCGGACCTGCAGCTGGTCCAGGTGGGCGCGACGTTCCCGGCCGAGCTGGAGGAGAAGGTCGAGGCGCTGCAGCTGCGGGCGGTCCTGCACCGGCCGTCCCGGCGGATCGAGCGGTCCGTGCTGGCCGCGCTCTACCGGGGCGCCGCGGCGGTGCTGGTCACCTCCGACGCGGAAGGGTTCGGCCTGCCCGTGATCGAGGCCCTGGCCTGTGGTGCACCCGTGGTGGCCAGTGACATCGAGGTACTGCGCGAGGTCGGTGGTCCGGCCGTCCGCTACTGCCCGAACGGTGACCTGGGCGCGTGGATCTCGACCGTCGGTGCGGTGCTCACCGGGGCGGCACCCCCGCCCCAGGTCCGGTCCGAGCAAGCCGCCGGTTACACCTGGGATCGGCACGCCCGGATCATCCTGACCGCGTATCAGAAACTCTGACGCCAGGGCAGCCGACGCCGGACCGCGCCGGTGACCCGGCCCCCGGTCCGGGCCCAGACCGCGGGCGTCCCCCGTCGGAAGAGCAACACCACCGCGCCCCACCGCCCGCGCCGCGGCGCCTCGCGACGGTAGAAGTCCAGCACCATCCGTCGGGCCCGCCGGACCTGGTCCAGCCGACTCGGCGGGCGGGCGGCCCGGGCTTGCGCGACGACGACCTGCCGGCTCCACGCGTCCAGCGCGGCCTGGTCCAGTACTCGGCGGGGCCGGCTCACTCCGTTGAGGTGATCGAGGTCCCCGCGGCCGCCACCGCTCGCACGTAGGCGCCGTAGGGGCTGCTGCCCAACGCGGCTCCCGCGGCCAGGCACTGCTCGGCGGTGATCCAGCCCTGACCGAGCGCGATCTCCTCCAGGCAGGCGATCCGCCCACCCTGCCGGTGCTGGATGACCTGCACATACTGCGAGGCCTCGGTCAGTGACTCGTAGGTGCCGGTGTCCAGCCAGGCGAAACCCCGGCCCAGGTCCTGGAGTCGGGCCCGACCCTGGGCCAGGTAGAGGTTGTTCAGGTCGGTGATCTCGAGCTCGCCGCGGGGCGAGGGCTTTAGGGCCGCGGCCAGTTCGACCACGTCCGGGGAGTAGAAGTACAGGCCGGTGATGGCCCGGTTGCTGCGCGGCCGCTCGGGCTTCTCCTCGATCGAGATCAGCTTGCCGTCGGGCCCGGCCTCACCGACGCCGTACCGGTGCGGGTCCGACACCTCGTATCCGAACAGCACGCAGCCGTCCAGAGATTTCCGGGCGTCGGACAGCGTCCGGGTCAATCCGCTTCCGTGAAAGATGTTGTCCCCCAGCACGAGCGCGCAATCGTCCGAGCCGACATGGTCGGCCCCGATGTGGAAGGCCTGGGCCAGGCCGTCGGGTGAGGGCTGCACGGCATAGGTGAGGTTGACTCCCCAGCGCTCGCCGTCGCCCAGCAGTCGAGCGAAGGACTCGGCGTCGTGCGGAGTGGTGATGATGAGAATGTCCCGGACGCCGGCCAGCATCAGGACCGAGAGCGGGTAGTAGATCATCGGCTTGTCGTACACCGGGAGCAGCTGCTTGCTCGTGGCCAAGGTGATCGGCCACAACCGGGACCCCGTCCCGCCGGCCAGCACGATGCCTTTCATTCGCCCCACTTCTGTTGTCCAACCGGCGGTTCACCGGGCTCGGTAGAGCGTAGATGACCCATTCCCGGAGATGGCCGGCCGAAGTCAACCGACGAGTCACCGGCCAGCAGGCCAGCTGGACCGTGGCAGTTCCGGCGCCGTGCCAGCGTCGTGGTGTTGTGCCACCACATACCTCACCAGCCACACCAGTCACACCGGCCACAGCCCGGACGCGTGGCGCGCCTCGCGAAAAGAACTGGGACCGGCGGGTACCGTCCGGCCATGGACGTCGAGCGCGAAGAGCGCGGCGGCACCAAATCTGACACTGGGGCTGATCAGATGAGCGAGACAACTGCGGTCGAGCGGATCCGGCGGCGCCGGAGCCACTTCCGAGCCAGCCGGTACCAGGGGGGCCGGATCGCCATTCCCGGCGAGGCCACCTCGCCGATGGACCGCAACCCCACCCTGGTCATCTCCGCCGACGTGATCGCCGACTGCCTCGCCGTCGCCCAAGAACGTCGCCATGCGGCATCCCGAGTGGTGGTGGACGCCGTCATGCAACAGGCCCTACGTGGCCGGGCGGCCCACGCCGAGACGGCCTGAGCGTCAGTCCGGCAGCCGCCGGCCGTCCAATTTGGCCCCGCCGGACACCCGCTCCGACCGTTGGGCCAACACCCGCCGGGCCCCCAGCGCGACCTTCAGACCCGCCCGCACCGGCGCCTGCCAGGATCGGCCATACCGGCCAGCCAGATAGCGGTAGGCACTGTCGTGGTGCGCAGCGACCATGGCCGCGCCCACTCTGCGGGTCGCGTCTCCGCCGATGTGGGTGGCCACCGCCTCCGGCACGTACACCGACGACCAGCCCGCCAGGAGCAGCCGCCGTCCCAGATCGACGTCCTCGAAGTACATGAAGAAGCGTTCGTCGAAGCCGCCGACCGCGTCGAACGCTGTCCGCCGGACCAGCACGCAGGAGCCCGACAGCCAGCCCGCCACCCGCTCCACCAGGGCGGTGTCCTCGGCCCTATAGGTGCGGGTCCACGGGTTGCCGGCCCACACCCAACCCAGCGCCGCGTGACCCACTCCCAGGCCCAGGCTGGGCAACCGGCGGGCGGAGGGATAGAGCTCGCCGCCCGGGGTGACGATGGCCGGCCCGAACGCCGCCGCCTGGGGGTAGCTGCGGGCCGCGGCCAGCAGCCGGTCCACCGATCCGGGGTGCAGGACCACGTCGGGGTTGGCGATCAGGACGAACTCGCGATCCGCGGGTAGCGCCGCCACTCCTCGATTGGCGCCGCCGCCGAACCCCAGGTTGGCGCCCGTGTCGATCAACTGCACCCCGGGCCGCTGGGCGGCGCGCTGCACCGACCCGTCCGTGGAGCCGTTGTCGGCCAGCACCACCTTGACGTCGGCGGTGGTCGCGGCGGGTAGGGAATCCAGGAACGCGTCCAGGGTTTCTCCGGGTGAGAAGGTCACCACGACCACACCGAGCGGCGGGGGCGGACCGGCGTCGGCGGTGTCCGCAGGGGTGGCCGTGGGCAGGACCGGGGCGGTCGACACCGGCTCGAGCACGGATCGGTAGGCCTGCCGGCAACGCGTCGCGTGCGCAGCCCAGGTGAACCCGGCCGCCCGGGCGATCGCTCGTTCGCCCAGATCCGCCCGACGGTCCGGATCGTCCAGCAGCGCGGTCAGCGCCTGGGCGATCTCCGGTTCAAAAGGTTCGGTGTAGTCCACCGCATCACCGCCGACCTCGGGCAGGGCCAGCCGCCGGGTGGTCAGCACGGCCGCACCGCAGGCCATGGCCTCCAGCACCGGCAGGCCGAAACCCTCCCCCAGGCTGGGGTAGGCGACGATCTGGGCACCGCCCAGATAACCGGCCAGATCGGCCAGCGGCAGGTAACCGGGCCGCAGCACGGTCACCCCCGCCGGCACGGCGGCCAACGCCGGCCCGACCTGGGTGTCCCACCCCGCGCCGCCGGCCACCACCAGGGCGGGCGGCTCGACCCGGCCGTCCACCGCCGAGGTGAAGGCGCGGATCAAGGCGGGCACGTTCTTACGCGGCTCCAGGGTGCCGAGGAAGGCCACATAGGACCGACCCGCCAGTCCGAGCGAGGCCCGAACCCGCTCGATCTCGGCGGATGACGGCACGTGGAACACGTCGGCGTTGCATCCGAGCGGAATCACCGTCAATCGATCCGGGTCGGCGCCCGCGTGGGCGACCAGGTCGTCGGCGGTGGCCTGGCTGACCACCAGGGAGCGGGCCGCCCGGCGGAGCGCGATCCGGGTCCAGGCCCGGAAGAACCGGCCCTTGAACCCCAGGTGCAAATCTGGGTCGGTGAAAAAGAGCGCGTCGTGCAGGGTGACCACCACCGGCCGGCGGGCCAGCAGCGGCAGCGTGTAATGGGGCGAGTGGATGAGCTCGGCGCCGAGCCGGCCGGCCAGCCGGGGCAGCCCGACCTGCTCCCAGAGCATCCGCAGGGCCCGCCCGGACCAGCGAGCGGACAGCGGGACCAGCTCCGCATCGGGCGCCGCCGATGCGAAGAGGCCGACATCACGAGCCTGGCAGACCACGGCCAGCGGGCCGTCGGCGGCCAGCGCACGGGCCAGCTCGACCACATAGCGACCGACTCCGCCGAGCTCGGCCGGGATCGCGGTGGCGTCGAGCAGGACCAGCGGAGAGCGCATCACGCCGGGCAGCACGTCACCTCGGCGTCACCCGGCCGTCGGCCCCGACCATGCCCAGGTAGATGTCGGTTCTCTCGCCGACCGGGTTCGCCACCCGACGGGACACCACCGACTCCCACATCTGGTAGGTGTCGGAGAAGTCCGGATGGGCCGGCGTGGTGGTCCACGGCACGCCGGTGGGGTAGAAGCTCACCGCGTACACCGGGCCCCCGCCCCACAGCGACACCACCTTCGCGATCCGAGCCGGGTCGGCATTCGCCGGCATGGTGATCACCGTAGATCCGCAGAAGTTGCGAAACGTGGGCTGGTAGAAACCCATCACCGGAATGTTGCCCAGGATCAGCACCTTCTGATTCCCGATCACCCCGCAGACCTGTTCGACCATGTTCAATTGTCCGGTCCCCTCCGGGACCCGGAACAGCGAGCCCCAGGTGGTGGCCGGCCACACCCCGCACAGCGCCGCGAGCACCGCCAACACCGCACCGGTGAGTCGGGTCCGGGAGGCCGACGACAGGCCGGGTGAGAATCGGGCCAGCCGGTCGGAGATCTTCGATCGAGCTCGCCAGGCCTGGTTCAGCCCCCAGGCCAGCATGAGCAGCCCACCCGGTTCGATCACCGGCAGGAATCGGCGCATGGCCCAGATCTGATCCGGGGTGATGCTGACGTTGACCAGATAGAGCGCGGCATTCACCGCGAGCACCGAGGTCACCAACACAATCGGCAGCCGTCGATACCGGATGGCGACGAAGACCGCCAACGCCACCGCCGCGCAGCCGAGCAAGACGGCCAGCCAGCCGTGGTACCAGGCCAACCAATTGATCGACTGCTCGTCGTAGCTGCGGCTCGGGTCGACGGGTAGGCCCTGCGCGTTCTGTTTGGCCTTGATGACGTACTGGGTGGCTGCGTCGCCGGTGCCGTGGGCCGTGAAGTAGAGCGGGCGAAGGATCATCGCCACCATGACCAGGCTGACCACCCCGGCGGCGATCACGGCCACGCGCTGGGACCGGCCGGCCACGAACCGGGCCACGATCGGAACTCCGGGCAGGACGGCGACCAGCACGGCGAGCACGATCACCGCCGGCACCGCCACCAGCAGAGGACGGGCCGAGGGGGCCAGCACATGCAGATAGTCGGGGCTGTTGACCACCAGGTCGATCAGGCCCAGACCCCCGATCGGCAGCGCGGTCAGGCAGAACCAGCCCAACGCGGCCAGGGCTCGGCGTCGACCGGCCCGGGTCACCGCGAACGCACCCCACAAGCCGAGCCCGACCACCGCCCCGATGACCACCAGGGCTCCGTCGATACGGGCGATGGCCACCCCGCCGGCGCCCGCGCCGGCCAGCAGCCACATGGCCCGACCACCGCCGCGGGCCCCCTGCCACAACCCGAGCAGGCAGACCATGACGCTGATCATCGACACCGGCTCCGTGAACGGCACCCGCGAGAACGCGGCCATCGGGACGCTCAGGGCCATGGCCACGAACGGCAGCAGTCCGAACAGCGGACCGGCCATCCGACGGGCGACCGCGAACACGGCGATCAGTGCGGTACCGCCGATGAGCAGGTTGGCCTGCAGCAACCTGACGTAGCCGCCGACCCAACCCACCGCCGCGATCAAGCCGGGAACCACCGTGGTGCTCTGGAAGTAGCGGGTGAGTCGCCACGTCTCGACGCCGAAGTCGAGGTTGGCCTCCGGCACGGCGAAGTGGATGTAGAGCAGCTGGTTGGTCAGCTGGACGTTCGGGCTGGGGTGGTTCATCAGCCACACGCCGCGCAAGGTGTAGACGGCCGCGTCCCGGCGCACGGACAGCAGCTGGCCGAAGTAAGGCCGCTGCAGCAAGATCCAGACCACGGTTCCGACCAGCACCAGGGCGGTGGCGATCAGCTGGGCCCGGCTGGCCTTCAGGGCCCTCGGGGTCAATTTCCAACTCGCCGCCACCAACACCAGGAAGACCGGGAACAATGTGTAGGGGTGGAAGATCCCGGGGATCACCGTGAGCGCGGTGGCCAGCATGGCGCACATCGCCCAGATCACGATCCGGTCCGGCAGACTGACCAGAATTTTGGCCCAGAGCGCGGTCGCCGACGTTGCGGCCCGGTCGGAAACGACAGTGGCCGGCGACGACATGCTGGGAACGGTATCAATCCACGGCGATGATCCAGACCCGACGAGCGGGCCCACGCCGACCTGTGAAGGGGCTGTTTATTTTGGCCGTCCAGAATTCCGGTTGACCTTAACGATGCTTGAACATGGACGCCCGCGACCGCTTTACCGGCGGATGACTGTCGGTCAGGCGCGCCAGGAATCGGGGTGCCGGGTGAAGGCCGCCGCCAGAGCGGAGCGCCAGTCGGGCAGCGGGCGCAGACCGACATCTCGCCAGGCCCGGGCCGAAAGCACCGAGTAGGCCGGGCGTGGCGCCGGCCGCGGAAATTCGGCGGTGGTCACCGGCCGCACTCGGCCCGGATCGGCGCTCAACTCGGCGAAGACCGCGCGGGCCAAGCCGCACCAGCTGACCTGACCGGCGTTGGTGGCGTGCAACAGTCCGCCGGGCACCTGCGCGCCGGCCAGCTCGAGCAGACCCAGTCCGAGATCGCGCGTCCAGGTGGGCGAGCCGATCTGGTCGTCGACCACGCCCACGGTCTCCCGGGACCCCTCCAGCCGGGCCATGGTCTTGACGAAGTTGCTGCCCCCCGCGCCGTAGACCCAGGCCGTGCGGACCACATGGGCGGCCGGATGGGCGGCCAGCACCGCCTGCTCGCCCACCAGTTTGCTGGCCCCGTACACCGTGCGCGGCCCGGTCGGATCGTCGATCTCATAGGGCATGGACGCGTCACCGGCGAACACGTAATCGGTGGAGACGTGGATCAGGCCCAGACCGAGTTCGGCCGCCGTCGCCGCCAGCAGCCCCGGCGCGGTGCCGTTCACCGCGAAGGCCCGCTCGGAGTCGGTCTCGGCGTCGTCGACGGCGGTGAAAGCGGCGGTGTTCACCACGACGCCCCGGCCGGGGCCGGCGAAGTCGGCCAGGGCGCTCCGCACGGCGGCCGGGTCGGTGATGTCCAGCTCGCCCGAACCGGAGCCGCGCACGTCCAGGCCGGCCTGCGCAGCGAGCCCGACGAGTTCGCTGCCGAGCTGGCCGCGGGCGCCGGTCACCAACAGCCGAACGGGAGGACTCATCGGGCGCTACCTGTCGATGGCGGAGCGCGCCTTGAGCGGCTCCCACCAGTCGCGATGATCGGTGTACCAGGCGATCGTGTCGGCCAGCCCCTGCTCGAAGGAGACCTGCCGCTCGTACCCGAGCTCGCGGTTGATCTTCGAGATGTCCACCGAATAGCGCAGGTCGTGGCCGCCGCCGCGAGGATCGACGATGCGCTCGATGAAGGACTCGTCCCGGCCGGTGGCCTCGATCAACCGCTCGGTCAGCTCGGCGTTGGTCAGCTCCGTGCCGCCGCCGATGTTGTAGATCTCCCCGGGCCGCCCGCCGGTCAGCACCGACGCGATGCCCCGGCAGTGATCGTCCACGTGCAACCAGTCCCGGACGTTCGCCCCGGCCCCGTAGAGCGGGACCGTGAGCCCGTCGAGCAGGTTGGTCACGAACAGCGGGATGACCTTTTCCGGGAACTGGTAAGGCCCGTAGTTGTTGGAGCAGCGGGTGATGACCACCGGCACCCCATGGGTGCGCTGGTAGGCCCGGGCCATCAGATCGGAACTCGCCTTGGCTGCCGAGTACGGCGAGTTCGGCAACAGCGGGCAGCTCTCGTCCCAGGACCCGGTCTCGATGGAGCCGTACACCTCGTCGGTGGAGATGTGCACGAACCGCTGCAGCTTGGTGCGCAGGGCCGCGTGCAGCAGGGTCTGGGTGCCGAGCACGTTCGTGACCACGAAGTCGGCCCCGCCCATGATCGAGCGATCGACGTGCGACTCGGCCGCGAAATGCACCACGGCGTCGGCCTGCGCGAGAAGATCCTCGACCAGCTCCGGGTCGCAGATGTCGCCCTGGACGAACGTGTACCGGGACGAGTTCGCGACCGGTTCCAGGTTGGCCAGGTTCCCGGCGTAGGTGAGCTTGTCCAGCACGACCACGTCGGCCCCGGCCAGGTCGGGATAGGCGTCCGCCAGCACATGCCGGGTGAAGGCAGAACCAATGAAACCGGCTCCGCCGGTGATCAGGAGACGCACGAGGCGTGATTCTGCCGTACCGGGCCGACCCGAGAAGCCCTTCGGCCTGTCGCCCGGGCTCTCGGGTGCGCCCGATTACCCTCGGCAGAGCGGCGGCGGTGGGCGTTCCGGCGTTCGGAGGAACTCGGACCAAACCGCACGTCGTGAGGTAGTTACGGCTCGGCGGCGAACCTGGCGACCGGGTTGCACGTCCAGTTGTCGCAGCTTCAGTCCAGCACCACTCCCTCGGCACCTGACCGGCCGCCCCACCCGAAAGGCATTTCCTCCTCCGATGACGTCCACCCCCGACGACCCGCGTCGCGGCCCCCGCCGGTACGGACCGAGCGGAGACCGGCCAGCGCCGCAGGTGCCGCAACCCCCGCCCGCCGCGGCGCCGAACCAGGGCGACCGCGGACGGGCCTGGCAGGCCTGGTCCGACCTGGAAGCGGACAACCCGCCGACCGCGATCCTGCCCGCCGGGTTCGACGACCCGGCTCGCCGGCCTACGGCGGGATCACGTCCTGCCGCCCACCCCGTTTCCTACCGGGGTGCCCCCGCCCCCCAACCCGCGCCTGGCTTTCCGCCGGCCCCGGGACCCACGCCGGGCTTTCCGCCGGCCGCCCCGGCCGGGATACCCCCGACCCGGCGCCGCACCCCGGGGTACGTGCTGGCCGGCCGCATTGTCTCGGCCGTACTGGCCGCGACTGTGCTGGCCGTATTCGCCTTCTACTGGGGATTTGCCACCAAAGCGACCGCGGACGTGGCCAACAGCCAGGGCGTCAAGCAGGCCGGCGAGGCCGGGGTGGTCTTCCGCGGCGGCGAGAACATCCTGCTGGTCGGGTCCGACGCCCGGACCGACGCGGACGGCAACCCGCTCACCGCCGATCAACTCGCCGCGGTCTCCACCACCCTGGACGACGGCGGGGTGAACACCGACACGATCATGGTCATGCACATTCCCCAGGGCGGCGGCAAGGCCACCGCGGTGTCGATCCCCCGCGACACCTGGATGCCGCTGTCGGTCACCAACGCAGTGACCGGCCCGTACAACGACGGCACCTCGGGCACCTACAAGCCCAACAAGATCAACTCGTTTTACGGCACAGCGAAGGCCTACACCGAGCAGGCGCTGGCGGCGAAGGGCCAGGGCGAGAGCCCGGCCCGGGAACGGGCCTCGAACGAGGCCGGCCGGACCATGCTGATCAAGATCATCCAGGCCTTCACCGGCCTCAAGATCGACCACTACGCCGAGGTCAACCTGATCGGCTTCTACACGCTGAGCAACGCCGTGGGCGGCGTGCCGGTGTGCCTGAACGAGGCCGTGAACGACCCCTATTCGGGCGCGGTGTTCGCGGCCGGCCCGCAGGACGTGCAGGGCAAGACGGCCATGTCCTTCGTCCGCCAGCGGCACGGCCTGCCCAACGGCGACCTGGACCGGGTGCGCCGGCAGCAGGCGTTCCTGGCCGGCGCGACGTCCAAGATGCTCTCCGCCGGTGTGCTGGCCAACCCGTCCAAGCTCAACCAGCTGGCTGATGCAGCGGACAAGTCGCTCACCCTGGACTCCGGCTTCGACCTGCTCACCTTCGCCCAGCAGATGGCCGGACTGTCCGGCGGCAACGTCACTTTCACCACCATCCCCACGCACGGCGCGAGCACCGAGACCAGCACGGACGCGCTGGCCACCGATCCGGTCGAGATCAAGAAGTTCTTCACCGCACTGGACGGCGGCGCGGGTTCGGGCAGCTCAGCCTCCAGCGCGGCGCCCACGGCGCCGACTGTGGCCTCGTCGACGGCCTTCGCGCCGTCGACCGTGACCGTGGACGTCAAGGACGCCACCAGTGGGCACCGGTCGGGGACGCCGGTGCTGACCAAGCTGAAGGCGGCCGGGTTCAAGGGCGGCGTCAACACCGATTTCGACGGCTCGAAAAAGACGACCACCCTGATCGAGTACGGCGCCGGAGGCTCGGCCGGTGCCGCCGCCGTCCAGGCCGCGCTGGGGGGCGCCGGCATCCTGACGTCCAACACCGCCACGGCCAGCCATCACGTCACCGTGATCGTCGGGGAGGACCTGGCCGCATCCGGGCTGCGGATGGCCGGCGGCGCCCTGGCTGCGGCCGGACCGACGTCACCGGTGGCCACCGCCTCGACCGGGGCGTCCTCGATCACCGCCGGCGGCATCCAGTGCGTGAACTGACCCACCTCACCCCGGCCCTGCTCGGCCCGCTGCTGGCCGAACCGCATCAACCGCGGCTGACCTTTTACGACGGCGACAACAACCGGACCGAGCTGTCCACGGCGTCGCTGACGAACTGGTCGGCCAAGATCGCCGGACTGCTGACCGAGGAGGTCGGTGCGGCTCCCGGCGCCCTGGTCCAGGTCACGCTGCCGCCCGGGTGGCTGCACCTACCGGTGTTGCTCGGCGCGTGGTGGGCGGGCCTGACGGTCGCCGGCGACGATCATCCCGACGCGGTGGCGGCCTTCGTCGCGCCCGGTGCGGACGCCGGCGCGGACGAGGTCTTCGTGGTCTCGGCCCACCCGTTGGGCCTGGCCGCCGCCGGGTTGTCCGCGCACCAGCGCGACCTGGCCACCGCCGCCCGGCCGCATGCCGATCGCTACTCCCCGCCCCCCGGCGCACCCGCTCCCCCGCTGCTGGGCCTGTCGGTTGCGGACGTGCTGGGCCGTGCCCGAGCCGCGGCCGTCGAGTCGGGCGCCCGGGTGCTGCTGGCCGAGCCCTGGACCTTTCCCGATCCCGGGATCGCCCGGTTGCTCGGCCCCCTGGTGGCTGGGGGCTCGGTGGTCGCGGTGGCCTCGACCCTGGATCCCGACACCGTCCGGCGGATTGCCGCCGCCGAGCACGCCACGCCCTTTCCGTAGCAATGGCCGACTGGGTGGGGCCTTCGCGTCCGGACTGCTGACCAGATAAGGCGTTCGCGCAACGGTTCCTGCCTCCCGCACTGACTGCAGCAGGCCGAAACCGTTGCGGGAAGCCGAAGTCGTTGCGCGAACGGAATGGTGACGACTCCTGAGCCCCGGTCGCGCTACCCGGACGCCGGCGACCGTGCCCTAGCGTGCAGACATGAGTGTGCTGGTGGTGGCGGCTACGCCGTCCGAGGCCGCGTACGTGCCCGCCGGGCTCCAAGTGCTCATCACCGGGGTGGGCAAGACGCAGGCCGCCGTGGCCACCGGCCTGGCCCTGGCCGCGGGCGGCATCACCGAGGTCGTCAACATCGGTAGTGCCGGGGCCTTGCGCCCGGGACTCGAGGGCATCCACGAGATCGGCCGGGTCCTCAACCACGACCTGTCCTATGAGGTCATCCGGTCTTTCGGCGCCGACCCGCAGGAGTGGCTGGACCTCGATCCGGCCTGCGCAACCGTGCTCGCCACCGGCGACGTCTTCGTCTCCGACCCGGCGTTACGCGACCGACTTGCCGCCCTCGCCGACCTGGTCGACATGGAGGGTTACGCCGTGGCCTACGCCGCCCGCGCCGCCGGGATACCGGTGCGGCTGGTCAAGCACGTCTCCGACAACGCCGACGCTCGGTCGCTGAGTTGGCCCGAGTTGGTCGACGCGAGCGCGCGGGAACTCGGAAAATGGCTGGCCCAGCGCTCCTAGCGCTCAGCGCAGCAGCGACCGGGCCATCACCAGGCGCTGGACCTGGTTGGTGCCCTCGTAGATCTGAGTGATCTTGGCGTCGCGCATCATCCGCTCGACCGGGAAATCGCGGGTGTAACCGGCGCCGCCGAGGAGCTGGACCGCGTCCACGGTGACCTGCATGGCCACGTCCGAGGCCAGGCACTTGGCCGCCGAGGCCAGGAAGCCCTTGTTGGCATCGCCCCGCTCGGTCGCCGCCGCCGCCTGATAGACCAGCGTGCGGGCCGCCTCGATGTGCATGGCCGCGTCGGCGATCATGAACTGCAGGGCCTGGAATTCGGCCAGCCGCTTGCCGAACTGCTTGCGCTCCTTCACGTATCCGACGGCCACGTCGAGCGCACCCTGGGCGATGCCGACGGCCTGCGCGCCGATGGTCGGGCGGGTGTGATCGAGCGTGGCCAGCGCGGTCTTGAACCCGGTCCCGGGGGCGCCGATGATCCGGTCACCGGGGATGCGGCAATGGCTGAAGTGGATCTCCCGGGTGGGTGAGCCCTTGATGCCGAGCTTGCGTTCCTTGGTCCCGACCTCGAAGCCGGGATCGTCCTTGTGGACCACGAAGGCGGAGATGCCGTTCGCCTTCTTGCTGGCGTCGGTCACGGCCATGACCGTGTACCAATCGGACACGCCGGCGTTGGTGATCCAGCACTTGGTGCCGTCCAGGATCCAGTCGTCGCCCTCGGCGACCGCCCGGGTGCGCATGGCGGCCGCGTCCGAGCCGGCCTCCCGCTCGGACAGCGCGTAACTGATCATCGACTCGCCCGAGGCGATGCTGGGCAGGACCTGCTGCTTGAGGGCGTCCGAGCCGGACAGCAGGATCGGCATGGAGCCGAGCTTGTTCACCGCCGGGATCAGTGACGACGACGCACAGACCCGCGCCACTTCCTCGATGACGATGACCGTGGCCACCGCGTCGGCGCCGGCCCCGCCGTACTCCTCGGGGAGGTGCACGGCGTTCATCCCCGACGCCACCAGCGCCTTCTGGGCCTCGATCGGGTAACGCTCCCGCTCATCGACATCCGCGGCATAGGGCAGGATCTCGGCCTCGGCCAGCTCTCGGACCGCGGCCCGCACAGCCCGGTGGTCGTCGTTCAAGCTGAACAGTTCGGACGTCATCGGCTCTCCCACGCTCGTGACCAACCCACCGAGTTACTAGCCGGTAACCGATGGTACCGCCGGGTCAGGAGTCCAGCTGGGAGCGGAGCAGCTCGTCCTTGGCCAGCACCATGGCCTGCAGGTCGTCGGCGTACGCGGCCAGCTCACCGGCCAGCGCCCTCGACCGCTCATCGGTGCCCGAGGCCAGGATGCGGATCGCCAGCAGGCCGGCGTTGGCGGCTCCGCCGATCGACACGGTGGCCACCGGGATGCCCGTGGGCATCTGCACGATCGAGAGCAGCGAGTCCAGCCCCTCCAGGTTCTTCAGCGGCACCGGGACCCCGATGACCGGCAGCGTGGTGGCCGACGCGACCATGCCGGGCAGGTGCGCGGCCCCCCCGGCGCCGGCGATCACCACCCGCAGCCCGCGGCCGGCCGCCGCGCTGGCGAAGTCGAGCATCCGCTGCGGGGTGCGGTGGGCCGAATACACCCCGACCTCGAACGGCACGTCGAAGTCGGTGAGCACCTGGGCGGCGGCGGACATCACCGGCCAGTCCGAGTCGCTGCCCATGATCAGGGCGACCAGTGGGTTCACGACGCCTCCTGCGCAGTCACCGAGTAGCCGTCCGCCCACACCCCGTCGCCCAGCCAGCGGGCGGCCAGATCGGCTTTGGCCCGCAACGCGCCCAAGTCGCCGCCCAGCACGTTCACGTGTCCGAGCTTGCGGCCGGGCCGGTAGCCCTTGCCGTACAGGTGCACCTTGACGTCGGGAAACCGGGCGGCCAGGTGGTGCACGCGCTCGTCCAGACCGATGTCGGCGCCGGGCCCGTCGGCCGGACCACCGAGCACGTTCCCCATCACCGTGAACGGGGCCAGCGCCGTGGTGGCGCCTAGCGGGTAGTCCAGCACTGCCCGCAGGTGCTGCTCGAACTGGCCGGTCACGGCGCCGTCCATGGTCCAGTGGGCCGAATTGTGCGGGCGCATGGCCAGCTCGTTGACCAGCAGCGACCCGTCGGCCAGCTCGAACAGCTCGACGGCCAGCACGCCGACCACGCCGAGTTCCCCGGCCAGCCGCAGGGCCAGGGTCTCCGCCGCCTCGGCCTGCTCCTCGGGCAGTCCCGGCGCCGGCGCCACCACCTGCACGCAGATGCCGTCCTGCTGGACGGTCTCGACCACCGGCCAAGCCGCCGCCTGCCCGAACGGCGATCGGGCCACCACCGCGGCCAGCTCGCGCACCAGCGGGACCCGCTCCTCCAACACCAACGGGACGGTGGAGTCCAACGAAAGGAACAACTCTCGGGCCGCGTCCAGGTCGTCGAGGGTCCATACCCCGCGGCCGTCGTACCCGCCGCGCGCAGTTTTCACCACCACCGGCCAGCGGTCGAAGCGGCCCGCTTCCGCCGCCGCCGACGCGGCCGCCCACCCCGCCGGCACCACGGCAAACTCCGGGACGGGCACGCCCAGCTCCCGCAGCCGCGTCCGCATGGCCGCCTTGTCCTGGGCGAACAGCAGTGCGTCCGCGCCCGGATACACCGCCACGCCGGACTCGGCCAATGCCCGGATGAACTCCCCGGGCACGTGCTCGTGGTCGAAGGTGATCACGTCGCAGTCGGCCGCGAAGGCCTGCAGGGACTCCAGGTCGTGGTGCGAGCCGATGACCACGTCCGGCGTGATCAGGGCGGCGCTGTCCTCGGGCGAGTCGGCCAGCACCCGCAGGCTCTGACCCAACGCGATCGCGGCCTGGTGGGTCATCCGGGCCAGCTGCCCCCCGCCCACCATCCCCACGACGGGCAGTCCCGTCCGCGCATCCACGACTAGCGACCCTAACGGCCCGCACGGGTTCGGCTGCGCCCGGTTCCGACTCCCGCGAAAGGGACATAATGCCCACCATGATCATGCCCCACCAGGTCCTGCGGCTCAGCAACCAGGCCCGACTCGGGTTCGCCGCCGTAGGCGGCGCCTTCGACGTCTTCGTCCTGGTGATCGCATTGGTCTGCGTGGCTCAGTTCTCCGGCGGCACGCTGATCGCGTTGCTCGTCTTCCTGTTCGTGATGGCCGCGGCGGTGAGCTGGGTGATGTGGCGGCTGGTGAGCTCCCGGATCACGGTCACCGACGACCAGGTCGAGCTCCGCTACGGCTTCTTCCCGACCGTCCGGGTGGACCGCGGCACCATCGTCGGGGTCGAGACCAAGAGCATGGATTACACGGCGGCCGGCGCGGCCCGGGTGCCCACGCCGATGCTCCTGACCTCGGACGGACGGCGGGTCCCGGTGCTCCAGCTCGGTCGGCGCGGCTCCGTGGCCGCGTCCATCCAGCTCGGTCAGCTGCGGCAGCTGCTCGGAGTGTGACGTTTCGTCGCCCCGGAAGGCGTCGGGAGCCTTCCGGGCCGACGAAACGACCCCCGCCGATCGGGACGGGTCGGGACCGGCCCGATCGGCGAAGTCTTCAGCGTCCCAGCGCGCGGACCAGATCGAGGGCGGCACCGTAGCCGCCCGCCCTGGCGCGGGCGAGACCCGCCACCGCGTCGAGCAGCGCCACGGGCGTGGCCAGGAACGGGCCGCCGTGCCGGTCGAGCCGCGCCAGCAGGGCGTCCGCGCCCGGCTGGCGCGCCAGGATCGCCACGAGTGCGGAAGCGTCCAGCATCATGGGTCGTCGGCCCGGATCGCGTCGGCCAGCGCCAGGGCCTTGCCGAGCCGTGCGCTGGGTGGCAGGCTCTCCTTCAGGCGGTCCCGCTCGCGCTCCAGCGCGGCCCGGACCGCGTCCGTCACGGTGCGGGCGCCCGACGCGGCCTGGACGGCGCGGGCCAGGGCCGCCACCTCGTCGTCGCGGATGTAGAGCGGCACGGGATATCTCGGCGGGGATATGCGGATATTCCGTTTTGGATATCCCGCCGCGCCGCGCCCGGCAAGCTCGCGTTTCCGGGATCACGCCTGGTCGTCGAGCACCTCCTCGACCCACACCTTCTTGACCAGCTCGACGCCGGCCGCCGTCACGGGGGTGGCGAGGATCAGGCCGAGCGGGCCGAACAGCGAACCGAGCACCGTCTGCGACAGGATGGTGAGGACGGGGGCCAGCTCGACGGTGCGCTTCTGGATCAGGGGTGCGATGAGGTTGCCCTCCAGCGTCTGCACGACGAGGAACAGGATCGCGGTGTAGAGGGCCGTCTGCGGCCCCTGGCCGAGCGCGATCAGCACCGCCGGCACGGCGCCCGCCAGCGCCCCGATATAAGGGACGAAGTTGAACAGGGCGGCGATCAGCGCCAGCGTGAAGGCGAGCTTCACGCCGATGACATAGAGCCCGATCGCCGTCAGCACGCCGACCGCGCACATGTCGACGAACTGGCCGATGAACCACCAGCGCAGCACGTGGGCCATGTCGCCCATCGTGTCGCGCGTGTGGGAGCGCCAGTCCTTCGGCATCAGCTTGGCGACACCCGACACGTAGAGGTCGGGGTCGATGGCGAAGAAGATGGCGGGGACAACGATCACCAACAGCGTGCCGAGGCCGCCCAGCGTCGAGGTTCCGACGCCGGCCGCCACGCCGGCCACCTTCTGGCTCCCCTCCTGGAAATAATCCTTCACGTGGCCGAGCACCGGCTGCACCCAGTCGGCCTGCCCGTATTGCTCCCAAAGGGTCGTCACCTGGCCGCGCAGCTGGCCCCAGATGTCGCGGAGCTGCGCCGCGATGACGGGGCCGCGCACGAAGATTTCGAAGCCCAGGAAGGCGACGAGCGCCAGGACGATCAAGGCGAGCCACAGCCCGACCGGCCCGCCGACCTTGCGGGACAGGAACGCCGAGCCCCCGCGCAGCAGGCAGCCCAGCAGGGCGGCGGCGAAGACCACGAGCACGATGTCGGACAGCGCCCAGCAGACCCCCACCACCACGAGGGTCCCGAAGGCCCAGGCGAGGATGCGGGCGGTACGCTCGGCCGCCAGCGCCCGGCGGCGCTGCCAGTCGAGGTCGGCGGAGCCGGGCGGCGCGACGGGGACGGTCATGGGGGCGGCCTTCATGCGATCGGTGTCATTCCAGCGCGGGCTGGCGCACGAGGCGGCCGCGCTCGAAGAGCACGACGCAGACGATGCCGAGCAGCAGCGGGATGACGAGGTAGAGGAGGCGGAACACCAGCAGCGCCGCCACCACGTCGGCGCGGGGCGTGTCGGGCAGGGCGCTGACGAAGACGAGCTCCAGCACGCCGATGCCGCCGGGCGCATGGCTGAGCAGCGCCGCCGAGAAGGAGGCCAGGAACACGCCGAGCACGATGAAGAAGCCGGGGTTGTGGTCGGCGGGCAGGGCGCACCAGATGATGCCCGCGGCGCCCATGAGCTCCAAGGGTCCGGCGAGGAGCTGGCGCAGGGCCACGTCGAGGCGCGGGTAGACGAGGTTGAAGCTGCCGATGACGAGCGGGCGCAGGTGCAGCGCCGCCCCGACCATGTAGAGCGCCACGACGAGCAGCATGGCTGCACCGACGAGCCGCGCCACCAGCGGCTCGACGGCGAACAGGCGCTGGGTGATCCCGGGCTCGAAGACCAGCACGGCGCCGCCGAGCAGGATCGTGCCGAGCGCGAAGGTGAAGGAGCAGAAGGCGACCAGCACGCCCACGTCGCCGACCGTGAGGCCTTTGGTCGAATAGGCCCGGTAGCGCACCATGGCGCCCGAGAACATCGACATGCCGATGTTGTGGCTGAGCGCGTAGGTGGTGAAGGACACCGCCGAGATGAAGCGCCACGACAGGGTGAAGCCGAGGTGGAACAGCGCGATGCGGTCGTACCAGGCGAGCGCCAGATAGGCCACGAGGGTGGACAGCACCGCCAGGACCCACCGGTCGGCCGGGATGGCCTCGAAGGCGCTTCCCACCTCGGCGAGCGACAGCCCGCGCAACTCCCGGAACAACAGCCACAGCGACAGGGCGACCGCGCCGAGCCCGATCACCGGCCAAAGGAAGTTCAGGGTGCGTTTCAAGACTGTCCCTTGTGGCCGGGGGCCGGCCGGCATGCCCCGGCGTTCGGCGCCTTCTACCTGAAAACCGACGACAAAGCGAAACGGCGAGCCGGGCTTGGCTCGCCGCAGGGTGGAGGATGGGAGTGAGGCGGGAATGAGCCTCAGAACGGCTTCACCACCACCAGGATCACGATGCCGATGAGCAGCACGGTGGGGATCTCGTTGACGACGCGGAAGTAGGTCGCCGACTTGGCGTTGGCGTCGTTGCGGAAGCGGCGGACGTTGGCGCCGAGCACGCCGTGCACGCCCGTCATCAGCACGACGAGCAGGATCTTGCCGTGCAGCCAATGGGCGTGGAACCAGCCGCCCTGGTAGGCGATCCAGAGACCGGTGGCCCAGGCCGCCAGCATGGCCGGGGTGAGGATGCCGCGGTACAGCCGCCGCTCCATCACCTTGAACGTTTCGGACTGCGGCGTGTTGGGCCCGACGGCCGCGTGATACACCATCAGGCGCGGCAGGTAGAGCATCCCCACCATCCACGCGATGACGGTGACGACGTGCAGCGCCTTGAACCAGAGGTAATAGCTTTCCATTCGGGTGGTCCTGTGTGGGCTCCCCCCTTCTCCCCTCGCGGAGACGGGGGAGCGTCGTGGGAGGGCGCTTGAGCTCTAGGCCCGCAGCCGCGCCACCAGCCGCTCGACATGCGGGATGGGCGTGTCGGGCGTGATGCCGTGGCCGAGGTTGAACACGTGCGGGCGACGCGCGAAGGCGCCGCGGATGTCGTCCACCGCCTCGTCGAGCGCCCGGCCGCCGGCGATCAGCGCCTTCGGGTCGAGGTTGCCCTGCACCGGCAGCCCCCGCGGCAGCGCCGCGTCGGCCCAGAGCGGGTCGACGACGATGTCGAGCCCCAGCGCCGTCACGCCGCTCTCGGCCGCGCGCAGCAGCTGCCCGCCCGACACGCGCGGGAATCCGACGATGCGGGCGCCGGGCCGGCGTTTCCGCACCCCGGCGACGATCCGCTCGATCGGCCCCTGCGACCAGCGCTCGTATTCGAGCCGCGGCAGCACGCCGGCCCAGCTGTCGAAGATCATCACGGCGTCGGCGCCGGCGTCGAGCTGCGCCGACAGATAGGTGATCGAGGCTTCCGTCACCCGGTCGATGAGGCGGCCGAACAGCTCCGGGTTGCGGTAGGCGAGGTCGCGCGCCGGTCCCTGGTCGGGCGTGCCCGATCCCGCCACCATGTAGCTCGCCACCGTGAAGGGCGCGCCGCAGAAGCCGATCAGCGCCGTCTCGCCCCCCAGCGCGCCGCGCACCCGCTCCACCGTCTCCAGCACCGGCGCCAGCCGGCCCATGTCGACCTCCGGGTGGAGCTCCGAAAAACCTCCCGCGGTCGTGACGGGCTTCAGCTTCGGGCCATGGCCGCTCTCGAAGGCTGTCGGCAGGCCCAGCGCGTCCGGCACCACCAGGATGTCGCAGAACAGGATGGCGGCGTCGAAGCCGAAGCGGCGGATCGGCTGCAGCGTGACTTCGGCGGCGCGCTTCGGGTCGTAGCAGAGGTCGAGGAAGGTCGGCGCCGTGGCGCGGATCTCGCGATATTCCGGCAGATACCGGCCGGCCTGGCGCATCAGCCAGACGGGAGGCTTCGCCGCCACCTCGCCGTCGAGGACGCGGAGGAAGAGCGAGGGTTCGCGAGGGGTTCCCGGGCTCGCACGGCGGATCGGATCTTCCAAAAAAGAATCCTTTTTAGAATCTTGGATTTGCTGAGTCTGTTGGGGGGCCGGATTAGCGTCATCCAGGGGTGGACACAACATGTCCCGCCGCGGCGCGGGGATCGGCCGAGTCAAGCCCCATCGGAACGGTCCCCGGTACGGTTCCCGATTCGAGAGCCTCATCAGCGGCTTGGACCGCGCTTCGGCGGGCGCGCCGCCGCGCTTGTCCCCACAATCCCCCCTGTCGACAGCCACGACGTCGCGGGGGCTCCACCGGCCCGCGGCTGGGGGTCGAATCCGGGTTTCTCCACAGGGGTCCGGGCCGGGGGCGATTTTCGCGGATTCCGTCCACAGACAGCCGCCGACGGACGGGAAAACCCGGATGGGAGCCGGATTCGGCGTGACTCTCCGGCGGGTTGGACGGAGTCCCGCCCCGGGAACGGGGCTGCTCCGGGCTCCGCCGCAGGCCAGGGGAATCGCTTCAGGTTAACGGTTTGGTTGAGGTGATGAGTTTTGCGAGGTAGGCGGGTTCGAGGTTCGCCTTTTTGCGGCGGACCTTGAGGCTGTGTTTGTCGTCGGCTTCGCGGACGAGGTTCATGGCGCAGTGTCGGATGACGGCCATGTTTTCGGGTCCGTGTCCGGTCCGCAGGCGAACGAGGTCGTCGTGAAAGACGACGTCGAGGGTCCAGTGCAGCCTGTTCTCGACATGCCAGTGGGTTCGGACAGCCTTGGCAAAGGTTTCAGCATCGAGTTTGGCCGATGACAGATAGTATCGTTTCTCGGTTTCGACCTTGCCGCCGCGCTCGACCCGTGTCTCGACCATGCCGATCATGGCAAGACCGGGAAACCGGGGCTCGTCGGGGTAACGGCGGTCGGACCACATCCATGACACGTCGTGGCAGACGGAATGGCGCCGCTCCTCGACGCGCCCGTGATCGGCATCCGTCGTGGGATGGGTTGAGTGCACCAAGCCGGGCGGCGGATCGGCGAAGAAGCGAGCGACGTCTTCCCGGGACGCCGGGCGGTTGGCCTTCAACGCGAGCAGGTAATCTCCGCCCCGCCGCACGATGGTCTCCGCGATGGCGGTCTGCGTGCCCATGGCATCGATGGTGACCAGGGCGCCGGCCAACTCCAGGCGTTCGAGCAGGAGCGGGATGGCGGTGATCTCGTTGGACTTGGCGTTTGTGGCCTCCTGGCCGAGCACCAGGCGCTGGCGGGCCGCCCAAGCCGACACGAGGTGAAGCGGCTCGCGACCTTTGGCACGGTCGTGACAGCGGCGCGACGTCTTGCCATCGATGGCGATGATGTCGGGCTGTCCGTCGCGCAGTGTTCCCACCCACTCGGTGAAGCAGGCCTTGAACAGGTCGGGGTCAATGCCGTTCATCACGTCGTTGAGCGTGTCATGGGAAGGAATGCCACGGTCAAAGGGCAGGAAACGACGCAGGAAATCCAGCCGCGCCTCGCCCCAAAGCTTGACCTCGACGAAGTCGTCCATGCCGCACAGCGTGGCGCACAGCACCACGAGCAGGATTTCCCGCAACGGATACAACACGCGCCAACCCTCGCGTGGGTCGCGCAGGGCCGCAAAATGCTCCAGGATCGAGGACGATCGAGAGATCAGAAACGACATGGACGGCCCCAGGCATGGAAACCCATCCCTGAATCACATCTCCACCGCCCCTGCATCCCAGACAGCAGACACAGCACACGCGACCAACCCGTTAACCCGAAGCGATCGCCCTGCGCCGCAGGCCCTCGGCGGTTGGAAACCGTGCTACAGCCAGGGCGGACTTCGGCAGAACACGGACGCCCGCATGGGACGGCACTATTTCCATCTCCACCTCATCTCGGATTCCACGGGCGAGACGCTGATCGCCGCCAGCCGCGCCGTCGCGGCCCAGTATCAGGACGTGTCGTCGATCGAGCACGTGTATCCGCTGGTGCGCTCCCGGGCGCAGCTCGACCGCGCCATCGCGGAGATCGAGGCGGCCCCCGGCATCGCGCTGTTCACGCTGGTCGACCAGGAGCTGAGCCAGCGGCTGGAGGAGGCCTGCCGCGAGTCGGGCTCGCCCTGCCTGTCGGTGCTGCAGCCGATCCTGTCGCTGTTCGGCTCCTACCTCGGAGCGACCTCGACGCCGAAGCCCGGCGCGCAGCACATGCTCAACGCCGATTATTTCAAGCGCATCGACGCGCTGAACTACACGATGATGCACGACGACGGTCAGACCGCCGAGGGTTACGAGGAAGCCGACGTGCTGCTGATCGGGGTCAGCCGCACGTCGAAGACCCCGACGAGCATCTATCTCGCCAACCGCGGCGTGCGCACCGCCAACATCCCCCTGGTGCCGGGCGTGCCGCTGCCGCCGGGGCTGGACAGGCTGAAGAACCCGCTGGTGGTGGGGCTGCTCGCCTCGCCCGAGCGCATCGTGCAGATCCGCCAGAACCGGCTCCTGTCGCTCAACGCCGCCGACAAGGAGACGCCCTACGTCGACCGCATGGCGGTGTCGGAGGAGATCGCCAGCTCGCGCCGGCTCTTCGCCCAGCACGGCTGGCCGACGATCGACGTGACGCGGCGCTCCATCGAGGAGACGGCCGCGGCCATCATCGACCTGCACAAGGCCCACAGGATGACGTTCATCACCCAGGGGTGATGGATGGGTTTCCAAAGGCCTCCGGCCTTTGGCGGGTTCCAGGGCGGAGCCCTGGAAGGCCTTCGACATCTGTTTCCACGAGACGCCGTTGTTTCCTCCGGACCTCCGCCCCGCCTACCCGGCCCTGACGCCGCTCTTCGCCGCCGCCGAGCCCTCGTTCCGCGCCGTGCTGGCGGCGGCCGAGGGCCACGCGGCGGACTTCGCCCGCATCCTCCGCGGCGGCCCCGGCCTCGTCGGCGAGCGGCCGGCCCGCTTCGAACAGGAATGGTTCCCGCGGCTCGACGCGGTGGCGGCCTACACGATGGTGCGCGAAGCCCGGCCGGCGCGCATCCTGGAGATCGGCTGCGGGCACTCGTCCCGCTTCATGGCCCAGGCCATCGCCGACGGCGGCCTCTGCACGGACTTCGCCTGCGTCGACCCCCGCCCGCGCGCGCCGCTGGCCGGCCTGCCGCTGCGCCACGCGGCGCGCCCCTTCGGGCCCGAAGACGCCGCCGCAGCGGCGGGCTTCGGGCCGGGCGACATCGTCTTCATCGACTCCAGCCACGCCGTGGAGGAGGGCGGCGAGATCGACCGGCTGCTGCTCGACGTGCTGCCGCGGCTGCCGGCGGGCGCGCTGGTGCATGTCCACGACGTGTTCCTGCCGGACGGCTACCCCGCGGCCTGGGCGGGCCGGCGCTACAACGAGCAGACGGCCGTGGGGGCGCTGCTGGGCGGGGGCGGGTGGGAGATCGTCTTCGCCAGCCGCTACGTCGCGACCCGCACGGCGCTGCTGGCCGGGACCGCGGTCGACGCCCTGCCGCTGGCGCCCGGCGCCCCCGAAGTGAGCCTGTGGCTGCGGAAGATGGTGCCGAAGGGCTGAACAGCGGGGTGGGCGCGGCGCGTCGAGCGCCCCTCTCCCTTCTGCGGTGCAGAGGGCAGGGGGGGGTGGAGCGCCGAAATGGTCCTGCACCGCCCTTCACCCCGTACCCCTCTCCACGAGGGAGAGGGGAGCCGCCGTTGTCGCGTCGGACCACGAGGGCCGAAGCTGGCCCGGACCCGACCCTCCGCCCGGCCACGGGGTTGCGCGGCCTGCGTCGACCTGTCATGGTCCGGTCGCTCGCCAAGCGCTGCGGGAGAGACCTCGGACCGGCGACGGATTCGGGGCGCCGATGGAGCAACCGCCCCGGAAACTCTCAGGCAGAAGGACCACGGCGCGAGAGCACTCTGGAGAGAGGCACGGGGTTTCGTCCCATCGTGCCCGCCGAAGGGGACGCCGCGCGGGATCAACCCGCGTCGGCTAATCTCTCAGGTACCCGTGACAGAGAGGGGTCAGGACCGCGAAGCCGCGGCGGCAAAGCCGCCACAGCGGCCCGGATCCTGCACCGCCATCCTGTCACGAGGTGCATCTCCATGAACCACATCGCCGTCATCGGCGCCGGCATCACCGGCATCACCACCGCCTATTCGCTGCTCGACCGCGGCTTCGCCGTGACGGTCTTCGACCGCCAGCGCTATGCCGCGATGGAAACGTCCTTCGCCAACGGCGGCCAGCTCTCGGCCAGCAACGCCGAGGTGTGGAACTCCTGGGGCACGGTCCTCAAGGGCCTGAAGTGGCTCGCCAAGCGCGACGCGCCGCTGCTCCTCAACCCGCGGCCCTCCTGGCACAAATATTCGTGGCTGGCCGAGTTCGTGGCCAACATCCCGAAATACGAGGCCAACACGGTCGCCACCACCAAGCTCGCCATCGCGGCGCGGCAGCGATTGTTCGAGATCGCCGGCCGCGAGGCCATCGACTTCGACCTCGAAACGCGCGGTATCCTGCACGTCTACCGCAACAAGGCCGGCTACGACCACGCCGCCCGGGTCAACGATCTGCTGCGCCGGGGCGGGCTCGACCGCCGGAGCGTCACGCCGTCCGAGATGAAGGCGATCGAGCCCGCGCTGCACGGCGACTATCACGGCGGCTTCTTCACGGAATCGGATTCCACCGGCGACATCCACCGCTTCACCCGCGGCCTGGCGGCGGCCTGCCTGAAGCGCGGCGCCCGGTTCGTCTACGACGCCGAGGTTTCGGCCGTGGAGCCGGCTGCGGCCGGCTACGCGGTGCGCTGGGCCCCGGCGCACCAGCACGGCATGGCCCCGGGTGCGGCGGAATCGATGCCGGTCGACGGCGTGGTGATCTGCGCCGGCCTCGCGAGCCGCAGGCTCGCCCACGGGCTCGGCGACCGCGTCAACATCTATCCCGTGAAGGGCTATTCCATCACCGTCGACCTGCAGGGCGAGAGCCGCCGGGCCGCGCCCTGGGTGAGCCTCCTCGACGACGAGACCAAGATCGTGTCGAGCCGCCTCGGGGCCGACCGCTTCCGCGTCGCCGGCACGGCCGAGTTCAACGGCGAGAACCGCGACATCCGCGCCGACCGGGTGAAGCCGCTGGTCGACTGGACGCGCGGGCTGTTCCCCGCCGTCGACACGTCGAAGGTGGTGCCCTGGGCTGGCCTCAGGCCGATGATGCCCGACATGCTGCCCCGCGTGGGCCGCGGCAAGCGCCCGGGCGTGTTCTACAACACCGGCCACGGCCACCTCGGCTGGACGCTGTCGGCCGCCACCGCCGAGCTCGTCGCCGAGGAGGTCGGCCACGCCGATACGGGCGGCGTGCGCCGCGCCGCGTGACCGTCCCGACCCGCTCGTCCCCGCCCGCGCGGGGACGAGCGGAATCTGATCGGACCTTGCATCCGCCTCGTGTCGCTGCTCGCCTTCGCCGAGATCGCGCCCGATGCCACGGGCGGCGCCGACACCCTGTTCGACAGGGTCCAGCGGTTCGGCTTCGGGGTGGCCCTGGCACTGCGGGTGGCCGAAGCGTGGCGGCCCGTCGGCGCCCTGCACGCGACGCCGAAGTGGCGCGGGGTCACAGGCCTTCGGCGAGCCGCGCCAACTGGTCGGCGCATCGCCCCCAACCCTGGTGGAAGCCCAGGCCCTCGTGCGCTTCGCGGTCGGCGGCGGTCCAGTGGCGGACGCGGATCGTGTAGCGCGTCCATCCCGTCTCGTGCGCCGCGAAGGTCAGCACCACCGTCATGAAGGGTTTCGGGGAGGGCGTCCAGGCGTCCACGAAGGCGTCGGTGAAGACGATCCGCTCGCCCGGCACGAGGTCCAGATAGACGCCGCGGTTCGGGTAGTCGGTGCCGTCGGGCCCGCGCATGACGACGAGGCTCGCGCCGCCGACGCGAACGTCGAGCTCCGCCACCGGCACCGTCCAGGGCTCGGGGGCGAACCAGCGGCGCAGCAGCTCCGGCTCCGTCCAGCAGCGGTAGAGCGCGGCCGGCGACGCGTCGACGAAGCGGTTGAGGACGAGGTCGCGGCCGTCGGCGGGCGCACCATCGATGGGCGGGTCTCGAAGCGTCATGGCGCGGTCTCGGCGGGATCGGGTCCAGGATGGCAGCGGGGGAAGGCGGCGTCCAGGCGGTCGCTTGACTTCGAGCGCGCGCGAAGTCCTACAGGTCTCGGCGTCTCGACGGACGGGATCACCATGAAGATCGGCGCCTTCGCGGAACGCATCGGGCTTTCCGCCCACACGCTGCGCTATTACGAGCGCATAGGCCTCCTGCCGCGCGCCCCGCGCGACGGCGGGCGGCGGCGCGACTACGACGCCTCGGCCCTGCCGTGGATCGACTTCCTCGGTCGCCTGCGGACGACCGGGATGCCGATCCGCGACATGCTGCGCTATGCCGAATGGCGGGCCGCCGGGGTCGCAACCCTCCCCGAGCGGCGGGACCTCCTCGTCCGCCACCGGGCTCGGGTTCGCGCCCATGTCGCCGAGCTCCAGGCCGCCCTGTCCGTCCTCGACACGAAGATCGCCGCCTACGGCGATCCCGCACCGATGGAGCAGGACCATGACGCCGACGAGCCACGACAACGACCGCTTCGCCCGGGGATCGCGCGCCCTGGCTGAGATCGACGGCCACGGCGGCCAAGCCGTGGTGGACGCCCTGGCCGGCATCGCTCCCGACTTCGCCCGCTACCTCGTCGAGTTTCCCTTCGGCGACATCTACTGCCGCCCGGGGCTCGACCTGCGCGCCCGGGAGATCGCGACCGTCGCGGCCCTGACCGCGCTGGGCAATGCCACCCCCCAGCTCAAGGTCCACGTGCGGGCGGCGCTCAACGTCGGGCTCACCCGGGGCGAGATCGTCGAGGTGATGATGCAGATGGCCGTCTATGCCGGTTTCCCGGCGGCGCTGAACGGGCTCTTCGCCGCGAAGGACGTCTTCGCCGAGGGGTGAGGTGCGCCTCGCAAACGCCGAGGGACTCCCCATCGTCCGTCGAGCGGCCTCTGCGGCGAGTTTCGGGTCGAAGGCTGATCGGCTTTTCGGCACCATGCAGGCTGCGCTGCGCGGCTGGCCCTCAAGGCAAAGCGGGACGGGGCCGCGCTCAGGATGTCACCTGCAGCAGCTCGATGCGGTTGCCGAACGGGGTCGTCGACGAAGAGGCGGTCGCAGCCGTCGAGCGGGACGTCGGTCCGGGTGGGGTGGCCCGCCCGCTCCAGCCGTGCCGCCAGGGCGGCGAGGTCGTCGACCCGGAAGGCGGGATGGGCCTTGCGGGCCGGGGCGAAGCCGTCCTCGACGCCGAGGTGCACCTTCACGGCGCCCCCCTCGAACCAGCACCCGCCGCGGGCGCGCAGCGGCTCCGGCTTGTCCCGCTCGGGCAGGCCGAGCAGCCCGGCGTAGAAGGCGCGCGCTTCCGCTTCCCGGCCGGGCGGCATGGCGAGCTGGACGTGGTCGAGGGCGAGGATCGTCATGGGCACCGTCACGGCATGTTGGGCGAGGCCTCCGCGCCGTGGAACAGGCGCAGGATGGCGATCACGTCGACTTCGACGCGGTAGACGACCAGGAACGGCGTCCGCGCGACCACGAGCTCCCGCGTGCCGGGCCGGCGTCCCGAGCGCCCGATCGATGGGTGAACGACGAGCCGCCCGACCGCGGCTTCCGGGTTGCGGCGTTCGATGTAGGCGAGCTGGTTTTGCAGACTGTCGATGGCGGCCGGCAGCCACTCGATCCTCACCGCGTCCGGCCGCGGGCGTGGCGGACCATGTCGGCGCGCTGCCGGCCCAGCCGGGCGATCGCTTCCTCGTGCGGGATGCGCTTCACGGCCGGATCGTCCGCCTCGCGCAGCGCCTCGTCGATCTCGGCGTCGCGGGCGGAGCGCCTGGCTCGGACGAAGTCCCGCACGAGGTCGCGCAGCACGTCGTCGGCCGGCCGCATCGCCGCGTCGGCCTCGGCGACGAAGCTGTGGAGCAGGTCGGGGTCGAGGGTTCAGGGTGAGGGTCGCCGCGTCGGTCATGCCGTCCTCCCGGTGAGCGCCTTCAGCATAGGGCGCCCCGCAGCGCCCACCAAGGGCGCCGTCACGCCGCCGGGGCGGCCCGGAAGGCCGGCAGCGCCTCGGCCCGCGCCGACAGGGCGGCAAGGCGCGGGTGGCCGGCCTGCGCCGGGACCGCCTCCGGTGCGATCTCGGACAGGACCTGGCGGGTGAACGCCCACGCCACGGCGGCGTCGACGTCGGCCTGCAGGGGCCGGTCCGCCACGAGCCAGCCGGCGCCGTCGGGGATCTCCGCCTCCAGCAGGCGGTAGGCCTGCCGCAACTGCCCTTCCAGCCGGTCGAGCCAGGGCCGGTGGCGTTTCTCCTCGGGCCGGAAGCGCAGTTCGTAGACGATCGCCACCGTCTTCTCGCAGGCCGCCAGCGCCAGGCCCGACAGGCGCAGCGCGCGGGCCGCCTCCGCCTCGCCCTCCGGCGCGAGCCGCCGCTCCGGCGCCGCGAAGCGCCCGGCGAAGAGCAGGATCAGCGACGAATCCATCAGCACCGTGCCGCCGTCGGTCACCAGCGTCGGCGCCTTCACCACCGGGTTGACCGCCGCGAACGCCTCGAAGTGGCGCACCACCGACACGGGTTCATGGTCGAAGGGCACGTCCATCAGGTGCAGCGCTACCGCCACCCGCCGCACGTAGGGCGAATCCAGCATCCCGATCAGCCGCATGTGTCGTCCCCTCGCTCGAAACCCGGGGCATGATCGCGCGCTTCGCGGCGGGGTGCCATGGACGGTCATCGGCGAAACCGCCATCCTGCCGATGATCTCAAGGCGGGCCACCCCGATGGGCTTCGATCTCGTGCCGGACGACCGCGACATCGCCATCCTTCAGGCGCTGCAGGAGGACGGCCGCATCCCGCTGTCCGAGCTCGGCCGGCGCATCGGCCTGTCGCAGCCCGCCGTGTCGGAGCGGGTGAAGCGGCTGGAGGAGGCCGGCATCATCACGGGCTACGGCGCCCGCATCGACCCCCGCGCGCTGAACCTCGGCCTCATGGCGATCGTGCGGCTTCGCACGACGCACGAGCACATCCGCGCCTGCCTGACGCTCTTCGCCGAGCGGCCCGAGATCGTCGAGGTGCACCGCGTCACGGGCGAGGACTGCTTCATCCTCAAGGCCATCGCGCCGGTGCCGGGCGACCTCGCCGGGCTGGTCGACGCCATCGGCCCCTTCGGCGCCGTCACGACCTGCGTGGTGCTGAAGAGCGAACCGCCGAAGCCGCTCGGCCGTGCGCTGCTGGCGGCGGGGCGGCACAGAGCCTGAGCCATTGTCGAAAGGACGTCAGCGGCCTTAAGCTCAGTCACGCAGTCGGAGCTCGCACGATGTCCATCGCGCCGTCGGATCCTTCCGGTCGCTGGTCCTTTGAGGACGACGCGACGCCGCTGAGCCAAGTGGTCCGGCGCGTCCGGCGCGATGGACCCCAGCATGTCACGGTCGAAGGGCTCGGCGAGGTCGTCGTGCTCTCCGCCGAGGACTTTGCACGTCTCAGGGGGAGAGCGACCGGGCAGGTACTGGTGGATGCCTTCGCGGCGTCGCCGCACCGCGATGTCGAGATCGAGGCGTATCGCAGTTCCATGCCGGTGCGCGACGTGCCGC
>CBDIDW010000002.1:0-14057 GCA_965277905.1 Nakamurella sp.
TGGCACCGGCCATGCACACCGAGATGTGGACCCATCCGGCCACCGTGGCCAACGTGGCGCTGCTGAGATCCCGGGGCGTCGTCGTGGTGGATCCGGCCGTGGGCCGGCTCACCGGCGCTGATTCCGGGGCGGGGCGATTGCCCGAGCCGGAACATCTGGCCCAGCTGGCGGAGCTCCTCCTCGATCGGCCGGACGCGCTGCCCGGCGACCTGGCCGGTCGCCGCGTGGTGGTCTCGGCCGGCGGCACCCGTGAGCCGCTGGATCCGGTGCGTTTTCTGGGTAACCGTTCGTCGGGCAAGCAGGGATACGCGCTGGCCCTGGTGGCGGCCGCTCGGGGCGCGCAGGTGACCCTGATCGCCAGCAACACCACCCTGGCCGACCCGCCCGGAGTGAGCGTGCTGCGGGCGGCCAGCGCCCGCGAGTTGCAGACGGTCGTGCTCGAGCAGGTGGCCGGGGCGGACGTGGTCGTGATGGCCGCCGCGGTGGCCGACTTCCGACCGGCCGACACGGCCGCCCACAAGATGAAGAAGGACTCGACGGGCTCTGGACCGGCCACCCTGGACCTGACCAGCAATCCCGACATCCTGCGCGAGCTGGTCCGGCGCCGCGGTACCCAGCCGGGTCCGGTGTTGGTGGGCTTTGCCGCCGAGACCGGAGACGAGCACTCCAGCGTGCTCGAGTTCGGCCGGGTCAAGCTGGCGAGCAAGGGCTGTGACCTGCTGGTGGTCAACGACGTGCACGGCGGCCGGGGCTTTGAATCCGACGACAACGCGGCCGTGGTGCTGGCCCGGGACGGCTCGGAAACGGAGATTCCGGCCGGTTCCAAGACCGCCGTGGCCGCCGCCGTGTGGGATTGCATCGTGCTGTCGGCGGCTACGATGACTCGGCCCATCTCACCTGATGGAGTCCCTGGACAGTAGGAGCCTACGACTCGTGACTTCCCGCCTCTTCACCTCGGAATCGGTGACGGAGGGTCACCCGGACAAGATCTGTGACGCGATCAGCGACTCGATCCTGGACGCTCTACTGGCCGACGACCCTCACAGCCGGGTCGCCGTCGAGACCATGGTGACCACCGGTCAGGTGCACGTCGCGGGTGAGGTCACCACCTCCACCTACGCCGACATTCCCACCATCGTCCGGGAACGCATCCTGGCCATCGGCTACGACTCGTCGGCCAAGGGCTTCGACGGTGCGTCCTGCGGGGTCAACGTGGCCATCGGCGCACAGTCGCCGGACATCGCGCAGGGCGTGGACGTCGGCGACGAGGTGCGCACGGGCGAGGTCTCGGGGGACGCGGCCAAGGATCCGATCGCCACCCAGGGCGCCGGCGACCAAGGTCTGATGTTCGGCTACGCCTGCTCGGACACCCCCGAGCTGATGCCGCTGCCGATCGCGCTGGCGCACCGACTGGCCCGCCGGCTGACCGCGGTGCGCAAATCGGGCGATGTGCCGTACCTGCGCCCAGACGGCAAGACCCAGGTGACCATCGAGTACGTCGGTGACCGGGCCATCCGGCTGGACACCGTGGTCGTCTCCAGCCAGCACGCCGAGAACGTGGATTTGGCCAACCTGCTCACCGTGGACGTCCGGGAGCAGGTGGTGGCGCCCGAGCTCGCCGACCTCAAGATCGACACGCAGGGTTACAAGCTGCTGGTCAACCCGACCGGTCGGTTCGTCATCGGCGGCCCCATGGGTGATGCCGGGCTGACCGGCCGCAAGATCATCGTCGACACCTACGGCGGCATGGCCCGACACGGTGGCGGCGCGTTCTCCGGCAAGGACCCGAGCAAGGTGGACCGCTCCGCCGCCTATGCCATGCGCTGGGTGGCCAAGAACGCGGTGGCCGCCGGCCTGGCCGACCGGATCGAGGTCCAGGTCGCCTACGCGATCGGGCACGTGGCCCCGGTGGGTCTGTTCGTGGAGACCTTCGGCACCGAACAGATCGACCCGGACAAGATCGCCGATGCCATCCAGCAGGTCTTCGACCTGCGTCCGGGCGCGATCATCCGCGACCTCGACCTCAAGCGCCCGATCTATGCGCCCACCGCCGCCTACGGCCACTTCGGCCGCACCGACCTGGACCTGCCCTGGGAGCAGCTGAACCGGGTGGACGCGCTGAAATCGGTGCTCGGCCTGTAAGGCCGGTCGTCAGCGGGCCCAGAGGGCCCGGGCCGCGTCGAGCTGGGCCAGGAAGCGCCGGTAGCGGTGCTCGTAGAGCTCCACGTCGGCCGGGACGGGCAGGATCGGGTCGGTCTGATCCAGCCAGCGGTCCGGGTCGAGGTCGGTGTCCAACGCCCGTGCGGCGGCCAGGACGGCCCCGCGGGCGCCGACGTGTCCCGCGGTGGCCGCACGAATCGGTCGGTTCAGGGCAGAGGCGAAAATCTGCAACCAGTTCCGGGACCGGCTGCCGCCGCCGCAGACATATACCGGACCGGTGGGCCCGGCCTGCTCGAAGCAGTTCCGGGCCGAGAAGGCCAGACCTTCGCACAGGCCCCGAATGAGATCGCTGCGGGTGGTGGTGATGGACAGCCCGCCGAACTGCGCCCGCGCGGCCGGATCCAGGAAGGGAGCTCGTTCGCCGGACGGAGCCAGGTAGGGCAGCACCTCGACCCCGTGGGCGCCCGGCGGGGAGTCGGCCAGCACGTCGTCGAGCCGGTCGATCGAGAGCCCGAGCACTGACACCGCCCAGTCCAGCCCGGCGGTCCCCGCCATCGCCGCGAGCAGTCGCAGCCAGCGGCCGTCCGGCATGGCCAGGGTCAGACCGACCGGCGGGCCGGAGGTGTCCAACCGATTGCGGAGCACCGCGCAGGCCAGCGTGGTGCCCAGGATGAGCAGTCCGTCGCCCACCTCGCGCACGCCCGCACCAATACCGCAGGAGGGGATGTCATAGGGGGCGCCGACGACCGGCAGGCCGACGGGAAGTTCGGTCCGGGTCGGCCCCAGTGGAGCCCACGGCAGCGGTAGCGACACTGGGGCGAGCAGCTCGGCGCGGTGGCTCAGCCCGGTCAGGGCCAGCGCCCGATCCGAGTACGCGCCCGGTGCGGTGGCCGACCCGAACGGGGTCGAGGAGTTGGTCGAATCGGTGGCCCGCAGTCCGGTCAGTCGCTGCAGGAGGACGTCGGTGACGTGCCCGGCGGTGTGGGCCTGATCCAGGACGGCCGGATCGTTCCGGTCCAGCCAGGCCATGATGGCGCCGGAGGCGCCCGGGAACAGGGCGGCGCCGTTCTCGGCGAACACCTGCGCGGTCACCCCGCCCTGTGACCACCGCCCCACCACCTCGGCTGCGCGTCCGTCCATCCACGAGATGGCCGGCCGCAGCGGATCGCCGCGGTGGTCGGTCAACCAACAGCCGTCCCCCTGGCCGGTGAGGGCGACCAGACGGACCGGCCGGCCCGCCACGCCGGCGGCCACCTCGGCCAGCGCGTCCTCGACCGCGGTCACCACCTCGTGCTGGTCCTGCTCGATCCACGACGGTTGCGGGTGCCGCAGACCGAGCGGGCGGGTGGCCGTCCCCACCACCGACCCCCGGGCGTCGAACGCGGCCACCTTGGCCGCGGACGTGCCGGCGTCGACGCCGATCCAGACCGGCGACCCGGGCATGCGGCACCTCCTGCGCCGGCGGGCGCGACCGGCTCGGCGGTCGGTGAACGGCCGCGTGGACATTCTGGGTGTCAGTGCCCGCTGGACCGGACCGGAAACCCGGCTCCGGCCCGGAGTGGACGCACCGGGACCCGTGTGAGATTTATCGGTTACATTTAACAGCCATATTCACCACCGCTGCGATCAGGACCGGGGTGAGCAGAGTGGAGCACTCCGTTCCGGCCCGGTCGGCAGGCGCCTTCCTGGGCATCGACTGCGGCACCTCCGCGGTGCGGGCCGCGGTGGTGCGCGACGACGGCCGTCTGCTCGGACAGGGTCGGCAACGCCTGGCCGGCGACGTGCGGACCGGCAACCGACACGAGCAGGACCCCGGGGCCTGGTGGCCCGCGGTCGTGGCGGCCGTCCGACAGGCGCTGGCCGGCACGCCCGGGATCGGCGACGAGGTCGTGGCCGTGGCCGTGGCCGCGACATCGGGCACGTTGCTGGTGCTGGATCGGCAGCGCCGACCGGTCGGTCCGGCCCTGATGTATGACGACCAGCGGGCCGCGTCCCGGCCGGCCGGCCCGGCCGATCCCGCTTGGGCGGCAGCCGGAAATCGTCCGCAGCCGTCCTGGGCGCTGCCGCGGGCCCGCTGGTTGGTCGAACACGGCGCCGTGCCGGCCGGTGGCCGGCTGGTCCACCAGGGTGATCACCTGACCGCGACACTCACCGCCGGGCCGCTGGTCACCGACACCGGACAGGCCCTCAAGACCGGGGTGGATCTGCTGTCGGTGAGTTGGCCCCGGGAGACGCTGGGCCGTTGGGGGGTGGACGCCGATCTGCTTCCTGACGTGGTGCTGCCGGGTACTCCGGTCGGTGCCCTGGATCCCGCGGTCGCCGCCGAATTGGGCCTGACCGCCGGCATTTTCGTCCGGGCCGGGACGACGGACGGGTGCGCCGGGCAGATCGCCGGTGGCGCCCTGGAACCGGGCCTCTGGACCACCGTGCTGGGCACCACCCTGGTCGTGAAGGGGGTGAGCAGCGCGCCGGTGGTGGATCCGGCGGGCGCCCTCTACAACCATCGCCACCCGGACGGCGGGTGGCTGCCCGGCGGTGCCTGCAGCGCCGGCGCCGGCTACCTGGCCCACACGTTCCCCGGGGTCGATCCGAGTGTGGCGGAGTTGCCTGCGTTCCCGGTGTCCGCGCTGACCTACCCGCTCGTCGGGGTGGGGGAGAGATTCCCGTTCCGGCATCCCGGCGCGCACGGGTTCGGCACCGCTTCGCCCGGCTCGCCGCTGGCCCTGGCGTCGGCGCTGCAGGGCCTGGCCCTGCTCGAGAGGCTGGCCCTGGACACGGTCGCCGACCTCGGGGCGCAGTGTTTGGGGCCGATCCGGACCACGGGTGGGGCATCCGGGGACGACCGGCTGGCCCAACTGCGGGCCGACGTGCTCGACCGTCCCGTGCAGCGGCCGCAGGCCTGCGAGCCCGCGGTCGGTGCGGCGGTGCTGGCCGCGGCCGTCCCGGGCACCCTGGCCGCCACCGCGAGCCGGATGATCGCCGCCGGCCGTCGGTTCGACCCCGCGCCCGGTGCCGCGGACCGATGGAACGGCCCCTACCAGGCGTTCTGCACGGAATTGCAGCGCCGGGGCTGGCTGAGCACGTCGTGGCTGACGGCGTCGGCATGAGCGGCGCCGACCGCGCGGACGAACCCGACGCCGACGACCCGGGTCCGGCCTGGAAGGGGGCCGCGACCCTGGTGCTGTCCCGGCACGGCCAGACCGTCTGGCACGCCGAGAACCGCTACTCCGGGGTGAGCGACATCGACCTGACCGACGTCGGCCGGGCCCAGTCGTACCGGCTGGCCGAATGGGCCCAGCGGCATACGGTCGACATGCTCTGCGTGTCTCCGCTGCGGCGGGCCCGGGAGACCGCCGCCCCCACCGCGGCCCGGACCGGACTGACCGAGCAGGTGCTCCCCGACCTGCGGGAAGTCGACTTCGGCGCGGTCGAGGGGCAGACCCTGGACGAGTACGAGGGCACCGACCCGGACGCGGTCGCCCGGTTCCGGGCCGATCCGGTCGCTCATCCGTTCCCGCACGGGGAGGACCCGAGACAGGCGGCGCAGCGGGGCCGGGGCGCGCTGGAGCGCATTGCCGCGGCCCATCGCGCCCAAACCGTTCTGGTCGTCGGCCACAACACCCTGACCCGGCTGGCTCTCTGCTCGCTCCTGGGTATTCCGCTGTCCCGCTACCGCCAGGCCCTGCCGCGAATGGAAAGCGGTGCCCTGACGTTCATTCGGCTGGACGGCAGCACGGGAACGTGCGCCCTGCTCGCGTTCAACGTCCCTCTCGACCGTGCGGCCACATCGTGAGCGCGCCCGGACTCACCGTGGTCTGTGCCGGTGACGCCTTCATCACCGCCCAGGCGCTGGCAACCGGTGTGACCGCCGTGTTCGGCCCGGACACCGTCATCCGCATCCACTCCAGCGGCTGGCCCGACGAACCCTTCGGTGAGGTCGGCGGGGTGCGCGAGGCCGTTGGTGATGTCGCCGGACTGTCCGCGCTGCTGCCCGGCGCCGACGTCCTGATCACGCATCTGGCGCCGATCACCGCCGGCGTGATCGCGGCCGCCGGCCGTCTCGCCGTCATCGGCTCGACCCGGGGTGGGCCCGTCAACGTCGACCTGCTCGCGGCCACCGGAGCGGGTGTCCCGGTCGGCTTCCTGCCCGGGCGCAACGTCGGGGCGGTGGCCGAGTTCACCCTGGGCACGATGATCGCGGTGACCCGCAACATGCTCGCCGGCGCGCTGGGGATGGCCGCGGGTCGGTGGGAAGGCCGGTTCTACCGGGCCGAGCTGGTCGGGCCCGAATTGGGCGACGCCACCGTCGGGTTGGTCGGTTGCGGTGCCGTGGGGCGGCGGGTCGCCGCGCTGCTGAGAGCCTGCGGTGCAGAGGTTCTCGGCCACGATCCGTTTGTCGACGCCCCCACCATGCGCGCGCAGGGCATCGAGCCGGTCCAGCTGCCGGAGCTGCTGGCCCGCTCCGACATCGTCAGCCTGCACGCTCGACTGACCGGGGCCACCGTGGGTCTGGTCGGCCCGGACTTCCTGGCCGCGATGCGGCCGGGCGGCGTGCTGGTCAACACCGCCCGCGGCGCCCTGGTCGACACCGACGCCCTGGTCGCGGCCCTGCGCTCCGGGCACCTGGCCGGCGCCGCGCTGGATGTCCACGACCCGGAGCCGTTGCCCCCGGACCACCCGCTGCGTCGCCTTCCCACTGTGCTGGCCACCCCGCACCTGGCCGGGGCGTCCCGCACGGTGGCCCAGCAGTCGGTGCGGCGGGTCGTGGCGGCGGTGGCCGGGTACCTGGCCGACGGGTCGCTGCCGGACTGCGCCAACCCCGAGGTGTTCGGCGGCGCGGTGCGGCCCCGTCCGGAGTTCGGCTCGATCAGCGGGTCTGCGCCAGCACCAGGTTGACTCCGGCGGCGCGCAGCCGGTGGGCCTCGTCCTCATCCAGCCGGTCATCCACGATGACCACGTCGAAGTCGGTGAGGCGGGCCAGCAGATGGGTGGCGTGCCGCCCGAACTTGGCGTGGTCGGCCAGCAGGACTGATCGACTGGCGTTGCGCAGGAACGCCTCTCGTGAGGTCACGGTGATCTCGGAGCGGTGGTAGCAAGCGCCGTCGGTGATGCCGGTGGTCGACATGAACGCCAGGTCCGCGTGCAGATGCGCAACGTGCTCGGTCATCCGAGAACCGAAGCACGCCTCCGGAACCGGGTGGTAGACGCCGCCGAGGACGATCAGCTCGACGCCCGCCGCCCCGGCCAGAGCGGTGGCCACGGGCAGAAAGTTGGTGGCCACGGTGATGGGCGCATGCGCGATCAGATGGGGGACCAGGGCCATCGCGGTGGTGCTGTCGTCCAGGAACACCGTCTGACCGGGGGCGAGCATCTCGGCCGCGGCCGCGGCCACCGCCCTCTTCTCGGCCTGCATGGACACCCGGCGTTCAGCCACCCCGGATTCCAGCAGCGCGTTCGGATTGGCGGTCGCGCCGCCCCGGATCTTGGTCAGATACCCCAGCTGCGCGAGCGCGTCGAGGTCACGGTGCACGGTCATCAGCGACACCCCCAGGGCCCGGGTCAGATCGTCGATGCGCGCGAAACCATCCCGGAGCACCAGGGTGCGGATGTGTTCGCGGCGCTCGGCCGGATCAGCGAAGTCGGTCACCGTCGGCGTGAGGGTAGGAGCGGGTGCGGGGGATTCGTCCGGGCCGGGGCCCAGCGCAGGTTTGGCCACGGTTGACCCCTTCGAGTCGGTGATCGGCGCATTCGGGCGTACCGGTGGCGATTTTCGCACGCACCGTGCGCCGCTCTTGACGGGTACGCCTGTGATATCTAACATCTGCCCTGAGAACATCACACAGTGGTGATAACAACGAGCCCGGAGGTCCAACGGTGGGCAATCGAGCCGCGGTCATGACCGCGTTGCAGGAGATCGAGATCGAGGATCGACCGTTGACCCCACCGGGTCCGCGGCAGTGTGTGGTCCGGATCGAGTCGGTCGGCGTCTGTGGTTCCGACACGGCGTATTTCACCCGCGGCCGGATCGGCGATTGGGTCGTCGACGGGCCGATCATCCTCGGCCACGAGGTGTCCGGACAGGTCGAGACGGTGGGACCGGAGGTCACCCGGGTCGTCGCCGGCGATCGGGTGGCGATCGAGCCGGGCACGCCCGACCGGGACTGCCCGCAGTGCCGGGCCGGCAACTACCACCTGTGTCCGAATCTCGAGTTCTTCGCCACCCCGCCCTACGACGGCGCCCTGGTGGAACGCCTGGTCATCGACGAGCGCAACCTGTTCGTGCTGCCCGAGGGGATGTCCTACGACCAGGGGGCCCTGCTCGAGCCGCTGTCGGTCGGCATCTGGGGGTGTCGCCGGGCCGGACTCACCCCCGGCGACGATGTGCTGATCACCGGGGCGGGACCGGTCGGGCTGGTCTCGGCCGCGGTGGCCCGTGCCTTCGGCGCGGCCAGCGTGACCATCACCGACATCTCCGATTTCCGGCTGGAACTGGCCCGGACCATGGGGTTTCACGCGGAGGACGGGCGTGACCCGGGGACCGGGGATTTCGACGTCCTGATCGAGTGCTCGGGCGCCCGGGGCGCTTTGGCGGATGGTTTGCGTCGGCTCCGCCCGGCCGGCCGGGCCGCCATGGTGGGCAATCCCAAGGACGCCGAGGTGCCGTTACCGCTGGCTTCCCTGATGAGCCGGGAGCTCACCCTGTCCTGGGTGCACCGCTACAACAACACCTGGCCACTGGCAATCGCGCTGGTTGCCTCCGGTCGGGTAGACGTGCAGCCGCTGATCACCCACCACTTCGCGCTGGCCGAGACGGCCGCGGCGCTGACCCTGGCCTCGCGGGTGCCCGACTCGGTGAAGGCCATCGTGCATCCCCAGCAATAGATCCGCTGTTCACCTCCACCGCCCCAACCCCTCTTCCTTCAGGAGTCCACATGACCGTCCGCTCCGTCCGCACCGCGGCGATCGCCCTGGCCGTCACCGGCCTGATGGTGACCGCCGCCTGTTCCAAGAACGACTCCGGGTCGTCCGGCAGCTCGTCGTCCAGCAGCTCCAGCTCCAGCAGCAGTTCCAGCTCGAGCACGTCCAGCAGCGCGGATTCGTCCTCGATGATGACCTCCGGGGGTGCCTCGGACTCGATGATGTCGTCCTCCGGGGGTGCGTCCGCCGGCGGTGGGTCGGCCAGCGCGCCCACCTCGACCTCGACCGCCACCGTCGCGTTCCTGATGCCGGACAACGGTTCCACCCGCTACGAGCAGCACGATCACCCCGGGTTCGTGACCGAGATGAGCAAGACCTGCCCCGGTTGCAAGGTCATTTACAACAACGGCGCGGGTGATGCCACCAAGCAGCAGGACCAGTTCAACTCGGCCCTGACCCAGGGCGCGAAGGTCATCGTGCTGGACCCGGTCGACTCCAAGCAGGCCGTGGCCCTGGTGGGCCAGGCCCAGGCCAAGGGGGTCAAGGTCATCGCGTACGACCGGCCCATCCCGGACGCCAAGCCCGACTTCTACGTCTCCTTCGACAACGAGAAGATCGGCCAGCTGATCAGCAAGTCGCTGGTCGACAAGCTCAAGAGCGGCACCGTCCCGGATGGCTCGGGCATTCTCGAGGTCAACGGCTCGCCCACGGACGCGGCCGCCGGTCTGATCAAGAAGGGCATCCACGAGGGCCTGGACGGTTCCGGCATCAAGACCCTGGACGAGTACGACACCCCGGATTGGGCGCCGGACAAGGCCCAGTCGTGGGTCTCGGGCAAGGTCAGCCAGTACGGCTCCAAGATCGTCGGTGTGGTCGCGGCCAACGACGGAACCGGCGGCGGCGCGATCGCGGCGTTCAAGGCGTCCAACGTCAACCCGGTGCCCCCGGTGACCGGTAACGACGCGACCAACGCCGGTCTGCAGCTGATCATCTCCGGCGACCAGTTCAACACCATCAACAAGCCCAGCGAGATCGTCGCCGCCGCTGCGGCGGACGTGGCCACCACGTTCCTCAACGGCACCACCCCGACGCCGGACACGACCGTGTTCAACGCCCCGTCCCGACTGTTCACCCCGGTCGTCATCACCACCGAGAACATCAAGGCGGAGATCTTCGACAAGGGCATCGCCAAGGCGTCCGACATCTGCACCGGCAGCTACGCGGCCGGCTGCACCAAGCTCGGCATTTCCTGATCCAGCGGCCGGCCCGGGCGGTTCTTCACCGCCCGGGTCGGATCGGTCCCACCCCATCGATCCGAGGCGGACATGTCATCACCGACGTTGAGCAAGACCGCCGGACCCGACGCGGCCACCGGCCGGGTCGTGCTGCGGCTCTCCGGCATCTACAAGACCTTCGGCGCGGTCGACGCGCTCACCGACATCAATCTGGAGGTTCATGCCGGCGAGGTGCTCGCCCTCGTCGGTGACAACGGCGCCGGGAAGTCGACGTTGGTCAAGGTCCTGGCCGGGGTGCACGCCCCGTCGCAGGGCACGATCGAGTTCGACGGTCAGCAGGTGTCGATCGGCTCCCCGGCCGAGGCCCTGGAGCTGGGCATCGCCACCGTTTTCCAGGACCTGGCTCTGTGCGAGAACCTGAATGTGGTGGAAAACCTGTTCCTGGGCCAGGAGATCCGCCGGCTCCGGCTCGATGAAGTGGCCATGGAGACCCGCTCCTGGGAACTGCTGCGGGAGCTGTCGGCCCGGATCCCGACCGTCCGCATCCCGATTGCCGCATTGTCGGGTGGGCAGCGTCAGACCGTCGCCATCGCCCGTTCGCTGCTGGGCAATCCCAAGGTGGTCATGCTCGACGAGCCCACCGCGGCCCTGGGTGTGGCCCAGACCGCGGAGGTGCTCGACCTGATCGAGCGGCTCAAGCAGCGCGGCCTCGGCGTGATCATGATCAGCCACAACATGGAGGACGTCCGCGCCGTGGCCGACAAGGTCGCCGTGCTCCGGTTGGGCCGCAACAACGGCGTCTTCGACGTCGCCACCGTGAGCGCCGCCGAGATCGTCTCCGCCATCACCGGCGCCACCGACAACGCCGTCACCCGCCGCGCCGAACGCCGGGCTGCCGGCGAGGCCGTCTCCGCCGACAAGAACGAGATGATCTGACATGACCACCACCCAACCGGGCAAACCCGCGCTGGACCGTCAGGACGAACGATTCCAATCCGGTTCCGGGTTCTCCGGGGCGCTGGCCGGCTTCGGCAAACGCATCCGGTCCGGCGACATCGGTTCCCTGCCCGTCATCGTCGGACTGGTCGTGGTCTGGACCGTCTTCCAGATCATCAACCCGGTCTTCCTGTCCAGTCGGAACCTGGTCAACCTGCTGCTGGAAAGCTGCTCGGTGGGCGTGATCTCGCTCGGGATCGTGTGCGTTCTGCTGGTCGGTGAGATCGACCTGTCGGTCGGTTCGGTCAGCGGCCTGTCGTCGGCCATTCTGGCGGTGCTCTTCGTGAATTCCGGTGCCACTCTCATTGTGGCGATCCTCGGGGCACTGGCCGTCGGCGCGCTCATCGGGTTCCTGTACGCGACATTGTTCAATCGATTGAACATGCCGAGTTTCGTCTCCACGCTCTCCGGACTACTGGCCTTCCTGGGCCTACAACTGTTCGTCCTGAATGACCAGACGATCAACCTGAATTTCAATTCCAGCATTGTGAAATTCGCCCAGGTGGCCTTCGTTCCGGTCTGGCTCTCCTACATCCTGGCCGCGCTGCCGGCCGTGATCATCTTCCTGTCCGACTCGACCAGCGCCACGGCTCGGTCCCGGGCCGGGCTCACCCCCATCTCCCAGTCGGTCATCGTGGCCAAGGCGGTCGGGATCCTCGTCGTGCTCGAGTTCGTCACCTGGTACCTGAACCGGGCCAGCGGGGTGGGCTGGATGTTCGTGCTGTTCGTGGTCCTGATCGCGATCATGAACTACGCCTTCACCCGGACCTCCTGGGGCCGCTCCATGTTCGCCGTCGGGGGCAATGCCGAGGCGGCCCGCCGCTCCGGCATCAAGGTCCGCCGGGTCTACGTCTCCGCGTTCGTGCTTTGCTCGTTCTTCGCCGCCCTGGGCGGGATCCTCTCGGCCGCCCGGCTGGGCTCGGCCGGGGTGTCCACCGGGACCGGTGACGTGAACCTGAACGCCATCGCGGCCGCGGTCATCGGCGGCACCAGCCTGTTCGGCGGGCGGGGCAAGGCGTACTCGGCCCTGCTCGGCATCATCGTCATCCAGTCCATCCAGAGCGGGCTGACCCTGATGAACCTGTCGTCGTCCTCCTACCGCTACATGATCACCGGCGTGGTGCTGGCCCTCGCGGTGGCGGTCGACTCGCTGGCCCGGCGGTCGCGCGCCTCGCACGGCACCGCCTGAGCGACCGGTATGGAACAACTCCTGCTGGGTATCGACCTGGGCACCGGCAGCAGCAAGGGGGTGCTGGCCCGCACCGACGGCAGTGTCGTCGCCACCGCGACATTGCCGCGCCCGGGGTCGATGTCGCTGCCACGCCCGGGATGGGCCGAGGTCGACCCGGTCGGGGTGTGGTGGGCGGACGTGGTCGCGCTGTGTCGTGATCTCGTGGGCCGCGCCGACGGGGCTCCCGTCGCCGGGCTGTGCGTCAGCGGTGTCGGGCCCTGCCTGGTGCTGACCGACGACGACCTCAACCCGGTGCGGCCGGCCATCCTCTACGGCATCGACATGCGGGCCACCGCCGAGATCGACGAACTCACCACGCGATACGGCGAGGCCGAGATCCTGGCTCGCGGCGGGACTGCTCTGTCCACCCAGGCCGTCGGCCCGAAGGCGCTGTGGGTGCAACGCCACGAGCCGGCGGTGTGGGCGAAGGCCAGGCGCTGGTATAACTCCAGCTCGTTCGTGGTTGGAAAGCTCACCGGCGAGTACGTTCTCGACCACCACACGGCCAGCCAGTGCGACCCGGCCTACGATTTGGCCGCACAGGACTGGTATTCCCCCTGGTACGACGAGGTTTTCGCCTTGCCCGCCCCCCGGCTGGCCTGGCCGGGCGAGGTGGTGGGGACGGTGACCGCCGCGGCGGCGGCCGAGACCGGTCTGCCGGCCGGGCTGCCCGTGTGCGCCGGAACGGTTGATGCCTGGGCGGAGGCGTTCTCGGCGGGCGTGCGCCTGCCCGGTGACCTGATGCTCATGTACGGGTCGACCCTGTTCTTCGTGGCGGTGTCCTCCACCGCCGACCCCGACCCCATGCTGTGGACCACAGCCGGCGTCGAGCCGGGCACGGTGACCCGGGCGGCCGGGATGTCCACCTCCGGGTCGTTGACCTCGTGGCTGGCCGACCTGTTCGGCGGGGTGCCGTTCGAGGATCTGGTGACCGAGGCGGCGCGGGTGCCGGCCGGCTCGGACGGGCTGTTGCTGCTGCCGTACTTCGCCGGGGAGCGGACGCCGATCTTCGACGCCCGGGCCCGGGGCGTGGTCGCGGGGTTGCATCTGCGCCACACCCGGGCCCACCTGTTCCGGGCGGCGTACGAGGGCATCGGCTACGGCATCAGGCAGATCGTGGAGCTGCTCGACCGGCCGGACCAGCCGGTCCGGCGACTGGTCGCGGTGGGTGGCGGCACCCAGGGCGGGCTGTGGACGCAGATCGTCTCCGACATCACGGGTCGGGACCAGGACATTCCGGCCCAGACGATCGGGGCGTCCTACGGTGACGCGCTGCTGGCCGGGATCGGCACCGGGCTGGTCCCGCCGGGGACCGACTGGGCCGCCGCCGGCCGCACCGTGGTGCCCGACCCCGGCGCCCGAGCCACCTACGACCCACTGTTCGCGCGCTACGCCGAGCTCTACCCGGCCACCCGCGCGATCGTGCACGACCTGGCCCGCCTGCAGGAGACCGCCGCCGGCTGACCCGCCCCGCGCCGCCCCGCGCCGCTTGTCGGGCTGGTCTGATACCTCTGACG
>CBDIDW010000003.1:0-25792 GCA_965277905.1 Nakamurella sp.
CAACGGCGGCGGCGCGGGAGCCGGCACCGGCGGAACAGGCGGTAGCGGCGGCGGCGGAACAGGCGGCAACGGCAACGGCGGCGGCGGCAACGGCGGCAACGGCGGCGGCAACGGCGGCAACGGCGGCAACGGCGGCGGCAACGGCGGCAACGGCGGCAACGGCGGCAACGGCGGCGGCAACGGCGGCAACGGCGGCAACGGCGGCGGCAACGGCGGCGGCAACGGCGGCGGCGGCAACGGCGGCAACGGCGGCGGCGGCGGCGGCAACGGCGGCAACGGCGGCGGCAACGGCGGCGGCGGCAACGGCGGCAACGGCGGCGGCAACGGCGGCAACGGCGGCGGCGGCAACGGCGGCAACGGCGGCAACGGCGGCAACGGCGGCGGCGGCAACGGCGGCAATGGCGGCAACGGCGGCGGCGGCGGCACCACCTCAACTCCCCCGCCTCCACCGCCCACGCCCGCGGTGCTGGGCGTCTCGCTCACCGCCAACTTGCAGTTCTCGTTGGCCGCCGGCGGTGTGGGCACTCTCAACCTGACCGTCGCGAACTCCGGCGGCACGGCGTCCTCAGCGGGATCGCTGACCGCGACGGCACCCTCGGGCGTCACCTTGACGCAAGTCGGGCCGGCCGGCCTGCGCACCCAGGCAGACGCGTTCGTGTCGGCGCCGACCACCACGGGTTGGCAGCTCCCGGTGGTCGCGCCCGGCGGGCAGACCGCGCTGACCTTCACCGTCGTCGCCGACCCGACAGCCGTCAGCGGAACCATCACGTTCTCCCTGAACGGCAAGGCCATCGGATCCGTGCCGTACACCGTCGCGTCCGGCTACGCGAGCGTGAGCCTGGGCAGCGCCGTCCTGATCCCGGGTGTGCCGGCGGTGGTGACCCTGCAGGGCACGGCCGTTGCCAAGGTCAGCGACCCGGGACCCGTCACCATCCCGGCCTCGGCCTGGCCCGACGGGGTCAGGGTGAGGTCCGCGTCCGGCTGCGCAGTCAACGGATCCGGCGATGTCACCTGCCCCTGGACGGCCGTTCAGGGCGGCGTCAAGATCCAGCTCTCGGTCCCGCCGTCGCTGTCGGTGGTCGGGGATCTCGACATTGCGCTGACCGACGCGGGTGGTCGTGGGCTCGACGCTCCGGTCTCCATCGGGAAGAACGCGCTGGGCGGCTTCGGCGCGGTCACGTTGACCGGACCGACCGATGTTCAGCGGGCCGGCACCACGATCGACCTCGATCTGCACGCGACCCGGGCCAACGACTCGGTGGACGATCCCGGAGACATCGTTGTCACCTTCGCGCCCGGCCTCACCCCGGTCGAACCCGCGCCGACGGGCTGCACCATCAGCGGTCTGACCGTGACGTGTGTTCTGACCGCCGGACAGGACACCTTGGATGCGGTGATCCCCGTCCAAATCACCCCGGACGCCCACGGCGACCTGAGTCCGAAGGTGACCCTCCCGATCGGTTCGGCCTCGGTAGTGCTGCCTGCGATCACCGTCGATCCGAAGCTGGGCGGCGGCTACGACTCGGTCGCGCTGACCGCCGGCGGGCCCTTGCTGGCCGGGTCGAGTGTCACCCTCATGCTCACCGCCACGCCCGGGAAGGGCATCACCGATCCGGGCAGCATCACCATCCCGGCCGACCTCGGATCGGGTATCGCCGTTTCCGAGGCCGCCGGGTGCGCGGCCGACGGCGATGGCAACTGGATCTGCCCGCCCAACGACCAGCACTCCTGGACCCTGACCGCGACCATCCCCACGGACGCCACCGACTCGCCGCTCACCTTGGCCAAGGTGACTCAGGCCAACGGCACCACCCTGCCCATTGACGCCACTGGCATCGACACCACCATCCGGGCCGCAGCGACCAGCTGCCCGACCGCGGTCAGCCTGGTCAACGGCAGCTTCGAGCAACCACAGATCAGTGACCCGTGGGACCCAGTGATGACGAGCACGGACACTACCGGGTGGTTGACCGCGAGCAAGGACACCATGGAGCTGTGGTCGGGTCTGAAAATGGGGGTTACGCCGGTCGATGGCAATCAGCTGATTGAGCTCGACTCGAACGGGCTGGACGGTATTTACCAGGACCTGCCCACGTCGCCCGGCCAGGAGCTGCACTGGAGCCTGTATCACCGCGGACGTCTGGGCCCCGACGAGATGCAGGTCCTGATCGGTCCCGGAGGGAAGCCCCTGACCCAGGACGAAAAGAAGCCCACGATCACCGATGGCGTCGGTGTCTGGACGCGGTACACCGGCGACTACACCGTCCCCGACGGGCAAACCTCGACCCGGTTCCAGCTCCAGGCCGTGTCTTCGTTCGGCGGAGATTCCTACGGCAACCTGGTCGATGACGTCACCTTTGGCAGCGCCGCTTGTCTGGCGGCCAAGACAACCCTGAGCGAGGTCAACGCCGTCGGAGTGAGTACGGCTTCCACCACGATCACCAACACCGGCGGCAACACCGCTACGGGGATCTCGGTCAGCTCGCTCCTCCCGGCGAACGCCACCCTGGTCAAAATCCCGGGGAATACTTTCACTGCCGCGGTCCCCGACCTTGCCCCCGGCCAGAGCGCAACCGTCGAGTTCCAGATCGTCCCTCGAGCGGGGCTTCCCGCCGGGGCGGTCGTGGCCGTGAACGCTTCGATCGTCTACTTCAGCGACCCCCCGGGCACGAGTCTGACGGCGGAGTCGTCCACGGGCGTGCTCGGTGGACCACCGGGCTGATCCGATCGATCACAGCCGCCAGACAGGTGGACCCCGTACCCTTGCCTGGTGGGAATGATCGATTGGGTCCGTGATCGACTCCCGGAAAAGCATCGGGAACTGGCCAAGTTCCTGGTTGTGGGGGGCGCCTCCTGGGCGGTGGACACCGGCATCTTCGTGGGACTGACCCACACCTTCCTGCCCGGCAACCCGATCAGCTCGAAGATCATTTCCGGTGCCGTCTCCACCGTGTTCAGCTACGTGCTCAACCGGGAGTGGTCGTTCAGCCATCGCGGCGGCCGGGAGCGTCGCCACGAGGCGGCGTTGTTCTTCTTGGTCAACGGTATTGCCCTCGCCCTGTCCGCGATTCCGCTGGCGATTTCTCGGTATGTCCTGCAGATCAACATTCATCACTACGCCCAGTTCACCGTGAGTGTGGCCGACTTCATCTCCGCCCAGGTGATCGGCATCATCATCGGGATGGCCTTCCGGTTCTGGGCCTATCGGCGCTGGGTCTTCCCGGACGAACTGGCCACCCCGGACGGCTTGGACGACGACGACGCGGAGTCCGCGCAGGTCGTCACCCTGGACCCGTCCCGCCCACGGAAGTCGGCCTGACCAGCGGCGCTTGCTCAGCTCGTGACCGGACCCTTCCCCGTCACGCCCAGGGAATCGGTCCCGTTCCCAGGCCGAGCAGCGGGCCATCGAAACGATGCGACCGCAGCGCGACCACCATGCAGATGGCGAAGCCGTCAGTATCTCCTGCCCGGTTGAGCCCGTTCTGATAGACGTCCTGCGGGTCGGCGCGCAGGGCGGCAGCGGTGATCGAAAGCAGCCCACCGGCCGTCGGATTAGGCATGCGGGTCAACCCTCGACGAGCCTGGCGCAACTGGCGCTCAGTTGCGCCTGGGTCACGTCCTTTCCCAGGGTTCGGGTTTCCCCGAAGATCTCGACGGCGTGGGCGGTCGAGCAGTTCACCGGCTGCAAGATCCCGGGCAGGATGTTTTCCGGCGAGCACAGGGCGAACGGAGCCGGCGGGCTGCCGGTGGCATAGGAGAGGCGGGCGGACCGTTCGTACTGCGCGGCTTGCAGGTAAACGGTCCCGGTTTCCTGGCCGGGGTCCGCACCGGCGGCCACGCACGCGACCCAGTGTTGCCCGGCCGCCTTCTGCACCTCATCGGGTCCGGCCGGAGCCGGAACCGCGGAACCGACATAAGTCCATCCGTCCAGAGCGTCCTCGCCGTCGCCATGGGGTCCCAGAGGGAGACCGAGGTAGGGCCCCAGCGCGGCATGGCACGCCCGGTACACCGGATCATCGGTGCGAAGCATTCCGCGCGGATGCGTCTTGGCCAGGCTGGCCGCGGCGACCTGGGTTGGGGAACGGCTGTCGTCGACCACCGCAACCACCTCGCCGTACCGGGATCCGGAACACGGTCGGAATCGGCGTGAGCTGTAGGCCGGGTTCTCGTTGTACAACCAACTCACGACGGTGTCGTCCACCAAGCAGTCGCCGACGGAGGGCGGGCCGGGAATCGAGGCGGCGACGGGACGCCCGACCACCCGTCGAGCCGCAACAGTGACGACGATCGCGGTGACCAGCAGTGTGAACGCGGTGACGAACCCGAGTCCTCGGCGGCTCACGTCACCGGACGCTACGCCGCCCTGCGACGGACGTCACTGCCGATGAACAGGCCCGACATCAGCGGGCGGGGAGGTCGGGGCGGGTAGGAAGATGGCGAACACCGGCGGCGATGCCTGCCGTAGTTCCAGCCGACCCCCGTCGGCCTCCACGAACGCCCGGGCCAGGCCCAGGCCGATCCCGGTGGACGACGCCGTTGAGACGCCCCGGTCGAAGGCGTGGCCGGCCAGCGCCTCGGGCATGCCCGGCCCGGTGTCGGATACCTCGATCACCACCGTGCGACCCGGCCGGACCCGCACCGAGACGCGTCCGGCGCCGTGCTGCACGGAGTTGTCGATCAGCCCGGACAGGGCCTCCCGCAGTCGCACCGGGGTGGCCAGGACGACGATTCCGGCCGGGCATTCCACCGACAGCTGGCGGTCGACCGCCGCGAACGACCGGGCCCACCGGTCCTGCAGCTGCGGCAGCTCGACGGACAGGTCGACCTCTCGGGCGCCGGCGGCCCGACGCGACCGGGCCGCGGCCAGCACTTCGTCCACCACCGCCACCAACTCGTCGGTCTGGCCCAGCGCATCGGCCAGCAGCGGCTCCTCGTCACCGGCCATGGCCAGTTCCTCCAAACTGAGCCGCAGGCCGGCCAGCCGGGTCCGGAGCTGGTGGGAGATGTTCTCGGCCAGGTCCCGTTCCCGGCCGACGAGCTGGGCGATGTCGGTGGCCGAGGCGTCCAGCACGTCCATCATCCGGTCGAGTTCGGCGATGCCGTAGCGCCGATTGACCACCCGGAAGTCACCGCCGCCGAGGCGGGCGGCCCGTTCCGCGGCATCACCCAGGGGCGCGGCCAAGCGGCGGGCCAGCACCAGCGCGATGGCCGTGCCCACGGCCAGGGACACCGCGACAGCCACCAGTACCAGCACCACCGCTCCCCACTGTTGGGACCGGACGTCTTCCCTGGGGATGGACAGGGACACCGATCCGCCGTCGGCCAGCTGATTGACCTCGGTCAATGCCGGTCCGGAGGGGGCCGTGCCGACCGGTGGCACCGTCTGATTCGGCAGGCTGATCACCAGCTCGCCGTCCTCGGGCAGCCCCACCTGCAACTGCCGGTGGTCGACGGCATGGCCTCGGGCGACCTCCTCGTCGATGTAGGCAGTCACCGAGTCCAGGTGGGCGCGCAGGTCGGTCTGCTCCCGACTCTGCACCGAATTCCAGGCCAGCACGCCCAGCGGCACGCCCAGGGCCAACGCGGTCGCGGCCACCACCAGCAGGATGGAGACGAGAACCCGGCGGCGCACGGATCAGCAGCAGCTCAGGAGTTGAACCGCAGGCCCGCGCCGCGGACCGTCGAGATGCGCTGCTCCAGCGGTTCGTTGCGACCCATGGCCAATTTGTGCCGCAGCGACGAGACGTGCATGTCGATTGTCTTCGACCCGAGCACCTGCGGGTCGCCCCAGACGACCTGAGCGATGGTTTCCCGGGTGACCAGCCGGTCGGCCTCCGACATGAGCAGCTGGAGCAGGTCGAACTCCTTGTGGGTGAGCGACACTTCGACGCCGTCCACCTGCGCCCGCCGCGCCGTGGCGTCGAGTTTGATCCCGGCCACGTCGAGCAGAGCCACCGGTCGCCCGCGGCGGAGCAGGGCCCGGATCCGGGCCAGCAGTTCGGTCAGTCGGAACGGCTTGCCCACGTAGTCGTCGGCCCCGGCATCCAGGCCGACCACGAAATCGACCTCGTCGGTGCGCGCGGTCAGCATCAAGACGCTGGGCCGGTGGGCGCCGGCCCGGATCCGCCGGCACACGTCGAGTCCGTCGATCCCGGGCAGCCCGAGGTCGAGGATGACCAGCTCCACCGGGTGCTCGGCCACGGCCGCCAGCGCACTCCAACCGTCCAGGGCCTTGACCACGTCGTAACCCTCGCGCTTGAGCACCCGCGCCAGCGGTTCGCTGATGGCCGGATCATCCTCGGCCAGCAACAATGTCGTCACGGCACGAGCGTGCCACACCCGGGTTCAGACCGGCGTGATGCCGTGTCGCCGCCGCGAAAACCCGCGGTCCTTGCCCCTGGCCGCAGCCAGCCGAGCAATGAGCTGATCGCGCAGCTCCTCGGGCTCGATCACCGCATCCACCACCAGCTCCGCGGCCAGATGGACGATGTCGATGTCGAGGTCGTATTCGGCCCGTTTTTCAGTGATGAACTGGTTCTGCTCGTCCGGGTCGGCGATTGAGGCGATCTTGTTGGCGTAGACCGCGTTCACCGCCGCTTCCGCGCCCATCACGGCGATCTTCCCGGTGGGCAACGCGAGCGTGGCCTCCGGGTCGAACCCGGGTCCGGCCATGGCGTAAAGGCCGGCCCCATAGGCCTTGCGGACCACGACGCAGATCTTGGGCACGGTCGCCTCGGAGACCGCGGTGATCATCTTGGCGCCGTGCCGAATGATGCCCTGCCGTTCCACCGTGCTGCCGACCATGAACCCGGGCACGTCCGAGAGGAACACCAGCGGGATCGAGAAGGCGTCGCAGAGCTGGATGAATCGGGCCGCTTTGTCGGCGGAGTCGGAGAAAAGCACGCCGCCCTTGAACATCGAGTTGTTGCCCAGCACCCCGACGGGTTCTCCGTCTAGTCGGGCCAGCCCGACCGTGAGCTCCCGGGCCCAACCGGGATGGATCTCGAAGAAGGAATCGGCGTCGATGAGGGCCTTGACGTAGCGCCGCATGTCGAAGGCCTGCCGCTCGCTGGCCGGCACCAGCGCCCGCAGGTCTCCCGGCCCCGGCCCGGTCGGCGCCGCGCTAGGCGGCGGCTGCGTCCAGTTCGACGGCAAATAGGACAGGTAAGTTCGCACCGCGTCCAGGGCGGCCGGCTCGTCAGCCACCTTGAGATGCCCGACCCCGGACACGGTGGTGTGCACGGTGGCCCCACCCATCTCCTCCAGGGTGGTCTTCTCCCCGGTCACCATCTCGACCATCCGGTCGCTGCCCAGATACATGGACGCGTTGCCCTCGACCATGATCACGATGTCGCAGAAGGCCGGGATGTAGGCGCCTCCGGCCGCGCTCGGCCCGAAGAGCGCGCACACCTGGGGAATCGATCCGGACGCCCGCACCTGGGTGTGAAAGATCTTCCCGGCGCCCCGGCGGCCCGGAAACAGCTGGACCTGGTCGGTGATCCGGGCGCCCGCCGAGTCGACCAGATAGATCATCGGAACGCCGGTGGAGTAGGCCTTCTCGATGATGCGGATGATTTTCTCCACGGTTCGCGGGCCCCACGAGCCGGCCTTGACGGTGGAGTCATTCGCCATCACCGCCACCGGCCGGCCGTCGACCCGGGCGGTGCCGGTGATCACCCCGTCGGCCGGAAGCGACGCATCACCGGCGTTGGCCAGCTGCCCGTCCTCGACGAAGCTGCCCGGCTCGATCAGCGCGGCGATGCGGTCCCGGGCGAACAGCTTGCCCTTGGCCTGGTTGGCCTGGTGGTACTTGGCCGCCCCGCCGGCGACCACCCGCTCACGCACGGCCGCGAGTGTGTCCGGGTGGGCCGCGTCGTCCATACCGTCACCCTAGGACCCGCGTCGCGGCGCTCAGATCTTCTCGACGGCCGGCTCAGGCGTAGGTGGTGGGGCGTACGGCAACGCGAACCTGAACTGGCCGGTGATCCGGGCGTTGTGAATCCACAGCGGCAGCGCTTTGAGAACAAAGATCGGCGCCATCAGAAGTAGGGCCCAGCCACCCCACCCGTGGTACCACAGATAATTCCCACCCGTAACGATCATGACCACGGTGACCAGCCAAACCACGGAATCGGGCCAACGATCGGTCGACTTCAAGTCCGCGAGCGGATGCGGTCTGGTCACGAGCTGTCCGGGCAAGCGGAGCGCGACGTAACCCCCGGCCGCCAAGGAAAGGACCCACCCGAGCCCGATCATCAGCCACGAGAAGTACGCATCGCGCATACCGATATCGTCACCCCGCCTGGTACCCCAGCGCCACACGCAAGATCTTTCCCAGTCCATCAGCCCCGAGGAGGCATGACCTGGGTGCCACCGGGTCCGGCCGGCGGTGGCTGGCTCTCCTGGCCCATCCCGTCGGCGTATCCCCCGCCGCTGCGCTGATCCTGGATGAGCTGATTCAGGGTGGCCTGCACATTTCCGATCGAGGCCACGTTCTGGAACTCCAGCGGCTGATCGGCGGCCGACTCGACGATGAGGGTGCCGTAACCGAGCAGGCGCCCGAACACCGAGACATCGGTCTCGATGTTCTGGATATTGGCCAGCGGAATCTGGTGCTGCCGGTGCCGGATGATGCCGTTACGAAAGAAGATGTGGAAATTCGTGAGCACGAAATGTTCGGTGCGCCACCGGATGAACGGCACCACACAGAGAATGACCAGCAGCACCAACCCGACCACACCAATGGCGATCCAGCTGATCCCACGGCCGGTGTGGTTCTGCCAATTCCGGATCACCGAGGCCAGGAACGACCCACCGCCGATGACGATGACGAAGAACACCGTGGGCAGGATCAGCGTCTTCCACGAAGGATGCTTGTGCAGCACCACCCGCTCGCCGCGGGTGAGCAGTTTGTCGGGATAGGCCATCCGGTCCTCCACGAGTTGGTCGGTGCAGGTCACGCTACCCGGGACCGAGGGCCGAAGACGGCCGAACCGAGCCGGACCATGGTCGCGCCCTCGGCAATGGCCGCAGCGAAATCGGCGGTCATACCCATCGAGAGCTCGGCCAGGCCCAAACCCTGCGCCAGCCCCCGCAGCTGCGCATAGCCGGATCGCACCGCGGTCAGGTCCGGACGATTCAGCCCGATGGTCATGAGCCCGATCAGCCGCAGCCGGTCGTGCCGACGAATGACGGCTGCGAGTGCCCCCGTGTCGGCGGGCGCGACTCCGCTCTTCGTCGTTTCACCGGACACGTTGACCTGGATCATCACCTCGAGCGTGCGGTCCAGAGCCTCCAACCGACGCTGGAGCCGCTGGGCCAGGGCCGGCGAGTCCAGTGTCTGCAGACACTGGACATGCGGAAGCAACGCGTTGACCTTGTTCTCCTGCAGATGCCCGATGAAATGGGTGGTGTGCGGTTCCTCGGCCAGTGCGTCCGCCTTGGCCACCACCTCCTGGACGCGGTTCTCCCCGATCAACCGGTAGCCGGCCCGCAGGGCGACCAGCACGGTCTCGGCGGATTGGGTCTTGGTGGCCAGCAGGATCTTGACCGACCCCGGTTCTCGGCCGACCGTCTGCGCTGCCTCGCTGACCTGGGCCGAGACCGAGGCCATCCGTTCGAGGAGCTCCGTCATCGCAGGTGGACCACGTCGCCGGCGGCGAACGCGTGGTCCCCGTCCGGCGCCTCGACCAGCAGCGCACCGGTGGGATCGACGTCCACGGCGCGGCCGGTGATCTCGGCGCCCCCGGGCAGCAGCACCCGGACCGAGCGGCCGAGGGTGTCGCACGCGTGCCGGTAGGCCTGCCGCAGGCCGCAGGCGTCAACGTCTCCGCCGGCGGCGATCCACCCGCTCACCAGATCGAGAAAATCCGGCAGGATGCGGACGAGCAGCGCGGACCGGTCCACCTCCGCCGCTCCGGCCAGCAGCAGGGACGTGGCGTCCGGGCGGGGCAATTCGACATCGGTGAGCGACACATTGATCCCGGCGCCCACCACCACGTCGTCGCCTACCTGTTCGGCCAACACCCCGGCCAGTTTCCTGCCGCCGATCTGAACGTCGTTCGGCCACTTCAGATTCGCCTCCACCGGGAGCGCGTCCAGGATGGCCAGGGCCAGGACCGCACCGATCCAGCCCCGCCGCTGCGGCGGTACTCCGGAAAGGTCGAGCCGGACCGAGAACATCAGGCCGGCGCCGCGCGGGCACTGCCAGTCCCGACCGGCTCGCCCGCGACCGTCGGTCTGCTCGTCAGCGGCACGGACCAGAATCCGCTGCCCGACCGCCGGGCCGGCCGTCAGATCGGCGTTGGTGGATCCGGTACTGGCCACCCAGGTCAGGTCGCACCCCGCCGGAAGCCCGATCGAAGTCACGTCCGGCAGGCTTCGGGACCAGTCGGCGGAGGGCACCGGAACAGGGTAGGGCCCGCTCGGTGGCTTGCCGTCGATCAACTGCCATTTGGGAGCTTGTCTGATATCGGGGAAGCAGCACAGCACGAGCGACTGGTCGCTGCCGAATGATCACCGCGGCTTACGGTGGGGGCGACCGCCCGCACCACCCAGGAGTGACTGCATGTCCGAACCGGCCTCGCACACCACCGCGGGCAAGCTCGACGACCTGGAACGTCGGGTCTCCGAGCACGTTCACGCCGGGTCGGCGGCCGCGCAGGAGCGTCAGCACGCGAGAGGCAAGTTCTCCGCCCGCGAGCGGATCGACAAGCTGCTCGACGAGGGCTCCTTCGTCGAATTCGACGCCTTCGCCCGGCACCGTTCCACGGCATTCGGGATGGAGCGCAACCGGCCCTACGGAGACGGTGTGGTCACCGGGTACGGCACCGTCGAAGGGCGCGAGATCGCCGTCTTCTCTCAGGATGTCACCGTTTTCGGCGGTGCCCTGGGCGAGGTCTACGGCGAGAAGATCGTCAAGATCATGGATTTCGCGTTGCGTGCCGGTCGGCCCATCGTCGGCATCAACGAGGGCGGCGGGGCCCGGATCCAGGAGGGCGTCGTCTCCCTTGGTCTGTACGCCGAGATCTTCAAGCGAAACGTGCAGGCATCGGGAGTAATTCCGCAGATTTCCCTGATCATGGGTGCGGCCGCCGGGGGGCACGTGTACTCGCCCGCGCTCACCGATTTCGTGGTCATGGTCGATCAGACCTCGCAGATGTTCATCACCGGTCCGGACGTGGTGCGGGCGGTGACCGGTGAGGAGGTGACGCTGGAGGAATTGGGCGGGGCGCACACCCACAACACCCGCTCCGGTAATGCCCACTACCTGGCCTCCGATGAGGACGACGCCATTGGTTATGTGCGCGAGCTGCTCTCCTTCCTGCCTGCCAACAACCTCTCCCGACCCCCGGTACTCGACTCCGTGGACGAGACAACGACTGTCGATCTGGACACTTTCATTCCCGATGCGCCACAACAGCCCTACGACATGAACACGGTCATCTGTGCGGTGCTCGATGACGGGCATTTCCTACCCGTGCACGAATTGTTCGCACCGAACGTGATCGTCGGCTTCGGCCGGGTGGACGGGCACAGCGTGGGCGTGGTGGCAAACCAACCGCAGCATCTGGCCGGCACGCTGGACATCGATGCCTCGGAAAAGGCCGCGCGTTTCGTTCGTTTCTGCGACGCTTTCAACCTCCCCGTGCTCACTTTCGTCGACGTACCCGGTTTTCTGCCCGGCACGGACCAGGAATGGAACGGGATCATCCGGCGCGGGGCGAAATTGATCTACGCCTACGCCGAGGCGACCGTGCCGCTGGTCACGGTGATCACCCGCAAGGCGTACGGCGGCGCCTACGACGTGATGGGCAGCAAACACCTGGGCGCGGATGTCAACCTGGCCTGGCCGACCGCACAGATCGCGGTGGTCGGGGCGGCGGCGGCGGTCAATGTGCTCTATCGCCGCGACTTCGCGGCCGCGACTGATCGGGGTGACGACGTCGCCAGGCTGCGGAAGGAGCGCGAGACGGAGTACGAGGACACCCTGGCCAACCCGTACATCGCCGCCGATCGCGGCTACGTCGACGCGGTCATTCGGCCCTCGCAGACCCGCACGCACATCCAACAGGCGCTGCGCATGTTGGCGGACAAGCGAGCGGTCAGGGCGCCCCGCAAACACGGGAACATCCCGCTGTGATCACGGACCGGGATGACGAGGATGCGGCGGCTGTGCTGGCCATCCTGCTGGCCCTGCGTTCTCCCACCCAGGCGACGGCTCCGCAGCCGTCGCGGTGGGGGCGCCCCGAGAATTCGGCCACCTGGACGCCCGGTCCGGACGCGTGGTGGGCCTCGGGGCTGGCGGGATGAGCGCGCGATGACACTGACGGTCCTGGCTTCGGCGTCGCCGGCTCGACTTTCCGTGCTCCGTGCCGCCGGCATCGACCCGGTGGTGCTGGTGTCCGACGTGGACGAACGGGCCCTGGAAGTCGCCCTCGCCGGCAGGCCGCCGGAGCAGATCGTCGCCGCACTGGCCCGGGCCAAGGCGGCCGCGGTGGTTCCCCGGGTCCTGGAACGGCATTCCGACGCGGTCGTGCTCGGCTGCGACTCGATGCTGCTGTTCGACGGCACACTGCGGGGCAAACCCGCGGACGCCGACGACGCCCGCGCCCAGTGGACCCAGATGTCGGGCGGCACCGGCGATCTGCTCACCGGGCACGCGGTGGTCCGGATCTGCGACGGCGCGGTCGCGGGCGGGGCCAGCGCCACCGAGAAGACGGTGATTCGTTTCGGTACCCCCACCCCGGAAGAGGTCGAGGCCTACCTCGCCACCGGCGAGCCGCTGGCGGTGGCCGGGTCGTTGACCATCGACGGCTACGGCGGCTGGTTCGTGGACGGCGTCGACGGCGACCCGTCCTCGGTCATCGGCATCTCTCTCCCGCTGACCCGGCGGCTGTTGGCCCAGGTCGGCGTGGCCGTGACGGAGCTGTGGCGGCACACCTGACCCGAACCGACCGACCCTCAGCCGGTGAGAGGCTCCCCGGCCGCGATCCATTCGGGCAGCGTGATCGGGATGGTCGCTCCGCCGACCAGGATGAGCACGACCTGGGGGGCCGGGTCCAGTACCCACCGCTCGTGCGGAATGGGCCGCGGTGACAACGGGGTGGGGTAGCCGGCCTGGGCCCACTCGGGACCGGTGGCCCAGTGCCCGACGCCCGTGATCAGATTGACCCGCAGCAGTTTCGGTCCCCCGGCCAGCGGCACCCAGGAGTCCGGCTGGGAAACGAACGCGGGATGCCCCAGTTGCGCCCACTCCGGTCCGGTCAGATGGTGGACGGTGCCGTCCGGACTGCTCAGAAGCAGCTCGGGGCTGCCCGCCCAACGATTGATGGCGCTGCCGGTGATCACGCTGGTCGTGGTCGGGGCGAGCCTGCCCAGGGTCTGCCACTGGGCGAATGTCAGGGGGAACGCCGGGCCCACCGCCGGCGCCACCGACACTGCGTAAACCACCGCTGACCAGGTGTACTTCTTGGTCACCAGCTGGGCCCGGACCGGCGTCGGAAAGCCGTTCGCCTGCCACTGTTCGAAGCTGATCGGGGTCAGCGTCGCACCGACCAGGCGGTACAGGACCGGGGAGATCGGCACCGAATACACCTGACCCAGCGTGTTGACCGGCTTCGTCGGCGGCGGCGGCGGCGGCGGAATCTGGCCGGTGTACACCGTGGTGCCCGCCGGCGCCGTGAACGTTCCCCAGGGCAGCACGACGTGCGCGGTGACTCCGCTGGGCACGGTCACGGTCAGGGCGCCGGCGCTGCCGTTGCGTTGCCAGGACGTCGCGACCTGGCCGGCGCTGGTCGTCTTGGTGGCCGACACCGAACCCACGCCGGACAGCAGCTGCGGGGCGATGGTCAGATTCGCATCCCCGACCGTCCCGGCCGTCCGGGAGATGCCGGCCACCCGCGAGATCAGCCAGTCGTCGATCGCGCCGAGCATGAAGTGGTCCTGGGATCCGCGGCCACCGTCGGATGCGGACAGCCCGGACCAGCTCTCGGTCAACGCCGTAGCGCCGGACGCCGCCATGTAGCCGAAACCGGGCTGGTCGGTGGCGATCACCGCCTGGTAGATGAGGTCGTCGCGGCCGGCCGCGGACAGTTGGTGCAGGGCGGCCGGCAGGGTCACCTCGCCCAGCTGCAGGTGGTTCTTGGCCAGGACCACCGCATTGATCATGGCGGCCCGGACCGAACCCACCGAGGCAGCCGGGACGATACCGGCGTCCAGGGCGAAGGCGTTACTGCCGGGGTCCGAACCGTATTGGCCGCTCTTGAGGTACTGGGCGTTGATGGCCGCGGCGACCGTGTTGCCCTGGGCCCGGTAGGCGGCCGCCGCCGCGCCGTTGCCCAGCACCGCGCCGATGTCCGCCATCCGGTAGAGCGTCTGCGCCCAGCCGATCGATGCGATCAGGGTGGCCGACGGCGGGTGCGGCGCAATCGTGACCCAGTCCCCCAGGCCGCTGGTGATCAGGTTGTTGCTGGCCCGGCTCGTCATGTACGTGGCGTAGGACTGCATCACCGGCCAGAAGTCGGACAGCACCTGGCGGTCTGCGTGGGCCTGATACATCTGCCAGGGCAACTCGACCACCGCGCCCGACCAGTTCGGTTCCACGTCGTAGGGCGGCGGGAAGACGAAGTACTCGGGTGCGGTGGCCGCGACCCGCCCGACGGTGGACTGGCCGTCGGCGATGATCTGCTCGATCCGCCGGGCGTAGTCGTGCATGTCGAAGTTGTCCGCCAACGCCGGGTAGACCAGCCAGGTCTCCTCCAGCCAGCCCAGCTTTTCCCGGTCCGGGCAGTCGGTCAGGACCGAGTACATGTTGCTCTGCATGGCTCGGTTGACCAGGGTGTGCACGCCGCTCAGGGTCTTGTCCGACGAGGAGAACGTCCCGGTCGCCGCGACGGCGGTCCGGAGCACCAGGCCGGTGATCATGCCCAGCGTCGGCGCCTGCCCGGTCGGTAGGCCCTCGACCTGCACGTATCGGAAGCCGGTGTACCGGAACTGCTCGTGCCAGACCTCCGGGCCGGTCCCCGCGGCCGTGTACCGATCGAAGATCGAGCCCTCGAACTTCATCGAGGTCTGGTCGACCAGGCCGTTGCTGCCGAGCCGTTCGGAGGGCCGCATCGTGATCGTCGCGCCCTGGGGAGCGGTCACGGTCAGCTGAGCCCAGCCTGACAGCTGAGTGCCCAGGTCGAACACCCAGGCGCTGCCGTGCTGAGTCACCGTCTTGGCCGTGATCGTGTCGACCTGCTCGATCGGCGCGCCGATCTTGGGTGCCAGCACCAAGGAGTTCAGGGCCGGCGCGGCCACCGCAGGGGTCCAGGAGTTGTCCAGAGCGGTGGTCGGCAGCACCCAACCCGGCAACACCCGGGCGTCGTAGTCCTCGCCGCCGTACCAGGTGGAAAAGGTGGTGCCGCCGAGATGGGTCTTCCAGCTGGTGTCGGACTGGACCACATCGGTGGAACCGTCGGCGTAGGTGATGGACAGGGTCAGGTTGAATCCGAGGGGTCCGGCCACGTGATAGGCGTTCGGGCGCGCGGCGCGACCGTCACCCAGGATCGACGACGTGAGCGACCACATGCCCTGACCCAGCTGGGTGGAAAGCCGGTGCGAGCCCGAGGACAGCAGAGCGGTCACGTCGTAATCGGAGTACCAGACCTTGCTGTCGACGCTGTAGCCGGGCTCCAGCACCGCCGGCGACACGGGCTGGCCGTCGATCTGGACGGTGTACACGCCCTCCCCGGTCACGGCCAGCGTGGCGGAGGCAACTGTGGTGGCCACCGAGAAGTCCTTGGCGAAGATCGGCAGCGCCGGAAGAGCCGGCGTCGGGGTGACGCCGGGCGCGGGCAGGCCGGCACCGGGCAGGGGTAACCAGGCCACATTGGTGATCCAGCTGCCGGTCGGGGCGCCCGCGGGCGCGACCTCGGCCTTGGCCAATGCCTTCGGCCTCGCGTCCGCGGGTCGAGGCACCGTGGTGGTCACCGGGGCAGTCGGGGCGGTGCCGGCGCCCGGAGGATCCGAGGGTGAGGAAGGCGAGGAAGCGGAAGCAGGCGATGCGGTCGAGGACAACGGTGCGGTCGAGGACGCGGAGGGCGGCGCCGATGAGTCGGTCGTGGTCGTACTCGACGCGTTGCTGGGCGGCGGAGAGGCGGGCGGACTGGGATCGGCGGCCCGGGCCGGCACGGCCGCGAACAGCAGGGCCAGGACCGAGAGAACGGTGACGATGCCGGGGATCGCCACGGCCGAAGGCATCGAGGTGGTGCGACAGCGACCGAGCGGCACAGCGGATCTCCCGACAGCACGGGCAGCCCCGCCTGCGCAGGCTCCCACCGAGGAATACCCGGGGAGGTCCCCCGACCGGTGTGGAGATTACCGGCAGTCCGAGCCCGCCCGGTCCTGACCACACCGTCGCGCCGTAGAGCCGTAGCGTGATCTGGTGGAACCTGGCGACGCCGAAGTACCGTCCGAGGACGGCCTGGAGGTTGCCTGGACCGACGGCACCGTGCGCCTGGACCGGGCCAGTCCGCGGCTCATGACTCTGGTCGGAACCACCGATGCGGCTCCCGAGACCACCAGCAGCCTGGTCACGGTGATCATTGCCTTCGGGGTGAATCTGCTGGTGGCGTTGGCCAAATCGGTGGCCGCATTCCTCACCGGGTCGGCCTCGATGACCGCCGAAGCAGCCCATTCCTGGGCCGACACCGGCAACGAGATCTTCCTGCTGATGGCCGAGCGCCGGTCGCAACGCGCACCCGACGACACCCACCCCTACGGGTTCGGCCGCGACGCCTATGTCTGGTCCCTGTTCGCCGCGCTCGGCCTGTTCGTAGCGGGCGCCGCGGTGTCGGTGACGCACGGGGTGACCGAGCTGCTCTCACCCGAGCCCGCCACCGATTTCGTCATCGGGTACGTGGTGCTGGGCATGTCTTTCGTGCTCGAGAGTGTCAGCTTCTTGCAGTCGGTGCGGCAGGCCCGGAGCGAGGCCGCCGAGCTCGACCGGGCCGTCTTGCAGCACGTCTTAGTTACCTCGGATCCGACCCTGCGCGCCGTGTTCGCCGAGGACAGCGCGGCCCTGATCGGGCTGGTGCTGGCCGGCGGCGGTCTGCTGGCCCACCAGCTGACCGGGTCGGCCACCCCGGACGCGATCGGCTCGATCCTGGTCGGGCTGCTGCTGGGGGTGGTGGCCTGGGTGTTGATCACCCGTAACCGCCGTTTCCTGATCGGGCAGGAGGCCGATCCGCGAGTGCGGGCCGCGGCCGTGGCCACCCTGCTCGACCTGCCCGAGATCGACCGGGTGACCTTCCTGCGACTGGAGGTGGTCGGGCCGAAGATGCTCGTGCTCACCGCCGACGTGGACCTGATCGGCGACGACGTCGAGCACCGGACCGCGGTCCGGCTGCGCGGGCTGGAGGCCCGGATCCGGCAGCTCCCGATGATCGTCGGTTCCACGCTCAGCCTGTCCTCGCCCGACGAGCCCTCCCTGGTGTTCTAGATTCACTTCCGTGAGCGAACAGGGCGCGGTCGATCCGAACTCGCTTCGCGTCAGCGACGCGGAACGCAACGCGGCCATCGATACGCTCAGCCAGCACCTGACCGCCGGCCGAATCGACCTCGACGAGTACGGCACCCGCAGCGCGCTGATCAACTCCGCCCGGACGGTCGCCGACCTGCAGGCTCCGTTCGCCGACCTGCCCGGGCCGCGGCCGATGGTGTCGACGGCCCCGCCGCGGCCCGCCCCGCCGGTGCCCTCGGCGCCGGCCGGCGGCTATCCGGCCGTCCCCACCCAGGGCGCTGTCCCGACCGTCCCCTCCACGGCCGGTCAACGGGTGGCGCTGGCGGTGGCCGGCTCCTCCGGGGTGATCGCGGTGGTCGCGTTCTTCCTGCTCACCCCGATCTGGAGCTACGCCTGGCTGGTCTTCCTGCTTGTCCCGGTCGTCTACACGGTGGCCAGTGCGGTCACCGGAGTGGACGTGCGCGACGCCAAACGACGACGTCAGCGCTAAGACGACCTGCGGGCCGACATCCACACCATCGTCGACGAGTCGCTCTGACCGGGTCAGGACTGCTGGACACCTCGACGGTGGTGCTGCTGGGTCGCGTCGACCACGCAAGCCCGGGCGGCCCGTCAAGCGCACCTCCAGTTGGCCGAAGCGACGTTCGAGCCCGTGCCGTTCGACGCCTCCGCCGCCCGAGCGTTCGGACGGGTGGCCGCGTCGCTGCGGGAGAGCGGACGCAAAGTGTCGGCGCGTGGTTTCGACGCGCTCATTGCCGCCGTTGTCATCGCCAATGACCTAACGCTCTAGACCTGCAACCCGAATGATTTCGCGGGCATGTCGGAGCTCATCGTGCGGGCCATTCCGTGCCCGGACCGGGCCGCGCAGGTCTGAATCATCCACTAGGGGTGACCCATCCGGCAGCTCGAATCAGCACGATCACGATGATCAACCCCGACCGCACACCTCCGATCGTGTGCCAAGCCAGGGATCCTCATCCCCAGGAGCGCCATGACGCCCAAGAACACCATCTCACGCCACAATTTGCCCATCCCCGATATTGCGCCGGTGGGGTTGACGACGTACGACGCGAAGGATCCGGAGACGAAGTTCGCCCCGATCGTGCCGCTGCGTCCTCCGGCCGGTGCGCCGAATGTGATGGTGATGCTGCTCGACGACGTCGGCTTCGGCGCGTCGAGCGCCTTCGGTGGGCCGGTCCGAACGCCGAACTTCGAACGTTTGGCGGCGGGCGGGCTCAAATACAACCGCTTTCACACCACGGCACTGTGTTCGCCGACCCGGTCGGCCCTGCTTACCGGGCGCAATCACCATTCCGTCGGGATGGGCGCCATCACCGAGTTCGCGACGTCGGCGCCGGGCAACAACTCGATCTGGCCGAACACCGCGGCTCCGCTGGCCAAGGTCCTGCAGCTGAACGGGTACAGCACTGCACAGTTCGGCAAGTGTCATGAAGTGCCGGCGTGGGAGGCGAACCCGCTGGGGCCGTTCCGGCAATGGCCGACCGGCATGGGTTTCGAATACTTCTACGGCTTCATCGGCGGCGAGACCAACCAATGGTTCCCAGCCCTCTACGAAGGCACCACGGCGGTGGAACCGGACCGGACGCCGGAGGCGGGCTATTACTTGAACGATGACCTGGCCGAGAAAACCATCCGGTGGGTCCGGCAGCAGAAGGCCCTGATGCCCGACAAACCGTTCTTCACCTACTACGCCCCCGGCGCGACCCACGCTCCGCACCACGTGCCCAAGGAGTGGGCGGACCGGTACCGGGGACAGTTCGACCAGGGCTGGGACCAGCTGCGGGAAGAGACGTTCGCCCGGCAGAAAGAACTTGGCGTCGTTCCCGCCGACTGCGACCTGACCAAGCGGTCGGCCGGCATCCCCGCGTGGGAGGACATCGCACCGGAAATGAAACCGGCTCTGGCCCGCCAGATGGAGGTATACGCCGGATACCTGGAGAACACCGACTACCAGGTCGGCCGCATCGTCGACACCCTGCAGGACATGGGCATTCTCGACGACACCTTGATCTACTTGATCATCGGCGACAACGGCGCTTCGGCCGAAGGGTCGCTGCAGGGCACGTTCAACGAGATGATCACCCTGGGTGGCTTCGGGGCTCTGGAGACAGCCGAGTTCATGACCTCCCGGATCGAGAAGTTCGGCGGACCCGAGGCCTACAACCACTACGCGGTGGGCTGGGCCCACGCCATGGACACGCCCTACCAGTGGACGAAGCAGGTGGCCTCGCACTGGGGTGGCACCCGCAACGGCACCATCCTGCACTGGCCGGCGGGGATCGAGGGCCGGGGCGAGCTACGCACCCAGTTCCACCATGTCATCGACGTCGCTCCGACGATCCTGGAGCTGGCCGGACTGCCGGCGCCGACCTTTGTCAACGGAGTTCAGCAGAAGCCGCTCGAGGGGGTGAGCATGGCCTACTCGTTCAACGACGCCGATGCGGCGGAGCGCCATGAGACCCAGTACTTCGAGATGTTCGGCAACCGCGGCATTTTCCACAAGGGTTGGACGGCGGTGACCAAGCACCGCACGCCGTGGGAGACCGGCAGCCGGGCCACGGTCGCCTTCGACGACGACATCTGGGAGCTCTACGACACCACGGTCGACTGGACCCAGGCGCACGACCTGTCCGCCGAACACCCGGACAAGTTGCACGAGCTGCAGCGACTCTGGCTGATCGAGGCGGTGAAGTACAACGTGGTTCCCCTGGACGATCGCTTCGCCGAGCGCGGCAACCCCGAAACGGCCGGCCGGCCCGAGCTTTTCACCGGGCGGAAGCAGACCCTGTACCCCGGGATCGGTCGGCTCACCGAGTGGGCCCTGCTCAACACCAAGAACAAGTCGTATTCGATGACCGCCGAGGTCGAAGTGCCCGAGTCCGGCGCGGACGGCGTACTCGTCGCGCTCGGCGGGGTCAGCGGCGGGATGAGTCTGTACGCCAAGGACGGCAAGCCGAAGTTCTGCTACAACTTCTTCGGCCTGGAACAGACCTACATCCAGGGCGAGGACGTGATACCGGCCGGGAAGCACCAAGTCAGGATGGAATTCGCCTACGACGGAGGCGGGTTGGCCAAGGGGGGCGTGGTGACGCTGTTCGTCGATGGCGTCGCTGACGGCAGCGGTCGTATCGAGCGAACCCAACCGTTCGTGTTCTCCGGCGACGAATCTCTCGACCTCGGCGAAGAACTGGGATCGCTGGTGACCACCGACTACGGACAACTCAAGTTCACCGGCCGGGTCAACTGGGTCGAGCTGGAAGCCGGCCTGGACGATCACGACCACCTCATCTCCGCCGAGGACCGGATCAAAGTGGCCATGGCCGTCCAGTAGCGGTTCGGCTGCGTCAGGTTTTCCAGACCAGCAGCACGACCACGGTGATCAATACCGAGCCGACGTAGCGGATCGTCGTCGGCAACAGTGCGGACCATTGCAGGCTGGACCGGGGCGGCACCATCGCGGCCAGCGCGGCGATCTGATGCACCAGGGGCAGGCAGATGGCCAGCCCGATGAGCTGCGCGTCCACGCCGGGCTGACCGGAGAAGATCCGGTCGGCGAACACAGCGGCCAGCGCGAACAGCACCACCGGCGAGCCCGGTTGGGACACCAGCCACAAGCCGAGAATGACCATCGCGCCGACCTGGGCCCACACCGCCGGGCTGAGGTCAGTGGGCACCCAGGCAACCAGGCACAGCGCCGTCCAGGCCAGGGCCAGGAACACCCGCAGCCAGGCTCCGCCGCTGGGTAGCACCGCCGGTGGGGTGACCGTCGGGGCATTCATCGGCGCTCCCGATATGCGCGCCGGAACCGGACCAGGGTGTCGGCGAGGTTGCCGGCTTCCCAGCGGACCAGCGGGATACCGGACCGGCGCAGGGCCTCGAGGCGGGCCTCCCGCTCGGAGCGGAGCAGGTCCAGCTCGTAGCTGTCGATCGGCGTGGTGTTCACCGCGAGCAGCCCGGCCAGCGGCAGCACATCGACCACGATGACAAAGTGACCGCGGGCCTGGCAGTCGGTCGCCGCGGTCAGCACCGCCTCGTCGGTGAGCGGGCTGATGATCACGACGACCGCACTCGGCGGCACCCCCCACAGCTCGGCCCGGACCAGCCACGGCCAGTCAGCCAGGTCCAATTGACCCAGTTGCCCCAGGATCCGGTCCAGGTGCCGGGTGCCGTTGCCCATCCGGATGTGCCGGCGGTAGGTGGACAGGTCGAGCAGCCCCACCCGGTCGCCGGCCCGCAGTTGCGCGCCGGCAATGGCGGCCGCGGCGGCCACGGTCAGGTCGAGGCTGCTGCGACCTGCTGCGGGCGTGGCCTGGACCGCCGCCTCGACCGGTTGGGGCACGGCCACCATGCCGCGCAGCAATTGTCCGAGGCGAACGAACCGGACCGCCGTCCGCGCCCGCCACCGGGCCCAGCCGGACGCCGGCGGCCGGGGGGCCGGACGGATCTCGGTGCGGGTGTCCACGCAGAGCACGAACTCGACGTCGGCGTCGCTCTCGGTGCGGCGGACGTAGAGCTTCTGATGCCGGGCGTACGCCCGCCAGTGGATGGCCTTGAGCCGGTCCCCCGGCGCGAACTCCCGCAGATCGATCAGGTCACCGCCCTGGCCGGGCCGCCGGCTGGTGTGGTCACCCGCCCAGCCGCCCAGGATCGGGGGCAGCGCCAACGCCTCCAGGGACAACTTCTCCGGGGCGATCACGGTGAGCAGTTCCGGCGCCGGTACCGGTCCGACCTCCCACAGTCCGTCCGGACCGCAGGCCATCACGTCCGGGCGGGCCAGCGCCGACGTACCCCAGTCCGGCACCCGGATCGGCACCCGTAGGCCGACCCCGGCGCCCCCGGGCACGGTGCCGGTTCCGCCGGTGGCGCCCCGGTCGGGGTCGGGCACGACAACTGTGACCAGTTGACAGTCGTTCACCCCGGTCACGGTGATCTGCACCTCGGCGATCCGACCGGCGACGGCCTCGCCCCTGACCCGCGCGGTGGCGCCGGGCAGGACGGTCCGGTCGGGGCTGCGCGCGGTCAGCGCCATGATCAGCGCGAAGACGACGGGAGCACCCATGGCGGCGACGTCGGGGCGGCCCAGGCTCAGGCTGACTCCGATGGTGCCCATGGCCAGCACCAGGGCGCGGACCAGCGCGGCCGTCGGCCGCCATGCCGGCGGCGGCCCGCCGGGGAGCTGGGTCAACCCCCGATCCCCCGCTGCGTGGGCGGTGTGGGGACGGTGGCCAGCAGCTGCCGGACCACGTCCTCGCCGTTGACCGCATCGGCGTAGGACTTCAGGGTGAGCACCAGCCGGTGGCCCAGGGCCGCCACCGCCACCGCCTTGACGTCTTCCGGGACCACGAAGCCGCGTCCGTCCAGCACGGCCCAGGCCCGGGCCAGCAGCAGCAGGGCCTGGGTGCCGCGCGGCGACACCCCGGCCTCGACCGACGGGTGCCGGCGACTGGCCGTGGCGAGATTGACGCAATAGCCGATGATGTCGGCATCCACATCGACCCGCTCCACCGCGGCCTGCAGGGCCAGCAACCCGTCCGCGTCCAGGACCGAACCCACCGCCGGGTCAGGAGCTGCTCTGCCCACCCGGCGGCGGAGCATCTCCGCCTCGGCCTGCGGGGGCGGGTAGCCGAGGTGGATGCGGACCAGGAACCGGTCCAGTTGGGCCTCGGGCAGCGCGTAGGTGCCCTCGTACTCGATCTGGTTGGCGGTGGCCAGCACATGGAACGGCCGGGGCAGCGGATGGGTGTGGCCCTCCACGCTGACCTGGCCCTCCTGCATGGCCTCCAGCAGCGCCGACTGGGTCTTCGGCGGCGTTCGGTTGATCTCATCGGCGAGCAACAGACCGGCGAACACCGGGCCGGGCTGGAATTCGAACTCGGCCTTCCCCGGGTGGTAGAGGTAGGAGCCGGTGATATCACTGGGCAGCAGGTCCGGGGTGAACTGCAGCCGGCGGAAGTCGAGCCCGAGCGCGCCGGCCAGGCTGCGGGCCAGCAACGTCTTGCCCAGGCCCGGGTTGTCCTCGATGAGCACGTGGCCGCCGGCCAGCACCGCGGCCAGGGCCATCCGCAGCGGATAGCCGAGCCCGACCACCGCAGTCCCCACCGCTTCGGCGACCCGCCCGATCGTTCGGGCCACGTCCACCGGACCGGGGGGTGTGTTTCGGGCGTCGGTCATGACCGGCTGCGGGCCGGTGGCCGCGTCGGCGGCGGTTCCGCTGGCGTCCGTCATGATCGGCGTGCTCCTTGGCTGTCCCGGGCAGGTGTGGCACGGGCGGGGTCTGGGGTGGGTGCCGCAGGCAGCACCCGCCGGATGGCGTCGGACAGTTCGGTCAGCTGCGCGCGGGACGGCAGCCGCTCCGACGCTCGCTCCAGCAGCTCCCATGGCCCCGGCCCGATCGAACCGTCCGCCCGGGCCTGCGCGAAGGAGCTTCCGCGGCTGCGCAGGCGGGCATCGACCATCTCCAGCAACCGCTCGCGGGTGGGTTCGGCCAGATACAGGGGGCTCGAGTACAGCTGGTGGAATCTCTCGATCTCCCATCGGGGCGCAGCCGCCCGACGTGGAATCGTGGCCGGCGGGGTGGGTCGTCGCGGTGCACCGGTGAGGCCGGCGGTGGCCAGGAACACCAGCGCGATGACCACGGCGGTGACAGCCAGACCGGCGGCCCGGGTGACGGGCAGGCCCAGCACGTAGACCACGGTGCCGGCGCCGGCACCGATGATCGCGGCCGGTAGCAGCTTTTCCCAGAGCCGGGGCTTCATGTCCCGCTCCGGGTGGTGGCGGCGGCGGCCACGGCCTGGCAGATCGCCTCCGAGGCGTTGCGGGCCATGGGCGCGCTGTCCGGGCCCAGAGCGACCTGGTCGAACCGAGCGTGATGGTAGAGCCGCAGGAACCGCGCCGCCTCGGCCCGGTCCATCGGGAAGGTGTCGGCCAGGCTGCGCAGGAACTCGGTCGGGGTCTGCTGGTCGACCCGCGGGCGGCCGGCTCGGGCCGCGGTGCGCTCCACGGCCTGCCAACATTCGATGACGTAACCGGCCGCGGCCCGGGGATCGAACGGTAGGTCACCACTGGGGACCACCGGTAACGACTCGATGTCCGGCGCGTCCGGTCCGTGCGATCCCGCGGGCCGCCGCCGCTGCCGCCACCAGATGACCAGGAGAACGATCAGAACAGCGGCCAGGACGACGGCCAGCACCACCAAGAGAGCGCCGTCGCCACCCGATCCGATCTTCGGAATCGACGGCGGCGGGCCGGGGGTGTGGGTCGGCGGCGTGAAGGTGGTGGGCAGCGTCCCGGTGGGCAGGGTGGGCAGCGTCGGGTCGGTCTGCGGCCGGCCCACCCACGGCCCGACGTTGGACGCGCCCGCCGCCACGGCGACGAGCAGCGCGCCCGCGCCGACCAGCAGGGCCACCCGGAACCACACGGACGGCGACCGTCCCGCCCACCGCGATGTCCCCGGCCGCCCCGCATTCATGCAGCGATCATGTCCGATCGCAGTCGGTCACGGGCGCCGATCACAGATCTTTGAACGCGTTCAAGAAATCAGGTAGAGTTTGAACATGATCAAAGACCCGCGCCGGAATCCCGGGCTGCCGATGCCCGCGGAGTACCTGCTCGGGATGGTCATCGCGCTATTTATGGTGGCCGTGGAGCTGTTCCTGGCCTCCCTGGTCGGCGGCGAGGCACCCGACATGGCCGCCCCCATCTTCTTGATGGTCCTGTTGTACGGCGGTCTGTCCATGATCGTCTTCGGCCTCCCCCTGGTGCTTCTCGCCCACCTCCTGGTCAGACGGATGAGGAGCCAGACCACGCAGGTGGCGGTGTTCACCGTGATCGGAGTGCTGACCGCGCTGCTGCCCGGTCTGATGCTCGGTGTCGGCGGGTCGGGCCTGCCCGTCTATCTGGCCGCGGGCCTGGCCGGAGGTGTGAGCCGGGCCCTACTCGTCCCCGTCATGCGAGCCCGGGTGGCGCGAGTCGAGGCTCTCGAGGACCGGGTCGCTCCTACACTCACGATTGAACGCGATCAAGCGCGGCGGGCTCGACGAAGGGTGACCACGGTGGCCGACGCCAAGGGGGCGATCCTGGACGCCGCCCTGGAGTTGTTCGCCGAGCGTGGTTTCGACGAGACGACGATGCGCTCGATTGCCACCCAGGCGGGTGTCTCTCCCAGTCACGCCTACTATTACTTCCGGTCCAAGGACGCCCTGCTGCAGGAGTTCTACCAACGCGTGCAGATCCGCCACGCGCAGGCGTCGGACAGCGCGCTGGCCG
>CBDIDW010000004.1:0-1534844 GCA_965277905.1 Nakamurella sp.
GCTCGACGTGTACGGGGCCCGGGAGTCGCCGCGGCCGGGGGTGACCGGTCGACTCATCGTGGACCGCGTCGACCCGGGCCGGGTCGAGGTGCACTATTTGCCGTCGCTGGCCGCGGCCCCCGGCGAGGTCGCCGCGCTGGCCCGGCCCGGTGACGTGATCATCACCATGGGTGCTGGCGACGTGACCATGCTGGGGCCGCAGCTGCTGGCGGAATTGGGGCATCGATGACGGCCACCCTCAGCCGCAGCCCGCGTCCCCGACCGGCCCCGCCCGATCGCCGCCGTTGGCCGGTGACGCTGGCCGTAGGCCTGGTGTTGGGCGTGCTGGCGACGGCCGGCATCGTGGTTTTCCTCACCCCGGTGCTGGGTCTGAAGTCGGTGACCGTCGACGGGGCCACCGGGTCCGCGGCCACCCAGGTCGTCGACGCGGTGGCGGTGCCCGACGGCACGCCATTGATCCGGGTCGACCTGGCCGCGGTGACCCGCCGGGTCGAGGCGGTGCCCGCCGTGAACACGGCCTCGGTCGACCGGGCCTGGCCGAACGGGTTGATCGTGCACGTCAAGGTCCGCGTTCCCGTCGCGCGGACCAGCGCGAACGGCGCCACCTGGCTGATGGACGCGACCGGGTTGCTCTACGCCACGACCGGGCCGGGGGTCGAGGTGCCCGCGGGCCTGACGGTCCTCGAGCTGGCCACCCCCGGGCCGGGCGACCCGGCAACCGCCGCCGCGCTGACCGTGGCCGCCGCGCTGACCCCCGCGATCAAGGCCACCGTGCGCACGATCCGGGCCCCGTCCGCCTACGCGGTCACGCTGGTGCTTATCGACGGCCGTCAGGTGATCTGGGGCGGCGCCGATAAGACCCCGCAGAAGGTGGTTGAACTGCCCGGCGTGCTCAGCCGCCCGGGCACCAGCTACGACATCTCCGACCCCGGCTTCGTCGTCGTCCGCTGAGCGCTGTCAGCGCTGCTGCCGAGGTGCTGGCCGGACAGGAATTTCCACATCTCGGTGCTGGCCCGCGGTCCCCGAGGGTCCGAGTAGGACCCCTGGGCCGTGCCTCCGGACCAGGCGTGACCGAGGCCGTCCACCGACCACACCTCCAGTTTTCGTCGCCCGTCCGGGGCGTACCAGCGGCGGATCTCGGCGCTGCGGCGGCTGGTCGCCGTGCGCAGCGGGCTGGCCGGCATGCTCACGTACCGGTGTCGGAGCTCCTCCCCGGGCCGGGCGGCAAGCCACTGGTCGGCGACGCGGGTGGCGTTGTCGGAGTTCACCACATTGTCCGTGGTCCCCTGGAACACGATCAACGGTGGCAGCGGGTCGTTCGGGGACGGCGCGGGCGGCGTGCGGGCGGCCATGGCCCGCAACGCCGACACAGTGGAGGTGGCCGAGGCGTACGGCGGCGCGGAGTGCACCCCGACACCGGCGAACTGTTCCGGGTAGGTGGCCGCCATGATCAGCGCCATGGCTCCACCGGCCGACAGCCCGACCACGTAGACGCGGGTGGAATCAATGTGCCAGCCGCGGTGGTGTTGCCGGATCTGCGCCAGAATTCCTTCCAGGATGGCCGGCTCGCCCTGACCGCGTTGCTGGTGCCGGGCCCGGAACCAGTTCCAGCACCGTTGGGCGTGGTGGGCGGCGGTCTGCTGGGGGTAGGCGACGACGAACCCGTAGCGATCGGCCAGGGCGTTCCAGCGGGTGGCCTCGGCGAAGTCCTCGGCGGTCTGATCGCAGCCGTGCAACGCCAACACCAGCGGCACCTCGGCGTCCCGGGCCAGCCCGGGGGGCACGTGCAGGAAGAAGGCCCGGCTGCCGGCCGCTCCCGTGTAGCGCTCGACCCGCCACTGATTGGCCGAGGTCGAGGTGGTGTGCCTCCCGGGCCGTAGGCCAGGGGTCAGGCTGCTCCTGCGGCCGGTGCTCCGCCGCGTCGATGCGGTCGTGGCGTCCATCATGGCGCGCAGGAAAGCCATGGACGGACTGCGCCATGGTGTCGGCACGCGCGCCTCCTGGGGGTGATCGGGACGGTGGTCTCCTGCGCCGGTCATCCTTCCCGGCTCGGATCACCGGCAGATGTCCTGCCCGGACCTACCGCGACGCGGCGACGGGTTGACGGCGGGTCAGCGCCAGTCCGGCCAGCAGCAGCGCACCCCAGAGGAAGAAGAGCGGATTCCAGAGGGCGGCGTGGCCGATCTGCGCCTGCCGGTCGTAGCCGCCCGGGGTGGCGATCAGGCCGGCCAACACCGCATTCGAGACGACCAGCTTGAACAGCCCGCGCCGGCCACCTTGATCACGGCGATCCCGGCCAGCGTGATGCCTGCCAGCACCGGCGACCGCTGCACCAGGGACACGGCCCATTGACCGACCGTGGGCAACAGCGCCCGCCCGCCCACCACCCAGTACAGGCTGAATGCGGCGTGGACGAGGCCGACCACCGCGGCCGCGACCATCAGGCCCCGCCCCACTCGCATGCGGGTCATCCTCTACCCGCGCGGATCGACAGCACCCTGCGCGGATCCACAGCACGTTTTCGGGGTCGAAAACCGGCGAAAGCGTGCTGTGGATCCGCGCAGAGTGCTGTGGATCCGCGCAGGGTGCCGTGGATCCGCGCGGGAGGGTCAGGCGTCGCGTCGGTGGCCGGCGAAGAAGCGCCACATCTCGGTGCTGGCCCGAGGGCCCCGACGGTCGGTGTACGAGCCCGCAGCGGTGCCGCCGGACCAGGCGTGGCCCAGACAGTCCACCTGCCACACCTCGAGGGCCCGGCGTCGCTGGGGGTCGTACCACCGGTGGACCTCGGCCCCGCGCTTGCTCGTCTGGGTGCGCGGTCGGGCGGCGGCCACGGTCGTCGACCGCTGCCGCAGCGGACCGGCCAGGGGGTCCTGCGCCCGGTAGGCCAACCACTGGTCGGCGATGCGGTCGGAATTGACCGCGCCGACCACAGAGTCCGCGGTGCCCTGGAACACGATGAGCGGAGGCATCGGCGCGGCCCCCGGCGGCGGTGCCGGCGGCATCACCCGACCGGACATGGCGCGCAGGGCGGTGACCGCGTTCGTGGCGGTGCCGTAGGCCGGGGCCGAGTGCACCCCGACGGCGGCGAACTGTTCCGGATACGTGGCCGCCAGCACCAGGGCCATGGCCCCGCCCGCGGACAGGCCCGTCACGTAGACCCGGGACCGGTCGATCGAGAAGGTCCGGCCCGTTCCGGCGATCTGGGCCAGGATGCCGGTCAAGATCGCGGGCTCGCCGGCGCCGCGATGCTGGTGGGAGGTCCGGAACCAGTTCCAGCAGCGCTGGGCGTGATGGGTCGCGGTTTGTTGCGGGTACGCGACGACGAAATGGTGGGTGTCGGCCAACGCGTTCCACCGGGTGGCCTCGGCGAACTCGGCGGCGGTCTGGTCGCAGCCGTGCAGTGCGAGCACCAGCGGCACCTGCGCGTCGCGGGGCAGCTGTGGCGGCACGTGCAGGAGGAAGGCGCGGCTTCCGGCCTCACCGGTGTACCGGGAGCCTCGCATCTGGGGGACGGCTTTCGCCTTGGCCGGCCGCCGTGGCGGCGACAGCGTGGGCACCAGGCTCGTAGCGGCCCTGCGCCGGGCGGCCGGACGGGGGGTGGCCGCCTTGAGGAGGGCGCGCATCAGCGTCGCGGACGAATTCCGGCGTCGACGGGCCATGTTCCTGCTTATCCCCTCCACAGCCTGATGGCCAACCCGAGACCGAGCACGGCGATGGTGACCCGCAGCACGGTCGGCGGAATGCGCCGGACCAGCGTCGGTCCCAGTGACCCGCCGACCAGGCACCCCGCGCCCAGGAGGAGCGCGTCCAGGAACCGCACCGGAGCGAAGATCGAGAACACCACGGCGGCGGAGGCATTCGCGCAGCCCAGGACCAGGTTGCGGAGGGCGGTGGCCCGGGCCAGGGTGAGCTCGGTGCTCAACAGCAGCAGGGCCAGCACCATCACCCCGGCGGCCGCGCCGAAGTAACCGCCGTACACGAACGAGGCCGCCAGTCCGGCCGTGGGCCAGAACCCGGCCCGCCCGGGACCAGGGGCGTCCGGATGGTGTGCGGAGCTGCGCAACTGCCGCAACCGCGGCCCGAGCAGCAACAGCACCGAGGCCAGCGCGATCAGATACGGCACCACCACCTCGAACGCGCCCGGGGGAGTGGTCAGCAGCAGGATCCCGCCGGCCGCTCCGGCCGCCGCCGCCAGCGGCACCAGCAGCACGATCCGGCGCCGCTGCCCGGTCAGCTCCCGGCGGGACCGGCTGACCGACCCGACGCTCGACCCGATCAGGGCGACCGTGTTGGTCACGTTCGCCGCGACCGGCGACAGGCCGACGGCCAGGAGGGCGGGATAGGAGACCAGCGAGGCCAGACCCGCGGTCGACCCGACGACCCCGGAGCCGACGCCGGCCACGAACAGCAACGCGAGCTGGCCGGCATCCACCCGGACAGACAAACACGCGGGCCGCGCGCACATGCCCGTCGAATTCAGCGCGTGTCGCGGCGCGCCTGCAGAGTCCGACCGGCAGTGCGTCCTACCTTCGCAGCAGCACAGGTTGACATAACATTAACCGTCTGGTTGAGGTTCAGAGTTCGGGACTCACCGCTCTGCACCACAGATCGACGGTTCCTCCCAGGAAGGAAGGCGACCAGCGATGACGCCACCGCACAACTACCTCGCCGTCATCAAGGTCGTCGGTATCGGCGGCGGCGGGGTGAACGCAGTCAACCGGATGATCGAGGTCGGTCTGCGTGGAGTCGAGTTCATCGCCATCAACACCGACGCCCAGGCGCTGCTGATGAGCGATGCCGATGTCAAGCTCGACGTCGGTCGTGAACTGACCCGCGGGCTCGGCGCCGGAGCCAACCCCGACGTCGGGCGTAAGGCTGCCGAGGACCACCGCGAGGAGATCGAAGAGGTGCTCAAGGGCGCCGACATGGTCTTCGTGACGGCCGGTGAGGGCGGCGGCACCGGCACCGGCGGCGCCCCCGTGGTCGCGAGCATCGCCCGCAAGCTCGGCGCGCTGACCATTGGCGTGGTCACCCGGCCGTTCCAGTTCGAGGGCAAGCGCCGCGGCGGCCAGGCCGAGAACGGCATCCAGGAACTGCGTAACGAGTGCGACACCCTGATCGTCATCCCGAACGACCGGCTGCTGCAGCTGGGCGACATGGGGGTCTCCCTCATGGACGCGTTCCGCTCGGCCGACGAGGTCTTGCTCAACGGCGTCCAGGGCATCACCGACCTGATCACCACCCCCGGCCTGATCAACGTCGACTTCGCCGACGTCAAGAGTGTGATGGCCGGCGCCGGCACCGCGTTGATGGGCATCGGCTCGGCCCGGGGTGAGGGTCGGGCGGTCACCGCGGCGGCCAAGGCCATCAGCTCGCCCCTGCTGGAGTCGTCCATGGACGGCGCCCACGGTGTGCTGCTGTCCATCGCGGGCGGCAGCGACCTCGGCCTGTTCGAGATCAACGAGGCCGCCTCGCTGGTGCAGGAGGCCGCCCACGAGGAAGCCAACATCATCTTCGGCACGGTCATCGACGACTCGCTGGGCGACGAGGTCCGGGTCACGGTCATCGCCGCGGGGTTCGACTCCACGCCCTCGGTGATGCCGCCGAGCCAGACCCAGCGGTCGGGCACGGCCCGCAACGGGGGAGCCCCGCTGCCGGTCGAGCCCCGCCCGATCCCGCAGGCGGCCGGCTACCCGCCGCCCCAGCCGGCACCGGCCCAGTACCCGCCGCAGCAGCAGTATCCGACGCAGCACTATGCGGCTCCGCAGGCCCCGGCCGCCCCGCAGCCCCGGTCGAGCCGCCCGCTGGATCTGGACGAGGACGATGTCGACGTCCCGTCCTTCATGAAGCGATGACACTCGGCGGTGAACCGGGAATCCAAACCCGGTTCACCGACCGCGCCCTGGGCAACCTGTCCCACGGCGTCCCTGACTCACCGGCCGCGCTGACCGACCGTCGCCATCGGCTTGCGGCCGAGATGAGCGTGGCGGAAGCAAACTTCGTCTGGATGGATCAGGTTCACGGCACCACCGTGGCCACCGTCCGCGACCCGGGAACGCAGCCCGCCACCGATGCCCTGGTCACCGATCGGCCCGGCCTGGCCCTGGCCGTACTCGTCGCCGACTGCGTGCCGGTGCTGGCTGCCGATTCCGTGGCCGGGGTCATCGGCGCCGCGCACGCCGGACGCCGCGGCGCCGCGGACGGGGTGCTGCCGGCCCTCCTCGGCGCCATGCAACGGATCGGCGCCCGGCCGGAGCGCATGCGGATCTATTTCGGCCCGGCCATCTGTGGCCGGTGCTACGAGGTGCCGGCCGAGATGCAGGCCGACGTGGAGGCGACACTGCCCGGCTCGGCCACCACCACCACACTCGGAACACCCGGCCTGGATCTGCGGGCCGGGCTGGCCCGCCAGGCCCGGTCCCTGGGCGTGCTGGCGGCGATCGACCCGTGCTGCACCTTCGAGGACCCGAATTTGTTCAGCCACCGCCGGGATGCGCCCACGGGACGGCAGGCGGGGCTCATCTGGAATGCCAATCCTGGTGTGTCGCACCCGCAATCACCGGAGTCCGGCCGATAGCGTGAAGTCTGAAGATCAGCGCAGATCGGGCACCGTTTCGAGCCGAAACAACGTGGCGGAAGGAAGACCAATGGGATTGGGACGCAAGGTCGGGGCCTTCCTCGGACTCGTGCCGGAGGATGCCGCGCGCTACGCGGACACCGACGAGTACGACCAGCCGTACGAGGGTGGCTACCCCGAGCCCGCGTATGACGAGCCGTACACCCGCCCGGCCGAACCACGGCCGCTGCGGCCGTACCCGACCGACCCGAACGCAGTCACTCACGGGGCGCTCGCGTTCAAGGCGGTCAACTCAGAGCCGGTGAGCAGGCGGGAACCGGAGAGCGTGCCGAATGTCCGGCCGGCCACGGTCAAGCTGACCGGTTTCGCCGAGGCCCGGGTGATCGGGGAGAAGTACCGGGAGGGCGGCTCGGTCATCCTGGACATGACCGAGATGACTGATTCGGATGCGCGGCGACTCGTTGACTTCTCCGCCGGGCTGGCCTTCTCCCTGCACGGTTCGATCGAGAAGGTGGCTCCCAAGGTGTTCATGCTGCTGCCGCCCAACTTCGACATGGCCGGATCGGGCGGGTCGCTCCTGGCCGACGCCCGGGCCTACGCCGGACGCTGACGCGGACCGGTATCGGCCCGAGGACCGGAGATGGCGCGATGGCCCGGGACCGCCCGTCGGCGGGGGACTCGGACAATCAGGCGACAACACCCGCCGTGATCCGGTACCAATGAAAAGATGAACGTCCTCTGGCAGGTGCTATATCTGCTCCTGTGGATCTTTCGGCTGCTGCTCATCGGCCGCATCATCATCGAGTTCGTCCGCATGTTCGCCCGAGCCTGGCGGCCCGCCGGCGCACCGGCCGTGGGAATGGAGCTCCTCTACTCCGCAACCGATCCTCCCGTGAAGCTCTTCCGGAGGTTGATACCTTCACTAAGGTTGGGCGGGGTAGGGTTCGACCTCAGCGTTTTTGTCTTGTTCCTGGTTGTCTGGATTTTGATGGAAGTGACCGCCCGCCTGGCGCAGGCCGGTTGAGCGCCACCACAACAGAGTCACCGCTGTCAAGGAGGAGCCATGCGGCTCACACCCGCGGACGTGCACAACGTCGCCTTCAAGAAACCGTCGATCGGTAAGCGCGGTTACGACGAGGACGAGGTCGACGCGTTCCTGGATCTGGTCGAGGCCGAATTCGCCCGGCTGATCGAGGAGAACAACGACCTCACCCAGCGGTTGTCCTCCGCCGGAGAGTCGGTCAGTGCCCCAGATTCGTCGGTTCAACCGGCCGATGCCGTGCAGAGCTACGTGGACCAGGCGACCCCGGACCATCACCACCACGAGGTCCCCCAGGACGCCTACCCGGTGCCTGCCGAGCAGGTCACCGGCCCGGTTCCGGTGGTCACCGACGAGACCCCGGCACCAGCCGTATCGGTCCCCGCTGCCGCGGCCGCCCCCAGCGATCACACGCTGCAGGCGGCCCGGCTGCTCGGTCTGGCTCAGGACACCGCCGATCGGCTCACCAGCGAGGCCGCCCGCGAGGCCGAGGAGACCAAGGCCAACGCTCAGGCGGAGAGCGAGAAGTTGCTCACCGACGCGCGCACCGAGTCCGACCGGATGCTGACCGAGGCCAAGAACGAGTCGGAGAAGTTGCGCGGCGACGCGCAGGCCGAGTCGGACAAGGTCCGTAACGATGCCCGCACCGAGTCCGAGGCGCTGCTGACCGACGCCAAGAACCGCTCCGAGACGATGGTGAACGAGGCGACCGGTAAGTCCGAGGCGCTGGAGCGGGACAGCCGGGTCCGGGCCGAATCTATGGACAGGGAAGCGCAGACCAAGTACAACCAGGTTCTGGGCGACCTCTCGAACCAGCGCACGTCGCTGGAGCAGAAGATCGACCAGCTCCGTGGGTACGAGCGGGAGTATCGCGGCCGGCTGCGCGAGTTCATCAATGGCCACCTGTCCCAGCTGGACGAGAATGACAACCACGAGCAGTCCGACAATCACGAGCCGGCGGTCGAGCAGGTGCCGGCCGAACAGACCAGCTGAATCGGCCGGTAAGATCGGAGCCCTCACCTTCAGGTGGGGGCTCCTGTCGTTTCCCGGGAGTTGGTTTCACCCGGCACCGACCCGGCCATCACCGGCGAGCCACCCGGAAGAACGGCGCCCTGCGCTCAGTAGAACCGGGCGGGCCAGGCCCGACACAGCCTGACGACGAGCGGCCGACCCCTGGGTCGGCAAGCGGGGTGGTACCGCGGGGCGCCGGACGTCGGCCCTCGTCCCTGCATCGATGATGCGGGTGTACGAGGAGTCTGTGGTCATGGCCTATTCCCAGCCCTGGGGCGCGGCAGCGAACGCGCATCCCGACTTTCCCGACCTCGAGCGCACGGTGCTCGACTACTGGAAACGCGACGACACCTTCCAGGCATCGGTGCAGGCCCGCCCGGCCGGCGAGGACGGCGACGGAGAGTTCGTCTTCTACGACGGGCCGCCGTTCGCCAATGGGCTGCCGCACTACGGCCACCTGCTGACTGGGTACGTGAAGGACGTGGTGCCCCGGTTCCGGACCATGCGCGGCCAGCGGGTGGAGCGCCGGTTCGGCTGGGACACCCACGGCATGCCGGCCGAGGTCGAGGCCGAGCGGCAGCTCGGGATCAAGCACAAGAACGAGATCACCGCGATGGGGGTCGAGCAGTTCAACGACGCCTGCCGCGAGTCCGTGCTGCGCTACACCCACGAGTGGCGCGAGTACGTCACCCGGCAGGCCCGTTGGGTGGACTTCGACCACGACTACAAGACACTCGACCTGCCGTACATGGAGTCGGTGCTGTGGGCGTTCAAATCGTTGTGGGACAAGGGCCTGATCTACGAGGGCTACCGGGTGCTCTGGTACTGCTTCCGGTGCGAGACGCCGCTGTCGGCCACCGAGACCCGGATGGACGACGTCTACCGCCCGCGCCAGGATCCCGCCGTCACCGTGGCGCTGCCGCTGACCGCCCCGGGTACGCCGCTGGACGGTGTCCGCGCGCTGATCTGGACGACCACGCCGTGGACGCTGCCGTCGAACCTGGCCGCCGCGGTGAATCCGGACGTCGACTACGTGGTGGTGCTGGGTGCTGACGGCCTGCGTTACCTGCTGGCCGAGGCCCGAGTGACCGCCTACGCCCGCGAACTCGGGGAGTCGCCCGAGGTCCTCACCCGCCTGCAGGGGCGGCAATTGGTGGGCACGGGTTACCGGCCGCCGTTCGACTTCTTCCTCGGTCGGGAGAACGCCCATCAGGTGCTGGCTGCCGATTACGTGACCACCGAGGACGGAACCGGCGTCGTGCACATCGCGCCCGCCTTCGGTGAGGAGGACAAGGCCGTCACCGACGCCGCCGGCATCGAGGTGGCCAACCCGGTCAACGCTCAGGCCGTGTTCACCTCCGAGGTCGGCCCGTACGAGGGCATGCACATCTTCGACGCCAATCCGGTGATCATCGGTGACCTCCGGGACGCCGGGCTGCTGCTGCGCCGGGAGACCTACGAGCACCCGTACCCGCACTGCTGGCGCTGCGAGACCCCGCTCATCCAGCGGGCGGTGACGTCGTGGTTCGTGGCCGTGACCACCTTCCGGGACCGGATGGTCGAGCTCAACCAGGAGATCAGCTGGGTGCCGGCGCACATGAAGGACGGCCAGTTCGGCAAGTGGCTGGCCGGCGCCCGGGACTGGTCGATCTCTCGCGACCGCTTCTGGGGTTCGCCCATCCCGGTCTGGACGAGTGACGACCCGCGCTACCCGCGTACCGACGTCTACGGGTCGATCGCGGCACTGGAATCCGATTTCGGGGTTTCGGTCACCGACCTGCACCGGCCGTTCGTCGACGAGCTGACCCGGCCCAACCCGGACGATCCCACCGGCAACTCGACCATGCGCCGGGTGCCACAGGTGCTGGACTGCTGGTTCGAGTCCGGCTCGATGCCGTTCGCCCAGGTGCACTACCCGTTCGAGAACCGGTCCTGGTTCGAGAGCCACTACCCGGGCGATTTCATCGTCGAATACAACGGCCAGACCCGCGGCTGGTTCTACACGCTGCACGTGCTGGCCACGGCGCTCTTCGACCGACCCGCCTTCCGGACCTGCGTCGCGCACGGGATCGTGCTCGGCGACGACGGACAGAAGATGTCCAAGACCCGCCGCAACTACCCGGACGTGGGCGAGGTGTTCGAGCGGGACGGCTCGGACGCCATGCGCTGGTTCCTGATGAGCTCGGCCATCCTGCGCGGCGCCGACCTGATCGTGACCGAGGCGGGCATCCGCGAGTCGGTCCGCCAGGCCGTGCTGCCGCTCTGGAACGCCTGGTACTTCCTGTCCCTGTACTCGGGGGCATCCGATCGCGTCGGCCGAGTCCGGATCGACTCCATCGACGTCCTCGACCGCTACGTCCTCGCGCTGACCTCCGACCTGGTCCGCGACGTCGGCGGCCAGCTGGACGCCTACGACATCGCCGGTGCCTGTGCGACCGTGCGGACCTACCTGGAGGTGCTGACCAACTGGTACATCCGGCGCTCCCGGCCCCGGTTCTGGGCCGGTGACCCGGACGCGCTGGACACCTTGCACACGGTGCTGGAGACGGTGTGCCGGACCGTCGCACCGCTGCTGCCGCTGACCACCGAGCACATCTGGCGGGCCCTGACCGGAGCCCGGTCGGTGCATCTGGCCAACTACCCGCTTCCCGACGAACTGCCGGCGGACCCGGCCCTGGTGTCGGCCATGGATCAGGTCCGGGAGGTCGCCTCGGTGGCCCTGTCGCTGCGCAAGGGTGCACATCTGCGGGTCCGTCAGCCGCTCGCGTCGCTGTCCGTGGTCACGGTGAACGCGGCTGCTCTGCAGCCGTTCTCGGCCCTGCTCGCGGATGAGGTGAACGTGCGGCAGGTGCGGCTGGAGGAGCTGGCCGAGGGCGGCTCGGCTCCGGTCGAGCGCAAGCTGACGGTCAACGCCCGGGCCGCCGGACCCCGGCTGGGCAAGCAGGTGCAGCAGGTGATCAAGGCGTCCAAGTCCGGCGACTGGACCGTGGCCGCCGACGGGGCCGTGGTCTGCGGCGGGGTCGAACTGGCCGAGGGGGAGTACACCCTGGAGCTGGTTGCGGCCGGCGATGACCGCGCGGTCGGCGTGCTCGCCTCGGGCGGCTTCGTCGAGCTGGACACCGAGTTGACGGATCAGCTGATCGCTGATGCCGCCGTGGCGGACACGATCCGAGGGGTGCAGGACGCGCGCAAGTTCGCCGAGCTGCACGTCTCCGACCGCATCCGGCTTCGCCTGGACGTGGCCGACGAGGTCTTGGCGGACGTGCTGACTGCTGCCGCCGACCGAATCAGCGCCGAGGTCCTGGCCCCGGAAGCGCCCGACATCGTGCTCGAGTCCACCGTTCCCGCTCCTGAAGGAAACCCGGCGGGAAATCCCGCCCAGTCGAATCGCCGCAACGGCCACATTTTCCTGGTCGCGTTCGGCGGTCGGCAGGTGCCAGTCAGGGCGACGGTGGTCGGTCTCTGAGTTCCCTATCGGCGAGGGCGGACCGGAACCCGCGCATCCGCCGGACACCGCTGTCGACGTCGTCGAGCAGGGGTGTGCGGTGACCTGTCGCGAATTCGACGTGCGTCGTCCGCACCGAGCCGTTACCGAGCCGTTTTCGGGCCGCGCAATCGTCAGGTAGGTCGAATCTGTGACAGATCGCGGCGCTGCTCGCCTCGATAGGTGCCGAACGACCAGCGGTTGCCCTCGGGGTCGCGCAGAGCCAGGTCGTAGGAGCCGTAGTCGGTCCGGTGCGGGGTGGTGGTGATGTCGGCGCCGGCCGCGGTGTCGCGTTCGTGGAGCGCGTCGATGTCGGCCTCCGAGTCGACCACGACGTAGGCGGCGGCGGTTCCCGGTGGCACCGGCCACTGGTCCCCGTCGGCCGGGCGCACCGAACCGAGCATGATGCCGCCACCGGCGGGCCAGTCCAGCTGCGCATGGTCGACGGTGTCACCGTTGCCGTAGACAACGGTCTCCTCGAAGCCGAGCACGTCAACCAGGAAACGGATCAGGGCGCGGGCGTCATGGGCGCGCAGGGAGTGCCAGACCTGCGGGGTTTGATCGTTCACGAGGGCAACTCTGCGGCCGGCGACCAGTGCCCGTCTTGGATATTTCGGAACTCCTCGGCCAGCCAGGCCGACGGACTGACCCCGACCAACGCCGAGAATTCCCGGTCCAGGTGGGCCTGGTCGTAGTAGCCCTGCTCCGCGGCCAGTACGGCCAGGGTCCGGGTCGGTTCTTGGACGTAGCGCCGGCAAGCCCGGTCGAAGCGGATCACCCGTGCTGCCTCCTTGGGCGTCAGGCCGGTCTCCAGACGCAGCTGAGACTGCAGATGACGGGCGCTCCAACCGGTTTCAGCCGCCAGCAGACCAATCGTTATCCGGCCCCCGGTGACCCGAGCCTCGCCCAGGATGGCCCCAGCCTCGTCGTCCAGACCGGCCAGCTCTCCGGCCGGCATTCCGAACAGGGGCCGGGCGGCCAGCGGGTCGATCGCGACCTGGATGCCGGACTGCCGGCCGTCGTGCCGGACCAGCGCCGGGGAGGTGTGCAGGCCACCCAGTAAGGCCCGGTAGTCGCCAGGTGCGCGACGGGGGTCGACGTGCTGGGCCAGGAACAACGGCTCGTCCAGGGTGAAGATCAGGGTCAGGTAGGGCGACGGCAGGCCGCGGTGCAGTGCCGGCGGCACCCCCGCCTGGCGATAACCCGAGTACCAGGCGACCATCGGTCGCAGCCGATCCGTCGGCCGGGCCCGGACGAACTCGTCGACCACCACCGCTGGATCATGTCCTCGCAAGACAGGCTGCGGCGATACTGGTCAGGGTTTCCGAACAACCCGTTTCCAGCTTCATCGTCGCCAACTCGTCGCCGCGAGTGGGGCCGCGATTGATGATCACGATCGGGAGATCCCGTCGGGCCGCGTGCCGGACGAACCGCAGCCCGGACATCACGGTCAGCGAAGAGCCTGCGACCAGCACTGATTTCGCTTCGTCAACCACGGAAAAGCAGTACTCCACCGTTGGTTTGGGCACGCTGTCGCCGAAGAACACCACCCGGGGCTTGAGAATGCCGGTACAGCGAGCACAGTCGGGAACCCGGAACGATTCTGTGTCAGAGAAATCGACGTCGCCGTCCGGGCGCACGGTCAGGTCCAAGCCGTTACCGAAGTCGGGATTGGCTTCCTGCATCCGGCGTTGCATGTCCGCTCGCGCCGATACCTGTTGACAGTTCAGGCAGATCACTTCGTCGATGCGCCCGTGCAGATCGACCACGCGCTCGCTCCCGGCCAGACCGTGCAATCCGTCCACGTTCTGGGTGATCAGCGTGGTCGTCAGTCCGGCCCGCTCGAGACGGGCCAAGGCTCGGTGGCCGTCGTTGGGCGAGGCGTGGTTCATGCGCTGCCAGCCCAGGTGGGCCCGGGCCCAGTACCGCTGCCGGGCGGCCGGCCCGGACAGGAATTCACCGTGGGTCATCGGCCGGTACTGCGGGCGGCCGGGGGAGCGGTAGTCGGGGATCCCGGAATCCGTGCTCAAACCGGCGCCGGTGAGCACGGCGACCTGGCCAACGCGCAGCAGGTCGACCACCGCCTCGACGGGGGCCGTCACCGCAACGTTCACCGGTCCACGATCAAGCAACTCGGACGTGGATGCCGGAGGCGATGTCGGCGGAGATCTCGGTGGTGGTGGCCCCGTCGACCACGACCACGAATTGGCCGCGGCGGCCGAATTCCAGCACCGCGCCGGGCATGATCCCGCCGCGGTGCAGCCGGTCCATCACCTCGGGCTGGTTCTGCACGATCTCGATGATCCGACGCACCTCGAAGCGGCCACCCTGCCGGGCGGCATCGTCGGCGCCGATGAGGTCGGCGTGGGTCTCGCCGACCGGCGGCTGGTGCACGCCGATCGACTCCAGGCCCGGGATGGGATTGCCGTAGGGGGACACCTGCGGGTGGCCGAGCAGGGTGACCAGCTTGAGCTCGACCTCGGCGCTCATCACATGCTCCCAACGGCAGGCCTCGACGTGCACGTCCCGCCAATCCAGCCCGATCACGTCCAGCAGCAGCCGCTCGGCCAGCCGGTGCTTGCGCATCACCGCGACGGCCCGGTCCCGGCCCTGATCGGTCAGCTCGAGATGCCGGTCGTCGGAAACCACCAGCAGCCCGTCGCGCTGCATCCGGGCCACGGTCTGGCTCACCGTCGGGCCGCTCTGCGACAGCCGCTCCGCGATGCGGGCACGCAGCGGCACGATGCCCTCCTCCTCGAGCTCGAAGATCGTGCGGAGGTACATCTCGGTGGTGTCGATCAGATCGTTCACGTGTGCGGGAGCCCCTTCTGGCCGGGTCGATCCTACCGGTCGGCCGGGTTCGGAGGCCGGGAAGCGCCCGACCGGGGCGTCCGGGACAATAGGCCGATGCCGGCTGATTCCGTCGCTGTCGATCCGACTTTGCGATGCCGGTGGGTCGAGGTCGACGACTACCTCTGCGAACGCCTGGTCGGCGCCGATTCATCCCTGGACGAGGCGCTTGCACCGGCTCGACGCCACCGCATTGCGATGGTGCGGTCGTGAGCGATCTGATCAGTGCGACTGAACTCGAGGAACGAGAGGAACGTCCCGTGACCGACCTGATCAGTGCGACCGAACTCGAAGCCCTGAACCCGGCGCCAGTGCTGCTGGATGTCCGCTGGACGGTGGCCGGCGGCGCCGACCGGGAGGGCTACCGGGCCCGACACCTGTCCGGTGCGCGCTACGTCGACCTACCGACTCAGCTGGCGGGCCCGCCCGGTGCGGCCGGCCGGCATCCGTTGCCCGATCCGGCCGAGCTGCAGGCCGGCTGGCGGCGGCTGGGTCTGCACGACGACTCGGCGGTGGTCGTCTACGACGCCGGTGACGGGTCCGGGGCGGTCCGGGCCTGGTGGCTGCTGCGCTGGTCGGGCGTGCAGGCCGTGTGCATCCTGGACGGCGGCCTGGCCTCGTGGTCGGGGCCGACGGCGTCCGGCGACGAGCCCGATCCGGCCCCCGGGACGATCACGGTGCGGCCCGGCGGGATGCCCACCGTCGGCATCGACGCGGCCGCGAACCTGGCCGACGAACCGTGGAGCGTGCTGCTGGATGCCCGTGCCGCCCCCCGCTTCCGGGGCGAGACCGAGCCGCTGGACACCAAGGCCGGACACATCCCCGGAGCGGTCAACCTGCCGTTCGACCAGCTGTATTCGGGCGGTCGGCTGAAGTCGGCGGCGCAGTTGCGGGCGCTGTTCGCGGCGGCCGGGGTGGACGGCAGCCGGCCCGCCGCGGCGTCCTGCGGGTCCGGGATCACCGCCGGCCACCTGGTCCTGGCCGGCCGCGCCGCCGGCCTGGATCTGGCCCTGTTCCCCGGTTCCTGGTCGCAGTGGTGCGCGTCCGGCCGCCCGGTGGCCACCGGACAGGCGTGAGGGCCATGCCGGCGCCACTGGTCATCTGGGATCCGGCCATGCTCGGCTACGACCTGGGCGGACACCATCCGCTGCACCCGCTGCGCTGGCAGCTGACCTGGTCGCTGGCCCGGCAGCTGGGGGTGCTCGACAGCGTCGAATTCTTCGCGCCGCCCGCGGCCACCGACGACGAACTCGCCGGTGTGCACACCCGGGAATACATCCAGGTGGTGCGGGCGCTCTCGGCCGGCGAGGCGGTGCCCGGAGCGGCCCGGTTCGGCCTGGACACCACCGACACCCCCTCGTTCCCGGCCATGCACGACTCGGCCGCGCTCATCGCCGGCGGGTCGATCGCCGCGGCCCGGGCCATCGCCGCCGGCACCGTGGACCGGGCGGTCAACATCGCCGGCGGCCTGCACCACGCCATGGCCGACCGGGCCAGCGGCTTCTGTGTCTACAACGACGCCGCGCTGGCCATCCGTACCCTGCTCGATTCCGGCGTCGAGCGGGTTGCCTACGTGGACGTCGACGTGCATCACGGCGACGGCGTGCAGGCCGCGTTCCTGGATGACCCGCGAGTGCTGACGGTGTCGCTGCACCAGTCGCCGACGACCTTGTTCCCGGGTACCGGGTTCGTCACCGAGACCGGCAACGGCGCGGCCGCCGGCACCGCCGTGAACGTGCCGCTGCCGCCGGGTACCTCGGACCTGGCGTGGCTGCGGGCTTTCCAGGCCGTGGTGCCCTCACTGGTGCGGGCCTTCCGGCCGCAGGTCCTCGTCACCCAGCAGGGCACGGACTCCCATGTCGAGGATCCTTTGGCCGACCTGCGGCTGACCGTGGACGGGCACCGGCAGAGCTACCAGGAGCTGCGCGCGTTGGCCGACGAGGTCTGCGGCGGTCGGTGGCTCGCGCTGGGTGGCGGGGGTTACGCGCTGGTCCGGGTGGTGCCGCGGTCCTGGACGACGCTGCTGTCGCTGGTGCTGGACGTCGACCTGGATCCGCGGACGCAGACGCCGCCGGCCTGGCGGGACGAGGCGGCCGAGGCCCGTCCGGCCATCGATCCGCCCACCCGGTTGACCGACGGTGAGCCGGACGGCATCGACGTGCCGCGCTGGTCGGGGCAGGTCGAGATCGGGGTGGACCGGGTCATCGCCGACGTCCGCGGCCACCTGTTCCCGCTGCACGGCCTGGATCCGTTCGACCCCCGCGACTGATGGACACTCCGGCCCACTGGGAAGCCGACGTCCTGTTGGCCGACGGCGGCGTGGTGCACATCAGGCCGATCACCGGGGCCGACGGCCCGGCCATCCGGGACATGCACGACCGGATGAGCCAGCACAGCCGCTACCTGCGCTACTTCACCGCGGTCGAGCACCTGTCCGACCGGCAGTTGGCCCTGTTCACCGACATCGATCAGGTCGACTCGATCGGGCTGGCGGCCGAGCTCGGGGGCCGGCTCATCGCGCTGGGCACCTGCTATCGGGATCCGCAGCGACCGGCGACCGCCGAGGTCGCGTTCATCGTCGAGGACGCCCAGCAACGCCGCGGGCTCGGCTCGATCCTGCTCGAACACCTGGCCGGCGCGGCCCAGGACCGCGGCGTGACCCGCTTCACGGCCGAGGTCCTGGGCGAGAACCGTTCGATGGTCCGGGTTTTCACCGACACCGGGTACGAAATCAACCGGGCCTACGAATCCGGCGTCATCGAGCTGGTCTTCGACACCGCGCCGACGCAGGCCTCCCGAGCGGTCATGGTGGCCCGGGAACAGCGGGCCGAGGCGCGCTCCATCGCCCGGCTGCTCACCCCGACCTCGGTGGCGGTGATCGGGGAGCTGTCCGACTCGGCCGGGCTGGCCGCCGCGGCGCTGGCCAGCCTGACCTCCGCCGGGTTCGTCGGCGACGTGTTCACCGTCGATCCGGCCGGCCCGGGCCCACGGTCGCTCGCGGATCTGGCCGAGCCGGTGGATCTGGCCGTGCTCGCGCTCCCCGCGGCGCAGGTCGCTCCGGTGTTGGCCGACGCGCAGCGGCGGGGCGTGCACGCGGTGGTGGTGCTCTCCGGCGGGTTCACCGTCACTGGCGGCGCCCTCAGCCAACGCGAGCTGGTGCACTTGGCCCGGGCCGGGGGGATGCGGGTACTCGGGCCGAACTGCCTGGGCTTGATCAACACCGACCCGACGGTCGCACTCAATGCCACCCTGCGTCCCGAGCCGCCCCCGCCGGGTCCGATCGGGTTCTTCTGCCAGTCGGCCGCGCTCGGCCTGGCCATCCTGGCCGAGGTGCGCCGGCGCGGGCTCGGCCTGTCCACCTTCGTGTCGGCCGGCCACCGCGCCGATGTCTCCGGCAACGACCTGCTGCAGTTCTGGGCCACCGACCCGCGCACCCAGGTGGTGGTGCTCTACCTGGAGTCGTTCGGCAATCCGCGCAAGTTCGCCCGGCTGGCCCGGGTGCTGGCCCGGATCAAACCGGTGATCACGGTGCGGTCGGGTCGGCACCAGGTCACCACCCCCGGGTTGGCGGCGAGCTCGGGGGCGCCGGAGGCCGCGCTGGACGCCCTGTTCGCCCGGTCCGGCGTGATCCGCACCAACACCCTGGACAGTGCCGTGGACGTGGCCGAACTGCTGGCCGCACAACCGGTCCCGCGCGGGGGTCGGGTGGCGGTGGTGGGGAATTCGGCGGCGCTGGGAGTGCTCGCCCTGGATGCGCTGCTGGACGCCGGGCTGAGCGTGGCCGGCGGCGCCCCGGTCGATCTGGGTATTCGGGTCACTCCCGACGAGCTGGCCGCGGCCGTAGCCGATCAGGCCATCGGGGGTGACGTGGACGCGGTCCTGATCGTGCTCATCCCGGCCCTCGGCGGCCCCGGGGTCGGGGCGCTTTTGAGTGCGGTCGGACCGACGCCGGTACCGGTGCTGGCCGCGGTCGTGGACCCGCCCGCCGACCTGCCTGCCGCCACCATCCCGCGCTTCGCCACCCCCGAACGCGCCGTCCGGGCCTTGTCGGCGGCGGTGGGCTACGGCCACTGGCTGGGCCAGCCCGCCGGTGAGATCCCCGACCTGCGTGGCCTGGACCGCCCCACCGCTCGCGCCTCCATCGAGTTGATCATGCAGAAAAGTCAGCCGAATCGGACAGGCGATGGGCGTGTCGACGGCGTTTCGCGGATCTCTCCGCATGATCAACACGAGGGGGGCGCGAGCGGGCCGGCGCTGATGACCGACGACGAGCTGACCCAGGTCCTGCGCTGCTATGGGATCGCCGTCGCCGATTTCGCCGTGGTCGATGACCCGGACCAGGCGGTGGAACAGGCCGAGCGGATCGGGTTCCCGGTGGTGGCCAAGTCCACCGACCCGGGGGTCCGGCACCGGGTCGATCGAGCCGGTGTCCGGGTCCGGTTGACCGACGCCGACCAGGTCCGGGCCGCGGTGACCGAACTGCTGGACGCGGGTGCCCCCTCGGTGTACGTGCAGGCCATGGCCGGACCGGGCGCGGCCACCGTCGACACCGCGTTCGCGATCACCGCGGACCCCAGTTTCGGTGCGCTGGTGTCGTTCGCTGTCGGCGGCGTGGCCATCGACCTGCTCGACGATCGGGCCTTCGCCGCGGTTCCGCTGACCGACGCCGATGCGGCCGAACTGATCGTCGCGCCCCGGGCGGCGGCGCTGCTCACCGGGTACCGCGGCATGGCGCCCGCCGATCGGGGGGCCCTGGTCGACCTGGCCCTCCGGTTGTCGGCCCTGGCCGACGACAACCCCGAGGTCCGCAGTCTGGAACTGCGCCCGGTGCTGGTGGGGCCGGCCGGCCTGTGCATCGCCGGCGCGACCGGCGCCTGGGGCCCCGCCGCCCCCGACCCCGACGACCGCCGCCGCCTGCGCTGACCCTGCGCGGATCCGCTACACGGTGCGCGGATCCACAGCGCGTTTTTCTTCTCCATCGGGCCCGAAAACGTGCTGTGGATCCGCGCAAGACGAGGGTCAGGGGGAGCGGACGCGGAGCATGGACATGGCGTCGCCCAGCCGGAGCAGGGCCTTGGCCACGGCGGTGGAGGCGGGGGAGTCCGAGGCGGAGGCGCGGTCCAGGGCCGGCCGGAGCTCCGTCGGAAACACGGCCGGGCCAGGCCGGTCGGTGCTGGCCAGCAGGGGTGCGTCGGACAGTCGTCGGGCGTCCTCGGCCAGGGCGCTGGCGACCTCGGCCAGGCCCGGATCTCGGGGAGCCACGGGGACAGCGGCCGCCAACGCCCGGGCGGCCGCCCCGGCCGTACTCATCACCGTCACCCGGTGCTGGACCTCCAGGCGGTCGGCGCCGAACAGCCGGCCGCGGGTGAGGGCCCGGCGGGTGCGCACGACCTGCCGCGCGGCTGCGTCCAGCGACACCGACAACCCGAGCAGGTCCTGACCCGGACTCTGGCCTCGCAGCCCGGCCGCACAACCGTCCAGCAGGTCGGCCAGGGTGGACATGAACGCCTTCCGGGCCTGCCGCAACGCCGCCCGGCTGGACGTGGGGAACACCAGCAGGGCGACCAGGATCCCGGACACCGCGCCGGCGACAGTCTCCTCCAGCCGCAGTACCAGCAGTTCCTCGCTGAACGTGCCCAGCAGCGTGTAGAGCTGGCCGAGCAGCACGGTGATGAAGAAGATCATGGCCGTGGCCGAGATGGGCTGGCTGAAAAAGGCCAGGAAGACGCAGATCAGGATGGTTGTGATGGACCAGCCCAGGTGCCCTCGGGTCAATTCGGCCACCCCGACGCCGACGATGAGCCCGAGCACCGTCCCGACGATGCGGGCAACACCCTTGCTCAGGTTCTCGCCCGCGGTGGCCGCGCCGGCGAAGATCACGAAGGCGGCGATGACGGCCCAGTAGAAGCGTTGCGGCGAGATGGCCTCACCCAGGGCAATGGCCAGGGCGGCGGCCACCGCGGCCTGGATGGCCTGGCGGGTGGTCAGCCGCAGCCGGGACGGGGCGAATCGCGCCGACCCGGGACGGGACAGGGACGCCTCGGCCAGTTGGGCCGAGCCGGGCAGGTTGCCGGCAACCAGGGTGACCACGGGAGCGAACGGGTCGTCCTCCTCGAACTCGTCCGGGGCGTTGTCGCGCAGGACCAGCCCGTCGTCCCATTCCTGCACGGTGTCCAGCAGCAGGACCGCGGCCGCGCCCAATCGGTGCAGGGCCGGGAGATGGTGGTCGGCCAACTCCTGCGCGCGACGGTGCGCTTTCGCCGGGTCCGCCCAGCCCAGGGTGTCCAGCGTTCGGCGGACGGCGTCCAGGTCCTGCGCACCGAAGCTGTCGCGGGTGCCGGCGATGGCCAGGGCGGCCGCGCACACCTCGTCCATGCCGATTTCGACCTCGACCGTCCACCGCCGCACCCGGCCCGGCCTGAGCTCGGGCGGCAACGATCGTGGGTCGGCCAACAAACCGTCCAGCAGCAGGGCGATCTCCCGCAGCTGAATCAGTTGTCGTCGAACCACCCGCCGCCGGTGCTCATCGTTCGGGTCCTCCAGCACCTCCAGCGCCGCCGAGATCCCCGAGCGGGCCCGGGCGCGCAGGGCCACCACCACCCGGCGCAGCTTGGCCTGCGGGTTCTCGAACAGCACCGTGCTCAGCAGCAGGGTCACCCAGATCCCGGAGATGCCCACCGCGAAAGTTAGGAAGCCGAGGTCCGCCACGGGCAGCCGGAGGAACAGGGCGAAGAAGAACCCCTGCCAGAGGACGAAGCCGAGTGAGAGCCAGCGCGGCCCGAAACGCCGAACCCAGACGGCCACAAACGACACGACGACAAACGCGGCCAGCCCGAGCAGGTGGATCTGGGCGGTGAACGCTCCTACCGCGATGCCGACGCAGGACAGCAACGTGGCCAGCAGGGCGTACTGCAGCACCTGCCGACGTCGGGGCTCGCGCACCCCGGTGGAGACCGTGGCCGCGACGATGGCTCCGAGCAGCATCAGTTGAGTGGCCGACCGCCCGAAGAGCGCCGCGACCAGGGCCTGCAAGGCAATCGTGGAGCCCACCGCGACCAACGCGCGCAGGCCCAGCCGGGCTCGGGCCCAGCCCGGATCGGAGGCGATGAACCGGTCCCGGGCGTCGCGCAGCTCCTCGCGGACGCGCGCCTGTCCCTGCTGCCGCACTTCGATCAGGACCATCGGTGCTCATCGTGGCAGGCCTGCAACCGACAAAAAGACCGGGCCCACCCAGAGAATGGGTGGACCCGGCCGTTGTCGTCGATGTCAGCTCGCGTACGCGCGCAGCACTTCCGACCGGTCGCCGCTGCGCAGCTTGGCCATCGAATCCCGCTCGATCTGACGCACCCGCTCGCGCGAGATGCCGAACGTGCGGCCGATCTCGTCCAGCGTGCGGGGCCGGCCGTCGTCCAGGCCGTAGCGCATCCGGACCACCGCGCGCTCACGATCGTCCAGCGTGTGCAACACCCGGTTGATGTCGGCGTGCATGAAACTGGCCACCACGCTGGCCTCGGCCGACGTCGACTCGGAGTCCTCGATGAAATCGCCCAGCGGGGCCTCCTCATCCGCCCCGACCGGCATGTCCAGCGACACCGGATCCCGGGCGTGATCGAGCAGGTCGGCGATCTTCTCCTCGGGAATGCCCGACTCCTCGGCCAACTCGGCCATGGTCGCGTCCCGGCCGTACTGCTGGTGCAGCTCACGCTTCAACCGGGACAGCTTGTTCACCTGTTCAACCAGATGGACGGGCAGCCGGATGGTGCGGCCTTGATCGGCCATACCGCGCGAGATGGCCTGCCGGATCCACCAGGTGGCGTACGTGGAGAACTTGAAACCCTTGGTGTAGTCGAACTTCTCGACCGCACGAATGAGCCCCAGGTTGCCCTCCTGGATCAGGTCGAGCAGCGGCATGCCGCGCCCGGTGTAGCGCTTGGCCAGCGAAACCACCAGCCGCAAATTCGCCACCAGCAGGTGGCTGCGGGCCCGGGTGCCATCGCGAACAACGGCGCGCAGGTCTGCCTTGCGGCCGTTACTCAGCTTCGGCGAAGCGTCCAGCATGTGCTGGGCGAACACCCCGGCCTCGATGCGCTTGGCCAGCTCGACCTCTTGTTCGGCGGTCAGCAGAGCGGTCTTGCCGATGCCGTTGAGGTACACCCGCACCAGGTCGGCCGACGGGCCCTGCGCGTCCAGGTCCTCGGACTCGTACCGCGTGGGCAATCCGACGGCGCTGAACGTGCTCACCATTGGCAGGGTCAGCACCTCGGCACTGCTGTCATCGTCGCTGTCGCCGGCATCGCTCTCGGTGTCGTCGGCATTGTTGTCTTCGTCGAACGCGTCGGTCTCGGTGGTATCCGACCCGTTCACATCGGTGGCTGTCACATCTTCCTCGTTCACATCTACAACTACGGTGGAAACGGTCATGACGGATGCCTCCTTCCTCGTATTCACCCCAGGCGTACGTCCACGACGCCTCTGAGAGTTCGAACGCTGGTTCTTGTCCATTCGTTCCCGCATTCGTCAGTGATGACGCTCCGGACGGGTCATCCGTTCCTGGCGTCTCGTGACGGTTTCGATCATGACCTCAGCCAAGGCCATCGACCCAGCGTCGGGCTGTGCCGTCGATGGGAGACCGATGGGAAGGTCAGTCCGCCCTACAGGTCCAGGACCAGGGTGAACGGTCCGTCATTGATACTGGTCACGGCCATGGCGGCGCCGAAGATTCCGGTCTGGACACGTCCGCCCAGCCGCCTCAGTTCGGCCACCAGCTCGTCGATCAGCGGGCCGGCCACGTCGCCCGGGGCGGCTGCAGACCAGCTCGGCCGCCGGCCCTTGCGGGTATCGCCATAGAGCGTGAATTGGCTCACAATCAGCAGCGGGGCGCCCGTGGTGGCGCACGACTGCTCGTCGCGCAGCATGCGCAACTGATAAAGCTTGCCGGCCATTGTCCGGGCGGTCACCGGGTTGTCGGTGTGGGTCGCACCGACCAGGACCAGTAACCCGGGCTCGTCGATGGCGCCCACGACCGCCCCGTCGACCTCGACCGACGCCCGGGTGACCCGGGTGGCGACCGCTCTCATGACCGCGACCTCAGGCCACAGGGTGCAGCAGGCCGCGGGTGATGCCGGCCCGGATCGACGGCAACACCGCCTCGACCAGCGCTCCGGTGGGCACCTGATGGGCCTGGGCGAGCAACTGGACCAGGATCAGCAGCGGGACCTCGCCGGTGCACCCGGCCAGCAGCGACTGACCCCACTCGTCCAGCTGCAGCACCGCTCCCGGGCCGCCCGGACGGCGCAGCATCCGCAGCACGGTGGCCCAGCCCTCGTGGCCGGCCAGGGCCCGGGTCTCCAAGATGGCGTCCGCGGCCAGTGCGAGCGGCGTGGCCAGCAACTCGGCGTCGGAGGTGGCCCGTAGCCAGGCCCGGCGAGCCAGGAAAGCGGCTGCCTCGCTCCCGGTGACCTCCTCGCCGGCCCCGGTGATCTCGTCCAGCACGATGTCGGGGTCGTCGGAGTCGGTGCGGCGCAAAGTGATCAGGCCCATGCCGATGCCCACGATCTTTTCCGCAGCGAAATAATCCAGCCACTGTTCACCCGGGCCGGTCTGTTCCTCGCCGGCGTCCTTCAGCCAGAGCGCCACGTACTCGGCCGGGTCGGCCAGCTCCCGCTGCACCACCCAGGCGTCGCAGCGGCCGCCGCTCAGCCAGCTCCCGACCCGATCCCGCCAGTCGGTGCCCTCCCGGACCATCCAATTGGCCAGCAATTGGCCGGTGCCCCCCTCGGTGAGATGGCCGGGCAGCGCCTGCACCAGGGCCGCGCAGAGTCCGTCGCCGACCATTCCGGAATCGCGGTATTCGTAATGCTGCTCGCCCGGCCCGACCACGAACGGCGGATTGGAGACGACCAGGTCGAACCGATCGCCGGCCACCGGCTCGAACAGATTCCCCCGACGCAGGTCCCAGTCCTGGTGGTTCAACCGTGCGGTGGCCGCCGCGAGAGCGAGCGCACGCGGGTTGGTGTCGGTGGCGGTGATTCGCTGCGCGTGCGAGAAGCAGTGCAGGGCCTGTACTCCGCAGCCGGTGCCGAGGTCGAGCACGGAGCCGACCGGCTCCCGGATGATGGCTGCGGCCAAGTTCACCGAGGCCTGCCCGATGCCGAGCACGTGATCCGGCCGGACCGGCCCCGGCCGGGTGTCGGAGTCCAGGTCGGAGACGACCAGGAATTCCTGCTCGTCGTCGGCGTGCGGCCGGATGTCCAGGGCCGCCCGCCAACCGCCGTCGTGCCGTTCCAGCACGCCCTGCTTCAGCGCCCGGGCCAGGCCCAGGGTCGGGAGCGCCTGGGCCGCCGCCGATTCGGTTTCCGTGGTGCCCAGCAGGAACAGCCGGATCACGGTGGTCAGCGGGGAGCGATCCCGGGTGGCGCGCAGCGCCGGAAAGAACTCACCCCGGGCCAGGGCGCGGTGAGCGCTGTCGCCCAGTACTTCGGGCACGGCGGCGGCGTTGAACTCGACCGCACGCAGGTCGTCGCCGAGGCGGTCGACGGCATCGAGGTCGGACAGCGGGGAGCTGGCGGGCACGGGCACACATTAGGCGCGAGGCGACGTTCAGCGACTCCGGCGCGCGACCGCCTTGAAGAACGTGTAGCAGAAAGTCCCATCGGGTTCGGCAGTCCGCTGCAGGGCAGTGATGCCCGCATCGAAGGTGGCCGGGTCGATCAGGCCGGCCGCGACGGCCGATTCCCTCACACCCGAGATCATTGCCGTGAACGTGCGTCTGGTGAAGCTGTCGGCCAGGGCGGGCCGGCTGCCATCGATGTACACGGTCCGAGGGGCGACGGCGATCTCCGAGAAATCCGCTTCCTGCAGGAGCGGAAAGAGCCGGCGGCCGATCAGGGCATCGCCTCCGGCGTTCTGTTGCAATCTCACCTGGCAGGCGATGGCCGCCCGGGCGGCCGGGTCGTCCGGATGGAAATAGGCCGAGCCGTGATCGCCCTCGATGACGGTGATGGTGCCGCCGGGTCGGATGAGGCGACGAAGTCTCCGCAGTGCGTCGACGGGAGAAAGCAGGTGTTCGAGCAGGAAGCAGACGAAGACGTGGTCGAACGAGGCTTCCGCCAAAGTTCCTTGCGGCTGGGGCACATCGAGCACGTCCGCGACCACGAACTCGACGTTGGCCAGGCCGGCGGCAGCGATCCGACGCGACGCCTGCATCACCGAGTCGCGGGCGATATCGGCCGCGACGAAGGCCGTCTGCGGGCTTCGTTCAGCCAGGGTGACGGTCTGAGCCCCGACCCCGCAGCCCATCTCGAGCACCCGTTCGCCGGGTGCGAACGCGGTCCCGCCGTGCAACAACTCCACCAATGCATCCGCCTGGTCGGCCAGACGGACGCTTTCGTCGGCGCGATAGCCGTGCACGTACGGCTCGGATGTGGCCATGGCGTGATCACCGTCATTCCTTCTGCTGAACCCAGAACCCCCTGATCTCACGCTAAGCCGTCAACGGCTCCAACAGCGGCAGGGCCAGCTGGGCCGCTCCAATGGCCCCCGCGTCATCGCCGAGAACGGCAGTGGTGACATCGATCCCGCGGCCCCAGCGCAGCGTCCGGGTCGCGGCCAGGTAGGCCGCGGCGACCGGACCGCGCCGGGCCATCACCCCGCCGCCCAGGATGATCAGGTCGGGGGCCAGCGCAATGCAGAGGTTGTCCAGGCCGAGCGCGAACATCTCGACCGCGCGGATCCAGGCCGGATCGCCCCGGGCGACCAGCTCGTCGATCGTGCCCGGCGCCGCCGCCGCGGCCAGAGCCTTCCCGCTGCAGAGAGTCTCCCAGCATCCGGCGCGGCCACAGCCGCACCGGGGACCCTTCGGATCGATCACCATGTGCCCGACCTCGCCGACTGCCCGGCGCCTCCCCCGCACCGGTTCACCGCGCTGCAGCAGGGCTCCGCCGATTCCGGTGCCGATGGAGAGGAAGAGCGTCAGGCCTGCGCCGGTCGGGTCGAGGTGTTGCGCCTCGGCCGTCCCGGCGGCCACCGCGTCGTTGACCACCACCGCGGGCACGCCGAGAGTGTCCAGCAGGGACCCGTATTCGACTCCGGCCAGGCCCAGGTTGACCGAATCGTGCACGACCCGGTTCTCGACCACCCCCGCCACGGCTAGGCCGATCGCGCCCGCCCCCGACGCGAGCGCGATCTGCACCGGCAGCCGGGTCCGGTCATCGACCGACTCCGGCACCGCTATTCTCCCGACTTTTCCGGCATTTCCGGCTTGATCGAGCAAAATGCCGCGAAAATGTGTCCCACCCATGTCCATTCCGAGCACGTGGGGACCGGGTCCGGGCGGCGCCTGGAGCGAAATCAGCGGAATACACCGCCGGTCATCACCGCGGCCACGTTCAGTTCGTCGTCCAGCACGAGAAGGTCGGCACGACGATCCACCTCGAGGTGGCCGCGGTCGGTCAGGCCGAGCAGCTCGGCCGGCAGGGCCGATGCGGCGTGCACCGCCTGCTCCATGCTCAGCCCGATCTCTTGTACGGCCCGGCGGAAGGCCACGTCCATGGTGAGCACGCTGCCGGCCAGCTGCGACCCTCCGGCCAGCCGGGCCGCACCGTCGGCCACCCGGACCGGCTGGTCGCCCAGGGAGAAGTCCCCGTCCCCGACCCCGGCCGCGCTGATCGCGTCGGTGACCAGCACCAACGACTGCCCGGCGGCGTGCGCGGCGACCCGGACGACGGTCGGGTCCACGTGGGTGCCGTCGTTGACCAGCTCGAAGGCGATCTGACGATCGAAGACCGCGCCGACTGGCCCGGGGGCCCGATGCCGGAACTCGGGCATGGCGTTGAACAGGTGGGTGGCCAGGGTGGCGCCGCGGTCGAACGCGGCCGCGGCCTGGTCGTAATCGGCGTCGGTGTGCCCGACCGCGGCCAGCGCGCCGGAGGCGACCACATCGTCGATCAGGTCAAGCGCACCGGGTAGTTCGGGCGCCAGGGTGACCGAGCGGACCGTACCCTGTCCGGCCTCGAGCAGCTTGGCCAGCTCCTGACGGTCGGGTCGCCGCAGATGGACGGGATTCTGTGCGCCGCAACGGCTGTGGGACAGGAACGGGCCCTCCAGGTGGGCACCGGCGATACCGCTGCCGGCTCGGGCGGCCAGCTCGGCGATCCAGCCGAGCTGAGTGCACACGTCGTCCAGCGGCCCGGCCATCAGCGAGACCAGGGTGGTGGTGGTGCCGTGGCCGCGGTGGAAAGCCACGCCCGCCTCGATATCGGCACAGGAGTGGGTGAAGTCGTGACCACCGCCGCCGTGCACGTGCAGGTCGATGAAACCCGGGACCAGCCAGCCGCTGTCGAGGTCGTGATACTCCAGGCCCGGGGGGACCGGGCCCGACTCCACCCGTACCACCCGGCCGCCTTCGATCGACACCCAGCCGCGGTCCAGCACCCCGCCGGGCGTGACCACGCGAGCGTTGCCGAGAATTTCCCCCCCGTCGCCGGCGCTCGCCCCGAGAACGGTCATCCCTTCACCGCGCCGGAGGTCAGGCCGGCCGAGATGCGCCGGGAGAACAGCACGAACAGCACCACCACGGGCAGGGCCGTCAGGGTCGAAGCGGCCATCAGTCCGGACCAGTCGGCGCCGTGCACCGGGCTGGACTGGAACACCAGCAGGTAGATCATCAGGGTCTGCTTGTCGTTGTCGACCAGCAGCGTGTTGGCCAGCACGAACTCGTTCCAGGCCAGGATCCAGCCGTAGACGCCGGTGGCGATCAGGCCGGGCCCGACCAGCGGCAGGATGATCTTGTAGAAGGTCTGCCAGCGGGTGCAGCCGTCCACCATCGCGGCCTCGTCCAGGTCGCGGGGCACGCCGGCGATGAAGGTCCGCAGCGTCCACACCACGTACGGCATGGTGAACATCAGGTAGGTGGCGATCACCCCGATCAGGGTGTTCTTCAGGTGCAGGCCGTCCAGCAGCAGCGACATCGGGATGGTCAGGGCCAGCAGCGGGATCATCTGGACCACCAGGACCACGGCGATGAAGATCTTGCGACCGAGGAACCGGAACCGGGCGATGGCCAGTGCGCCGCCGAAGCCGATGACCAGGCTGATGATCACGCAGGCCAGCGTGATGATCAGGGAGTTGGCCAGGTTGGCCCGAAAGCTCGGGTCGGACAACACCTCGGCGAACCCGTTCAGCGTGGGGTGGGCCGGCCAGAACTGCGGGACCAGGGTGTTGATGTCGGAGCTGGTCTTGAACGCGGTGATGAGCATCCAGTAGATCGGGAAACCGAGCACCGCCGACAGGGCCACGGCCAGGGTGTTCCAACCGGCGGTCGCCCAGGACCGGGCCCGACGCCGCTGGGCGCGGACCGGACCGATCGGCGCCTGCCCGGACGACGTGACGCCCGCCCGCGTCCGATCCATTTGCGCGGTCACGAGTCCGACGTCCGGAAGAGTTGACGGATGTAGAAGACCATCACCAGGAGCAGCATCACCATCATGAGCACGCCGACGGTGGCGCCGGTGTTGTAGTGAGAACTGCCCACGCCCTGCGTGTACATGTAGATGCCCACCGTTTGGTAGCCGGGTTCGGGATGACCGTTGCGCATGAACCAGATCTGGTTGAACACCCCGAAGTCCCAGATGATGGACAGCGTGGTCAAGATCGTCAGCAGTGGCGCGAGGTAGGGAAAGATCAGGTAGCGCAGCGTCTTCCAACGGCCCGACCCGTCGATCTGGGCGGCCTCCAGGACTTCCTTGGGGATCTGGGTGAGACCCGCGTGCAGGGAGATGGCCAGCAGCGGGATGGCGCCCCAGACCACCACGATGACGACCACGGCCAGACCCTGGGTCGGGTTCGCGAACCAGTCGTGCCCCTGCAGCTGCACTCCGGGCAGCTTGTCCAGCACGTAGTTGGCCACCCCGTACTGGCTGGAGAACAGCCAGTAGAAGATCTGCGTGGACACCGTCGAGGGCACCGCCCAGCAGAACAACAGCACCGTGGTGAGCACGATCCGGGCCCAGTTCGACACCCGGTTCAGGAGCAGGGCGACGCCGAATCCGAGCACCACCGAGACGCTCACGCAGATGACGGTGAAGACCAGGGTGCGCAGCACCACCGTCCAGAAGGTGGGGTCGGACAACACCTTGCCGTAATTGGCGAACCAGACGAACGGCGTCGACCCGCTGTGGAACAGGGCGAACTTGCCGGCCGGCTGCAACTGCATGGACAGCACGACGATCTTGACCAGCGGCCAGGCGGTGATCACCGCCAGCACCACCAGGCAGGGCACGATCAACAGATAGGGGACCACCGAGGCCCGGCCACGACGGGGCTTGGTGCTGGTGCCGGGTCGCGGCCGGGTCGCGGTGGTCGTCATTTCAGCTCGCGTTCAGGATCTGCGCGATCTGGCCGTCGGCCGACTTCGCCGAATCGGTGGACGACTTACCCGTGGCGATGGCGGACAACATGTTCTGCAGCACGTTGTTGCTCTCGACGTTGGCCCAGTTCGGCGTGTTGGGCACGAACCAGGTGTTCGCCGCGGCCGCCGCGGTCGACTCGTTCACGCCGCCGCCGGCTGCGTAGACCTTGAGCAGCGAGGTGGTGTTCGGGATCGCGAACTTGGCCAGCATGGTCTGGCTGGTGGTGTCCGTGTAGAACTTGATCCACTGCTTGCCCAGGTCGGCGTTGCTCGACTTCTGCGGCACGGCCAGGTCCGAGCCGCCCAGGAAGGACGGAGTCGGGGTGCCGGCCGCGCTGCCCGGCAGCGGGAAGGTGCCCAGATCCGGTGCCAGGGAGGGCTTTCCGGTCTTCGGGTCGGTGATGGAGCCGACCTCCCAGCCGTTGCCCAGAATGGCGGCGGTGTGGCCCTGGGCGAAGATGCCGTCCTGGTCGGACTCGTCCTTGGTGGTGCCCCCGACCGAGTACTTGGTGGCCAGCTTGGCCCAGTCGGCCAACCCGGTCTGAGCCTGGGCACTGGACAGCCCGCCGGCCCACTGGCCGCCGGAGTTGTCGGCGATCTTGCCGCCGGCGCCGTAGACGAAGGACATGGCCGCGTACCAGTACTTGCCCGGCATGTAGAACGTCGAGAAGTTCGGGTCAGATGCGTTGGCCGCCTTCACCTTGTCCAAGTCCGCGTACATCTCGTCCAGGGTGGTCGGCGCGGTGGTGACGCCGGCCTTGGTCCACAGATCCTTGCGGTAGATGACCACTCGGCTGCCGGCGTAGTAGGGCACCGCGTAGAGCTTGCCGTCGGGTGAGGTGCCCGACTCGGACAGGCCCTGCAGCCAGGTCGCGGAGTTCTCGAAGTTCCCCTTGTCACCGGTCAGGTCGCTGAAGGCGCCGCCCGCGATGTACGAGGCGGTCTGGGTGTTGCCCAGCTCGACCACGTCCGGGATGGCCGTGGTTCCGGCGAAGGTCGAGTCCAGCTTGGTGGTGTAGTTCGCCCACTGCTGCCATTCGATCTTGACCTGGGCGCCGGTGGCCGCGGTGAAGCGGCTGGTGGCCTGACTGACCACATCGGGCCAGCCCTTCTGGGCGTCGCTCTGCAACCAGACCGTGATGGTCTTGCCGGCCCCGGAGCCACCGACGGACGATGCCGCCGACGAGGCGGCGCTGCTCGGCGCCGACGACGCGTCGCTGCTGGCCGACGAGGAACTACTCGAGGACGCGGCCGCCGAGCTGCTGTCGGCCGATGAGGAACTGCTGCTGCTCGAGGACGAGGAGGACGAAGAAGCCCCCGCCGAACTCGACGAACCGCACGCGCTCAGCGTCAGGGCCGCCACTGATGCCAGCGCGAGCACGCCAACCACTTTCCGATTCAACACTGCCTCCTACGAGGGGGGATACCGGCTGATCGAACCGATCGGCCAGATTGGTCTATACCAATATCGAGATTGGCATAGACCAATCTCGGTGTCAATCACTGCGCCGGATCTGCTGATGACAATTCGGTCAAGGCGTCCCGGAGCCGGGGGTGGACCGAGGCCAGCCGTTGCGCGGCATCCGGCGGCAGAGAACCCACCAGGAGCAGGACGGCGGCTCGTGCGTTTCCGTTGCAGGCCGTCAGGGCCTGTGTGGCGCGGCTCATGTCGACCCCGGCGATTTCGGCCACGATCCCGGCCGAGCGCTGCTGGAGCTTCGCGTTGGCCGGCACGACGTCGACCATCAGGTCACCGTGCACGCGGCCGGTCCGGACCATCGCCGCCGTGGTCAACACGTTGAGCACGATCTTCTGGGCGGTGCCGGCGTTCATCCGGGTGGAGCCACGCAGCACCTCGTCGCCGACGGCCACCTCGATGGCCAGGTCGGCCAGCCGGCCGAGCGGAGAGCCGGGATGCACGGTGACGGCGATGACCTTCGCCCGCTGCTCCTGGGCCCGGCGGGCGGCCGCCAGCGTGTAGGGGGTCCGGCCGCTGGCCGCCACCGCGATCAACACGTCGTCGGGTTCCAGATCGTCGGCCGCGGCCTGTCCGGCCGCGGTGTCGTCCTCCGCGGCGTCGGCCCCCGCGCCGCCACCTGGCCAACCCCCGGCGACCCGGCCGATCGACCGGGCCGGATCGATGCCGAAGGTGCCGGGCAGCTCGGCCGCTTCGCCGTACGCGACCCGTCCGGAGGTCCCGGCGCCCAGGAACACCCAACGCCCGCCAAGGTCCAGCGCGGCGGCCAGCAGGTCGGCGGCGGCGGCGATCTCGTTGGTCACCGCGGTGACCGCGGGGACCACGCGGGCCTCCCCGGCCAGCAGGGTGCCGATGAGCTCGGCCGGCGCGAGCAGGTCCAATTCGGTGTGGTTCATAAGCTGTGCGTGACCTTGGCCAGTCCGCGGGGGGCGTCCGGGTCGCCACCCCGGTCCAGGGCCAGCCGCCAAGCCAGCTGCTGCAGCGGCAGGATCTCCAGGATCGGCCGGAGTTCGTCGGCGATGCCCGCGTCGGCCAGCGGGATTCCTGAAGCCGTACCGACTTCCAGGATGTCGGCGCCGGCCTCGGCCAGCCGCTGGAGAACCGGCGCCATGGCCCGACCGCCCGGACCCGGGCCGGTGATGGCCAGCACCGGGACCGAACGGTCGATCATGGCCAGTGGCCCGTGCAGCAGGTCGGCGCCGGAGAAGGCCTGCGCCGCCAGGTACGAGGTCTCCATCAGCTTCAGCGCCGCCTCCCGGGCGGTCGGGTACCCGTAGCCCCGGCCGGTGGTGACCACCCGCTCGGCGAACCGGTAGCGGTCGGCGGCGCTGATCCCGCCTCCGCCGGCCAGCGTCCGGGCCACCGCGTCCGGCAGCCGCCGGGCCGCTTCCCGATCACCGGTGAGCAACTGGTGCAGGGCCAGGAGTTCCGCGGTGTAGGTCTTGGTCGCCGCCACCGCCCGTTCGGTGCCGGCCCGGACGTCGACGGAGACCTCGGCCGCCTGGGCCAGATCCGACTCCGGATTATTGGTCACGGCCACGGTGAGCGCGCCGCCCTCCCGGGCGGCGGTCAGCGAGTCGATGAGATCGGGCGAGCCGCCGGACTGGCTCACGGCCAGGAACAGCACCCCGGACAGGTCCGGCCGGGAGTGATAGACGGTCGTGGTGGAGGGGGAGATCAATCCGGCCGGCCGGCCCCACCCCACCTCGACCAGGTACTTCCCGTAGAGGCCGGCGTGATCGCTGGTGCCGCGACCGGCGAACAGCACCATGCGCGGGGCGGCCCGCAGGATCCGCTCCCGGGCCTCGGCCAGCTCGTCACCACCCTCGGCCAGCAGCCGGGCCAGACTGTCGGGCTGTTCGGCGATCTCGGTCGCCATCAAGGCGCCGGGGGAGGAGGTCGGCATTGCATTCATCCTGTCAGTTCATCCTGTCCGTCGGTCGGTCGTCACGGCGTCGGCGAGGACCTGCGCGGCCGCGGCCAGCAGATCGGGCGCCACCCCGTGGGTGCGCAGCACCGGCCGCCCGGCGGGCAGCTCGGCCGGCCACCCCAGGTCCACCAGCACCACCTGGGGGTTTGTTTCCAGGGCGGCGAGAACCTCTCGCTGCCAGGGGAATCGGTCCGGGTCCCGAACGGCGAGCACGGTCGGCCGGGCCCGGGCCAGCGCCGCCACGGCGGCGGGAACCTGGTTCGGGCCATCCACCACCACCACCTGGGCCTGGGGCAGCCGGGTGGCGAGCTCGTCCGCAAAAGACCACGGCATCTCGCCGGTGGCCATCCCGTTCGGGGTCCGGCATTCCACGATCAGCAGGTCGTCTCCGGACAGGGTCAGGTCGCCGGTCGTCTGCAGGCTGCGGCGGGCGGCGTCGGTGGACCGGAACTCGGCCGCCCGACCGGGTCGGGCCAGGGTGGCGGTGCGGGCCGCGGCCTCGGTCAGCCGTTCCGGCGTCAACCGGCCCTCACGCACCGCGGCGACCACGGCCCGCGGGATGTCCTGCAGCAGCTGCGGGTAGGCCCGCGCGCCGGTCTCCAGCGCGTCGGCCCCGGCCACGAGGGCCTGCACGAACCCTTCGGTCATGCCGACAGTCCCAGCCAGGGCGCGCATCTCGAGCGCGTCGGTGACGATCGCACCGGTGAAACCGAGATCCTCGCGCAGCAGTCTCGTCGCGGCCGGGCTGACCGTGACCAGCCGGTCCGGATCCAGGGCGGGGACCAGCAGATGGCCGGTCATGATGGCCGCCACGCCGGCCTCGATCGCCGCCCGGAAGGGCGGGAGGTCGGTCGCATCCAGTTCCTCCCGGCTCTGGGCCAGCGTGGCCACCTCGTGGTGCGAGTCGTCCACGCTGTTGCCATGCCCGGGAAAGTGCTTGGCGCAGGCGGCGATCCCGCTGCGTTGCAGACCCCGCACAGCCGCGCCCACCTGCCTGCTCACCTGGGCGGGGTCGGCACCGAAGGAACGCACTCCGATGACCGGGTTCCGGGGCTGAGAGTTGACGTCCGCGACCGGCGCCAGGTTCAGGGTCACGCCGACGTCGGCCAGCCGGGCCCCGATAGCCGCGTACACCTCCTCGGTGGCTTGCGGATCGTCCAGGGCGCCCAGGGCGGCCGCACCCGGGTACCGGCTGCCGCGGTGCTGATCGAGCCGGGTGACGTCGCCGCCCTCCTCGTCCAGGGCGATCACCACGTCCCGGCCGGCCGCCGCCCGCAGTCGGTCGGTCAATGTGCGGACATCGACGTCGGTCCCGGTCAGGTTGTTCGCGAAGAGAACGACCCCGCCGAGCCCTTCGGCGAGGGCGTCCAGCAGCCAGCCGGGCGGCTCGAGCCCGGTGTACCCCAGCAGCAGGCACTCCCGGGCCATTCGCGACAATTCCTGCGCGCTCGACACCCGCCGTCTCCGTCCTCTAGAATTGGTGTAGACCAATCTTAAGCGTCGGGCCGGTGCCGGTACAAGGGCGACCGGACTTCTATGGCGATTCGGTGCGAGGCAATTCGGTGCACAGGCGAAGGGAGCAACCCCGCATGGCCGTCGGGTCCGCGAGCAAGACGCTGACGGTGGCCGCGCCGAAATACTGGGTGGTCAAGCAACACCTGCTGGAGTTCATCGAACGACTCGCCCCGGGCACCGCGGTGCCCACCGAGCGGGAGCTGGCTGCGGCCCTGTCCACGTCGAGAACAACAGTGCGCCAGGCACTGTCGGAGTTGGTCGGAGACGGCCGGCTGGTCCGGCGGCAGGGCTCGGGCACCTTCGTGGCCAAGCCCAAGATCAGTTGGCCGCTGCAGATGATCAGCTTCACCGACCAGGCCCGGGCCCAGGGCTTTCTGCCCTCGACCCGGTTGCTCTCGGCCGAGCGCACCAAGGCCGTCCCCGCGGTGGCTTCCCGTCTGGGCGTCGAACCAGGTCAACCGATCTTCCGGATCGAGCGTCTCCGGTTGGCCGACGACCAACCGGTGGCGCTGGAAACCTCGCACCTGTCGGCCACCCGCTTCCCGCACCTGCTGCGCCTGCTCGGGGACGGTCAATCGCTCTATCGCGTGCTGGCCGACGAGTTCGGGGTGGCCCCGGCCTGGGCCGAGGAAACGATCGAGACTGCGTCGGCCACCCCGGCCGAGGCGGAGCTGCTGGACACCGACACCGGCCTGCCCATGCTCGTGCTCTCCCGGCACAGCTTCACGGCCGACGAGCAGCCCATGGAATGGGTGCGCAGCTGGTACCGCGGCGACCGATACACCTTCGTGGCCCGGCTGACACCCTGAGTCTGCTCAGCCCTCCGATGCCTCGCCCGCGTCGGCGAACACCGGTTCGATGACTCGCGTCCGGTGACGCTCCTCACCCCGCGGGGTGGCCGGCCGGCGGGTCGAGACGATCGCCGCAGGCACAGCCCTCGCGCGGCGGTCGATCGGGTCGCCGGGGTGGTCGCCACCGGACCGGACGGACCTCGCCGGAGTACCGTCGATCAAGAAGTCAGTCGAGCGGAGGTAAGCGATGAGTACGTCCGCTGAGCCTCGCCGTGGGCGGTCCGAGACGGTGGTTATCACCCATGCGGAGCGGTCCTACGACGAGCAGGTCCGGAGTCGTCGGCGCCGCTATCTGATCATGATGGGCATGCGTATTCCGTTGCTGGTGGCCGGTTTCGCCTGCCTGCACACTCCGTGGCTGGCCATCCTGTTGATCGTGCTCTCGGTGCCGCTGCCCTGGATCGCGGTGCTCATCGCGAACGACCGGCCCGCATGCACCTCGCGCAAGGTTGTGCCCGGCGTCATCAACTACGAGCGGGCTCTGCCCGGCCCGCCCCGCGAAATCGTCGACTCGGAGTGAGTCGCGACGGCGTCGAGCGCGACCTCGACGCCGTCGGCCAAGAAGGCCTGATCCCCGTCTCGGAGCCCGGCTGTCGTGGTAGCGCGGATCGCGCCCCATTCACAGTGAGAGCCGCCGCTGTCACCACATGGCGGTCTCCCGGCTGTCGATTGCGCCACAGCAGGTTCATGCGCGCCCGGTCGGTAGAGGACGCCGCGGGTCGGCACGGGAAGCTGCCCGAAGATGGCACAGTGAACTATTGGTAGTGGCGCCGGCAGGAGCGGCACGGGCGAGAGGCAAGGACGAGCTGTCGTGACGGTGCAAGGCACGCCGCGAACCGCGGTCGGGGATGTGGTTATCCGATTTGCCGGCGACTCCGGCGACGGGATGCAGCTCACCGGCGACCGGTTCACCACCGAGACCGCCACTTTCGGCAACGGGCTGTCCACCCTGCCCGACTTCCCGGCCGAGATCCGAGCCCCGGCCGGCACTCTGCCCGGCGTGTCGGCATTCCAACTCCACTTCGCCGACCACGCCGTGATGACCCCCGGCGACGCTCCGTCGGTGCTGGTCGCCATGAACCCGGCCGCGCTGAAGGCGAACCTGGCCGACGTGCCCCGGGGCGGCACCGTCATCGTGAACACCGACGAGTTCACCCCTCGCAACCTGAGCAAGGTCGGTTATGCGGCGAATCCCATCGAGGACGGCAGTCTGGCGGCCTACCAGGTGCACGCGCTGGCGCTGACCCACCTCACCGTGGAGTCCGTGCACGAGGTCGGCCTGCCCCGCAAGGAGTCCGAGCGGGCCAAGAACATGTTCGCCCTGGGCCTGCTGTCCTGGATGTACCACCGCCCGCTCGAAGGCACCCGGATGTTCCTGGAATCCAAGTTCTCCCGGAAGCCGGAGGTGCTGCGGGCCAACCTGATGGCGTTGCAGGCGGGCTGGAACTACGGCGAGACGACCGAGGACTTCGCGGTCTCCTACGAGGTCAAGCCGGCCGTGCTGCCGGCCGGTCAATACCGCACCATCCGCGGCAACCAGGCTTTGGCCTACGGGCTCGTGGCGGCATCGCAGCGGTCCGGGCTGCCGCTCTTCCTGGGCTCGTACCCGATCACCCCGGCCAGCGACATCCTGCACGAGCTGAGCCATCTGAAGAACTTCGCGGTCCGCACCTTCCAAGCCGAGGACGAGATCGCCGGGGTGGCCGCCGCCATCGGTGCCTCGTACGGCGGCGCGCTCGGGGTCACCACCACGTCCGGCCCGGGCATCGCGCTCAAGAGCGAGGCCATCGGGCTGGCCGTGTCCCTGGAGCTACCGCTGATCGTCGTGGACGTGCAGCGCGGTGGCCCGTCCACGGGCCTGCCGACCAAGACCGAACAGGCCGACCTGCTGCAGGTCATGTTCGGCCGCAACGGCGAGGCCCCGGTGCCGGTGATCGCGGCCCGGTCCGCGTCGGACTGTTTCGATGCGGCGCTGGAGGCGGCCCGGATTGCGGTCACCTACCGGACGCCGGTGTTCCTGCTCTCTGACGGCTACCTGGCCAACGGCTCCGAGCCGTGGCGGATCCCGGCCGTGTCCGACCTGCCCGAGCTGCGGGTCGACTTCGCCACGGCGCCCAACCACGATGACGCCTTCTGGCCGTACCTGCGCGACCCGGAGACGTTGGCCCGGCCCTGGGCGATTCCCGGCACCGCCGGTCTCGAGCACCGGATCGGCGGGATCGAGAAGGCCGACGGACACGGGTCGATCTCCTACGACCCGGCCAATCACGACCTCATGGTCCGCACCCGCGCGGCCAAGGTGGCCGGCATCGCCGACTCGTTGGCTCCGCTCGAGGTCGACGACCCGACCGGGAACGCCGACGTCCTCGTGGTCGGCTGGGGCTCCACGTTCGGGCCGATCAGCGGCGCGGTCCGGGCGCTCCGGGCGCAGGGTCGCGCGGTCGCGCAGGCCCACCTGCGGCACCTGAACCCGTTCCCGCCGGGTACCGAGGAAGCACTGCGTCGCTATCAGAGGGTGGTCGTCCCGGAGATGAACCTGGGCCAGCTGTCGCTCCTGATCCGCGGCCTGTTCCTGGTCGACGCCATTGGTATCAACCAGGTCCGCGGGCTGCCCTTCCGGATCGCCGAGTTGGCCGAGAAGATCGCCGACATCGCCGACGGCGGACTGGGCGAGACCACCATCGGGACCGCCGGCCGGATGGGCCATATCGTCGAGGTGACCGCATGAGAAACACCGGACCCGTGGTCCGCCCGGAATCGCTGAAGTTGGTGCCCGCCGCACCGATCCCGTTGGTGGCCAAGGACTTCAAGAGCGACCAGGAAGTGCGCTGGTGCCCCGGCTGCGGCGACTATGCGATCCTGGCCGGCATCCAGGGGTTCATGCCCGCCCTGGGCGTGGCCCGGGAGAACATCGTCTTCATCTCCGGGATCGGTTGCGCGGCCCGGCTTCCGTACTACATGAACACCTACGGGATGCACTCCATCCACGGCCGCGCCCCCGCCATCGCGACCGGCTTGGCGGCCACCCGGCGGGACCTGTCGGTGTGGGTGATCTCGGGCGACGGTGACGCGCTCTCGATCGGCGGCAATCACCTCATGCACGCGTTGCGCCGCAACGTGTCCCTGAAAATCCTGCTCTTCAACAACCGCATCTACGGCCTGACCAAGGGTCAGTACTCGCCCACCTCCGAGGTCGGCAAGGTGACCAAGTCGACCCCGATGGGCTCGCTCGACGTGCCCTTCAACCCGGTCTCCATCGCGCTCGGCGCGGAGGCCTCCTTCGTGGCCCGAACGATCGACTCGGACCGGGCCCACCTGACCGCGACCCTGCGCGCGGCGGCCGAGCATCAGGGCACCGCGCTGGTCGAGATCTACCAGAACTGCAACATCTTCAACGACAACGCCTGGGAGCCGCTCAAGGACCCGGCCAGCCGGGACGAGGTGACGCTCCGACTGGAGCACGGGCAGCCGATCCGGTCCGCGTCCCAGGGTGTGATTCGCGGCCCCTCCGGGCGGCTGGAGGTCGTCAGCCTCGACGGGCTGGATGAGGCGGACCTGGTCGTGCACGACGCCCACGACCCCGACCCGTCGACCGCCTTCGCGTTGTCCCGGCTGTCGCACCCGACCACGTTGGCGAACACCCCGATCGGGGTGTTCCGGTCGTTCGAGCGGCCGACCTACGACCAGGCCATGGCCGACCAGCTCGACCTGGCCGTGCACCGGCAGGGCCACGGTGACCTGGCCACCCTGCTTGCCGGCCATGACACCTGGACGGTGCGGTGAGCTCGTCCCCGACCTGAGCGCGGCCCACTGAGTGAGCGTGGGTCACCCGTTCACCTCTTTCTGGGCCGGAGCACAGTAACGGTCGGTAGCAGTGGAGGACGTGCTCCTGTCTGCCCCGCTCGCCCGTCCGACGCTGCGCTCGCGGTGGCTGCAGCGACCGTCCCGGATCGACGCGCTGTTGGTCGTGTCCCTCGTGTTCGTCGGGCTGACCGTGGCTGTGGTCCTCGGGTCGCCGCTGGATACGGTGGATCGGGACGCGTTGCACTGGCAGCTGGCCCAGCGGTGGCCAGGGCTGCAGCCCTGGATCCTGACCTACGTGGTGATCGGTCAACGTGGTCCGTCGACATTGGCCGCCCTGCCCTGGCTCCTCTGGATTTCCTGGCGGTTCCGCTCACCGCGTCCGCTGATCCGCCTCGGACTGGCCTTGCTGCTGCTGAACCTGCTCGTGGGTGTGGTCAAGACACTCACCGGCCGGCTCGGCCCGCAGCTCACCAGCCACCCCACCGCGGTGTTCGACGGCGGCACCATCTACCCGTCCGGACATGTCGCCAATGTGGTCATGCTGTTCGGGGTGCTGGCCTGGACGGCGACCCGGCATCGCCGGGCCGCGATCTGGGGCGTGGTCGCTCTGACCCTGACCGTCGGCGCCGGCACCGTCTACCTGGACACCCACTGGGTCACCGATGTGTTCGGCGGTGCGCTGGCCGGCGCGATGGTGTTGTTGCTCCTCCCGACGTTGCTCCCGCCCACCGAGCGGTGGGTGGTCCGGCACTGGCGTCAGTGGGCTCCGGCGCGTGCGTTGACCTCGTAAGAGGTGTTGGTCGCCTCGAAGAAGTTGACCAGCTGCAAGGTGTCGTTGGCGGTGGCCATCCACTTGGCCGGATTGGCCACCCGGTATTCGGGCTCGAAGCCGAGTTCCTCCAGCCGGCGATCGGCCAGATACTCGACGTACTGGTTGAGGTAGTCGGCGTTCATGCCCAGAATGCCGCGGGGGAGCAGATCTCGGTTGTAGGCCGCCTCCATCTCGACCGCGTCCAGGATCATGCCCCGGATCTCGTCGGCGAACTCGTCGGTGGCGATCTCCGGGTTCTCCTCCAGCACGGTCAGGATCAGGTTGATGCCGAACTTCAGGTGCAGGCTCTCGTCGCGGACCACCCAGTCGATCAGGGAGGCGAAGTTGCGCAACAGGTTCCGCTGCCGGAACGACAGCGCCACCAGGAAACCCGAATAGAACCAGATGCCCTCGAGGATCACGTTGTAGGCCACCAGGTTCCGGACAAAGTCCTGCTTGCCCGCGGCCGTGGTGATGTCCAGCGTGGCCTGCGTCATCCGGCGGATGTAGCGGACCTCGAACTCCTCCTTGGCCGCCATCGACGGCACCGTGACGTGGGAGGAGTAAGCGGCCTCTCGGTCGATCGGGAACGTCTCCAGCACGTATTCGAAGGCCATGCAGTGATTGGCCTCCTCCCACATCTGCTTGGCCAGGTACAGGTGGCATTCGGCCGCGTTCACATACGGGTACACGCCGAAGGCCAGCGCCTTGTTGACCAGCAACTCGTTGGGATTGAAATAGCTCATCAGGTGGGTCAGCGCGGCCCGCTCGTCCGGCGTCATCCGGGAGAAATCGGAAAGGTCCTCACCCAGCTGGATCTCGTTCGGGAACCAGGTGTTGGCCACGGCCTGGTGGTAGAGGTCGTACGCCCACGGGTAGGTGACCGGTTTGAGCAGCAGGCCCTGTGAAATCCCGGTACCCAGGATGCCGCGGTTCACTGGCAGGACTCGCATTGCAGACGCTCCATGGGGTCGATCGGGCACGTGGTGCCCGAGATGTCGTCGAGTTCGAGGGTCGCGGGAGCGGGGATCTCGGCGACGGCCCGGCGGCCGCCGAAGCCGCGTCGGGCCGTTCCGGACGAGGTCTGCAGCTCGGCTGCCTTGTTCACCGCGACCGTGGACTGCTCGGCCGTGTGGCGCGGCATCATGTGCAGGTAGTAGGTGGTCTTCACGCCGCGTTCCCAGGCATCGGCGTACAGCCGCTCCATCTCGGCGATGTCCCGGGAGGCGAGGTAGATGTTGCGACTGATGGCCTGATCGATCCACTTCTGGGCCCGGGCCGCGATGTTCACGAACGCGGAGGGCGAGAGCTGGAACGAGGTGCGGTAGATGGCCTTGAGATCGGCCGGCACCGCGTCGATGGCCGACAAATCGCCCTGATGCCGCAACAGGTCGGCCCGGACCGCCTCCCACAGACCGCGAGACTGCAGATCGGCCACCAGATTCCGGTTCACCTCCAGGAACTTCCCGGCCGCGGTGGTGCGGGAGAAGATCTGGCTGAATTGGGGATCCAGACCCGGCGTGGTGCCGGCGACCAGGCCGATCGACGCGGTCGGCGCGATGGCGAGCAGGGTGGCGTTGCGGATCCCGCCGCGCACCTTGACCCGCAGGGCGTTCCAGTCCAGCCGGGTGGTCCGGTCGACCTGCACCTCGACCCCGCGGTCGGCGGCCAGCCGGTCCACCGTGTCGATCGGCACCAGCCCGCGGGACCACCCCGAGCCGGCGAAATTGGGATAGCTGCCCCGTTCTCGGGCCAGGTCGGCGCTGGCGTCGATGGCGTGCCAGGACACGAACTCGAGCAGCTCGTCGACCCACCGGGCGGCGTCCTCGCTCTCGTAGGACAGGCCGAGCCGTTCCACCACGTCGGTGAAACCCATCACGCCCAGGCCGATGGCCCGATTTCGTTCGTTGCTGTGCTCGGACTCCGGTACCGACGACAGCGTGATGTCGATCAGGTTGTCCAGCTGGCGGACCGCTGACCGGGTCGACCGGGCCAGCAGGTTCCAGTCCATCCGCGCCTGCGCACCCGAGCCACCGTGCTCGACGGCGCCGTCCCGGGCTCCATCGACCAGATGCCGGGACAGGTTGACCGAGGCCAGGTTGCACACGGCCACGTTGTCCCGGTCCTGGGGCAGGCAGATCTCGGTGCACAGGTTCGACAGGTGGATGGTGCCGGTGTTGTCGTTCAACGCCCGGGAATTGATGGTGTCCTTGAACGTGATCCATGGGTGCGAGGTGGTCTGCAGGCTGATCAGGATGGCTCGCCACTGGGCCCGGGCGCCGATCTTGGTGAATCGAGGCAGCTCGCCGCGCTCGGCCATGTCGACGTATTCACAGTAGCGCGTGGAGAACGCGGCGCCGAAAAGCTCGACCAGGTCAGGGGTGTCGAGCGGATCGAACAGGTACCAGCCCTGTCCGGTCCGGACTCGCTTCATGAACTCGTCGGAGAGCCAGACCGCGGTGTCGGCGGTGCGGGTGCGCCGGTACGGGTCGCCGGAGTTCTGCCGCAGGTCCAGGAACTGGGCGAAATCCAGGTGCCAGTTCTCCATGTAGAAGCACAACGCGCCGAACTTCTTGCCGCCCCGGGACACCGCTCGCAGGGTCGAGTCGATCGTGTGCATGAACGGGATCGGACCCGTGGACGTGGTGTTGTTGGACCGGATCGGCGATCCCTCGGAGCGCAGCTTGGACACCGAGAGGCCGATACCTCCGGTTCCCTTCGTCAGCCACATGACGTCCCGTACCGATTTGGCGATGTGCTCGATGTCGTCCTCCATCTGGAGCACGAAGCAGTTGGACAACTGGGCGTAGGGCGTCCCGGCGTTGACCAGCGTCGATCCCGCGGCCAGGTACTCCAGGCGGGACATGGCGTCGTACAGCTCGACCGCCACCGCGTCCGGATCGGACTCGTTCAGCGCCAGGCCCATGGCCACCCGCATCCAGAAGAACTGCGGCACCTCGAACGGCCTGTGCTCCCGATCGGTGAGCATGTAGCGGGTGCGCATGGTCTGGGCGCCGATGAAGCGGAGCAGGTCGTCGCGCTGCGGAACGAGCGCCCGACTCAGTCGGTCCAGATCGAACCGCTCGGCCAAGCGGGAGTCGAGCAGCCCGATCCGCACGCCGTGCCGAACGAAGCCGGCAAAGTTCTCCCGGTGCAGGGTGGCGATGGTGGCCGGACCGCCCTCGCCGAACAGGTCATGGGTCTGGCCGAAGACGTCCTTGTACAGGCTCTTGACCAGCAGTCGGGCCGCGACGGTGTCGTAGGCCGGGTCATGGCTGACGTTGCCCAGCGCGACCTGGATGACCGCCTCGTCCAGCTGTTCGGTGCTGATCCCGTCGAACAGGGTGATCTCGAATTCGGACCGGATCTGGGTGGCGCGGGCGATGGCGTCGGGCAGACCTCGCGCGGCATCGGTGATGGAGCGGGCGATCTCGTAGCCGTCGTAGGGCTCGGTGGATCCGTCGCGTTTGCGGACAGAGATGGCGGTCATTCCAGTCCCTCGCTCGGGCCGCGGCCGCAGGGGAGGAGACGAGGACGGCCCGTCAGCCGCTCGCGTCGCGGCCCTCCCGAGAGGCCGGTGGACGACACCCCGCCGGCGACGGGGCGGCACGGGCAGGTCTTCGGACTCGCGGGCTCGCCCTTCCGGGTCTTCCTACTGGTCGCCGCTTCCCGGCATCGCTGCCAGTGCTTACGTGACGACGGTCGTTCCCACTCACCGCTGCGGGGCAGTTCCGGACTTCCACCGGATTCCCTCTTACGACGACCAACCCCGAAGAGCCGGTCGAACCGCGTGCTTGGCCACCATATATGGGGAACTACATGGATGGAAGTACCTAGATGTAGTTTCTTCGCGCGACAGTGACACGATGGTCGGGTGCTCGGTCAGTCAGACCTGATGTTGCGACATCGCCACGTGCGGCCCGCCGAACTGCTGGTCATGGCCATCGTCAACCGCACCCCGGACTCCTTCTACGACCGGGGTGCCACCTACGCCTTCGACGCCGCCCGGGACCGGGTGCGCGAGGTCGTGGCCCAGGGCGCCGACCTGATCGACGTGGGTGGGGTCAAGGCGGGTCAGGGTGCGGTGGTCACCTCGGCGGAGGAGATCGAGCGGGTCGTGCCCTTCGTGGCCGCGATCCGGGAGGAGTTCCCGGATCTGCCCATCAGCGTGGACACCTGGCGATCCGAGGTGGCCCGGGAGGTGGCGGCGGCGGGTGCCGATCTGATCAACGACGCCTGGGGTGGGCATGACCCGGGCGTACTCGAGGTGGCGGCCGAGTTCGGCATCGGCGTGGTGTGCTGCCACACCGGCGGGCTGGCCCCGCGTACGGATCCGCACCGGGTGGCCTACGACGATGTGGTCACCGCGGTCGCGGCCCATACGGTGGGGATGGCGGATCGAGCGGTGGCCCTGGGTGTGCCCCGTGAGCGGATCCTGATCGATCCGTGCCACGATTTCGGCAAGAACACCTGGCACTCGCTGGAGGTGACCCGGCGGCTGGGCGAGCTCGTCGACACCGGCTGGCCGGTGTTGGTGTCGTTGTCGCGCAAGGACTTCATCGGGGAGACGCTCGATCTGCCGCCCGACGAGCGGCTGAACGGAACGCTGGCGGCGACCGCGATCAGCGCCTGGCTGGGTGCGCGCGTGTTCCGGGCCCATGATGTGGCCGCCACCCGGCAGACGCTGGACATGGTGGCCACCCTGACCGGTCATCGGCCGCCGGCCCGGGCCGTGCGAGGAATGGCGTGATCAAAACCGCGGTCGTCCTGCCCGCCGCCCCGCTGTTGCTCCCGGGTGTCACCGGTGGCCCGGTCATGCAGGTCGAGGAACTACGCGCGGCCTGCGTGGAGGCGCTGTCGTCGATCACCGGGCGGGTGGTCGTGGTGGGTGCGTCGGGGTCGTGCCCACGTGACCCATCCGTCGGTGGTCCACCGGCGCGCACCCGCATTGCGCCCGGCCTGGGGTTTCTGGATGGACCGGTGCTGCCCGTCGAACTGGAGATCGGCCGCACGTTGCTGCGCTCCGCCGGGCTGGACGCAGACCGGGCGAGCTTCCAGTCGGTGTCCGCGAACCTCTCGGACGCGGACGCGGCCGAGCTCGGCGCTCGGTGGGCCCGTGACCCCCAGCCGAGCGCGCTGGTGGTGCTGGCCGATGGCACCCCTTGCCGCCGGGAGTCCGGGTCTCCGGTGCGTTACGACCCGCGCGCAGTTGGCTTCGATCAAGCGTTGCTGGCCGCGCTGCGAGCCGGTGATTTCGCTGCCCTGACCGGGTTGGATGCAAGTCTGGCCCGAGATCTCCAGGTCGCCGGCTACCTGCCGCTGCAGGTGCTGGCGGCCGCGATACCCCATCCGAGCAGCGCGGAGGTCAGCTATGCCGACGACCCGTTCGGGGTCTTCTACGTGGTCGCCCGCTGGCTGGTCTGACGCTCAGCGCAGTCGGTGCAGTACCTCTCCGGCCTGGTGCACCACCAACGTGTCCGGATCGGCCTCGGAGGCCGCGATGTCGACGGTGGTCGGGTCCAGGTAGTCCAGATTCGCCCTGCGGGTCACCGCTTCCGGAATTCCGGTGGCCAGAGTGACGGTGACCCGGCCCTTCTCGCCCGCCTCGGGGCTGAAAGTGCCGGCGCCGAACAGGTGGGTGGAGTGAGCGAGATCGCCCCAGTGATAGCCGGAGAAGCGAGCCCATTGCTTCAAGAAGTAATCCCGACAGTGATAGCCGATCTGCTCGATCACCGGGTGCATGGCCGAGATCTGGGTGATGTGCGGCGCATAGATGATGACCTGGCCACCATCGGCGACCACCGGCTCGACCTTGTAGAAACCCTTGGCCCCGGTCCACATGTCGTCGTACTTGGTGGGCACGATGGACAGCACCCGGCGGACCGGCGCGTCCAGGTAGCGGATGTGCGTGTGCGCCGAGACCTCGGCGGCGGCCGCCCAGGCCTCCTCGGGAGCGCCGAAGGCCGCGGCGTGCACGTTCTCGGAGCCCGATTCCACGACCAGGCACAGCGCCAGCCGTCGGGTGGGCAGCAACTCCACCGCGGCGTTGATCAAGGCCCGGACCGGGGTGATGCCGCGGGTGCCGATGATGTCGGCGCTGGTGATCAGCGCCCCCAGCCAATGGGAGAAGTCGATGATCTGCTGGCCGGCCACGCCCGGGAAGAAATACTTGTTGCCGCCGGAGAAACCGACCACCTCGTGCGGGAACACCGGCCCGACGACCAGAGCCACGTCGTGCTCCACCACCGCCCGATTGACCACCACGTCGATCGGCTCGTCCAGGCGGCCGTCGGAGAGTCGGCTCACCACATCGGCTCCAATCGTGCCCACGCTGGTCAGCGCGTCCGGATCCCACCACTCGTGATTGCGCACCTGCAGGCCCGGATACCTGGTGGCCAGGCCGTTCTCGGGATAGCCGAGGTGCGCGGCCAGTTGCTCCGGCGTCATGGCCGCGTGGGTGCCCAGCGCGATCAACACGGTCAGTTGGGCCACCCGGGTGTGCAAGCTGCGGTAGAGGACGTCCAGCAGCAGCGGTAGCGGACAGCTCCGGGTGCCGTCCGGGACGATCACGCACACCCGCGTGCCGTCGAGGTCGGTCGCCGCCAGTGCGGCGGCCACGAACTCACCCAGTGCGTCGTCGGCCAAAACGTCGTCGGGGCCGCCGATGGACAGCAGGGGAGCAATGGTCTGGGTCATGTCCGGCTCCTGATCGAGGGTTCCTGGGTGGCCCGCAGCCCGGGCGGGACGGGTGCACCGGGCAGTAGTCCGGCCTGCCCGGCGGCGGCCCGGGCCCGGTCGAGCACGGCCAGCACCGGCTCGTCGCGACGGCCGGCCAGGGCCGCGACATCCTCGAATTCGGGCGTGGCGCGCAGGATCTCGCCGTCGGCGTGAGCGATCTTGATCGCCACGCGGTCGCCGTCGAGGTCGACCTCGATCCAGCCGCGGGCGGCCGGAAACTTGGTCGTGTCGCTCTGCCGGATCCCGAAGGTGGTCGTGTGGGTGAGCATGATCGCGCGCAGTCCGGGCGCCAGGCCGGGATCGGCCAGGGCGGACAACACGTACGCGGGCCGGCCCTTCTTCATGGTGATCGGCGTCAGCCAGCTGTCGGCGGCGCCGGCCTCGAGCAGGGCGGTGATCACGGTCGGCCACACCCGGGGATCCAGGTCGTCCACGTTCGCCTCCAGCAGCACCGCGGCCGTGCCCGCCTCCGACCGGGCCTCGCCCAGCAGCACCCGGGTCACGTTGGCGCGTCCCGGGTCGTCTCGGAACCCTGCACCGGTCCCGCTGTGCCGCAATGTCATGGCCGGCAGGTCACCGGGCCGGGCCACTGCGGTGAGGAGGGCAGCGCCGGTCGGGGTGGTCAACTCACCCGGACCGCCGGTCGTGATCGGCCACTCCCGCAGCAGCTCGGTGACCGCCGGCCCCGGGATGGGTAGATCCCCGTGAGCGGCCCGCATCCGACCCGACCCGACCGCCACCGGACTGCCGGTCACGGTGGTCACGCCCAGGTCGTCCAGGGCCGCGCACACCCCGACGATATCGGCGATCGAGTCGACGGCGCCGACCTCGTGGAAGTGCACCTCGTCCACGGGCACCCTGTGTACCCGCGCCTCCGCCTGCGCCAGTCGGGTGAACACCGAGAGCACTTGAGCCCGGACGGGTTCGGTCAGATCTGCGGCGGCGATGGACCCGCGGATGTCGGACCAGTGCCGGTGCGGGGGATCGGGGACGAGCAGTTCGACGTCGAGCTTGACGGCCGCGATGCCGGCCCGGTGGGTCGGCGTCACGCGCAGCCGGGCCGATCCCGGGAGCACCGCGTTCACGGCGGCCTGCACCCGGGGCAGGTCGGCGCCGGCGTCCAGGAGCGCACCCAGCAGCATGTCGCCGGCGATCCCGGCGGAGGCATCCACCCAGCAGATCACTGCGGGGCAGCGATCTGGGCAGCGAGATGACCTGCCCCGTAACCATTGTCGATATTGACCACGCCGACGCCGGGGGCACACGCGTTCAGCATGGTGAGCAGCGCGGCCAGACCCTCGAACGCGGCGCCGTAGCCCACCGACGTCGGCACGGCCACCACCGGCGCGCTGACCAGGCCGGCCACCACGCCGGGCAGGGCGCCGTCCATGCCCGCCACGACGATCACGCACCGGGCCTGTCGGAGCAGATCGACCCGGGCCAGGATGCGGTGCAGCCCGGCCACCCCCACGTCCACCACCGTTTCCGTCCGTCGCCCGAGGTAGGTCGCGGTCCAGGCGGCCTCGCGGGCCACCGGGAGATCCGAGGTGCCCGCGCAGGCCACGACGACCAGACCGCCCCGGGGCTCCGGCGGCGTCGCGGGCCAGGCCAGCAGCCCGGCCACCGGGTCGTGGAACACCCCGGGTAGGACCGCTTTCACCGCCTCGGCGTGAGCGTCGGAGGCTCGGGTGAACAGGGTGACCGCGCCGGAATCGGCGAAGGCGACCGCGATCTCAGCGGTCTGCTCCGGGGTCTTGCCCGGGCAGAACACCGCCTCCGGATAGCCGCGCCGGGCCGCCCGGTCGGTGTCCAGGGTGGCGAAATCACCCAGTGAATCGCTCATCCGACCTGCAGCACGGCGAGAGTGAAGGCGCCGGAACGTATCCCGCGTGGGTCGACGGTCGCGTTGACAAAACCGCAATCGATCACCGCGGCCAGCACCCGACTGTGCAGCGGCTCGGCCAGCGCGCGCGGCACGTCGGTCCAGGCCAGCTCGATGCGGGCCGCGGATCCGTGGTGCCGGACCCGCAGGTCGGCGAAACCGAGACGACGCAGGGCCTTCTCGGCCGCATCGACCTGGCCGAGCTTGGCCGCGGTGACCTCTTCGTGGTGCGGGATGCGCGAGGCCAGGCAGGGCGCAGCGGGTTTGTCCGCGTTGGGCAGACCCAGCTCCCGGGCCAGCGCGCGCACGTCGGACTTGGTCAGGCCGGCCTCGGCCAGCGGTCGGAGGACGCCGTGCTCGGTCGCCGCTCGCGCCCCGGGGCGGTCCAGACGCCGTACATCGTCTGCGTTTTCGCCATAGGCAAGGGCATCCAGGTGGTGGGCCCGACGCACCTCGTCATCGATCCGGCCGAACAGTTCGTCCTTGCAGAAGAAGCAGCGATCGGCCCCGTTGGCGCGGTAGTCGGACCGGTCGAGCTCGTGGGTGGCGATCTCGACCACCCGCACCCCGATGTGGGCGGCGACCGCGTGGGCCTGGATCCGCTCGCTGCCGGCCAGGCTGGGCGAGACGGCCAGCAGTGCGAGCACGTTCTCGGTTCCCAGCACCCGCGTCGCCAGCGCGACCAGCAGGGTGGAGTCGATGCCGCCGGAATACGCCACTCCCAACCGGCGGACCGCCGACAGGGCGGTCCGGATCGCGGCCGGGACGCCATCGGCGGCTGCCAGGCCCATGCCCAGGTCCCTTCGTCGACGCAGCAATACTCCAGGGTGAGCCAACGCTATCGGCCGGTGTGCGCGCTCGGCAGTCGGTTGCCACTTGTTGCCAGTGGGGATCGCCGGGCCGGACCGGTCGACTCGCGTTCGATGAGCTGGGTCGGCATCATCAGCGGCGCGGTGGCCGTGGGATGGGCGCCGCCCACGACGGCCAGCAGGTTCCTCACCGCCATGGCGCCCATCCGGCGCAGAGGGGCCGCAATGGTGGTCAGCGGCGGGCTGACCAGGCTGGATGCGAAGATGTCGTCGAATCCGATGATGCTGATGCGGCCGGGCACGTGGACGCCCGCCCGCTGCAGGCTGCGCAGGATCCCGATGGCGATCTGGTCGTTGTAGGCGAGCACGGCCGTGGTCAGGTGTCGACCCAGTTCGGCCGCGGCCTGGACGCCGCCCGGGACGGTGGGGGAGAACGGTCCGATCCGCCGGGTGGCCAGACCCAGGTCGGCGGCCGCCGCCCGGAGTCCGCGCCAACGCGCCCCGTCGGCCCAGGACGCCTCCGGGCCGGCCACGTAGGTGATGCTGTGGTGCCCCAGGGCGGCCAGGTGCTCGCAGGCGTGCCGGGTCCCGGCGGCATTGTCGGTGACCACGCTGGGCACATCGGTGACGTGCCGGTTGAGCACCACCATGGGTTTCTGCTTCGCCGTGGTGCGGATGGCGGCGTCGGGCATCCGGCTGGAGGCCAGCACCAGGCCCTCCACGGTGGCCAACGCCCGGTCCAGCGACTCCCGTTCCCAGACCTCGGACTCCTGGCCGTCCACCAGCAGCAGGGTGAACTTGGCTTCGGCGGCGGCGTTCTGGGCACCTCGGATGATCTCGGCGTAGAACGGATTGGTGACGTCCGACACCGACAGGCCGAGGATCCCGGTGTGCCCCGTGGGTAGCGCCCGGGCGAGCGGATTGGCGCGATAACCCAGTGCCCCAGCCGCTTGTCGGACCCGTTCCGCGGTGTCGGCGTTGACCCGGCCGGGTCGGGCGAAGGCACGCGAGACGGTCGAGGCGGCGACCCCGGCGACCCGGGCCACGTCGTAGATCGTCGGGGGCCGAGGCTGATCGTTCCGGTCGGGCATGGTGCGCCTCCTGAAACGACGGCGGTGTCGTTGTCCGGGTCCGACGATAGGTCGGCGGCGGGCTATCGGGCAACCGGTTGCCACCCCAGCGACGACTGGGCGTACGCCTGGGTCAGCAGGCGTAGGGCCGCGGTCGCCGCCTCGGCGTCGATCCAGAACCGCTCTCCGGCCCGGACATGGCGGTAGAAGTCGGCGATGAGCAGGCTGTGCGAGGCACCCCAGTAGGCCCGCCCGCCGGACCCGACCACCGTCTCGGGAACCACCTCGGTCGTTCCGTCGGCCCAGGCGATGCTCAGGTCGCCCTCGAGCCGCAGCACGGCGCGTTCGGTGCGCAACTCCAGCATGACCGGGGCGTTGTCGGTGAAGCCGTTGCTGGCGTAGAAGATCGAGCGCGCCCCGTCGGCGTGGGTGAGCTGCAGGATGGCCGTGTCCTCGACCTCGATGTCGTCCAAGACGAGACGATCGGCGTGACCATGGGTCTCGGTGACCTCACCCATGTACCACTGCAGCAGGTCGAGGGTGTGAATGGCCTGGTTGATCAGGACGCCGCCGCCCGCCTGGGCCCAGGTGCCACGCCAGGGCCGCCGAATGTAGTAGCCGGCATCGCGGAACCAGGTCACGCTCGCCCGGCCACCCAGCACCGTGCCCAGTGCCCCCGAATCGAGCAGCGCGCGGATGCGGCGGGAGGTGGCGTTGTAGCGGTTCTGCAAGCACACCCCGACCATCGCCGGCCCGGCAACGGCCGCAGCCGCCACGGCCCGGGCGTCAACGACCGTGGTGGCCACCGGCTTCTCCAACAACACGTGCACGCCGCGACGCAGAGCGGCGACGGCCATGGGTGCATGCAGGTGATGCGGCGTGCACACATGGAGCACGTCCAGGCGCTCCCGGTCCAACAGCTCGTCGAGGTCGCCGTAGACCCGTCCGCCGTAGCGGGCCGCCGCCGCGGTGGCGGCCGGCAGGTCGACATCGGCCACCGCCACCAAGGTGGCGTCCGGATCCGCGACGATGGCGTCCAGGTGCATCGGCGAAATGTCACCGCAGCCGACCAACCCCACCCGCAGATCCCCCGCCACGTCGGTCACCTCGACAGCGGCAGGTGGGCAACGGCCCAGTCGTAGGCGATCTGGTGACTCTCCCGGTTGGGCATCGAGGGTACGTCGATCTCGATCATGAAGTCGCCGGTGAAGGTGTTCGGAAAGGCGGCCACGCAGGCGTCCAGGTCTGCCTGCCCGGTCCCCGGCTCGGCCCAGATGCGCCCGGGGCGGGTGGCCTCGTGATAGTCCAGATCTTCGGCCTTGGCCGCCTCGATCCCGGCCGCGAACGTGTCTTTCAGGTGCACCCCGACGATGCGGTCGGCGTAATCGGTCAGCACGGCCGGCACATTCATCCCGGCCCAACACATGTGCCCGGTGTCCGGCCCGAAGGCGAGCAGATCCGCGTCGACACCGTCGAGCACCGCGCGGACCTCGCGTTCGGTCTCGATCCAGCCGCCCACATGCGGGTGCAGTGCAGCCCGAACCCCTTCGGCCCGCATGGCTTCGCAACTGGCGGCCACCCCGTCGACCACGGTGCGCAAGCGACCTTCGTCGAAGTCCGCACCGACGGCCGGATGGGTCGCCCGAGCGCTGCCAACAGGCTCGGTGGTGGAGATCATGCAGACCGACAATCCCAGCGCCGCTTGCCCGGCCGCGTACCGGCGGGCCTGCTCGGCCACCTCGGCGTGCCGGTCCGGGTCGGCGAACGCGCCCGGGAACAGGCTCAGAGCCGGGGCCAGGCCGAACCCGGCCAGCCAGGCCGGATACTCCGCCGCCGCCATGTCGGTGGGTACATCGGCTTTCACGGCCCGGTAACCGATGTCGGCCAATTCGGCGAAGGCCGCGCCCAGGGTCGCGGTCGACTTGTCGGGCACGCCGGTGGCGATCCAGTAGGCAATCGGATTGACGGCCAGCCTTGGTCCGTTCTGCTCGGCGGTCCGGGCCGTCACAACGTCACCGGCTTTCCGGTGCGCGCCGACTCGTAGAGCCCGAGGATGACGGCGAGCGTGTTGCGAGCATCGGCGGTCGTCACCCGCGGAGTGCCACCGGTGCGGACAGCCCGGATGAAGTCGGACAGTTGCGCGGCGTGCGCCCGGCCCAGCCCGATGTCCTCGGGGCCGAGTTGGTCGGCCACCCCGACCTGGTTCTCACCGGTCTTCTGCGACATGGCGATCTCCCGTGCGCCGCCGGTGGTCTCGTGCACGAAGACGAGCTGGTCGTCGGAGATCACCGCGGAACCCTTGGAGCCATAGATCGACAGCCGCGCGTCCAGACCCGGATACGCGGCGGTGGTGCCGTGGATCATGCCCAACGCACCGGAGGCGAACTTGACCACCGCCACCGCGGTGTCCTCCACCTCGATCCGCTCGTGGGCCAGCCGCCCGGTGTACGCGAACACCTCGACCGGCGTGCCCACCATGGTGATGAGCAGGTTGATGGTGTGCACGGTTTGGTTCATGACGGCGCCGCCGCCGTCCAGCGCCCAGGTGCCCCGCCACTCGCCCGAGTCGTAGTAGCTCTGGCCGCGCCACCAGGCGTGCGAGGCGATGCCCGAGGTGATGGTGCCCAGATGGCCGGCTGCAATGGCGGCCAACACCTTTTCGGTGGACTTGTCGAAGCGGTGCTGCGAAATGACGGTCACGGTCTTGCCGGAGCTGGACTCGGCCGCCAGGATCCGGTCCGCCGCAGCCAGCGATACCTCGATCGGCTTCTCGATCACCACGTGCTTGCCGGCGTGCAACGCGGCCACGGCCACGTCGGCGTGCAGGCCGCTGGGCGTGCACACGGTCACCGCGTCGATGTCGTCCCGGGCCAGAGTGGCGGCCAGATCGCTGCTGTGATCGCCGGTTCCGTACTTGCCGGCCAACGCCTGTGCTTTGCCGGGGTCGACGTCCACGATGCAGGTGACCTCGGCATCGTCGGCCAGCCCGGCCAGAGCATGGGCGTGCACCGTGCCGATCACCCCGGCGCCGACCACCGCGAAACGAATTTTTTCACTCATACTTCAGTCCTTCGCTGGTCAAGAGCGTGGTGAATGCCTTGGTGGCACGGACGAATTCGTCCGCGCCGGTGAACCCGCCCAGCGGGTTCGCGCTGGCCAGATGTGGTTCCATCGAGAAGAAGCCGTCGTAACCGTCGGCGGCCAGCGCCCGCATGGTGTCCCTGACCTGACCGTCACCCTCCCCGGCGGGCACCACCGCCCCGGTGGCCAGCACGGCGTCCTTGATCTGGATGTAGACGGTGTGCGGGCGCAGTCGGGCATAGGCGTCGGTGAACGGTCGCACGCCACACTGCACGTAGTTGGCGGCGTCCCAGGCCAGTTTCAGCTGCGGGGAATCGACTGACTCGACGATGTCGAGCACGCGCTCCGGCACGTCGCCGAAGATCTCCTTCTCGTTCTCGTGCAACAGGATCACGTCGTGTCCGGCGGCCCGTTCGGTGAGGGCCCGCATCCGGGCGATGACCTCGTCCCGGAACTGGGCCGGCGGCTGATCCGGACGCAGGAAGAACGAGAACAGCCGGATGTAGGGGGCCTGCAACCGCTTCGCGATCTGCAGGGCCCGGTCCATGCGGACCAGGTGGGCGTCGAAGTCGTCCTCGATGTTGATCTTGCCGATCGGCGACCCGATCGAGGACACCGCGATCGAATGGTCGGCCAGAATCCGCTCCACCTCGTCCAGCTGCTCGTCCGACAGGTCGAGGACGTTGACGTCCCAGGCACTGCGGAATTCGATGAAACGGATGCCGAGCTCGTTCAACAGGCGGCACTGGGTGTTCAGGTCCGGGTCGATTTCGTCGGCGAAACCCGACAGGGTCCACATACGGCTACTCCTGGGGATGGGCGGTCAGGGCGCTGACCGCGGTGATCAGTTCGGTGTCGTCGGCCAGGGCCGGGTCGAGGGCGGCGAGGACGGCGGCCGCGGCCCGATCGGAGCGGGCCAGCGCGGTGAGTCGGTCGGCGTCCCGATCCTTGACCGGCGCGCCGACCCCACGCAGGTGCTGGATCCAACCGGCCAGAATGCTTACGGCTGCGACGGGCATGCGTCCGGCGTCGCGCTCCCGGCGCAGCACCGGAAGCACCCGGACCGGAAGCTTCTGCGAGCCGTCGGTAGCGATCTGGGCGAGCAGGTGCCGGATGCGGGGGTTGGCGAATCGGTCCAGCAGCGCTGCGCGATACTCGGCCACCTCATCCGCCGGCAGGCGGACATGCCCACCGGCCAGGTCCCACCAGTCCTGCAGCCAGGCCCGGCACTCCGGGTCGGCCACCGCCTCGGCCACGGTGAGATGACCGCGAGCGCTGGCCAGGTAGGCCAGCAGGCTGTGACCGCCGTTCAGCAGCCAAAGCTTTCGCTCCTCATAGGGCGAGATATCCTGCACAAAGAGGGCGCCGGCCGCTTCCCAGGTCGGACGTCCGGCGGGGAAGTCACCGGCCAGCACCCACTCGGTGAAGGGCTCGGTGACCACCGGCGCCCGGTCGGCCGAACCGGTGAGCTGCGCGGCGGTGTCCCGATCCTCGTCAGTGCTGGCCGGCGTGATCCGGTCGACCACGGTGGTTACGAACGACACGTTCGCGGCGATCCAATCGGCCAGCGCGGCGTCGACCCCCCGTGCGACGTCCAGCACCACGGACCGGGCCACCTGGCCGTTGTCGGGCAGGTTGTCGCAGGAGACGACGGCGATCGCCCCGGCGTCCGCCGCCCGGCGCGCGGCCAGGCCGGCCACCAACCGATCCGGCATCGAATCCGGACCGGATCGGTAGCCGGATTCGGTCACCGTCAAGGTCACCACGGCCACCGCCGGGTCGGCGAGGTAGCGCTGCAAGGAATCGATCTGGGATCCGGGGTGGGCGCGGCTGACCGACCCGACAATCTCCGCGGTGTCGTCGCCCGCGGAGCGGACGATCAACGTGTAGAGCCCACCCTGGGCAGTGAGCGCGTCGGCCAGCCCGGTCGATCGGCCGGTGAAGGCGGCGATGCCCCAGTCCCGCGCGTCAGTGGCGTGGGCCGTGTACCACGCCTGGTGGGCCCGGAAGAAGTTGCCCAGGCCGAGGTGGACGATGCGCACAGGCGGGGCCTGCCAAGCCGGTCTGGTCAGGGTCACAGCTTGAACACCCTCCGAGGCTGGTCGTCGACCAGCTGCACGATGGTCTCGGCTGCCTCGTCCACATCGAGCCGGTGCGTACAGACGAGCTCGGCCAGGAAGCCCGCGTCCAGCCGGCGGGACATGTCGTGCCGGGCCGGGATCGAGCAGAACGCCCGAGTGTCGTCGATGAAGCCGGACAGTTTCGCGAAGCCGGCCGTTTCGGTCACCGAACGCTGGAATGTCCTGATCTCACTGGGGTTGTCGAGGAACCACCAGGGCACCCCGACATAGACGCTGGGATAGAAGCCGGCCAGCGGGGCGATCTCCCGGCTGTAGGTGTCGGCGTCCACGGTGAACAGCACCAGATGGAACCCGGGAGAGGTGCCGTAGCGCTGCAGCAGTGGCTGCAGGGCCTGGGTGAACTCCGTGGCCACCGGGATGTCGTGACCGGTGTCGGGGCCGAATTCCGCCAGCGTGGGTCCGTGGTGGTTCCGGCTGACGCCGGGGTGCACGGTCATCACCAGGCCGTCCTGACAGGACATCCGGGCCATCTCGCCGACCATATGGCGGCGGAAGGCGGTGGCCTCCGGCTCGGTGGCCCGACCGGACCGGGCGGCCCGGAAAATGCGGTCGGCCTCCGACGTGGAAAGCGGCGTGGTGTCCAGATCGCGGTGACTGTGATCCGCCGACACCGCACCGTGGTCGATGAAATACCGGCGCCGCTTCTCCAGGGCCGCGACATAGCCCTGATAGCTGGCTGTGTCGACGTTAGCCACGTCACCGAGCCGCCGAATCAGGCCGGGCCAGTCGGCGCCGGCCGGTTCCAGGTACCGGTCCGGGCGGAACGTCGGGATCAGCCGGGTCGGGAAATTCGGCTCGGCGGCCATGATCTCGTGTGCTGCCAGGTCGTCGCAGGGATCGTCGGTCGTGGCCATCACCTCGATACCGAATGTGGACAACAGCTGTCGCGGCCGGAACGCGGGGTCGATCAGCTGCGCGGCGATCTGGTCGTAGATCCGGTCGGCATTATCGGCGTCCGGACGTTCGGTGACACCAAAGATCTCGAACAGTTCCGAGTCGAACCAGTACCGCACCGGGGTGCCGCGGAACACCGGCCAGTGGGTGCAGAGCAGCCGCCACGCCGCCCGGGCCCGCGCCTCCGGCAAAGGGCCCTGTCCCACGCCCAGGTCGGACAGCGAGACCCCGTTGGCGTGCAACAGTCGGGTCACGTAATGGTCGGGTTGCAACAGCAGGCCGGCCGGATCCGCAAAAGGTTGGTCGTCGACCAGAACCTGCGGATCGACGTGACCGTGCGGGGAGATGATCGGATGGTCGCGGACGAGCTGGTACAGCTCACGGGCCAGGTCGCGAACGGCTGGTTCGGGGGGGAACAACCGATCCGGATGCAGCCGTAGCGGCGTAGATGTCGCGGTGCTCATCCCTTGTCTCCGCCCGCGGTCAGCCCGCCGACCAGCTGCCGCTGGAAGATCATGTACAGCACCACCACGGGCAATGCGGAGATCAGCGAGGCCGCCATCAGCTGACCGTAGAGGGGCAGCGCACCGGTCTCGGTGGTGGAGGCGAACGTCTGCAGCTGGATGGCCACCGTCTGGGTCTGCGGCGTGGTCAGCACACTGGCGAAGAGTACGTCGTTCCAGCCGACGAGCAGCGAGAAGACCAGTGTGACGACCATTCCGGGCACCATCAACGGAAAGATGATCTTGCGCAGGGCGCCGAACCGGGTGAGCCCGTCGATCATCGCGGCCTCCTCGAAGGAGACCGGAATCTGCCGCATGTTGGTGACCAGCAGCCAGGTGGCGAACGGGATGGCAAAGGTCAGATACGTGACGATCAGGGCCGGCCGGGACCCGACGATGGTGATGCCGAGCGAGGAACCCACTGAGGAGAACACCACGAACAACGGCAGGATGATCATCACGCCGGGAATGGTCTGCAACCCGACCAAGCAGGTCATGAACGGTCCGCGACCGCGGAAGCTGAAGCGGGTCAGGCAGTAGGCCGCACCCAGACCGAAGACGGTGGCGATCAGTGCGGCGGTGAGGGAGGCGATCAGGCTGTTCATCAGCCCGTTGGCCAAATCGACCGTGGACCAGATGTCCACGTAGTTGTGAAACTGCCAGGTGGTGGGGAGGATCTTGCCCGCGGCGGCATCCAGGTCGGGCATGACCGAGATCAGCAGCATGTAGACGACCGGGAGCAGGAACAGCATCAGGACGATCACGACGACGACCTGCAGCCAGCGGGGCAACAGGCGTTGCGGATCGCGGGTGGATCGTGGCGAAGGAGCCACTGCGGTGGTCATGTCACTCCTGTCCAGGGGCGGCGGTGAGCTTGGACGCCCGCAGGTAGAACACCGCGGGAATGATCATGAGAATCAGCGCGATCACCGACATGGCGCTACCCAGACCGAAACGGAAGGTCTGGAAGGAGGTCTGGTAGATGTTCACGGCCAGGGTGAGGGCCGAGTCGGGGGCCGGCGTACCCAGCAACACGAACGGCAGGGTGAAGTTGTTGAAATGGGCCAGGGTCGAGAGCAGCAGACCCAGCAGCAACTGGTTGCGAATCTGCGGGAGGACCACAAAGCGAATTTTCTGGACCCAGGTCACACCGTCGACGTCGGCGGCCTCGTAGAGATCGTTCGGGATGGCTTGCAGGCCGGCGATGGTCATCATGTAGACGAACGGCCAGGCGGCCCAGACGTCCACGATGATCAGAGCCCAGAACGCCTTTCCGCCGATCAGCCACTGCCCGCCGTCGATGCCGATCTTGGCCAGCACCTCGTTGAACACGCCGTCCGGCCGCAGAATGAAGCGCCAGACCGTCGCGGTGACGAAAGACGGGAGTACGTAGGGAATCAGGAAGAGTGATCGGACCAGACCGCGCCCGCGGAAGCGGGTGTTGACGGCCAGCGCGGCCAGGAATCCGATCGGTGTCACCAGCGCCGTGGTCAGCAGCGAGAAGGCCAGGCTGACCCAGATCGAATACAGCAGCTGCGAGGTGCGGAACGCCTCGGTGTAGTTGTCGAAGCCGATGAACGGGGCCGAGAACCAGTCTCGCAGCGTGTACTGGTCCAGATCGAGGAACCCGATGATGACGGCGATGACGAACGGCACCACGATGACCAGCGTGAGCAGGATCAGCGTCGGGGACATGAGCCAGAGCGGGCGGCCCCCGACGGTGCGCGATCCGGCTCGGCCCCGCCCTCCCGACTCCGGTGCGACCGGAGTCGGGAGAACGGCTACGTCGCTGCTGGTCACTTGTTCGCTCGGTCCAAGCTGGACTGGGCCTTGGTGTTGGCGGCGTCGAGCAGGGCCTGCAGCGCTGAGGTGTCCACGGTGCCCTTGGCCAGCGAAGGCTGCGACTGGACCACGACATTGGTGACGCCATTCTGGATGTCGGCCCAGGCGCCGGTGAAAGCGGTGGGAGTGGCACCCTTCTGGGCCTCGAGGAACGGAGCCATCAGCGGGTTGTTCGCGGTGATCTGGTTGAACGCCTCGGCGTTGGTCGGTAGATTGCCGAAGTAGTTGTACATCTCGGTCTGCATGTCCTTGCTCAGGATCAATTTCACGTAGGCCAGGGCCAAGTCCCGGTTCTTCGAGTACGAGGCGATGGCCACGTTGTCACCGGAGACGATGGTCTGCGCCGCGGGCGCACCCGACGGGCGGCTGGTCATGCCGGGCGCCACGGACGGCAGCGGGGCGAATGCGTACTTGCCCTTGAGCGCGGACTTGTCCAGGGTGGGGATCGAGGTCGCGGTGGCCATCGGGAAGATGGCGGCCTTGCCGGTGGCGAACGCGGTCAAGGCATCGGCGTCCTTCCAGCCGGCCGCCTTGGGGTCAATCACCTTGTCCGAGGTGAGGAAACCGAAGTACTGGCCGGCGGCCTTGGCCGTGATGGGCGAGTTCAGCTGCGCCGTCTTGAGATCCGAGCTGACGAAGGCTCCGCCGGCCTGATTGGTCAACGACCAGATGAACTTCCACGGGTCGTAGCTGTCGGCGTAGCCGATGGCCATGCCGTAGGTGGGTGCGGAGGTCAGCTTCTTGGCGTCCGCCACCAGGCCGTCCCAGGTGGTGGGCGCGGTGGTGATGCCGGCCGCTTTGAACATGTCGGTGTTGTAGGCCATCAAGAACGGACGGGCGGCGACGGGGATGCCGATCTGGGTGTTGGCGTCCGGTCCGGACATACCCAGGGTTTCCGGTACCAGCTGGCTCTTGCCGCCGGCCTTGTTCCAGTCGTCGTCGGTCAGGGTCACGAAACCCTTGGTGCCGTAGGCGACCGGGGTGAAGGTGGTGCCCAGCTGATAGACGTCCGGGCCACTGCCGGCCACGATCGAGGCCTGGATCTTGGTGGTCTCGTCCGACGAGCTGGCATAGGTCTCGATGGTCAGGTCGGCTCCGGTGGCGGCCTTGAACTTGGCCTGCAGGTCCTTGCTCCACGAGGCGAACTGAGTCGGATAGTTGGGCTGGGCACCCAGGAAGACGTCGAGATGTCCGCCGCTGGTCGAGCCCCCGCTGCTGCCGCTGCTGCTGCTGCTCTTGCTGCCGCAAGCGGTCAAGACGAGGGCGGCCGTGGCCACCACGGCCGTTGCCGTCGCCAGTCGGCGCATGGGTCGCATCGCTAGATCGCTCTCCTTCGGCTGGACCCGGCCACGTCGGCAGGTCGAGTGCTGGCAAAACTAGAGAGACGACCGTCACGTTGGGAATCGGTTGCCAAAAGTTGCCAGGAACTCCAATCCTGAGTTGCCGGCCGGGGCCGTGATCGGGTAAACCGGGCCCACCATCACCCAGGGAGCGCGGTGACCAGCGAAGACACCAGCCGGCCGGAAACTGCCGGAGGGCCGGCAGTTCGGCCGGCCATCACCATCGACGACGTGGCCCGGGCGGCCCGGGTGGCCAAGTCGACGGTGTCGCGGGCCCTGAACAATCCCGGGCGGTTGGCCGAGGGCACCCAGCAACACATACAGGAGGTGGCCGCCCGCCTCGGCTACCGCCCGCACCCGGTGGCCCGGGCCCTGGGCACGCGCCGCACCGAGACCATCGCCCTCCTGGTCCCGGACCTGACCAACCCGTTTTTCTTCGGCATCATCCGCGGAGCCGAGCACGAGGCCGCGGCCGCCGGCCACCATCTGCTCCTGGTCGACATCCGGGAGGACCCGGAGCGGGAGGCGGCACAGATCCGGGCGCTGGCCGGTTCGGTGGACGGGCTGGTGCTGGCGGCCAGCCGGTTGCGGCCCGCCCAGATCGGCGAGTTCGCGGCCGTCCAGCCCATTGTCACGATCAACCGGCCGGTCTCCGGGTTGCCCGGGGTGGTTGTCGACGCGACCTCGGGGGCGACCTCGGCCGTGGAGCACCTGGCCTCGCTCGGTCATCGCCGCATCGCCTACGTCAGCGGCCCCCGAATGTCGTGGGTGACCGGTCGCCGGTGGAGCGCGATCAGTGCGGCTGCGGCGGCGCGCGGAGTCGGCGTGGTGCGGCTGGGTCCGTTCGCCGGTGCCGAGCACAGCGGGCCGGCCTGTGCCGACGCGGTCATCGCCGAAGGCGTCACCGCGGCGATCGCGTTCAACGATCTGATCGCCGTCGGCATGCTGCGCCGCTTCGCCGCGCGCGGGGTCGGTGTGCCCGACGAGATCAGCGTGGTCGGGTTCGACGACGTCCTGGGGGCCGAGTTCTCCAGCCCGGGACTGACCACGATCGCCGCGCCCCTGGTCGAATTGGGCCGCACCGCGGTCCGGCTGCTTCGGGAGCGCGGCGGCGGAGGCCGCATCGTGCTCCCGGCGCCGCTGGTGGTGCGGGCGTCCTCGGGCCCGGCGCCCGGCTGAAGCTGCCATCATGGAGGCCGCACCAGCCAACGATCAGGAGCAGCCGTGACGTCGACCGAAGTCCTGGAACAGCCGACCGACACCGGCACCGACGACACGCCGAAGATGTTCCACTACGTGCGCAAGGCGAAGATCGCCGAGAGCGCGGTCATGGGTAATTACGTGGTGGCGCTGTGCGGCGAGACGTTCCCGGTGACCAAGTCGGCCAAGCCCGGCTCGCCGGTCTGCCCCGACTGCCAGAAGATCTACGAGTCGATGCGCAAGGAGTGAACCGTCAGGACGTCGCGGTGAGCGAGGGATTCTCCCGGTCCGGGTCGAACCGCCGCCACTTGCGCAGCTCCCGGCGGGATCGGCGGGGCGGGTAGTACTCGAGCAGGGCATTGTTGAACTGCGCACCGATGATGATGGCCATCGACATAAAGTAGTAGAAGAGCAGGAACGTGATCGGGGTGGCCAGCGCGCCGTAGGTCAGACCGTGCGCGTAGACGTAGGTCAGGTACAGCCGCAGGCCGAACGAGGCCAGGAAGAACACCGCCGCGGCCAGTAAGGCGCCGGGCAGGCCGCGCTTCCAGGCGTGCCGATGTTTGGGCGCCACCTTGTAGAGCGTGGCCAGTAGCAGCAGGATGCCCACGCCCAGCAGCGGGTAGTAGACGATGTTGACCACGGTGCCGGCGGTGTGCTCCCAGGACTTGGGGAAGATCTTGGGCAGCGCTTCCGGGCCGATAGCCAGCAGCGGCAACCCGAAGATCCCAGTCACCAGGAACACCAGGTACAAGCCGAGGGCGAACAACCGCTCCACCACCGGGTGCCGTGCCTCGTGTTGGCCGTAGGCGATGGTGATCGACTCGACGAAGGCCGACATGGCCGACGAGCCGGCCCACAGGCTGATGATCAGGCCGACCGAGACCACGTCGGACCGGCCCCGATTCAGGATCGTGCTCACCGTGTCGCCGACCAGGTTGTTGGCCACCTCCTCGTTGAACAGGCCGTGCAGGAAGATCTGGATCTGGTCGTGGATGGTGGTGATGGTGCCCGCTCCGAAGAAGGGGGCGACAAAGCCGACCAGGCCCAGCAGGGCCAGCAGCAGTGGTGCGGTGGACAGCGCGCACCAGAACGCGGCCTGGGAGCTCAGCCCGAACAGCGAGTCGCCCCAGGCCTTGGACAACGTCCGGCCCCACACCTTGCGCCACCGGTGCGGCACCCGGCCGCCGATGGTGGGCACGGGGCCGGTGCCATGCCGATGCCAGGGCACCAGCTCCGATTCGGCAGGCGTGTCCGTGCCATCACCGTCGCCGGTGTCGGTGGCACCGGGCTCGGGCCGGACGATGACCTCGGTGGGGTGCAGGTCACTGGGCGACGAAGCAGTGTGGGTGCCGATCCGGGGGTCCGTGGGATCGGTGGGGGACAGCAGGGTCGGCTGCGTGGGGGGTCCCACCGCCGCCCCGCTCCCGACCTCGCTCACGTCCACGAGCATGCCTGGTCGAGCCGGTCTGTTGGCCCGTCGACGCGTCGCCGCTGACCAACTTGTGACCCGATCGGAGGCTCGCGACACGGCGGCCGGTTGTTCGGGCGGACGGCCGCGAGCACGTAGCCTGACCCGGGCGCGCTGGGCGGCGCCGGTGCCGGGACGGTCGAGTGCGGGGGAGGTTTCGGGTGCTGACCTCCGGCCACCGGCCCTCGTTGCGGACCTGGCAGGTCCAGGCGCTGGATCGTTATCGGGCCACCGCCGGCCGCGATTTCCTGGTCACGGCCACTCCGGGCGCGGGCAAGACCGCCTTCGCGCTGACCGCGGCTCGGGAGTTGTTGTCGGCCCGGGTGGTGGACCGGGTGGTCGTGGTGTGCCCGACCGATCACCTGCGCACCCAGTGGGCGGACGCCGCCGCCGGCCACGGGCTCGTCCTCGACCCGACCCTGACCAACGCCCAAGGCCGGCTGCGGGCCGACGCCCACGGCTACGTGACCACCTACGCGCAGGTGGCGCAGAAGCCGGCGCTGCACGCGGCCCGCAGCCGGACCCGGACCCTGGTCATCTTGGATGAGATCCACCACGCCGGGGACGGCTTGTCCTGGGGCGAGGCGGTGGGGGAGGCGTTCGCCGACGCCGCCCGTCGGCTGGCCCTGACCGGCACGCCGTTCCGGACCCGGGCCGATGAGCGGATCCCGTTCGTGGGTTACGAGATCGACGGCGACCTGCTGCGATCGGTGGCCGACTACAGCTATGGCTACCGCGAGGCGCTGGCCGACGGCGTGGTCCGGCCGGTGGTGTTCGCGGCCTACACGGGGGTCTCCCGCTGGCGCAACAGCGCCGGGGACGTCATCGCCGCCTCACTGTCCGAGACCAACACGCGATCGGTCGAGGCCACGGCCTGGCGGACCGCGCTCGACCCGGCCGGCGGCTGGGTGCCGCACGTGCTGGCCGCGATGGACGAGCGCATCACCGCGCTGCGGGCCCACGGCATCGCGGACGCCGCCGGTCTGGTGCTGGCCAGCGATCAGGACGACGCCCGCGCCTATGCGGCGGTGGTGCACAAGCTCACCGGTGAGCGGCCGGCCCTGATCCTGTCCGACGATCCGAAAGCCTCGGCCAAGATCGAGAAGTTCCGGACGTCGGACCAGCGGATCGCGGTGTGCGTACGGATGATCTCCGAGGGCGTGGACGTCCCCCGGGCCGCGGTGCTGGCCTGGATGACCAGCTATCGCACCCCGCTGTTCTTCGCCCAGGCCGTGGGTCGGGTGGTGCGGGCCCGGTCCGGGAGCGAGTCGGCCACCGTTTTTCTTCCCGCGGTGCGCCCGCTGCTGGTGCTGGCGGCCGAGATGGAGATCGACCGCAACTTCGTCCTCGCACCGCCGCCCCGGGGACAAGAGGCGGAGCTGGACCTGGCGCCCGTCGAACGGGAGGCGGCCGACGCCCTGGCCGGTCCGGAAATGCTGGACTCACAGGCCGAGTTCGCGCACGTGTTGCATTCGGGTCGGGCCGTCACGGCGGTCGACATGACAGACGAGGACAGTGCTTTCGTCGGCCTGCCCGGCCTGCTCACGCCGGAGCAGACGGCCGGGTTGCTGGCTCGCCGGGACGCCGATCTGCGCCGCCGGGTGGCCGCGGTCGAGGACCTGCACGAGGTCCCACCGGGCGCTCCCGATCTCGAGGCCGACGGCTGGCGGGCCGCGGCCGGGCTGCGCCGGGACGTGAATCAGCTGGTCTCCCGGGTGGCCGCCCGGACCGGGCTGCCGCACGCCAAGGTGCACGCCCAGGTCCGGCAGGCGGTCCCGGGACCTCCGTCCGCGGCGGCTCCCACCCAGCTGCTCGAGCGCCGGCGCGACCATCTACTCGGTCTGCTCTAGAAGCGCTTGCCCACCAGCGTGTTCCGCCGAAGCCGAGCGAAGCCCAAGCGCTGGTAAAGCCGCACCGCATTGGTCAACGAATCGGCATCGACCTCTAGATCCGCCATCCGATACCCGTCCTCGCGCAGGGCCCGCAGGACGTGCGCGAGCAGGCCGCTGGCCACGCCCCGGCCCCGGCAGCGGTTCAGTGTCCCCACCGGGGCCAGGTACCCGGTGCGGAAGCCGTTCCGTTCGGTCTCCGCCTGGAACTCCTGCACCAGCACGAAGGCCACCACCTCGTCGCCGTCGACCGCGACCCGGCTCACCGCCGGGCGGAACATGGCCGACTCGGCGAACTGGGCCCGCCATCGTTCGCGGTCCCTCGGCACCGAGCCGTAGTGGTCGGCGAACGAGGCGTTACTGGCCAACCGGGTGCTCTCGTCCCAATCATCGGTCCACGGCAGCACCCGCAGGCCGGTCGGATCCGGGGCCGTCGGCAGCTCCGTGCTCAGGTCGCGCCGCATGTCGTCGTAGAACCGCCACGGCTCGAACCCGGTGACGCGGGCCAGCGCCGTCACCGAATCCCGCCCTTGCGGCACCCAGATCCGCAGCTCACCCGACAGCCCGGGCGCCTGCCGGTCCCGTTGGCGGTGAGCGGCCACGGTCAGTTCGTCGACGATGCGGCGGCCCAGTCCCTGCCGCTGCTCGGCCACCCGCACGCCGCCGAGCAGCACCGCCTTCCAGACGTCGCTGATCGGACTGACGTTCAGAGCTCCCAGGCCGATGAGTTGACCGTCGCGTTCCCAGCCCACCGTGCCGTCGGCCAGATCCACGGATGGGCCCCGCAACTCCTCCGCGATCTCCTCGCCGTCGAGCAGGATCCCGGCCGGCTCGAACTCGTGCTGCTCGTTCAGGATGGCGGTGACGGCCGGGGCGTCCGCCGTGGTCAGGCTTCGGCGCGCAATGCTCACCCCGCGGACGCTACGGGTTGGCCTCTTGCGATGATCGGCACACCGGCAGAAGAGGAGATCGTCATGGCCACCATCACCCGGGGCTTCACGCCGAAGCGGCGCCAGGATCCACGACTGCCGCCCGGACAGTACGACGTGGGCAAAGACTTCCCGGTGCTGACCGCCGAGGTCACCCCGCGGGTCCGCACCGAACGATGGAGCATGACCGTGGATGGGCTGGTCGAGCAGCCGACCAGCTGGAGCTGGGACGAGATGCACGCCCTGCCCCAGTCGACCTACCGGGGTGACATCCACTGCGTCACCACCTGGTCCAAGCTGGACACCAACTTTTCCGGGGTGAGCGTCGACGAGCTGTTGGCCGCGGCCCGACCCAAGCCCGAGGCGACCCACGTGCTGGCCACCTCGACCACCGGCTACACCACCAACCTGCCGCTGACCGACGTGTCCTTCGGCCGCGCCTGGGTGGTGTGGACCCACGAGGACCATCCGCTGCCGGTGGAGCACGGCGGGCCCGTGCGGTTGCTGGTGCCGCACCTGTACTTCTGGAAGAGCGCGAAGTGGGTCACCCGGCTCACCCTGCTCGACCACGACGAGCAGGGCTTTTGGGAGCGAAACGGCTACCACGACCACGGTGATCCATGGTCTGAGGAGCGGTACCAGGGTGACTGAGCCGCACCCGCCGCCCGGGGGGTGGCGGACCGCCACTGTGGTCGAGGTCGACCATTCCAGCCCACACGCGGTGCGGCTGCGGCTGGATGTGCCTGATCGGGTGCCGCACCTGCCTGGCCAGCACTATGTGGTCCGACTGACCGCCGAAGACGGCTACACCGCCACCCGTTCGTATTCGGTCGCCTCGGATCCCGGTGACGAGCTGATCGAACTCTGGGTGGAACGCCTCGAGGACGGCGAGGTGTCCTCCTTCCTGGCCGATGTGATCGAGGCCGGTGAGCCGCTCGAGGTGCGCGGCCCGATCGGCGGCTATTTCATCTGGTCCGGTCGGCAACCGGCGCTGGCCATCGGCGCCGGTTCGGGAGTCGTGCCGCTGATGGCGATGCTCCGCCACGCGGTGCGCACCGGGCGCGAGGACCGGTTGCGGCTGGCCGTTTCCGCCCGGACGCTGGCCGACCTGCCCTACGCGGCGGCGTTCGAGGCGGCCGGCGCCCGGATCACCCTGTCCCGCGGCGCTTTTGGTGATCGAGCAGCCGGCCGGCTGGCCGCCGTGGATCTGGCCGATCTGATCACGCCGGGCTTGCGCATCTACGTCTGCGGCTCGCCCGGCTTCGCCGAGGCAGCCAGCCAGCTGGTGGTCACCCTGGGTGCGAACCCGACCGACGTCCGGGTCGAGCGGTTCGGACCGACCGGGAGCTGACGGCCGCGCATGGCCAGATGGCCGACGCCGGGCCCCATCAACGGCGTCGGGTCGGACCCTCAATCGGCCAGGAAACCTCGGAGCGCTTCCAGCAGCACCTGCGGCGTCTCCATCTGCGGCACGTGCCCGGTCTGAGCCAGTAGTTCGAAGCGGGCCCCGGGAATGGCGCGGGCGAAGGCGCGGCCGTAGTCGACGTCGGCGATGCGGTCGGCTTCGCCCCACAGCACCAGAGCGGGAGTGTTGATATCGACCAGTCTCTCGAGCAAGGTCGGGTCGCTCATGGAACCGCCGTAGAGGGCGAGCGCGGCGCGGTTGCCGGCAAACACCTCGCGGACGGCGGGCGGCATGGCCGCCGGGTCCAGGCTCGGCGCCTTGGAGGGGTCGTACCAGCTGTACTGGGTGAGCAGCGCCGGCGGCAGGTCGCCGGCGACCGGGTGCCCGGCCACCTCGGCGCCGACCGAGTCGACGAACGCGACGCGCCCCAGACGAGGCGGGTGAAGCAATGCGACTTCCGCAGTGATCCATCCGCCGATCGAGTTCCCGATCACGGTCGCGTCCTGCAGGTCGAGTGCTTCGAGCAGACCGGCGTACACCTGCGCCAGGCCTTTGACGGTGGTCAGCGCCTCGGGGCGTGCGGTGCCGCCGAAGCCCGGGTGGGTCGGCACGATCACCCGGGTGCCCGTCGCGTCGGCCAGCAGATCGGCGAAGGCGGTGACCGACGTCGGCCCGGCGCCGCCGTGCAGGATGACGACCGGTCGGCCGCTGCCCCGCTCCTGCACGGTGACCGGGACGGGGCCGAATGACGTGGGCACGGGCAGTAAACGTGGGGTTGGCATCGGTCGAGTGTATCCACATATTTATATAAACCTAGTGACTGCAGCGATAGGGTGGGGCATGTCCACATCTGCGGCCGACCTCGGCCACGCGGTGAAGCGGCTCCAGGTGAAGCAGCACCGCACTGCCACCGAGGCCCTTGCCCACCTCGAGGTGACTCTCGTGCAATGGGACGCGCTCCGGCACCTACATGCCCACCCCGGCGCGTCGCAGCACGACCTCGCCGTTCTGACCTTTCAAACCGACCAGGCTTTCGGCACCCTCGCGGCGCGGCTCGAGGCGCGCGGGCTCATCCGGCGATCCAACGGCACCGGACGTGCCATCCGACCCGAGCTGACCGACGAGGGCGAACGTGTCTTCCTGGAGGGGCTCAAGGTGACAAAGGACGTGTCGAGCAAGATCTTCGGTCCGCTCGACACCGCCGAACGCGCCGCGCTCGGCGGCATGTTGCGACGACTCCTGCAGACCTGACATCGGCCGGCACGGCACCGTCCGCCCGGGGTCCCGAACTACGCCGAGCCCTCCTTCGGCGATTCGCCGCCGTTGCCGCGGCGCGGGTCGAAGCGGGCCCAGATACCCGAGACCACGTCGGCAACATTGCTGCTGACGGCCCCCGCGGCACTGCCCACGTCGGCGCCCAGGTTGCGCAGGGTGCTGATCAGCGGGTCCGTGGAGGTGTCGAAACCGTCCTTGTAGGAGCTCGCCGCGCCCTTGACCTCGTCCCGGATTCGGGCTTTCTTGTCGTCCTCGCGGCGCGGGTAGTCGCCGGCCAGGACCGCCCGGTATTCACCGCTGGACGCCCATTTCTGCAGTTCGGCCGCGCGCACCGCGGAGAATGGATGGCTGCGCAGCTCCAGGTTCAACAGCTTGAGAACACCGTCCCGCAGATCGCCGGTGGCCTCGTACTCGGCGGCCTGCTCGAGGAAGGCGTCAGTGTCCATCTTGGCCAGCTGGTGACCGCCGGCCAGCTTCATCATGACCCGCAGGGCGGCTACCTCGTCCTGCACGGCGAGCAGGCCGGCGCGGTCGCCGGACAGTTCGGCCTTGCGCGACCACTCCAGCAGGCCGGCGACCAGGGCCCGCAGACCCCACGCGCTCATCGGTAGCCACCCCAGGGTGCCGACCAGTCGGATCAGGTGATCGGTCATCGTCCGATAGACCGAATGTCCGGACAGCGCGTGCCCGATCTCGTGGCCCAGGACGAAGCGCAGCTCCTCCGGCGCCATCAACTCGACCATGCCGGTGCTGAGCACGATGAACGGCGCATCCATCCCCATGGTGAAGGCCTTCGCGGCCGGATCCTGGACGACAAACAGCTCCGGCCGAGTCGGAGAGTCCAGGATGTGCAGGGCGTCCACATACAGGTCCTCGATGTCGGAGAACTGGCGCCGGTCGACCCGGACTGCCGAGGCCAGGAAAAGCAGCCGGTGCTGGCGCTCGCGGAGGAGTCCGGAGATCGTCTTGAGCACGGCATCGAAGCCGGCCAGGGAACGCAGCGCGGTCAGCGCCATCCGGTCAGCCGGGTGCTCCCAGGCCCGTGAGCTGATGCCCGGGAGGGGCTTTCGGGTCCGGCGCGGGGTGCGAGCGGTGGCCACGGCACTACCTCCTGTCGGCCCCGGCGGCGCCGCGGTACCACTATGCCTTCCCGCAACCCGGCGCGGACCGATTCCGGGAGGGTCGAAAAGCAGGTCGATCAGGTCCGATCGTGACCCTCGAGGACCTGGACAACGATGTCCGCAACGATCCGCGTCGGCCGTTCCTCGGGCGCCGGCCGAACATCGGCTCCAACCTGATCCGGGTCGGTCGATCTCGACCGAGGGGAACATTCCCACCTGCGGTGGGTGCGGTGAGATGAGATGGGGCATAAGATCATCGTCGACCACAGGAGCTCAGCGCGCGGAGGCCAGGGTGACCCAGGGGCAGTCACCGGAGCGCCGGGAACGGGCCACGATGCGGGATGTTGCCGCCCTGGCCGGTGTCGCTCTGAAGACCGTCTCGCGAGTAGTCAACGGTGTCTCGACGGTTGACCCGGTGCTGGCCGAACGCGTTCGCGAGGCCAGCATCAAACTGGGATACCGACCCAATCTGGCCGCATCCTCCCTGCGTCGCGGCCGCACGAACACGGTCGGCTTGGTCCTGGAGGACATTTCGAACCCGTTCTCGGCGTCGCTGTGCCGTTCGATCGAGAACGCCGCTCGCGAGCACGGCGTGTTGCTCATGGTGGTCAGCGTGGACGAGGACCCGAACCGCGAACGAGAGGCGGTGAGCACGCTGATCGACCGTCGCGTGGACGGACTGATCGTCATGCCCGCCGGCCGCGACCACCGTTACCTGGTCAGCGAGCAGCAGACGGGGGTTCCTTTCGTCTTCGTCGACCGGCCGCCGATCCCGCTGTTGGCCGACACCGTGGTCACCGACAATCGCGCGGCCTCGGCCGCGGGCGTCCGCCACATGCTGCGGGGCCGCCACCAGCAGGTGGCCTACGTCGGTGACGACCCGTCCATCGAAACCGCCCGGGACCGGTTCGCCGGTTTCGCCGATGCCCTGACCGAGGCCGGACTCCCATTGCGAGACAACCACATCAGGCATGATCTGCGAACGGCGCGGGACGCCCGGGAGGTGGTGCTGGAGATGATCTCGGGCCCGGAACGCCCGGATGCGTTGTTCTCCAGCCAGAACCTGGTCACCATCGGCTGCGTGGAGGCCCTGCACGAGCGCGGCCTGCAGCACGAGATCAGCCTGCTGGGTTTCGACGATCTGCCCTTGGCCGAGGCGGTGCATCCGGCGGTTTCCGTACTGGCCCAGGACATTGCCGGGATCGGCCGGCTGGCCATCCGCCGGTTGTTCGACCGGATGGCCGGCGACGACGCACCGCCGGAGGTCCTCGTGGTGCCGAGCCGGCTGATCGCCCGTGGGTCGGCCGAGTTGGTCAGGACCTGACGTGCTGGCGCCGCGGCGCGTTCTGCAGCACCACGATGCCGCCCACGACGCCGAGCAGTCCGGAGACCAGGAACAGGTACCAGCCCGGACCGGCGTGAGTGAAGAGCTGGCTCAGACTGTGCGCGGTCAGCCGGTCGGCGCGGACCAACCAGAATCCCGCCCCAGTGAACGAGACTATTGACAGCACCAGAATGGCGGCGCCGATCGGTCGGTGGTCGATGGGCGCGAGCGCGGCCAGGCCGAGCAGCACCAGAGCCCCTCCGGCCAGACCCACGGCGAGCACGCTGTACGCGCCGATCGCCCAGGTCGCGGACAGTGACGCGGCGCTGCCGGCGGTCTGGAACACCCGCCAGCCGGTGAGTGCGGTGCTCGCCGGCAGGTCGACGCTGAACACCACGGACGACCAGGACAGCACTAACTGCAACAGTCCCAAGATCCCGGCGAAGACGCAGAGCAGGGCGCCGACCGGGTCGGCACGCGGGGTACGGAGTTGCGGCGGCGCGGGCCGCCAGCTCGTGGCCGGCAGAGTCATCGCCACCCGACCCCCGTCCACGCGACCATTTTCAGCCCTGTCTGTCCCGATGACGCCGGCGTTGCGCGCCCATTGTCACGCAACGCCCGTGGCCGGGCAGGACTACTGCGTCGGAGTCAGAACGGGGGACAGGTGAGGCGGTCAGTTCTCCGGCGCCGAATGGTGCAACACGGCTGCCATGGCTTCCAGCCGGTCTGCGTGTTCACGCGCGTGGTGACCGCAGAAGAGCAGGTCGCCGCCCTTGGGAAGCACGGCGCGGACCTGAGCGGGCGCGCCGCACCGGTCGCAACGGTCAGCGGCCGTCAGGGCTGTCAGTGTGGTCATCGCTGTGGTCATTGCGGACCTCCCATATAGCCCGCCACCGGCTTGCACCGGTGGCACCAAATCGCCGGCGGTACCGGCGACATCATCTGAACGAACCTGGCGGACCGTTCCCTTTGAACGGTGCCCATTCGCCCTTCCCTCTATCGGACGCCGCCTGGACTGCCGATGTTCCCCGTGACACCCATGGAATGCGTCACCATTCGGTTTCGATCCTGTGTCGACGCTCGGATCGCGTCGCCAGTACTTCGCGGCGGCTACCTCTCCGGCTTGGGTCTTCTTCGAGACTGCCGGCCGCGTCGCCGTGATGCGGCCTCGTTCGCGGCGGGCGAAACCGACCCGGCGGGGTCTAAGGCAGATGCCGCCCCGGTCGGCTCCGGCGTACCATTCGCGCACATAGCGGGGTCGGGCAGCCAGTCAACGCCCTGGAGGTGGTAGGTGGCGGGCCGCGGGGAACTGGAGCGGGCGGTCGTCGAGGTGCTGTGGGACTCGACCGAGCCGATGACCGCTCGTGCCGTGACCGATGCTCTGACCGGGCGCGAGCTGGCCGTGACCACCGTGCTCACGGTGTTGGGACGGCTGGAAGGCAAGGGTGTGGTGCGGCGGGCCCGGGACGGTCGGGCGCACACCTATGTGGCTGTGTCCACCCGGGGCGCGCACACCGCCGAGTTGATGCGGCAGGTGCTGGAGTCGGCGGGCGACCGGGATGATGCCCTGGCCAGGTTCGTCGGGGCGGTGTCGCCCCAGGACGCGGACGCGTTGCGTCGCGCTCTCAACGAAAAGTGACGGCCGCACCGTGATGACCGTGCCACGCCGATGATCGTCGCCCGCGCCGCCGGCCTCGCTCTTCTCTCGATCCTGTTGGCCGGGCCGGTCAGTTCTGCCTTGGCGCGGGCCCGGTGGATGGAACGGATGCCGACGGCCGGGACCGTGCTGTGGCAGGCCATCTGCCTGACGTCCGGTCTGACCATGATCGAGGCCGGGCTGACGGTGGCGCTGGGGCCGATCGCACCGGGCCTGGGGCACGCGGTGGGGGCCTGGTGGGGTCAGGCCCGGGCCGGCCATCCGTTCCGGGGGCTGTCCGGCGTCGAGGTGATCTGCGGCGGGCTCGCCCTGCTCGCCGCGGCCGTCCTACTCGGCGAGTTGATGCGCAGCCTGGTCTGGGCGCGACAACGTCGCCGGGCGCACCGGATGGTGCTGGACCTGATCACCGGGGGAAGTCCGGTGCGGGCCCAGGTGGGGTCGGGCGTGCGGGTGCTGGATCATCCCCGAGCGGTGGCCTACACGGTTCCCGGCTGGCACGCTCGAATCGTTCTCTCGGCCGGTCTGGTCGACCTGCTCGACGCGGACGAGCTCCAGGCCGTGGTCGGACATGAACGCGCCCATGTGAAACTTCGGCACGACCTGCTGGTCATGCCCTTCCAGGCCTGGGAGCGGGTGCTCGGTCGGCTGCCCGGCGTGCGCGCCGCGGGCACGGCCGTGTCCGACCTGACCGAGATGATGGCGGACGATCGCGCCGCCCGCGGCTGCAGCTCCCGGACGGTGGCCTCCGCCCTGGTCAAGGTGAGCCTGGCCGGCGCGCCCCTGGCCCCGATCGGCAGCACCGACCGGGGCGTTTCGGGTGGTTCCCAAGCGCCGTTGCCGTCCCGATCGGTGGTGCGCCGGGTGCGCCGGCTGGGTTGTTCCGGGGCGACCCCGTCGGCGGCCGCTGCTCTCTGGGTGGTGAGCGGATGCCTGCTCGCGGTGCCGGTGGCCGCCTTGCTCGTCCCCTGGTGACCTCCGGTGACGTCTGGATGATCTGCGCTGTCGGGACCGCATGATAGGACGGGGGTCATGACGTCCCCGGCGGCCTCGAGCCCTTCCCCGTTCAGCCACCTGTCCGCCTACGTCCGCCTCCCGCGGATGACCGGACTGCTGCTGTCGCCGGACGGCAGCCGGCTGGCCGTGTCGGTGTCCGACGTCGACCCGAAGGCGACCACGGTGGTCGGCAGCGTGTGGGAGGTCGACCCGAGCGGGCGGGCGCCCGCGCGCCGACTCACCCGGGCCGCGGCCGGAGAAGCGGCGGCCGCCTTCACCCGGCAGAACGACCTGCTCTTCACCTCCCGACGACCTGACCCGGAGGCGGCCGAGCCGGACGAGGACCAAGCGCCGCTGTGGCTGCTGCCGGCCGCGGGCGGCGAGGCCCGGTTGTGGGCGGCCCGCCCGGCCGGATTCACCCAGGTGTGGACGGGCCGCGACGCCGATGTGGTGGTGGTCGGCTCCGGCGTCCTACCCGGCGCGGCCGACCTGGAGGCCGACGACCGGCTGGCCGCCGCGCGGAAGAAGGCCAAGGTCAGCGCGGTCCTGCACGATGGCTATCCGGTCCGCTTCTGGGACTCCGACCTGGGCCCGCAGCAACCGCAGCTACTCGCCGGGATCTCCTCCGACGAGGGCCGGGCCACGCTGCGATCTCTGACTCCGGACGCCGGGGCGGCCCTGTTGGAAGCCGAGGCCGACCTGTCCGCGGACGGGTCCACGGTCGTCTGCTCGTGGACGCGCCCGGCCGCCAAGTCGGACGTGCGGACGGGTTTGGAGACGGTGGATGTCGCGACCGGTACCCACTCGGTGCTCCTGGACGATCCGGATGCCGACCTGCGATCCCCCCGGTTCTCCCCGGACGGTCGCCGGGTCGCGTATCTGAGGGAGACGGTCTCGACCCCCGAACGGGCACCCCGGGTCACCCTGGGGGTGGTGGACGCCGAGGGCACGGGTGCCCGTGAGCTGACCGCCGCCTGGGACCGCTGGCCGAGTGAGCAGGCCTGGCTCCCGGACGGGTCCGGTCTGGTCGTCGCAGCCGACCAGGATGGGCGCGGCCCGCTCTTCGTGGTGGACGCCGTGACCGGCGCGGTCGAGCAACTGACCAGCGACGATTTCACCTACTCGCACCTGGCCGTGGCCCCGGACGGGACCGCGGTGTTCGCCTTGCGGGCCAGCTACCTGGCCCCGGCCCACCCGGTCCGCATCGGCCTGGGCGCCGACGACCGCGGTCAGGTGACGGTGCTGCCCGCGCCCGCCCCGCTGCCCGACCTGCCGGGCTCGCTGACCGAAGTCGTGGCCACCGCCCAGGACGGCGTGCGCATCCGGGCCTACCTGGCGTTGCCGCTCGGTGCGAACGTCGAGCGTCCCGCCCCGCTGGTGCTGTGGGCGCACGGTGGCCCGCTGGCGTCGTGGAACGCCTGGTCCTGGCGCTGGAACCCATGGTTGCTGGTGGCGGCCGGCTACGCCGTGTTGCTGCCCGACCCGGCCCTGTCCACCGGTTACGGCCAGGACTTCATCCAGCGCGGGTGGGGCGCCTGGGGGAGTGCCCCGTTCACCGACCTGATGGCCGTGACCGATGCCGCGCTGGCCCGCGACGACGTGGACGAGAACCGGACCGCAGCCATGGGCGGCTCGTTCGGCGGCTACATGGCCAACTGGATCGCCGGCCACACCGACCGGTTCCGGGCCATCGTCACCCACGCCAGCCTGTGGGCCCTGGACGGCTTCGGCCCGACCACCGACGTCGGTTACTACTGGACCCGCGAGATGTCCCCGGAGATGACCCGGGCGAACTCGCCGCACCTGTCGGTGGCGCAGATCAACACCCCGATGCTGGTCGTGCACGGCGACCACGACTACCGGGTGCCCATCAACGAGGGCATGCGGCTGTGGTTCGACCTGCTCACCTCGTCGCAGCTGAGCATGGACGAGCAGGGCCGCACCCCGCACCGGTTCCTGTACTTCCCCGAGGAAAGTCATTGGGTGCTCAAGCCTCAGCACGCCACGGTCTGGTACGAGGTCGTGCTCGGCTTCCTGGGAGAGCACGTCCTGGGCTACCCGCCGGCTCCGTTGCCAGCGCTGCTCGGGGGGCCGGAGGAGTCGTGAGCCGGACTGCCCGACGCGCCGCGGTGTGGTCGTGAGTTCCATCGCCGAGTCGCTGGGCGGTGAGCCCCGCCGGTCCGGTCTGCACGAGGTGTGGCTGGAACTGTCCAGCGGCACCCGGGCGATGGTGGGCGTCGACCTGCCCGACGCGGCCGCGGCCAGTGCCCTGGCCAACCGGTGGATCCACCTGACCGTGGATCAGCCCGACGGCTGGCATCAGACCCACCCGGGCAGCGGGGTGGTGGTGCGGGGCAGCGCGGTCATCGCGATCAAGGCCCAGCCGCAGGAGCGCAAGAGCAAACTCCGGCCCCGGGAGGGAGTCTGGATCTGACGCTGACGGGCGCCTCGGCCGGCGGCCGCCGGAACGGGATGGTCAGCGACCGCCGAGGTGCCGGCCTGGTCGGGCCGCCGAAACAGGATGGTCAGGCGACCACCGAGGTGGCGGCCTGGCCGGCGACGAGCACGGCGCCCAGTAATTCGGCGTCCTGCCCCATCGTGCCCGGCACGACGTCGATGACGTGGTTGGCGACCGGTGGCAGATTGCGCTCCAGGGAACTGCGGACGCCGGCCAGGAGGACGCCACTGGCGAGCCGGCCGCCGATGACCACCATCTCGGGGTCCAGCACGGTGCAGATGCCGGCCAGCGCTTCACCCACGGCCATGCCGGCGTCGCTGAGCACGCGCCGGGCCCCAGGGTGCCCGGCAGCGGACAGCTCCAGGATCTGCTCGAGGTCGATATCGGGACCATGGCTGTGGGCCATCGCCGCAATCACCCCTCGGGAGCCGGCGACCGTTTCCAGGCAACCGCGGTTTCCGCACCGGCAGACGTGGCCGCCGCGGACCACCACCACATGACCGAGCTCGCCGGACGAACCGGAGGAGCCCTCGTACAGGCGGCCGGCCAGGATGAGTCCGCCGCCCACGCCTTCGGACAGCATCACGTAGATGAGGTCGTCGACCCCGCGGCCGGCCCCGAACTTGGCCTCGGCCAGGGCCCCGGCGTTGGCGTCGTTGGTCACCCAGACCGGCAGTCGGGTGGCGTGGCGCAGCGTTGCGGCCACATCAAGTTCTTTCCAGTCGGGCAACATGGCGGGACTGCTGACCCGGTGGGAACCGGCGGTCACCGGCGTGGACACCGCGACGCCCAGACCCAGCAGCTTCTGGGGATGATGACGTTCCCTCAACTGCGTGGCGGCCGCGGCGGCGAAGTGCATCGAGCCGGCCGGCTGGTGATCGACGTCGCCCGACTGCCGGATCCGGTCGATGATGCGTCCGTCCAGTTCGGCCAGGGCAACGGTGACGCCGTCGTGGCCGAAATGCACGCCGATGACGGCGCCGCCAGTGGGATGCAGGGCCAGCAGGGTGGCCGGGCGACCGGCTCCGCTGCTGGTCTTGTCCGCCTCGGCCGGCTCGATCAGGACCGCGTCCGCGAGCAGATCGGCCACCAAGGACGAAACGGTCGTCTTCGACAGCCCGGTGACGCGCGCGATGTCGACCCGGCTGGTAGCCCCGGAATCACGGACGGCCGTGATGACCAGCGATCGGTTCCGCTGGCGCAGTGAGGGCAACGAGCCCACTCGGGCGGCGTTGCCTCGAACCCACGCTGTGCCCATGTCAAACCCTCACGACGGCGGATAATTAGTGCGAAATCCGGACTAACAATAGCGAATTGCCCGCCGATTTTGGCCTTGACACGGTGTAAATAACTCTTTACTGTCTGTAAACACCTCACCCCCTCTGTTTTCTCATCCTTGCGAGAGGCGTCTCAATGCTGCGACTTTCAACATCTCGCCCGGCCCTGCGCAGCCTTAGTTCATCGAAGGGACGCCGCGCGCTCGTCGCCGGTGTGGCCGTAATTATGGCGGGGAGCGGACTAACTGCCCTGGCTCCGGCGGCATCGGCGTCGGCGCCTGCCGCCGCGTCCGCAGCCGCGTCCACTCCGGTCTACCTCGACACCTCATACACCCCGGTGGAGCGGGCGGCCGATCTGGTGTCGCGGCTGACCACGGCCGAGAAGGCCGCCCAGATGGACTCGAGCAAACCGCCGGCCATCACCCGGCTCGGCGTTGCCGCCTGGGGTTGGTGGAACGAGGCGAATCACGGCATCAATGCCCAGACCATCAACGCGACCGGCAATGCCACCACGCTGACCAACACGACCTCGTACCCGTCCGACTTGTCCATGGGCAGCACCTGGAACCCGGATCTGGTCTATGCCCAGGCGCAGCAGATCGGTGCGGAAGCCCGCGACACGGCCCCCGGCTACGCGGAGAATCTGGACTTCTATGCGCCGACGGTCAACCTCTCACGCGACCCGCGGTGGGGCCGCAATGACGAGAGTTGGGGCGAGGACCCGACTCTCGTGGCCAACCTGGCCTCGCAGTATGTGAACGGACTCCAGGGCCAGAACGAGCAGGGCCAGCTGCCGGCCTCGGCCAACGGCTATTACCAAGCGATCGCCACCCTCAAGCACTACGCGGCGAACAACTCCGAGGTGAACCGGCTGACCGGCAATTCGGTCATGACGGACAAACAACTGCGTGAGTACTACACGGCCCAGTTCGCCGGGATCATCGCGCAGAGCCACCCGGGCTCGATCATGAGCTCCTACAACGAGATCAACGGGACCCCGGCGGCGGCCAGCGTTCAGCTCACCGACACCCTGGCCCGCGAGACATTCGGCTTCAACGGCTATTTCACCTCCGACTGCGACGCGGTGTACGAAGAGCAGGCCGGCCACAGCTGGGTGCCGCCGAACGCGACCAGCGCCGTCAATCAGTTCACCCGCGCTGCCTACTCGATCACTGCCGGCGAGGACCTGGACTGCAATGCCGGTTACAGCGATGGTCACGGCTACGGCGACTCGGTCCCGACCGCGCTGACCCAGAACATCCAGACCCTCACCGACACTTTCAACATCAATGATGTCGACGTATCGCTCGTGCGGCTGTTCACTGCCCGCATCGAAACGGGCGAGTTCGACGATCAGTCCTCGGTGCCGTGGGTGACGGCCGCCCGGGCCCGGCTCGGCGGCACGACCTGGGTCAGCAACAATTCGAACAACGCGATCACCGAAACGCCGGACCGGCTGGCCCAGGCCCAGGCCAGTGCCGATCAGAGCATCGTGTTGCTCCACAACGACAAGCCGGCGGGCGCTCCCAGCTCGCTGCTGCCGCTCAAGGTGCCCAGTTCAGGCGCGTACAAGGTTCTTGTCCTGGGCCAGTACGCCCACCCGTCCAACCTGTTCCTCGGCGGCTACTCCAGCATCCAGGGCACGGCGGGTACGGCGAACAACGTGGACAGCTACGCGGGCGTGAAATCGGCCGTGACCGCCATCGACCCGGACGCCCAGGTCGACTACATGAAGGGCTTCACCGATTCCGGCACCAACAGCAGCAACTGCTGCACCACCGTGGATCCGGCGGCCGTCACCGCGGCCGGCGGCTACGACGCCGTGCTGGTGGTCGTCGGCACCGATTCCTCCACCGGCCGGGAGGACGTCGACCGGACCAACATCGCTCTCCCGGGCAGCCAGGCCGCGCTGATCAGCCAGGTCGAGGCGGTCAACCCGAAAACCATCGTCTACATGGAGACCATGGGCCTGGTGGACACGAGCGCGTTCGGAAACACCACATCCGCGCTGCTCTGGAGCTCTTACAACGGTCAGCGTCAGGGCCTGGCCCTGGCCGATGTCCTGACCGGGAAGGTCAACCCCAGCGGGCACCTGCCGTTCACCTGGTACACCAACCAGAGCGATCTCCCGCCGACCACCGACTACAACCTGACCCCGACGGCGACCACGGCCGGCCGCACTTACATGTACTTCACCGGCGCCGTCACCTGGCCTTTCGGCTACGGACTCAGCTACGACACGTACTCCTACGCGAACCTGCGGGTCAGCTCGTCCGCGGCGGACGCCAACGACACGCTGACCATCAGCGCCGACGTCACCAACAACGGGACCACGGCCGGGCAGACCGTGCCGCAGCTCTATGTGACCACGCCCTTCGAGCCGGCCTCCGCCCAGGACCCGGCCAAGCGGTTGGAGGCCTCCGACAAGGTGAGCCTGGCCGCCGGAGCAACGAAGACGGTGACGTTCTCGGTCCCGGTGTCGAAGTTGGCCTACTACGACACGACGTCGAACGCCTACATCGTCGACCCGGGCACGTACGGACTGCAGGTCAGTTCCTCCGCGGCCGATGCCGACGTCCAGTTGCATGCGACGGTTGACATCAGCGGAACCCTGCTGGAGAAGCCGATGACGTTGACGGCCAAGCCGATCCAGACCGGTGACGTCGCCAAGGACATCGCCCAGCGGGTGATGTTCGACGTCAACACCACGATCACCCCCCAGTTGACCGTCGCCATGACCGATCAGAAGCTGTACGGCTACGTCACCAAGGGCCAGAGCACCGCGCTGCCCGCGGGCGCGGTCGTCACCTACTCGTCGAACCGTCCGGCGGTGGTCAAGGTGAACACCGACCAGACGCTGACCACGCTCGCCCCCGGTATCGCGACTGTCACCGCCACGCTCACCTACAACGGGGCCAGTGCGTCGACCAGCTTCGTGGCCGACGTCGGCGTGCTGTCGTTCGTCAGCGCTGCCGCTGTGACCTTCACGCAGAGCACGCCCGGCACCTTCACGGTCACCACCTCCGGTTCCCCGACCCCGGTGTTGACCGAGACCGGCGCGCTGCCGGCCGGTATCACCTTCCACGACAACGGGAACGGCACCGCCACCCTGGCCGGCACCTCGAATGACGCGGTCGGGATCTACCCGATCACCATCACCGCGCACAACGGGCTCGCGGCCGACGTGACGCAGAACTTCACGTTGACCCTCGCCGCGCCGAGTGCCTGCGTGACCGTGGCCACCGGGCAAGTGCTCACCGACGGCAACTTCGAGGCCGCGACGTTGGGACCGTGGGGCGGATTCGGAGGCGCCAAGGTCGCTTTGACCACGGCAGACGCTGCGACCGGCCAGCAGAGTGTGGTGACCACGAACCGGAGCGGGCCCTACCAAGGCCCGTCGCAGAGCGTGGCGAACAAGGTCATCGTGGGCGGCAAATACACGATCAGTGCGGCGGTCAAGTACACGACCGGTGACCCGACCCATTCGTTCGGCATCACGATGACCGACGGCTCGCACTACGCGAACATGGTGACCACCACGGTGACTCAGGGCCAGTGGACCACCATCAGCGGTACCTACACGGTTCCGGCCTCGGGCATGGACCTGACCAAGGCGAGCATCTACGTGGAAACGCCGGCCTCCGGCGGAACCACCGACGTGATGAGTTTCTGGACCGACGACGTCTCCATGGTCGGCCCGACCAGTGTCTCGACCACGTTCGACGGCGGCCTGGTCACCAACGGCGGCTTCGAGACCGGGTCGATCCTCCCGTGGACCAGCCATGGCACGGCCATCCTGGCCGTGGATCGGACCGATGCCGGCGACGGCAGCTGCAGTGCCGCGGTGTCCGGGCGGACCACGACCGACAGTGGCCCGGCCCAGAGCCTGGCCAACAAGCTCGTCGTGGGCACGGTCTACACGGTCGCGGCCAAGGTGAAGTACACCACCGGCCCCGACACCAAGACCTTCGACGTTGCGCTGGTCGACGGAGCCGGCCACTTGGCCGTGATGGCTTCGGCGGTGGCCACGAAGGGTCAGTGGACGACGATCTCGGGCCCCTTCAGGGTCCCGGCCAGCATCGACGTGACCACGGCGCGGGTGCTGGTGGACACCCCGGATGCGGCGAACCCGGACCCCGCCAACGACCTGATGAATTTCTCCGTCGACAGCGTGGCCATCTCGGCGGCGCCACTGCCGGTCATCACGTCGGTCTCGGTGGCCGATGGCGACGTGGTCAAGGGCACGGTGACGTTCCAGGTGAACCTGGCCGGCGTCGCATCCGACATCGCGTACACCTACATCGAGCTGAACCAGAACGGGACCTGGCTGACCGACAACACCACCCCCTCCGCCATAGCGCTGGGCAGCACCAACGCCGGGTTGACCCCGAAGCTGGTGGTGGACACCACGACGCTGAACAACGGCACGTACGGCTTGAAGATCGACGTGGTGGGCACGGACGGGGCCACCACCGAGAAGACCATCAGCTTCACCGTCGACAATCCAATGGCCATGCCCACCCTCACCAGCGCGATCGCGCCGGTGAACGGCTGGTACTCCAGTCCCGTCTCGGTGGCCCTGGTCTCCTCGGTGGTCGGGGACAAGATCCAGTACCAGGTCGACGGCGGCGGTTGGAGGAACTACGCCAATCCGTTCTCGATCTCCGCTGACGGCGTGCACACGGTTGCGACCCGGTTGCTGTCCAACAGCGTGGTGGTGGACACCTCCGATCGGACGTTCACCGTCAAGGTCGACAAGACCAAGCCGGTGGCCTCGTCGGCGGCCAATCCGACCAGCCGGTCGGGGAGTCCCCGGAATCCGGTCACGGTCGTGTTCACCGCCACCGACGCCACCTCGGGGGTGGCGAAGATCGAGTACAACGTGAACGGCGGGGCCTGGATCACGGTGGCGTCGGGTGCGCCGGTCACCTTCGCCACCGTCGGCACCAGCGTGATCGGCTACCGGGCCACCGACGTCGCCGGGAACGTCTCGGCCGTCAAGAGCTACTCGGTGACGATCAGCGCTGATCCGGCCACGGCGGTCAAGGTCAGTCCGACCAAGGCAGCCGCGGGAACGTACGTCACGGTCAACGTGACCGGGTTCGACCGCTACTCCATGGTGGACCTGAGCCTGGGCACCACCCCGTTGGCGTCGGTGCTGACCGATGTCAACGGGGCCGCCAAGGTCACCGTGCTCGTCCCGGCCGCCACCACGGCCGGCAGTTACCCCGTCACCGCGACCGAGCAGGGTTCCACCCTGACCAGCACGACCTCGATCAAGATCACCGGCTGATCTCGCCGGCAGCATCGTCGAGACCCCTGCGGGTCGGACCCACCTCCGACCCGCAGGGGTTTCGGCGTCTCGTGGAACTGACAGCACTTATACAAGTGCTGTTACAGTTCTTTCGTGAGTGACGATCCCACCGAGGTGAGCTCGTGGCGCCCGCTCCGGCTCCTGCAGCAGGAGCTGGACGACGAGATCGCCGCCGTCTACGAGCGGGCCGCGATCAGCGGGGTGCGCACCAGCTGGGTCATGGAGCTGCTCCGACTGCAGTACCGGGGGCCGATGACCATCGCCGAGCTGGCCGCGTCGGTCGAGCGGACCCACTCGGCCATCAGCCAGAAGGTGGCCGCGATGCGGGCCGCCGGGTTGGTCCGGACCACTCGCGGTGCGGATGCCCGAACCCGGCGCATTGCGCTCACCCCGAAGGCCCGGGCCCTGGTCGGGCAGCTGTCGGCCGAGTGGCGCGCGACCGAAGCGGTGATGGCCGAATTGGCCGAACAGGTGCCCTACCCGATCGACAAGGTGGTCGACGATCTGCGAGAAGCGCTGCGACATCGGAGTTTCCGGGAGCGACTGGAAGATCGTCTGGGGCAGGATCCGGCATGGCCGTCCGGCACGCGCTGATCGACCTGCGGCCACTGCGGGTCTCGCCCACCTTCCACCGGCTGTGGTGGGGCCAGTTGTTCTCCACCTTCGGCGGCCAGATGACCCAGGTGGCGGTGCTGTTCCAGATCTGGCAGGCCACCCGGAGCCCGATCTGGACCGGTGCCGTCGGGCTCGCCCAGGCCGTGCCCATCGTGGTGTTCGGGCTGTTCGCCGGGACGCTCATCGACCGGCACGACCGGCGCCGGATCTACCTGATGGGCACGGTGGCCCAGGCCCTGTGCGCCACCGTGCTGGCCGTCCAGGGCTTTCTCGGCGGCTGGCCGCCGGCCCTGGTGTTGGCCGTGCTGGCCGTCGAGTCCACGGTGGTCTCGGTGTCGGGGCCGACCTCACGGACCTTCGTCCCGCGCCTGCTGCCCCCCGACCTGGTGCCGGCGGGCATGGCCCTGACCCGGGTGTCGTTCCAGACCGCCATGCTCGTCGGCCCAGCCCTGGGCGGACTGATTCTCGGGCAGTGGGGGGTCGGCGCCTGTTACGCGGTGGATGCGGTCACCTTCGGGCTGGCCTTCCTGGGCGCATTCGGCCTGCCGCCCATGCGCCCGCAGGGGGAACCCGCCCGGGCCGGCCGGCAGGGCGTGCTCGATGGGCTGCGCTTCCTCACCGGCCACCGGATCGTGCGCGCGGCCCTGCTCACCGACCTGGCCACCATGCTGCTGTCCATGCCCATCGCGCTGTTCCCGGTGATCAACGGCGAGCGCTTCGCCGACAACCCGCGCACCCTGGGGCTGTTCTTGTCCGCCATCGCCGTGGGCGGGGTGCTGGCCTCGGTGCTGTCGGGCACCTTCACCCGAGCCGGTGGACAGCTGCGGCTGATGATGGCGTCCTCGATCACCTGGGGGCTGGCCCTGGCCGGGTTCGGCGCCGTGAGGAACGCCTGGGTCGGCCTCGCCCTGCTGGTAGTAGCCGGCGCCGCCGACACCGTGTCCGTCGTCTCCCGTGGGGCGGTGGTCCAGACGCAGACCCCGGACGAGCTGCGGGGTCGGGTCGCATCGGCCGAACAGATCGTCGGGCAGGCCGGACCCGACCTCGGGAACATGCGGGGCGGTCTGATCGCCAGCTGGACATCCGCCCCGTTCGCCCTCGTCAGCGGAGGTGTGTCGGCGGCGGTCGCGGTGCTGGCGGTGGCCGTGTCGCTGCGGCGTCCGGCGCTGACCGACGCGCCGGTTGCGGGCAGGATCGACGCATGACCAGCGCACGCCACTCCGGCGTCGACGAGTACCTGGCCGCGATGCCCGAATGGCAATGCGAGATCGCTGAGCAGCTCGGCTGAGTGGAGCTGGAATCCGCCGCGACTGAGCGGTTCGGCAAAGAGTCTCACCGATCACCGTGCGGCTCCGGCCGTGGCGGGTACCGGGCGGGCGGGCGAACCGCCCGACCAGCCAGCGGTTCAGCCCACCGGGCAGAAAGCAGGACAGCAATGACCAACGACTCCGCGGACGATGCGCACGATGCGCACGATGCGCACGATGCACCCAAGGGGCATCTGCCCTGGCCGGACTCGGACACACCCGCGCCGCAGGAGCACCGCTCCCGGGGCCAGGCGGTGGTCTCGGGGGTTCCGGCCCTGGGGGCGGTCGCCTTCGGCCGGGCCCCGCGACCGTTCGACCTGCCCGACAACCCCGAACCGGTCGAGTAGTCGGTCGGGTGTCGGACCGGACGCCTCAGGGGTTCGAGTCGGCCAGGGTCAAGACGTGAGCGGGCGAGCGGACCAGGGCCGCGACCCCCACGGCGACAATTCCGGCGGAGACGGCCACCATCGCCCACTTCAGCGGTCCTTCGGGCAGCGGCTCGTGCAGGACCAGGGCGCCGGCCAGGATCGCGGCCGGCGGATCCGCCACCACGGCGGCGGCCAGGGACGCAGCAAAGTGCCCCGCGCGATAGGCCTGCTGCAGTAGTAGATAGCCGCCCACGGCCAACAGGGCGATGCCGGCCGCGGCGATCACGATGTTCGTCGCCGCTCCGTGGGTGTCGAACACGAGCAGGACGACGCGAATGAGGACGGCGACCACCCCGAAGGCAACACCTGCGCCCGCGGCCAGCAGGACGGCGCGGACCCGGGCCGGTTGGCGGTGAGCGACCACCGTCGTCGCGATCAACACCACGACTGCTCCGGCGATGACCGAGCCCAGCCGGCCGGCCGAGCCGACAGATTGATCGACGTCCCGGGGCAGTAGACGTAGGAACAACACCAAGCCGGCCAGTACCACGACGGCCAGGCCGACCTCTCGGATCGCAATGGGACTGCGCCGTACGAGGGCCACCATCGGGATGGCGAAGAGCAGACCGGTGATGCCGACCGGCTGCACCACCGAGACCGACCCCAGCGAGAGAGCGAACACCTGGAGGGCGGCCGCGAGCACGTCGGCGCCGATGCCGGCAAGCCATAGCGGCCGATGGGCCAGTCGCCAGAGCAAGCGGGGGTCCGACGGACCGACATTCTGTTCGAGGGCGGCTTCCCGTTGCTGGAGCGTGGCCGCCAGCGCAAAAAAGAATGCACTGGCCAGCGCCGCCCCGATGGCGGCAATCATCCTTCGACCTCCCGGTGCCGTCAGGGATCATCAGTGTGCCCGCACTCCACTATCGTTGCGCCCGTGCGGGGCCAACTCGGGGAAGGGTGGCGGTGGAGAAAGCAGTCGAAGGTCTCGACCACGGGGAGAAGATACGGTTCAGCATCGTCATCCCGGCCTACAACGAGGAGTTCTACCTGGCCGACTGCCTGCGCTCCTTGGCCGAGCAGAGTTTCGGCGGACGGGTGGAAGTCATCGTGGTCGACAACAACAGCACGGATTCCACCGCCGAGATCGCTCGCGCCGCGGGTGTCACCGTCCTGACCGAACCCGAGCGCGGTGTCTGCCAGGCCCGGCAACGGGGGACCGAATCGGCCGGCGGCGAGATCGTCGTTTCCGCGGACGCCGATTCCGTGTACCACTCCGAGTGGCTGTCCGAGATCGACCGTTGGTTCATCGAACATCCTCGCGGCGTCGCCGTGGGCGGGCCCTGTTATTTCCACGACGGGCCACCCTGGGGGCTCGCTCTGCAGCGCATGCTGTTCGGGGCGGTCACCGTGGTGACCCGGCTGGGCGGCCCGGTCCTCTACATCACCGCCACGAACTTCGCCTTCCGCCGAGAAGCGTTCTCCGGATACGACACCCGCCTGGCCCAGGGCGGCGATGAACTCGACCTGCTGCGCCGACTCCGCAAGGCCGGGCCGGTGGCCTTCAACCCCGACAATGTGGCCCGCACGTCGGCGCGCCGAATGGAAGAGGGAATCGCCTACAACTTCGCCGTCTCCTTCTTCTACTACTACATCTTGGGCTATGCCTTGAATCGACTGTTCCGGCGCCCCGTGCTGGGAATGGCTCCGGCCTTTCGTCGCGCCAAATCCGCCCCGCCGGTCGTGAATGTCGTCTCCACGGACCGGGCGATGCGCAACGATTTCTCCGTTGGTTGATCGAAACGGCCGGTGGGGCCGCACATCTCTGGCGGCCGTCGGGATCATCGCCACCGGCTACTGGGTGCTGTTCTCCAGCTTCTCCCAGCTGGTGTGCCCTTTTCCCTATCGGCGGCGCCGGCTTGAAGAACCGCTGGTCGCGCTGACCTTCGACGACGGGCCCAATGAGCCCTTCACCAGCATGATCGGTGATTTCCTGTACGAGAACGGCGTGCACGCGACGTTCTTCCAAGTGGGGAAATGCGTGCAACAGTTTCCCGAGGTCAGTCGCCGCCTGCTCGAGCAGGGCCACGTCATCGGCAATCACAGCTACTCGCACCGGATGCGTCGCTGTTGGTGGCCGGCGGGTCAATCGCTCGAGACGGCGGCCACCCAGCAGGTACTCACCGACGTCCTCGGGCGCATCCCGGCCCTCTATCGACCGCCGTGGCTGCTGCGTACGCCCACTCTGCCGGGAGTGCTCCGCCACGCTCGCCTGCGGCCGGTCTCCGGCGTCTTCGCGCATGCGTTCGAAGTGTTCCAGCCTCGGCCGACCCGGATCGCTCGTCGAGCGCTGGCCAAGGTCCGCCCCGGTGCCATCCTGATCTTCCACGACGGATTCGACTCCCGAGGCGGGGACCGCGCGCACACCGTCGAGGCGGTCAAGATGGTCGTCCGCGAACTGATCGACCGCAACTATCGCTTCGTCACCGTCGACGAACTGCTGCAGTACCCGGCCTATCGAGATCCGGAGCTCGAGACGCCCTATTCCAGGTAGTCGCGCAGGACCTGGCTGCGGGACGGATGGCGCAGCTTGGACATGGTCTTGGACTCGATCTGCCGGATCCGCTCACGGGTGACCCCGTAGACCTGGCCGATCTCGTCCAGCGTGCGGGGCTGGCCGTCGGTCAGCCCGAAGCGCAGCCGAACCACGCCCGCCTCACGCTCGGACAGGGTCTGGAGAACGGCCTGCAGCTGGTCTTGCAGCAGGGTGAAAGAAACGGCATCCACCGCGACCACAGCTTCGCTGTCCTCGATGAAGTCACCGAGCTGCGAATCGCCCTCGTCGCCGATGGTCTGATCGAGCGAGATGGGTTCCCGGGCGTACTGCTGGATTTCCAGCACCTTGTCCGGGGTGATGTCCATTTCCTTGGCCAACTCCTCCGGGGTGGGCTCACGGCCCAGATCCTGAAGGAGTTCGCGCTGGATACGACCGAGCTTGTTGATGACCTCGACCATGTGCACCGGGATGCGGATGGTGCGGGCCTGATCGGCCATGGCCCGGGTGATGGCCTGCCGGATCCACCAGGTGGCGTACGTGGAGAACTTGTAGCCCTTGGTGTAGTCGAACTTCTCGACCGCGCGGATCAGACCCAGGTTGCCTTCCTGGATGAGGTCCAGGAAAGCCATGCCGCGGCCGGTGTAACGCTTGGCCAACGAGACGACCAGACGCAGGTTGGCCTCGAGCAAGTGGTTCTTGGCCCGCTCGCCGTCCCGGCGCACCCAGTTCAGGTCGCGGCGTACCTGGGTGGGCAGCTTCTCGCCCACCTCGGAGAACTGACGCATCCGTTCGACCGAGTACAGGCCCGCCTCGATGCGCTTGGCCAGGTCCACTTCCTCCTCGGCGTTGAGGAGGGCGACCTTGCCGATCTGCTTGAGATAGGCACGAACGGAATCGGCGGAGGCAGTCAGCTCGGCGTCCTTGCGGGCCTGCCGCAGCGCCTCCGACTCTTCCTCGTCGTCCCAGGAGAACTCCTCGGTCTCGCCGGCCGGCTTGGTCGCCGTGCCGGTGCTGACCTCGGGCTCTTCTTCTTCCTCTTCGGCATCGTTGATGACCACGATCTCGACGGTCTCGGTGGCGCCCGCCTCGACGGTCTCGTCCTCGACGACCAGATCGGCGTCGGTGATCTCGAGGTCAACGGCCTCGAGATGGACGGCGGCCACGTCGGCCGGTTCGGCGCCTTCGGCGAGATCCACCGCGGGCACTTCTTCGAGCCCGGCAGCGCCCGGACGCCTGGTTCTGGCGTCCTTACCGGCGGGGGTTTGGGCGGCTCCCGGCCCGTCGGTGGGGGTTCGGTGAGTTCGTGCGGATGCCGTTGCGCCTGCCACAAATGACCTTTCAAGCGTATTCGCCGGGTGTCCCGGATCGAGGCATGGATCCATCAGCGCGATGCGCAGGCGGAACGCCGATCGAGGACCGATCTTGCCGGACCGACCCGCAAGACGACTGTGTCAGTGTAACGGCGTGCGGCGCCGGGCACCGCGCGACGAGGCAATCAGGTGGCGGCCCGGGTCTCGATCAGGCCGAGGCACCGCTCTCGTGCACGCCCAGTTCCGCCTCGTGCGCGGCCAGCGCCGATCCCACGATGCCGGCATTGTTGATCAGCTTGGCCACCACGGTCGGCGTCCGGGTTTTCAGCAGCGGCACCCACTTGTCCGGCTTCTTGGAGATGCCGCCGCCCAGGATGAACAGCTCCGGCCAGAGCAGGTTCTCCAGGGTCTGCAAGTACTTGCTGGCCCGCTTGGCCCAGTGCTCCCAACTCAGGTCCTCGCGCTCCCGGGCCGACGCGGCCGCCTTGCTCTCGGCGTCGTGCCCGTCCAGCTCGAGGTGCCCGAGCTCGGCGTTGGGAATGAGCATGCCCTTGTAGAGCAGCGCGATCCCGATCCCGGTCCCGAAGGTCACCATGATGACCAGTCCCTCGTGGCCGACCCCTGCCCCGTAGCGAATCTCGGCCAGACCGGCCGCGTCGGCGTCGTTGAGCACGGTCACCGGGCCGGGCAGCTTGCCCTTCATCAGCGAGACCAGATCGGTGCCGATCCAGCTCTTGTCCACGTTGGCGGCGGTGCGGACGACACCTTTCTCCACCACGCCGGGGTAGTCGACGCCGAACACTCCCGTGTACTTGAAGGCCGCCGCGACCTGGCCGGCGGTCTCGGCGACCGCCTTCGGGGTGGCCGGTTGGGGGGTGTCGATCCGCTTGCGGTCGGACAGCAGTTCCCCGGTGGCCAGGTCGACAATGGCTCCCTTGATGCCGGTGCCGCCGATGTCGATTCCGAAGGCCGAGCCGGAGCGTTCGATCGTCACGTTTCCTCCACGCTTTGAAGTGGCCGCACCGGTGGCAGCGGCGTTGCGCGAGGGCAACGTGACCCGAGCCGGGCGGCACTGGCGCGCCGATCCTAGCCAGCCGCACCCGGGGCCGAGAAGAGCGGGTGGCCGGTCGACCCGACCCGGACTCAGCCCGAGGAGAGCGGGGCCCCGGACGAGCTGCACTGGGCCGCGGGCAGCGGCGGGATCGAGGCGAGCGGCCGAGCAGGGGCGGTCTGCCCTTCCAGGACCGGACGGGGCGCGGCGGCATCGTGAATGGCGGCGAGCTGGGCCTTCACCGAGTCGGATGTGGCCAGGTAGGAGTAGTTCTCACCCAGGGCGAGGTCGACGCCGGAACCGACGCGATTGTCCATCACCAGCTGCGCGCAGGGCGCGATGATCAGGACGGTGCGCGCCTCTCGGAGCCCGGCCTGGCCGAACCGGATCTCCTGTGCGCAGATCAGGTCCTGGGCCGGATAGAGCGGGTCGTTGACGGCGTCGGCGATCGAGTCGAAGCCCGCGGTCTGCAGATCCTTGGTCAGGGTGGACGCCTGCCCCCGGGTCCGGCTGGCGTTGACCACCGTCAGGTCGATGCCGCTGGGGTCGGCCGGGCGAGTGGCCGCGAGGATGGCCGGGGCGGTGAACGTGCCCAGCGTGGTGGTCACCGACACCGGGGTCGAGGTGGCCGCGGCCCCGCTCGACGCGGGCTTGACGCCACTGGTTGCGGCGGCGGACTTCGCGGCGCTCTTGGGCGCACTTGCCGATCCCGGTCTCGACTGCGCGGCTTGGCTCCCGGACACACTCGCCGCAGCCGACCCACTCGAGCGGGTGGTCTTGGCCGTGCTCGACGGTGCCGGCCCGGGATGGTTGCAGCCGGTGGCCGCGGCCGCCGGGGGCTTGACGACTTGGAACCACAGCACCGTGGTGGCGATGGCCAGCGCCAGGATGGTCAACAGGATGGGCCAGCGCCGCCGGCGGCGGTAACGCTCGGGAGCGGCGTCGACACTCACCGAACGTCCCTCCTGACCTCTCGACCGGGCCGGTGACTCCGGGCACCGAGATCGGCCGGCCCAGGGCCGACCGAAGACAGGGTAGAGGCCGACTCCGTCAGGTTGCCGTTGCCCGCACCGGCCCACAGCGATGGACTCGCCAGCAGACGCGACAGCGGACGTGTGAGTGGACAGGCAAGCGGGCACGGGGGCCCCTGCTGCAGGCAGGTTGTTCCGGTCGGCTAGCCTGCTGCCGCTTGCCCGGGAGAAACCGCCGGGTGGGCCGAAACGTTCGCGGATTGGGCGGGTCGGTGCCGCCGATCACCCGCGCGTTCCGGTCGGGCACAAAATGCGGGTCCGCGGCGTTGGTGGTATCGCACTCGGGCCGGCCGATTCGACCGGGCCCGGTGGCAGCACGGACAGATGCAATCCAAGACGGATACGAGGGAAGTAACGAGACATGGCCACGGACTATGACGCCCCCCGGCGGAATGAATCCGACGAGGTGGGTGAGGACTCCCTGGAGGAGTTGAAGGCGCGCCGTAACGAGGCGCAGTCGTCGGTGGTGGACATCGACGAGGCAGACACGGCGGAGTCGTTCGAACTCCCCGGGGCCGACCTGTCCGGCGAGGAGCTGGTGGTCAAGGTCATTCCCAAGCAGGCGGACGAGTTCACCTGCTCGGTGTGTTTCCTGGTCCAGCACCGCAGCCGACTGGCCTCCGACAGCGGCGGCAAGCTGGTCTGCGTCGACTGTGCCTGATTCAGGGCCTGATACGGGCCCCGACTCGGAGCCCGACCCGGCTCTCCCTTCGGGGCGATCACGGATCGCCGGGCAGGTCCAGCAGTTCCACCGCAGTTTCGAGCTGCCGATCCGGTCGGTACCAACGGCGCAGGTCGGGCCGGATCAGGTCGAGCTGCGGATGGCCCTGATCGAGGAGGAAGTGGACGAGCTCCGGGCCGGGGCCCGGGACGGCGACCTGGTCGAGGTGGCCGACGCACTCGCCGACATCGTCTACGTGGCGTACGGCACGGCGCACGTCTACGGCATCGACCTGGACGCCGTGCTGGACGAGGTGCACGCCTCGAACATGACCAAGTTGGGGCCGGGCGGTCGGCCGGTGCGGCGCCCGGACGGCAAAGTCCTGAAGGGCCCGGATTACCGACCGCCGGACGTGAACGGCGTCCTGGCCCGGTCGGCGCGGTTACCCTGAGAGTACAAGGGGCTGAGGAGCTGATATGGGCGCGTTCGGACGCTGGTACAACCGGCTGACTGTCGACGACACTGCCGCCGATGCCACCGAGTTGTCGCACGACGTGGAGAAGCAGGCCGGCTGCCAGCGGGCGGCCGGCTGTTCCCGGGGTGAGAAGGTGGCCGTGGTGGGTCGCCTGCGCGCCGTGGACCTGCACCCGACCGAGGCCACGGCCTCGCTCGCGGCGGAGTTGTGGGACGGTACGGACGCGGTCGAGCTGATCTGGTTGGGCCGACGCTCGATTCCCGGAATCGTCACCGGCCGGACGGTCAAGGCCCAGGGCCGGATCGCCCTGCGGGACGGGCGCAAGGTCATCTACAACCCCGACTACGAGCTCATGCCGGCGCACGCGTGAGCGAGCCTGCGAGCGAACGATGGGTACAAGCGGGACGATCGAGGAACGAGATGGACGTCCCGTGACCTCACCGGAACGGCACTTGAGTGCGCCGGAGCCGGTCGTGAGCGAGCAGGGCTTGGAGATTGACGGCGCGGACGACACCGAGATCCGCACCGCAGACGACGCCGCGAACGACGCCGAGTCCACCAGGGCCCCCACGCTCTGGGAGCAAATGGGCGGCCCGATGGGCATGGTCGATTCCGGTCTGCCCGTGGTGGTCTTCGTCGCGGTCAATGCCCTGGCCGGGTTGACCTGGGGGATCGTGGCCGCTCTGGCCGCCGGTGTGATCATCGCAACGATCCGGCTGATCCGGCACAAGCCGGTGACCCAGGCCATCGGCGGGTTGTTCGCGGTCGGAGTGGCCGCGTTCATCGCCCACCGGACCGGCAGTGCGCGCGGTTTCTTCCTGCTGGGGATATGGAGCTACGTGCTCTACGGCGGGCTGCTGGTGATGTCGATCCTGGTGCGCTGGCCGTTGGTCGGGCTGCTTTGGGAGGGGTTGAACGGTCGCGGTAAGGCCTGGCGGGCCGACAAGCGGCTGGTGCGCCGGTACGACCTGGCCACGGTGGTGTGGGTGCTGGTCTTCGCGCTGCGCTTCCTGGTCCAGAACCAGCTCTACGGGGCCAACCAGGTCGGCTGGCTGGCCACGGCCAAGCTGCTCATGGGCTATCCGCTGTTCGCCGTGGCCATCGTCGCCACCGTGCTCATCGTCGGCCCCGCGGCCGGGATGAAGCTGCCCTGGAGTCGATCGCGCCCGACCGGCTGATCAGCGCAGGGCCTCGCGGACGGCCTGCTCCACCTCGGTCGAGGCCACGAAGAGCAACTCGTCGCCGACCTCCAGGGGCTCGTCGGGTTGCGGAACGATGACCCGGCCACCGCGCAGGATGGTGACCAGGGCCGAGTCGCGCGGCAGGTCCAGGTCCCGGACCGGACGCCCGGCGATCGAGGCGCCCTGGGGCAGGGTGACCTCGACCAGGTTGGCCTGACCCTGGCGCAGGGTGAACAGCCGGACCAGGTCGCCCACCGTGACGGCTTCCTCGACCAGCGCGGCCAGGATGCGCGGGGTGGACACCGACACGTCCACGCCCCAGGAGTCGGTGAACAGCCATTCGTTGCGCGGATCGTTCACCCGGGCCACCACCCGACCGACCGCGAATTCGGTCTTGGCCAGCAGCGACACCACCAGGTTGACCTTGTCGTCGCCGGTGCAGGCGATGACCACGTCGCAGGTCTGGATGCCCGCCTCTTCCAGCGACTCCAGCTCACAGGCGTCGGCCTGGACCCACTCCGCCCCCTCGATGAGCTCGGGCTTGATCGACGCCGCGTCACGGTCCATCAGCATCACGTGGTGGCCGTTCTCGATCAGCTCACCGCCGATGGAGCGGCCCACCGAACCGGCGCCGGCGATCGCGATCCGCATCAGGAACCTTCCTCGGGGGCAAGGGCGGCATGCTCGGCCACCTGCTTGGTGGTGCCGGCCAACGCGGCCGCGAACACCTGATCGCCGTCCTGGACGACGGTGTTCTCGGTCGGCAGCAGACCTTTCCCGAACCGGACCACAAAGGCCACCCGCACGCCCAACTCGACCTCCAGCGTGGTCAGCGTCCGGCCCACCCAGCCCGGGTGGTACGGCAGGTTGACCACGGTGACGGTGCCCGACGGGTCCCGCCACTCGCTGATCAGGGCGTCCGGCACCAGGGCCCGGATCAGCCGATCCGTGGCCCAGGGCACCGTGGCCACGGTGGGGATGCCCAGCCGCTCGTACACCTGGGCCCGTTTCGGGTCGTAGATCCGGGCCACCACCTTCATCACCCCGAACTGCTCGCGGGCCACTCGGGCCGCGATGATGTTCGAGTTGTCGCCCGAGGACACGGCTGCGAAGGCCTCGGCCCGCTCGATGTGCGCCGCGAGCAGCACGTCGCGATCGAACCCGACGCCCTGGATCTGTTCGCCGTGGAAGTCCGGGCCCAGCCGCCGGAACGCCTCCGCCTCCCGGTCGATGATCGCCACCGAGTGCCCGGTTCTGGTCAGAGCCCGGGCCAGCCCGGACCCCACCCGGCCACACCCCATGATCACGATGTGCACGTGACGTGCCCTTCCTCGATGCCGCGCGGGTCTGGCCCCAGAACCTACGCTGCCCGGTTGACCGCGGTCGACGGACACCGGGTGGTGGGTTGCGCCGGGCCGGGTCTCACCGCGAACGCGCTGCCGTCCGCACTCGGATCGCAGCTCTGGCCCGTACTCTGATGTTTTGTGTCCAAGTTGACGACCGCCGCGAAGCGCTTAGTGGTCGGGCGCCCGTTCCGTTCCGACAAGCTGGCGCACACGCTGCTGCCCAAACGCATCGCTTTGCCGGTTTTCGCCTCGGATGCCCTCTCCAGCGTCGCCTACGCGCCTCAGGAGATCTTCGCCACCCTGTCGCTGGCGGGTGTCGCGGCGTACTCGTTCGCGCCCTGGATTGCGCTGCTGGTCTGTCTGGTCATGCTCGTGGTGGTCGCCAGTTACCGGCAGAACGTGCACGCCTACCCCAGCGGGGGTGGCGACTACGAGGTGGCCACGGTCAATCTGGGCGGCAACTTCGGCCTGACCGTGGCCAGCGCGCTGCTGGTCGACTACATCCTCACCGTCGCGGTCTCCACCGCTTCCGGCGTGGCCAACATCGGTTCGGCCATCCCGGCCGTCGGCAATCATCCGATCGCCTGGTCGGTCGGGATCATCGTGGTCATCACCGCGCTCAACCTGCGCGGACTACGGGAGTCGGGCACCGCCTTCGCCATCCCGGTCTACGCGTTCATGGTCTCGATCCTGGTGATGATCGGCACCGGCCTGGTTCGCTGGATCAGCGGGTCGCCGATGCTGGCCGAGAGCGCCTCGTTCCACCTCATCGCCCAGAACGCTTACACCGGCTTCGCGCTGATGTTCCTGGTGGCCCGCGGGTTCTCCTCGGGGTCGGCCGCGCTGACCGGGGTCGAGGCCATCTCCAACGGGGTGCCCGCGTTCAAGAAGCCGAAATCGAAGAACGCGGCTTCCACGTTGGCCATGATGGGCGGGTTGGCCGTGACCATGGTGCTGGGCCTGGTCAGCCTGGCCAAGATCACCCACACCCAGATCGCCGAGAACGTGTCCGACCTGGGCGGAGCGCCGGCGGGCTACTACCAGAAGACCATGATCGCCCAGATCGCGCAGGCCGTCTTCGAGAAGTTCCCGGCCGGCTTCTACATCGTCTCGTTCACCACCGGGCTGATCCTGGTGCTGGCCTGCAACACCGCGTTCAACGGCTTCCCGGTGCTCGGCTCGATCCTGGCCCAGGACCAGTACCTGCCCCGGCAGCTGCACACCCGAGGTGATCGGCTCGCCTTTTCCAACGGCATCGTCTTCTTGGCCGTCATCGCCCTGGTCCTGGTGGTCGCCTTCCAGGCCAACGTCAACGCCCTCATCCCGCTGTACACGGTGGGCGTGTTCGTGTCCTTCACCTGTTCGCAGGCGGGCATGATCCGGCACTGGAACCGGCATCTGAAAACCGAGAAGGACCCGAAGGCCCGGGCCCGGATGCGGCGCAGCCAGGCCATCAACGCCGTCGGCTTCTCGTTCACCGCGGTGGTGCTGGTCATCGTGGTGGTGACCAAGTTCGCCACCGGGGCCTGGATCGCCCTGGCGGCCATGGCCGTGTTTTTCATGACTATGAAGGCGATCAAGCGGCACTACGTGCGGGTGGCCACGGAGATCGCCGGGACTGAAGAGGACATGGTCCTGCCCAGCCGGGTGCACGCCATCGTGCTGGTCTCCAAGCTGCACCTGCCGACCATGCGGGCGCTGGCCTACGCGCGGGCCATCCGGCCCGATTCGATCGAGGCGGTGACGGTCAATGTCGATCCGGCGGACACCGCGGCGCTGGCCCGGGAGTGGGAGGACCGGCAGATCCCGGTGATGCTGAAGGTGATCGACTCGCCGTTCCGGGAGATCACCAAGCCGGTGCTGGAGTACGTCCGGCGGGCCCGCAAGAGCTCGCCCCGGGACGTGGTCAGCGTGTTCATCCCCGAGTACGTGGTCGGGCACTGGTGGGAACAGTTGCTGCACAACCAGTCCGCGCTGCGACTCAAGGGCCGGCTGCTGTTCACCCCGGGCGTCATGGTCACCTCGGTGCCCTGGCAGCTGTCCGGGTCCGACGTCAAGGACCGGCGGCTGCGGGAACGCACCGACCGCGAGTTCCCGCTCCGCGCGGCCCGGCTGCCCGGCGCCCGCGAATCGGAGCAGGGCGTGCCGCGATCGGTGTCCGGATCGGGCCATGTGCCGGTGCGGCCGGCCGGCCGCCCGCCGGCGGCTGAGCCACGCAAACAGACCGTGCCCGGTGATGGTGACTGAGCAGCCGGTGACTGGGCACCCAGCGCCGACCGGGGCCACCCCGGACGAGCTCGACCCGGATCTGCTCGCGCCCGGCCGGTTGATCCGCCTGCAGCTCGGGCCGGTTGCGCACGGCGGGCATTGCGTCGGTCGTTTCGGCGGGCGGGTGATCTTCGTCCGGCTCGGCCTGCCCGGTGAGGACGTCGTCGCCCGGGTCACCGAGGTCAAGCCACGCTCGTTCTGTCGGGCCGATGTGGTCGCCGTGCTGGACCCGGATCCGGACCGGGTGCCGGCACCGTGTCGCCACTTCGAGCCGGGTGGTTGCGGGGGATGCGACTGGCAGCACGCCACGCCGGCCCGGCAGCGAGCGCTGAAGGCAAGCGTGGTGGCCGAGCAGCTGCAGCGGTTGGCCGGGCTCTCGGTCGAGGTCGAGGTGGAAGCGATCGGGGCGGACCTGGGGTATCGGACCCGGGTGCGGTGGGCGCTGGACCAGGAAGGCCGGATCGGGCCGCGCCGGCACCGCTCGCACGAGGCGGTAGCGGTCAGTGGGCGCCGTCCCTGCCTGATCGCCGCAGACGGATTCTCCGAGTTCGCCGCGGTGCTGGATCCACCGACCGCCCAGCTGCGCCGAGGGCGCCATCGGCCCGAGGTCGAGCTCGTCCGCACCCCTGACGGCCCGGTCGCGGTGTGGCCCGACCAGAGGGTGCCGAACGTGGTCGAGCGGGCCGTCGATCGCGACTTCACAGTGGCCGCCGACGGTTTTTGGCAGGTGCATCCGGCTGCGGCCGACACCCTGGCCGAAGCGGTGGGCGGCCTGCTGCCGGATCTGACCGGCGGGTCGGCCTGGGACCTGTACGGCGGGGCCGGCCTGTTCGCCGCGGTGCTGGCTCCGGCGGTGGGTGACTCCGGAACCGTCGTCTCCGTCGAGGGCGATCGGCCTGCGTCGGCGTTGGCCAAGATCAACCTGGCCGATCTGACGTCGGTCACCGCGATCGCCGCCCCGGTCGAGCGGTTCCTGGAAAACGCTGCCGATCGGGTGGATGTGGTGGTGCTCGACCCACCCCGGTCCGGCGCCGGCGTGGCCGTCTGCCAGGCGCTGGCCGATCGCCGCCCCCGGTTGATCGTCTACGTGGCCTGCGATCCGGCCGCCCTGGGTCGGGACGCCGCAGCGCTGCTCGCCGCCGGGTACCGGCTGGACTCGTTGCGCGCCTTCGACTGCTTCCCGCAGACCCATCACGTGGAGTGCGTGGCCGCGTTCGTCCCGCAGGGCTAGCGGACGTCAGGCCGGAGCGGCGGCGAGCTGCTCGGCAATGAGCCGTCCCAGGTGGCCGGTGGATCCGGTGACGGTGGGCGTGGTCATGTCAGTCATCGTGTCCGGAGGTCACCGACTGGTCACCGGGCGGGGTGAGGCTTGCCGGCGACGCCACAGGAAGTAGCTGCCGGCGCCAACCAGGATGGTGGGCAGCGTGCTGGCCGCCCGCCAGACCAGGTTGGCCGCGAGAGCGGCGCCCCCGTTGACGCCGAACGCGGTCAACATGCTCGTCAACGCCAGGTCGACGGTGCCCAATCCTCCCGGAGTGATCGGGATCAGGCCGGCCAACCGAGCCACCGTGAAGCTGCAGAAGATGGCGGCCACGCTGACGTCGGTCGATGTCCCACCCACGGCCAGCAGGACCACGAAAAAAAGGAAGAAACCGGCCAGTTGGTTCGTCAGCACCGCGGCCACAACCCGCCCGCCCCGTTGCCGGAGCAGCCCGACGGTCTGATCGCGGAATTGTTCCAGCGCCGAGGTGATGGCGAGATCCGGCAGCCGGGTGACATGCCGGCGGGCCCCATCCCAGCGGCGCTGGAGCCATCGCCCGAACGCTCGAGCAGTCGTGCGGCGACGCAGCAGCAGCCAGCCGACCACCGCCAGGGCGACCAGCAGGACGACGGCGCCGATGATCAAGCCGATACCGACCTCCGGCGCCTCGCCGGTGAGCGTCACCAGGACTACGGCCACGATCGGCAGCGCCAGCTTGATGGCCTGGTCCACCACACCGGTCGTGACGACAGCGGTCGAGATGGCCGCGGCCCGCAGCCCGGCCGCCGTGCAGATCTTGAAAGTCACCCCGACCGCGAAGGCGCCGCCCGCCGGGACGGTACTGGAGATGGCCCCGGCCGTCTGGGCCTGGACGAAGGCGGTGCCGAAGGACAGTCCAGGCAGGGCCGCCAGGTGCGGGAGCGCGGTGGCCACCAATGCCGCCCCGGCCATCAGCACCACCGCCAGCAGCGCGGGAACACTCATGGCGGTGATCGAGGACCAGGCCTGGTCGTATGACCCGAGCTGCGGCAACACACCGGCGAAAACGGCCGCGACTGCGACGATGCTGATCGTCACCGGAATCCAACGCCGCCGCCGGCGCGCAACCGGCCGAGTGGTCGCCGGGCCGGGGTGCTTCTCGGCGCCGGACACCTCGGTCACCCGTCCAGCTTTCCACAGCCGTCCGATGCGGACGGGCGGGGTGCTGCCCGCGCGGTCAGTGTTCCCGCTGCCAGGCCAGCAGTTCGGCGGGTCGGTTGGTGATGATCCCGTCCACGCCCAGGCCGGTCAGGTACGCCCAGTCCTCGGGCTCGTCCGCGGTCCACACGAGGACGGTGAGCCCGGCGCCGCGCACCTGGTCGACGACCTCCGGGCGCTGCCGGAGCAAGAGGTGATCCGGGTGGTAACCCGTGGCGCCGACGGCGGCGCAGGCGGCGACCGGGTCGTCGTGCAGGGCCCCGACCAACAGCCCCAACGGTCGGTCCGGCTGCTGTCGGTGGATCTCGGCCAGGGCGGCCACCTCGAACGACTGCAGCACCACCAGGGGCAGTACCGGGTCGAGCGCCGTGAGTTCGGCGGTCAGCTGGGCGGGGGTGTGCGGGCCCTTGATCTCCAGGAGCACGTTCCGCCCCGGCCGCAAGGTGGCCAGCAGGTCGGCCAGGGCCGGCAGCCGCTGCCCGGCGAACCCCGGGAACCACGAGCCTGCGTCCAGCCCGGACAGCTCGGCCCAGGCACGGGATCGTACCGGTCCCGACCCGTCGGTGGTCCGGTCGAGGTCGTCGTCGTGCAGCAGGACCGGCACCCCGTCGGCGGTGGGTTGCACGTCCGTCTCGACCCACCCGACACCGACCGCCCAGGCGGCCGCGAAGGCGGCCATGGTGTTCTCCGGCGCGTACGCACTCGCGCCGCGGTGGGCCACCACGACGGGGTGTGGGCCGCTCCGCCGGGGGAACCGCGGTGCTTCGATCGACGACATGTCAGGAACGTACCGAGGACCCGGACGAACCCGGTCAGGGCGCGGTGGTTCGGCAGCGGTTCGGGGTACCGTCGGGCGGTCGGCAGCACGAGGAGGAACGGTTGGCAGGGCAGGCTGGTGGGTCCCTTCCCGGCGGTCTGCTGGGGCGGATCAGCGGTCCGGCCGACATCCGTTCCCTGGACGAGGCCCAGCTGGCCGAGCTGGCCGCCGAGATCAGGGAGTTCCTGGTCCAGCACACCTCGGTGCGCGGTGGACATCTGGGCCCCAACCTGGGCGTGGTCGAGCTCACCCTGGCCCTGCACCGGGTGTTCGACTCCCCGGCCGACCCCATCGTCTTCGACACCGGCCACCAGGCCTACGTGCACAAGATCGTCACCGGCCGGGCCGGCGCCTTCGGCACCCTGCGCACCCGTCACGGCCTGTCCGGCTATCCCAGCCGGACCGAGTCGCCGCATGACTGGGTGGAGAACTCACACGCCTCGACGTCACTCGGGTACGCCGACGGTCTGGCCAAGGCGTTCGCGATCCGGGGTGAACGCAAGCGCACGGTGGTCGCCGTCATCGGCGACGGCGCCCTCACCGGAGGCATGGCCTGGGAGGCGCTGAACAACATCGCCGCCGCCCGGAACCGCCCCTTGGTCATCGTGCTCAACGACAACGGCCGGTCCTACGCGCCGACGACCGGCGGGATGGCGCAGCGGCTGGCCGCGGTGCGGTTGCGACCCGGCTACGAGCGGATGTTGAGCCGGGTCAAGGGCACCCTGCCGCGGGCCCCGGTGGTGGGTCGGCCGCTGTATTCGGCGCTGCACGCGACCAAGACCGCGGTCAAGGACTGGTTGCTGCCCCCGGTCATGTTCACCGACCTCGGTCTGAAATACCTGGGGCCGATCGACGGGCACGACCTCGAGGAACTGGACGCCGCGCTGCGCCGGGCCAAGGGATTTCGCGGCCCGGTGCTGGTCCATGTGGTGACCCGCAAGGGTCAGGGCTACCCGCCGGCGGAGGAGGACGACCTCGAGCTGATGCACTCGCCGTCGGCCTTCGACCCGGTCACCGGCCGGCCGGTGAGCCGCCCGGGCAGCACCTGGACGTCGGTGTTCGGCCGGGAACTGCTGGCGGCCGGGCAGGCCCGCCCGGACCTGGTCGCGATCACCGCCGCCATGAGCGGCCCGACCGGCCTGAGCGAGTTCGCCGCCGCGTTCCCGGACCGGTTCTTCGACGTCGGCATCGCCGAGCAGCATGCGCTGACCTCGGCCGCCGGCCTGGCCATGGGGGGCATGCACCCGGTCATCGCGCTCTACGCCACCTTTCTCAACCGCGCCTTCGACCAGCTCCTGATGGACTGCGGGTTGCATCGGCTCGGCGTCACCCTGGTGCTCGATCGGGCCGGGGTCACCGGCGAGGACGGCCCCAGCCACCACGGCATGTGGGATCTGTCGCTGGCCGCCATCGTCCCCGGGCTGCGGCTGGCCGCGCCCCGCGACGAGGCCACCCTGGCCGAGGAATTCGCCGAGGCGATCGCCATCGCCGACGGCCCGACGATCGTCCGGTATCCGAAGGGGATCGTGCCTGAGCCGGTTTCGGCCGTCCGCCGGGTTCGGGCGGCCGACCGGCGGCTGGTCGACGCGGCCGGCGGAGTCGGTGCGGTGGATGTGTTGGCCGAGCCGGAGGCGGGTCTGGGCGCTGACGTGCTGCTGGTGTCGGTCGGCGCCTTCGGCGCCACCGCGGTGGCCGCGGCCGGCCGACTGGCCGCGCAGGGCATCGGGGTGACCGTGGTCGATCCGCGCTGGGCGTTGCCGGTGCCGGACGCCATCGGCGCGCTGGCCCACGGACATCGACTGGTGGTCACCCTGGAGGACGGCGGTCGCTCGGGTGGGGTGGGCGCGGCGGTGACCGACGCGCTGCGCGGCTCCGAGGTGCCGGTGACCGTGCTGGCCCTCCCGCAGGAGTTCCTGGAGGCGGCCTCGCGCGGGGATCTGCTGGCCGACCTGGGTCTGACCGCGCAGGCCATCGCGCGCGGCGTGACCGAGAAGATCGCAGGAAAGTTCGATGCCTCTCGCACCTCGCCGACATCCTCGGGCGGTACGAGTGGGCTGTTCGGCAGGCACGCCTCGGGTGAGGGCTGAGAAGGGGGACATGGAACATGCGGGTACTGGTGGTCGAGGACGAACGTCGGTTGGCCGATGCGATCGCGCGCGGTCTGCGCAGCGAGGGCATGGCCGTGGACGTCGCCTACGACGGCAACGAAGGGCACGAGAAGGCCACCTTCACGCGCTATGACGTGGTCGTGTTGGATCGCGACCTGCCCGGGATGCATGGCGACGACCTGGTCAAGGAGCTGATCAGCGCGGGTGACATCGTCCGGGTGTTGATGCTCACCGCCTCGTCCGGGATCGACGACCGGGTCGAGGGGCTGTCCCTGGGCGCCGACGATTATCTGGCCAAGCCCTTCGCCTTCCCCGAGCTGGTGGCCCGGGTCCGCGCGCTCGGCCGCCGGAACACCCCGGCCGCGCCTCCGGTGCTGCGGGCCGGTGACATCGAGCTGGACTCCGCCCGCCGCACCGTGACCCGGGGCGGCGCCCCGGTCGAGCTGACCCGCAAGGAGTTCGGCGTGCTCGAGGTCCTCCTGGCCGCGCACGGCCAGGTCGTCTCCAGTGAGGAACTGCTGGAACGGGTGTGGGACGAGAACGCCGACCCGTTCACCACCACCGTCCGGGTCACCGTGATGACCCTGCGCCGCAAACTGGGCGAGCCCGGCCTGATCGACACCGTGGTCGGCGCCGGCTACCGCGTCTCCACCTCCGATACCGGCAGTGCCGACGAGGGCTGAGTCGGCGTCGTCCCGGCACCGTCCGGCCCTCCGGTCGGGCCTGCGGTTCCGGCTCACTCTGCTCTCCACCGCCCTGCTTGCCCTGGTCGCGGGGTTCATGCTGGGGGTGGCCTACCTGGTGGTCGGCCGGGTGGTGGCTGCCCTTCCGCATTTCCCGCCGGGTACGCCGGTAGTCATCGACGGAGTCACCCAGGATGCGGCGGTCTTCTCGGCCACCGTCGCCCGGCAGGGTCGGGAGACCGTGCTGGTGGTCGGCTTCATCGCATTTCCACTGCTGGTGGGGGCGGCAGCCTGGGTCAGCTGGGTGCTCATCGGCCGCACGCTCCGGCCGCTGTCCACGCTGACCAGTGCCGCCCGGACCCTGTCGACCTCGTCCCTGGACCAGCGGATCGCCCTGCCCGGGCCGCGTGACGAGGTGGTCTCGCTGGCCGAGGTGTTCGACGAGATGCTGGACCGGCTGCAGGCCGCGTTCGCGGCCGAGCGTCGGTTCGTGGCCAACGCCTCGCACGAATTGCGCACCCCGCTCTCGGTCATCCGGACCGAGGTCGACGTCACCCTGGCCGACCCGAAGACCACCGAGGCCGACCTGCGGCAGATGGGCGAAGTCGTCCGCGAGGCCACCGACCGGGCGGAAAGGCTGCTATCGTCCCTGCTCTTTTTGGCCCGGACCCAGGCGAGCGGGGTCCCCGTGCGTCGGGGCGTCGACCTGGCCACCCTGGTCGAACCGGCCATCCGGGCCATCGAGGCCGAACGCGCCGCCCGGGGCGTCACGGTCTCGGTCAGTGCCCAGCCCGCGCCGGTGGTCGGCGACCCGGCCCTGCTGGAGCGGGTGGTCGGCAACCTGGTGGAGAACGCGGTTCGGCACAATAGTCCCGGTGGGAGCGTCGAAGTCCTTACCGGAAAAATCACCCCAGGGTCCACCGGACGATCGTTCGTGCAGGTCAGCTCGGGTGGGACGGTGATCGCGCCGGACACCGTGGCCCAGTTGTTCGAGCCGTTCCGGCAGGGCGAGCGGGCCCGCACCGGGCATCGGGGGAGTGGCCTCGGGTTGTCCATCGTGCGGGCCGTGGTCGACGCCCACGAGGGTACGGTGACCGCGGAATCGATCCCCACCGGCGGTCTGGTCGTCCGGGTCGAGCTGGCCGCGGCGGAGGTGGTGTGATGGCCCGACTACCGCCGAAGACCGGCGCCACCTCACTTCTGGTCGGCGACCTGATCGCCACGTTTGTTTTCGCCCTGGAGGGCGGGGGTTCCGGCGCGCACAACGGGTTGGATGTCTTCGGCATCCTGGTCCTGGCCTTTGTGGTCGCGCTGGGCGGAGGCATCGTCCGCGACGTGCTGCTCGGCGATCTCCCGCCGGCCGCCATGCGCTCCACCATCTACCCGGTGGTCGCCTTCACCGGCGGGGTCCTGGTCGTGCTTTTCGTGCTGGTCGTGTCCATCCCGCAGATGCTGCTGACCGCCCTGGACGCGGCTGGGCTGGGCCTGTTCGCCGTGGTCGGGGCGGTCAAGGCGCGGGACGCCGGCCTCAATCCGTTGATCAGCGTCCTGCTCGGGACCGTCTCCGGAGTCGGTGGCGGGGTCATCCGCGACGTGCTGCTCAACCGGGTGCCACTGGTGCTGAACGGCCAGATCTACGCCTCCGCCGGACTGGCCGGGGCCGCCGTCGCCGTCGGTCTGCTGGCCGCCGGCGCGTCCCGAACCCTGGCCATGTCGGTCGGCGGCGTGGTCTGCTTCGCCCTACGAATGCTCTCGGTCCTGTACGGCTGGCACCTGCCCCGGGTGAGCTGAGCCAGGTCCGGTCGCAGACTCGGCGCCGGGGACAGCCGCAACGTGGTCGCGGCGGCCTGGTCGGCGACCATCGGTCCGACCGAGCCCGAACCGTGGCGACCGTATTTACGCTGATATGCCTGGTCGACCGCGTCTCGGTCACTCGTCGAGGCCGATGCGATGATCACCGGCCACTCATCGCGGTACCCACGGGTCGCGGGGATCCGTTCGGGCGGGTGGTGCCGATCTCGATCTCGACGGCGGGGCCGATCCGGTCGAGCGCATCATCGCGCCACCTCTCGGACCCGGTCACGAACGTTCCGCCGGTGGCCGCCGGGTGAGAATTTCCGCTCCGTCGTCGGTGATGGCGATGGTGTGCTCGCTGTGCGCCGTCCGGCAGCCGGTCGCGCTGCGCAATGTCCAACCGTCGGCATCGGTGACGAGCTGGGCGGTGTCCACCATGACCCACGGTTCCAGCGCCAGCAGCAGCCCGGGGCGCAGCGCGAACCCACGGCCCGGTCGGCCGGCGTTGGAGACGTGCGGTTCCTGGTGCATGGTCGATCCGATGCCGTGGCCCCCGAACTCGGTGTTGATCCGATAGCCGGCGGCGGCCAGGACCGAACCGATGGCGGCGGACAGGTCACCGATCCGAGCTCCGGGCCCGGCCGCCGCGATGCCCGCCCGGAGTGCGCGTTCGGTCGTGTCGATCAGGGCAACGCTCTCCCGCGGTCTCGATTCGCCGACCAGGAAACTAATGGCCGAGTCCGCCGCGATGCCGTCCTTGCTCACGGCCAGGTCGAGGGTGACGAGATCACCGTCGGCCAGCGCGTAGTCGTGGGGGAGTCCGTGCAGCACGGCGTCGTTGACCGACGTGCAGATGTAATGGCCGAACGGGCCACGCCCGAAGGGTGGCGCGTAGTCGACGTAGCAGGACTGCGCCCCGGCCTGGGCGATCATCGTCTTGGTCCAGTCGTCGATGTCGAGCAGGTTCGTGCCCACCGTGGTCCGGCTCTTCGCGGTCTGCAGGATGTCCGCGACCAGGGCGCCGGTCACCCGGGCCCGGTCCATTTCCTGGCGGTTGAGGATCTCGATCATGCCGTCAGCCCAACCGGTCGCGGAGCAGGGCCACTTCGGCGCTGCGTTCGGGCGCTTCTCCCGGTGTCTCCAGGACTACCGGCGACCCGGCGTCCCGGACCACACCGATGAGGAGGTCCAGTGGGATCTGGCCCTCCGTCAGGCCGGCGTGCCGGTCCCGAGCTGAGCCGGCCTCGTCCCGAGAATTATTGCAGTGCACCAGGTCCACCCGTCCGGTGATGGCCTTGACGTCATTCACGGCGGTGCCCAGGTCGAGCCCGCCGGTCCAGGCGTGGCAGGTGTCGAGCACAAAGCCCGGCCCGAACTCACCGATCGCGTCCCAGAGCCGGGCGATCGAATCCAGCCGACGGGTCATGGCGTGATTGCCGCCCGCGGTGTTCTCGATCAGGATGGGCACCCCGAATCCGCCGTGCTCCTCGGCCTGGCGGGCAAAGGTCTTGCGCCAGTTGTCGTATCCGGTCGCCTCGTCCTCGGCCGAGAGCACGTGGCCGCCGTGCACGATCATCCCGGCCGCGCCCAATTCGGCGGCCATCTTCGCGTGCGCGGCCAGCAGCTTGCGGCTGGGGATCCGGATCCGGTTGTTGGTGGTGGCCACATTGATGGTGTACGGCGCGTGCACGAACACGGCCAGCTCGCTGGTACTGATGCCCGCCGCCCGCGGGTGCGGCTTGGGCATCTTCCAGTCCTGCGGATCGGCCAGGAAGAGCTGCACGGCGTCGGCCCCGGACGCGATCGCCTCGGCCAGGGGGTCGGCGTCATCGTGCCGGGCGCCGACGTGGACGCCGATGACTGGAGTGCTCACCGACCCGACCCTAGCGCGAGGACGGAGGCCCCACTCCCAGGCTTCGGTCAGCTGGGCAGGGTGCCGATTCCGGGCGGCGAGAAGCGTTGCCCGGTGACCCGTTCCGAGATCCCGGTGCGGTCAAGGTAGGGAGTCAGGCCGCCGAGCCAGAACGGCCAGCCGGCCCCGGTGAGCATGGCCAGGTCGATGTCGGCGGCGTCGGCCACCACACCCTCGTCCAGCATCAGCCGGGTCTCCTGGGCCAGCGCCGCCATCACCCGCTCGTGCACCTGCTCCGCGGTGGACGGCTGATCACCCTGCACCCAGGTTGCCGCGATCTCCGGATCCAGCTCCTGGGCCCCGGTCTCGGTCCAGGTGAGCAGGGTCCGGTGACCGCCCTCGACCACCCGGCGCAGGTTCTCCGACACCCCGAACCGGTCCGGGAACGCCTCGTGCAGTGTCTGCGATACATGCAGCGCGATGGCCGGCCCCACCAGTTGCAGCAACATCAGCGGCGACATGGGCAGGCCCAGCGGCGCCAGTGCGGTGTCCACGACGGCAAAGTCGGTGCCCTCGTCGACGGCGGCCACGATCTCGTTCAGAAATCGGGTGAGCAGCCGGTTGACCACGAAGGCGGGCGCATCCGCGGTCAGGATCGGGCCCTTGCGCAGTCCCTTGGCCGCGGTCAGGGCCGTGGCCACCGTCCGATCATCGGTCGCCGACGTGCGCACCACCTCGATCAGCGGCATCACCGAAATCGGATTGAAGAAGTGAAAACCGATGAGTCGTTCCGGATGTCGCAGGTTCTTCGACATCTCGGTGACCGACAGCGACGAGGTGTTGGTGGCCAGGATGGCGTCATCGCGGACCACCTGCTCCAGTCGGGCGAACACGTCCTGCTTGACCGACATCTCCTCGAAGACCGCCTCGATGACGAAGTCGGCGTCGGCGAAAGCGGAGTAGTCGAGTGACCCGGTGACCAGATCGGTCAGCCGCTGCCGCTCCGGCTCCGACATCCGGCCCTGGGTGGCCCGGTCGGCGAACTTGCGGTGCACCCCGGCCACGCCCTTGGCCAGCCGGGCCTGGTCCACGTCGGTCAGCACCACCGGGACGTGGAGCCGCTGGGCAAAGATGGCCGCCATCTGGCCGGCCATCAGCCCGGCCCCGATCACGCCCACCTTGGTGATCGGCGTCGCCAGCTTGGGATCGGGTGCGCCGGCGGGTTTGCGGGCCCGGCGCTGGGTCAGGTCGAAGGCGTACAACCCGGCCCGGAATTCCTGGCTCACGATCAGATCGGCCAGTCCCTCGGCCTCCGCCGCCAGTCCCTCGGCGAAGTCCATGGTGCGGGCCCGGGCGATCGATTCCAGGGCCAGATACGGAGCCCGAGTGGCCCCGTGGGTGCGCAGATCGGCAATCGCGTGGCCGCGGTCCAGGGCCGCGGTCCAGGCGCTCTCGTGGGCCGGATCCCGGTAGTCGGTGCGAGGCACAGTCACCGAACCGTCGACCACCCGCCCGGCCCACAGCAGCGACTGTTCCAGGTAGTCGGCGGCGTCCAACACCACGTCGATCACGCCCAACTTCAGCGCGTCCTTGGGCCGCAGGGTCCGGTTCTGGTCGAGGGCGTTTTCGATGATGACGGTGACCGCGTTCTCCGGACCCACCAGCCGCGGGAGCATCTGGGTGCCGCCCCAGCCGGGCAGGATGCCCAGGAAGACCTCGGGTAGACCGATCATGGCGGCATTGCTGGCCATGGTCCGGTAGTGGCAGGACAGTGCCAGTTCGGTCCCACCGCCCAGGGTGGCGCCGTTGACGAACGCGAACGTCGGGATCGTCGACTCGCGCAGTCGCGAGTAGGTCCTCTGACCGAGAGCGCCGATCTCGTGCGCCATCTCGCGGCTGGTCAAGAGGCCGATCTGGTTCAGATCGGCACCCACGGTGAACACGAACGGCTTGCCGGTGACCGCGATGGCCATGGGTCCGGCGGCGAACGCCTCGTCCAGGGCCTGGTTGATGGAGGCGAGTCCGCCGGCGCCCAGGGTGGAGGGCCGGGTGTGGTCGCGGCCGTTGTCCAGGGTGATCAACGCGAACGGCTTGTCCGCGCCGGGCAGAGTGAACAGCCGCAGGTGCGCCGTGGTCACGACCTCTTCACGGACGCCGGTCATTTCGCCGCCTCCGCGCTGGAATCCGCGCTGGAATCCGTGCCGAAGTGTGGGTTTTCCCAGACAATCGCGCCGCCCATGCCCAGGCCGACGCACATGGTGGTGAGACCGTAACGAACGTCCGGTCTTTCGGCGAACTCGCGGGCCAGCTGGGTCATCAGCCGGACCCCCGACGACGCCAGCGGGTGGCCCATGGCGATGGCGCCGCCGTAGGGATTGATCCGGGAATCGTCGTCCGCCAGCCCGAAATGGTTCGTGAAGGCCAGCACCTGGACGGCGAACGCTTCGTTGATCTCGATCAAACCGATGTCGCCGATGGTCAGGCCGGCCTTGCCGAGCGCCTTCTCGGTCGCCGGAATCGGTCCGTCGCCCATGGTCTCGGGTTCGACGCCGGCGAAAGCGAAGGACACCATGCGCATCCGGATGGGCAGCCCGAGCTGCTGCGCCACGTCGGCGGCAGCCAGCAGACACCCGGTGGCACCGTCGGTGAGCCCGGAGGAATTGCCGGCGGTGACCCGCCCGTGCGGCCGGAACGGGGTGCGCAGCTCGGACAGGGCCTGCACCGTGGTGCCCGGTCGGGCCATCTCGTCGGCGGTGGCCAGGCCCCAGCCGTTGGCTTCGGACCGGGTCGCCACCGGCACCAGATCCGGCCCGACGTGGCCGGCGGCCACCGCGGTCGCGTAACGGGCCTGGCTGGCCGCGGCGTAGGCGTCGGCCCGCTGCTTGGTCAGCGCCGGGTACTTGTCGTGCAGGTTCTCTGCGGTCGAGCCCATCTGCAGAGCCGACGGGTCGACCAGCCGGTCGGCCACGAAACGCGGGTTCGGATCGGCGCCGGCGCCCATCGGGTGGTGGCCCATGTGCTCGACCCCGCCGGCGATCACCACGTCGTAGGCACCGACGGCGATACCGGAGGCGACTGTGGTCACCGCGGTCATGGCTCCGGCGCACATCCGATCAATGGCGAAACCCGGTACGCTGCGCGGCAATCCGGCCAGGATCGCGGCGGTGCGGCCGATGGTCAGGCCCTGGTCGCCGGTCTGGGTGGCGGCGGCGATGGCCACCTCGTCAATGCGTTCGGGGGGAAGCTCCGGGTGTCGGCGCAGCAGTTCCCGAATGACCTTGACGACCAGATCGTCGGCCCGGGTCTGCGCGTACTGCCCTTTCTCACCCGCCCTTCCGAACGGTGTCCGCACGCCCTCGACGAAGACCACGTCGTGCAGGGTGCGGGTGGGTGCTGGGGTGGGGCCAGTCATCGTCGACGCCTCCGGAATCTTCGTGCGAATGGGTACTCCCGACAATGCTACTGGCCAGTAACTTACGCCCCCGAACCGAAGACGAGCGTCAGCTCCGCAGGGTGGCGGTGAGCAGGGGAGCGGTCAGCTCGACCTGCCAGGGGCGGGCGCCCGCGGCGGTCAGGAAGGCGGCCACGTCGCGATCGGTCGGGGGCTCCCACATCAGCCGGCGGACCAGGTCGGGCGCCAGCAGGTTCTCCACCGGCACCGACACCTGCTCCGACAGGCCGGTCAGGGCGGCCCGGGCCTGGGCGAGACGGGCAGCGGCCTCGGGTTCCCGACTGGCCCAGCGCGGCGCCGGCGGCGGGCCGTCGGAGGGCAAGGACACCGGCGGTAACTCGTCGACCGGCAGGTGCAGCGCGCGTTCGACCGCGGCCAACCAGGTCGGCGCCATCCGTCGCTGAGCCCGACCGGTGAAGACGGGCAGGCTGACCAGGGCCGACAACGTGGTCGGCGCGGCTTGAGCGGCCGCCGAGATGGCGGCGTCCGGCAGGACCCGATGCGGCGACAGGTCGCGCTTGCGCGCCACCGTGTCCCGGACCGTCCACAGCTCCCGGACGATGGCCAGGGCCCGGCGGTCGTGGATCCGGTGGATGCCCGAGGTGCGCCGCCACGGGTCGATCCGAGCGGGCGCCGGCGGGGCCGCGACCAGCGCCGCGAACTCCTGGTGCGCCCATTCCAATTTGCCCTGCTCAGCCAGCAGCGACTCCATGGCGTCGCGCAATTCGACCAGCACCTCGACGTCGAGGGCCGCGTAGTTCAGGAAGTCCTCCGGCAACGGCCGCACCGACCAGTCGGCGGCGCCGTGTCCCTTGGCCAACCCCCAGCCGAGCATCCGCTCCACCAGGGGCCCGAGCCCGACCCGGGGCAGGCCGGCGAGTCGCCCGGCCAGTTCGGTGTCGAACAGCCTCCGGGGCCGAAGGCCGACCTCGGCCAGGCAGGCCAGATCTTGGCTGGCGGCGTGCAACACCCATTCCGAACGTCCTAGCGGCACGTCCAACGCCGCCAGGTCGCCAAGTGCGATCGGGTCCAACAGCACGGTGCCCAGATCCGGCCGCCGAATCTGGACCAGGTAGGCCCGACCGGAGTACCGGAAGCCCGAGGCCCGCTCGGCGTCCAAGGCGACCGGACCGCCGGGGGTGGCCAGGCGTCGCGACCACCGCAGGAGCTCCAATGGGTCGCCCACCGGCCGCGGCACGCCATCGGAGGGAACGGTCAGCGGAATGACCGGGCGCGCATCACCCAAATCTCCGATGTCGGGGGACGGCAGATCGTTTTCGGGCGCGAGGGTCAGGATACGACTCCGGCGCGCATGGCCAGGGCAACCATGTGGGCGCGGTCGCCGGTACCCAGCTTGCGACCGATCCGGGCCAGATGGCTCTTCACCGTCAGGGCCGACAAAGCGAGCTGGTCACCGATCCACTTGTTCGACCGGCCGTCGGCGACGAGCCGAATGACTTCGATCTCCCGCGAGGACAGGTCATGAATCGTGCTGGGGATGTTCGCAGCAGCCGGATTGGCGCGCCGACCGATCAGCACACCGTTGACGCCGGCCCCGACTGCGTCGATGACCGGGCCGATGTCGGCCGTGGGGGCCAGTGCTAGCACCCGGTTCCAACCCGACCGGCGGAGCCGCTCAATGATCCGCACCGTGTCACCGCCGTTGGCCAAGCTGACCAGAGCCAGATCGCCGGTGGTGCCGCGCTCGGCCAACACCTCGACGGCCGCCAGGGATCCGGCTTCCAGCACGGTCCCGACGCCGATGTCGATCAGCCCGGTCTGGAGCACCTCGCGAGTGGATCGGTCGGGATCGACGAGCAGCAGCGTGACGGAGCGCAATCCCACCCCGACGACTTCGCTGGGCGGCATGCGTTGCGCCGGCAGTAACCCGGCTACCGAGGGCAATTCCGCCGGCATCCGCCCCAGGGGCGCACCGCCGACGTCGATGACCGACGTTCGTCCGGCTTTACTCATGTGGCTACCACGTACCGAAGCTTCCACCGTCACGCCTCCCGAAAGCGTTGTTGTGGTCCGCATTGGACCGTCCGGCATCACTGCCGAACCTTCTCGCGCTGATCCATGCGCGGGCCCGATTCTCATCGGTGAACCTCGTACAGATCATTGGTTGAGCTGGCGGAGCTGTTGACTTCCCGACCGCCAGTCGCACTCACTCGGCCGCGTCCGGTGCATCAACCCAGGCGCCGCCGTGATTCGCTTTCCAGTGTCATGCGTCCGGCCAACCGGGTCAAGCACTCGAAGTGCTCAACGTTGACCTTGCGTAATCAAGGCTAGCGTACGTTCGGGCGCTCAACCCAATCCAATGGCCGACACGCCCTCCGGCGGAAGTCCTGCGGCCAGTGCCAGCAGGTCGAAAAATGCGCTGGCATGGGCTCCGAGGTTTTCGCTCTGCGGCGTCCAGGACGCACGTATCTCCAGGTCATCGGATCGCGATGGCCCGGCGATGTCGCCGAAGCGCGTCGAGGAGGTGGCCGTGATCGTCCCCCCCAGGGCCGAGTACTCGGCGCTACGCCCGCCCAGGCACTCGTCCAACCAGCTCCACGCCACCTCGGCCAGAAGACTGTCCCGGGCTAGTTCCGAGTCGATCTCCGCCGTCAAGAAGATGACGATGCGTAGCGTGCCGTCCCAGGCGTTTAGGCCATTGGGGTCATGCAGCAGAATGAAGCGGCCGGAGGCGGGTTCCGGCTCGTCGCCCTGGCCGAGCACGGTTGCCGACAACGCGTGGGCGAACGGAGCCAGCTTGGCCGGCGCCGGGAGCGGGCCGATCTCGATCTCGTCCCGTGGCCGCAACGCACCGATTTGTTCCAACGCGGACCGGAACACGGCGGGCGGCAACGGCCGCGCCGCCGTTGTCATCGAGGCGCTCTCCGAGAAGGGTTCCCAGCCGTCATGGCGCGACCCTACGGCCGGGCACCGACGCTCCGTCCGCTCCCACGCCGAGGGCGGCGGCCCGGCGATCAAGCCGGTGACGTCCCGGTGCCCGCCGTGGGCTCCAGCCGCAACGCGACCGAGTTGATGCAGAACCGCTCGTCGGTCGGGGTCGGGTACCCCTCGCCGGAAAAGACGTGGCCCAGGTGGGAGTCGCAGGTCCCACAGCGGACCTCGGTGCGCTTCATGAAGCCGCTGCCGTCGGTGTGCAGGGTGACGTTGTCCGCCTCGGACGGTTGGTAGAAACTCGGCCAGCCGCAGTGCGAGGAGAACTTGGTGTCCGATCGGAACAGCTCGGCGCCACAGGCCCGGCAGTAGTAGACCCCGGGCTGGGTGGTGTCGGTGTATTCGCCGGTGAAGGCTCGTTCCGTGGCGGCCCGACGGAGCACGGCATAGGCGGCGGGATCCAGCTCGGCTCGCCACTCCTGGTCGGACTTGATGACCTTCTGCTTGGCAACCATGCCTTCACGGTACTGGCGCCGAACCGCTTTCGCCTGTGCGCCGGGGGACGTTCGGATTTCGTCAGAACTGTTTGATCAGGGGGGACACAGGGTGTCCTGGGCCGGGACGGTGCGGTGCAGCAAATAGGCGTCGACCAGCCCGGTGACGCAGGTGCTGGCCGGATACGTGCCGTGTCGGACCGACTGCCAGCGCACCAGTTCCGCCGACTGGAGTTGGCCCGCCAACGACTGCACGGCGGCCAGTGGGGCCCGCGGATCATCGACCGCGCCGAGCACCAGCAGCGGCGGGGCTCCCGATCCGGTGACCGCGCCCAGGGGTTGGTCGGGCACCGGCCATCCGCCGCACAACCCCACCAGCCCGACCGCGAAGGCGCCGAAGACGGGGCTGCCGGTCTTGGCCGCGGTGGCCGCGGCGGTCAGGGCCGGGCCCGTCAGCCGGGTGGCCGAGTCGTTGCAGCCGTAGATGATCGAGCCGGCCAGCTGGGCCTGGAGGTCGCTGCCGCCGACCGCTGTGTCGAGTAGATCGGCCAAGGCGTCGACATCGCCCGTCTGGTCGGCCGCCGCCAGCGCCTTGGCCAGCGCGGGCCACGTGTCGGGTGCGGCCAGCAGCAGCATCAGGGTGAGCAGGACGGAGCCGCCGTTGACAATCTGGTGGTTGCCGGTGACGCCCGTCTCGCCCAGCCGACCGACCATGGTGACGATGCGGCCGCGGGGATCCGGGCCGAGCGGGCACCCTCCGGTAAAGCCGACGCAGGCGGCGGCGAAGGCGTCGAGGGCCTTCTCCTGCGCGGCGGCCACGGCCAGCGCCCTCTTGTCGGCCGCCTGCAGCGGGTCGGCCGGACCGTCCAGGACCATCGCGGCCACCCGGCCGGGATACCGGTCGACGTACTCCGCCCCCAGGGTTGCGCCGAAACCCCTTCCGAGATAGCTGATCTGGTCAACGCCCAGGGCGGCCCGGATGTTGTCGATGTCGTCACTGGCCGGGATGACCGCGAAGCTGGACAGATCCGGACCGGCCTCGTCGCCGCAGTTGAAGGTCAGGGTCCGGGTGAGCTGGGCGATCAGGTCCGCGCCGGTCGACGTGGTCGGATCAGGCGCCAGGGAGAGCAGGTCGTCGGCGGTCTGGGTGGACACGCAGTCGACGTTGGCCGATCCCGACGTGCCACGCAGGTCCATCACGACCACCGAGTAGTGGTTGGTGATCTCGGCCGGGAGCGAGCCGGCCACCGCCGCCGCGTGCTGGGTGCCCTGCGCGGCGGGCTCGTCGAGCACGGTGAACAGGACCGGGGCCGTGATGGGCACGTTCTGCCGGCGGGCTCGGGTCACGGCCACCGAGATGTGCTCCGGGCGGGACGCCGTGTAGGACACCGGCACCGACACCTGGCCGCAGTCCAGCTCGAACGTCTGCCCGCTGGTGGTATCGGTGCGATCGACGTAGGCGGGACAGTCGGACCAGTCGATGGGCGCCGAGGTCCGGCCCGGGCCACCCGGACCCGTGGGTCGCGCCGAAGGGATGGACGTGGTGGCCGTCCCCGGCCCGCCGGCTCCGCCCAGCGTGACCAGGTCGGGCTGGCGTGACGGGCCCAGCGAACAAGCGGTCAGCACCATGCAGCCGGCCAATGCCGCCGCCCAGCCTCGCTTCCCGCTCATCGGCGGCGCTGGTAGCGGGTGAAGACGTGATCTTGCGAGCGAGCCAACCCGAGCAGCGTCCAGGCGGCCGTATCCAGGTCGTCGGCGCCGGACAGGGACGGACCGGACCCACCGACCAGCAGCGGGGCCGAAGTCAGACAGAGCTCGTCGAGCAGATCGGCCGCGACGAGCTGGCCCAGCAGCCCGGGACCGCCCTCGCAATGCACCCGTCGCAACCCGCGCGCGGCCAGCGCGTTCAGACCCGCAGCCAGGTCGAGCCGACTCCGGCCCGCGGTGATCACGGTGGCCGGCAGCGCCGGCAGCCGGGCGGCCCCGTCCTCGGTGGTCAACACCAGCGGCGGGGCGGCCGCGCCGGGGGCAAAGATCGGTAGGTCGGGGTCAAGGCCACCACCGGTGACCACCGCAATGGGCGGCGGGGCGGAGAAACCCCAGCGACGGCGGCGCGGCCCGGCCGGCGGCAGGTTCGGGTAACGCTCGGCCCGGACGGTGCCGGCACCGACCAGGATCACGTCGGCCAGGTCACGCAGCAGCGTCAGCAGCCGCTGGTCGTCTCGACTGGACAGTCCCTTCGACCGTCCGGAGACGGCGGCGCGACCGTCCAGCGACGCGACCATGTTGGCCCGCACCCAGCGGTCGCGATCGGGGAAGGCGTAGGCCGTGGCCAGCGCGTCGTCGTCAACGGGGTCGGCCCCGGCGACCGGCCAGAACAGCTGCACCCGCCCATCCCATCATGGCCGCGACGATCGGCGCGGGCGTTCGGGTGCGCCCGTAGGCTGGCCGGCTGTGTCCTCCTCCGGATCGACCAGCCCGGCGCCGGCCCGGCTGGCCGACGTGGTACCGGTTCTTGCTCCCCAGGAGCTGATCGCCGGGCTGGTCCCACCCCCCCGGTTCGACGCGGTGCGCTTCGGCACCTACCGGCCCGATCCGGCCGAGCCCTCCCAGGCCGCGGCGCTGGCCGCACTGCAACAGCTGGTCACCACCATCGCTGCCCCACCGCGTCAGGGCTGGCTGCGGCGGTCCGCACCGGCCACCCCGGGCGCGGTCTACCTGGACGGCGGCTTCGGTGTCGGCAAGACCCATCTGTTGGCCTCGCTCTGGCATGCGGCGCCCGGGCCGAAGGCGTACGGCACGTTTGTCGAGTACACGAATCTGGTCGGGGCGCTCGGCTTCGCCGCCACCGTTCAGGGTTTGTCCAGTCATCGTCTGCTGGCTGTCGACGAGTTCGAGCTCGACGATCCCGGCGACACCATGCTGATGACCCGCTTGCTCGGACTGCTGTCCGACCAGGGCGTCTGCCTGGCGGCCACCTCGAACACGTTGCCGGACCGGCTCGGTGAGGGCCGCTTCGCCGCTGATGATTTCAAGCGCGAGATCCAAGCCTTGTCCTCGCGTTTCGCCACCCTCCGGATCGACGGCCCGGACTTCCGGCATACCGGGCTGAATCCGGCACCGACGCCCAGGCCCGAGGACGAGCTTCGCCGCGCCGCCGCCGCCACGCCGGGCGCCACCCTCGACACCTTCGCCGCGCTGACCGCCCGGCTGGCCCAGCTGCACCCGTCCACCTACGGCAAACTGGTGGAGAACGTTTCCGTGGTGCACCTTTCGCAGGTCGTCGAAATTCCCGACCAGTCGGCCGCATTGCGCTGGGTGGTGCTCATCGACCGGCTCTACGACCGGACGGTGCCGGTCCGGGCGTCAGGACTGCCGCTGGATGGCCTGTTCAGCCCGGAGATGCTGCGGGGCGGATACCGGAAGAAGTACCTTCGCGCCACCTCTCGCATCCTGGCCCTGGCCCGCGAAGGCGCCTGACCGGCGAGGGAGGTCAGCCGCGGGCGTCGGCCAGCACGTCGGTCAGCGTGTCCACCGCCAGATCGACTTCCGCTTCGGTGATGACCAGCGGAGGGGCGAACCGCAACGTGGTCTCGTGGGTTTCCTTGACCAGCACGCCCCGTCGGGCCATTTCCTCGCTGACCGGCCGGCCGAGCCCGACCTCGGGCGCCAGCTCGACCCCGGCCCACAGCCCGCGACCCCGGACCTCGGCCACCCCCTGACCGACCAACTCGCCCAACCGGGCGTGCAGGTGGACGCCAACCGTCCGGGCTCGTTCCTGCATTTCTCCGGTCCGCAGCAAGGCGACGACCGCCCGACCCACTGCGCAGGCCAACGGGTTTCCGCCGAACGTGGAACCGTGACTGCCGGGGGTGAGCACGCCCAGCACGTCGGCCCGACCCACGACCGCCGAGACCGGCAGAATCCCGCCGCCCAGGGCCTTTCCGAGCGTGTAGAGGTCGGCCCGGACACCGTCGTGGCTCGAGGCCAGGAGTTCTCCGGTGCGGCCCAGACCGGACTGGATCTCGTCGGCGATGAGCAGCACGTTGTGCTCGTCGCACAGGGCGCGGACCTGCGCGAGGTACCCGGGTGGCGGCACGACCACGCCCGCCTCGCCCTGGATGGGCTCGATCAGCACGGCCGCCGTGTCGTCGGTGATGGCCTGGGCCAGCGCCTCGGCGTCGCCGTACTTCACGCTGACGAATCCGGGCGTGTAGGGGCCGTAGTCGGCAATCGCCACCGGGTCATCGGAGAAGGAGATGATGGTCAGCGTGCGGCCGTGGAAGTTGCCGCCGGCGGTGATGATCTGGGCGCGGTTCTCGGGCACGCCCTTGACCCGGTAGGCCCACTTCCGCGCCACCTTCAACGCGGACTCCACCGCCTCTGCGCCGGAATTCATCGGTAGCACCATCTCGGTCCCGGTCAGCTCGGCCAGCTCCTGACAGAACGGCCCGAGCTGATCGTGATGAAAGGCGCGCGACGTCAACGTGACCCGGCCCAGCTGAGCCACCGTCGCAGCAACGAGATCCGGATGCCGATGGCCGAAGTTCAGGGCCGAGTAGCCGGCCAGCATGTCCAGGTAACGACGCCCGCTGACGTCGGTCATCCAGGCGCCCTGGGCCTGCGCGATCACCACCGGCAGGGGGTGATAGTTGTGTGCGCACCACGTTTCGTCCAGATCCAGGAAGAAGCGGGCGTCCTGGGCAGGCGCGGTCACAGTGGTCTCCTCGGTGTTCTCGGCGGCGGGCCGAATCCACCACCCTAGGCCCGCTCGGGCCCGGTTCGGGCCCACGTGCGAGAGTGGCTCATGGCTGCCAAGAAACGCGACAAGCCCAAGTCGAAGAAGTCGGACAAATCCCACGACGGCAAGTCCCATGATGCCAAGGCGGCCAAGAAGCGCGACAAGACGTTCCCGCCGGAAGCGGCGCCGGCCGGTTGGGCCGTGCCGGAAGTGACCGAATCCGATGTACCGGTGTCGATCTCGGCCGCGCTGTCGTTGCCGCCCGGTCCTGTCGATCTCGACGACTACGACACCGTGGGCACGAAAGTCGGCCCGCAGTCCCATTCCGATGCGCGCGACGCGTTGGACGAGGTCGGGAAGAAGCTGGCCGACCTGCAGGAGCGGCTCTACACCCAGGGCATCGCCGGGAATCGGGCCCGGGTCCTGCTGATTCTCCAGGGCATGGACACGGCCGGGAAGGATGGCGTGATCAAGCACGTCATGGGCCTGGTCAATCCGGCCGGCGTGCGGCTGGCCTCGTTCAAGAAGCCGACGGCGGAGGAACTGGCCCATGACTTCCTGTGGCGCATTGACAATGCGCTGCCCGGGGCCGGTGACATCGGGGTGTTCAACCGGTCTCAGTACGAGGACGTGCTCGTGGTCAGGGTGCACGATCTGGTGCCGAAAGAGGTGTGGTCACGTCGTTACGCCGCCATCAACGCGTTCGAGCGTGAGCAGGTCCGCCGGGGCACGACGATCGTGAAGTGCTTCCTGCACGTTTCCAAAGACGTCCAGAAGGAACGCTTGGCAGCCCGGCTGGACGATCCGACGAAATACTGGAAATACAACCCGGCCGACGTCGACGAACGCGAATTGTGGCCCGACTACCAGTCGGCCTATGCGGAGGCGTTGCGGCGTTGCCACACGTTGCCCGCCCCCTGGCACGTGGTGCCGTCGGATCGTAAGTGGTATCGGAACTGGGCCGTCGCGGCGCTCTTGACCGAGGCCTTGGAACGTCTGGATCCGCAGTATCCACCGGCCCAGTTCGACCTGGCGGCCGAGCGCCTGCGGGTCGCTGACTGCTGAGCCGGACAATGGAAGGGTGAGGTCGCCGAGCTGGAGTGTGCTGGTGCCGGTGAAGGACACCCGGCGCGGGAAGAGCCGGCTCGAGCTACCTCCGGAGCATCGGGTCGAGGTGGTCCGAGCGCTGGTGCTGGACACCCTGGACGCGGTGGTCGGCGCCGAGCGCGTCGGTCCGGTCCTGGTCGTGGCGGAAACCGGCGAGGATGCCCGAGCGGTCGATGACATCCCGGGTCTGCACATTTATCTCACTGCGGTTCGGAATCTGAACGGTGCCCTGCTGGACGGGCTGAGGATGCTGGACGGGCCGGTGGCGGTGCTGCCGGCCGACCTCCCCGGACTCCGCTCGGTCGATCTGGACACCGCCCTGGAGCAGGCCGGCCAGTGGCCGCAAGCGGTGGTGGCCGACCGTGAGGGCACCGGGACCACGCTGCTCACCGCGCAGCGTCCGGCCTGGTTGCAGCCGCATTACGGGCCCGGCTCGTTTCTGCGGCACGTCGCCGCCGGCGCGGTCGCCCTGGACATCCCGACCGATTCCAGCCTGCGCCACGACGTCGACCTGCCCGCAGACTCCGATGCTCTGGGCCCGCGCTCAGCTGCGGCCTTGCGGCGGGCCCGGCAGCGCCCCGACTGCGCCTAGCGCTCAGGATTCGTAGTTCTCGAAGGCGGGCAGCGTCGACCAGTCCGGCCAGGTGAGTTCCCACAGCCGATGAATCAGGCCGTCCCGGTAGCCGGCGATGAGGATCACTTCGATTTCGGTCGGGTTCTCGTCGGGGCGCGTCGTGGTGATCCACATCCGCCCGGCGACCCGGTCGCCGGACTCCACCCAGGCGTCCGGGTCGTAGCGGACCGAGTACCGGATAGCGGTGTCATAGACACCCTCGTGGGAGACCCGGAAGGCCTCGAAATCTTGGGTCACGCCATGACTGACCATCCGGAAATCGGGGTGGTAGAACTCGGCCACGGCGGCCGCGTCCTTGCTGACGACCATGCGGTCGAACATCTCTTGGAGCCGGATCACGCTCATGTCGGTTTCCTTCCGTCGTACCGGCCGGGGGAGAGACGAGGTGGGCGACGTGGGCCCGAGCGACCGGAGCGGACACCTGCTTATAGTGCCGGGCGTGATCAGCCTCGAGCCCGTGACGTTGACCGGCGATCTGGTGGTCCTGGAGCCGCTGGACCCCTCGCATCACGACGGCCTGGTGCACGCGGCCTCCGACGGCCGGCTGTGGGAGCTCTGGTACACCTCGGTGCCGGCGCCGGAGCACATGCGGGCCGACATCGACCGGCGCCTGGGTCTTCTCCAGGCTCAGAGCATGCTGCCGTTCACCACCCGACGCATCTCGGACGGCGCCATCATCGGAATGACCACCTTCATGAACGTCGATCGGGCGCTGCCCCGGGTCGAGATCGGCTCCACCTGGAACGCGGCGTCCGCCCATCGCAGCGGCACCAACACCGCAAGCAAACTGCTGATGCTCACCCACGCCTTCGAGGTCTGGGGCTGTCCCGCGGTGGAGTTCCGCACGCACTGGCTGAACCAGCAGTCGCGCCAGGCGATCGCCCGGCTCGGGGCCAAGCAGGACGGGGTGCTGCGAGCGCACATGCGAATGCCCAACGGCACCCTGCGGGACACGGTGGTCTTTTCCATCCTCGCTGCCGAGTGGCCCGCAATCAAGGCCAACCTGCAGCACCGGCTGGCCCGGGCACCCTGACATCACAGCAGGTCGCACAGCGTTCGGTGTTACCGTCGAAAACGTGGATCGGCGGTACCTGCGCCCCGGCTGGATGGTCGGGCACCTGTTGGTCTTGCTCGCCGTCCTGGTGTGCCTGCGGTTGGGGCTGTGGCAGTGGCACCGGACGCATGAGGCCAGCGGCACGATCCAGAACCTCGGCTACGCCGTGCTCTGGCCGGTGTTCGCCGGCACCTTCATCTTCATGTGGGTCCGGTTCCTGCGACTGGAGACGCTCAAGGACCAGGAGGAGGCGGCCGCGCCGCTGCCCGAGGAGATCGAAGAAGACACGCCGCCACCTGCACCCAGATCCAGCACCCCGAGCCAGGCGGTCCTGCTGTCCGACGTCACGATCCCCGACGAGGACGAAGACGACCCCGAAATGGCCGCTTACAACCGAGCCCTGGCCGCAATCGCCGAGAAAGACCGACGCCGTGCCCGCTGAACCCGTTGCCCCCACCACCCCGGCGGCGCCGGTGGTGTCCAAGAAGGTCCGAGCCGCCCTGGGCCGCTATCGGATCGCCGCCCTCGTGGTCGGCGTCGGCCTCCTCATCCTGTGCGTGGCCGTGGTGCTCAGGTACGCCTTCGACCTGCCCCAGGCCGTCGCCATCTGGGGCCCCATTCACGGTGCCCTGTACGTGATCTACGTGCTGCTCACCTTCGACCTGGCCTACAAGAACCGCTGGTCGCTCTGGGGCCTGCTCAAGGTGTTGCTGGCCGGCGTGATTCCGGTCCTCTCCTTCGTGGCCGAACGTTGGGTGCACCGAAAGGTGTTGGCCAAGGAGAAGATCTGACCGACGTCTGCGGATGTCTCAGCGTCACTGCTCCGTCGTCAGACTGGGCGCCGGCGGCGGGTCCAGGATCTCGGTCAGATCGAAGGTCGTGATCCCGTGAACGACCAGGGGGAGCGTGTCCAGGGCCGAACGTGCGGCGGATGGGTTGTCGGCGTGCAGGATCATCGCCGATCCTGACCAGTCCGCCTTCAGGTAGAACTGCTGCACGGAGCCGGCCCGGACCAACTCCTGCACCCGAATCGACTCCTGGGCCACGAAGGGCCGCGGATCCCCGCTGTTGGTCGAGACTGCAAGAAACTTCATGCCGTTTCCCCTTCACTAAGCAATTTAGCTTAGGCTACGGCGCATAGCTGAGCTGGGCAAGAGGTAGTTTTTCCGATCGTGCGAGAGCGGGTCACCATCAACGCGGTAGGCATTCCTGACCGTCGCAGCCGGCGTCGGGAGGAGTCGCTGGCCGAAATCCTCGACCTGGCCGTTTCCATCATGGCCGCCCGCGGAGTCGCCGGACTGACGATGACCGAGTTGGCGCGGTCGGTCGGCATCAAGCCGCCGTCGCTGTACAAGTACTACCCGTCCGCCGAGGCGGTGCTCGACGCGTTGTTCGGACGCGCTCAGCAGGCCAACCTGGAGGTCGTCACCGCGGCGATCGACCCCGGCATCGGCGGTCTCCCGGCCTTGGAGGCGGCGCTCACCGCAGCGGGCCGATGGGCTGTGGCCAACCCGATCTTGGCCCAACTCCTGTTCTGGCGCCCCATCCCCGACTACACCCCGACGGCCGCTGCCTTCAGCCCCACAATCGAGGTCGTTTCATTGCTCCGAACGGCGATCCTCGAGGCGGCCCGGGTTGGCCAGATCCATCCCGACGCCGCCACCGATGAGGGCCTGAACCTCCTGGCCATCCTGCATTTCGGCGTGATCGGCCAACAACTCGCCAACGACCCCGACGGCGACTGGGAACACGGCCGGTACACCACCCTCCATGCCCGCGCGATCAGACTGTTCATCGACGCCTACCCCCCGACGGTCGGCGATCCTGCTGACCTTCCGGGTGCTGGGGCGTAGACCCTGGGGTGACACCTGACGGGGACCCGGGGGACGAACTCAGTCGCCCGGGGTGTCGAAGGCGAGCAGCAGCCGGTCGGCGGCGGCGGCCGCGGAGAGGCCCCCGGCCAGGACCGACTCTCGAACCTGCGCACCGATGGCGGCCACGGCGGGGGAGTCGCGGAACCGGCGGTCCAGCTCGTCGGCGACCATCCGCTGGGCCAGCGCCCATTGTTGGGCGGCCCGGCGGTGTTGTAATCCGTCCTGACCCAGCTGATCCCGGTGGGCGAGGACCGCGGACCAGAGTGCGTCGATGCCGTCCCCGGTCAGGCCCGAGCAGGTCAGCACCGGCGGCGCCGGCCCGGTGAGCAGGTGCAGGGCGCCGGTCAGCTCCGAGGCGGCCGATCGGGCCGCGGTCGCACCGGCGCCGTCGGCCTTGTTCACGGCGATCACGTCGGCCAGCTCCAGCACACCCTTCTTGATGCCCTGCAGGCGGTCTCCGGCTCCGGCCAGGGTCAGCAGCAGGAAGGTGTCGACCAGGCCGGCCACGGTCACCTCGGACTGCCCGACTCCCACCGTCTCGACCAGGATCACGTCGTAGCCGGCGGCTTCCAACAGCCGGATGGAGACGGCGGTCGTGCGGGTGACGCCGCCGAGGGTCCCGGACGTGGGGGAGGGCCGGATGAAGGCGCGCTCCTCGCCGGCCAGCCGCGGCATCCGCGTCTTGTCACCCAGTACCGACCCTCCCGTCCGGGTACTGGAGGGATCGACCGTGAGCACACCGAGCCGATGACCCCGCTCGAGCAGGTCCAGTCCCAGAGTCTCGATGAGCGTTGACTTTCCGGACCCGGGCACCCCGGTGATGCCGACCCGGACCGCGCTTCGGGCGGCCGGCAACTGCGCCAGCAGCGTCCGCGTCGACGCGCGGTGATCCGGGCGCGTCGATTCGACCAGCGTGATGGCCCGGGCCAACGCGGTCCGCGACCCCGCCGCGAGCTCGTCGGCCAGCCCGATGAGATGGCCCGTCACGTCAGCAGGGCGAGCACGTCCAAGGCCGACTCGACGATCACCGGGCCCGGGCCGAACACCGCCACCGCGCCGGCGGCCAGCAGCCGGGGTGCGTCCGCCGGAGGCACCACACCGCCGACCATGATCAGGATGTCGTCCCGGCCCAGGTTGGCCAGTTCCTGTTCGAGCTCGGGCACCAGGGTGAGGTGGCCACCGGCCAGGGTGTTCACCCCGACGATGTGGACGTCCGCGTCGGCGGCCTGTCCGGCCACCTCTCGCGGGGTGGCGAACAGGGGCCCCACGTCGACGTCGAACCCCAGATCGGCGAAGGCGCTGACGATCACGCTCTGCCCAGGGTCGTGACCGTCCTGGCCCAAGTGGGCCACCAGGATCCGCGGGCGACGACCGTGCTGGGCCGCGAATGCGGCCGTGGCGGCCAGGCCGCGACGCTGCCGCACGTCGCCCGAGGCGGCCCGCCAGAGGTCGGCGGCGTCGGCGGGTACGGCGTCGGCGAAGCCATCGGCGTGACCCTCCACCGGCCCGACCCTAGTCGCGAATGTGTGCAAGTACGGCTCCGGTGGACACCGGCGTACCCACCACGGCGACCAGCTCGGACACCGTGCCGGCACGATGCGCCAGTACCGGGTTCTCCATCTTCATCGCCTCGATCACGACCAGGAGGTCACCCACGGCCACCTGATCACTGTCGGCGACGGCCACCTTGACCACGGTGCCCTGCATCGGCGCGCTCACCGTCGAGGCGTCACCGGCCGGGGCTGTGGCGCCGGACCGGGTGCGTCGCGGGGCGCTCGGCCGGGGTCGGGACGACGAGGCGGACAACAGGTCGGCGGGCAGGCCCACCACCACCCGGCGGCCGTTGACCTCGGCCACCACCTCGGTGCGTTCGGCCGCTTCTCCGGTCGCGGCCGGGTCGGTGAACGGCGGCAGGGTGTTCGTGAACTCGGTCTCGATCCAGCGGGTGTGCACCCGGAAATCGCCATCCGCGGCCACAAAGGCCGGGTCGTCGACGACGGCCCGATGGAACGGCAACACCGTCGGGGTGCCCGCGACCCTCATCTCGGCCAGGGCGCGCCGGGACCGCTGCAACGCCTGGGTCCGGTCGGCGCCGGTGACGATCAGCTTGGCCAAGAGCGAGTCGAAGGCGCCGGAGATCACCGACCCGGAACGGACCCCGGCGTCGACCCGAACCCCGGGCCCACTGGGAGCAACGAATTCGGTCACCGTGCCCGGCGCGGGCAGGAAATTGCGCCCCGGGTCCTCGCCGTTGATGCGGAACTCGATGCTGTGCCCCCGCGGTACGGGATCCGACGTCATCTGCAGGGTCTGGCCGTCGGCGATGCGGAACTGCTCACGGACCAGGTCGATTCCGCTGGTCTCCTCCGACACCGGGTGCTCGACCTGCAGTCTCGTGTTGACTTCCAGGAACGACACGGTCCCGTCCCGCCCGACCAGGAACTCCACGGTGCCCGCGCCCGAGTAGCCGGCGGCCCGGCAGATGTCCTTGGCCGCCTGGTGGATCGAGGCCCGCTGGGTCTCGGACAGGAACGGCGCCGGCGCCTCCTCGACCAGCTTCTGAAAACGTCGTTGCAGCGAGCAGTCCCGGGTGCCGACCACGATGACGTTTCCGAATGTGTCCGCCAGCACCTGCGCCTCGACGTGCCGCGGCCGGTCCAGATAGCGCTCCACGAAACATTCACCACGGCCGAAGGCGGCGACCGCCTCGCGCACGGCCGAGTCGAACAGCTCCGGGATCTCGGCCTCCGTCCGGGCGATCTTCAGACCGCGCCCGCCACCGCCGAAGGCGGCCTTGATGGCTACCGGCAAACCGAACTCGCGGGCGAAAGCGAGTACCGCGGCCGCGTCCGGCACCGGGTCCGGCGTGCCGGGTAGCAGCGGCGCACCGACCGAAATGGCCAGGTGCCGGGCCGTCACCTTGTTCCCCAGGACCCGGATGGCCTCGGGCGACGGTCCGATCCAGGTCACCCCCGCGTCCAGCACCGCCTGGGCGAAGTCGGCATTCTCGGACAGGAAGCCGTAGCCCGGGTGCACCGAGTCGGCCCCGGACTGCCGGGCCACGCCGACCAGCTTCTCGATCGACAGATAGGTGTCGGCCGAGGTGTCGCCGCCGAGGGCATAGGCCTCGTCGGCCAGCAGCACGTGAGGGGCGTCGCGGTCCTGATCGGCGTACACCGCCACCGACCTCAGGCCGGCATCCCGACAGGCCCGCACCACTCGAACGGCGATCTCACCGCGGTTGGCGATCAGCACGCTCTGCACGTCCCCGATGCTGCCACGCGGCGGCGACCTCATCGGCCGGCGGGCCACGACCGCTGGAGCTGGGCCGCCCGACCCTGAGCACAGGCGCCCCGCGGCAGGTGCGGACACGGCAGTGTTCGCACACCGCCTGAGCACGAGCGGACTATCTTGTCCGGGGCAGCGATCCCGAGCCGAACAGGGGCCAGCACGTGTCGACCGAGACCATCGAGTTCCAGGCGGAAGCCCGTCAGCTACTGCAGCTGATGATCCACTCCATCTATTCGACCAAGGACGTCTTCCTGCGGGAGTTGATCTCGAACAGCTCCGATGCCCTGGACAAGCTCCGGCTGGCCGCCTACCAGGACAAGGACCTCGAGGTCGACACCGCTGACCTGCACATCACGGTGGAGACCGACGCGTCGGAGCGGACGCTGACCGTGCGCGACAACGGCATCGGGATGAGCCGGGAAGAGGTCGTGTCGCTCATCGGCACGATCGCCAAGTCCGGGACCGCGGAGATGCTGGCCAGCCTGCGCCAAGCCCGGGACAGCACCGGGTCGGACCAGCCCACCGACCTGATCGGCCAGTTCGGCGTCGGCTTCTACTCCAGCTTCATGGTCGCCGACCGGGTCGAGCTGGTCACCCGCAAGGCCGGCGCCCATGTCGGAGTGCGGTGGGAATCCGCCGGCGAGGCCACATACAGCATCGCCGACGAGCCCGATGCCCCCCAGGGCACGTCGGTGATCCTGCACCTGAAGCCGGCCGACACCGAGGACGCGCTGGAAGACTTCGCCGATCCGCGGGTGGTTCGAACCGTGGTCAAGCGCTACTCCGATTTCATCACCTGGCCCATCAGAATGGCGGGCCCGGACGGCACAGACGGCACGGACGACGCCGAGCCCGAGGTGCTCAATTCCCGGCAGGCGCTGTGGGCACGACCGCAGAGCGAGGTGTCCGACGAGGAATACACCGAGTTCTACCGGCACGTCAGCCACGACTGGCGGGAGCCGCTGGAAACCATTCGACTGGCGGCAGAGGGCACGTTCGAATACCAGGCTCTGCTTTTTCTGCCCAGCCACGCGCCGATGGACCTGTTCCTGCGAGAGGCCAAGCGCGGTGTCCAGCTGTACGTCAAGCGCGTCTTCATCATGGACGACTGCGAGGCGCTGATCCCCGAATACCTGCGCTTCGTCAAGGGCGTGGTCGACGCGAACGACTTGTCGCTCAACATCTCTCGGGAGATCCTGCAGCAGGACCGGCAGATCCGGCTGATCCGCAAGCGGCTGGTCAAAAAGGTGCTGTCCACCGTGAAGTCGCTGCTGGAGAACGAGCCGGAGAAGTACGCGACGTTCTGGTCCGAACTCGGCCGGGCCGTGAAGGAGGGCCTGATCTCGGACGGGGAGAACCGCGACGCCATTCTCGAAATATGCTCGTTTCCCACCACCCACGACCCGGAAAAACCGACCACCCTGCGCGACTACCTGGCCCGGATGCCCGAGGGGCAGGACACCATTTACTACGCAACCGGGGAATCCCGCGCGGCGCTGGAGCATTCGCCGCACATGGAGGCCTTCCGGGCCAAGGGATACGAGGTGCTGCTGCTCACCGACGCGGTGGACGACGTCTGGATCGAATCGGTACCAACCTTCGACGACAAACCGCTGGCCTCGGTGTCCCAGGGCGAGATCGATCTGGGCGGCGACGAGGTCGACGAGACCATCGAGCAGGACTTCCAGGCGCTCACCGCATCGATGGCGGCGATCCTGGCCGACGACGTGAAGACAGTTCGGCTGTCCCACCGGTTGACCACGTCGCCGGCGGTGTTGGTCGGCGAACCCGGCGATCTCACTCCGACCTTGGAGAAGATGTACCGGGCCATGGGGCAGCCCCTGCCGAAGGTCAAGCGCACCCTGGAGCTGAATCCCACGCATCCGCTGGTCACCGCGCTGCGAGCGGCGTACGCCGAGCGGTCCGAGGATCCGGCTGTGGCCGATACCGCCCGCCTGCTCTACGGCATGTCGCTCTTGGCCGAGGGCGGTGACCTGCCCGAACCGGCCGCCTTTGTGACGTTGCTCTCCGACCGGCTGGCCGGCGCGCTGAGCTGACCCGCACGGTTGCCCTCACAGCGACCGGATGGCCTTGTGCAGGTGCATGACGCCGGATCCGTCCTGGCCAGGGCCCGGCCGGCCGCAATGGCACACGAAAGGTCGACCGGGCTGATCAGGAACAGCCCCAGCCCCCACAGGAACGCCTTGAAGATCGAGAACGTCTTGACGGAACAGGGCCACTTCGGGAGCGCAGGCGCAGCCGCGGCCACCTCGGCCGGGGTGGTGGCCCGGGCCAGCTGACGTAACTTCGGACGCCCCCCGGATCAAGATGGTCGTGCCCAAGGCGAGCAGGACCGCGGCCAACACGAAGTGCAGGCGGGCACCCACAGTGGGGGTTTCTGGAGGACCGGATGCAGCGCGAGGGCACGGGCCCCTCCGTCCGGCTGCGCTGACCGGGAAGGTACGTGGGCGTGGCGACGGTGGCGCGTTCAAAGGCCGTGCCCTGCCCCGGGCGTCGTCCCGGGCCAGGGCGGTCAGTCGGGAGTAGGAGCCAGGATCGGCCGACCCACCTGCAGCCTCGGCGAGTCTCGATGTGCCGCACGGTGCCCGGGCTGCGCCCGTATAGACCGGCACGCAGCTCGGCCCACGAGGACGCGTGAAGCACTACTGGTGGGCGATACTGGGATTGAACCAGTGACCTCTTCCGTGTCAGGGAAGCGCTCTCCCGCTGAGCTAATCGCCCTCGTCGGCCCTGGGACATGCAGGCCGAGTCGAGGTGGGAACGGGATTCGAACCCGTGTAGACGGCTTTGCAGGCCGTTGCCTCGCCTCTCGGCCATCCCACCGGAGGTACCAGGCGTGAACCCGGCGAATCCGCTGCCGAGCGGACGACGGGATTCGAACCCGCGACCCTCACCTTGGCAAGGTGATGCGCTACCAACTGCGCTACGTCCGCATGCAACTCAAGGCCCGGCATGCGCCGGACCGTCGCGAAGACCGACTGTACTCGAAGCGGCGCAGGCGATTCAAACCAGCGAGTCCACGGACTTATCGCTGGGCCTGGCCCGGAGTCTCGGTCCGGGACAACAGGGCGATCTCAAGGTCGATGTCGTAGTAGTCGTGCTCCTGTTCGAGCGGGACCGCCTTGAGCATGTTCTCGACGAAGCGGGCCAGATCGCCCTCGCGGACGAGCAGCCGGGCGCTGCCGGCGGGGGAGTCGAGCTCGACCATCACGCCGCCGCGGACCGGGAACACCTGCACATCACCGGCGCCGGCCGGACCGTTCAGACCCTGGGCGAGCAGGTCTCGGGCGAACACCCACTCGACCGCAGGGCTGCTGGGGATGCTGAACACGATGCGGACTGCGAACGGGTCCCGGGTGTGGTACTCCAGCTCGGCGTTGACGGGGAGGCTCGCCGAGTCGGCCAGCAGGGTCATGACGGTGCCCGCGACGATGGTCTTGTGGCGAGTGGTGGTGGTGGTGCGCTGCGCGGTCATGTCCCTGCTCCTTGCCCCTTCGGGCATCGCATCCGCGTCGCTGGTTGACGTCGGACGTTTCGGTGTTCTCGAAGGGGAGACGTGGCCCCGGCTCACCGATCACGCAGCTTTTGCAGTTTCACCCATTTGGGTCTATGCGAGTCCGCCCCGGCCAGTGTGCGAGTGTTCGGAACCACAGCGATCGGGGATGGTTGCCGATCGGGTATCGTGATCGCTGCCCTGGCCCGCCGGGGAGTTCCCGGGCGATTAGCTCAGCGGGAGAGCGCTTCGTTCACACCGAAGAGGTCACTGGTTCGATCCCAGTATCGCCCACCACGATCCGGTGAAAGCTGTTCGGCCGCCAGGTGAGTCCGCCCCGGCCGAGCGCACCCGGGTTTTCAGGCCGTTGATGCTCACCCCGGCAGGGTGAGGCATGTCGCAGAGGCAACCGTGAAGCTCGGGGCGTGGACGTCGCATGTCGCCTGCGTCGGGTCGGCGCGTGGTCCACGACAGAGCAGGGGACACATCAGCGACCGAAGGGACCTTGACGTCATGACCCGTGAGTTTCAGGGAAAGATCGAGCTGGATGTCCGGGACTCCGTGGCGGACTGGGACGCGTTCGTGCCCACGAAGGCAGTGGCCGGGTCTCCGAACGTCCTGGTCGTGCTGTACGACGACACCGGGACGGCGGCCTGGTCGCCGTACGGTGGGCGGATCCAGATGCCGACCATGGACCGGCTGGCGGCAGGTGGCCTGACGTACTCGCAGTGGCACACCACGGCGCTGTGCTCGCCAACCCGATCCACGTTCCTGACCGGCCGCAACCACCACCTCAACGGCTTCGCCACGATCTCCGAGTCGTCCACCGGGTATCCGGGGTACAACTCGCACATCCCGCCCAGCAACGCGACCATGGCCAACGTGCTGCGGGAGGCCGGCTACTCGACGTTCTGGGTCGGCAAGAACCACAACGTGCCGGTGGACGAGTGGACCATGGGCGGGTCGAAGAAGCGGTGGCCGCTGGGTCAGGGGTACGACCAGTTCTACGGGTTCATCGGCGGAGAGACCAACAACTGGTATCCGTCGCTGGCCGAGGGCAACCGGTACATCGATCAGCCCTACCTGCCCGAGGATGGCTACCACCTGTCCAAGGACCTGGCCGACCAGGCCCTGCGGATGATCCGGGACACCAAGCAGACCCAACCGGACAAGCCCTGGTACCTGTGGTTCTGCCCTGGCGCCAACCACGCGCCGCACCACGCGCCGCAGGACTACATCGACAAGTACAAGGGCGTCTTCGACGACGGTTACGAGGCCTACCGGGAATGGGTTTTGCCCCGGATGATCGAGCGCGGCATTCTCCCGGAAGGTACCGAGCTCACCCCGCTCAATCCCATGCCGGAGGGCACGTACAGCCAGACCGACTACGTGCGGCCGTGGGCCGAACTGAATGACGCCGAAAAGGCGATGTTCTCCCGGATGGCCGAGGTCTACGCCGGCTTTTCCGAGTACACCGACGCCCAGGTGGGCCGGATCGTCGACTACCTGGAGGCCTCGGGGCAGCTGGACAATACGATCATCTTTTACTGCGCGGACAACGGCGCCTCGGGTGAGGGCAGCCCGAACGGATCGGTCAACGAGGGCAAGGTCTTCGGCGGTTACCCGGACGACCTGGAGCAGAACCTTTCCATGGTCGACAAGCTGGGCTCCCCCGACACGTACAACCACTACCCGACGGGATGGGCCGCGGCCTTCTCCACGCCGTACCGGATGTTCAAACGGTACGTCTACCAGGGCGGCGTCTGCGATCCGTTGGTGGTCCACTGGCCGGCCGGCATCAAGGCCAAGGGCGAGGTGCGCTCCCAGTACCACCACTCCACCGACATCGTGCCGACGATTTACGAAGCCTGTGGAGTGGAGTTCCCCGACAAGGTCGACGGCTACGACCAGACGCCGCTCTCAGGGGTGTCGATGGTTTACTCCTTCGACGACGCGCAGGCGCCGACCACCAAACCGAGCCAGTACTACGAGATGTTCGGGCATCGGGGGATCTGGCAGGACGGCTGGAAGGCCGTGACCATTCACGGACCGGTCAGCGGCATGAGCAACTTCGACCAGGACACCTGGCAGCTGTTCCACACCGACGAGGATCGGGCCGAAGCTCGCGACCTGGCTGCGGACAATCCCGAGAAGCTGGAGGAGCTCAAGGCCCTGTGGCTGGCGGAGGCGAAGGCCAACAACGTGTTGCCGCTCAACGACCTCCAGGTCATCGGCAACCCGAAGGACCTCGAGACCTTCCTGGCTATGGAGTTTCACATGCCGGTCGTACCGAGCGGGCAATACACCTATTACCCCGGCACCTCCGAGATACCGGAACGGTCTGCGGCCAACGTGCACAACGTGTCGTACAAGGTGTTGGCAGAGGTGGAGCTGACGCACGAATCCCAAGGAGTGATTTTCGCAGAGGGGTCCCGGTTCGGTGGTCATTCGTTGTTCATCAAGGATGGCCAGGTCACCTACGCCTACAATTTTCTCGGTATTCCGCCGGAGAATCACATCTCGGCGCCGGTGCCGACTGATGGCAAGCACATCATCGGGGTGGAGTTCACCAAAGAAAGGCTCGGCCAATACCGAGAGGGCATCGGCCCGTTGAAGCTGTACATCGATGACGAGCAGGTGGGCGAGGAGGAGATCCGGACCGTGATGGGCCACTTCTCCCTCTGCGGTGAAGGCCTGTGCATCGGTTACGACAGCGGCGACCCAGTCACCCAGGCCTACGGGACGACCCGGTTCGAGTTCACCGGGGGTGAGATTGCCAAGGTGGTCTTCGATATCGCCGACGACGCCTACGTCGATGTGGAAGCCCATCTCGCGGCGGCGATGTCGCGGGACTAAGAGGCCCGATAGGCCCCGCACGTCCCGGCCATCACGGACCGGGGCAGGCGGGGCCTCTCGGTGGGTCAGACCTCCGTGGCGGAATCGGTGTCGCCCAGCGGCTCGTCCGCGTCGATCAGCTCCGTCGAATCCACCGTCAGCGACGTGAAGCTCATCATGCGGGAGGCCGCGATCGACAGCAGCAGGCCGATCACCACCAGGTCGAAGACGATCTGGACCATGGTGAGGATCTTGGCGGCCTGGCCGACCGGATGGACGTCACCGAATCCAACGGTGCCGAGAGTGACGACGGTGTAATACAGCGCGTCGGTTCGGTTGGCGATGCCGTCGAATTGCCCGGGGTTGTGCACGAAGAGTATGTAATAGGCCAGGGCGAACACCGCCACAATCGGATACAGCAAGAAAAGCAAACTTTTCAGCTGTACGGCTGAGTTCGATCCGGCTCGGGCCTGTTTCGTCAGTTGCCGACTGATCATCACGACCATCACGATGAGCACGACGACGAATCCCAGAGCGGATAAGTTCCAGAACCGCCCGGTCACCGGCACCAGGTAGAAGGCGGCCACTGCGACGCCGAGCACCAGCACGTGCTGGAGCACATCGCGGATCCGCTCGCGACGGGGCTGACGTCTGCGCCGGACCAGCTTGAGCCGCATGCCTGGGGACCCCGCCGCCTCGTTGCTACCGTCCGGTCAGTCCCACGCTCGCCCGACGACGGTCAGGGCCCAGATCGTGGCCACGTTCAAAATGATGACCAGGATCGACCACACCGGCTGGTACGGGATCCACAGGAAATTGGCGATGGCGGCCAGCGCCACCAGCACGATACCGACCGCGCGGGCCCAGGCGACTCCGGAAAAGAGGGCGAAGCCCACGACCACGGCGATGAGTCCGAGAATGAGGTGGATCCAGCCCCAGGTGGCCACGTTGAATTGATAGATGGTCTCCTGGGTGGCGACGAACACCGACCCCTTGACGACGGCCGCAAGCCCCTCGAAGAACTGGAAAGCGCCGCCCAGAATCATGAACATCGCGGCCGTGGCGGTCAGGCCGACCGCCCAGCCCGCCTTGGCCGGGCTCAACGAAGCATTCATGGCAATCTCCCTGTCTGGCAGCTGTCGGATGGACACGGTACGACCGGTTCTCAGCCAGCTGGGTCACCCACACCGAGTGACCCGCAAGGCTCACCCGGACGGCGCATCTTGCGCCGTTGCCGCCCGGACCGCATCGTCGATCGTCGGCGCGATACGGCCGGAGTCCGCCCAGGCCGCCACCCAGGGCAAGGAACGCGCGTGCGTCAGCGGATCCGCGGGGATCCGGGTCAGATACAGCGTCACGCCGCCGGCGGCGAGTTCCCGGTCGAGATCCTGCAGACCCCCCAGGACCGAGGTGGTCAGCACGGCCTGCCGTTCCAGGTCGAAGATCACCACCCGCACGCCGGCCGCGCTCGTTCGTTGGGTGCTGACGAGGTCCTCGAGTGCCTCCGAGTTGTTGCGAATGTTGGCCGCGTACAGCCCGCGGCCCGCGCGGACCACGAGAATGCCGTTCGACGGGGGTGTTCCGTGGCCGTCCGCATCCCGCTCGGGCACCCACACGCCCGCGGTGAGGCGCACCATGGGCAAGAGCGAGGGACGGTTCACCTCGCGCAACACCAGCAGCAGCGTCGCGATGACGCCGAAACCCACGGCCGCGAGCAGGCCGGCGGTCAGCCCCAGGAGGGCGGTCACCGCGGCCGTGGTGAACTCGACCCGGTTGACGTGCCAGAGCGCGATCAGGCCCTTGACATCGATCAGGCCGATGACCGCGACGAAGACAATGGCGGCCAGGGTGGCCTGCGGGAGGTCGTCCAGGATGGGCGCCAGGAACAGTGAGATGAGCACCGCGAGGGCAGCCGTGGCGAGTCCGGCCAGCTGGGTCTTCGCCCCGGACTTGGCGTTGACCGCGCTCTGCGAGAAGCCCCCGGCCGATGGCAGGGTGCCGGTGAAGGCGCCGCCGATGCAGCACAGTCCGGTGGCGAGCAGCTCCTGATTGCTGTCGATCGGCGCATCGGCGGTCCGGCGCATGTTCCGGGCCACCGATACCGTCTCCAGAAACGCCATCACGGCGATGGCCAGCGCGCCCGGGACCAGGGCGCCGACGTGGTGCAGGTCGGGGACCGAAACACTGGGCAGTCCGGACGGCACCGGAGAAATCCTGGCCACGCCGTGGTTTTCGATGTCGGTGGTGGCCACCACGAGAATGCCGGCGGCCACCACGACCAGAGTGGCGGGCAGCCGGGGGATCAACTTCGGCAGCGCGAACAGCAGGGCGATGGAGGCGACCGACAACCCGATGGTGGCCAGGTTGGCCTGCCCGAGTCGGCCGATGACCTTGCCGAGCCCCCTGATGAACCCCAGCCCGGAGGTACTCACGTCCAACCCGAGCAACTGCGGCAACTGACCGACGGCGACGGTCACCCCGACGCCGATCTTGACTCCGATCAGGGTGGCCTCGGAGATGTTCTCCACCAGCGAGCCGAGCCGGAACAGCCGGCCGAGAAGCAGGAAGGCGCCGGTCAGCAGCACCAGCGTGGCCAGGTTGGCGAAGACGTCGTGCGGGGTCGCCGACACCGACACCGCGATGCCGATCCCGGCCAGGGCCGATGCGGTGAGCGTGGCGATGGTGGAGGTGGTGGTGCTGCTGGTAGTCCTGGAGCCGCCGAACGCGGCGTACAGGATGAGCGGGACAATGCAGGTGTACAGCCCGGTCTGCACCGGCAGGCCGGCGATCGTGGCGTACGCCATGGCCTGCGGAATGATCACGGCTCCGGTGGCCAGGCCGGCGAGCAGGTCCCACCCCAGCCATTCCCGACGGTATCCGTGCAGGGTCGGGAACAACCGCATCCGAGGCGGCGCGACCGTCGGGGTCGGTGCAGTCACGGGCATGCTCTCCTCTGGTCGATTCCGATGATGTTCCGTCCCTCCGGGGCCGGCGTCGTCACCCGTGCGGAGTGAGGTCCTGGCCAGCCTTCGACCCGGCTTCGTGGGACCGGACCATCGCTGCTCCGGTGGGTCCGGCGACGGCAGGCTACTGTTTCGCTCATCAAGTGAGCCGGGTCGGTGCGCGGGGTCGGGGGAATGCCCGTGGGAACGTCGGACGCAGCCGTGACCGGGCCCGCCCGGCGAAGAGTGCCCGCTCCGCCCGGTGGATTCCTCGAGCGGGATCGGGTGGATGCCCTGCTTGATCGGATGCGGGACGGTCGGGTCGTGCTGGTGTCCGCGCCGGCGGGTTCCGGCAAGACCGTTCTGGTGAGTTCCTGGGCCCGGCGACGGACCGGACCGAACACCGTCGCCTGGGTGGACTGTGCCTGGCTGGTCGACACTCCGGCTGCCTTCTGGGAGGCCACGGTCGTAGCTCTGGCCGGCATCCACGACATCGAGAAGGCACCGATGCCGATCCGCGACGGTGTCACCGCTGACCGCCGGTACCGGCTGGACTCGCTGATCGACTGGCTCTCTGTGCTACCGGATGGGCAGGTCATCGTCTGGGACGACTTCCATCACGTGGCGTCCCGGGAGACGCAAACGGACCTGCAATACCTTCTCGATCGGCTGCCGCCGAATGTGAGCTTGATCCTGGCCACCCGCAGCCTGCCCCAGCTGGCCCTGCACCAGGCCCGGTTGGAGGGTCGACTGACCGAGATCCGCGCCGCGGAGCTGGCTTTCACCCTGGAGGAGACCGCTGGGTTGTTGTCCAGGAACGGAATCGGGCTGAGCGCCGAACAGGTCACCCGCCTCGAGCGGGCCACCCACGGCTGGGCCGCCGGCCTGCGACTGGCCATGATCTCGATGGCTCACTCCGACGACCCGTCCGCGGTGATCGAGCGGCTGGCCAGCACCAGCGAGGCGGTGAGCGGCTACCTCACCGAACAGGTGATGGCCCAGCTCAACCCCGACGACCGGGAATTTTTGCACGGCACCTGTGTCATGGACACCCTGACCGGCCCGCTGGTCCAGGCGCTGACCGGACGTCGGCACGGGCTGGCCGAACTCCGGAAGTTCGCCGAGCGGGTCGGCTTCCTGACCCGGACCAGCGATATCGAGGACGTCTACCGCTATCACCCGATGTTTGTCGGGATCTTGCGCAGCGAGCTCAGGCTCCATGATCCGGATCGGCTGGCCGAGAGTCACGTCCGGGCCGCGATGTGGCTGCACGAGGACGGACAGACGATGGCCGCGCTGGACCACGCGGTCCGGGGCCAAGCCTGGGCGTTCGTCGGTCGGGTCGTGGCCCTGGAGATCATCGATCTCGCCGGCGCGGGCCTCTTGTCGAAGGTGTCGGAGCTACTGGAGGAGCTTCCGGCGGCGGTGAAGGCGCGCGATCCGCGGGTGCAACTGGCCGAGGCAGTGGTCGCGATCCTGTCCGACGACGGGTCGCGGGCGAACCGCGCCCTCGACCGGGTGGCGGGCGTGTTCTCCCTGGACGACCCCGACGGTCGCCGGTTCCTGGTCATCTCCGACATTGCCCGAGGATTGCTCGCGCGCTACCGCGGAGACGCCCCCGGCATCTTGGCCGCCCTGCCGAGCGGGGAGCCGGACCTACCCGCACTCGAGTCCGCTGACTCCTACCGGGTCGACGCCGGGCTCCGCGTCTCCTGGCTGGGCCATCGGGCGGCGGCGCTGCTCTGGGACGACCAACTCCCGGCCGCCGTGAACGCCGCGGAGAGTGCGGCACCCGCCGCCCGCAGCGCCGCGTCCGGATGGCACGAGCTGGGTGCGGTCGGAGTGCTGGCGGTCGCGGCGGCCGTGTCCGGTGATCTGACCGGAGCCGATACCCGGGCTGCCGAGATGGCCAGGACGATGACTCTCCGCAGGTGGTCGACCTCCCCGTTCCTGGCCTTGGGCGACATCGCCGAGGCGTGGTGCGCGATCGAACGTCTGGACCCGGACACCGCGGCCCAGGGGCTGGCCAGAGGCGAGCAACGGTGGGTCCGCCTGGCCTCCGGTTTTCCCGGCTATTTCCTGCCCTTGCTCTCGGCCAGGCGTGCGTTGGCGATCGGCGATTTCGCGGCCGTCCCCGACCTCCTGACTCTGGCCACCGCCCGCGGACAGTTCGTCCGGTCCCGACTGCTGTCCCGCATCCACGCCGGCGTTTCCGTGCAGTTCGCCCTCGCCGTAGGGGATCTGGATACCGCACAGGCCCGGGCTCGAGATTCCACCGCCGGCGTGCGGGTTCTCGTGGCCGCCCACGGTGGGGCGGACCTTTCGTCCGGCCACGGGCCGTCCCTGGTACCCGAGGCGGAGGACGCGCTGGCCGGTGACCTCGGCCTGACCGTGCGAACCTTGTTGACCGTGGCCCGCAGCCGCCAGCGGGCCGGCGACGGCGGGCAGGCGGACGCGTTGCTCGGCCGGGCCCTGGACCTGGCCGCGAAGCACGGATTCCGGCTGCCCTTCCTCGAGCAGGCGGAAGCAACCCGGGCGCTGCTGCTCGTGGCGCAGGTGGCAGCGCTGCGCAACGAAGCGCTGGTGGCCGAGCTGCTCGCCTTGACCACGCCGCGCGAGCACGGACCGCGTCCCTATTACGTGATGCCGCTGACCGCACGGGAGTTGGAAGTGCTCCGCCATCTCGCGGCCCATGCCGCCGTGACCGAGATCGCCGATCACATGTTCGTCAGTCGCAACACCGTGCGGACCCACGTGAAGAGCATCTACCGCAAGCTGTCGACGAACAGTCGACGGGAAGCCGTGCTGCGCGCCGTCGAAGTCGGAATCCTGTAGATCCCGGCCTTCTCGGCCGGGACGGGGAATTCCCCTTCCCCGGGTGATGTCCGCTCGTCCGCTCGCGCGCAGGGTCGAACACACCCACCGCCGGCAGCCGCCGGAAACCGCCATGCGACCGCCGGGACGGGAGTACCGCGTGCTGCCGAACCGCTATGAGGTCCGCGTCCAGGGCGCCCTGTCATCGGCGCTGGCGGAGACCTTTCTGCCCTTCGAGACCGCGACGGAGCGAGGGGGCACCGTCACCGTGATCTCGGGGCCGGTGGCCGACCAGAGCGACCTGTCGGGACTCCTGCAGACCGTCGACATGCTCGGTCTGGTGCTGATCGAAGTGCGCCCCGCGGAGGCCACCGACTGATGCAGGCCGATCCACCTGCCCGGGCGGGTGGGGAAGACGCAGGCGGGGAGTCGGGGCCCTGTCGGGGACGCGGGAACTCACCCTCGTCGAACGGGTCGGTCGATGTCCGCTACCTGCCATGGTGGTACGGAGAACGACCAGCGGAGACCGGAGACCCGTCATGACCGTACCGACCCCCGTTCGCCGCGCGAGGTTCTGGCCGCGCAGCGCTGACGTCGGTCCTGACCTCGGCGCCGGCATCACGGTCGCCCTGGTGTCGGTGGCCGAGGGCATGGCCTACGCGTTGGTGGCCGGGGTCGACCCGATCTACGGGCTCTACGCCGGGTCGATCTGCGTCATCGTGGGTGCGCTCTTCGCCTCGTCCACGCTCATGATGGTGACGGCGACGAACGCGCTGGCGCTGGTCACCGCGGACAAGCTCGGCGTGCTCGGGCCGAACGTCGATCCCGCGAGGGCGCTGGCCACCCTGACCCTGCTGGTCGGGGTCGTGATGGCCGGTCTGGGGCTGTTGCGACTGGGTTCGCTGATCCGGTTCATCTCCACCGAGATCCAGGCCGGGCTGGTCGCCGCGGTCGCCCTGCTCATCCTGCTGGGCCAGTACAAGGACCTGGTCGGTTACTCGAGCAAGGTGGACGGCAGCAAGGTCCGCAAGGCCATCGACATCACGGCGCACATCGGGTCGTGGAGCTGGCCGACCGTGGCGGTGGGGTTCGGCTGCATCGTGGTGCTGATCCTGGCCAAGCGCACCCCGGTAAGGGCGTACGCGGACATCATTGCGTTGGTGCTCGGCACGGTGGTGGTCGCGGCCTTCCACCTCAAGGGTGTCGAGACGGTCAAGGACATCGCCACCATTCCGACCGGCTGGGCCTCGTTGCCCACGCCGCACCTGCCGGATTTCTCGCTCGTCCCCGCGCTCATCCCGGGGGCCATCGCGGCGGCGATCGTCGGGTTGAGTGAGGCGGCCACGGTCGGGGCGGCTTTCCCCAACCCGAGCGGTCGCCGCTCGGATGCCAGCCGTGACTTCCTGGCCCAGGGCGCCGGCAACATCGTCGGCGGCTTCTTCCGCACCATGGTGGCCGGGGGATCGCTGTCCCGGACCGGGGTCAACGCGTCCGCCGGCGCCCGTTCCCGGTGGTCCGGGATCTATGCCGGAGTGCTGCTCCTCGTCCTGGTGGCCGTGGCCGGCAAACTGGCCGAGCTGATTCCGCTGTGCACCCTGGCCGCAATCCTGATCGTCATCGGCTTCGAGACCCTGGTCAAGGAGGTCGGACACTTGCTCGAGGCCAGGTTCGTGTCCTGGCCGCACCTGATCGCCGCCGGCGTCACCGTCGTGGTCGGCGTGTTCTCCGAGCTGACCACGGCCATCTTCACCGGGGTCGCGCTGTCCCTGGTGCTGTACACCCTGACCATGGCCGACCGGGCCAAGGTGGTCGCGGTCTATCCGGTCGGCGATCCGGACGATCCGCGGTGGCGGCAGGGGCCACCGCCGGCGCACCTGGAGCCCGGCACCACCACGGTGATCGGCCTCACCGGGGCGGCCTATTTCGCGTCGGTGTACCGGGCCAGCCAGGCCATGCCCGACGCCACCGACTCCGCCGGAGCCGCGTTGATCCTGGAGATGCGCGGCCGACACTTCTACTCGTTGAACGGGATCGACTACGTTCACGGCCTGATCAAGGACCTCCAGCGGGCCGGCGTGTTGGTGGTCCTGGCCGATGTGCAGCCCGATCAACGCCACGTGCTGGCCAAGACCGGGATCCTGGCCGAGGTCGGCGAGGATCACGTGACCTGGCGGACCGACATCCTGGGCGAGGCTCTGGGTCAGGCGTGGACGATCGCCCAACGCTGGCGTGCCTCGAGCCGACCGACCGGGTCGCCCGGGGAGCCGGCCGGGGACACGCCGAACCAGGCGCCGCCGGCCGGCTGATGCGGTCGGCGAACGCACCGCGGCGGCCTCAGGCGTCGCGGACACATCGGAAGCCGAGGTGGTTGGTGGTGTCCCTGACCCCGTGTCCCTGCCGGGCGGCCGGGCGATAGCGGTGGCAGTACGACGGCGCGCAGAGGTGGGAACCACCCTTGGTCACCTTGCGATCGGACTCGGCCACCTGGCCGGGAGCGCAGCACGAATGTCCCGCGGGCGCGGCCGATCCCGTCGCATGGTCGCCGGTCCAGTACGACGACGTCCATTCCCAGACGTTGCCGGCGACGTCGTACAGCCCGAAACCGTTGGGCGGGAACGTCTTCACCGGCGAGGTCCGGGCACCGTTCCAGGTCCGCTCACGCTGGTACGGGAACCCGACCTGCCAGGTGTTGGCCATCACCTTGCCGCGGCGCAGGAACTCCTCGCCCCAGGGATAGCGGGCCTGATCCAGGCCGCCCCGGGCGGCGTGCTCCCATTCGGCCTCGGTGGGCAGCCGCTTGCCCGCCCACTGGGCGTAGCCGGCGGCGTCCTCCCAGCCGATGTGGACCACGGGGTGCCGGTCCAGGCCGTTCAGCGTCGAGTCGGGACCATCCGGATGCCGCCAGTCGGCGCCGGGCTGCCAGCGCCACCACCGCTGCCAGTCATCCAGCGGCACCGGGCTGCTGGTCGGGGTGAACACCTGTGAGCCGGCGACCAGCAATCCGGGATCGGCGCCCGGGAAGTCCGCCGCGTCGGGCGCTCGTTCGGCCACCGTCTGCCATCCGGTGTCGGCCACGAACCGGCGGAAGTCGGCGTTCGTCACCGGGTGCTCGTCCACCCAGACATCCCCGACCGGGACATCGATGACGGGCTTCTCCTCGGAATAGAAGTCGGTCGACCCCATCCGGAACGAACCGCCCGGGACCAGCACCGTGCCCATCACAGCGCACATTCTCTCCCGGCCGCGGCGGCGACCGTCATCCCACCGGGGTGAAACGGGACGTTCTCGCGTTGGCCCGGCTTCGCCTCTACCCTGGGCGCCGGAGTGCGCACGCGCGTTCGGTACCGAGGGAGGTTCGTCGTGTCTGAAGCCGTCGAGCCGCCGCTGGGCCGGACCCGCAACAGCCGTCAGGTGGCCGACCTGCAGCAGGTCATGGTGGAGGTGGACGGTTTCCGCACCGCGGGGGAGCTCTTCGACGAGGCCCGGCAGCGCGGCATGAAGATCGGCATCGCGACCGTCTACCGGAATCTGAAGGTGTTCGCAGAGAACGGACTGATCGACACCGTGCATCGCGAGGACGGCGAGCTGCAATACCGGTTGTGCGGGTCGACGGCGGCACGGTCGGTCGACGTCGACCACCACCATCACGTGGTGTGTCGGGAGTGCGGCGCCAGCGTGGAGGTGGAGGCGCCGGAGGTGGAGGCATGGGCGGTACGCGTGGCCCAGGCGGCCGGCTACAGCGCGATCAGCCACACCCTGGAGATCTTCGGGCTGTGCCCCCGGCACTCCAGGATCCGCCGGTCGTAGCCGGCGGTGCCCTCAGCGCAACGAGTCAGAGTCACGCACGGGCTGGGTGTGCTCGATGAAGAAGCGGATCATCTCCGCGGACGCGTCCGGGCCGGTGGTGGTGTAGCTCGCGGCGGGGTTGCCACCGGACCAGCCGTGCCCGGCCCCCTGCACCAGCCAGGACTCGGCGATGGCGTCGCCGCTGGGCCCGATGTACACCGTGCGGGTGTACGGACGGCCGCCCGCGTTCCCGTGGGTGATCGCGGAATCCGATCCGGACGATGCGGAAAGCCTGGCAGCGATGATCTTCTCGGCATTGACCGGAGCTATCGTGCTGTCCGCTCCGCCGTGGAAGACGATCACCGGCACGGTGTTCCCGGACCCCGTCGAGCCTGCGCCGTTCATGGCCATGAACGCGGACAGGACGTCGGCGGCCGCGCCGTGGGCCAGGCCGGAATGAATCCCGACGGCCGCGAACAGGTCCGGGTAGCTGCCGGCCAATGCCGCGGCCATGGCGCCGCCCGCGGAGAGTCCGGCGATGTAGACCCGGCTCGAGTCCACCGCGTACTCGTCGATCACCTGCCGGGTGATGCCGGCGATGATGGCCGGCTCGCCGGCCCCGGCGCGCTGATCCTCGGGGCGGAACCAGTTCCAGTAACCCTGAGCGTTCGCCGCTCGGGCCTGCTCCGGATAGGCGACGAGAAAGGTGTGCTGCTGGGCGAGGTCGTTCATTCCGGTACCCAACGCGAAGTCGGCAGCGTCCTGCGCCCCGCCGTGCAGCATCACCACCAACGGGACCGGGGCGCCTGAATACCCGTTCGGGACGAACAGGTGATAGCTCCGGGTGCCGGCCGGGTTCGCATGGGTCAGCTGCCGGACCCGCTCGCCGGCCGCGCGTGCCGCCGTCGGGGTCAGGTGCTCAGTGGGTGTCATCTATTCCTTCAAGTGCCATCGGCATCACGGAAGGGGCGCTTTGTCTGCACCCGCACATCAGTTCATGGTCGGAATCTCGGTCACCGACGCCGCGAACCATTTGCTGTCAGGGTAGGCGAGCACAACGGCCGGTCCGAGGTGGTGCGCCCCACAGACGTGCGCAGGCAGCTAACACTGCCCCTCTCGGTTCAGGGGCCAACCTGAGTCGGTTCGCTGCTCAACGCGGCTCGACTTGGAGTTCAAGCCGTCGAAAACTACGCTCGGTCACCATCGGCGGGATGAACGTCACAGCTGCTCGTTAGCTCGTTAGCAAGGTCTTGAGCTAACATGGGAGCCAGACGAGCTGCGTTGCCGTGGCCGTCCGTTCAGGCGATGCCGCGGAACATCTGTCCCTGACAAAGGTCAGTGGCCACCGCGCACGCGATTCACCGATCGTCGATACGCCGGATTCCGGGGTGTCCACCAAGGAGCGATATGACCATCATTTCCGAGTCCTTCACCAACGCCGCCGGTCAGGCGCGCGAGGTCACCGAACGTGGTGCGCAGGCCTGGAAGAACGGCGTCCAGACGTTGACCCATCAGCTCGACGCGGTGAAGCTTCCGTCGGTCGATCTGACCCAGCCGGTCAGCCTGTACTTCCAGTACCTGCAGCAGGCCGTCGACGTGAACCGCAATCTGACCCTGAAGTGGGCCGAGATGCTCACCGGTCTGGCCGGTTCCGTGCGTGAGCAGGCCCAGCAGGTTCGGGGCGTCGTGCAGGAGCAGACCGAGACCGTCGCCGACCTGACCGTGCAGCAGGCGCAGGAGTCCGAGCAGGCCGCCAAGGAGCAGGCTCGCAAGGTCGAGCAGGCCGAGAAGGCGCAGGCTCGCAAGATCGAGCAGGCCGAGAAGGCGCAGGCCGCTGAGGCCGAGGAGGCCGAGAAGGCGCAGGCCCGCGAGGCCAAGCGCGTCGAGCGCGAAGAGGCCAAGAAGGCCCACCTGCAGGCCCGCGAGGCCTACGAGGGGCTGACCAAGGCCGCCCTGTCCGACCAGCTGGCCGAGCGTGGACTGCCCAAGACCGGCAACGTCGATGATCTCATCGAGCGGCTCGTGAGCGCGGACAGCGAGTAACCAGCCGCGTTGTCATGACGACGCCGGTCCCGGCAGCCTCTGGCCGCCAGGGCCGGCGTCGTTGTGCTCTCGCACCGCCCGCTGTGGGGACCTGATCAGCCGGTGGGGGCCACCGCGGCCCCGCGGGCCTGGCGCCCACGCCATCTGGTCAGGGCGAAGGCGCCCGGCAACAGCGGGAGCAGCAGGGTGGCGGCTCGCCAGATCACCAGCGCAGCCACCAGATCCGCCGGATCGGCCGCGCCGTCGGCGTTGATCAAGGCGATGATGGCGGCGTCGAGAATGCCGAGGCCGGCAAACGGAAAGATGGTCAACGGGTAGAGGCAGAGCAGCGCGGCCAGGACGGCGAGATATTCGATGTGTTCTCCGGGGACTCCGACGAACCGCAGGCAGGCCAGAATGACCAGGCTGTCGACCACGATGAAGGCCAGCATGATGGGCGTCGCCCGGCCGATTCGTCCGTTCAGCCCGGCGGCCGACTCGCGCTGAAACCGGCCCAGCGCGGCCGCCCAGGCCTCGGGGTCGACCTTGGGCCGCAGGCGGCGGACCACCCGAGCCGCCCATCGGCCCAGGTTCCCAGCCGCCTTCTCACCCCGGGCGATCACCACCAGCGCCGAGAACAGGGCTGCGGCGGCGGCCGCCCCTCCGATGGCCAGCCACACCTGAGCGGATTCGATGGGCAGCGTCACGAAGGCGACGGCGACGACCAACCCGACCACCGGCGCGAGAAAGCGCGCGAGGTAGAAGACCACGGTGTCCAGCACCAGCGCCGCCGCACCCCGAGCCGGTTCCACCCCGTAGGACCGCAACATCGAAAGCCGCAGCACGGCGTCGGCCGGTGGTGGCACGAAGGTTTGGATCAGGGTGCCCGACAGTGCGGTCGACAACGCATGCGTCATCGATAATTTCGGGATCAGCACGACCAGCGTGGAGGCATTCACGCTCTGCCGCACGCAGATGATCAGGACGACGACAACGATCTCCCACCAGCGCAGCCGACCCAGCGCGTCACCGACCTGCGCCCAGTCGATCTGGCGCAGCGCCTTCACCACCAGCCACACCCCGATGAGTGCGACCAGGATCTTGGCCACCAGAACCACCGGGCCGCGCCACTTCGGCGCTGTCTTCAGGGGACTGGTCATCGCCGAATCACGGCCTCACGGTAGCGGTACCAGGAACGGGTCGCCCCTCGGTCCGGTTGACGGCTTAATGATTCTGAGTCTTAATAGCTGTATGAGACGAACGTGGTGGGCAGCGGCGTGCGGGCTGGCGTTCGCACTGGCGCTGACGGGCTGTGGCTCGTCGGCGATCAGCACCGGTTCGCCGGGGTCGGCCGGCGCCGGAGCGATCCGGGTGGTGGCCGGAGAGAACATGTGGGGCAACATGATCGAGCAGATCGGCGGGGCCAGGGTGCAGGTGCACTCGATCATCAGTGACCCGAACACCGACCCCCACGAATACGAGTCCAGCGCCGCCGACGCCTCGGCCCTGGCCTCGGCCCAGCTCGTGGTGGTCAACGGCCTGGGTTACGACAGCTTCCTGGACAAGCTGCTGGCCGCGTCCCCGTCGTCCACCCGCAAGGTGATGACGGTGGCCGATGTGCTCTCCGCGGGGGACGACGACAACCCGCACCTGTGGTACGAAACGGCCAGGCTGGCGCAGGCGGCGGACGCGGTGGCTCAGGACCTGAGCGCAATCGACCCGGCCGATGCGGCGGCGTACGCGCAGGGGGCCAAGGCGTTCTCCGCGGCGCTGGACCCGGTGCAGGCCACCATCGCGCAGATCAAGGCCCGCTATGCCGGAACCAAGATCGCCTACACCGAAAGGGTTCCCGGCTACCTGGTGCAGGCGGCCGGGTTGGAACTGGGGATCCCGGCCACATTCGCCCAGGCGATCGAGAACGGTAACGACCCCAGTCCGGCCGACGTCATCGCCTTCCGCCAAGCCCTGACCGATCGCACGGTGAAGGTGTTGCTCGACAACGCCCAGGTCACCAGCCCGGCCACCGACGAGTTGAAAACGCTGGCCACGGCCAATGACATCCCGGTGGTGGGCGTGACCGAGACCCTGCCCGCCTCCGACGCGGACTTCCAGAGCTGGCAGGGCCGGCAGGCCAAGGAACTCCTGGCCGCGCTGGCCGGCTCAACCGGCTGATCGGACTTTCTCGTAGTGATTATCATTCCCGGTTATAGTTTCTGACTGACATGGTGGCAAGGAGGGTCTGATGGGTACGGCGTCCGCGCCCCGGACCAGGGCCTCGTCGTCGATGGATCACGAACAACCGGCGCCCGTGTCACTACGTGCGGCCAGCCTCCGGCTGGGCGGCCGGATGCTGTGGCAGGACCTGGATCTGGACGTGGCGCCAGGAGAGTTCGTGGCCGTGCTCGGCCACAACGGATCGGGTAAGACCTCTCTGCTGCGGGTGCTGCTCGGGCTGGTCCCGCTGTCCGCCGGCACCGTGCTGGTGAACGGGGTGCCCCCGCGCCGGGGGAGCAGCCGGGTCGGGTACATCCCGCAGCAGAAGGGTTTCGACGTCGACCTCGGGGTCCGGGGCCGGGACCTGGTCGCGCTGGCCGCGGACGGCCACCGGTTCGGCCGCCCGTGGTCGGCCCGCGGGACCCGGGAGCAGGTGGATCGGACGTTGGCGGCGGTGGGCGCCGGCGGGCTTGCCGATCGGCCGGTCGGGCTGCTGTCCGGTGGCGAGCAGCAACGCTTGCGGGCGGCCCAGGCGCTGCTGAGCCGGCCCGACGTGCTGCTCTGCGACGAGCCGCTGCTGTCGCTGGACCTGGCCAACCAGCGCGCCGTGGTCGGGCTGCTGGACGACTATCGCCGCGCTCACGGCACCGCGGTGGTCTTCGTCACCCACGAGATCAATCCGGTGCTGCCGGTGGTCGACCGCATCGTCTACCTGGTCGACGGACGCTGGGTGGCCGGCCGGCCGGACGAGGTGATGACCAGCGAATGTCTGTCCCAGCTGTTCGGGACGGAGATCGAGGTACTCCGGACGCATGGCCGCATCATCGTCCTGGGTGCTCCCGACCAGGGCGCCGACGAGCGTTCCCATCAGCATTGAGGACCGGGTGATGTGGACCTACCTGCAGCAGCCCTTCGCGCAGCATGCCCTGCTCGCGGCCACCCTGATCGCCGTGATCAGCGGCCTGATCGGGCCATTCGTGACGGCTCGGGACATGGCCTTCGCGGTCCACGGCTCGGCCGAGCTGGCCTTCACCGGAGCGGCGGCCGGGTTGCTGATTGCCGGTGACGCGGTCGCCGGGGCGCTGGGTGGATCCCTGGTCGTGGCGGTCGCCTTCGGCCTGCTCGGAGCGCGCCCGCGCGAGCGGAACTCGGCCATCGGCGTGGTGCTCGCCTTCGGCCTGGGTCTGGGCGTGCTCCTGCTGTCCTACTACCGGGGCTTCGCCAGCGCGGCCACCGCGATCCTGTTCGGCCAGATCTTCGGCGTCAGCACCTCGGATTTGGTCATCCTGTCGGTCATCGCCGCCGTGGTGTTGATCGTGCTCGGCATCATGTACCGACCCCTGCTATTCGCCTCGGTCGATCCGGAGCTGGCCCAGGCCCGGGGTGTGCCCACCCGGTTGCTCGGGTTCGTCTTCGTGGTCCTGCTGTCGGTGACGGTCACCGAGGCGGCCCAGATCGTGGGCACGCTGCTCGTGCTCAGTCTGGCCATCACGCCCGCGGCCGCGGCCGCCCAGCTGTCCTCCACTCCGGCCCGGGTCACCGGCCTGGCCGTGCTCTTCGCGCTGGTCGCTGCGGACGGCGGCCTTTTGCTCGCGCTGCAGTTCGAGCACATCAAGGCCAGCGTGTTCATCTCGATGACCAGCTTCGCCCTCTACGTGATCGCCCGCGTGGTGGCGTCGCTGCGCCGGACGCGCGGCTCGGTCGCCGTGGCCGCCGCGACGTGAACGTCTCCGTAGGCTGTTCGCGTGTCTGAAGTCGTGCGGCGCTGGTCGGTCTTCGCGGCGCTGGTAGTCGGCCTGTTGCTGGCCGGTGCCGGCCCCGCCTCCGCCCACGACGTCCTGGTCGGCAGCGATCCGGCCGACGGAGCCAGCCTGACCACGGTCCCGGCGCAGGTCAGCTTCACCTTCGACCAGCCGGTGCAGAATTTCGACCCGGTGGTGGCCATCACCGGCCCGGATGGGGTCTCGCACACCAGCAACGGCGTCTCGGTGCTGGGCAATGTGGTCAGCGCGCCCTTCGGGCAGATTGTGGCGGGCCGCTACATCGCCGCCTACCGGATCATCTCGGCCGACGGCCACCCGGTGACCGGGGAGATCCGGTTCACCGTGGCCGCGGGGGCCAGCGCCGCGCCGACCTCGGCCGGTGACACACCGGAGCCCAGCGCCCCGGTGACGACCCGCGCGTCCTCGGCCCTGCCGGTTTGGGCCTGGGTCGCCCTGGCCGCCGCCGTGCTCATCGTGATTGCCGCCGTCCTGCTGATCATCCGGCGCCCGGCCCGCGCTCCGGACTGATCTTCGCGGGAAAGCGGGCTCAGCCGGCGAAGGCGATGGCCATGTCCGCGCTGGATTGGGGCACGTCCTTCAGACCGATGCTCGGCGCCGGCAGTGCGGCGCGCTCGTCGTTGGCGAACTGGGGCGGCACGACCACGGCCGGATCGATGCGCATGATCGAATAACCGGCCACCGAGCCGGCGCCGAAACCGGGTGCGAAGATCCACATGGGCCGGTCGATCACGCCCTCGGCCACCGCGTCGGCGATGGCGATGGGAATACTGGCCGCCGACGTGTTGCCCATCTTCTCAATGTTGAAGTACAGCCGGTCCGCGCTCAGGCCGGCCTTGGCCGCCAGCCCGATGACCATCGTCTTGTTCGCCTGGTGCGGCACCACCAACTCGACCGAGTCCCAGGCAGTGGGGTGCTCGCCGGTGGGGTCGGGCAGTTCCTGCAGCTCGGTGATCATCTGCTCCAGATAACGGCCGGCCAGGGTCTTCACCTCGGGACCGAACACGGTGACGTTGTTGTCGAAGGCGGGGTTCGGCCAGATGATGGAGTTGACCTGGCTGACCGGGCCGCTGGCGTACGTCTGCAGCAACCGGATGTCACCGTCATCCTCGGCCGGCACCAGCATCATGGCCGCGGCGCCGTCGCCGAAGATCATCCGGGACGGACGGACGGTGCCGATCTTGTCCGAGAACTTCTCCCCGCAGACCAGGAGCACCGGCCGCTCGACCTCCTGCAGGAGCCGGGTGGCCTCGGACAGGCCGTAGGGCAGCCCGGCACAGGCGGCGATCATGTCCACCGAGGCGTGGGTCTGGTACAGACCCAACTGGCCGGACAGCCAGGTGGCCATGGACGGCATGGTCCGGGCGCTGGTGCACGAGCAGAACAGCACCGCGCCGATGTCGGCCGGCGCCACCCCCGACTTGGCCACGGCGGCCCGGGCCGCCATCAAGGACAGCTCGTCCAGGTGCAGGTCGGTGTACCGGCGTTCCTCGATCCCGGTCTTGTCGGTGATCTCCTGGGCGCTCATCGGTGACCAGCTGTAGGCCGAGTTGCGGATGACATCGTCGTTGGTGCAGGCGAATTCACCCTTCACCGCAGCCAGCGCGGCCAGCTTCGGGCGCACTGCGTACCGGCTCTGGACATGGGTCGGGGGATAGGGCCGGCTGGGCCGGACGGCCTCGATCGCGGGGGCCTTCGTGGCCACCCGGGCCGTACCGGCCTGCTGGGTCTTGATCCGATTGATCAGTCGGAGCACGTCCCGGTTCCGGGGCAGGAACAGGATGACCATGTCGTCGTCGTCGATGTCGCCCACCGGAGTGAGCTCGACCCGGCTGTGGTCCCACGGGTACTGGTTGTGCAGCACCATGGTCCACCGACGCAACGCCTCCAGTTCGGGCACATCCTCGGCCACGTCCAGGATCTCGTCGGTGGTATGAACCGGGAAATCCGGGTTGTAGTCACGGATGACGAAGGTGAGCTGGTCGGGCGTGGCCAGCGCCTCGGCGATGGTCGGCTTGACCGACGGCAGCACGGTGGCGTCGTGGGTCCGGGCCCGGTAGACCTCGAAGAGTTCGGCGAAGATGGCGTCCTCGGCGTCGCCGTCCCAGGTCGCCGGCAGCGTCCGGTAGGCGTCCTCGACCGCCTGGGTCTTGGACTCGGCGTCGATCCAGGGCGCCACGATGGGAAGGAACACGTCGTTGCGCCGGCGCGGTACATCTCGCCACCGCATGGGTTGTTTGTCATACATGGTGAAGGCGAAGCGGTTGACCCAGAACAGGTTCAGAGCCATGTCACGCAGGAGTTCGAAGCGCGAGGCGTAGTGCTCGGAATCGATCCGGGCCACGATCTCGCTGCCCTTGGGCGCCTTGGTCTCGAAGTCCCGCCGGATCACGCTGTCCAGTTGCGCCTCGGTGGTGATGACGGAGAAGTCCAGATCGGGCTGAAAACTCGACGGGAAGACCAGTCGACCGTGCCGATTACGCACAAATGGTTGCATATAAATGCATTCCTCTCCAGGCCTACCCGCCGCAATGCGGTGCTTCCATACTGAGGCGCCCACGAGCCCGGGGCAACCGAGGGCGACGTAGCGATCGCTCACACCCCATCGGCCCCACGTGTGACCCAGCCATGAGCTCACCGTCAGCCTCGACGGTCGACCGGCCCGGATCCACACCGTGGGCGCGCCACCACTGCTTGCTGGCGCGAACGCGCCGACCGGGCGCAGCCGGAAGCCGTCGACCGCGCGCAGGCCGGCAGGCATCGGCGACCCTACGCTGGCCCTGTGTACACACCGCCGTTCAACCGGATCGAGGACGAGGAGCGCATCCGCTCGTTCGTGGCCGCCGCCCGCACGGCATGGTTCGTGACGGCCGGGGCCAACCGGATTCCGGCGGCGACGTTGCTACCCATCATGTGGCGGGATCAGACGGTGATCGCGCACCTGGCGTCGGCCAATCCGCAATGGCGGTCGATCACCGACGGCACCCCGGCCCTGCTCATCGTGGCCGGCCCGGACGCCTACGTCTCGCCGTCCTGGTACACGGCCAAGGCGCGCGACGGCAAAGTGGTCCCGACCTGGAACTACAGCGCCGTGCACCTGACCGGCACAGTGACTGCGCACCACGACCCGGAATGGCTGCGGGCCGCGGTCACCGAGCTGACCGACATGCACGAGGGCGGCCGCCCGCACCCGTGGCAGGTCGGCGACGCGCCCGAGGCCTACATCGACGGGCAGTTGCGCGGCATTGTCGGCCTCGAGATCGAGGTCACCGGGGTCGAGGGCAAGGCCAAGCTCAGCCAGAACCGGTCCGAGGCGGACCGGCGGGGCGTGGTGGCCGGGCTGCGGCAGGAGCCCTTCCCGGACGCCGAACCGGTGGCGCAGGAGATGGCCGAATCCTTGGATTGACGTCGCTGTCGGTGCGCTCTGCCAGAGTGAACGACATGGTTCTCGAGGGCGGGGTGGGCGTATGACCCTGCAGGTGCATCGGGCCGAGCGCGCCGACGTGTTGGCCGACGCACTGGCCGAGGTGCTGGCCGATCCGCTGCCCGACCCGTTCGCGCAGGAGGTCGTTGCGGTGCCCGCGCGGGGGATCGAACGCTGGTTGGCGCAACGACTCTCACGCCGATTGGGTCGCTCCGCCTCCCGCGCCGACGGCATCTGCGCCGGAGTTCGATTCCCGCAGCCGGCCGCCCTGGTCGCGCAAGCGGCGGGTTGGGGGAGCGGTCCGGGTCGCCGGGAAGATCCGTGGGCGCCGGACCGGTTGGTCTGGCCGCTGCTGCATGTGCTCGACCAGTCCGCCGGCGAAGCCTGGTGCGCGGCCCTGACCCGACACCTGGGGACGGCCGAGCAGGGCGACGAATACGGTCGCAGCCGCCGGTACGCGGTGGCCCGCCGGCTGGCCGGGCTGTTCGACGCCTACGCCACCCAGCGGGTGGGCATGTTGGCCGATTGGCTCGTGCGGCGGGATACCGATGGTCTGGGTGCAATGCTCCCGCCGGACCTGGCCTGGCAACCGGAGCTGTGGCGGCGGTTGCGCGATCAGGTCGGCGGGTCGGATCCGGTGGCCGGCGCCACCGCGGTGCTCGATCGGCTCCGATCCGACCCGAACGCGATCGACCTGCCCACCCGGCTCTCCCTCTTCGGCCCGACCCGGCTGGCCCGGCAGCAGCTGGACGTGTTGGCCGCCGTGGCCACCCACCGGGACGTGCACCTGTGGTTGCCCCACCCGAGCCCCAGCCTGTGGGAAACATCGCAGGAAGCCGATCTTCACCCGAACACTCGCCGCCGGGACAGCTCCGTCACGCTGGTCCGGAATCCGCTGCTGGCCTCCCTCGGCCGGGACAGCCGAGAGGTCCAACTCACCCTGGCCGAGGTGGAACACGCCGACGTCCATCACCCCGGCGCAGTTTTCGCGGACACCCTGCTCGGTCGGCTCCAGACCCGACTGCGGGACGACCAGGTGGCCGCACCGGTGGATCTGGCCGCCGATGACCGCAGCGTGCAGGTGCACGCCTGCGCCGGCGCGGCCCGGCAGGTCGAGGTGCTGCGCGAGATCCTGGTCGGCCTGCTGGCCGACGACCCCACCCTGCAGCCGCGCGACATCCTCGTCATGTGTCCCGACATCGACGCCTTCGCGCCGCTGATCGGGGCCGATTTCGGGCTGGCCGACGTGGTTCCGGCGGACCGTTCGCACCCGGCGCACCAGCTCCGGGTCCGGCTCGCCGATCGGGCCCTGGTCCAGTCGAATCCCTTGCTGGGCACCGTGACCAGGCTGCTCGACCTGGCCGCCGGGCGCGCCGGGGCGTCCGAGATCCTCGACCTGGCCGGATGGCCACCGGTCCGGCGGCGATTTCGGTTCGACGACGACGACCTGGACCGGCTGGCCCGCTGGGTGTCCGACTCCGGAGTGCGCTGGGGGCTGGACGCGGCCCATCGCCGACCCTTCCAACTGCAGAATTTCCCCCAGAACACCTGGCAGGCCGGCCTGGACCGGATCCTGCTGGGGGTGAGCATGGCCGACGAGCAGGGCAACCAGCTCGGCTTGGCCCTGCCGCTGGACGACGTGGGCTCCGGCGACGTCGATCGGGCCGGCCGGCTCGCCGAACTGGTGGACCGGGTGGGCACCGCGGTGGACGCTTTGACCGGCCGGCACTCCGTCCGGCACTGGGTCGACACGATCACCACAGCCGTGGACGCGATCACCCAGGTGTCGCCCGACGACTCCTGGCAACGGGCCGAGGTGCACCGCACCCTGGCCGATATCCAGAACGGAGCCGGGGATCTCGCCGATTCGCTGACCATGAGCCTGGGAGACGTGCGGGCGCTGCTGGATCAGCGCTGGCAGGGCCGTCCCACCCGGGCCAACTTCCGCACCGGCACGTTGACGGTGTGCACCATGGTGCCGATGCGCTCGGTGCCGCACCGGGTCGTCTGCCTGGTCGGCCTGGACGACGGGGTGTTCCCGCGCAACCGCAATCCGGACGGGGACGACATCCTGGCCCGGGACCCGGTTACCGGGGAACGCGATGCCCGCGGCGAGGACCGGCAGCTGTTGCTGGATGCGATCCTGGCCGCCACCGAGCACCTGGTGGTGACCTACGCCGGCACCGACGAACGCACCGGCGCGCCGAGGCCGCCGGCGGTGCCGCTGGACGAGCTGCTCGATGCCCTGGACGCCTGCGGCCGGACCGGCTACGGACGGCCCGCCCGGAGTCAGATCCTGACCCGACATCCGTTGCAGCCCTTCGACCCGGCGGCCGTGGTGCCGGGTCGATTGGGTGTGCCCGGGCCGTTCAGTCACGACCCGACCGTGCTGGCGGCGGCGCGGGCCGCGGCCGGGGAGCGACACCCCGACCCGCCGTTCCTGATCGACCCGTTGCCCGCCCTGACCGGCGACGATGTCGACCTGGCCGATCTGATCGCGTTGCTGCAGCATCCGGCCCGGGGCTTCCTCCGGCAGCGGTTGGACGTGGCCACCCGATTCGAGGAAGACGAGCCCTCGGACCGGCTGACCGTCCAGCTGGACGCGCTGCAACGATGGCAGATGGGCGATCGAATTCTGGGAGATCGGTTGCACGGCATGGACCTGGCCGACTGTCGGGCTGCGGAATGGCGGCGAGGCATGCTTCCGCCCGGGCCGTTGGGAGGCCGGGCTCTGGAGGCGGTGCTGGGCGAGGTGGAGCCGCTGGTGACCGCGGCCAACCCGATGATCGGGCCGCCGGCCCGCAGCGTCGACGTCACACTCGACGTGGGCGGCGGCCGCCGGCTGCGGGGCACCGTGCCCGACGTGCACGACACCTGCGCAGTGAGCGTCGGCTTCTCCAAGCTCGGGCCGAAAGCCCAACTGGGCGCCTGGGTATCGGTACTCGCCCTGTCCGCCGGCCGGCCGGAGACCTCCTGGACGGCGGTCGCCATCGGCCGCGGTGAGGCCGGCCAGGCCGCGCTGGCCCGGTTCGGTCCGGTCCCGCCGAAGCTGGCCGGCGAGGTGCTGCGGCAGCTGGTCGAGATCTTCGACAAGGGCCGACGCGAGCCGTTGCCGTTGCCGCTCAAGGCTTCCGCCGAGTACGCCCGGGCGGTCCGGTCCGGCCGGGGCGAGGACGAGGCGGCGATGCGGGCGGCCCGCAAGTGGGCCAGCGGCGACTTCCCGGGTGAGGACGCCGAACCGCCGCACGTGCTGGTGTGGGGTCCGGGCGCGCCTTTCACCGCTCTGACCGGTCTCCCGCCCGGGCCGGGTGAGGACTGGTCCGGGGCCGCCAGCCGCTGGGCCGAACTGGCCCTGCGAATATGGACGCCGCTGCTGAACGCCATGAAGGTTGATGTGCGATGAGCAGTGCCGATCCCAGCACCGACACCGCCTGGACCCACGGCCCGGGGCTGAGTACGCAGCTGCCGGCGTTCGATCTGGGGGCGGCTCTGCCGACCCGGACGACCGTGCTCGAGGCCAGTGCCGGCACCGGCAAGACCTATACCGTAGGGGCCCTGGTGGCCCGGTTCGTGGCCGAGGGCACCCCGCTGGAACGGATCCTGGTCGTCACCTTCGGCCGGGCGGCCAGCCAGGAGCTGCGGGAACGGGTGCGCGAGCGACTGGTCGAGGCGGCCGCCGCGCTGGCCGATCCGGAACGCAACCCCACCGTCCTGGCGGCCGATCCGCTACTCGCGGCCTTGGCGCGCACCGGCCCGGCGGGCCGGGAACGGCTGATCCGGGCGCTGGCCGACTTCGACGCGGCCACCATCGCCACCACGCACCAGTTCTGCCAGCAGGTGCTGGACAGTCTCGGCGTGGCCGGCGACAGCGACCCGGGCGCCGTGCTGGTGGAGAATCTCACCGATCTGATCGACGAGGTCGTGGACGACCTGTACGTCCGCCGGTTCGCCGCGGGCGGCGCCGACATCCCCGAAATCAGCAGAGATCTGGCGATCCGCATCGGGCGGCAGGCGGTCGAGCACCCGGATGCCGTCCTCGTCCCGGACGACGCCGCCCCGGACTCGGTGGCCGCCTTGCGGTTCCGGTTTGCCACCGCAGTTCGGGCCGAGGTCGAGAAGCGGAAGCGGCACCGAGGCCTACTCGGCTACGACGACCTGCTCAGCCGGGTGGCGCAGGCCCTGGAAGCGGAGGATGCGCCGGCCCGGGTGCGGATGCGGGCGCGCTGGTCGGTGGTGCTGGTGGACGAGTTCCAGGACACCGACCCGGTGCAGTGGGACGTGGTCCGCCGGGCCTTCGGGGGCGAAACCATCGTGCTCATCGGCGATCCGAAACAGGCCATCTACGCGTTCCGCGGCGGGGACGTCGTCACCTACCTACAGGCCGCCCGGACCGCTGCGCGGCAGGCCACCCTCGACGTGAACCGGCGCAGCGACGGTCCCCTGGTGCGGGCGCTGTCGGTGTTCTTCGCCGACGCGGCTCTGGGCCACGACGACATCCGGGTCCGTCCGGTGCGTTCGGCGCACGACGAGTCCCGTCTGCAGCGACATGGCTTTCCGTTGCCGGCGTTCCGACTCCGAATGATGCGCCGGTCGCTGTTCGGACTCGGTGCACGGGCCAAGATCCAAGTCGGCCCGCTCCGGCCGGCCATTGCCGCTGACCTGGCCCGAGATGTGGTGCGACTGCTCGGTTCCGGGGCCGAGTTCGACGGTCGGCCAATCCGGGCCGGCGATGTCGCGGTGCTGGTCAATACGCACAAACAGGCCGAGCTGGTCCGCGACGCCCTCGGCCGCCGACGGGTGCCCAGTGTGCTGGCCGGGGCCGGCAGCGTCTACGCCACCCCGGCGGCGCAGGACTGGCAGGTGCTTTTGGAGGCGCTGGAGCAACCGCACCGGTCCGGGCGGGTGCGGGCCGCGGCGCTGACCCCGTTCGTCGGGCTGTCCGCCGCCGATCTCGACGCCGGCGGCGAACGGCTGGCCGACGAACTGGGTGCGCTGCTGCGGGGCTGGGTGGACCTGCTGGCCGGGCGGGGCGTGGCCGCGCTGCTGGAGGTGGCCGCCACCGGCCCGGATCTGGACGGCGGGTTCGATCGGGCCGGCCGGCGGGTGGGGATGCCGGCCCGGCTGCTGGCCCGTTCCGGCGGCGAGCGGCGGCTGACCGACCTGCGCCAGATCGGGGAGAACCTGCAGGCGGTGGCGGCGCAGGAGGGCCTGGGACTGGCGGCGATGATCGCCTGGCTGCGGCAGCGCCGGACCGAGCTCGCGGCCGAGGCCCCCACCGACCGGCTGCGCCGGTTGGACAGCGACGCTTCGGCCGTCAAGGTGATGACGGTGCACGTCAGCAAGGGTCTGCAGTTCCCGGTGGTGTACGTCCCGTACGCCGCCGATCAGGCCAAGCCACCGGAGTCAGACGTGCTGCAGCTGCACGATGCGGACGGCCGCCGGGTCCTGGATGTGGGCGGAGCAACCGGGCCCGGCTACGGCCGGCGGCTGCGCCGGGCCGAGGAGGAACGTGCCGGTGAGGCGCTCCGGCTGCTGTACGTGGCGCTCACCCGGGCTCAGTCCCAGGTCATCAGCTGGTGGGCGCCCTCGACCACCGCCGGCGACTCCGGTCTGCACCGGATGTTGTTCGGTCGTCAGGCCGACGGGACCATCGAGACCACTGCGGCCGTGTTCTCCGACGAGGACGCGCGGGCCCGGGTCGAGCAGGTGCAGGCGGCCGGCGGCCCGGTGGTCGAATGGGTCGGCGACGACCCGGAACCGCCGCCGCTGCCAGCTCCGGACGCGCTGCCGGAGATGGCGGTGGCGCCGTTCGACCGGGAGATCGACGTCAGTTGGCGCCGGCTGTCGTACTCCTCGCTGTCCGCGGCCGGTCAGGTGCAGGCCCAGCAGGATCGCCGGCCGGGTGTCGGCAGCGAACCCGAGACCGGGCTGCGCGACGACGAAGCGCTGCCCGAGTCGCTGCCCCTGAACCCCGAACGCGCGCCGTCCTGGGCGCAGACCCCGTCCCTGATGGCCGACCTTCCCACCGGTGCGGCGTTCGGCACGGTCGTGCACTCGGTCCTGGAGGACGTCGACCCCGACGCCGACGACCTGCTGGCCGAGGTGTCCCAGCGGTGCCGGGAGGCCACCGCGGCCACCGGGATCAGCGCGCCGGCGCTGGCCGGTGCCCTGCACGAAGTACTGCGGACGCCCCTCGGGCCGGTCGCCGACGATCTCACCTTGGCCGCCATCGCTCGCCGAGACCGACTGGCGGAGTTGGGTTTCGAGCTGCCGTTGGCCGGCGGTGAGATGCCGACGGCCCGGGTTCTGCTGGGGGCGGCGGCGCCGCTGCTACGGCATCACCTGCCGGCCGACGACCCGCTCCGGCCCTACGCCGACCGATTGGCCGCCCCGGAGATGGCCGAGCAGGTGGTGCGTGGGTATCTGACCGGAAGCCTCGATCTGGTCGTCCGGCTGCCCGGGCCGCGCTATGTGGTCGCGGACTACAAGACCAACTGGCTGGCCCCGCCCGACTCGACGGACGACGCCGGGCTGATGGTCTGGCACTACCGACCGGCCGCCCTGACCGCGGCCATGTTGCACTCCGATTACCCGCTCCAGGCGCTGCTGTACGGGGTCGCCCTGCACCGGTTCCTGCGCTGGCGGCAGCCCGGGTACGACCCGGAGCAGCACCTGGGCGGCGTGCTGTACCTGTACGTGCGGGGCATGAGCGGTCCGGACACACCGCAGGTCGACGGCACCCCGTGCGGTGTCTTCGGCTGGCGCCCGCCGGCCGCGCTGACCGTTGCCCTGTCCGACCTGCTGGACGGGGCGGGATCATGACCTCACCGGCCGACATCGACGACGACGCAGTCGGTCTGGACCCAATCGAGGATCCCTACGACCGGCGGATGGCCCGCGGGGCGGTGGGCCTGCTGAACACATTCAACCTGGCCGGAGTGCTCTGGGCCGCGGACGTGCACGTGGCCATCAGGCTCGGGGTGCTGGCCGGAGAGACCGACGAGCGGGTGCTGCTCGCGGTCGCCCTGGCCGTGCGCGGGGTCCGCGCCGGGTCGGTCTGTATCAACCTGACCCACCTGGCCCAGCTGGACGTGGGCGTGCCCTGGCCTGACCTGGACCCGTGGCTGGAGGCGGTGCGGGCCAGCTCGCTGGTCGGCGCCGGCCGGCCGCTGCGCTGGGATCTCGGCCTGCTCTACCTGGACCGGTACTGGCGGCAGGAGGAACAGGTCAGAGCCGACCTCGATGCGCGCGCCGCGCTGCCACCACCGGCCGTCGACGAGCAGAAGCTGCTGACCGGTCTGGACCGGCTCTTCCCCGAACCTGGCGACCCGCGGAACGCGGCCGAGGTGGCTGCGCGCGGCTGGACGACGGTGCTCGGCGGCGGCCCCGGCACCGGCAAGACCACCACTGTGGCCCGGCTGCTGGCGGTGCTGGCCGATCAGGCGGTGTCCGGCGACGCCCGCGTCGCCCTGGCCGCGCCGACCGGGAAGGCGGCCGCCCGGCTCCAAGAGGCGGTGCTGGCCGCCGCTGCCGACATGCGCCCCGACGACGCCGTCCGGCTGCGGAATCTCACCGCCTCGACTCTGCACCGGCTGCTCGGGTCCCGGCCGGGCGAGAGCACCCGGTTCCGACACCACCGTGACCACAAACTGCCGCACGACGTGATCGTGGTGGATGAGGCGTCCATGCTGTCGCTGACCCTGATGGCCCGGTTGCTCGAAGCGGTGCGCCCGGACGCCCGGTTGATCCTGGTCGGCGACCCCGACCAGCTGGCGTCGGTCGAAGCAGGCGCGGTGCTGGCCGACCTGATGGCCGGGCTGTCGGACCGGTCCGACCCGCTGGCCCGGCCGGACGGGTCCGGCTTGCCGTTGTCGGATCGGCCGGCCCGCCCGTCCGGCCCGGTGGTACGGCTGGGTCGGACCTGGCGGTTCGGCGGGGACATCGCCGACCTGGCCGAGGCGGTCCGGACCGGGAACGCCGACCGCGCGCTCGAGGTGGCCACCGGGCCGACCCAGGCCCGGTTGCTGGATCCGGACCGGGCCCTGGACGAGATTCGGGACGTGGTGGTTGCGGCGGCCGACGGCATCCGCGCCGCCGCCGAGGCCGGCGATGCCGCGCAGGCCCTGGCCGGCATGAATGCTCACCGACTGCTCTGCGCGCACCGGGCCGGGCCGTCCGGGGTGCACACCTGGACCTGGCGGATCGAGCGCTGGCTGGCCCAGGCCACCACCGGCGTGCGGGGCGGCGAGTGGTACGTGGGGCGCCCGCTGCTGGTGACCGCGAACGACTACGCGCTCAAGCTCTTCAACGGCGACACCGGCGTGGTTGTGAGACATCTCGACGGCGTGGTGCGCGCGGTGTTCCCGCGCGGCGCCGACCTGGTCGACTTCGCCCCAGCCCGGCTCTCCGACGTGCAGACCGTGCACGCCATGTCGGTGCATCGGAGCCAGGGCAGCCAGTTCGACCGGGTCACGGTGATTCTGCCGCCGGCGGATTCCGAGCTGGCCACCCGGGAAATGCTCTACACCGCCCTGACCCGCGCTCAGACGCAGGTCCGTCTGGTCGGCACCCACGAGCAACTGGTGGCCATGATTCGACGTCCGGCGGCCCGGGCCAGCGGCCTGCGCCAGCGGTTGACCGCCGACCGCCGCTGACGTGGCCGACGAGATGACCTGACCGCCGATCGCCGGCGCGCCTGGGCCTGTGGCCGGAGCCCGAGCCGGCCTACTTCGACTGCGTCATGTGAACTTCGATCCACTTGGTCGCCTTCGGGGTTCCCGGCGGGCCGGAGGGCTTTTCCTCGATGCGGGCGATGTCGAACGTGGCGCCCGGCAGCAGCAGCCACTCCTCCTCGCCCGCTCCGAAGATCGACAGGTTGCGGATGTCCCGCGCGTTCGTGGTGTTCAGGATGCACATCACGCACAGCGTTTGGTCGTCCCGCGGCTTGTAGTCGCCGCCGCCGTTGGCAAAGTCCTGGGCGGGTTTGCGCTGCACGGCGGAGCTGGTGAAGGCGCCGAAAACCACTGGCGTGCCCGGCTTGTAGCGGGAATCGAATTCGGCCTGGGTCATCCGGGCGCCGCGGTAGGTGGGTCCGACCTTCTTCGGGAGCTTGTCCAGGCCCATCATGGCCACGCCGGCATGCAGGGTGCCCTCTTCGAACAATTGCTTGATCTTGTTCTCGCGGGCCTGCTTGGCCGCGATGTTGGCCGCCACCGCCAGGGCGTCGTTCTCATCGGCGTCGGCCGGATTCTTCTCCGCATCGGTGAGGTTCTGTCCCTCCATCCAGCCTTTGACGTTCGCGGTGGCCGGATTGATGTACAGGTAATCCTTCGCGGTGTAGGCGCGGACTGCTTGAACCTCGGCCTCGGTGAGGCCGTATTCCGAGACCAACGCGATCGTCGTCGCGTCCGCTCCCTGATACGCCTGACTCGGCTCCTTTTTCGCCACCGCTTTGGCGCCGCCACGGACGTGGTCCGCGGTGGGCTTCTTCAGATGTTTGAGGTTCGTCGCCGGCGTGGACTCACCGCGCGCGTCGGCCAGGTACTGCGCCTGCGCCTGCGCCTGCCCATGTTCTTTCGAGGCCTCCGCCCGAATGTCCTCGACCAGGGCGACCTTGGCCGCGTCCTCGGCCACCTCGCCGTGCTTGCCCAGGTACAGGTCGCACAACCCGAGGATGGCGTCGACCTTGACGATCTTGTCCTTCGCTTCCTTCGCGCCGTGGTAGCCGGACAGCAGCTGACCCAGCCGATACAGGGTGTCCTTGGTGATGGCGCCCTTGAGCTTCCCCCGGCCGCTGCGCACCGCGTCCACGTCGGCGGCCGTGGTGGACATCAACCGTCGCAGGGCGAGTCGCTGCACCTCCAGCCGGTTCTGCACCACGTGGGCCAGCTCGTGGGCCAGCACCCGCTCGCCCTCCGCCGAACCGGGGGAGTACTGGCCGGCTCCGAAGAACAGGTCCGAACCGGTGGCAAAGGCCCGGGCCGATACGGACTGATTGAGCCCGGCCGCGGCGGCGTCGGCGTGCACCCGGACGTCGCCGAAATCGGCTCCGAACGCACTCTCCATGCGGGTCCGGGTGTCGGGTCCGAGGCGCTCTCCGCCCCCGCGCGAGGTTTCGATCTGCCTCGTGGTGGCCGTGTCCAACGCTCCGCCGGCCAGTCCCAGGGCCGCGCCGGTGCGCCGGATGTGGTCGCAGTCGGGCGAGTGCCGGTGGGCGTCCGGCCCCGGTGCGCTGCCCGACCCGGTGGCCAAGCGGCGCAGGGCGGCATCGGCCCGCCGGTCGGCGTCCCCTTCGGCCCGGTCGTTGGCCGCCCCGACCTCGAGCGTCGGCAGTGACACCGCCGGCTCGTACTCCTCTTCTTGCAAGGCGACCGCGGCCGTGCCGAGCCGGATCGGGGCGCGGCGAACGTAGCTGGACATGGGTATCGACCTTCTCATCTGCGGGTGGAGACAAGTGCTTCCGGTGGTCGGTCGTCGGCGGTCAACCACGGAAGTGGCGGGGTCCGGCGACCCAATTTCGTCAATTCTCTTACCAAAGCGGCCGCAACGTGCCGTAGACCGAGCAATTGTTGTCGGGCGACGGCGTCGTACACGGCGGCCAGCACCACGTTCCTGATCTCCCCACCGGACAGCTCGACCGCGTCGGCCAGGACCGCCGGGTCGATCGGGTCGGCCTCGTCGAAGGCCACCCGGCCCAGGTGGTGGGCCCAGAGCCGAGCCCGGCTGGCCACATCCGGCTCCGGGAACGTGATGATGAAATGCAGGCGACGGGCGAAGGCCGGATCCAGATTGCCCCGCAGGTTCGTGGCCAGGACGGTGATTCCGTCGAACGATTCCATCCGTTGCAGAAGATAGGCGATTTCCTGGTTGGCGTAGCGGTCGTGTGAATCCTTCACGTTCGAACGCGCACCGAACAGGGCATCAGCCTCGTCGAAGAACAGGATGGCATTCATCGATTCCGCCTCGACAAACAGCTGTTCGAGATTCTTCTGGCTCTCACCGACATATTTGGAGACGACGGAGGCCAGATCGACCTGCAACAGGTGGATGCCCAAGCTGTCGGCGACGTACCGCGCGGCCAACGTCTTGCCGGTGCCCGGACTGCCGGCGAACAGGGCGGCAATGCCGGAGCCTTTGCCCTTGCCGTGCAGTGGGCCCAGTCCGATGACCTCATCACGGAACCGGGCCCAGTCCAGAAGCCGTTCGACCTCGGCCCGGACACGCGGGGGCAGGATCAGGTCGCCGGCCGTGACCCCTTCTGCCGCGTCGATCTGGTCGCGGCCGAACCGCCGGGCCGAGCGGCGCAGATGATCTGGCGTCAGGTCGGGTGGCTCATCCTGGGCGGCGGCGGCCGTCGCGTCGCGTACCGTCTCGCGGATCTGTTCCGGAGTGAGGCGTAGGACGACAAGGTCGCGGGGGACCTCGAAGTCGGGCAGCAGGTCGTGCCAGATCTGGGTGCGGTGGCCCAGGGTGAGCTTCGGCGCAATGGTCGTCGGTGGCAGCCGTTGCCCCCAGCTGGGCTGCCACGGTCGGGCGCTGACGCAGATGACCGGGACGGCGGCACGGCGGACCCGGCTCATCGCCGTGGCGGCCACGTCCGCAGACAGCAGGATCAGCACCGACCCGGTCAGGGCGGCCTCGTCCACGAGTCGGTCCACCGCCTCGGCCACGGCGACCGGATCCACCGCCCAGTCCACCCGTTCCCCGACGTCGGTGCGGCTGGTCGCCGGCAGCCGGGACAGGTCCGCGGCCAGCACGGGCGAGCCGAGCAGGACACCGGCACCGGCGGCCATCGACAGCGCGGCACTGCCCGGCGCGGCGGTCACCCAGACCATTCGCGCCCCGCGGGCGATGGCGGTCGCGATCCCATCAGTGCCGGACAGCCGCATGGGTAGCGGGTCGACGAGCAGCGGGAGCACCGCCGGATCGGGCAGATCGTCACCGCGGGCCTGAGCGACCACCCGGTCGGGCGCCCGCAAACGCCGGGACGCCAACGGGCCGCTGCCGTCCACGAGGAGCAGTCGATGACGCAGCAGCGGAGCCAGCGGACCGAGTCGGGCCAGCAACTCGGGGTCGGTCGGCGCGGTGCCGATCAGTTCGGCGGCCAGCGCAACGGTCGGGCGGCCCGGGGCCTCATCCCCGCAGAGCAACCCGAAGGTCAGGTACAGGCTCGGATCCTCGGCGCCCAGCGCGACCTCCAGCAGAGCGATATCCAACGGGTCGAGGTCGAAGCGTGCGTCCCACTCGGCGGGACGGGCGAGCGGCCGGGCGGACGTGAGCGCACGACGGGTGCGATCGGTCCACGTCCAGTCCAGCTCGGCGCGGTGGTCGACGGCGGCGCGCACGGCCGCAACCAGATCGACGTCCACGTCCGTCCAGTCACCTCTCACCAGGTCGATCACACGACGGCTCTTTCGCGGTCATTGCAAGAGTAGCGGGTGCGGGGTGACGCAGCCAGAGGCTAGGCGACCAAATTGGTGTGTGAGCGCAGCCGCAAAAGCTCGGTGCCTTGGTCGAGCACCTCGACCACCGGGCCGATCTCATCCGCCGTCGGTGAACGACGCTGGCCCGCGACCATGACCCGGGCCACATTGCTTTCATGCCGAGTGACTTCCGGGGCGCCACCGCCCGCCACTACGCCCGCTATCGCCGCGACGTGCCCGGTCCGGTCGTCGATCAGCTCATCGAGCGCTTCCAACTCCGGCCGGGCGACCGGGTGCTCGATCTGGGCGCCGGAACCGGGCAGTTGAGCCTTCCGCTGGCCCGGGCGTTGGGGGGCGGTCTGGCCGTGGATCCTGAGCCCGACATGCTGGCCGAGCTGCGCGAACGTGCTCGCGCAGCGGAGCTACCCCTGCTGTGCCTGCTCGGAGCCGACAAGGATCTCGGCGCGGTGGCGGACCTGGTGGGCGAGGGCGCGCTCGCCATGCTCACCGTCGCGAACGCATTGCATTGGATGGACGCCGGGTTGGTGGCTGCCCAGGCTTGCCGGCTGCTCCGGCCCGGCGGCGGGCTGGCTGTCATCACCCATGGCCGACCGCAGTGGCTCGGTGACCGACCCTGGGCGCGATCGATGCGCGACTATCTGCAGAAGTGGTGGGGCCGGTCGCTGACCGACACCTGCGGCACCGACGAGGACACCCTGATTACGCGCCAGAAGCTCCTTCTCACAGCGGGTTTCACCGACGTCGCCATCCTGCGGCATGAATACCGGGTGTCCTGCACCCCGGAGTCGGTGCTCGGTCTGCTCTACTCGGCCATGTCGAAGACCCAGGTTGACCCCGAGTTCGAACGCGGCCTGCGTAGCGTCCTGGCCGGGTATCCCGACCTGGTGGAGGACGTGCCGGTGACCAGCCTGGTGGCGACCCGGCCCTGACCGCGCAGAATTTTGGACGCCGCCCTGGGCGCGCCGAGTCCTAGGGTCACGGGCATGGCTCTACTGCGATGCGACTTCTTCTCCGACGTCCTCGGACTGTCCACCTCGATGACCGTGGTGCTGCCGCAACGCACCTCGGGCGCGCAGATCGGGATGCCGAGCACGGCCACGGTCGCCGCCGCTCCGGTGCTGTACCTGCTGCACGGCCTGTCCGACGACGACACGACCTGGTTGCGCCGCACCAGCATCGAGCGTTACGTCGCGCCGCTCGGTCTCGCCGTGGTCATGCCGGCCGTACATCGCAGCTTCTACACCGACGAGGCAAAGGGCCTGCCGTTCTGGACCTTTTTGTCCCAGGAGCTGCCGGCCCTGGTCGACTCGTTTTTCAAGGTGTCCACCCGACGGGAGGACACGTTCGTTGCCGGCCTGTCCATGGGCGGCTACGGCGCATTGAAATGGGCCCTGCGTCAACCGGAACGCTTCGCTGCCGCGGCCAGCCTGTCCGGTGCGCTCGACGTGGCCAAGCGTCAGCACCGAGGCCACCCCGACTTCGACCGGATCGCCGGCGACCGCGAGCTGGCGGGCTCCGACGACGACCTCTTTGCCCTGCTGGACAAAACGGATGCCCCAGCGGCGCCCAGGCTGTGGGTCTCCTGCGGCGCCGACGACGTGCTCCTACCGGATTCGCAGAGGTTCGTCGAGCGGGCAACCGAGCGCGGCCTGCAGGTGAGCTCGGACGTGGTCCCCGGCAATCACGAATGGTCGGTGTGGGACCGCGAGATCGTCCGGGTGCTGGACTGGCTACAGCTGCCCGCGGGGTGACCGACGCCGGCGCCCGCGGTGGTGGAAAACGGTCTGACCCGGGCTCGCTAGGCTCGATCCGACGCCGCCCTTCGGCGCCCCACCGACTCGAGGAGCCCTCGCCATGTCCAGCCCGTCCGTCGTCCCCGCCGCTGCGCGCCTGCTGGTGCCGGCCGGGACGACGGCTTCCGCGGCAGTGGGTGCGGCGGCCGATGTGCCCCGCACCGGCCCGCAGGCCATCGTGGTCGTGCGCGAGGCGGACGGTCGGCTGCGGGACCTGGCTTGGACCCCGGACTCCGACACCGAGGTGGAGCCGGTGCCGGCCGACTCCGACGATGGCCGCGATGTCATCCGGCACTCCACCGCGCACGTTCTGGCCCAGGCCGTCCAGCAGCAGTTCCCGGAGGCCAAGCTGGGCATCGGCCCGTTCATCCGGGATGGCTTCTATTACGACTTCGCCGTCGAGAGGCCTTTCACACCAGAAGATCTGCAAGCGCTGGAAAAGCGCATGCGGCAGATCATCAAGGCCGGGCAGCGGTTCTTCCGGCGGGCCGTGGACAAGGCGGACGCTCGGGACGAGCTGGCCGGCGAGCCGTTCAAGCTGGAGCTGATCGACGACAAGAGCGCCGCCGCCGACGACCCCACCCTGCCCACCGGCGCCGAGCTGACCATCTACGACAACCTGCACGCGCACACCGGCGAGCGGATCTGGGGCGATCTCTGCCGCGGCCCGCACGTACCCACCACCCGCTACATCCCGGCGTTCAAGCTGACCAAGTCCTCGGCCGCCTATTGGCGCGGTGATCAGAACAACGCCGACCTGCAGCGGATCTACGGCACCGCCTGGGAGTCGCAGGAAGCCCTGGACGCCTACCTGGAGCGGATCGTCGAGGCCGAGCGACGCGACCACCGCAAGCTCGGGGCCGAACTCGACCTGTTCAGCTTTCCCGACGAACTCGGTTCCGGCCTCGCGGTGTTCCACCCCAAGGGCGGGGTGATCAAGCGCGAGATGGAGGACTACGTCCGTCGCCGGCACCTGGAGGAGGGCTTCTCGTACGTCGGCACCCCGCACATCTCCAAGGCCGGGCTCTTCCACACCTCCGGGCATCTGCCCTATTACGCGGACACCATGTTCCCGCCGCTGGAGGTCGACGAAGAGCGAAACGACGCCGGTGAAATCGTGAAACCGGGTCAGGAATACCGGTTGAAGGCGATGAATTGCCCGATGCACAATCTGATCTTCGCCAGCCGCGGGCGCAGTTATCGAGAACTGCCCATCCGACTGTTCGAGTTCGGCAGCGTGTATAGGTATGAAAAGTCTGGCGTCGTGCACGGTCTCACCCGAGTTCGGGGCATGACCCAGGACGACTCGCATTCCTATGTGACCGAAGAACAGGCGCCGGGCGAGATCAAGCATCTGCTGAATTTCGTGCTCAGCCTGCTGAAGGATTTCGGAATGGATGACTTCTATCTGGAGTTGTCCACCAAAGAGGCGGGCAACCCGAAATTCATCGGCAGCGACGAGCAATGGGAAAGTGCCACCGCCACCCTGGAGCAGGTGGCCCGGGAGACCGGCCTGGAACTGGTGCCCGATCCGGGCGGCGCCGCGTTCTACGGCCCGAAGATCTCGGTGCAGGCGCGCGACGCCATCGGGCGGACCTGGCAGATGTCGACCGTACAGCTGGACTTCAACCAGCCGGAGCGATTCGGGCTGGAGTACACCGGGCCGGACGGCAGCAAGCATCAGCCGGTGATGATCCATTCGGCCAAGTTCGGTTCCATCGAACGCTTCATCGGCGTGCTCACCGAACACTATGCGGGTGCATTCCCGGCTTGGTTGGCCCCGGTGCAAGTGGTCGGCATCCCGGTTGCGGAAGCTTATGGCGACCACCTGGAGACGGTGGCGAAGCTGCTGCGGGCCAAAGGTATCCGAATTGAGGTGGACCACGGTGACGATCGCATGCAGCGCAAGATCCGGACCCACACCACCGCCAAGGTGCCGTTCCTGCTGCTCGCGGGCGAAGCGGATGTCGCCGCCGCGGCCGTGTCGTTCCGATTCCGGGACGGCAGCCAACGCAACGGGGTGCCGGTGGCGGAAGCGGTTGAACTGATCACCGATTGGGTCGGCCGCCGGGACAATCGAGCGCCTACCGCCGAGCTCTGCGCAGATGACTGACGGTGCGGGTGACATCGACGGCGTCGGGATCCCCGACCGCTGGGAGCGTCTGTGGACCCCGCACCGGATGGCCTACGTCACCGCCCCGGAGCCGAACAGCGTCGACGACGGCTGCCCGTTCTGCCGCATCCCCACGCTGGACGACCGGATCGGCCTGATCGTGGCCCGGGGGATCACGGTGTACGCGGTGCTCAATCTGTTCCCGTACAACCCCGGACACCTGATGGTCGTGCCGTACCGGCACATCCCCGACTACACGGATCTGACGGGGCCGGAGTCGACGGAATTCACCGAGTTCACCCGGCATGCGCTGACCACGCTGCGCGAGGTGAGCAAACCGCACGGATTCAACCTGGGCATCAATGCCGGTCAAGCGGCCGGAGCCGGGATCGCCGCGCACCTGCACCAGCACGTGGTGCCGCGTTGGGGTGGCGACGCGAATTTCATGCCCGTGGTGGGGCAGACCAAGGTACTTCCGCAGTTGCTCACCGAGACCAGGGATCTACTCGCCGAAGCCTGGTAGTTCAGGTCAAGAATGGGGCCGACCGGTGCACTTTTGACCCCGTTTGGTGGGTAATGTCGGAAATGCTTGTCACAATCATGTATCGGCCTCGATAAAGATCGGGGAACGAGCGGGGTGCCTCGAATGCGGGGAATAGTGCCTCCTATGGTGGGAGCAATGAGCGAGCACGCAATTCCGGCCGACGCTGCCCCTTTGCTGCGAATCGAGCACCTACGCAAGGTGTTCGGCACCTTTGTCGCCCTGGATGATGTGAGTCTGGACGTGGCCAGGGGCGAGGTGGTGGTCGTCCTGGGTGCCTCCGGGTCGGGCAAGTCCACCCTCTGCCGCTGCGTGAACCGGTTGGAAAAGGCCACCTCCGGTCTCATCACCATCGACGGCGAGCCGGTGCCGGAGGAGGGTCGCGGGCTGGCCCGGCTGCGCGCCAGCGTGGGCATGGTCTTCCAGTCCTTCAACCTGTTCGGCCACCTGAGCGTGATCGACAACGTCACTCTGGGCCCGGTCAAGGTCAAGCGCATGCCCAAGGCCAAGGCCCGCGAGCTGGGAATGGGTCTGCTCGAGCGGGTCGGGATCGCCGACAAGGCCGACAGCGTGCCCGCGTCGCTGTCGGGCGGTCAGCAGCAGCGCGTGGCCATCGCCCGGGCCCTGGCCATGCAGCCCAAGCTGATGCTCTTCGACGAGCCCACCAGCGCCCTCGATCCGGAAATGGTCCGCGAGGTGCTCGACGTCATGGTCGAGCTGGCCGCGGAGGGGATGACGATGCTGGTGGTCACCCACGAGATGGGCTTCGCCCGCCAGGCCGCACACCGAGTGGTCTTCATGGATGCCGGCGCGATCGTCGAGACCGGCGACCCGGCGGAGTTCTTCTCCCAGGCCCGCACCGAACGGGCCCGCGACTTCCTGTCCAAGATCCTGACGCACTGACCCGCGTCCATCCCTGTCCGTACCCACGAAAGGAAATCCCTTGCGACCGCTGTCACGACGCACGCTGGCCATACCCGCGGTGCTGCTGAGCGCCGCCCTGGTGCTCAGCGCCTGCTCCTCCTCCAGCAGTAGTTCGCCCAGCTCGAGTTCGAGTTCCTCCAGCTCCAGTTCCAGTTCGGACTCGAGTTCGAGCTCCGCCGGCTCGGGCGGTGCCGAGAGTGCCGGTGGGTCCGATGCTTCCGTGTCGGCGGCCAACCTGTCCGGCAGCGGTAACGGGCAGATCGACCAGGCCAACTACGACTCGGTCATCTCCGGGTCGCCCAAGGCCGATGACGCCACCGTGCAGGGCAATTCCTGGGCCAAGGCGATCAAGGCGCGGGGCACCCTGAACACCGGCGGTACCGACTCGGGCCCGCTCTTCTCGTTGAAGAACCCGGCCACCGGCAAGCTCACCGGCTTCGACGCCGGCCTGGCCCAGATGCTCGCCCAGTACATCATCGGTTCGCCCACCATCGCGCTCACCATCACCACGGTGGACACCCGCGAGACGCTGCTCGAGAACAACACGGTAGACACCGTTTTCGCCACCTACTCGATCACCCCGGCCCGGGCCGAGAAGGTCGCCTTCGCCGGACCCTATTTCATCTCCGGTGACGCGATCATGGTCAAGAAGGACAACAACTCGATCACCAAGCTCGATGACCTGGCCGGCAAGAACGTGACCACCGAGTCGAACTCCACCGCCGTCACCCTGCTCAAGAGCAAGGTGCCGACGGCCAACCTGCTGCTGTTCGGCGAGGACGCCCAGTGCCTGGCGGCGTTGAGCCAGGGCCGGGCCGACGCCTACGTGCTCGATCAGTCCATCCTGATCAGCGACGCCATCAAGAACCAGAACGTCAAGGTGGTGGGCACGCCGTTCACCGTCGACCCGTACGGCATCGGCGTGACCAAGAGCAACGCGGACGCCAAGAAGTTCGTGGACGCCTGGCTGCAGAAGATCTACGACGACGGCAGCTGGGCCAAGCTGTGGAAGGCCACCATCGGCACCGTGGTTGCCGGTGATGCGCCGGCGCCGCCCAAGATCGGTTCAGTCGAAGGGTCCTGACGCGTGAACGTCGTCTTCGACCACATCGGTGACGTCGGTTCTGCCCTGCTCCTCACCCTCGAACTGGCGGCGCTGGCGTTCCTCGGAGCGATGATCCTGGGCACCGTGGTGGCCATCATGAGGGTCAGCCCGATCGCGCCGCTGCGCGCGGTCGGGCTGGTCTACGTGGAGTTCTTCCGCAACATCCCGCTGCTGGCCCTGCTCTTCCTGGTGGTCTTCGGCCTGCCCGACCTGAACATCACGTTCAGCCTGTTCACCAGCGTGGTCATCGGGATGGCGTTCTTCTCCGGCGCGTTCATCTGCGAGGCGGTGCGGACCGGGATCAACGCGGTGCCGGTGGGCCAGGCCGAGGCGGCCCGGGCCATCGGACTGCCGTTCGGCCAGTCGCTGCGGAACGTCATCCTGCCGCAGGCCTTCCGGTCGATGGTCCAGCCGTTGGTGAACATCTGGATCGGCACGCTCATCGGCACCTCGCTGGCGGCCAACGTCGGGGTGTACGAGCTGACGGCCGAGGGGGAGCAGCTGAACAACGAGTTCGCCGGCGGCCTTCCGGTCTTCGCCGCCATCGCGGTCATCTACGTGGCCATGTGCCTGCTGTCCGGAACCTTCGGCGGGTGGCTGGACCGGCGCCTGGCGGTGCAGCGATGAGCCGCTTGCGCGAAGACAGTCGGCACCGATGAGCGCCTCGCGGGTGCTGTTCGACGAGCCCGGACCCCGGGGTCGGCGCCGGATCCTGCTGTTCAGCATCGTCTCCGGCGTGGTCATCGCCGCGGTGATCGTGCTGGCCGTGCTCCGGTTCGCCGACGCCGGCCAACTGGCCAAGGCCAAATGGAGCCCGTTCTTCGACCCGGGCATCCCGAAGTTCCTGCTCACCGGCCTGATCAACACGCTCAAGGTGACCGCGGTCGCCGGCCTGGTCGCCTTCCCGGCGGGAGCGGTGCTGGCCCTGCTCCGGCTGGCTCAGAACCGGATCGCGCGGTGGGCGGCCACCGCGTACATCGAGGTGTTCCGATCGACGCCGCTGCTGCTGCTGGTGTTCATGTTCGTGCTCGCCCTGCCGACCCTGGGCGTGAACCTGCCAGTGTTCTGGAAGCTCACCGTGCCGATCATCCTGTGCAACGCGGCCATCCTGGCCGAGGTGTTCCGGGCCGGCGTGCGGGCACTGCCGCGCGGCCAGGGCGAAGCCGCGCTGGCGGTCGGACTGACCTACTGGCAGTCAATGCGGTTGGTCATCCTGCCCCAGGCCATTCGCATCATCATCCCGTCCCTGGTCACCCAGCTGGTCTCGCTGCTGAAGGACTCCACCCTGGGCTACGCGGCCAGCTACCCGGAACTGATGCGCACAGCGACCAACCTGACCAGCTTCTACAACAACTTCATCCAGTCCTACCTGGTGGTCGCGGTCATCTTCGTGCTCATCAACCTGCTGCTGTCGTATCTGGCCCGGGTGATCGAGCGGCGACTCTCCCGCGGCCGGGCGCTGGTCGCCGGCGAGGGCACCGGCAAGGATCTGATGCAGGAGACCCAGATCATGGAATCGACCACGCTGCGCGCCGGCGTTCGGTGACTGGGCTGCACCTCCGGAAGTGAACTATCCTGGGTGTGTCTGGCGACGCATCCGGTGACCGCCCCGACTCGCCCGGCAAGGACTTTCCGACATGCTGAACTCGCTGGCCCGGGGCTCGGTATCGAAGGTCACCGATCCGGTCGGGCGAACCTTCTTCCGCTGGGGTCTGTCCCCGGACCTGGTCACCGTCATCGGCACGGTCGGCGCGGTGGTCGGGGCCATCACGCTGCTGGCTCCGGGGCACTTGTTCGCCGGGACCATGGTGGTGATGGTCTTCGTCTTCTTCGACCTGTTCGACGGGGCCATGGCCCGGGCCCGCGGCTACGGCACCAAGTTCGGCGTGGTGCTGGACGCCTCCTGTGACCGGATCGCCGATGGCGCGATCTTCGGGTCGGTGGCCTACTACTGCTTTTCGACCGGGCAGCGGGCCCTCGGGGTGGCCAGCCTGATCGTCCTGGTGGCCGCGCAGGTGGTCTCCTACGTGAAGGCTCGGGCCGACTCGGTCAACCTGCCCATCGGCGGAGCGCTGGCCGAACGGGCCGAGCGCAACGTGGTCGGGCTGGTCGGCACCGGGCTGGCCGGTCTGGGTGTTCACCACGCCCTGGCCATCTGTACCTGGGCTCTGGCCGCAGCCTGCGTGGTCACCGTGGTGCAGCGGTTGGTGCAGGTCCGGAACGCGGCGATCAAGGCCGGGGACGGTGCCCCGCCGAGCGCCGAGAGCCCGCCATCAGCCGCGTCGTCGACGCCGGACCCGACGCCGGATCCGGCGCCGAACCCGGCCCCGCCGCAGTCCCGACCGGATGCCGGGCCCCGCCGATTCCTGGCCGCGGGGCGGGACCGGAGCCGGTGACCCGGCTGCTGCCCACCAGCGAGCAGCTCACCGCCTGGGGCTACACCGCCGCCTGGGCCGCGATCAAGGCGTTCCCGGAGAAGCCGGTCAGCGTTCTCGCCGATTTCGTCGCCGACCGCGCCTTCTCCCGGCAGGGGAAGGCGGTGCGGCAGTACGCCCGCAACCAGCGTCGGGTGCTCGGCGACCGGGCCACCCCCGCGCTGCTGGCCACGACCGTGCGGGCCGGCTTGCACTCCTACGCCCGTTACTGGCTGGAGACGTTCCGGCTGGAGTCGATGGATCACGACGACGTGGTCGCCCGAGCGATCGCCGGCACCACCGGTCTTCAGTACGTGCGCGACGGGGTGGAGAGCGGGCGCGGCGTGGTCGTGGTGCTGCCCCACTCCGGCAACTGGGACGTGGCTGCGTTGATGGTCACCCGGACCTTCGGCGGCCTGACCACGGTGGCGGAGAGGCTGCGCCCGGAGAGCCTGTACGACCGATTTGTGGCCTACCGGGAGTCGTTGGGCATGGAGATCCTGCCGCTGACCGGGGGAGCGGTCCCGGCCTCGCAGGTGCTCAAGGATCGGCTTCGGGCCGGGAAGATCGTCTGCCTGCTCGGTGATCGGGACCTGACCCGCAGCGGCGTTCCGGTGACGTTCTTCGGGGAGGCGACGCGGATGCCCGCGGGTCCGGCGCTGCTCGCCGCGCAGACCGGCGCCGACCTGTGTCCTGTGCACCTGACCTACACCGCGGACGGCTGGACGAATCTGATCCACCCGCCGATGGCGTTGCCGGGGGTGCGGTTGGCCGAGCAGGTGCGCACGGGCACGCAGGCCCTGGCCGACATCTTCGCGGTGGGCATCGCCGGCCGCCCGCAGGATTGGCACATGCTGCAGCCGCTGTGGCTGGCGGACCTGTCCGACCGACGCCAGGCAGCCCTGACGTGAAAGTCGGCCTGGTCTGCCCGTACTCGCTCGACGTACCCGGCGGGGTGCAGGCGCACGTGGCCGATCTGGCCCGCACCTTGATCCGGATGGGGCACGAGGTGTCCGTGCTCGCGCCCGGGGACGAGGACGAACCGCATCCGGAGTACGTGACCCCGGCCGGCCGGTCGGTAGGGATTCCCTACAACGGGTCGGTGGCCCGGCTGTCCTTCGGGCCGGTGTCCTACGCGCGGGTGCGGCGCTGGATCCGGGCCGGCGAGTTCGACGTGCTGCACGTGCACGAGCCGGTCGCGCCCAGCCTGTCCATGCTCGCCCTGATGGTCGCCGACGGCCCGATCGTGGCCACCTTCCACACCGCGAACCCGCGGTCGCGGATGCTGGCCGCCTTCCAGGGTGTGCTGCAACCGTTCCTGGAGAAGATCACCGGTCGGATCGCGGTCAGCGACCTGGCCCGGCAGGTCCAGGTCGAGCATCTGGGGGGTGATGCGGTGATCATCCCCAACGGGGTCGACGTGAACTTCTTCGCCGATGCGCCCCCGCTGCCCGGCTATCCGCGGGCCGGTGGAACGGTCGGTTTCATCGGTCGCTTCGATGAGACCCGCAAGGGCATGCCGGTGTTGATCGAGGCCGTCCGCACGCTCGCGCAGAGTCGTCCGGAGCTGCAGCTGTTGGTCGCCGGCAGTGGTGAGGCAGAATCGCTGCAGCAACTGGCCGGCCCCGAACTGAGTGCGAAAGTCGTCCTCCTCGGCCGGGTCTCGGATGACGACAAGGCCCGCCTGCTGCGGTCGGTGGACCTGTACTGCGCTCCGAACATCGGCGGCGAGAGCTTCGGGATCATCCTGACCGAGGCCATGAGCGCAGGCTGCCCGGTGGTGGCCAGCGATCTGGACGCGTTCAGATCGGTGTTGGCCGACGGGAACGCCGGGGCGTTGTTCCCGGTGGGCGACTCGGCCCAGCTGGGCGCGCTGATCAGTACATTGCTGGACGACCCCGCCCGCCGGGCGGATCTCGCCGCCCGGGGTCGGGCGGCCGTGGTCGGCTTCGACTGGCCGGTGGTGGCCGCCCGCGTGGTCCGGGTCTACGAGACCGTCATCGCCGCCGACCCGCGTTCGGTGCGGGCCGCCGAGTAGTCCAGCGCGTGGGCCAGCAGGATCAGGGTCTGTTCCCGAGCCGGCGAACGGTCGGCGGGAGTTCCCTGCACCGCGCCGGCGACCGGGTGCAGCATGACCTCGTCGACCTCGAAACGGTCGGCCAAGTCGAGGATTTGAGCGGCCGCCTGGTCCGGATCGCCGATCACCCAACGGGCTTTCATGCCGTCCGCCAGGGACCGGTGCTGGGCCGGAATGCCCTGCCACTCGGCCTGTTCCACAGTCAGCTGCTGATGCGGTTGACCTCCGGTGCGCAGCGCGATCATCGACAGCAGGTTCGGCAGCGCCAGCCGTTGCGCCTCCTGCTCGGTCGGGGCGACCGCGACATTCACGGTCAGGAAGGTGCGCGGCTCGGGATTCTCCGCGCTTGGTCGGTAGGTCGACCGGTACAGGTGCAGCGCCTCGGCCGTGCCCTGGCCGGAGAAGTGGTGGGCAAACACGTACGGCAATCCGCGGGAGGCGGCCAGCCGGGCCGAGTAGTCCGAGGAGCCCAGCAACCAGACCGGCGGCGCCGAGGCCGCGGCCGGGGTGGCGTGCAATTCATGCACCCGGTCGCCCAGCTCGACACCGACACCGTCCGGAGCCATCATGGCCACGATCTCGTCCACGTAGGTCGGGAAGCGATTGACCGCATCCTCACCGGTGCCGCCGCGGAGCAGGTAGCTGGTCACGCCGTCGGTGCCGGGGGCACGGCCGATGCCCAGGTCGATGCGACCGGGGTGGGCCGCTTCGAGCAGCGCGAACTGTTCTGCGATCACCAGCGGCTGATGGTTCGGCAGCATGACCCCGCCGGAGCCGACCCGGATCCGCGCGGTGGCCGCGGCGATCATGGCGATCAGCACCGGCGGGTTGGTGGCGGCCACCGCCGGGAAGTTGTGGTGCTCGGCCAGCCAGTAGCGGCGAAAGCCCAGCTCGTCGGCCACTCGGGCCAGACGTCGAGTCGCGGCCAGCGCGTCGCCGGTCTTTTGGTCAGCCCGCACCGGAACAAGGTCGAGCACGGACAAGGTAGGAGAGCTCACCTCAAGTGGAACCACCCGGCCCGGGTCTCCATTCCGCCGGTTGGGGGGAAGATCATGGGGAACTGCCCCGGCTGGGGCGTTGGTCGGCGAAGATCAACACACAGATGGGCACGAAGGAGATCCACATGGCCAAGCGAAGCGATGACCACAGCTCAGGAGACCGGCGCGAGCCGTACTCGGACGAAGGCGGCCCGCAGGCACATCACGCCCAGACCCACGACGTCGCCCGCGAGCAGGCCACGAACTCCGCACCTCAGACGGACGAGCCCGACGAGTTCGCCAACGACCTGGCCAACGACAACCGGTAGCCCGATTCAGGCTCGGGCGCCGGGCCCTGACCGTGACCCCGGGTTCACCGCCGGGCCGGCCCCGACATCGCTGATTGTCGGTCGGGCGTGCGGCCCGGCGTCTTGGGGGTTTTCGCCGTCGGCGCCCAGTCCAGCTCGCGCCGCAGTCTGCGATGCACCGCCGGGGCGTTGGCGATGGTGACGGCCAGCACGGTCATGTTGATGTAACCGACGAGTGAGGAAAGGACGAGCAGGACGACGGCCAGCAGAGTCGACTGATAACGCTCGCCGACACCCTTGGCCGAATAGACCCGCCAGATCAGCAAGAACAGCACGAGATACGAAATCGCCCAGGTCACGGCGAATTCGATCAGGAATTGCCGCAGAGTCCCTTCCTTACGGTGCACCTTGAGCGGTGCGTCGCGGATCGGCAGGACCACGGACAACACATTGCCGACGCCGCTCCACAGCAGCAGGATGCAGAGCACGAGACCGATCGAAGCGAGCAAGGTGGCCGGCCGGCCGGTGAGAATGGCCAGGGCGATACACGCGGCCACCCCGAGTGGGAGCACCAGCGCCATCAGGGCGAGGTTCTTCACGACCAGGATCTGCCACAGCCGGGCGCCACGGTCGAGCGCCACCCGGACCCGCTGGGCGTCGAACGCCATGCTGTTGAAGCAGGCCGAGGTGGCCATCACCGAGCTGATGAACAGCACGGCCAGGTACGGCGCCCATTTTCCGTAGGTGTCCCAGCTGAACAATCGGATCCAGGCCATGTAGATGCTGGCGCTGAGCACGGCGAAAAGAATGGCCCGCAAAATCTTCCGCGGTCGACGGCGCAGCAGATACGTGATCTCACCGCCGACCGCCGACCACACCGCCCCGCCGTTCGCGGTCACGCTGCGGGGCATCCTCAGGGCACGTCGGGTGCGGCCGTGGGCGACGTCCGGCTGTTCGGCGGACACCAATTGCGCCGCCAGCACCGACTCCTGGGCCACGGCCACCGCGGCGAACGCCGCCCGCACGTCGGCGGTGGCCTTCCTGGCCGCCTCCGCGGCCGCCGGGCTGAGCGTGGCCGGGTCGACATACGGACCGGCGGGCACCAACTCGAAATCATCCAGGTCGGCCGGCCCGGACAGCCCCGGCGTGCTCTTGAGGGACACGGCCACCTCGAGTCGCTCGGCGATGGCCCCCTGGTCCTCCCACGAAGCCGCCCTGACCTCCCTCTCGGCTGATCTGGCCAGATCAGCCAGGCCGGACATGGCCAGGGCCAGGCCTCGACCGACGGCTGCCTGGGGGATCAGATCGTCGACGCCGCCGCCCGGGGCCGCTTGCTCATCGGTCGTGGTCATCGTTCCGTCCCGCTCGATCACCCTGCGGCCAGGCCCGGCGCCGACCTGCTGGGATGGTACGCGGGGGTGGGGCACATCCGGCGAGCCAAGACGCCCACTTGTACGGTTGCCTGGCGCTGATTGCCAGCTTCCGTGCTGTGCTGCGACCCCTTGAGGAAAGGTCCTGTCGATGTCCGCCGAGGCCATTCGAATTTCCAACGTGAAGGTGTTCGACAGTGTCGAGGCGGTGGTGCGTCCTGCAGCGGATGTGCTCATCCGCGACGGCCTGATCGCCTCGGTCGAACCGATCGGGGCCGACGCCGCGAGCGCCGACGCTGAGACTGATAAGGCCAGTGTTCCGGCGACGCGGACCATCGACGGCACCGGCCAGACGCTGATTCCCGGGTTGATCGACGCGCATTGGCATGCCGCCTTCACCACCGTCCCGGCCCAGGTGGCCATCATGAGCGACGTCGGTTTCGTCTTCGCGCAGGCCGTGGTGAGCGCCCGGGCCACGCTGCTGCGCGGCTTCACCACCGTCCGAGATCTCGGCGGACCGACCTTCGGCATCAAGCAGGCCATCGACATCGGTTCGATTCTCGGGCCGCGCATCTACCCGTCGGGTGCGTTCCTGTCCCAGACCGGTGGGCACGGCGACTTCCGGATGCCCTACGAGATCCCGCGCGGGGTGGCCGGGCATCTGAGCCACACCGAGATCATTGGCGGTGCCGTCATCGCCGACGGGGTGGACGAGGTGCTGCGGGGCTCTCGGGAGCAGTTGCGCGCCGGAGCGTCTCAACTCAAGCTGATGGCCGGCGGCGGAGTCGCCTCCGATTACGACCCACTCGACGTGACCCAGTACACCGCCGCCGAAATTGCCGCCGCCGTCGACTGCGCGGAGAACTGGGGCACCTACGTCACCGTGCACGCCTATACCCCGCGCGCGGTGCGGACCGCGGTGGACGCCGGGGTCAAATGCATCGAACACGGCCAGCTCCTCGACGAGGCGACGGTCGCACTGCTGGCTGAACGCCAGGTCTGGTGGTGCCTGCAGCCGTTCCTGGATGACGAGGACGCTCCCGTGGTGGACGCGCGAAACCGGGAGAAAATGCTGCAGATGGTGGCCGGCACCGAGAACGCCTACCGGCTGGCCATCAAGCACGGGGTGCCTGTCGCCTTCGGCACCGACATCCTGTTCGACGCCAAGCTCGCGAGCCGCCAGGGGGCGCTGCTGGCCAAGCTCACCCGGTGGTACTCGCCGGCCGAGGTCCTGCAGAAGGCGACCCTGCGCAACGCCGAGCTGCTCGCCCTGTCCGGTCCGCGCAACCCGTACCCGGGTCGGCTCGGGGTCATCGAACCGGGCGCCATCGCCGACCTCATCCTGGTCGACGGCGACCCCGTCGCCAACATCTCCCTGATCGCCACCCCGGACACCAGCTTCACCACGATCATCAAGGGCGGAACGATCGTCAAGGGGTGAGCCGGGTCAGTGCCGGAAGCCGGACGGACCGCTGACCGTGCCTGCGACCTTGGCCGCCTCCTGATCGAGCTGGCTCACCGCGGCTTTCACATCGTCCAGGAAGAGCTGGGCGATGTCGTGGCCGAACCCGTTGCGGCACACCACCCGCAGCACGGCCAGGTCTTCGCGGTCGGCCGGGAAGGTGTAGGCCGGCACCTGCCAGCCGCGCTCGCGCAGGGCCCGGGACACCGCGAACACGTCCCACCCGGCCGCGGCGTCGGTGGTGCTGAACGCGAACACCGGGAGCTGATCGCCGCGGGAAATGAGCCGGAACTGCGGCAGGGACTCGATCGCGGCGGACAGGAACATGGCCACGTCGCGAGAGGCCTGCTGCACCGCGGTGTATCCGGACCGGCCCAACCGGACAAAGTTGTAGTACTGGGCCACCACCTCGGCGCCGGGGCGGGAGAAGTTCAGCGCGAAGGTGGGCATGTTGCCGCCCAGGTAGTTGACGTCGAAGATCAGCTCCGCGGGCAGCGCGTCCTTGTCCCGCCAGATGGCCCAGCCCACGCCCGGGTAGACCAGCCCGTACTTGTGGCCGGAGGTGTTGATCGAGGCGACCCGGGGCAGCTGGAAATCCCAGACCAGCTCCGGATCCAGGAACGGCGCGATCATCGCGCCCGACGCGCCGTCCACGTGGATCGGCACGTCCGGCCCCCCACTCGCGGCCAGAGTGTCCAGGGCGGCGGCGATCTCGGCCACCGGTTCGTAGCTGCCGTCGAAGGTGGAGCCGAGAATGGCGACCACGCCGATGGTGTCCTCGTCGCACTGGGCCACCGCCTCGGGGGCCTCGAGGTGGAAACGCTCGCCCGACATCGGGACCAGTCGGGGCTCGACATCCCAGTAACGACAGAACTTGTCCCAACACACCTGGACGTTGACGCCCATCACCAGATTCGGTCGGCGGCTGCGGTCCGCTCCGGTCCGGGCCCGCCAGCGATGGAGCAGGGCCAGTCCGGCCAGCATGCAGGCCTCGCTGGAACCGGTGGTGGAGCAACCGGTGGCGCCGCTGCCGGCGGGCGCGTGCCACAGATCGGACAGGATCTGCACGCAGCGCTGCTCCAACGCGGCGGTCTGCGGGTACTCGTCCTTGTCGATCATGTTCTTGTCGGCGCACTCGGCCATCAGGATTCGGGCCTGCGGCTCCATCCAGGTGGTGACGAAGGTGGCCAGATTCAGCCGGGCATTGCCGTCGAGCAGCAGCTCGTCCCGGATGAGCTGGGCCGCGACGTCAGGCGGGACCGGGTCCTGGGCCAGCTGCCGGTGAGGCAGGCTCACCCGCTCCTGCAGGGAGGGGTTGGCCTCGGTGATCATGGCGTTCGAGGTCTTCACCACGGGCGGCGCATCGGCGGGGGCGGTCGAGGAGTGCAACGGCATGGCCGCATCCTGCTCCGGGCCGTCGCGCCATCACCCGGTGGGGGACTGGACCATGTCACAGTGAGGGCGACGCTCCCTCTCGGAAGGACAGCACCCTGACCACCGTCGTCGTCATCATCCTGGTTGCGTTCCTGCTGCTGGCGGCGCTGCGCATGTGGGTGACCGCGAACCGGCTGGACCGGCTGCACGTGCGCACCGAGGCGGCCTGGGTGGCCTTGGAGGGGGCGCTGTCCCGCCGGGTGGCGGCTGCCCGAACGGCCGTGGCGGCCGGAGCTTTTCCGGCCCAGACCTCGGCGGCGCTGCGCCGGCTCACCGCGCTGGCCGACCGGGCCGATCGGGCTCACCGGGCCGACGCCGAGAACGACCTGACCCGGGCGCTGGCCGAGCTGCCGCCGATCGCCTCGACCGAGCTGGCCACCGAGTTGGCCGACGCCGGGGAGCGGGTGGCCCTGGCCCGGCGGTTCTACAACGACGCCGTACGCGACACCCGGGCGCTGCGGGCGGCCCGGTTCACCCGCTGGTTCCGGCTGGCCGGCCGGGCCACCCTGCCCGACTACTTCGAGATCGCGGACCCGGCGCTGGCCCCGCCGGTGCACCGGGTGGCGGCCCGGGTGGTGCTCTTCGACGACACCGACCGGGTGCTGCTGTTCACCACCAATGACAGCGGTCGCAGCGTCTGGTTCCCGCCGGGTGGCGGCGTCGAGGGGACCGAGACCCTGGCCGAGACGGCCTTGCGCGAGCTGCACGAGGAAACCGGCCTGGTGCTGCCGCAGCTCTCCCTGGGCGGCCCGGTGTGGACCCGCACGGCGCGATTCCCGTTCGCCGGCACCATCTACGAGCAGGACGAGGTCTACTTCGCAGCCCGGGTCCAGGCCGCCTTCGAGCCCGACACGAGCGGCTTCACCGACCTGGAACGCACGGTCATCGCCGGTGGCCGCTGGTGGACCCGGGCCGAGCTGGCCGCGCCGGAGGGCACCGTCTACCCGGTCGAGTTGGCCGCACGCATGGCCGAGGCCCGGGCGGCCGCGCAGGATCCGGCCCGGCGGGTGGAAGCCACGCGGATCGAGTGAACCCGGAGTAGAACCAGGGCATGACGAACTCGCCGGCTCCGTCGCTGCCCGGTTTTGACGCCGAATACGTGCAGATCGGAACCCAGCGGACCTGGCGAGAAGTGGCCGGCACCGGACCGGACGTGGTGCTGTTGCACGGCGGGTTCGCCGGGGCGTCGTCCTGGGCGGCCCAGGCCCCGACCCTGGTCGCGGCCGGGTTCCGCGTGCACGTGCCCGAGCGGCGGGGCCACGGCCACACTCCGGACGTCGAGGGCCCGATCACGTACGAGCTGATGGCCCAGGACACCATTGCCTATCTCGACCAAGAGCTGGGCGGGCCGGCTCATCTGGTGGGCTGGAGCGATGGCGCCGTGGTCGGGCTGCTGGTGGCGCTGCGCCGGCCCGACCTGGTCCGCCGGTTGGTGCTCATCGGTCAGTACTTCAACTCCTCGGGCCAGATCCCGGACAGTCCGTTGCTGGCGCAGCTGGCGGCGCCCGAGGCGATCGGTTTCCTGCGGCAGGAGTACGACGCGGTGTCACCGGACGGTCCGGAATATTTCCCGGTGGTGCACGCCAAGCTGATCGCCATGCTGGGGTCCGAGCCGGAGCTTGACCCGGCCACTTTCACCGGCTTCGGCGGGGACACCCTGGTGCTGCAGGGGGACCGCGACGAGGTCACCGTGGAGCACAGTCAGGCGGTGGCCCGGGCGTTGCCGAACGGGCGGCTGGCCGTGCTGCCCGGCAGCCACGGCCTACCGATCGAGCAGCCGGGTCCGGTGAACGCCTTGCTGGCCTCGTTCCTGTGGCAGGGCTTTCCGGAGCCGCTGTTCGGCTGACAGTCGCCAGATCGGCGTTCTCGGCGTGTGGTGAACCTCGAATGCACTCCACATCCCCTAGCGTCGGGCCCGAGCGGCTCTGGGAGGTCGGTAGTGACATTGCAAACACAGCACGGAACACGGCGCGGTCGGGTCGGGCGACGAGCGGGGGCGGCCACCACGTTGGCCGTCCTGGCGCTGGTCGGCGTGGCCTGCAGCAGCCATTCCTCGGCCACGGCGACATCGACGAGTTCGACGTCAGCCAGTCCGTCGGCCAGCCCGAGCCCCAGCCCGTCGCCGATTCCCTCCACGCACCCGCCGGCCGCCTCCACCACCGCGGTGAGGACCACGACCTCGGTGGCCAAGACCACCACCCGCAGGACCACCGCATCGGTGAAACCGGCCACGCCCACTGACCCGCTCACCGGCGGGAAGGTCAGCGCGAACAAGGTGGTGGTGGCCAAGATCGACAACACCTACTTCGACACGGCTCAGTTCGGGGTGGCCAACGCGGACATCGTGTTCGTCGAGCAGGTGGAGGGCGGCCTGACCCGGCTCATCTGTGTCTTCCACAGTGACCTGGGCGTCGAGGTCGGGCCGGTGCGCAGCACTCGCACCACCGACCTGGAACTGCTCCCGGTGTTCGGGGCCAAGCCGGTGCTGGTGTTCTCCGGTGCCAACGACGGCATCCTGAATCAGCTGCACGCCACGACCATCATCGACAGCTCGGCCTTCAACGGCTATTTCCGTTCCGACGCCGCCACCGGCACCTACAACCTGCACGCCAACCTGGCCGAGGTGGCCGACCAGGCCGCCGACGCCTCGCCGGCCCGCTACATCGGCTTCACCTTCGCCGCCTCGGATCCCCGGGTGGCCAAGGGCCCGGCGGTGAAATCGATCGAAGCCGTGATGGAGAGCGGCGAGACCGACTTCAGCTACAGCGGCGGAAAGTTTGTGCGGATGCGCGACGGCTCGCCGGTGCTGGACTACGACGGCACCGTCCAGGCGGCGGACAACGTGCTGGTCATGCACGTGATCGACCAGCCCGACGGCTACTCCGACTCGGTGGGCTCGCCGTCGTACATCTCCTCGACGGTGGGGTCGGGCCAGGTCACCCTCTACCGGGACGGGCACGCGGTCGACGGCACCTGGTCGCGCTCCGCGGCCGCCAACTCCTTCGCCTTCACCGACGGGCACGGCGGCACGCTACCGATGAAGCCCGGCCATACCTGGATCGTCCTGGCGCCCCAGACGGCCCAGATCACTGCGTCCTGACCTGGGCGGATTCACCTCACGGCGGGTAGGGCTGGTATACCGGAAGCAGTAAAGCCAGCCGAACGAGGAGATCGCCGTGTCCACCCCAGAGCAGCCTGTCACCGGTTCCATGCGCGTCAAGCGCGGCATGGCCGAGATGCTCAAGGGCGGCGTGATCATGGATGTGGTCACCGCCGAGCAGGCCAAGATCGCCGAGGATGCCGGTGCGGTCGCGGTGATGGCCCTGGAACGGGTGCCCGCCGACATCCGGGCCCAGGGTGGCGTCTCCCGGATGAGCGATCCGGACATGATCGACGGCATCATCGCCGCCGTGTCCATCCCGGTCATGGCAAAGGCCCGGATCGGCCATTTCGCCGAGGCCCAGGTCCTGCAGTCGCTCGGTGTCGACTACATCGACGAGTCCGAGGTGCTGACCCCGGCCGACTACGCCCATCACATCGACAAGTGGCAGTTCACCGTGCCGTTCGTGTGCGGTGCGACGAATCTGGGCGAGGCGCTGCGCCGGATCACCGAGGGTGCGGCCATGATCCGTTCCAAGGGCGAGGCCGGCACCGGCGACGTCTCGAACGCGGTCACCCACATGCGCACGATCGGCGGGCAGTTGCGCCGGCTCAGTTCGTTGTCACCGGACGAGCTGTTCGCCGAGGCCAAGGAGCTGCAGGCGCCGTACGACCTGGTCGCGCAGGTGGCTGCGGCCGGCAAGCTGCCGGTAGTGCTGTTCACGGCGGGCGGCATTGCCACCCCCGCCGACGCGGCCATGATGATGCAGCTCGGGGCCGAGGGCGTGTTCGTCGGCTCCGGTATCTTCAAGTCCGGCAACCCGGCCCAGCGGGCCGAGGCGATCGTCAAGGCCACCACCTTCTACGACGACCCGGACGTGGTGGCCAAGGTCTCCCGTGGCCTGGGCGAGGCCATGGTCGGCATCAACGTCGACGAAATCCCGGCCCCCCACCGGCTGGCCGAGCGGGGCTGGTAGAACTGCCGCGTCGGGCCGATCGTTCTGCCCGACAGTTTGGATCGGCAATTGGATCGAATCCGACGGACCGAACACCCGACGGTGCGATGCGTCGAGCGGGCACCGATGGGAACAGGACGCGCATGGCCGGCAACACCATTCATCGGTTCGTGAACACCTCGGTGCTGGCGGTCTGCGCCATCGACGCACCCCATGTGGTCACCACCGCCGAGTTCGACGAGCAGCTCGCACCGGTGTACGCCCGGGTCGGCCTGCGGGCGGGGATGATCCAACGGCTGGCCGGCATCCACGAGCGCCGGTGGTGGGACGAGGGCACGACCTTCGCCGACGGCGCGGCGATGGCCGGGGCCAAGGCCATGGCCGAGGCCGGGGTGAACCCGGCCGCCATCGGCTTGATGGTCAACACCTCGGTCAGCCGGGCCCACGTCGAGCCGTCCACCGCGGTCGGGGTGCACGCCGCGCTCGGGCTGCCCTCGAGCTGCCTGAACTTCGACATCACCAACGCCTGCTTGGGCTTCGTCAACGGCATGCAGCTGGCCGCCAGCCTGATCGATTCCGGCCAGATCGACTACGCCCTGGTCGTCAACGGCGAGGACGCCCGCGAGATTCACCAGGCCACCATCGCCCGGCTGCTGGCCGGCGACGAGGATGCCAGCCAGGTCTACGAGCAGTTCGCCTCCCTCACCCTGGGGTCGGGTGCCGCGGCCATGGTGCTGGGACGCAGTGACCGACATCCGGAGGGACATCGGTTCGTGGGCGGGGCCACCCGCGCCGGGACCGAGCACCATCGACTCTGCATCGGCGACATGGATGACATGCGCACCGACAGCGCCGGTCTGATGAAGGCCGGGATGGCGCTGACCGCCGACCTGTGGGCCGAATCCGCGGCCGACTTCGGTTGGGACGGCGGAATGGACTGCTACGTCATGCACCAGGTCAGCAACGTCCACACCCGGGCCATCTCGAGTGTGCTCGGCCTGGACTCGAGCCGGGTCCCGCTCACCTTCCCGACCCGGGGCAATCTGGGTCCGGCGGCGATTCCGGTCACCCTGGCCGGGGTGGCCGCGGATCTGACCGAAGGTGACCGGTTGCTGCTGATGGGCATCGGTTCCGGGTTGAACGCGTCGTTCTCGGAGATCGTCTGGTGATCGGGGCGACCCGCCCCAGCGCCGCCCGTCTTCCCCCGCAGCTACCCGAGCTGGACCCGGCCTGGTCCCGGTTGATCACGGTGACCGATGGGGACGGGATCGAGCGCACCTTCCACGTGCTCGACTCGGGCACGCCGGCCGGCTCCGGCACCCCGTCCGACGTACGCACCCTGCTCTGCGTGCACGGCAATCCGACCTGGAGCTACCTCTGGCGCCGCCTGGTGGCCCAACCCCCGACCGGCTGGCGCGTCGTCGCGCCCGATCAGCTGGGCATGGGCTATTCGCAGCGCACCGAGCGCCCCCGGGTGTTGGCTGAGCGGGTCGACGACCTGGGCCGCCTCACCGACGCACTGGGCATCACCGGGCCGGTCGTCCTGCTGGCTCACGACTGGGGCGGGATCATCGGCCTGGGCTGGGCGGCCGAACACCGCCAGCAGCTGGCCGGGGTGGTGCTGACCAACACTGCGGTGCACCAACCGGCGGCGGCCTCCCGCCCGGTGCTGCTCCGGCTGGCCCTGTTGCCGCTGGTCCACCCGCTGGTCTGTCGGATCACCCCGGCGTTCGTCCGGGCCGCCACCGCGCTGAGTCGGCCCCGGCTGCGTCGCACCATCCGGACGGCCTTCGCCGCCCCCTACCGGAGCGCGGCCCGACGGACCGCGGTGGCCGATTTCGTGGCCGACATCCCCTTCGCCGGCGGGCATCCCAGCCGACCCGCGCTGGACCGGATCGCCGCCGCGGTGTCCACGCTGGACGTGCCGGCGTTGCTGCTCTGGGGTCCGCGCGACCCGGTGTTCGGCGAGGTCCATCTGGCCGACCTGGTGGCCAGGCTGCCCCAGGCCGGCGTGCAGCGCTACGAACTGGCCGGGCATCTGCTGCCCGAGGACGCGCCCGACTACGCCGACACCGTCCGCGACTTCTTGTCGGACCTCACACGTCCGCCCCGGCCGTCCCCGGACCCAGGGAACGGGAACGGCGAGTCCGTGCTGGCCGCATTGGACCGCTACGCCGACCGCGACGACCCGGCCCTGGTCCGGGTGGGCGGCACCCAGATCAGCTGGCGTGACCTGGCCGCCCGCACCCGCGAGGTGGGTGCCGGGCTGGTCGCGGCCGGCCTCGCGCCGGGGGACCGGGTGGCGCTGCTGGTGCCGCCGTCGGTCGAGCTGACCGTGGCGCTCTATGCGGTCTGGCGGGCCGGCGGGGTGATCGTGGTCGCCGATCAGGGCCTGGGGCTGCAGGGTCTGGCCCGGGCTCTACGCGGGGCGCACGTCGACCACGTCATCGCGGCCGGACCGGGCCTGGTGGCCGCCGGCCCGTTGCGGATTCCCGGCACCCGGATCAGCACGACCGTGCTGCCGGCGATGACCGCGCGGCTGCTCCGGGTGGCGCACAGCCTGCCCGAACTGGCCGTCCTCGGAGCGGGCCGCGACGTTCCGCCCGAGCCCGGCCCGGAGGCGGACGCCGCGGTTCTGTTCACCTCGGGCGCCACCGGACCGGCCAAAGGCGTGCGCTACCGGCACGGCCGGCTGCGGGCCCAGGTGGATCTGATCCGGACCACCTACCGCATCACTGAGTCCGACCGGATCGTCGCGGCCTTCGCCCCGTTCGCGCTGTACGGCCCGGCCCTGGGCATCGCGTCCGCGGTGCCCGAGACGGACGTGACCAGACCTGGATCGCTGACCGCGCCGGCGCTGGCCCGGGCGGCCGCGGCCATCGACGCGACCGTGGTGTTCGCTTCGCCGGCCGCGTTGCGCAACGTGGTGGCCACGGCTGCAGACCTGACCCCGGCCGACCGGCAGGCGCTGAACCGGATCCGATTGGTCATGTCCGCCGGCGCCCCGGTGCCGGCCCCGCTGCTCCAGGCGGTGGCGGCGCTGGTCCCGGCCGCGTCCCTGCACACCCCCTACGGCATGACCGAGGCGCTCCCGCTGGCCGACATCGACCTACCCGAGATCCTGGCCGCCGGGGCGGGGGACGGCGTCTGCGTGGGCCGACCGTTGCCCGGGGTGTCGATGGGTACAGCCCCGCTGGACGGGGTGGATTTCACCGCCGAACCCGGAGTGACCGGCGAGATCTGGGTCAGCGCGCCTCATCTGAAAGATTCCTACGACGCCCGCTGGGCGGTGGACCGCCGGTCGGCGGCGCACCCGGGCTGGCACCGGACCGGCGATGTCGGGTTCGTCGACGAACGGGGCCGGTGGTGGATCCAGGGTCGGCTGGTGCACGTGATCCGGACCGCGGCCGGCCCGGTCACCCCGGTGGGCATCGAGCTCCGAGTCCAGGCCGCGCTGGCCCAGGCCGGCCTCATCGAGCCGGGCGCCGGGGTGGCCGCGGTCGGGGTCGGGCCGGCCGGGACGGCCCAGCTGGTGCTGGTGCTGGCCGGACCCGGACCGCTGCTGCCCGAACTCGAGGTCACCGACGTGGTGCGGGGCGCCGCCGGGCTTGCGCCTGGGGTGGGGATTGCTGCTGTGCTCCGCACTCGCGCCCTTCCGGTCGACCTACGCCATCAGTCCAAGATCGACCGGGTCGCGGTGGCGGCGTGGGCGGCCGGGAAACTGGCCGGCGGGTGAAGGTTCTGGTCACCGGGGCGGGCGGAATGCTGGGCCGGGCCACCGCAGCCTCACTGATCGCCCGGGGTGATCAGGTCACCGTCCTGCAGCGCCGGCGCAGCGGGCTCGACTGCGCCGAGATCCGAGCCGACATCACCGATTCCGTCGCGGTGGCGCGCGCGGTGACCGGTCAGGACGCGGTGCTGCACCTGGCCGCCAAGGTCGGGGTGGCCGGACTTCCGGCCGAATTCCACCGGGTCAACGTGCTCGGCACCGAGGTGGTCCTGGACGCGGTGCGGCGGGCCGGCGTCGGCCGGCTGGTGTACGTGTCCTCGCCCTCGGTCGCGCACGCCGGCCGGGCCCTGGTCGGTGCACCCGCCGGCCCGGCCGACCCGGAAGCCGCGCGCAGCCCCTACGCCCGGACCAAGGCCGCAGCCGAACGCACCGCGCTGGCCGCCGACGGACCCGGGCTGGCCGTGCTGGCGATGCGGCCGCACCTGGTCTGGGGCCCGGGCGACACCCAGCTCGTCGCGCCCATCGTGGCCCGGGCTCGAGCCGGACGGCTCGTCCTGGTCGGCTCGGGGGCCTCCTTGATCGACACGACCTACGTCGACAACGCCGTCGACGCCCTGAGCCATGCCGTCGACGCCTGCGGCCCGGCGCACGGCCAGGCCCTGGTCGTCAGCAACGGCGAACCCCGGCCGGTGGCCGAGATCCTGGGTCGGATCTGCCTGGCTGCCGGCGCGCCGGTCCCGCACCGCCGGGTGCCGCTGTCGGTGGCGGTCGCGGCTGGTGGGGCGGTGGAGGCGATCTGGCGGCTGTCCCGGCGCACCGATGATCCGCCGCTGACCCGGTTCCTGGCCGAACAACTGGGTACCGCTCATTGGTTCGACCAGCGCCGGACCCGAGCCATGCTCGGCTGGGTACCGAGAGTGTCTTTACAGCAGGGCTTTTCCTTCCTCGAGCGGGCACAGCAGGAGATCAACCATGACTGAGATGACCGGCAAGACCGTGGTGGTGACCGGAGCGAGTTCCGGGATCGGCGCGGCGGCCGCGCGTCAGTTGGCGGCCCTGGGTGCGACGGTGGTGCCGGTCGGGCGGTCGGTGGACAAGACCAAGGCGCTGGCCGACGAACTCGGCGTGACCGGCCTGACCGCGGACTTCGAACGGCTCGACGATGTCCGGCGGCTGGCCACCGACCTGGCCGAGCTGCCCCGGATCGACGTGCTCATCAACAACGCCGGCGGCACCTGGCCCAAGGCCCAGATCACTGCGGACGGACACGAACGCACCTTCCAGGTCAACCACCTGGCGCCCTACCTGCTCACCCGGCTGCTGCAGGAGCCGCTGGAGGCCGCCAAGGCCCGGGTGATCACCACCGCATCGGCGGCGCATCGGACGGCGCGGTTGAACGCGGCCAAGCTGCCCGCGGTGGACTCCGGCGAGGGCTTCTCGGGCATGCGCAACTACAGCATCTGCAAGTTGGCGAACATCCTGTTCGCGGCGGAATTGCAGCGCCGGTGGGGACCCGACGGCATCGTCGCGACGTCCGCACACCCGGGTGTGATCGGGTCGGGCTTCGGCCGCGACTCCACCGTGGTGAAGTGGTTCTATGCGCTGGGCCGACCATTCCTGGCCGGGCCGGACAAGGGCGCGCAGGTACTGGTCTGGTTGGCCGGCGCCGACGAAGGCATCGTGCCCGGCGGCTACCACGTCGGCACCGCCCCGGCCAAGACCTCGTCCGACGCGCGTGATCCGGAGCTGGCCCGAGAGCTGTGGGAGCGGTCGGCGCACTGGGTGGGTCTGCCTGTCGGCTGACCGGCCGGTCCGCCGGGCTCCCGACACCGGCCAGAGGGGGGCCGACGGCACTAGATTCGCAGCGGTGAGTCCAGGTGCGGATGGCTGTCCGAAGCGCATGGTCTATGGGCCGTGCGGCGGTGTCCAAGCCGACGGCCGATGCGAGATGCGCCCGATCCCTTGCGCTTTTCCCGAACTGGTGGCCTTCGCAGGGCCGCCGCGCAGCCGCCCACCGGTCAAAGCTCCACGGGTGCTGACCGACCTGTCGGCGCCACCGGCCGATGCCGCCGCCCTCATCGCCACGGCCCGGATGCTGGCCGGCAGCTGCGACGCGGTGCTGGTCGGTGACCATCAGGACCGTCCCGACTTTCCGCCCACCATGCTGGCTCGGATGCTCGCCGCGACCGGTCTGGCGCCGTGGGTCACGCTGGCCTGCCGGGATCGCAACCGTGTCGTGCTCGAGCAGGAGTTGCGGGGCCTGGCGGCCGGAGGTGATGCCGCCGCCGTGCTGTGTGTGACCGGCGACGGTCGGGCCTACGACGTGCGCCCGGAGATCACCCAGGTGTTCGATCTGGACGGCACCCGCCTCGCCGCGCTGGCCGCCGAGCATGACCTGCTGGTGGCGGTACCGGAAACGCCGGGCGCGCGACCGACCGAGCTGCGAGCGGCTCGGCTGGTCGAGAAACAACGCGCCGGAGCAAACGTCGCGGTGCTGAATCACGCCGGCTCGGTGGCCGCGGTGGCGGCCTTCATGGCCAGGGCCCGCTCCCTCGGACTGGTCATCCCGGTGCTGGCGGCGGTGGCGGTGTTCACCGACGAACGCTCGGCAGCGGTGCTGGCCGGATTGCCCGGTCTGGACCTGGACGGCGAGATGGTGCACCGCGTGCTCTCCGCGCGAGATCCGGTGGCGGCCGGGATCGATGCCGCCATCGACCAGGCTCGCGCGCTACTGGCGGTCGAGGGCGTCGCGGGGGTGAATTTGTCGGGGATGGCCTCGGATCGGGGTACCGGGTTCGCGGCCGAGGTTCAGGCCGAAATCGGGAGAAGGTTGGCACCGGATGAGCACACCTGACGATCCGATGGCGGTGGAGTTCGACACCGTGGCCGGCTGGACGCTGGAAGTGGCGCTGGATCTCGGTCCCGACTACTACCTACCCGCCGCTTGCCGGGGCAGCGGCAGCCCGGCCGCGCTGCGCTGGCTGCTCGGTGCGCTGGGGGTGGGTCCGAATGACCGCATGCTGGACATCGGGGCGGGAATGGGCGGGCCGGCCGCGTTCGCGAGAGCCGAGGCCGGCGTCCGTGATCCGGTCTGTACCGATCCGGCGCCCGAGGCGGTGCGGGCGGCGCGGCGCTTGTTCGATCTCTCCGTGGTCCAAGCGGAGACTGAGATTCCCTTTCTGGATGCAAGTTTCGACACAGTGTGGGCGCTCGGTGTGCTGTGCACGGTGCCCGATCAGCCGGCCTTTCTGGCCGAATTGCGGCGCGTACTGCGGCCGTACGGGCGCTGGGGGCTACTGGTCATCGTGGCCCGGGAGCCGGAGTCCGCGGCTCACCCGTGGCCGGACGGTAACGCCTTCCCGACCGCGTCCCGGTTGTCCTCGATGCTGCACCACGCCGGACTCCGTGTCCAGCACCGGATCGACGTGGACCGGTTGAGTGAACCACCCGCCTCCTGGCCGGAACGCGAGGCGGCGGTCGAGGCAGAACTCCAGCGGCGGCACGGCGACGATCCACGCTGGGGGCTGGCGGCGGAGCAGTCCCGACGGATCGGTGACCTGTTCGGGTCCGGCGCCGTGGTCGGCACGCTGCTGGCCGGCGGAACGGCCTGACCTGCGTGCGGTAGACGCCACCGCTGAAGTGCTTTATAGTGGCACTTAAGCCCGCTATACCGTTACTAACCCAGGAGCCGACATGAACGCTGGGACACCCGCTCTCGATCGACCGTGGCGACGCCCGGGAGCACTCACGTACGCTCGGAGCCGCCTCCGGAGCATTGTCCGGCCGCCGGTCACGGTGTCCGCCGCGCCTGCCGACCTGGTCAAGGACAGCAACGTCGCCGTGGCCATGCGGGACGGAGTGGTCTTGCGGGTCAACGTCTATCGCCCGGCCGGAGCGGGACCGTTCCCGGTGATCATGTCCGCCCACCCGTACGGCAAGGACCACGTTCCCAGCCAGACGAAGTCAGGACGGGGCTTCAGCTTTCAGTTCCGGATCATGCGGCAGCCGGCCCCGGTCGCGTTCTCGAGCGAGACCGGTTGGGAGGCGCCCGATCCGGTCTGGTGGGGGAAGAACGGGTACGCGGTGGTGAACGCCGACCTGCGAGGCGCCGGCACCTCGGAGGGGCTGAATTCGATCATGACCGACGAGGAGGCCACCGATGTGTACGACCTCATCGAGTGGGCCGGGGCGCAACCCTGGTCCAACGGCAACGTGGGCATGATGGGGGTCTCCTATCTGGCCATGTCCCAGTACAAGGCGGCCGCGTTGCTTCCGCCCAGCCTGAAGGCGATCGCGCCGTGGGAGGGTTTCACCGACGCCTACCGAGACTTCTTCAGCCCGGGCGGCGTCGTCGAGCATGGCTTCTCGCGCATTTGGCAGAGCAGTTTGAAGCGGATCACCCGACCGGCGCAGGATCTGGGGGCGCTGCGCAAAGCCCATCCGCTGCGGGATGAATGGTGGCAGTCGCTGGTGCCGGACTTGGAAAAGATCCAGGTGCCGATGCTGGTCTGCACCAGCTTTTCCGATCAGAGCCTGCACACGGTCGGCTCCTTCCGGGCCTTCGAGAAGGTGGCATCGACAGACAAGTTCGCCTACACCCATCGTGGCGGCAAGTGGGCCACCTTCTACGGCGGCCCGGCCATGCAGGTGCAACTCGGCTTCTTCGACCGATACCTGCGTGGTCGGGACACCCCCAAGCCACCGCCGGTACGTCTGGAAGTGCGGGAACGGGGCGATCTGGTCGCCGAGGTCCGGAACGAGCAGGAGTGGCCGCTGGCCCGGACCCGCTGGACCGACCTGTATCTCGGCGACGCGGGCGTCATGGGGGAGAACCCGGCGGCGGTCGAGGGCAGCGTCACCTTCGCCACCCGAGTCAACGCCGCCGCCTTCACGTATGCGATCGACCAGGACTGGGAGCTGACCGGGCCGATGAGCCTGGCCCTGTCCGTCTCCATCGACCGGGGTGACGACGTCAGTCTGTTCGTCGGGGTGGAGAAGTGGACCGGCCAGAAGTACGTGCCGTTCGAGGGTTCGTTCGGCTTCGGTCGCGATCGGATCGCCACCGGTTGGCTGCGAGCCGCTCTGCGGGAGCTCGACCCGACTGCGTCCACGCCGGAACAGCCGGTACATCCTTTCGACCGTTCGCAACCGCTCCGACCCGGTGAGCGGGTCGACCTGCAGATACCGCTGGGACCCTCGTCGACCCTGTTCCGCGCCGGCGACTCCTTGCGACTGCTCGTCGCCGGACGCTCACTGGCCCCGAGAAACCCGCTCATGAGCACCTTCCCGGCCGGGTGGAAACGCAGCGCGCGGACCCGCTGCACCCTGCACTGGGGCCCCCAGACCAGTGCCCGTTTACTGGTTCCGGTCATTCCCCGCAGCATCACGGGGTGAGCTGCATCTGATGGCCGAGTCACCTCGGAACACGACCCGTCAACGCGAGGCGGGCGCCGCGTCCAGGCAGGAGACGCGCCGGCGGCTGCTGGCCGCTGCGGCGGTCGAATTCGCGGAGGGCGGCTACACCAAGGCCACCGTCAACCGCATCGCCTCTCGGGCCGGCGTCACGGTACCGACGCTCTACCTGTCCTGGGGAAGCAAACGAGAACTCCTGCGCGCGTACATGGAAAGTGCGTTGGGCGGGGAGCCGGACACGTTGTTCGGCGCCCGGCTTCCGCACTTGATCGAGACGGCGTTGGCGGACACGGCCGGAGATCCCCGGGCCCTGCTGCGGCAGATTGCCCATCTCTTTGTCCAGATCGCCGAGCGTTCTGCCCTGGGCTGGCAGCTCTATCGCGACGCGGCCGGATCCGACCCGGCTGTGGCGCAGGATTGGCAGACGCTGCAACGGCTGCGACGAGAGACCTTTTCGAACCTGATCGCACGGCTCCCGCCAAAATCCCTGCGGCCGGGGTTGACCAGAGCCGCTGCGGCCGAAACAGCGTGGGTGATCGTCAGCCCCGAGACCTATGAACTGCTGGTGCGCACGGCCGGGCAGAGCCTGGACAGCTACGAGAGATGGCTCGTGAAAACGCTCATCGCGGCGTTGCTGCCGGATGGGCCCCCGGCCTGAGATCAGAGCCGCAGCAGGGTCTCCGGGTCCTGTTCGCCGTCGAAGAACTTGTCCAGGACCGCCCGGAACACCGGCTCGTCCGGGGCGGCCCGCGCGAACAGGGTCATGCTCGAGCGCAGCTTGGTGGCGTCGATCCCGCCGAAGATCTGCTCGGCGGTGCGATCGGTGGTGGCCGCGACCAGCGCCGCGCAGCGCTGCAGCCGGGGCCCCAGCACGGGGTCGGCGAGGTAGGCGCGGGCCTCCGGCAGACCGGCCAAGGCGTAACGACGTGAGGTCAGGCTCAGCCCGAGCCCGGCGATCTGCGGAAATACGAACCACATCCAGTGGCCGGCCTTGCGTCCGCGCTCCAGCTCGGCCACCGCGCGGGCGAAGGTGTCCTGGTCATTCTGAGCCGCCACGAACCGTCGTAAGTCGAACACGTCCGGCCCCCGTCACTGAATACCCGCCCGTTTTATGCAGTATGCCGCGCGATACTGAGCCCGAGCGGAGCGCGCGGGTCGGGAAGTTCACGGGGAGTGACCACGTCACCCGAGCAGGTGGCGGCCCAGGAAATCGAGCATCCCGTGGACCACCAATCGACGGCTTTCCACGCGCCGATACTCATGACCCTCACCCGGAACGGGGAGAAACTCGACCGGACGGCGTAACGCCTGCAGGGCCGCCACGATCTGCACCGATTCGCCCAGCGGAACGTTGGTGTCGAGTTCGCCGTGCACCACCAGCAGCGGCGAGTCGATCCGGTCGGCTCGGGCCAGCGGGGACAGGTCAGCCAAAAGTTCGCGGTCGTGGATCGGGTCGCCGTATTTGGTCACGGCCGCCGCGGCGATCCACGGTTCGGTGTCGCGATAGAAGGTGAGCAGATCGGACATTCCGCAGACGTCGACGCCGGCGGCGAACACGCCGGGGAAGCGGACCAGGGCGGCCAGGGTCAGATACCCACCGTAGGAGCGACCGGCGATGGCCACCCGGGCCGGGTCTGCGATGCCCCGATCGATGACGTAGCGCGCGCAACTGAGGGCGTCGTCGATGCCGTTCCACCGACCGTTCCGATCGTCGGCGTGCACAAAGGCCCGGCCGAAGCCCGACGATCCCCGCACGTTCGGTGCGAAGACGGCAAAGCCGGCCGCCACCATGGCCTGGTGCTGAGGTGCGAACGTGGGCCGTTCCTGCGCCTCCGGGCCGCCGTGGAACCAGAGCAGGGTCGGCCGCGGACCGTCCGCCGCCAGGGGCCGGTACAGCCAGCCGGTGAGGTCGAGCCCGTCGTGGGCGGCGAAGGTCTCGAGCGTCGGTTCGACCAGGACGTCGGTCCGGTTCAGCGGCGTGCGGACCCGGGGAGTGAGCCGATGCGAACCTCCCGCCATGATCTCGGCCGTGGTCGCCGTCCACAGCTCGCGGGACAGGTGGGGACCCTCGAGGCTGACCACCACCCGGCTGCCGTCGCGGGAGATGGCGCAGCCGGCGACCACCGGCGCGGGCGGGACGGGCAGCGGCCGCCGCCGCCCGGTGTGGGTGTCCAGGATCTCCAGCTCGCTGGCCCCGGCCACGTTCCAGCCGAGCAGCAGCAGCCGGCCGCGCTCGTCGGAATCCAGGAACTCCAGCTCGGCATCGTCCCGGGCGGCCAGCACGCCGGCGTCGCCCCGCCGCCCGTCCGCACCCACCGGCTGCGCCAGCAGCACCCGCCGGGGCAGACCGGCATCGGTGACGAGGTAAGCGATCTCAGGAAGCTCCGAGCCGGGCGGGGCGTGCCGGAGCAACCCGATCTCGGTGGAGCCGGCGCGCGGGTACGCCAGCAGCGGGAAGTCCTGGTCGGTCCGGCGGTCCACCATCACGCAGAAATTGGCACCCCGGGTGCCGTCCCGCAGGAGCACGAACCTCTCATCGTCGGACAGGTCCAGCACGGTGAGCAGATCGCCGACTGCCAAGGGTGTTCCGACGCCGGTGGCCGGCTCGATGAGCAGTACCCGGGTCTGCTCCGCGGTGACGTCATCGGGGTCTTGTTCAGCGTTCAGCACCGGATCCGGCAGCGAGACCACCAGCTGGTGACCGGTGCGGGTCCACGGTCCCATGGCGGCATGCTGGGCTGCCGAACCGGCCACCCGGCGCAGGTTCCGCCCGTCCGGCCGTACCATCCAGACCTGTTGCCGGACACCGCCGTTGGTGGCCACCGCGACCCCCAGCCAGGCCCCGTCGGCCGACCAGTGCACCGCGACGACCGGGTCCGGGCCGACGTCGATGCGTACCGGATCGCGATCTCCCTGCTGCACGTGCAGGGCCGGGGTGCCGAGCCGGTCGCTGATGAACGCGATGGCCGATCCGTCCGGAGCCATGGTCGGACCCCAGCTGCCCCACGCGGCCACCAGTTGAGCAGCCAGATCTTTTGCGGTGTCCAGTCTCTCGTCCAGCGAGAGGTCCGTCATCGCACCCCCACGGCCTGCAGCCACATCTCCAGCAGGGCCAGTTGCCACAGGGCGTTCGAGCCCAGCGTGGTGCGAGTCGAATTCGGGTCGGCCAACCAGCTCTGCACCAGATCGTTGCGGAACAACCCTCGGGACCGGGCGGCCGGGTCGGTCAGCGCCTGCCGGACCCGTTCCAGGTAGGGACCCTCGAGCTGGCGGATGGCGGGGACCGGGAAATAGCCTTTGGTCCGATCGATGACCTCGTCCGGAATGATGCCCCGGGCCGCCTTTTTCAGAATGCCTTTGCCCCCGTCGGCCAGCTTCAACTCGGGCGGGATCCGGCCGGCCAATTCGACCAGTTCATGGTCCAGGAACGGCACCCGGGCCTCCAGCCCGTGCGCCATGGTCATGTTGTCCACCCGCTTCACCGGGTCGTCGACCAGCATGATCGTGGTGTCGTTGCGCAGCGCCGCGTCCACCGCTGTGTCCGCGCCGGGCCGGCCGAATTCCTGCGTGATGAACTCGGTGGCCGGATCGCCCTCGACCAACCATTCGGGAGACAGGATGCGCGCCAGGGCTTCTCGTCGGCGGTCGAAGAAGACGCCGGCGTACGCCTCGACGGCCTGATCCCGGGGCACACCGGCCAGCGGCGGGTACCAGTCGTAGCCGCCCAGCACCTCGTCCGCACCCTGCCCGGACTGCACCACCTTCACGGTCTGGGACACGTCCTGGCTCAGCAGGTAGAACGCGACGCAGTCGTGGCTGACCATGGGCTCGCTCATGGCGGCAACGGTGGCATCGATCGCGGGCAGCAAACGAGAGCTGTCGATCGGGATCTGGTGGTGGATGGTGCCGAAATGCTGGGCCACCAGGCTGGAGTACTCGAACTCATTCCCGGATTCCCCACCCGCGGAATCGAATCCGATGCTGAACGTGGTCAGATCACTCTGTCCGGCCTGGGCCAGCAGCCCGACCACCAACGAGGAATCGATGCCGCCGGAGAGCAGAACACCGACCGGCACATCGGCCACCATGCGCCGGTCCACCGCCGTACGCAGCGATGCCAGCAGGGCGTCCTGCCAGTCCCGCTCGGTCCAGTCCGCACGCTCCGGGTCCCGCCCGAAGATCGGCTCCCAGTAGCGGGTTTCGCTCGATGTTCCATCGGGGTCGACCACCTTGACGGTGGCCGGTGGGAGCTTGCGCACGCCGGACAGAATGGTTCGCGGAGCCGGCACGACCGAGTGGAACGACATGTACTGGAAAAGCGCGACCCGGTCGATCGAGGTGTCGACGCCACCGGCGGCCACCAGTGCGGGCAGCGTCGAGGCGAACCGGAGCCGGTGCGCGTCCTGGGTCAGGTAGAGCGGTTTGATGCCGAGTCGGTCCCGGGCCAGCACCAGTCGGCCGCTGTTCCATTCGGTGATGGCCAGCGCGAACATCCCGAACAGGTGCGTGACGAAATCCAGACCCCAGTGAGCGTAGGCCTTTCCGATCACTTCGGTGTCCGAGGTGGAGAAGAAGGAGTAGCCGGCGGCGGACAGTTCGTCCCGCAGCTGCCGATAGTTGTAGATGCAGCCGTTGAAGATGACCGTCAGGCCCAGGGCGGCGTCGACCATGGGCTGGGAGCCGGCCACGCTGACATCGATGATGGCCAGGCGCTGGTGCCCGAACGCCACCGGACCGCCGGACCACAACCCGTGGCCGTCCGGTCCGCGGCATTCCATGGTCCGGCAGGCCCGGTCGACGGCGTCCACATCCGGGCGCGCTCCGTCGAAACGCAGCTCACCGATCAATCCGCACATGCGTCCGCCTCTTGCCCGTGTTCATGGCCGTGTCAGCCGTCAACGGCCGGCCCGGTCCGGGCCGACGATCCAGGTGTCCTTGGCCCCGCCACCCTGCGAGGAGTTCACCACCATGGTGCCGGGTCCGGCGACCCGGGTGAGGGCCGCGTCGACCACCTGTACTTCGTCGGGCCCGGTCCCGAAAAGGTAGACGAAAGCCCGCAGATCCACGAAACGAGGTTCCAGCGTCTCCCGGACCACGCTGGGGTGCGAGGACAGCGCGACCACTTCCTGGGCCACCCACTGGTCCGGGTGGGTGGCGATCTCGCGCCGCCGGGCCGCGACCTCGGCCGCCGAGGCAATGGGTCCGATGAGCACCCCGCGGCCGCCGTAACCATCGACCGGCTTGGTGACCAACTCGCCCACGCGTTCCAGGACGCTCTGGAGCTCACTCGGATCGGCGCAGCGGTAGGTCGGGACCGAGTCCAGCAGCGGACGTTCGCCCAGGTAATAGCCGATCAGGTCGGGGATGTTGCAGTACATCGACTTGTCGTCGGCCAGCCCGGTGCCCGGGGTGTTGGCCAGCCGGACCCGACCGGCCGCTGCCGCCTCGACCAGCGCGGACCCGATGCGGCGACCGTTGTGGTCGGTCAGCCGGCCCAGCTCGACGTCCAGACGCAGGTAGAGCACGTCGATCGGCCGGCCGTCCGGGCCGGTCACATGCCGGCCGGACACCTGGACCTCGTGCGGCTGCAGCAGGGTCAGACCGGCCCGGTCGGCCATCATGCGGTGCTCGAACCAGGCCGAGTTGCCGGCGCCGTCGGACAGCAGCGCCAGCCGGCCGGGGGTGTCCGGGGCGCATGCGCGCAGGACCTTGGCCAGCAGATTCGGCGCGGTGGCCGGATCGAGCAGGTTGGCCGGCCGGGGTACGTCGGGCAGCACGTCATCCATCAGCTCGCGCAGGGCAAGGGAGTAGGCCACGCCGGAGGGCACCCGGACGTTGTCCTCGAGCACCGCCCAGTCCCCGGCCGCCGATCGCACCAGGTCGAAGCCCATGATCGGGGCGCGGATGACGCCTTCGGGCATCCGCCGCCCGTCTTCCTGCCAGCCCGGGCAGTCGGCCAGCGACTCCATCGGAAGCACGCCATCGGCCAGCAACCGGGCCGGGCCGTAGGCGTCGGCCAGGAACGCCTCGATGGCTCGGGCCCGCTGGATCATGCCCGCCGACAACCGGGCCCAATCGTGCGCGGGCACCACCCGCGGCAGGGGATCCACCGGGAACGGACGCATCTGGCCGGCCACCCCGAACACCATGCCCGCGTCGCTGGCCCAGTCTTCCGAGGCGCGGGCGGCGGACAGGATCTCACCGAAGTCGCCGTCGAACACGCCGCGGTAGGGCGGCCGCACCTCACCGCTGATCCGGAACACCTCGTCGCCGGCCCGCACCGGATAGCGGCGCGGGGCGACCCGGGCCACCTCGGTGTCTTCCCGTCCCGCCGTCTCGGACACGACCAGGCCGACCACGTCGGTCAACTCGCCTCGCTCGGCCCAGGCCGCCCGCTGCCGATCCGCCGAGTTGCCGCGGGCCAGGGTGGCCTCGAGTAACTCCTGCACCTCCTCGGCGTCACCGAGCTCTTCCAAAAACGGCCGCAGCCGGGTGAACAGGCCGGTCACCGCCTGCCGGGCCGGAACCGGTCGGGGATGCTCGGCCGCGTCCAGCAGGTCGCCGGACAGCCCGCTGCGCGCCGCCCGCCACATCGCCGCGCGATGCATCGGTGCGGGCACCCCGACCAGCGGCTCGCCCCGACCGGCAGCGTCCTCAGCGGCGGCCACCATCCCGCGGAACAATCCGGCGATCAGGATGGCGTCGTCGACCAGCGGGGTGGCATCGCACACCCGGAGCTCGACGGTCGGCGCGTGTGCCGAGGGCCGCACATCGAAGTAGGCCATCTTGGCGTCGGCGATGACCCCGGAGGCGATCAGGTCGGCGAGCAGGTCGTCGTACTCGCCGGCGTCGTGCAGCGGACCGGTCGAGCCGGCCGTCGGCCACCGTTGCCAGATGATGGTGCGAATGCTGGAGTAACCGGTGTCGGCGCCATTCCAGAAGGGTGAACTGGCCGACAGGGCCAGCAGCAGGGGGAGGTCACGGCTGACCCGCTGGGTGACGTCGACGGCAAGATTGCGATCGGCCACGCCCACGTGCACCTGAAGCCCGCAGATCAGCTGCTCGTCCACCAGGAGCCGGTAGTCCTGCTGCATGCGTCCGAACCGGCCGGTGGCGGTCAGCTCGAAGTCGGCCGCGGACGAGGCCGGGGGGGTGCCGACTGCGGCGACCGCGAGTCCATCCGCCTCGGCCGCGTCGACCAGGGTCTGGCGCAGCGTGACGATCTGGTCGCGGAGTTCGCCCAGGGTGGCGCAGACGGTGGTGTTGGTCTCGACGGTGGTGCGCTGGAGTTCGGCCCCGAACTGATCGTCCGGCAGCCGGGTCAGCAGCTGCGGAGCCCGGGCCACCAACTGCGACGTGCGCGGATCGACCAGGTGCAGCTCTTCCTCGACGCCGAGGGTCAGTGCGGAGGACATGCCCGAACCGTACTGGCGGGGTGTGTGGGCCATGTGTCGGCCGGAGGACATGCAGGTCACCCGTTCCGGATTCCCCCCACCTCACCCGCCGACGCCTGCCCCGCTCGCCGTCCGCCCCCTTCCCTGTTGATCATGCGGAAAAGTCAGGCGAAACGGACGGGCGTCCGGCGTGTTGTCGGCGTTTCGCGTACGGCGCCGCATGATCAACTGGGAGTGGTCGGGGGGCGGAAGCGGTCCGAGGTCAGTTCGGCGCGGGCCAGAGTGGGTAGGTCCAGGGTGGCGGTGGTCAGCTCGGCGGTGTCGGCCAGCCGGGCGGTCAGGGCCTGCCGGATCTGCGCAGCGGTGGTCCCGGGTGCACTGTCGCTCACCGCGCCGACGGTGGCGGGGTCGAAGGGGACACCGAGCGCGGCGTAGACGGGGGTGAGAACGGCCCGCAGCGGGGCGGGGTCGTCGACGACCAGAACCGAGCTGAGCAGCCATCCGTCGCGGGTCAGCCGCTGGGCGCTGCCGACCAGCTTGCGGCCGTGCCCGTCGTGCACGCTGAACGGTCCCGGGCAGAACTCGCCCGGCAACTCGCCCACTTCGGCGGACACCCCCACATCACGCAACGACTGGCGCAGCAGGGCAGCGAACCGGGCGAAGCGGGCCTCGATGTCCCGACCCTCGCCGGCGAACCGTCCGACGTGGTCCAGGCACAGGGAGCCCGGGTGGTACGCCGCCGCGCGGCCACCGGGCCCGCGCCGGACCGCCGCGAACCCATGCTGCCGCGCCGCTGCCACGGCCTCGGAGATGCCCGGTACGGCACAGTCCCGTCCGGTGAAGCCGACCGTTGGCGCGGTGCGATACAACCGCAGGCACTCGACCTCCGGGTCGCCGGGCAGCGCTCCGATCAGGGCCGGGCCAAGGGCTGCCTGGAGCACCGGCGGTCGGTCGATGTGGGTGTCGTCGAGCACCAGCAGCCGGCTCATCTCAGGCGATCCAGCCGGCCAGCACCGGCGTCCGCGCGGCGGCCCGGTCGGCCACCTGGACCAGCCGGCGGAGCGCCTCGATCAGCCGGTCGGGCGCCTCGGTGAGGGGCAACCGCAGGTAGGCGTCCATGGTGCCGTCAGGTCCGAACCTCGGCCCGGGGGCGATCCGCACGCCGACGCTGGGCGCCAGCCGGGCCAGCTCGCCGGCGAACGGGCCGGGCAGTCGGACCCACACGAAGGCGCCGCCGTCCCGCTCCGCGACCTGCCAGTCCGGGGTCAGTTCGGCCAGCGCGGCCCGGACGGTGCGGGCCCCGGCGGCCAGCTCGGCCCGCCGGGCGGCCAGCACGGGTTCGGGATCGTCGAGCAGATGAGCGGACACCAGCTGGTCGAGCACCGACCCGGCCATGTCACCGAGCGCCCGCGTCGCGGCCAGGCGGTTGATCAGGTGGGGTGCGGCCCTGATCCAGCCGACCCGGAGCCCACCCCAGAAGGCCTTGGACATGGAGCCGAGCGAGAGCACCCGGCGGGCGTCGCCCAGGGCCGCCATCGGGGGCGGCAACCGGGCCGGATCGCCGAAGGGCAGCTCGCGAAAGGACTCGTCGATGAGCAGGGTGGTGTCGGCCGATGCGGCCAGTGCAATCAGCTGCTCGCGAGTGGCCTGGTCCATCAGTCCACCGGTGGGGTTCTGGAAGTCGGGCATGAGATAGCCCAACCGGGGCCGGGAGGCGCGCAGGATGGCGGCGAGCAGGTCCAGGTCCCAGATCGGGCCGCCGAAAGCGGTCAGCCCGAACGGCAATGGCGTGCGTCGGCTGGCCCGGATCGCATCGAGGGCGACCGGGTACGTCGGGCATTCGACCAGGACGCCCGCGCCGGGAGCCGAGAGCTCCTGCAGAGCAAGCGAAAAGGCATGTTGAGCACCGTTGGTGATGAGGATCTCGGCGGCGCCGGTAGGTGCGCCCGCGGCGGTGTACCGGGCCGCGACGCGCTCCCGGAGCTGGGGCAGGCCGAACGGCAGATAGCCGTCCGAGCGGGCCAGGGCGGGTAGGTCGGCCGTGGCGGCGGCCAGCGCCGAGGCCAGCGCCTGGGCCGGGGCGGGCAGGGCCGCCACGGACAGGTCGATCAGGTCGGGGTGGACCGGATGGCCGGCAAGCGCACCGAACTGGCCTGCAGTGCCGAGCGGGCCGAAGGAGCCCGGAGCGGCCGGCTCGAGACCTTGGCCGGGAAGCCGGAGCCGGCTGCCTGACCCACGCCGCGAGTCCAACCATCCGTCCGCGCGCAGCGCCGTGTAGGCGGCGGCGACCGTGGTCCGAGACACCGAAAGAACCAGGGCCAGTTCACGTTCGCTGGGCAGACCGGTCCCCGGGGCGAGCCGGCCGTCGAGCACCGCCGACCGGACGTGATGGGCCAGCGCCCGATAGGCCGGGCCCTGGCCATTGGCATGGTCGGGGCCGAGCCGGCGGACCAGGGTGGCGGCGGACAACCGGGGCGCGGGGTCGAGCATGCGGGCCAGTCTCGCAGAAGTGGCCATGGACGTCCAGGCCACTTTCGCATTCAGTTGACCAGTGACCATCGCTTCCGGAACCAGTGCGCGGCCGCTGCGCTGGCTCACTCCTGTTCCCACCGACCGCAGGGTCCGCCGGTTCGTGCAGCTGATCCTGGGTCTGCTGCTCTACGGCGCGACCATGGCCGTCATGGTCCGCTGCACGCTCGGACTGGATCCATGGGATGTGTTCCACCAGGGGCTGACCCGGTTGATCGGCCGTTGGATTCCACTGTCATACGGCACCGTCATCACCATCGTGTCGGTGTTCGTGCTGCTGCTGTGGATCCCGTTGCGGCAGCGCCCGGGCGTGGGCACGGTGGCCAATGCCGCCATCATCGGCGCGGCCACCGACGCCACGCTGGCCGTGCTCCCGGCGCCGCATGAGATGGTCTGGCGAATAGCTTTTCTCATCCTGGCGGTGATCGGTAATGCGGTCGCCGGGGCGCTCTACCTGGGCGCCGGGCTGGGCCCGGGACCGCGGGACGGGCTGATGACCGGCCTGGTCGGTCGGGGGGTGGGCTCGGTCCGAGTGGTGCGCACCGGGATCGAGCTGACGGTGCTGCTCCTGGGCTGGCTCTTGGGTGGCCTGGTCGGGGTGGGCACCGCCGTCTACGCGCTGTGCATCGGCCCCCTACTGCAGCTCCTCCTGCCCCGGTTGCGGGTGAAGCCTGGCTTAGGGTCGTCGAGTGAGTGATCCGGTGGTGGGCGTGCTGGCCCTGCAGGGGGATGTGCGCGAGCACCTCATCGCACTGGCCGCGCTCGGGGTGACGGCTCGGCCCGTCCGCCGCGCCGCCGAACTCGACGACGTGGCCGGGATCGTGCTGCCGGGCGGGGAGTCGACCACCATGTCCCGGTTGCTGGACACTTTCGACTTACGGGAACCGCTGGCGCGTCGGCTGTCCGGCGGTCTGCCCGCGTTCGGCTCCTGCGCCGGCATGATCTTGTTGGCCGCCGAGGTACTCGACGGCCGCGCCGACCAGCAATCGTTCGGCACGCTGGACATCACGGTGCGGCGCAACGCCTTCGGCCGTCAGGTCGACTCGTTCGAGACCGACCTGGACTTCGCCGGCCTGGACGACCCGCTGCGCGCGGTGTTCATCCGGGCGCCCTGGGTGGAGCGGGTCGGACCCGCGGTCGAGGTCCTGGCCGAGGTGGGCGATCACCCGGTGGCGGTCCGCCAGGGGAGTGTGCTGGCCACCTCGTTCCACCCCGAGGTGTCAGGTGACGATCGGCTGCACCGGTTGTTCCTTGACCTGATCGGCTGATTTTGTTCAGAGGGCGCGACGGAACTCGGCGTTGTCGAGCCCGCGGACCACGAAACCCCAGGGTCTTCGAACGTCATCGGCGCAGTCGCCGACTGTGGGGCCCAGCCCAATTGGCCGACGGGTTCTTCCGGAAACCCCGGGCGTTGCTCAGTACGCGCCACGCACTCCGTCACGATGCAGGCGGAGATAAAGCGCGTGCGCCATGTTGTGCGCGCCCATGTCATCGTCCGGGAACGCGGCCTCAGCGGAATGCCTGATGCACAACGGCAGCTCGTCCACGACGAAAAACGCACGGTGCGGCGCGTGAATGCACTGCGCGCACTGATGTGAGATTCGTGCCGACGCTGTCGGAGACGACGGCAGATGAGCGGAGCCCCTGGCGTGGTCCGCACAGGCGGTGCGCCCGCCGACGACAGATGAGGCGACCACCAAAAGCTCATTCATGGCGTCCTCGACGCAATAAAAGCTCGTCGGCACAGCTCACGGTATGGCCAGGAAGTCCCCATGTCGCCGCGCCGGGCCGGATGCCCACCGGACCCGGTGAAGCCGCCGGAAAGGTGACTTCCGCCGCGTCTGATGCGATCCCTCAGCCCAGCGCGTCGGAAACCGCCGCACGTCGAACATTTTCGATGCCCGGCGGCGATCTCGGCGCCGTGGCCACGGCCCGTCGGGGGGTCGGCTCATGACAGGTGCGGTCCCTAGTGCGCGATCCCTCAGCCCGCTGTGGGTGAGAGCCCGTGGCAACTCGGGCCCGGGCGGTGCCCGGCGGTCCGTCGTGGCTGCGGGCCATTGGTCGTATCCTGCCCAGGTGTCCGTACCGGCGGATCCGCCTCGCTATGACCGGTCTTTCGCTGACGTTGGTCAGCTGGCCCCGCCCTGGATCTCGAGCGGCGCACGAATCACCGCCGTACAGACCACGGTGACGGCACCGGAAGGGGTCAACCTCGTCGTCGTGCGGTTGGCGACCGACCGACCCGGGTTGTCCGGGCTGGGTTGCGCCACGTTCGCCTACCGAGCGGGCGCGGTGGCCCAGGTCATCGACAACTACCTCGCGCCCCGCATCGTCGGTCGTGCCGTGGAGGACATCACCGACGTTGTCACAGGTCTACGACTGGGGCCGTACTGGCGGGACGGCCCGATCGGCAACAGTGCGTTGGCCGGTATCGACATGGCCCTCTGGGACATCAAAGCCCGGGCTGCCGACGTGCCGGTGTGGAGTCTGATCGGCGGCCGGCTGCGCGAAACGGTGCCGGCCTACTCGACCGCCTACGGCCTCAATGTGAGCGACCTCACGCCGCGCCTGCGGCGGCGGATCGCCGACGGTGACACCCGCTTCAGGGTGGTGCTGGCCGAGGCCGAGCAGGCCGGAAGAGTCGCTGCCGACGTAGGCACCTTCCTACGTTCGACGGTCGAGGTTCTCGATGAACTGCGACAGCACTTCGGTGACTCGGCCGACTTTGTCATCGACGTGCACGGTTTTCTGCCGCCGGCAGAGGCGTTTGCGTTGGCCACAGCGCTGGAGCCGTTGCGTCCATTGTTTCTCGAGGACGCCTTGTCCGTCGAAGACGTGACCTGGCTACCGGCGCTGCGACGTCATACCGCCCTGCCGTTGGCGATCGGGGAGCTGTTCACCAGTCTCGCCCAGTGCCTGCCGCTGATCGCCGAGCGGACTGTGGATTATTTGCGTTGCCACCTGTCGATGGTGGGCGGCTTCACCGCGGGCGTCCGCCTCGCTGCCGCAGCCGAGTTGTTCGGGATCCGTTTTGCTTGGCATGGGCCCTTGGACCTGTCGCCGATCGGGCACGCGGCCAACCTGGCCTTGGATGTCGCCAGCCCGGCCTTCGGGATTCACGAGCACACCGAGCCCGCTCCGCCGACCGTCGCCGTGTTCCCCGGTGCGCCCCGACTCCTCACCGGGAAAGTCCCCGTCTCCGACCGTCCGGGTTGGGGCGTTGCCTTCGACGATGACCTGGCGGGGAAGTTCCCGCCTGTCGCGGCCGAGCGGCTGTCCGGGCTGGAAGGCGGTCGACGGTCGGACGGGTCACTGCACCGGCCGTGACACCGGGGGACACTTCCGAGGCCGACCTGGCCCGTCCAGCTCCTGGTCTGCGGAACGAAGATGCCGTGCCCGGTCGATGCTCACCCGTCCGGCGGCGTGCTCGGTTTCGAGGTCTTCTGCCATGGCCAACGACCAGTGATTTCCAGCTCGAGAGAGAAGCTGAGAAAGGTTCGGATCAGCACGATCGCGGCCAGAACAGCCACGCTGCTCAGGGTCGGGGTGACTGCCACGGTGCGAATGATGTCGGCAGCGACCAGCAGCTCGAGTCCGAGCAAGATGGACCGGCCCAACTGTTGCCGAAATCGGCGATAGCGGTCGATCCCATCCGGGACCGGCCGCATCACGGTGACGACCGCCATGATCGCTCCGACCACCATCGCGGCGACCCCAGCGCCGTCGACCACCTGCCCGATGCGTTCGACCACCTCGGTGAAAGTCACGACCGCCCCCCGTTGCTCGAGCCCACTGCGGCGCAGGCTCCGCTCATGCCACGCATGGCGCCGACTAGTGCGGAGAGTAGCGATCCGGGCAGGATCCGACGGACGGGCATGAGGAAGAGCCCCTTCTCCCCGGTCATCGAGCCCGCCCGGCCCAGGTAGTGCCGCCGGTAAGATGGTTCCGGCCGCTCACCGGGGAGCGGGGCAGCAGGAACAGGCGAGAGCGGGAGCATGAGCGGGCATTCCAAATGGGCCACCACCAAGCACCAGAAGGCGGCCAAGGACGCCAAGCGGGGCAAGCTGTTCGCCAAGTTGATCAAGAACATCGAGGTGGCAGCGCGCACCGGGGGCGGTGACCCGGACGGCAACCCCACCCTCTGGGACGCGATCCAGAAGGCCAAGAAGACCTCGGTACCGATCGACAACATCGAGCGCGCCCGCAAGCGCGGCTCCGGCGCCGAGGCCGGCGGGGCCGACTACCAGACGATCATGTATGAGGGTTACGGGCCCAACGGTGTGGCCATGCTGATCGAGTGCCTGACCGACAACCGGAACCGGGCCGCGTCCGAGGTTCGCGTCGCAGTCACCCGTAACGGCGGCTCGATGGCGGATCCCGGCTCGGTGTCCTATCTGTTCTCCCGCCAGGGCCTGATCGTGGTGCCCAAGGCGGTCACCACCGAGGACGACCTCACCCTGGCCGTCCTCGACGCCGGCGCCGAGGACGTCAGCGACGTCGGTGACAGCTTCGAGGTGGTGTCCCAGGCCGCCGATTTCATCGCCGTCCGCAAGGCCGTGCAAGAGGCCGGCGTCGAGTACGACTCGGCCGAGACGCCCTTCGTGGCCTCGGTCGACGTGCCGCTGGACGTCGACGGAGCCCGCAAGGTGCTCAAGCTGATCGACGCCATCGAAGACCTGGACGACGTCCAGAACGTCTACACCAATGCCGACATCAGCGATGACGTGCTCGCGGAACTGGACACGGAATGACGGCGGTCACCGCGTAGGCGTGGCGGAGACCGGAACCGTCGGTCCCTCCCGGTAGCGTCGGCTCGGACAGGTGTTCGTCGCAGCCGAGAGGTTCTCCGAGTGCGGGTGTTGGGCGTCGACCCCGGTCTGACCCGGTGCGGGGTCGGGGTGATCGATGGCGGTCCGGGTCTACCCCCGACGGTGGTGCAGGTGCTGGTCGTGCGTACCCCGGCCGGCGACGACATCGCCCATCGGCTGCTGCAGATCTCGCTGGCGGTCGAACTCGCGCTGGACACCCACCATCCCGACACCGTGGCCATCGAGCGGGTGTTCAGCCAGCACAACGTGCGCACGGTCATGGGCACCGCCCAGGCCGCCGGAGTGGTCGCGCTGGCCGCGGCCCGGCGGGGCATCCCGGTCGCCTGGCACACTCCGAGCGAGGTCAAGGCCGCCGTCTCCGGCTCCGGCCGGGCGGACAAGGCTCAGGTCACGGCGATGGTGACCCGACTCTTCCGGCTGGCTGAGGCGCCCCGCCCGGCGGACGCCGCCGATGCGCTGGCCCTGGCCCTGTGTCATCTGTGGCGAGCGCCGATGCAGGCCCGGCTCGCGGCGGCCCGGAAGTGATCGCCTCCGTCCGGGGCGTCGTGCTGACCGTGACGTTGGACCACGCGGTGATCGAGGTCGGCGGGATCGGGTTGGCCGTCCGCACCACCCCGGGCACCCTGGCCACCCTGCGCCGGGGTGAAACCGCCCGGCTGGCCACCACTCTCGTGGTCCGGGAGGACTCCCTCACCCTTTTCGGGTTTGCCACCGACGCGGCCAAGGAGCTGTTCGAACTGGTCCAATCGGTGTCCGGGGTGGGTCCCAAGATCGCGCTGGCCCTGCTGGCGGTACTCGATCCGGAGCAGCTGCGGGCCGCGCTGGCCGGCGGCGACACCACGGCGCTGATGCGCGCCCCGGGGATCGGGCGCAAGGGCGCCGAGCGATTGGTCCTGGAATTGCGGGACAAGGCGAGCGCCGCCGGTCCGTCGTCAGTCCCCGTGGCCGGGGTGACCAGTGCCTGGAAGCCGCAGCTGGTCGAGGCGCTGACCGGTCTCGGCTTCACCGCCAAGCAGAGCGAGGAGGCGCTGGCCTCGGTCGAGGCGACGGACGGTGACGCCGAACCCGATGTGGGTGTGCTGTTACGTCAGGCTCTGGCGCATCTGGGCCGGTCCCGGTGACCGTGATGGCCGACGAACTCGACCCGGTGGAGCAGCCCGACGACGCCAACCTCGACTTCTCGCTCCGGCCCCGCAACCTGGCCGAGTTCGTGGGTCAACCGCGGGTGCGCGAGCAGTTGCAGTTGGTCTTGCACGGGGCCAAGCTGCGCGGCACCCCACCCGACCACGTGCTGCTGGCCGGACCTCCGGGACTGGGCAAGACCAGCCTGGCCATGATCATCGGGGCCGAGCTCGGCGTCGCCGTCCGGCTGACCTCGGGACCGGCCTTGGAACGAGCCGGCGACCTGGCCGCCATGCTGTCCAACCTGGTCGAGGGCGACGTGCTCTTCATCGACGAGATCCACCGCATCGCCCGGCCGGCCGAGGAGATGCTGTACCTGGCCATGGAGGACTTCCGGGTCGACGTGATCGTGGGCAAGGGTCCCGGGGCCACCTCGATCCCGCTCGAAATCGCCCCCTTCACGCTGGTCGGGGCGACCACCCGGTCCGGACAGCTGACCTCGCCGCTGCGGGACCGGTTCGGCTTCACCGGCCACCTGGAGTTCTACGAGCCCGATGACCTGGTCACGATCCTGCGGCGCAGCGCCGCCATCCTGGGTATCGAACTCCGCCCGGACGGCGCCCGCGAGATTGCCGGGAGGTCCCGGGGCACCCCGCGCATCGCCAACCGTCTGCTGCGCCGGGTTCGGGATTTTGCCCAGGTCCGGGCGGACGGGGCGGTCACCCTGGCCGTGGCTCGCGACGCGTTGGCCGTCTACGACGTCGACGAGCTCGGCCTGGATCGGCTGGACCGGGCCGTCCTCGGCGCGCTGTGCCGGTCCTTCCGGGGTGGCCCGGTCGGTCTGACCACGCTGGCCGTGGCCGTGGGCGAGGAACCGTCCACCGTGGAAGAGGTCTGCGAACCGTTCCTGGTCCGCCTGGGCCTGCTCGCCCGCACCCCCCGCGGCCGGGTGGCCACCCCGGCCGCCTGGTCGCACCTGGGCCTGACGCCACCGCAGTTGCCCCCGGCGCCGGTTGGGCCGGCCCTGTTCGACGGACCCTGACACCCGCCCGTCGCACCGCCATGATCAGCGGAAATTCGGTTAGAGTGATGCGGCACGACGCTGGCGGGAACTTTGTCCGAAACCTCGTCGTTACCGGACAGGCCCGGATCTGCTGTCCAGCGCCCCGAATCAGAGGAGATCAATGAGTACCCAGTTCTTGCCGTTGTTGCTGATGGTTGCGGTGTTCGGGGTCCTGCTGTACTTCTCGTCGCGGAGCAAGAAACGGCAGCAGCTCGCCCAGAAGACCATGCGCGACTCGATCCAGCCGGGCACCCGGGTGTCGACCACCTCCGGCCTGCAGGGCACCGTGACCGCCATCGCCGACGACACCATCGAACTGGAGATCGCTCCAGGGGTGCGGACCACCTGGGTGCGCGCGGCCGTACGAGAGGTCATCGTGCCGGCCACCGAGACCGTTGATGCCGTCGACGCCTCTGACATTCCCGGCGACGATGTGATCACGACGGACAAGCGTTCCGGGGAACTCGGCTAGGCTGGGCCGTCCGCGTCGGGCCCCTCGGCCCGCACGCGTGATCATCCGGGCGTGCGGGATTCCCGTGCGCCCGTCGGCATGCCTGGTCCCTCTGAGGATCATCCAGTCATGAGTCAGCGCAGATAGGTAGTTCAGGTGGCAACTCCCGCAGGCCAGTTCCGACCGGGCCGGGACCTCGGCGCGTTCGCAATCATCGCGATCGTCCTCTACGCCCTGGTGTTCTTCACGAACGGCTCCAATACACCCAAACTCGGCATCGACCTGCAGGGCGGCACCAGCGTCATCCTGACCGCGACCACTCCCGACGGCAGTACGCCGACCAAAGCGGAGATGGATCAGGCCCGGCAGATCATGGAGCGCCGGGTCAACGGGTCCGGCGTGGTCGGCGCCCAGGTGCAGGTGGACGGGGCAAGTCAGCTCGTGGTCACCGTCCCGGGCACCGCGACGTTGACCGAGTTGACGCGGTCCGCGCAGCTGAACATCAGGCCGCAGTTGACCTCCTATCCGGACGCGTCGCAGGTCAATACGACCGCCCCCTCGGGATCGTCGGGGTCGGCGGTCGCCTCGAGTGCCGCGGCCATCGGAGACACCAGTGCGCCGCGGGCCACGTCGGGCTCGGCTCCGACCGGTGTGACCACTGGGGCCAGCAGGCCCGCCATTCAGAACGGCACCGGCGCGTCGTCCAAAGCCGCTGCCTCCACCGGTGCGTCCGCGCAAGGCCTGCGGCAACCCGCTGCGGCCACCGTGGCCGCCGCGACCTCCCCGGTGGCGGCCGCTTCGACGCCGGCGGCTGCAACCGCGGTCTCCACCTCGGGAATCACCGGGACCCCGGCCGTCACTCCGAGCGCCGGGGCGGGCGGGACCCCCAGCGGGTCCACCGGGGCGAAATCCTCGACTTGGCCGATCGCCGGGAGCGACGCGAACAACCCGAACCAGCCGGCCGGCACCGATGCGACCAAGTGGCCTGCCTGGGAGACGGCGGCCCAGTCGGCCATGACTGCCGGCACCGTCAGCTGCGCCGAGATCCTCAAGACCGCCGGCGAGGACGACCCGAACCGGCCGCTGCTGGCCTGCGGATCGCAGCCCTACGCCGGTGTCGCCAGCCAAGCGTGCTCTCCGGACACCACCGTGGCCTGCGTCTACCTGCTCGACAAGACGATCATCCCGGGCGCTCAGATCGCCAACGCGGGGGCCGCGTTCGACAGCACCCAGGCCACCTGGGCAATCAACATCCAGTTCAACGACGCCGGTTACAAGACCTGGAGCACGTACACCGCCAACCACAACAAGAGCACCGATGCGGCCGGCACCGGAGGCTCGATCACGGCGTTCACCCTCGACGGCGCGGTGCTGTCGGCTCCGCAGATCAGCGAGGCCATCAACACCGCGACCACCGAGGTCACCGGCAACTTCACCCAGGACTCGGCCACGGCGCTGGCCAACTCGCTCAAATACGGCGCGCTGCCGCTGCATTTCGACGCATCGTCGACCGAGTCGATCAGCGCCGAACTGGGCGGCGAGTACCTGCAGGCCGGTCTGATCGCGGGCGGCATCGGTCTGCTCCTGGTCGTGCTGTACTGCCTGATCTACTACCGGCTGCTCGGCCTGATCACCATCGGCTCGCTGGTGCTGTCCGGAGCGCTGGTCTATGCGGTCATGGTGCTGCTCGGGCGCTGGATCTCGCTCTCGCTGGACATGGCCGGGGTGGCCGGTCTGATCGTGGCCATCGGCATCACCGCCGACTCGTTCGTCATCTACTTCGAACGCATCAAGGACGAGATACGCGAGGGCCGGACCTTCCGATCCGCGGTGCCGCGGGCCTGGGAACGGGCGCGTCGGACCATCCTGTCCGCCGACGCCGTCTCGCTGCTCTCGGCCGTGGTGCTGTACGTGGTGGCCGTCGGTGACGTCCGGGGCTTCGCCTTCACCCTTGGCCTGTCCACCGTCCTCGACCTGGTCATCGTCTATCTGGTCACCCATCCGCTGGTGGCGCTGGCCTCCAGGGCCCGCATCTTCCAGTCGCCGCGTTACTCGGGACTGGGTGCCGTGGCCACGGCCGGGGCCCAGCAACGTGCGGCCGCGAGTCGCCTCGCCGTCAAGGAGGCATGAGATGCGCGACACCGTCAACACCGTGACGATCGACGCCGACGAGCACCCGGCGGCGGCCGTCCGGCACAACGCCAGTTTCCTGTCCCGGCTGACCACCGGCACCGGCGCGTTCAACATTCTGGGCCACCGGCGCTGGTACTACATCTTCTCGTCCACCCTGATCGTGTTGTCCCTGCTGTTCATCGTGGTGCGCGGGTTCCACCTGGGCATCGACTTCGTGGGCGGTACCCGGCTCACCTTCCAGCCGCCGCAACCCGCGGCCACCGCGGACGTGGAGCGGGTGTTCCAGGGCACCACCGGGGTCGAGGGCACGGTGCAGACCGTCGGCACCCAGAACACCATCCAGATCAGCTCGGCCCAGTTGACCGCGGACCAGACCCTGGCCGCCAAGACCGCGCTGACCACCGCCTTCCACCCGGCCGGCGGCGTCTCCGACGCGGCGGTGTCGGGCACCTGGGGCGCCGAGATCTCGGAACGTGCCCTGCTGGCGGTGTTGATCTTCCTCATCGGCGTGGGCGCCTTCATCTGGATCCGCTACGAACGCAGGGTCGCCGTCGGCGCGGTGGCATCGGTGATCCACGACCTGATCATCACGGCCGGCATCTATGCCGCGGTCGGGTTCGAGGTCGCTCCGGCGACGGTGATCGGTCTGCTCACCATTCTCGGCTTCTCCCTCTATGACACCGTCGTGGTCTACGACAAGGTCCAGGAAAACGCCAAGGGTCTGCTCTCGCTGACCAGACGCACGTATCCGGAAGCCGCGAACCTGGCGGTGAACCAGACGCTGATGCGCTCGATCAACACCTCGCTCATCGCCCTGTTGCCGGTGGCCGGGCTGCTCACCGCCGGGGTGGCCATCCTCGGTTCGGGCACCCTGAAGGACCTGTCCCTGGTGCTCCTGGTGGGCATGCTGGTCGGCGCCTACTCGTCGGTGTTCGTGGCGGTTCCGCTGGCCGTGACCCTGAAGACGCGCCAGCCCACGATCAAGGCGCACACCGCCAAGGTGCTGGCCAAACGTCGAGCTGAGGGCATCGTGGTCGACGCCGACGGGGATCCCGTCGGACGCAAGGGCGGCGCCCTGGCCGGAGCGGCCGAAGCCGTGGCCACGCTGCCCGACGCGCCGGTCCGTCGGGTCGATCCGGACACGGGTCGACCCCTGGTCAGCGCGCCCAAGCCGGGAGCGAAGCCGGTCCGGCCGAGCAAGCCGGCCGCGGGGGCCAAGCCGATCGCCGCTGGGAAACCGGTCGCGACGACGAAGCGGACCGCGACCGCCACGACCGCCACGCCAACCGTCCAGGTCACCACGACCGCCGCCCCGGCAGATGCGACCAGTACGGCGCCGTCCATCGGTTCGTTGCCCAAGGTGGGGGCGCTGCCCGAGCTGGGGTCACTGCCGCCGAAGCCACCGGTTCGGGCCGGGTCGACTCCGGCCCGGACGTCCGGCAAGGCGGCCCGACCCACCGGCAAGCGTGGCCGCTGACCCTGCGGCCCTGGAGCGGGCCGGCACCGATCTGGACCGGTTGACCCGGGTGCAACCGGATTTTCCGTTGCCCGGTGTCGTATTCCGGGATCTTACCCCGGTGCTGGCAGATCGGGACGCGTTACGCACCCTGGCCCAGGCGCTGGGTGAGGCCGTCGGTCCCGTCGATCTGATCGCCGGATTGGAGTCACGCGGGTTCCTGCTGGCTGCGGCGGCGGCGATGATCGCCGGCACCGGCGTGCTGGCCATCCGCAAGCCGGGCAAGCTTCCCGGCGACATCCTGGGCGAGGACTACGAACTCGAATACGGCACGGCCCGGCTGGAGTGCAACCCGGCCGATGTGCCGCCCGGGGCTCGGGTGCTCATCGTCGACGACGTGCTGGCCACCGGGGGTACCGCCGCGGCCGCGGTCCGCCTGGTCCGCCGAGCCGGTGGGGTGGTGGCGGGCGTCGCCGTGGCGCTCGAGCTGACCGCGCTGGGCGGTCGGGCCCGGCTCGCCGATCTTCCCGTGCTCGCGGTGCGCAGCTACTGACCCGCCGGCCCGCCCAGCAACGCGACGTAAGGTCGCAGTCGGACCCGAAGACTCGAGGAGCACGGAGTGGCTGGTGAGAGTGGCCTGCGGGTCGGCTCGACCCCGGTGACGGTGCGGCCCGAGGATGCCCGGCCCGAACCGGTCGCCCCCGGCACCGTACCCGCCGACATCGCCGACCTGGTGCCCGCCGATCTCACCGCCGCAGCCGATCTGCTCGCGGCAGTCCCGCCGCCGCCCGCCGCCGCTTCCGCCGCGGTCCGAGACGCGCGGGAGCCCGAGGAGGATCTGGCCAGCAGCGAGCGCACCGAACGAACCGAGCGGGTCGTCCGGGCGGCGCGGGCGCGGCCTCCGGAGCTGCGTCAGGTGGGCACCGCCGCGGAGCCCACCCCCGAGCTGAATCCGGAACCGGCGCCGGTCAACGGTGCCGTGTCGGCCACCCGCCGGGTGCGGGCCCGGCTCACCCGGCGGATCAGCGGGCAGCGCAACCCCGCGACCCCCACCCGTACCGTGCTGGAACCGCTGTTCGCCGTGCACCGCACCCTGCACCCGAAGGCCGACGTCAAGGTGCTGCAGGCTGCCTATGAGGTGGCCGAGAACGCGCACCAGGGGCAGTTCCGCCGGTCCGGCGACCCCTACATCACGCATCCGCTGGCGGTGGCGACCATCCTGGCCGATCTGGGCATGGACACCTTGACCCTGGCCGCCGGTTTGCTGCACGACACGGTCGAGGACACCCCGTACACCCTGGCCGACGTCACCCGGGATTTCGGGCTCGAGGTGGCGCATCTGGTCGACGGCGTGACCAAGCTGGACAAGGTGCGGTTCGGGGACGCCACCGAGGCCGAGACCATCCGCAAGATGATCATCGCCATGGCCCAGGACCCGCGGGTGCTGGTGATCAAGCTGGCCGACCGGCTGCACAACATGCGCACCATGCGCTTCCTGCCGCCGGACAAGCAGGCCCGCAAGGCCCGGGAGACCCTCGACGTGATGGCGCCGCTGGCCCACCGGATGGGCATGGCCACCATCAAGTGGGAGCTGGAGGATCTGGCCTTCTCCATCCTGCATTCCAAGCGCTACGACGAAATCGTCCGGCTGGTGGCCGACCGGGCACCGTCCCGCGACACCTATCTGGCCGAAGTGACGACCCAGCTGCGGGCCGTTCTCGGGACCGCCAAGATTCCCACCGACATCGTCGGGCGGGGCAAGCACTACTATTCGATCTACCAAAAAATGCAGATCCGTGGTCGCGAATTCGACGAGATCCACGATCTGGTCGCCGTGCGCATCCTCGTTGCGACGGAGCGCGATTGTTATGCCGCGCTGGGCGTCGTGCACGCATTGTGGCCGCCAATGCCCAACCGGTTCAAGGATTACATCGCCCAGCCCCGATTCGGGGTCTACCAGTCGTTGCACACCACGGTGATCGGCCCGCAAGGAAAACCGCTGGAGGTGCAGATCCGCACCTACGACATGCATCACACCGCCGAGTACGGGATCGCCGCCCACTGGCGTTACAAGGAGACCCGCGGAACCCACACCGGGGCAACGAGTTCCGTTGACGAGATGGCGTGGATGCGGCAGCTGCTGGACTGGCAGCGGGAGGCCGGCGATCCCGGTGAATTCCTGGACAATCTGCGTTTCGAGATGTCGGCGAACCAAATCTTCGTCTTCACTCCGAAAGGCAACATTCATACGCTGCCGGCCGGGTCCACGCCGGTCGATTTCGCCTACGCCGTGCACACCGAGGTCGGAAACCGATGTATCGGGGCCAAGGTGGACGGTCGCCTGGTGGCGCTGGAAAAGCCACTCATCAGCGGGCAGATCGTCGAGATCTTCACCTCCAAGGCACCCAATGCCGGCCCCAGCCAGGACTGGCTGAAATTCGTCAAGTCTTCGCGGGCCAAGACCAAGATCCGCCAGCACATGGCCCGGGAACGCCGCGAGGAGGCGGTGGAAACGGGTCGCGACCTGATCGCCAAGGCGGCCCGCCGGGAGGGCGTGCCGGTGCAGCGACTGGTGTCCCAGGACGCACTCACCACGGTGGCCCGCGAGCTCGGCCACAAGGACATCGCGGCGCTGTATGCGGCCGTGGGGGAGAACCACGAATCCGCCAAGACCGTGGTCACCCGGCTGGTGGGTTCCTTCGGGGGAGCGGAGGAGGCCGGCGACGCCATCGCGGAACGCACCGGCCCGTCGCGCACCCGGACCCCCCGGCCGGTCACCAGCGTCGGGGTGCTGGTCAAGGGCATCTCCGACATCCAGGTCAAGCTGGCCCGGTGCTGCACTCCGGTGCCCGGTGACGAGATCCTCGGCTTCATCACCAAGGGCGGGGCGGTGTCCGTGCACCGGGTGGACTGTACGAACGCCGATGCGCTGCGGGCCGAGGAGGCCCGGCTGGTGGACGTGTCCTGGGATCCCAACGCGGCCTCGGCCTTTCTGGTCACCGTGCAGGTGGAGGCGCTGGACCGGTCCCGGCTGCTCACCGACATCAGCAAGACCCTCTCGGACAGCAAGGTCAGCATCCTGTCGGCCAATCTGTCCATGTCCAAGGACCGGATGGCCATCTCCCGGTTCACCTTCGAGATGGGCGATCCCAAGCACCTGGGCCACCTGATGCGGGCCATGCGCAACGTCGAGGGCGTCTACGACGTGTACCGAGTGACGAGTGCCTGAGGGCCTGACCGATGTCGCGGCCCGGACCCTGCTGCGAGCGCAGGGTCTGCGCTGCACGGGAGTGCGCATCGCGGTGCTGCAAGCCCTTTCGGCGGCCGACGGACACCTGAGCGTGGCCGACCTGCACGCGCGGGCGGGGGCGGACGTCTCGACCGTCTACCGCACCGTGACCACGTTGCAGGAGCTGGGGTTGCTGCACAGCGTGGCCCTGGCCGATCAGCCGGTGAGCTACGGGCTGGCCCATCAGGCGCACCATCACGCCGTGTGCACGCGTTGTCATCGGCTCACCGAGGTACCGGCACCTGCGGTGGCCGAGGCGGTCTCGATCTTCGCCGGCGCCACCGGTTTCGTGCTGGACGGGGTGGGCGCCCTGGAGCTGCACGGCCTGTGTGCCAAGTGTCGGGACGCCGCAACCATGTCCTGATCCGGCCCCGCTACGCTCTTGCGAATCAGTCGCAAAAGGGCGGTACGAGCGAGGTGGTCATGACCGCGGAGCGGGCGGACGCGTGGCGGCAGTTCCGCCGGAACCTGACCCGCTCGGATTGGATCAGCCTGGGCGGGATGTACGGCTTCATTGTCCTGCTGCACCTCGTCGGCTTCGGGGTGCTGCTCGTCTTCGTGGTGCCCAAGGCGTACGACCTGGGCGGCTCCACCGGGGTGTACGGGGTGGGGGTCGGAGTGTTCGCCTACACGCTGGGGCTCCGGCACGCCTTCGACGCCGACCACATCGCCGCCGTCGACAACACCACCCGCAAGCTGCTGGCCCAGAGCCCGCGCACACCGCTGTCGGTCGGCTTCTGGTTCTCGCTCGGCCACTCGACCGTGGTGTTCGGTTTGGCCTTGCTGCTGTCGGTCGGGGTCAGGGCGCTGGCCGCGCCGATCATGGACCAGCACTCCACCCTGCACGCGGTCACCGGGGTCGTCGGGGCGTCGGTGTCCGGGGCGTTCCTGTGGATCCTGGGCCTGGTCAACCTGGCCGTGCTGCTGGGCATCCTGCGGGTGTTCCGGCGGATGCGCCAAGGTGGATACGACGAGCAGGAGCTGGAGGACCAGCTCAATCGGCGTGGTTTCTTCAACCGCTTCCTGGGTGGCCTGACCCGCTCGGTGCGCAAGCCCGGGCAGATCTATCCGATCGGCGTGCTCTTCGGGCTCGGTTTCGACACCGCCAGCGAGGTCGGGCTGCTGGTCCTGGCCGGTGGCGCGGCGGCGTTCCGTCTGCCCTGGTACGCGATTGTGGTGCTGCCCATTCTGTTCGCCGCGGGCATGTGCCTGCTGGATACCACCGACGGCGTCTTCATGAACGTCGCCTACGGCTGGGCCTTGACCCGGCCGGTGCGCAAGGTCTTCTACAACATCACCATCACCTCGTTGTCGGTGGCGGTGGCGTTGACCATCGGCACCATCGAGCTGGTCGGGGTGCTGGTCGACCTGGCCGACATCTCATCGGGCCCGTTGCTGGCCGTCGCCAGCATCCCGCTGGAGTACGCCGGATACGGGATCGTGGCCCTGTTCGTACTCGCCTGGCTCGTGGCGTCGGCCATCTGGCGGTTCGGCCGCATCGAACAGAAATGGTCGGCTCGCCTGGCCCAGCCGGATTCGGGCTGATCAGCCGGTCGAGGCGGGCGCGCTGGCCGAGACGGACGCGCCCGAGTCGGCCGCACCGGACGACGTGGACCCGAGTGATTCGGGCGCCGAGGGACTGGGCGAGGCGCTGGTGTACGTGCCCACCGCCGTCGTCGCTCCGTCGGGGATGGCCACCTTGCTGATGGTGGCCTTCTGCACGGGTGCGCCGGTCTGGGTGTCGCCGGTCACGCCCTTGGCGGCGATGTCCTGGATGACCTTCATGCCGTCGCTGGACACCGTGCCGATGACCGAATACCCGGCGCTGGCCAGCTTGGTGGTGCCGTACACAATGAGGAACTGCGATCCGTTGCTGTCGGCCCCGGAGTTGGCGTAGGCCAGCGTGCCCACCGGGAAGTCGGTGGCCGTAGCGTTCTCGTCGGCGAACGTGTAACCGGGCCCGCCGTTGCCCTTCCCGGACGGATCGCCGCACTGCAGGATGTTCAGCTGCTGGGACTTGGTCAGCCGCCAGCAGTCGCTGTTGTCATAAAAGCCCTGGCCGGCAAGCGACAGGAACGAGTTGACCCCACACGGGGCCAGCTTGCGGTTCAGGGTGATCGGCACGGCCTGGCCGTTCATCGTGATGGTGACGTCGACATTGCCGATATTGGCCGGGGAGGTGTTGGTCGGCGGGTTGACGGCCTTGACCGTCTTGGCCACATCGGTGGTGGTGTACGTGCAGGGCGTGGCCGGCGCTGCGGACGACGCTGCGGACGAGGCGCCCGAGGTGGTGGCATCCGAGGACGCGGCCGGCGTGGACTTGTGCAACGTCACGTAGGTGACGATCCCGCCGATGGCGAGCACGGCCACCACGACACCGCCGATGAGCAACCGTTGACGCCTCGCCTTGGCGCGTTCCTGCCGGCGAACGAGCTGGCGCTCCAGCTTTCGCTTGGCGGCCTCGCGTCGTTGCTGGTTGCTGGGCACGGCGTGGTTCCTCCTGCGGCGGGTACTGGGGCACCCGAGGGAAGGAACGGGCTCCGGGGCGTGAGTCTAGGTGAGGAAACCATCGGCCCAGGTGAGTTCGAATGTGAAGCGGCTGTGCGCGCCGCGCCCGTAGGGTGGCCGGGTGCTGATCGCGGGGTTCCCGGCCGGTTCCTTGGCGGCCAATTGCTACGTGATCGCCGCGCACGCCGACGGCGACTGCCTGGTCATCGACCCGGGGGAGGACGCAGCCGCCCGTCTGGACGCCACCCTGACCGAGCACCGGCTGACCCCCGCGGCCGTGCTGCTGACCCACGGCCACATCGATCATCTGGCCGACGCGTCGGTCGTCTGTCAGGCCTACGACATCCCCGCCTACCTGCACTCCGATGATCAGTACATGCTCGATGACCCGGCCGCGTCGCTGGGCTCGTTGGCCGCTTTGCTGGACGGCACGGACGTGTCGCATCTGCGGCCGAGCACGGTCGAGTCGCCCCTGGGAACCCTGGAAGTGGCCGGCCTGGCCGTGCGCGTCGACCACACCCCCGGTCACACCGGCGGGTCCGCGGTCTACCGGATCGACGCGGCCGAGGGCCAACCCGAGCTGCTGTTCACCGGGGACACCCTGTTCGCCGGCTCGATCGGGCGGTCCGACCTGCCCGGGGGATCAAGCTCGACCCTGCTCCAATCCATCCGGACTCGGTTGCTTTCCCGACCCGACGACGCCATCGTGGCCCCGGGGCACGGCCCGACCAGCACCATCGGGGCCGAACGCCGGACCAACCCGTTCCTGACCTGACCAGCATCGAGAAGATCACCATGCCGTTGTTCAGCGCGCCCAAGGGCGTCATGGAGTACCTGCCGCCGCTCTCACGCACCTTCACCGCTGTGCGCGACGCCCTTGACTCGGCCGCCGACCGGGCCGGGTACGCGCCTATCGAGCTGGCCGTGTTCGAGCACACGGAGGTGTTCAGCCGCGGGGTGGGCGAGTCCACCGACGTCGTCCGCAAGGAGATGTACACCTTCGACGACCGCGGCGGCCGCTCGCTCACCCTGCGCCCGGAGGGCACCGCCGGCGTCATGCGCTCGGTCATCGAGCACGGCCTGGACCGCGGGGTGCTGCCGGTCAAGCTCCGCTACGCGGGCGAGTTCTTCCGGGCCGAGCGGCCCCAGGCCGGCCGTTACCGCCAGTTCTGGCAGGTCGGGATCGAGGCCATCGGCTCGGACGACCCGGCCCTGGACGCCGAGGTCATCGCGGTCGGCCACGAGGGCTTCCGCGCGCTCGGCCTGACCGGGTACCGGCTCGACCTGACCTCGCTGGGCGACGAGACCTGCCGGCCGGCCTACCGGGAACGGCTGCAGGCGTTTCTGGCCGGGTTAAACCTGGATGAGGAGACCCGCGCCCGGGCGGCGCTCAACCCACTGCGCGTGCTCGACGACAAGCGCGCCGCCGTGCAGGCGCAACTGACCGAGGCTCCGCTGATGGCCGACCACCTGTGCGATGCCTGCGCGGATCACTTCGGTCAGGTCCGGGCAGTGCTGGACGAGCTGGGCATCGACTACGTGCTGAACCCGCGGATGGTGCGCGGCCTGGACTACTACACCCGGACCACGTTCGAGTTCGTGCACCCACAACTGGGGGCGCAGGCGGGCATGGGCGGGGGCGGACGCTACGACGGACTGATGGCCGAACTCGGCGGGCAGTCGCTGTCCGGGATCGGCTACGGGCTCGGCGTCGACCGCACCCTGTTGGCGACCCAGGCTGAGGGCCTGACCGTGGCTGATCTGTCCAGTTGCCAGGTGTACGGCGTGCCGCTGGGCGATGCCGCCTCCCGCCGGATGGCGGTACTGGCCGGTCGGCTGCGCGCCGCCGGCATCCGGACGGACCGGTCCTACGGCGGCCGCGGACTCAAGGCGGCGCTGCGCTCCGCCGACGGATCCGGGGCGAAGGTCGCGCTCATCCTGGGCGACCGGGATCTGGAGGCGGGCACCGTCATGGTCAAGAACCTGAACACCACCGACCAGCAGGCAATCGCCGAAGAGACGCTGATCCCCCACATACTGGCAATCTTATCGAACATGTGATCTGATGCAAGGGTGAGGTGGCAGACCCAGGAGTTGACCTTCGACGACGTCGGAGCGTTGCCCGGCATGGCCCGGCTCTCGGGTCTGGTCCGCTCCATCCAGTCGCCGGAATTCGCCGGCGTGACCTTCCACGAGGTCCACGCGAAGTCAGCCCTGAACCGGGTGCCCGGTGGCGGACCGATGCCGTTCTCCTGGACCATCAACCCCTACCGGGGCTGCACGCACGCCTGCACCTATTGTTTCGCCCGGCGCACCCATGAGTACCTGGAGTGGGACTCGGGCCGGGACTTCGACACCCAGATCGTGGTCAAGACCAACGTGGCCCAGGTGCTGGGGCGGGAGGTCATGGCGCCGCGTTGGCAGCGCGAATCGGTGGCCCTGGGGACCAATACCGACCCGTACCAGCGGGCCGAGGGCAGGTACGCGCTGATGCCCGGCGTGCTCGCTGCGCTGGCCGACAGCGGCACCCCGTTCTCGGTCCTGACCAAGGGCACCGTGTTGGCCCGCGACCTGCCGCTGATCGCCGAGCTGGCCGAGAAAGTGCCGGTAGGGCTCGGCATTTCGCTGGCCATGCTGGACCGCGAGCTGCATGACACGGTGGAGCCCGGCACGCCGACCCCGGCCGCCCGGCTCGGACTGATCCGCAAGATCACCGAGCTCGGGTTGGGGTGCGGCGTGCTGATCGCGCCGATCCTGCCCCACCTGACCGACAGCACCGACGCACTCCGCGAGCTCGTCGGGCACCTGGTGCAGGCCGGAGCGACCGGCGTCACCGGCATCGTGTTGCATCTGCGGCCGGGGGCCCGGGAATGGTTCCTGGCCTGGCTCACCCGGACCCGGCCGGACCTGGTGCCCGCGTATGAGCAGCTGTACCGGCGTGGAGCGAACGCCGACCCGGACTACCGCCGGCTGATCGGCCGCCGGGTGGCCGCGGTGAAGGCCGAGTTCGGCCTGGTCGACGAGCGGTTTCGCGAGGTCGGTGCGGGTGTACCGGGAGCGGAGGGCGCATTGTTTCCGGCCGGAAGCCTCCCGGTGGTCGCGTCCGCCGCGGGCTCGGTGGATCCGCACGGGCCGCCCCGGTTGTTCTGACCGCCCGTCACCGCCGGTGACCCCCATCCCGGTGTTGATCATGGGATTCACGCCTGCAGAGTCGGCGTGTTCCGCGCGACGCGCCCAGCCCGTCGTCCTGAACCCCATGATCAACACGAACGCGGGAGTCGGGTGCGACGATGGGCGGGCACCTGCGAACGACGAGGACCTTTCTGTGACCGAAGCATTCATGCCGTTGCTGCGCCACGGATTCGACCCCGTGCCCGAACTCGGGCAGCGGCGGGCCGATGCTCCGGTGACCAAGCTGGAGTTCCCGTTCGGGATTTCGGCGTGGCTCGTCACCCGGTTCGCCGATGTCAAGCAGGTGTTGGCCGATCCGTCGTCGTTCTCGAACGACTTCCATCGGCTGGCCCAGGCGGCGGTTGGGCAGGAGCCGCCGGCGGTCGACCCGGGCGGCCTGGGTTTCGCTGACCCACCCGACCACACCCGGCTGCGCAAGCTGCTCACGCCGGAATTCACCGTGCGCCGGTTGTCCCGATTGATTCCGCGCATCGAGGAGATCGTGGGCGTTCAACTGGACGCCATCGAGGCGGCGGGTCAGCCCGCCGATCTGCAGGAACTCTTCGCCACCCTGATCCCGTCGCTGGTCATCAGCGAACTCCTGGGCGTGCCCGAGTCCGAGCGGGCCGAGTTCGGTGCGCTCAGTGAATCCCGGTTCGACATCTTCGCCAACCTGGGCGACCCGATGGGCGCGATCACGGCGTCGCTGCAGTACCTGCAGACTTTGGTGGCCCGGGAGCGAGCCCATCCGGGTGACGGCCTGATCGGCGCGATCGTCCGCGATCACGGCGATGACATCACCGATCTGGAGCTGGCCGGGCTGGCCGACGGGCTGCTCACCGGCGGCCATGAGACGACCGCCAGCATGATCGCGCTGGGCACCCTGGTGCTGCTGCAACGGCCGGACCTGGCCGACGCCCTGCGCAGCAGCGCCGACCCCGGGCCGATCGTCGAAGAGTTGTTGCGCTACCTCACCGTGGTCCAGGTGGCCTTCCCGCGCTTTGCGTTGGAAGACCTCACGATCGGTGACGTGCACATCGCCAAGGGCGAGATGATCCTGTGCTCCCTGTCCTCGGCCGACCGGGACGAGGCCTCCTGGCCGCGCCCAGACGTGGTGGATCCGGTGCAGGCCAACCGTTCTCACCTGGCGTTCGGCTACGGAATCCACCGCTGCGTGGGCGCCGAGTTGGCCCGGATCGAGCTGGCCATCGCGTTTCCCGCGCTGCTGCGCCGGTTCCCGAACCTTGCCCTGGCCATCGGATTCGAGGAGATCGCCTTCCGGCAGTACAGCATCGTGCACGGGGTGGAAGCGCTCCCGGTCATCTGGTGAGACTCAGGCGTGCCGGACTTCCCGCCGGGCGTGCGGACGATCAGTCGGGGACCCCGCCCGAGCGGGGCGATCCCGACCCGGTCCGGCGTGACCGGGCCCGGTCTCCAGGCGGATGTCCAGGGCCTGGCCGCTGACCCGGGCCCGGGAGATGCGGCCGAAGGCCTCGCGGGAGATGTGCCCGCCGATTTCCACCACCGAATAATCGTCGAAGATGTCGATCCGGCCCAGATCCTTGCCGTGCAAACCACCCTCGGCAGTGATGGCACCGACGATGCCGGCCGGTCGGACGCCGTGCCGGCGACCGACGGCGACCCGGTACCGGGGACCGGCCGGGCCGGCCTCCGAGCGACGCGGGCGGTCGGGACGGTTGCCGCCGCGCTCAGAACGCTCAGTGCGCTCGGCGCGCTCGTCGAAGGAGGCGACCTGAGCGGCCGGCTCGGCCACGCTGCCGTCATCGCCGGCGGCCAGGGCCAGCAAGGTGGCGGCAAGCTCGCCCGCGGTCAGGTCCTGCTCGGCCAGGAAGGTGGCCACGGCCTGCCGGTAGGGCGCCATCCGGCCCGCGGCCAGCCGCTCGACCGCAGCGGTCAGCACGCGAGAAGCCTTGTGAGCAGCGACATCCGCGTCGGTCGGGAGGGTGACCGGCTCCAGCTTGAGTTTGATCGCGCGCTCGATCAGCCGAAGCCGGCTGACCTCCCGCGGGGTGAAGAAGGTCAGCGCCTCACCGGGACGGCCGGCCCGGCCGGTGCGCCCGACGCGGTGCACGTAGGACTCGGTCTCGCCGGGGGCGTCGAAGTTGACGACCAGGTCGATACGATCCACGTCGAGGCCGCGGGCGGCCACATCGGTGGCCACGAGGACATCGAGCTTGCCCGAGCGGAGTCGGTCGATGATTCGCTCGCGTTCCTTCTGGGCCACGTCGCCGTTGATGGCCGCGGCCGACACGCCGCGCGCGATCAGCTCGGTGCCGACCTGGTCGCAGGCTTCCTTGGTCCGGACGAAGACGATGGTGGCGTCGGCGTCGGACACCTGCAGGCAGCGGGCCAGCACATCGACCTTGTCCCGGAACGGAACCACCGCGTAGGACTGCCGGACGTTGGCCACGGTGGCGGTGGCCCGGGCCACGGTGATGTCGATCGGGTCGGTCATGTGCTTGGCCGAGACGGCCCGGATCGGCGCCGGCATGGTCGCTGAGAACAGCGCCGTCTGCCGGTCGGTGGGGGCGCCGGACAGGATGGTGTCGACGTCCTCGGCGAAGCCCATCCGGAGCATCTCGTCGGCCTCGTCCAAGACCAGGAACTTCAGCGCGTCGAGCGAGAGCGTGTGGCGCTTTAGGTGATCCATGATCCGGCCGGGGGTGCCGACCACGACCTGGGCGCCGGCCCGCAGCGCGGCCCGCTGGGGTAAGAAGGCGGCGCCGCCGTACACGGCGACGACGTTGACCGTCGGCATGTGGGCGGCGAAGGTGGTGATCGCCTCGGCCACCTGGATGGCCAGCTCGCGGGTGGGGGTGAGCACCAAGGCCTGGACCTGGCGCAGGGCAGGATCAATCGCGGCTAGCAGGGGCAGCCCGAAGGCCGCCGTCTTTCCGGTACCGGTCTGGGCCACGCCGGTGATGTCGGAACCGGCCAGCAAGGCCGGAATGGCGCGCTCCTGAATGGTCGTGGCCTCGGTGAACCCGAGGTCGGCGACGGCACGCAGCAGGGGGGCAGGGAGGTCGAGTTCGGCGAACTGGACCGATTCAGAAGTGAGGTCGGGGGACACGGAGACAGCGGAGGACATGGCACTACCTAACGATGAACAAAGGCCGAAGAGCAACGAGAGGCACCTGATTGGTGCGATCCGGTCGCGGCCTTCGAGTTCCATCGGCGAGACATCCACCCTCGACTGCCCGCGACAATTCCACGAACGCGTCAATCGTATCCGACGGATCAGGATCGCGGCTGGTGAGTCACCCCACAGCGCCTCTACTGCCCCCGCTTGACACAAGTTTGGTCAAGTTTCCATACTTGTCCACATAAGTCCACGGAGATCTGAGGAGCGTTCGTGCTGGTGGCCGAGCGACACTCCCGCATCCTGACCCGGGTGCGGGAGTCAGTCCTGGCCAGCACCGAGGATCTGGCGCAGCTGCTCGAGGTCTCGGCCGAGACCGTGCGTCGGGACCTGCTCGTGCTCGAACAACGGGGAGCGCTCACCCGGGTGCGGGGCGGCGCCGCCGTGGCCGGCCTGGATTCCCGCGGCGACGAGGCCGGTTTCATCGACCGTTCGGGGTGGGCCCGGCCGGCCAAGGACCGCATCGGCCGGGCCGCCGCCGCGCTGGTCCGGCCCGGCCAGACCGTGGTGCTCGACCTGGGTACGACCGCGGAGGCGGTGGCCCGGGCCCTGCCCCGCGACCTGAACGCGACCGTGGCCACCTGCTCACTCCGGGTGGCCACCGAGCTGGCCGATCACCCCGGACTGGAAGTGCTGGTCTGTGGTGGCCGGGTGCGGGCGGGGGATCTGGCCGTGTCGAGCGCGGTCGCCCAGGCCTTCTTCGCCGACTTCTATGCCGACATCGCCTTTCTCGGTTCGGGCGGGATCGACGTCCAGGCCGGCCTGACCGACTACCACCTGGACGAGGTGGCGGTACGCCGGACCATCCTGGGCAATACCGCGCAGTCGTTCGCCCTGGCCGATGCCAGCAAGCTGGGCAAGGTGGCCCGGCACCGGGTCTGCGATCTGGACCGGCTCAGCGGACTGATCACTGATGTGCGGCCGTCCGCCGAGATCGCCGAGTCCGGCCCGCAGATCGTGGTGGCCTGATGACCACCGTTCTCGCCATCGACCAGGGCACCTCGAGCACCAAGGCGGTGGTGGTCGGGCCGGACGGCGACGTGCTCGGCGTAGGCGAGGTCCAGGTCACGCCCAGCTATCTGCCCGGCGGGGGCGTCGAGCAGGATCCGGAACAGCTGTGGCAGTCGGTCCTGGTGTCCGGACGCGCCGCCGCCGCCCAGGCCGGCGCCGGTATCGATGTGGTCGCATTGGCCAATCAGGGCGAGACCGTGCTGGCCTGGGACCGTGCCACCGGCCGCCCGCTGTCCCCGATGCTGGTGTGGCAGGACCGCCGGGCCGAGTCGATCACCGCAGAACTCGCCGACCACCGCGAGTGGGTGGCCGCCCGCACCGGGTTGGTGCTGGACCCGTACTTCTCCGCCCCCAAACTGGCCTGGCTGCGTCGTCACCACACCCGCGACGGCGTCGTGACCACCACCGACAGCTGGCTGCTGCATCGGCTGACGGGCGCCTTCGTCACTGACGCCACCACGGCTAGCCGCTCGCTGCTGCTCGACCTGGACCAGAGGGAATGGGACCCGGAGCTGCTCGAGCTGTTCGGCCTGGGCGGCGAGTCGCTCCCGGCGATCCTGCCCTGCGACAGCGTGGCCGGCACCACCACCGTGTTCGGGGCCGACATCCCGGTGGGCGGAATCATTGTCGACCAACAGGCGGCGCTGGCTGCGGAGAACTGCCTGACCCCCGGGCAGGCCAAGGTGACCCTGGGCACCGGGGCGTTCCTGCTGGCCAACACTGGGACGGCGCCCTCCCGGTCGGCGTCGGGACTGACCGCCTCGATCGCCTGGACCACCCGCCACGACACCACCTACTGCGTGGACGGGCAGGTCTACGCGGCGGCCTCGGCCGTGCGCTGGCTGCGGGACCTGGGCCTGATCGCCCATGCATCCGACCTGGACGAGGTGGCCGCGGCCGACGCCGGCGGGGTGGTGTGCGTCCCCGCCCTGGCCGGGCTGGCCGCACCCTGGTGGCGGCCGGACGCCACCGCCGGCCTGACCGGGATGAGTCTGTCCACCGGGCGGGGGGAGATCGTGCTGGCCGTGCTCCAGGGCATCGCCGCGCAGGTGGCCGAGCTGGGTCGGCTGGTCGCCGCCGAGACCGGGCAGCCGCTGCGCCGGTTGCGGGTCGACGGCGGTCTGGCCCGCAGCCGGGTGCTCCTGCAGGCGGTGGCCGACCAGCTGCAGGTCGAGGTCGACGTGTACCCGTGGCCGCATGCCACCGCACTGGGAGCGGCGGCCCTGGGCCGGATGGCCACCGATCCCGACCTGACGCTGTCCGATGCCATCGTGAGATGGAGGCCGGCACAGGTCATCTCGCCGCACTGGTCACCGAGCCGAGCTAGTGACTTCCGAAGCCGTTGGCTCGCCGCGGTCGCCTCCACGTCAGGAGTGAGTTGATGTACGACATCGCCGTGATCGGTGCGGGTCTGGTCGGTGCGGCCATCACCCGACGGCTGGCCGGGTACGACCTGTCCGTGGCGTTACTGGACGCGCGCGATGACGTCGGCGACGGCACCAGCAAGGCCAACACGGCCATCCTGCACACCGGCTTCGACGCCACCCCAGGCACTCTGGAATCCCGCCTGGTCCGCCGGGGGTACGCGCTGCTGTCGGACTACGCAGAGGTAGTTGGCATCCCGGTGGAACGAACCGGCGCGGTGCTGGTGGCCTGGGAGGCAGACCAGCTCGCCGCGCTCCCGGGACTGCGGGCCAAGGCCGAGAAGAACGGCTACGGCGACACGTTCCTGGTCGGACCGGACGAGATCTACGCCGATCTGCCCCATCTCGGCCCCGGCGCGCTGGGCGGCCTGGTCGTGCCCGGGGAGTCGATCACCTGCACCTGGACCACCAGCCTGGCCTTCGCCACCGAGGCCGTGCTGCGCGGCGTCACCCTGAAGCTGGCGCACCGGGTGGATGCGGTCGAGGTCGGGCCCGACCGCACCCGGCTACGTACCGACGCTGGACACGTGGACGCTCGGTGGGTGGTCAACGCGGCCGGGCTGGGCGGGGATGCCCTGGATCGGTTGTTCGGGCACGACCGATTCCGGCTCACCCCCCGCCGCGGTGAGCTGCTGGTGTACGACAAACTGGCCCGACCGCTGGCCGACAGGATTGTGTTGCCGGTTCCCAGCAAGGTCGGCAAGGGCGTGCTCATCAGCCCCACCGTGTACGGCAACGTGATGCTCGGCCCGACCGCGGAGGAGATCGACGACCGCACCGACACCTCCACCACGCTCACGGGTATCGAGTTCCTGTTGGAGAAGGGCCGGCGGCTGATGCCGGAGCTGATGGACGAGGAGGTGACGGCGACCTACGCCGGTCTGCGGGCCGCCAGCAGCCACTCCGACTACCTGATCGAGGTCGACGCTGAGCAGCGGTACGTGGTGGTCGGCGGCATCCGGTCCACCGGGCTGACCTCCAGCCTGGCCATCGCGGAGTACGTCGATGAACTGCTGCGCGACGGCGGCCACCTGACCGCAGCGGCCCGCACCGACCTGCCGGACCCGCCCCGCATGCCCAACCTGGGGGAGGCTTTTGTGCGCCCGTACGCCGACGCCGCCCGGATCGCCGCCGACCCCGCCTACGGCCGGATCGTCTGCTTCTGCGAGCGGGTCACCGCAGGGGAGATCCGGGACACCTTCACCACTCCCATCCCGCCGACCACGCTCGGTGGACTCCGCCGCCGCACTCGCGCCCAGAACGGCCGCTGCCAGGGGTTCTACTGCGGCGCCGAGGTTCTGCAGCTGTTGGGGGCAGGGGCGAGCGGTGAATGACCCGACGGTGCTGATCATTGGCGGCGGCCCGGCCGGGCTGCGGGCCGCGACCGAGCTCGCCCCGAAGGTGCGGGGTCAGGTGCTGGTGGTCGAACGCGAGGCCGTGGCCGGCGGCATTCCCCGGCACAGCGACCACCCCGGGTACGGCCTGCGCGACCTGCACCGGTTCGTCAGCGGCCCGCACTACGCCCGGATGCTGCGCGCCCGGGCCGTGGCCGCCGGTGCCACCCTCCTGGAGGGGGCCATGGTCACCGGCTGGGCCGGCGAGCGCACCGTGCAGGTGACCAGTCCGGCCGGCCGACATACCCTGTCCGCCGACGCGATCGTGCTGGCCACCGGAGCTCGGGAACGCCCCCGGTCGGCCCGTCTCATTCCCGGCGACCGGTCCTCGGGTGTCTACACCACCGGCCATTTGCAGAACCTGGTCCACCTGCGGCACGGCGCGGTGGGCCGGCGGGCCGTCATCGTCGGGGCCGAGCTGGTCAGCTGGTCGGCCGCGCTGACCCTGCGGCACGCCGGCTGCGACACCGTGCTGATGACCACCGAATATCCGAAACCCGATTCCTACGCCGTCTTCTCGGCCATCGGTCGGCCCTACTTCCGGACCACCGTGGCCACCCGGACCCGCGTGGTCGACATCCACGGCCGGCCGTCGGTCACCGGGGTGCGGATCGAGCACCTGGACACCGGTCGATCTCGCGACATCGAGTGCGACACGGTGATCCTGTCGGGTGACTGGATCGGCGACCAGGAGCTGGCCCGGGCGGCCGGCCTGGACCTCGATCCGATCAGCCGGAGCCCGATCACCGACACCGCGCTGCGTACCAGCCGGCTCGGTGTCTTCGCCGCCGGCAACCTGCTGCACCCAGTGGACACCGCCGACATCGCCGCCCTGGACGGGGTCGCGGTGGCCCGGTCCGTGCTCGCGCACCTGGACGGAGCCCGGCCCGACCGGGCCGGCGTGCCGTTGACGGCAGCACCGCCGCTGCGCTGGGTCACACCCGGTTGGCTCCGGCCGGGCGACCCGCCCCCGCCCCGGAACCGGCTGCTGGCCTGGAGCGATGCCCACGTGCCGTTCCCGACCGTCGTGGTCTCTCAGCACGGTCGGGTGCTGGCCCGACGACGTGTGGCCTGGCCGGCCGCACCGGGCCGAGTGTTCCGAATACCGGCGGACGTGCTCGCCCACGTGGACCACAACGGCGGTAGCGTCACCATTGGTCTGGGTTGATTGGTGTTCTGCTTCCGTAAGATCCCCGCGGAATCCAGACCCCGGTGCCGCGCGTTATGCCCGGTAGCTGCCCTCGATTCCACGCGGGTAGGTACGAGTTCGAGGAGGGTGTCATGACGGCAACACAGAAGGCGATCCTGGCCGGGGGCTGCTTCTGGGGGATGCAGGATCTGATCCGCCGCCAGCCCGGGGTGGTGTCGACCCGGGTCGGCTACACCGGAGGCGAGGTCCCGAATGCGACCTACCGTCACCACGGCCGGCACGCCGAGGCGGTGGAGATCGAATTCGACCCCACGGCGACCAGCTACCGCGATCTGCTCGAGTTCTTCTTCCAGATCCACGACCCGTCGACGCGCAATCGTCAGGGCAACGACATCGGCGCCAGCTACCGCTCGGCGATCTTCTACACCGACGACGAGCAGCGCAGCGTCGCCCTGGATACCATCGCCGACGTTGACGCCTCGGGCCTGTGGCCCGGCCAGGTGGTCACCGAGGTGACCCCGGCCGGCCCGTTCTGGGAGGCCGAGCCGGAGCACCAGGACTACCTGGAGCGCATGCCCTGGGGGTACACCTGCCACTTCCCGCGGCCGAACTGGAAGCTCCCGCACCGGGTCGAAGCCGCCAGCTGAGTCGCCGCCGGCGGTGTCCAGCGAGATGCCCAGTGCTCGCTTCGCTGACCCAAGCGGTGGGACTGTTCAGAGTTCGCCGGGCGGCGCGAACCGGTAGAACACCCCGCCGGTCGGCTGCACGGACATGAGCAGCCACACCAATCCCTCCAGATCCCTGGCTTTGGAAAGGTCTCCGACCCGTACGGGGTCGTAGCCGGCGTCGCGGATCAGTTGTTCGGTGACCTCGGCCGCCTCGTCGTCGGCCACGTAGAGGTTGCTCGGACGCACCCGCTGGGCCGCCACCTGGTCGAAAAGGCTGCCGAAATTCAGATTGAAGCTCTTGGCCACCGGGCCGTGCGTGAACGATTTGACCTCGTCGGCGTAGGACGGGAAATCACCCTCCCGGGGGCCGAAGACGTTGGTCGCATCGATCGCGATCTTGCCTTCGAGTCCGCTGATCTGCGCCAGGGCCGCCGAGATCTTCGGGCCCGGTACCGCGACCAGGACCACGTCGGCGTCCGCGACACTCCCGCCGTCGCTGCCCAACTCTCGGACATCGTGCCCGGCGGCGCGCCACAGTGTGGCCAGACCTCCGCCGATGTGGCCCCGGCCGATGGTGACGATCTTCATGGCTCTCTCCAGTCCGCTGCCGCGCCGAGTGCGCGTGTTGGGTACAGCAACGAAGGGGCGCGAGGACTTCCCGGCCGGATCATCTCCTCTCACGTGCCCCAGGCTCACCGATCTGCTGGGTCGCCGCCTGGACCGGCGGTCTCAGCGCTGCGATCCACCCGACGGTGAAAACGCATACCGGCAAGTCCACCGGCCAGCGCTCCGGCCAGGGCGGCGACCAGGGCGACGACGGCGAACAGGAGCGCCGCCACGGTGGCGTCGCTCTGCCCGACCGGGAACCGGGGCAGGTTCAAGGTCTGCGAGAGGTTGTACTTGCTGCCTGCGACGGCCGCAAGGACGGCGACGAGGATGGCGAAGACGATGCCCCACAGCCACACCGCGAGGCCCTGGCGGAGGCCGTTGAAGCGAGCCATGCGCCCGGCGACGTAACCGCCGGAGAAATACGACAGGGCGAGTACCACGATGAGGATGATCCCGCTGATCAGGCCGATGGCTTTGACCGGGGCGGTGCCCGTCTGACTCGCGTCGGCGTTACTGGCGTAGCCAAAGCCGGCGCCGGCGGCGGTCAGCAGAGCGAGAAGGAGCACGGCCAACCCGGTTGCGGTGAGCCACCCGAAGAACGCGGAGCCGATCTTGATACCGCCGAACTGTCGTTGCTGGCGGTCGGCCATCGCCTGCTGCTGCGAAGAGGTCTTCGCTGCGGTTGCGGACGGTGCGCCGTCGTCATCAGTACGGCCGGCGTCGGTGTCGCGACTCTTGTCGTCGAATGTGTTGGCCTGGGTGGGTCGTCCGCGGTGCGGCTGAGTGGGTGTGCTCATGATCTGGTCCTTGGTGGTGGAGGTTGCGGTGCGCGGCCGAGTCGGGCGCATCGGCCACGGTGAGTTCCGTGGGGGCGGGCGAGCCAGGCGCCCTGACGACCGGGGGCGGGGCCCGAGCCAGCACCGGTCAACGCTCGAATTTGAACGCCAGACATCGATTCCTGCAGAGCTTTTCGTTCCCGCACTGGCACCGGCGCAAACCTCCGCTCGGAACCGCGGGGTGTGCACTGCGGCTGTGGCCGACGCCGCCTCGAGTACCCATGCTCTGATGGCGCGGGAGAAAAGGGTGCCTGAAGACCAGGGTCCTCGAGCGGCCGGGAACGGAACACGAGAAACTTGCGCGTCATTGTCGATTGCCGGGCGGCCGACTCGTCTTGAGGAGGAGTCGCCACCGCGGCGGCCGGAGCAGAGCAGGAGGAACTCATGCCGAAGTACATGATGTCCATCGTCGAATCCGAGGACGCCTACGCGCCGGGCGGGAACGCCGACTTCGACCAGATCATGGCCGCGCACGGCGCCTTCTCCGAAGCGGTCAAGGCAGCCGGGGCGAAGGTCATCTCGGGCGAGGCCCTGCAGCCGATGTCGACCGCCACCTTCCTGCGCGGTACCCGGACCACGGCTGTGCAGAGCGTGGACAACCCGCTGCCCGAGGCGAAGGAGATCGTCGGCGGCTACTACCTGGTGGAGGCGGCCGATGACGCCCAGGCGCTGGAGCTGGCCAAGCTCTGCCCGGCGCCCTTCGGTTACATCGAGCTCCGGCCGATCTGGGATTTCGGCTGATCGGGCCCGCGCCCGTGGGTGACCAGGTCGCCGAGGTGGCGGCCCGGGCCCGGCGGGATTTGTCCGGCCGGGTCCTGGCCGCCACCCTGCGCTCGGTGCGGGACCTGGACATCGCCGAGGAATCCACCGCCGATGCCTTTCTCCTGGCTCTGCAGGCCTGGCCGGATTCGGGGGTCCCGGCGTCGGTGGAGGCCTGGCTGATCACCACCGCGCGTCGACGGGCGGTGGACCGGGTGCGGCGGGCCAAGGTGGCCCGGCAGGCGCTGGTCACTGTGGCCGGTGGCTGGTCCGGGGTCGTCGGACCGGCCGATCAGGTGGCCGATGCCGCGTTGGTCGGTGACGACGAGCTGCGCCTGGTGGTGTTGTGCTGCGATCCCCGGATCTCGGTCACCGAACAGATCGCCCTCACGCTGCGGCTGGTCTGCGGGGTGTCCACGGCCGGGATCGCCGCCGCCTACGGTGTTGTTACTCCGACCATGGCGGCCAGGCTCACCCGGGCGAAGGCCAAGCTGGTCCGGGCCGGTCCGATGCTCGACCTACCTGACGATGCCACCGTGGACGGCCGGCTGCCGGTGGTGGCGCGGGTGGTGCACCTGGCCTTCACCCTCGGCCACACCCGCAGTGACGGCGCCGCCTTGATGGACGACGACCTGGCCGACCGGGCCCAGTACCTGGCCTCGGTGCTGCATGCGCTCCGGCCGGCCGACCCGTCCTTCCTGGCCCTGTTCGCGCTGATCCAGCTCACCCGGGCCCGGGCCGGCGGACGGCTGGACGACGCCGGCGGCCAGATCGTGCTGCCCGAGGTCGACCGCAGCCGATGGGACGCCGCCACGCTGCGGCGCGGCTTGGCGCTGGCCGATGCCGCCTGGGCGAGCGGGGCGCGCACCTCGCTGGTGGTTCAGTCGGCCATTGCCGCCGAGCACGGCCGGGCCCCGGCGTTCGCCGCCACCGACTGGGCCGCCGTGGTGGCCCTCTACGACGTCCTGCTCTCGGTGGATCCCTCTCCAACCTTGGCCCTCAACCGCTGCGTCGCCTTGTCCTACCTGCGCGGGCCGGCGCAGGGCCTGGCCGACCTGGACGAGCTGCTGACCCTGCCCGAGGTGGCCGACGGGCTCGCGACGTACCCGTACCTGGCGGCCGCGCGAGCGCAGCTGCTCGCCCGGCTGGGTCGAACCCTCGAGTCGGCTACTCAGTGGCGCCGGGCCGCGACTGCGGCCCGCACCGACGCCGAGCGGGACTTCTTCGGCGCACGTGCCGCGGCCCCGGCCCGGGAACGCTGACTGCTCAGGACTTTCGGCGGTGCGCGATCGGGCCCGCGGTGGCCTGGTCCGACAGCTCGGCCGCCACGCTGCGCGGCCGGAGTGGTGCGCTGGCCCCGGAGTCGGCGGTGCGCATGCCCTGCACGGCCTCCCGGATGACCGCCTCGGCCGAGGCTGCGGGCTCCCAACCGAGCTCGTTGCGCGCCCGGCCGATGTCCAACAGCGGCACCGAGAAGGCCAAGTCGATCCACCCGGGGTCGAGGCGCGAAACCCGAGCCGCAAAGGCGCCGGCCACCAGGGTGCGCAGCACCCGCCAAGGCACCGGGAGAAGTCGGGCCCGCAGCACCTTGGCCAGCAGCGGCGCGGTCAACGGCGTCGAGGCGGCCAGGTTGAACGCCCCGGTGGCCCCCCGGTCAACGACGGTGCCGATGGCCCGAGCCACGTCCTGGGTGTGCACGATGGGCACCGCGAAGCTCGGGTCCAAGGGCAGCACGAGCGCCAGGTCGATCGTCCAGGCCGGTACCCAGCCGGGCAGGCCATAGCGCAGCAGACTGCTGCCCGCGCTGCGCTGCAGGATGAGTCCGGGACGCACCCGGCAGACCGCCGGCCCGTCCTCGCCGGATTGCTCGTACTCATCGAGAACTTTTTCCGCAGCGGCCTTGTCGACGCTGTACGGCGAGGACGGGATGCCGTCGGTGGGGTACGACTCGTCCTGGGCGACGCCGCGCGGGGCGGGCGAGTACGCGCCCACCGAGGACATGTGCACCAGATGCGGCACTCCGGCCGATCGGGCCGCGGCCAGCACGGCCCGGGTGCCGTCGACGCCGACCCGGCGCAGGTAGTCCCGGTCGCGGGCGGGCTGGAAACCCCAGGCCAGATTGATGACCGCGTCGGCCCCGGTGAAGGCCGGGCCCAGTTCGCCTGCAGCCTCCGGATCCGCGACATCGACGATGTGCCAGGGTAATCCGGCATAGGGCCGGACCTGCGGCGCGGGTCGGCGGCTGACCCCGACCACCCGGTGCCCGGCCTCGGTGAGCACCTGCACCACCCGGGTGCCGACATTGCCCGTCGCTCCGATCACCACTACCTGCATGGGCGATCCGGTCCCCGGCCGCGGTGTTCGGCAAACGCTCAGGCGGGTTTCGGGGGCTCCGCCTCGGGCACCGCTGTCAGGATTGCCTGCACTCGAGGAGTGAGAATGACAGCCGTGAGAATTCAGGGACGCCGTTGCCTCGAGGTCGTGCGGCAGTCATGACGCGCTGCGCCTTGCTGGTGATCGGGGGTGGGCCGGCCGGGCACGCCGCGGCCGGCGCGTTCCGGGCCGCCGGCGGCTCAGGTGCAGTGGTGCTGGTCTCGGCCGACTCGGCCAGGCCCTACTTCCGGCCGCCGCTGTCCAAGGATTACCTGCGTGGTGAGTCGGGCGAGGAGGAACTGCCGCTCGAGGACGAACGATTCTACGCCGACCGCGACATCGAGCTCGACCTGGGACTCGAGGTGGTCAGCCTCGACCCGGACACCGGGACGGCCACCCTGGCCGGCGGGAGAACGATCGAATTCGAGCAGGCCGTGCTGGCCACCGGCGCGCAACCGTCCACCCTCGACGTACCCGGCGCCGACCGGGCCTTGACCCTGCGCTCGCTGGATTCGGGCCGATGGCTGCGCGAGCGGGCCGAGGCCGCCCACACCGCCGTGGTGATTGGATCCGGGTTCATCGGGTGCGAGGCGGCGAGTTCGCTGGCCGCCCGCGGTCTGACTGTCGCGCAAGTGACCCGCGAATCGGCCCCGCAGGCCAAGCGGCTGGGAGACGATGTGGCGGACCGACTCTCGGCCTGGCTCGGCGATGCGGGCGTCGCCCTCCACCGACAGACCGGCGTCGCTCGGATCGGGTCCACGACCGTCGAACTGACCGACGGCACGGTGCTGCCCGCCGATCTGGTGCTGGCCGCGGTCGGAGTGACCCCAGGGTCGGGGCTGGCCGAGCGGGCCGGACTCGCCCTGTCGCAGGGTCGGGTGCTGACCGATGCGTCGCTGCGCACCTCGCATCCGCGGGTACTGGCCGCCGGGGACGTGGTCCGGGCCGAGAACGCCGCGGCCGGCCGGCGCCTGTCCGTCGAACACTGGGGCGACGCCGAGCGGATGGGTGAGATCGCCGGCACTGTCGCCGCCGGTGGAAGCGACACCTGGGCGCAGGCCCCCGGGTTCTGGTCCGAGATCGCCGGCCGCACCCTGAACTACGCCGCCTGGGGCGACGGGTTCGATGAGCACCGCCTGGTCGAACACGGCGGGGGTTTCACGGTGTGGTACTCGGATCACGGCCGGATGGTCGGGGTGTTGGCGCATCAGGCCGACCAGGACTACGAACACGGCATCGAGCTCCTCGAGCAGGGCGCCTGACTCCAGGCGCGCCGCTCACCCCGGGCCGGTCCGCTTGCGCCAGGGGAAGAAGAACGCGACCCGACTCTGGTACTCGCGGTAACCGGGCCGCTTTTCCATCCGCTTCTCGGTGCGGGTGGCTCCGGTGGCGAAGAGGAGCAGGTAGCTCATCAGGGCGGGGGCCGGGAGGGTCCAGAACCCGGGAGCGGACGCCGAGGCGACCACCCAGGCGCCGTCCCAGACCACCGAATCGCCGAAATAGTTCGGGTGTCGGGACCAGCCCCATAGCCCGGTGTCGAGCACATCGGGCTTGGCGTCGTCGTCGCGTTGTTGGAACTGGGTCTTCTGGTGGTCCGCCAGTCCCTCGACGACCGCGCCGGCGGCCATGAGGGCGATGCCGGCGGGGAAGAGCCAGCGCCGCGGCCCGCGGGGCAACGGGCTGGCCGCCGCCAGCTGGAGGGGAGCGGACACCAGGAGCTGGGACAGACCCTGGGTGACAAACACCTTCGCGACAACTTGGACGATCGAGGCGTTTTCCAGGAACTCGGTGTAACGCGGGTCCTCCTGGTCGGCGTGGGTCAGCCGCCGCACCATGGCCGTCTCCAGCCGGGTCGCCCACCCCACCGTCGCCGCGGCCGTGACCCAGCGCCGCCACGGATCTCCCCGCCCGACCACGGCGCTGGTCACCGCGATCGCGGCCAGGCCCGGACCCCACGCCCCGTCGGCGTAATCGCGGCGCCCCCGGCGCAGGGCGACGACCGCGGTGGCCGCCTGCAGAGCCGCCGTCACGGCCACGGCAGCGGCCACCACCCGGCGCAGGTTCTTGCCGTTCACACTCATATCCACTACTTCCTCTCAACCGGGCGCGTGCGGAATGTCGGTGCGACAATCCCTGACGATTCAGCCGGAGCTCCGGCAGGGGTCGGTGTCGGTCGCAGCACGGTTCACGACTACGAGGATGTCCTAATCATGAGCGAGAGTGTGTCTGGTGAAGCGATGCAGTCGAACGAGACGCTGCCGGCCATCGAGCCGAGGGCCGATCACGACCGCCCGTGGTCGCGCCCGCCGGTGCTCCTCGCGCTGGGAGCCGTGATCGCCCTGGTGGCGGGGGTTCTCGGCGGGCTGATCGTGCACTGGAGCACCCCAAAGACGGCGGCTGTGGTCGACACCAACTGCGATGCCGTCGCTCTCGCCGACCACGTGCTTCCCTCGGTGGTGACCATCCACGTCAGCGGGCGGTCCGGGTCGAGCAACGGCACCGGAGAGATCCTGCGCGATAACGGATACATCCTCACCAATGACCACGTGATCTCGTCCGGAGTCGACGGGGGGACGTTCAGCGTGCTGTTCAGCAGCGGCGAAACCGCGCCGGCCACCGTGGTGGGAAGGGTGACTCCGCTCGATCTGGCCGTGATCAAGGTCGACCTGCCCGCGAAGCTTCCGGTGATTGCCATCGCGACGAACGAGGTGGTCGTCGGCGAGCCCGTGGTGGCGCTGGGATCTCCGCTCGGGCTGGACGGATCGGTCACTCGCGGCATCGTCAGCGCCCTCGGGCGGCAGGTCACGCTGCCGGCCGATGGCGGCACGACGGCCATCATCTCAGCGGCCATTCAGACCGACGCGACCATCAACCCCGGTAATTCCGGCGGCCCCCTCGTGGACTGCCAGGGGCAGATGGTCGGGGTGAACACGGCCGGCGCGACCACCGGCGGCGACTCGACCGGCAGCATCGGCATCGGGTTCTCCATTCCCGTCGATCTGGCCGTCCCGGTGGCCGATGAGTTGCTCAAGACGGGCACGTTCGCCAGGCCGACGTTCGGAATGTCGGTGGCCCCGATCTCGCCGGCGGCCGCCGCGGCTTTCGGGCTGCCGGCCGGGCTCTACGTGCAGAGTGTGGCCTCGGGCGGTCCGGCCGCCACCGCCGGCCTGAAGGTGGGCGACGTGCTCACGGTGGTGGCCGGCGCCCCGGCTCGCACCGAAGACGCGCTGACCCACGTGGCCGTGCAGGCCCAGCCGGGCGACAAGGTCGACGTCACCTATGTCCGGGACGGCAAGACCAGCCAGGCCTCGGTCGTTCTCACGGCATAGCCGCGAGCTCGCGGGTCAGGATCCTTCCGCGACCCTGACCGCGGGGTCAGTGTCCAGCTCGACGCGTTCGACCTGAACCGACTCGGTGATCTGCTTCTGTTCGGTGACCCAGTAGGTGCCCAACCGGATCCGCTCGACCGGAACCAGGGTCTTGGTCACGACGGGCTGTTCTTCGGTCAGCACCATCCAGGGTGAGAGCGTGCCCGCGGTCTCGTCCCCGGCCGCCGCGGTGGCCGGCGGATCGTCGACGGTAGAACCTTGACCGTCGAGCTGCTCGAACACCAATCTGACCCGTTCACAAGCGACTTCCACGGTGAGGGTTCGGGTCTCGGTCACCCAGTACCGCTCCAGCCGGGCCACGCCCAACGGGGCCAGCTGCACACCGACCCGGAGCTGCTCCTGCGAGAGGGTCATGGCGGCCGGCCTCGCGGTCGTATCGGCACCGCCCCCACCGGCGGGGCTGTCCGGCTGGGTGGCCGGTTCGGAAGGGTCCCTCGTGGGGGTGGTCATGGCGGGCGTTCTCCTTCGTGCTTGTTGACGCGCTGGCGTGCGGCCGACCCGCATGGGGATCGGCCGCACGCCCTTCGCCCCGACGCCAACCGGGGCCGTTGATTCAGGCCCTGGGGCCCGAGACGTCCTCGCGAGAGGCGTCCACGGCGTCTCCGGTATCGATCTGTTCCTTGCGAACGGATTCGGTGACCTGCTGCTGCTCGGTCACGGTCTCGGTACCCAATCGCACCTTTTCCACGCCCACGACGTCCTTGTCGACCTGGACTTCGTCCTGGTGCAGGGTGACCTCGACCTGGTCCTCGCCGATCTCGGTCCCGGCCTCACCGGCCGCAATCGGTTCGCGGATGACGTGAACCTCTTCGTGGCTGACCGGAACGGTCACCGTCTGCTGCTCGGTCACCACGTACTTGCGCAGCCGGGCCTTGCCGGCCTCGGTCTGCGTGGTGCCCACCCGCAGCTGCTCCTCCGACCGGGTCAGGTAGGCACTGTCGCCGGTCGATGTGTCTCCCGGGGAGGGCGTTTCGGCTGCCGCCGACGTCTTCTCGCGGTCGGCATAGTCGACGGATTCGTCCCGGGCGGACGTTCCTGAGCCAATGCCGTAGTAGGAGTACAGGTCGTTCTCCTGCTCCGGGCTCAACACCTCGCCGGCCTCACTGGCATGGGGTGCGTCCTTGATCTTGTCCTTGCCAAAGGGCACGGTGACCACATTCCCGTCGACGGTCGCGTCATCGGTCGGGACGAAAGACTCGCGCGTGCCGAACAAGCCGCTTTTCACCGTCACCCAGCTGACATCTCCGGACTGGTTGTCCAGATACACCTGGCCGACCTTGCCAATCTCTTCACCGTTCGTTCCGACGACGGTGCCGCCGTCGATCAACGCCGGCGCTTGGTCGTTCTTGATCATGAAGCGCTTCCTTCGATAGGGCCACGTCTGAACCGGTCGGTTCAGACGGTCGTGCTACCCGGCTGGAGTACTCAGCAGGCGTCTGGGTAGCCGGAAACGCCTGAGTTCACGCAAGAATCGAAGGAACGTCGACGCCGGACCCGACCCGGACCTTTTCCACACGGTCTCCTCGATTGAGTCCCCGGAGAGGCGAAGCCTCGACCACGGGTGGCTTGATTTACGACTTAAAGCTCATCACAGATCGGAAGGCTTTACAAGCTAAGACCGCATATTGCTCGGAATCCGCCCCGCGATCACTTTCCGTGCGCCTGGGCTGACTGATGGCGACCGCCCGGATCGGTTTCTGGAGAGGAGGTGGGATCTTAGCCGGTAAACTCGACGGGTGAAATCAGAGCAACCGATGGCAGACCCCGACCGTCCGGAAGCGCGCCGCGGCCCTGCGGTTGCCAACCGCGTCGGTGCTGCCGCCGGTCTGAGCAGAGTCGGATTCTGGACGCGGCCATCGAACTCATCGATCAGTCCGGGTTACGCGGGTTCACCATGCGCAGACTGGGCACTCATCTCGGCGTCGAAGCAATGGCGTTCTACCACTATTTTTCCAGTCGGGAAGACGTCCTGGACGGGGTGGTCGAGGTGGTGGTCGACAAACTGTACGAGGACCCCGAAGTGCACATGTCCTCCCCGGACTGGCAGGAGTATCTCTACCGACTCGCCCACGGCGTCCGTCGGATCGCCCTGGATCACCCCGAGGTCTTCCCGTTGGTGGCCACCCGCCCGCCGGCCGCGCCGTGGGTCCGGCCCCCGCTGCGCAGCCTGCGCTGGATCGAGTCCTTCCTGGACAACATGCTGCGCAACGGATTCTCCGACCGGGCCGCGGTCGCCGGTTATCAGGCTTTCAGCAGTTTCCTGCTCGGCCACCTACTGCTCGAGGTCTCCGCGCAGGGCGCCGACCTGGGTCCCGTTCCCGAAAACGAACCCGATCCGCAGGACGTCGATCCCGCCGACCTCGACGGTTACCCGACGCTCAAGCGACTCACGCCGCAACTGACCGAGGACCGCTCCGCCCAGGAGTTCGACGAGGCGCTGGAAGCCCTGCTGGACCGGCTGGAGATCAACGGAAAAAATTGAGCCGGTCGGTGGCTCAGTTGGCCGACGGATCTGCCGGGCCGGCCAACGCATCGAGAACGGCCATGTCCGCTGTCGATAGGACAACCGTTGCGGCCGCGAGATTCTCGTCGACATGGTCAACGTTGCGGGTACCCGGGATCAACAGGGTGGTCCAGGCGTGCGCGAGGAGCCAGGCCAATCCGACCTGAGCCGGGGTCGCGGAATGGGCGGCGGCGATGGCCCTGACGGTCGGGTGGTCGGTGACCTTGGGCCGATTCGGGAAGGCCGAGCCCAGCGGGAAGTAGGGCACCCAGGCCAGGTCGTGTTCCCGGGCGAGTTCGAACACCGGCTCGTCGGCTCGGTCGATCAGGCTGTAGGAGTTCTGCACGCTCACGATGCCGGCCGGGAGCGCCGCGGCGAGTTGGGCGGCGTCGACGTGGCTCAGCCCGATCGAGCCGACCTTGCCCTCGAAGCGCAGTCGCAGCAATTCATCGAGCTGACTGTCCACATCGACGAGCTGATCACCGGCGGCCACAATCCCGGGTCGCCGGTCCATCCGGCGGAGGTTGACCACGTCCAACCGGTCGACCCCGAGCGTCCGCAGATTGTCGTCCACGGCGGCCCGCAGCTGCTCCGGCCGCTGGGCTGCGATCAGCGGCGGGTGGACCCCCTCGACCCGTTCCGCGCCGATCTTGGTCACGATGGTCAAGTCCTCCGAGAAGGGGGAAAGTGCCTGCCGGATCAGCTCATTGACCGTCCCGGGGCCATAGAAGTGGGCGGTGTCGATGTGGTCGACCCCGCGCTCGACCGCGCGCCGCAGCACCTGGACACCCTGGTCGGGCGCGACGTCGGCCAGCTGCATCGCCCCGTACCCGATCCGGTGCACCCACCGATCACCGATCCGGCCGCGCCGTTGGATTGTCTGCGTCACTGCTGCCTCCGTCCGTCGTTGGTGCCACCATAGCGGAGGCACCCTCCGGTAGAGCCCGTGCACGCGGCGGTGCGGCACGGTGGCCGATGGCCCAATCACGAGGCAGACTGGCGTAACACGCCGGAAACAATCGAAGGAGGCCGGAATGATCACCAACGCCGGGACCGCAGTACCTGCGGACATGGCCGATGCGCTGGTCGCGGACCCCGAAGCACTGTCCGCATTCCAAGGCATGCGGCCGGCCGACCAGCGGAACTTCGTCGACTGGTTGGGCAAGCCGGGCAGAGCGACCCGCGAGGAGCGCCTGGCCGAGCTGGCCACCCACGTTCGGGCGCACCACTCCTGACTCTGCCGGCGAAAAAAGGGTGCGCCGGACGCCGATAGGGTGAGGGTGTCCGCGCGCACCCTGGACATTGGGCGTGCCTGAAAGGGAAGGCCCCGCCCGTGTTCCGAGATCGCCAGGCCGGAGAGCTGCGTGCCTCCGACGCCGGCCAGACCGTGACGTTGGCCGGGTGGGTGGCCAGGCGCCGCGACCACGGCGGTGTCATCTTCATCGACCTGCGTGAGGCCAGCGGCACCGTCCAAGTCGTGTTCCGGTCGGGCGAGGTGTTGGCGGCCGCGCACCGGTTGCGCAGTGAGTTCTGCCTACAGGTCACCGGCGTGGTCGAGGTCCGGCCCGACGGCAACGAGAACACCGACCTACCCACCGGGGCGATCGAGGTGAACGCGAGCACCCTGCTGGTGCTCAGTGAGGCGGCCACCCTGCCGTTCCCGATCGAGGGCGACTCCGAACCCGGTGAAGAGGCCCGGCTGCGGTACCGCTATCTGGACCTGCGCCGGTCCGGACCGGCCGCCGCACTGCGGTTGCGGTCGCAGGTCAACGCAGCTGCTCGCGGGGTGCTGGCGACCCGGCACTTCGTCGAGATCGAGACCCCGACGCTGACCCGGTCCACCCCGGAGGGCGCCCGGGACTTCCTGGTTCCGGCCCGGCTCCGACCGGGAAGCTGGTATGCGCTGCCGCAGTCTCCGCAATTGTTCAAGCAATTGTTGATGGTGGCCGGAATGGAGCGCTATTACCAGATTGCCCGCTGCTACCGGGACGAAGATTTCCGGGCCGATCGACAGCCGGAATTCACCCAGCTGGACATCGAGATGTCCTTCGTCGACCAGGACGACGTCATCGACCTGGCCGAGGAGATCGTGGCCGCGCTCTGGTCGCTGATCGGGCACCAGGTTCCCCGGCCGATCCCGCGGATCGCCTTCCGGGAGGCCATGGACCGCTACGGATCGGACAAGCCCGACCTCCGGCTCGATCTCGAGATCACTGAACTGACCAACTTCTTTGCGGCTACTCCGTTCCGGGTGTTCCAGGCGGCCTACGTCGGCGCGGTCGTGCAGCCGGGCGGTGCCAGCACTCCGAGGCGCGGTTTTGACGCCTGGCAGGACTGGGCGAAGCAACGCGGCGCCCGCGGCCTGGCCTACGTCACGGTGGCCGACGATGGTGCCCTGGCCGGCCCAGTGGCCAAGAACATCTCCGAATCGGAGCGGGACAACCTGGCCCGGGCCGTCGGGGCCAAGCCCGGGGATGCTGTCTTCTTCGCGGCCGGGGCCCGTCGGACCTCGCAGGAATTGCTGGGCGCGGCCCGGCTGGAAATCGGTCGTCGCGGCGGCCTGATCGACGAATCGGACTGGAAGTTCTGCTGGGTGGTCGATGCACCGCTGTTCGAGCGGGTGTCGGAGTCCTCTGATGGCGCTGCTGTGGCCGTGGGTGGGGAAGGCAGCACCTGGACCGCGGTGCATCACGCGTTCACCTCACCCAAGCCGGAGTTCCTGGAAACCTTCGACACCGACCCCGGTGCCGCGCTCGCCTACGCCTACGACATCGTCTGCAACGGCAATGAGATCGGCGGCGGGTCCATCCGTATCCACCGGCGGGACGTGCAGGAACGGGTCTTCGCGATCATGGGTTTGTCCGAGGCCGAGGCCCGCACCAAGTTCGGATTCCTGTTGGACGCGTTCACCTTCGGGGCCCCGCCGCACGGCGGCATCGCCTTCGGCTGGGACCGGATCGTGATGCTGCTGGCCGGTGAGCAGTCGATCCGTGAGGTCATTGCCTTCCCCAAGTCCGGTGGCGGCTACGACCCGCTGACCGCGGCCCCGGCCCCGATCACGGCCGCGCAGCGCAGGGAAGCCGGGGTCGACGCTCCGGTGCCCCCGCCCGCTTCCTGACCGATCAACCGATCGACCCTCGGATCGGTTTCTCCAGCTCAGCCCCGCTGCCAGCGTCCCCAAACGAAAGTAAAGGATCCGAAGTCGGGTTCGCGCCGCGCTTGGCTAAGGTGACCACCATGAGCGATTGGAATGACCAGGTGATTGCCGAGTTCCGGGCCAACAGAGGGTTGGTCCAAGCGTTCGGCGACGCGCCGATGATCCTGATGCACACGATCGGGGCCAAGTCGGGCCAGGAGCGCGTCATCCCGGTGCGCTGGTTCGACGACGGTGACGACGTCGTCGTGGTCGCCTCCGCGGCTGGGGCGCCGAAGAATCCGGCCTGGTATCACAACCTGGTAGCGAACCCGAGCATCGAGGCAGAGGTCGGCCAGGACGGCGCCATCACGAATCGGCGGCTGACCGCGCGCACCCTGACCGGAGCGGACCACGACCGGCTCTGGCAGCGGATCACCACCGAGGCGCCCGGCTTCGCCGACTACCAAACCAAGACCGACCGGATCATCCCGCTGGTGGCCTTCGCGCCGGCCTGACGTCCTCGCCTGGTGCCGCCTGATGCGGACGTCGTCTGCTGGCAACACTCATTGCCTACAGTGCAGCTGAATCGACGGGCCGAGCGGGCAGGAGCGGTGTGGGCATCGAGGTGGCGTCGGAGCACCGGACGTCCTCCACCTCGGACCGGCTGGGCGGCATTCGGCCACACGTCATCCGGCTGCGTCCGGCCCCGCACTCGCGGACGCCAATCGAGTTGTACTCGCTGACCATCACCCCGGCCGACCACTGCATCAACTGGCTCGGTTACTCGGTCCGGATGGAGCCGGGAGCGCAGACCCCGGTCGCGGTGGTGCGGTGACGGCAGAGGCACCCGCTCCGCCGCAGCTCGGGGACGCGGTGGTCAGTGCCTACCGCAATCGCACCCGGCCGTTCCCGGATGGCCAGACCCTGGCCGGGCCGACCTGGGACGAGATGGTCGGTAGCGGTGACACCCTCCGGCCGGAGTGGCAGGTTCTGGCCGGCAGCCTGGGCGAACTGGGACCGGCCGGCCTGCTCCGGCTGACCGGGGAGATCGAGCGCCTGGTCGAGGACGACGCGGTGACTTACACGCCGGTCGGCGGAGCGGAGGCCGCGCCGGCCCGGCAACCCTGGCCGCTGGATCCGTTGCCCTTGCTCATCGGGTCGTCCGAGTGGGCGAAGCTGGAAGCCGGATTGGTCCAGCGCAGCCTGCTGCTGGACGCCGCGCTCACCGATCTCTACCGCGAGCGCTTGATTGTCCGGAACGGCTGGGTGCCACCCGAAGTGGTGTTCGCTCACCCGAATTACCTGCGAGCTGCCCATGGGGTGGGCATTCCCGGGGCCCACCAGCTTTTCTTCCACGCCGTCGACCTGTGCCGCGGCCCGGACGGCGACTTCCAGGTGCTCGGCGATCGGACCCAGGCGCCGTCGGGCGCCGCTTACGCCATGGAAGATCGGCGGATCCTGGCCAAGGTCATCCCGGAAGCGTTCCGCCGAAGCGCTCCCCGCAGCCTGGGCGGCTGGTTCCGCACCGTCCGCGCGGCGCTGGAGGCGGTGGCGCCCGACTCGGCCGGCGACGAACCCCGGGTGGTCGTGCTGAGCCCCGGCACTCATTCCGAGACCGCCTTCGACCAGGCGTATCTGGCCACGCTGCTGGGCCTGCCCCTGGTCGAGAGCGCCGACCTGACGGTGCGGGGCGGCCGGTTGTGGATGCGGGCGCTGGGACGCTACGAACCGGTCGACGTCCTCGTGCGCCGGGTCGACGCCGCCTGGTCCGATCCCCTGGATCTGCGGCCGGAGTCACAGCTGGGTGTGGTGGCCCTGAACGAGGCCTGCCGGCGTGGCACGGTCGCCGTGGTCAACCCGTTGGGCAGCGGGGTGGTCGAGAACCCCGCGCTGCTGCCGTTTCTGCCCCGGCTGTGTCGCGAGCTGCTCGGCGAGGAGCTGAAACTACCCATCGTCCCGACTTTCTGGTGCGGCGACCGGGAATCCCGGCATCGGGTACTGGCCGACCTGGACGAGCTCGTCGTCAAGCCGCTGGACGGCGGTCCCTCGATCATCCCGGCGCTGCTCGACCGGGTGCAGCGGGACGAGTTGCGGGCGCGGCTCTGCGCCCAGCCGGAGTCCTGGGTGGGTCAGCAGCCGGCGCCTTTCCCCGACGCACCGGCGGTCGACGGGCCCGACGTCATTGCCCGTCGGGTCGGGTTCCGCGCGTTCTTGGTCGCACACGAGTCCGGATATGTAGTCATGCCTGGGGGTCTCGGCCGGGTGGTACGCGATTCGTTGATCTCGCCGCGCTTCTCGGACCGGGCCGGATCGCTACTGGTGGCATCCAAAGATGTGTGGGTGTCGCGGATGCGGGTCGACCGGGCGCTCACGTCGGTGGCGCGGCTGGACGACTCGGCCCCGCTGGTCGAGCCGGTGGGAATGGCGGCGGCCGCCTCACCGCGGGTATTGGAGGATCTGTTCTGGTTGGGCCGCTACGCGGAGCGGGCCGAGGATCTCACCCGCCTGTTGATCGTGGCCCGAGAACTGATCGACACCTGGCGGTTCCGCACCCAGGAACAGTCGGCGGCGTCGATTCCCGTTCTGCTGAATGCAGTTTCGGCCGTGTCGGCGACGAATGTGCGGTTCCGGCCTGGGTTCGATCCCATGCTGCCACTACGTCAGGTGCTGCTCGATGCGTCCATCCCCGGATCGGTGGCCCAGTCGCTGTCCGGGCTGTCCGAGGCCGCGCGCTCGGTGCGCGACCAGCTCTCGGGCGACACCTGGACGGTGCTGGCGGCGGTGGACCGGGCCATGGTCAAGTTGGCGGCCGATCCCCACGACGGGGGATCCCGGATGCAGCGCACCCATGCCGCGGTGCTGTCCGGCATGCTGGCGCTGTCCGGGCTGGCCGGCGAGAACATGGTCCGCGATCCGGGCTGGTACCTGATGGACATCGGCCGGCGACTGGAACGCGGGCAGCAACTGGTGGCCGTGCTGCGGGCCACCATGACCCAGGCCCGGCCGGCCGACATCGAGTCGATCCTGATTGGCGCGGTGCTGTCCGCGGCCGAGTCGGGCGTGACCTACCGGCGCCGTTACCGCGGCCGGATCCAGGTCGGCACCGTCCTGGAGCTACTCCTCTTGGACGCCGGCAATCCGCGGTCGCTGGCCTACCAGCTCATCGCTCTGGCCGACAGCCTGCATCGCCTGCCCGAGGCCGCCGGCACCTCGCGGCCGGAACGACTGGCCGAGGAGCTCGCCGTGGTGTTGCGGCGCGCGTCGGCGACGGAAATGGACGACGTGGACAGTGACGGGCGCCGTCGGGTCCTGGCGGACTTCCTGGACACCTTCCACGACGGGCTGCGGGCCGTGGGCGATGCGGTCGGCACGCAGCACTTCTTCCGGTCCCGCTCGATGCAACCGCTGGGACCGCTGTCCGGGCCGATGTCGTGAGCGCCGCCCGCTGGTACCGGATCGAGCACCGAACCACCTATTGCTACTCAGATGTCGTCTCCGCCTCGTATGGGCGGGGCTTCCTGCGCCCGCGCGATCTGCCGTGGCAGCAGTGTCTGGAGCACCACGTGCAGGTGGATCCGAGTCCCTCCGACCGGTCCGAAAGCCATGACGGGTACGGCAATGTCAGCACCTATTTTCAGGTGACCCAGTCGCACACCGAGCTGATGGTGACCGGGAGGTCGACGGTCCGCGTCGAGGCCCCGGTCCACGATCCGGACCGGCTACGGCAGCCCTGGGAGCAGGCCCGCCCTGGGGTCGAGGTCGATCCGGAGGCGGTGGATTTCGTGCTGCCCTCGCCGCAGGTGCAGCTGCCGGTCCAGGTGCGGGCCTACGCCGAACCGTCGTTCCGCCCGGGTCGGCCGCTCCGGGACGCGATCGTCGACCTGACCTCCCGCATCCACGCCGATTTCGTCTACCGGAGCGGTGCGACCGACGTGGACACCACGATCGCCACGGTGCTGGCCGAACGGGCCGGAGTGTGCCAGGACTTCGCCCACCTGGCGGTGGCCTGCGTGCGGTCCGTCGGACTGCCCGCCCGCTACGTCTCCGGTTATCTGGCCACCGACCCGCCGCCGGGTCGAGACCGGATGGTCGGAGCGGACGCCACCCACGCCTGGGCGGCGGTCCGGGCCCCCGGCGGAAGCTGGCTGGCCTTCGACCCCACCAACGACCAGCTCGCCGACGAGCGCTACACCACCGTGGCCTGGGGTCGTGACTACAGTGATGTGCCGCCGTTGCGTGGGGTGATCTTCACCGACGCAACGACCTCGGAGATGACTGTCGCCGTGGACGTCGCCCCGATCCGGGAACCGGCCGAGCCATCCCTGTCTGCAAGGAGCAGTCATGCGTGACTTTCTGTGCCCGAACTGTGCCCAGCGGTTGGCCTTCGAGAACTCGGTCTGCCTGAATTGCAGCAGCGCAGTCGGCTTCGACCTACCCAGCCGTGAGTTCGTGCTCGTCGGCCCGGACGGGACGATGGTGAGCGACCCGGCCCGGCACATGTGCGAGAACATCGCCGTGGCCGCCTGTAACTGGGTTGCGCCCGCGAATACCCTGCTGTGCCGGTCCTGCTCGCTGACCCGGACCCGGCCGGCAGACACCGACGAGGTCGCCATGGTCGAGTTCGCCGCGGCCGAAGCGGCGAAGCGGCGGCTGGTGGTCGAGTTGACCGAACTCGGCCTGGACATCGTGGACCGTACCGCCGACCCCGACGGCGGGCTGGCCTTTGACCTGCTGTCCAGCGAGGCCGCCGGCCAGCAGGTGATGACCGGCCACGACAACGGACTCATCACCCTGAACCTGGCCGAGGGCGACGACGTCCACCGTGAGCAGCTGCGGGTGTCGATGGGGGAGCCCTACCGCACCCTGCTCGGTCATTTCCGGCACGAGGTCGGCCATTACTACTCGTTCGTGCTGGCCGGGTCGGGCGAGAACAAGGCCGCCTTCGACGCGGTCCTCGGCGACCAGAACGAGGACTACCAGGCCGCCCTGGACCGGCACTACAGCCAGGGTGCGCCGGCCGGCTGGGAGCAGGACTACGTGTCCTCCTACGCCACCATGCACCCGTCCGAGGACTGGGCCGAGACCTTCGCGCACTACCTGCACATCCGCGACACCCTCGACACTGCAGCGGCGTTCGGCATGGCTCCGGCCGGGGCCACGCTGCAGCACCCGTTGGCCACCGACGCCGGCTTCGACCACCTCATCTCGATCTGGATCCCGCTGACCTGGTCCCTGAACATGATCAACCGATCCATGGGTCACCCGGACCTCTACCCGTTCGTGCTGCCGCTCAAGGTCCTGGACAAGATGCGCCTGATTCATCGCCTCGTCACCGGCTACCCCGCCCCCTGACCCGTCCCTGCGCGGATCCACAACACCCTGCGCGGATCCACAGCACGATGTGGAGCGAGCTCCGGCCGAAAATCGTGCTGTGGATCCGCGCAAGGGGGTAGGCGGCGCGGGTAGCCTGAAGCGGCTCGAGGGCGGAGCGGCGGGACGACGAGGAGGTGGCCGGATGCGTTCCTTCCTGGCCATCTCGCGGCGGCACGTGGATCTGGCTCGGGTGGCCAGCGCGCTGTAGTCGGTGAGCGCCTTCGCCCCCGACCCGTCATCCGAAGGTCCCCTTATGCGCGCTCTGCTGTCCTTCCCCAACCCGGTCAACGAAAAGGCCGCCCGCAGCGTGGCCGCGTTTGTCGTGCTCCTGACTGTGGCCACCCTGCTCGCCCGATCCCCGTGGCTGCTGTGGGTGCTGGCGATCGGGTTCGCGCTCCGGGTCGCGTCCGGCCCCCGCCTCTCGCCGTTCGGGCTGCTGGCCACCCGGGTGATCGCGCCCCGGCTCGGGGAGCCGAAACTGGTGCCCGGACCGCCGAAGCGGTTCGCCCAGGCCATCGGCGCGACCTTCTCGATCGCGGCGTTGATCAGCTTCTACGCCGGGGCCCCGACCGCGGCCTGGATCCTGGTCGGCTTCGTCACCGTTGCCGCCACCCTGGAGTCGGTGTTCGCGATCTGTCTGGGCTGCATCGTGTTCGGCCGGCTGCAGGCCATCGGGTTGATCCCGGAGTCGGTCTGTCAGGCGTGCGCCGACATCCGGCTGCGGCAGAGGTCCGCCGCCATCAGCTGAGCGGGACGGCGGTGCCCGACACCGAGATCCCGCCGCCGGCCGGGACATCCACGATGAGCCGGCCGGGACGGCCGATGTGGTCGCCTTGGCGGATGATGATCCGCTCGGGGGCCTCGAGCAGGCCGAGCAGCCGCAGGTAGCCGCCGAAGGTGGCCGCGGCCGATCCGGTGGCCGGGTCCTCGCGCACCCCGCCGGGCGGAAACGGGTTGCGGGCCAGGAATTCCGCCGGGCCCAGCCGACACACGACGATCACCGTAGTGGTCCAGCCATGGACGTACATGAGGGCACCCAGGGCGTCGTAGTCGTAGTCCAACGCGTCCAGGGCGGCGCGGGTCACCCCGACCACCGGGTGCAGATTGTTGGTGGCCGCGGCCCGGACCGGCAACTCGGGATCGAGATCGGCCGGGGTCAGCCGGAGCGCCGCCAACAACTCGTCCACGACCGACGGCGCGATCGACTCGACCGTCGGCTCGCGGGTGGTCAGGGTGGCCAGCAGCGCGCCCTCGTCCAGAGCAGTGCGCACCGGAGCCGGCCCGACCTTGGCCTGCAGGATCAGCTCGCCAGGACCGTCCTTCTCGGCCAGGGCCACCGCGGCGGCGATCGTGGCGTGGCCGCAGAAGTCGACCTCGACCAACGGGGCGAAATACCGCACGTCGGCCGTCGTCGCGCCGGTGGGGAACAGGAACGCGGTCTCCGAATAGCCGAGATCAGCGGCAATGCCCTGCATTTCACTTTCGGTCAAGCCGCGGGCGTCCAGCACCACTCCGGCCGGATTTCCCCCGGAAGGATCCGAGGTGAAGGCGGAGTAGCGCAGGACCTCCATCAGTACTCGCCGCTGACCACGTTGATCAGCGGCTCTCCGGCCACGTAGCGCTGCAGCTGGTCGCGGACCAGAGCGAAGGCGCGCGGACCGGCCGACCGCACATGTCCGGCGGCGTGCGGTGTGATGATCACGTTGGGCGCGGAGAACAACGGGTGCCCGAACGGCAGCGGCTCCGGATCGGTCACGTCCAGCCCGGCGCGGAGCCGGCCGGCGCCCAGTTCGGCCAGCAGCGCGTCGGTGTCGACGATCTGCCCGCGGGCCACGTTGATCAGCAGCGCACCGTCCCGCATCCGCCCCAGGAAGGCGGCGTCGACCATGCCCCTGCTGGCCGCGGTCAACGGCAGGGTCAGGACAACGATGTCGGCCTGCGGCAGCAGGTCCGGGAGTTCGTCGATGCCGTGGACGCTGTCCCGAGCGGTCCGGGCCACCTGCACGCAGGTGGCGTCGAAGCCGGCCAGCCGACGCGCCGTCTGCTCACCCAGATCACCGGCACCGACGGTCATCACGGTCTTGCCCGCCAGGTCGTCGGCCTCGACCAGGCTCCATTCGCCCCGGCGCTGGGCGTCCAGGAAATGCGGCAGCCGGCGCTGCGAGGCCAGGATCAGGAGCAGCACGAGTTCGGCCACGGCCGGGCCGTGCACGCCGCGGGCGTGGCACAGGGTGACGCCGTTCGGGATCTTCCCGACCACATCCTCCACGCCGGCGCTGGTCAGCTGGACCACCTTGATCGCCGGCATGGCCGCGAACATGGTCGGCAGGTCTCCCGCCTCCTCCACCTGCGGCACCCAGAACTCGGTGCGTTCCAGGCCCTCCGGCTTCTCCGACGCTCCGTCCCAGGTCAACACGGTGACGCCGGAGGGCACCTGGCCGAGCAGCCGAACGGCATTTTCATCGGGAACGCACACCACTGTCATGGCCCAAGTCCTATCAGAGTGCGGATCCGGGCCCGGTTCCGGCGCGTCGTCTCCGGTGCGACATGCGGACGACACAGATCCGGCGCAGGATGTCTTCTTCCGTCGGTGGAGTGGAACCGGACCGCGCTTGGCTACGAACTGGAGGCACCCGAGCATGAGTTCGATCGTCCGCGCCGCGCTCACCCAACAGGCCTGGACCGGGGATAAGGCGTCGATGATCGATGCCCATGAGGAACAGGCCCGCGCCGCGGCCGCCGACGGGGCGCAGGTCATATGTTTCCAGGAGTTGTTCTACGGCCCGTACTTCTGTCAGGTGCAGGACTCCGAGTACTACAGCTACGCCGAATCGGTGCCCGGACCGACGGTCGAACGATTTCAATCCGTGGCCAAGGAACTGGGCATGGTGTTGGTGTTGCCGGTGTACGAGCAGGAGCAGGCGGGGATGCTCTACAACACCGCCGCCGTGATCGACGCCGACGGCAGCTACCTGGGTAAATACCGCAAGACCCACATCCCGCAGGTCAAGGGATTCTGGGAAAAGTTCTACTTCCGGCCCGGCAACTCCGGCTGGCCGGTGTTCGACACCGCGGTCGGCCGGATCGGTGTCTACATCTGCTACGACCGGCACTTTCCCGAGGGTTGGCGGGCGCTCGGGCTGGCCGGCGCCAAGATTGTCTTCAACCCGTCGGCCACCAGCCGCGGCCTGTCGAACTACCTGTGGAAGCTGGAGCAACCGGCTGCCGCGGTGGCCAACGAGTACTTCGTCGGTGCCATCAACCGGGTCGGCATCGAGCCGCTGGGCGACGACGACTTCTACGGCACCAGCTATTTCGTCGACCCGGAAGGCAAGTTCGTCGGCGAGGTCGCCAGCTCGCACGATCCCGAACTGGTGGTCCGGGACCTGGACCTGGACCTGCTGGACACGGTCCGCGACCGCTGGGCCTTCTACCGGGACCGCCGACCTGACGCCTACGACCTGCTGGTCAAGCCGTGACCATCACGCTCATCAAGGGCGGGCTGGTCGTCAGCCCGGAAGGGTCGAGCCTGCAGGATGTGCTCATCGACGGTGACCGGATCGTCGCCGTGCTGCATCCGGAAAGCTCGGCCGCGCAATTGACCTCGCCCGATCGCACGATCGACGCGACCGGTCGGTACGTCATCCCGGGCGGTGTCGACGCTCATACCCACATGCAGATGCCGTTCGGCGGCACGCAGGCCAGCGACACGTTCGAGACCGGCAGCCGGGCCGCCGCCTGGGGCGGCACCACCACCATCGTCGATTTCGTGGTCCAGTCCCAGGGTCAGCGGGTGATGGACACCTACGAGGATTGGCACGGCAAGGCCGACGGCAACTGCGCCGTCGACTACGGCTTCCACCAGATCATCGGCGGGGTGGACGACGAATCGCTGGCGTCGATGCGCACCCTCATCGACGAGGGGGTCACCTCGTTCAAACTGTTCATGGCCTATCCCGGAGTGTTCCTCTCCGACGACGGGCAGATCCTGCGGGCCATGCAGTCCGCCGCCGACACCGGCGCGTTGATCATGATGCACGCCGAGAACGGTTCGGCCATCGATGTTCTCGTGCAGCAGGCGCTGGCCCGGGGAGAGACCGCGCCTTATTACCACGGGGTCACCCGACCCTGGCAGGCCGAGCAGGAGGCCACCCACCGGGCCATCATGCTGGCCGACATCGCCGGTGCGCCTCTGTATGTCGTGCACGTCAGCGCCAAGCAGGCGATGGACCGGATCGCCGATGCGCATGCCGCCGGGCAGAACGTGTTCGGTGAGACCTGCCCGCAGTACCTGTATCTGTCCCTGGAGGAGAACCTGGGTGCGCCCGGATTCGAGGGAGCGAAATGGGTCTGCTCCACCCCGCTCCGAGCCCGGGCGGAGGGTCATCAGGACGAGCTGTGGCGGTTCATCCGCACCGGCGCCGTCACCGGCGTTTCCACCGATCACTGCCCGTTCTGCATGAAGGACCAGAAGGACATGGGCATCGGCAATTTCGCCAAGATCCCGAACGGGATCGGCGGAGTCGAGCACCGAATGGACCTGATCTTCCAGGGTGTGGCCGACGGGCGGATCACCAAGGAACGCTGGGTCGAAGTCTGTGCGACCACGCCGGCCCGGATGTTCGGCATGTATCCGCGCAAGGGCATCATCACCGCCGGGGCCGACGCCGACGTGGTCATCTACGACCCCCACGGGCACACCAGCATCGGGATCGGCAAGACCCACCACATGAACATGGACTACTCGGCCTACGAAGGCTTCGAGATCGACGGCCATGTGGACACGGTGATCTCGCGCGGCAAGGTCATCGTGGACGGCGGAGCGTACAAGGGCAGCAAGAGCGACGGCCGCTACGTCAAGCGCGGTCTCGCGCAGAACCTGATGTAAGACCATGCATTTCGGTGTGGTGTTGCAGAATGATCCGCCCGCGGCCCGGGTCATCGACCTGGCCGTGCGGGCCGAACGGTATGGCTTCAGCCATGTCTGGACGTTCGACTCGCACCTGCTGTGGGAGGAGCCGTTCGTGGTCTACAGCCAGATCCTGGCCCAGACCCGCAAGGTCGTGGTCGGCCCGATGGTGACCAACCCGGCCACGCGAGACTGGACGGTCATCGCATCGCTGTTCGCCACCCTGAACGAGATGTTCGGCAATCGGACTGTCTGCGGTATCGGGCGCGGGGATTCCGCGGTCCGCGTCACCAACGGCAGTCCGGTCACCTTGGCCACTCTGAAGGCGGCGATCGAGGTCATCCGACCGCTGGCCAACGGGCAAGTGGCCGACTACAAGGGAAATCAGCTGCGCTTCCCCTGGGGTGCGGAATCCCGCCTGCCGATCTGGATGGCCGCCTACGGGCCGCGGGCACTCGCCCTGGCCGGTGAGGTCGCCGACGGGTTCATTCTGCAGCTGGCCGACCCGGATATCACCGCCTGGTCGATCAAGGCGGTGCGGGAAGCGGCCGCCGCCGCCGGGCGTGACCCGGATTCGATCACCATCTGCGTGGCGGCGCCGGCCTATGTCACCGACGGCACGGACGACGCCATGGCGCATGGTCGCGAGCAGTGCCGCTGGTTCGGTGGCATGGTCGGCAACCACGTGGCCGACATCGTGGCCCGCTACGGCAGCAATCCCGAGTCGGATGGCTCCGCCATCCCGTCCGTACTGACGGACTACATCGCGGGCCGGCAGGGGTATGACTACAACTCTCACGGCAAGGCCGGCAACTCCCATGTCGATTTCGTGCCCGACTCCATCGTGGACCGGTTCTGCCTGATCGGGCCGGTCGCCCACCAGGTCGAACGGCTGACCGAACTGCGGGAGTTGGGGGTCGACCAGTTCGCCCTCTACCTGCAGCACGACGCCAAGGACGACACCCTGCGCGCCTACGGGGAGAAGGTGATCCCGCAGATCAACGCCCGGGTCGCCGCCAAGTCATGACCGCTCCCGCCGCACTCCGCCGGTCCGGCCTGGTCCTGTTGGCCGTGGTCCTGGCGGCCGGGTCCTGGAAGCTGTAGAAAGGCGGTCTCGCCCGCAGAAGCGGCGGTCCCTGGCAGCGAAGTCCCGCCGGGCCCGCAGGAGGTTTCCCTGGTCGGCTTCAGCCGCTGACGGTGACGCTCAACCCCGGTGGCAGCTGACCCCAGGTCCGGGTACGGCAGGCTGGTCGGGTGCAGACCTTCCTGCCGTACCCGGATTTCGCCGCCTCGGTGGCCACCTTGGACACGCCCCGGCTGGGTAAGCAGCGGGTGGAGACGCTGCAGATCCTGCGGGCGCTGTCCTTCCCCGACTACGGCTGGCGCAACCACCCGGCTGTGTTGATGTGGCGCGGGCGCCGGCCGGCCCTGGTTGCCTATGGGCTGGCCGGTGTGGCCGAGTGGCGACGCCGCGGCTTCGGTGACTCCACCGCCGCGCAGATCGCCGAGTTCGCGCCCGAGGTGGTCGGCCGGACCCAGGACGAGCTGGCGCAGGCGGACCTGCTGCCCAGCTGGCTGGGCACCGAACAGCTCCACCGTTCGCACCAGAGTCGTTTGGTGGCCAAGGATCCCGATTTCTACGCCGCTCGGTTCCCGGAGGCACCGGACGGGCTGGACTACCTCTGGCCCGGGCCGGACGGCGAGGAGCCGGACCCGGTCGGGCCACCCGATCTCTGGGTGTTGCGGCCGGATTCGACGCCAGCGCTGGGCCAGTTCCTCGAGCTCGGAATCATTGGCCTGGGGCCGGCGGGGTTCGCCGACGACGCCACCGGACTCGATCTCCTGGCGCTGCGCGAGCGGCTGGGTCCGGTCGGCCGACGCAAGCCATCGAAGGCGCTGTTGGCCCTGGCCGGGTTCGTGGTCGACGTGGGCGTCGGGGACGAGCTGGCCGTGCCCATCGCCGACGGCCGGAGCCTGCTGGTCGGCACGGTGCTCGGTGACTACGAGTTCGGCGACGGACCGCTGCCGCACCGGCGCCGGATCGGCTACACCACCGTGCTGCCCCGGTCGCAGGTCTCGCCGACTTGGACACTGCAGGACGTCAGGCCACTGTTCCGAGTCCGCTCGGCCCGGGCGATGTCCGGAGTCAGCCTCGACCGATGAACGGCATGGCCGTCGCCATCAGGGTCAGGAACTGCACATTCGCACCCAGCGGCAGACCGGCCATGTAGAGCACCGCGTCGGCCACGTGGGCCACGTCGAAGGTCGGTTCCAACGCCATCCGACCGTCGGCCTGCAGCATGCCCGTGCTCGTCGCGGCCATCATGTCGGTGCCGGCGTTGCCGATGTCGATCTGCCCGCAGGCGATCCCGAAAGCCCGGCCGTCGAGCGAGATCGACTTGGTCAAGCCGGTGATCGCGTGCTTGGCGGTGCTGTACGCGGCACTGTTCGGCCGGGGGGTGGTGGCCGAGATGGACCCGTTGTTGATGATCCGGCCGCCGCTCGGCTGCTGCCGGGCCATGAGGGCAGCGGCGTGGTGGGCGCAGGAGTAGGCGCCGATCAGGTTGACGGCCAGGCCCCGGGCGAACTCGGCCGTGTCCACGTCCACCACCGAACCGGCCGGCCCGAACATGCCGGCATTGTTGAAGAGCAGATCGAGCCGCCCCCAGTGCTGCTCGACGGCGGTGAAGATCTCGGCCACGGCGGCATCGTCGGTGACATCGGTGGGAATCGCCAACCATTGCTCGGCGGCGAAGTCGGCGCCCGTCTCGGTGAGCGCGTCCGACCGACGGCCGGCCAGGGCGACCTGATGCCCGGCGTCGAGCAGGGCCCGGCTCACCGCCCGGCCGATTCCGGAGCCGGCCCCGGTCACGATCGCAATCACGAGGCCATCATGCCGCGGTCTGGAACACGTCGGCCAGGGTGACCGTGCGCAGGTTCCGCTCTCGCAGAACCTGCACGATCGCGTCCATCACCGAGATGACCGGCGTGTGGTTGGCGTGCCCGATGACGATGCGGTTGGCGGTCAGGTACTGCCGGGCATTGGCCGCGATCTGCGCCGGGGTGAGCACATCGGCGTCGCCGAAAGATCCTGTCCACCAGGTGATCACGGAATAGCCTTCATTTCTCAGCAGGGCGTCGGTGTGGTCGGTGCGGGCGAAGTAGGGCGGCCGGAAATAGGGCCGGGGATCGATACCGAACGTGGCCTTCAGAAACTTCTCGTTGCGGGTGACCTCGTCCATGATCCGGGCGTCGGAGAGTCGGGTGATGTCCGGGTGATCCCAGGTGTGGTTGGCCAGCTGGATCTGTCCGGATTCGACCAGCGGCAGGAGCGCGTCCCGATGTTCGGTCCACGAGGGATAGACGCCGTTGACGAAGAAGGTCAGCCGGATGCCCGTGGTCCTGGCCAGATTCAGGTAGGCGGCCACGGTCTCGGTCGAGATCCCGTCGTCGATGGTCAGCCCGACCGTGCGCGGGTTGGCGTCGGGCACCTCGGCGATGATCGTTTTCCAGGGAGCGACCTTGTGCAGGCCGGTCAGCGGCGGCTGCCGCCAGGGCGGCAACGACGGTGTGGGCGGGGCTGTCATCGGAGTTGCCCTGGGGGCCGGCGAGCGCGACGCCACCGCGGTCGGAGCCGACTGGCTCGGCGCGGCGGGCATGGCGCACCCGGTGAGGGCGCCCAACAGAGCGAGACCGGTGGCGGTGAGCAGGTGGCGCCGTTGCACGATCGGACGCTAACCCCGGCCCCGCCGGTTTCGGCCCAGGTCAGGCCCGAATCGCCGGTGCCGCCGGTATCGTCGCGGTCGTGGGCAACCCCGGCTTGTTCGGCGACGAGGCGCCCGACGAATCCGGCACGCCGACCCCGAACGCGCCTGTCGATCCCCGGGCCCCGCTGGCCGTGCGGATGCGGCCACGGACGCTGGACGAGGTCGTCGGGCAATCCCACTTGCTGGGTCCCGGCGCCCCGCTCCGCCGATTGGTCGAGGGCGGCGCGCCGGCGTCGATGCTCCTTTACGGTCCACCCGGCACCGGCAAGACCACCCTGGCCACACTCGTCGCCGGGGCCACCGGGCGCCGCTTCGCCCAGTTGTCGGCGCTTTCGGCGGGGGTGCAACAGGTCCGGGCGGTGATCACCGAGGCGGCGAACGCGCTCCGTCGCACCGGGGAACAGACGGTGCTGTTCATCGACGAGGTCCACCGCTTCTCCAAGACCCAGCAGGATTCGCTGCTGGGGGCGGTGGAGAACCGGACGGTGATCCTGATCGCCGCCACCACCGAGAACCCGTTCTTCTCGGTGGTCTCACCGTTGTTGTCCCGATCACTGGTCCTGCAGCTGCAACCGCTGACCGACGAGGAGGTCGGGACCCTGGTCGACCGGGCGGTGACCGACGCGCGCGGGCTCGTCGGCTTTGCGCTGGCCCCCGACGCCCGGGCCCAGATCGTGGCCCTGGCCGGTGGAGACGCTCGCCGAGCGCTGACCGCCCTGGAAGCCGCGGCCGGCGCCGAGCCCGGTGAGATCACCCTGGCCGACGTGGAGAAGGCGCTGGACCGGGCGGTCGTTCGCTACGACCGGGACGGCGATCAGCACTATGACGTCATCAGTGCCTTCATCAAATCGATCCGGGGCAGCGACGTCGATGCCGCGCTGCACTATCTGGCCCGGATGATCGAAGCGGGGGAGGATGCGCGATTCATCGCCCGCCGGCTGATGATCCACGCCTCCGAGGACATCGGAATGGCCGATCCGACCGCGCTGCCGGTGGCGGTGGCCGCGGCTCAGGTCGTGCAACTGGTCGGACTGCCCGAGGCCCGGATCAATCTGGCCCAGGCCACCATCCATCTGGCCACGGCGCCGAAATCCAATGCCGTGGTCCGGGCCATCGATGCGGCCATGGCCGACGTCCGGGCCGGCAAGGCCGGCGGGGTGCCCCGGCATCTGCGCGACGGGCACTATCCGGGAGCGGCCACACTCGGGCACGCGCAGCGCTATGTGTACCCTCCGGACACTCCGGAAGGCATTGCCGCGCAACAATATCCACCCGACGAGCTGGTCGGGGTGGATTATTACCAGCCGGCCGGGCGGGGCGCCGAGGCGGCCCTGGCCCAGCGGCTGTCCCGGTTGCGCAAGGCGGTCCGCGGGCAGTCCTGATCACGTTGTCCGAAAACCGCCAGTCGCCGCCGGCAACAGCGGCAATACTGAACAAGTGCTTCCCAACGACGACACCTGCTACCGGGCCGTGGAAAGCCGCGATCCCCGGTTCGACGGGATGTTCTTCACCGCCGTGACCTCGACCCGGATCTACTGCCGGCCGTCCTGTCCGGCCCTGACGCCGCGGCGGGACCGGGTGCGTTTCTATCCCAGCGCGGCCGCCGCGCAGGGCCACGGCTTCCGGGCCTGCAAGCGCTGCCGGCCTGACGCCGCGCCCGGCTCGGCCGACTGGAACGTGCGCGCCGACGTGGCCGGGCGGGCGCTGCGGCTGATCATGGACGGGGTTCTCGACCGGGACGGGGTACCGGAACTGGCCCGCCGGCTAGGGTATTCCGCCCGGCAGCTGCAGCGCACGCTGTCCACCGAGGTCGGGGCCGGACCGCTCGCCCTGGCTCGGGCGCAGCGGGCCCAGACCGCCCGCATCCTGCTGGAGACAACCGACCTACCGGCCGCCGACGTGGCCTTCGCCGCCGGGTTCGCCAGTGTTCGGCAGTTCAACGACACCGTTCGTGAGGTGTTCGCGGACACCCCGAGCGGTCTGCGGGCCCGGCGGCACCGCGGGGGTGCCCCGAGCCCCGGGGAGCTGGAGTTGCGGCTGCCCTTTCGGGCTCCGCTGGATCCGGCGGAACTGCTGCGCTGGCTCGGATTCCATGCGGTGCCCGGTCTGGAGTCGTTCACCGGCGGTGTGTTCCACCGAACGCTGGATCTGCCGCACGCGCCCGGGGCGGTGCGGATCGGTCCGGGTGGTCCCACCTGGTTGACCGCGTGGCTACGCCTGGGCGATCTGAAGGACCTACCGGCCGCAGTGGCCCGGCTGCGGCGACTGCTGGATCTGGATGCCGACCCGGTGGCGACCGATGCCGCGCTGGCGGCCGATCCGGCCCTGGCCGGGTTGGTGGCGGCCCGGCCGGGTCTGCGTTCGCCGGGCGATGTGGACGGGTTCGAGACCCTGATCCGCACCGTGGTCGGGCAGCAGATCTCGCTGGCCGGGGCGCGCACCGTGCTCGGCCGGGTGGTGGCCGCCCACGGCCGGCCGCTGCCGGGGGCGCCGCCCGGTGAGCCGGACCGGCTGTTTCCGACCCCGACGGATCTGGCTGCCGTCGACCCGGCCGCGTTGCCGATGCCCAAGGCCCGGGCCCGGGCCGTGGTCGGGCTGGCCCGCCATTTCGCCGACGGATTCCGCCTCGATCCGGGGTCCGATCGAACGGCCGCGCGGCAACTCCTGCTCGCGCTGCCCGGAGTCGGTCCCTGGACGGCCGGCTACGTGGCCATGCGCTCCCTGGGCGACCCGGATGTGCTGCTGGTCGGCGACCTGGCGGCCCGCCGGGTCGCGGAGTCGATCCGCCTGGACCTCACCGCAGCGGAGCGCTGGTCTCCCTGGCGTAGTTACGTGACCCACCACCTCTGGGCGCTGGCCCTGGCCCGCCGCCCACACCCCGAGAAGGAGCAACTGCCGTGAACGTCTATTCCATTGTTTCCTCGCCCATTGGCGACCTTTTGCTGGTCAGCGACACCGAGAGTCTGACCGGTCTGTACACCCCCGGGCACGGGCGGCGACCGGCGCCGGATTGGGTGTCCGACCCGGAGCACCCGGTGCTGGCCGCCACCCGGACCCAATTGAGCGAGTACTTCGCCGGCACCCGCCGGGCCTTCGACCTGCCCCTCGCCTCCGTCGGCACGGCCTTCCAGGAAGCGGTCTGGAAAGGCCTGCGGGACATCGAGTTCGCCCACACCGAAAGCTATCTCGGCCTGGCCCTGCGGATCGGGTCGCCGGCCGCGGTGCGGGCCGTGGGCGCGGCCAACGGACGGAACCCGATCTCCATCGTGGTGCCCTGTCACCGGGTGATCGGGGCCGACGGGTCGCTCACCGGCTACGCCGGCGGGATCGAGGCGAAGCGCTGGCTGCTCGATCACGAACTCCGGGTGGCGGGGTGACCGGTCAGGCGATCACTCCGGTCAGGTCGACGATCACGTCCACCGGGATCGACGCGGTGATGTTGAGCTGCCGGGTCCTCGAGATGGCCACCACCAGCGCATTCGCAACCGCGTCGCCGACCCCGAAGTTGATGGCCGAGGCGGCGGGCAGCCCGACCGCGGCCGAGGCGATCTTGAGGTATCCGGGACCCGCCCCGTTCACCGCGGTCAGGTTGATGATGACTCCGGAGGCACCGGCCGGCACCAGATTGGCGGGCAGGGTGATCGTCCGGGTCACCAACCTGCCGATCTTGCCGCCGCCGCTGCGGGAGTCATACACCCGGACCGGCCCGGGGAGCAAACCCAGCTGAGCTGCGCCCTGACTGAATCCGACTCGGGCCCCGTTGATCTGCACCAGCCCGGTGTTCGGGGTGTTGATCGAGACGACGAGCCGCCCGCCGACCGGGTAGGGGCCCTGTTGGGCCACCACGCCCCGGGCCGCCACAATCCCGCCGCCGCTCGGGACGGCAACATACGCACCGACGGGCGAGATGGATCCATACCCGGGCGCATAGAGGAAGAGATCCGGGTAAAAGGTACTGCCTGTGTTGTTGTAGAGGTAGAACTCGATGTCCCGGACCAGCGCGCCGGCCGGAATTTCCATCGTCGCGCGAACTTGGGTGGCCGTGCCGGCGCTGTACGTGCCGTACCCGCCCCAGGTCAGCTTGGCGTTCGGATCGAACGGCGTGAAGTCGTACATGCACACGGTTCGGTAGGTGTAGCCGCTGATCGGCGCGGATGCGATGGGGGTGGCGGTGATCGGCGAGCTGTCCGGGTGCGCGATCAGCGTCGACTCGCCCCCGCCGGTGGTGCCGTCGCCGTGTGGAACCGGGATCGCGGCGGACGCCGGTTCGGTGCCGACGGTGCCGACGAGGCCGGCGGCCAGGGCGGCCGTTCCGGCGCCGACCAGCAGGCGACGGCGGCCCAGAGAAGGAGCTGCGGACTCGGAGTTTTTGATCATGGCACGAAGGTACGAACCCGATGCGACGCGGAGGTAACGCCGAATTGCCCTATTTGAGGAAGTTGTTGTTCGGGCACTGGCCGTTCTCGTAGGGCACCGCGCAGACGGCGCCGGTCCAGGCCGCCCGGGCGCCGCTGTCACCGATCCGATAGACCTGCAGCACGCTCACCCCGGCCAGTCCCACGGCCAGCACGCCGACCACGATCCGGATCCACATCGCCTCCAACCCGGACCGGCCTCGCGCCGCCAGGAACGGCAACAGCCAGGCCAGGATCGCCACCACGGCCAGCCCGATCACCCACGGGAGCAGCTCGTCGCCCAATCCGGTGTGCCTTCTGACCAGGTCGTTCATGAAGACCCGGGCCTCCAGCCACTCACCCGCATGGGTGGCCACCGGCACCGAACCGAGCGCGGCCAGGGCGACGAGGGGGGTGATGATGCCGAGCTTGCGTCGCGCCGCCGGCCACACCGCGGACAGCACGGTCAGCAGCGCGGCCAGCGGCACCGCCACCACGACGAAGTGGATGATCAAGACGTGGGCGGGAAGACCGCCGATGGTGTCCATCGACAGAGCTTGAAGCATCAAGCTCTATCCGTCCACGAATCGAGAACGCGGAGTGACGCTTGTTGACCCGCTTGTATCCTGCTTAGTGCGCCGCCCGGCCGTCAGATCAACGGCCGGCCTCGCCGGTGGACCGATGGTCCGCTGTCGGGTAGCAGCACGATCCGCCAGGAAGGTCGACTCGGTGAAGCGCACGTTCTACTTCGGAGCAGGTGTCCTGCTCGGGGTCACCGCCACCCGGCGTACCCGTCGGGCCAAGGAGGCCGCCCGGGCCGCGCTGGCCGCGAAGCTGACGCCGTCGGCCGTCGCCGCGGACGTGGCCGACGCGATTGCCGAGTTGGGCAACGCCGTGGGCGCCTTCGCCACGGACGTGCGGCAGGGCGCCGCCAACCGGCGCGCTCAGTACCGGCCGATGATCGACGGCGTGACCGGGTCCGTGGCCATGCTGGCGCCGGATCAGATCACCACGTTCGCACCCGAGGTCATCGAGGTGGCGCGAGCCGGCCAGGGCGGCCGCAGCGAGGAGTCGGACCAGGACGCCGGAGAACGGCGAACGGCCTGACCCTGCGGCGGCCGCCCGCCCCATCCCGCCGTCCCCGCTCGCCGCGCGTGCCTGCGCGCCACCTCACGGAAACGATCACTGATGGAAACCCACGAAATCCGGCGCCGCTTTCTCGACCATTTCGTCCAAGCCGGCCACCTCGAGGTGCCGTCCGGCTCCCTGGTGTCCGACGACCCGACGGTGCTGTTCACCATCGCCGGCATGGCCCCGATGAAGCGTTACTTCCTCGGCCAGGCGCAGCCGCCGGCACCGAAGGTGACCAGCGTGCAGAAGTGCGTGCGCACGCTGGACATCGAGAACGTCGGACACACCACCCGGCACAACACGTTCTTCCAGATGGCCGGCAACTTCTCCTTCGGCCAGTACTTCAAGGAAGGCGCGATCGACCTGGCCTGGCGGCTGGTCACCGGGTCGGTCGACGACGGCGGGCTCGGCTTCGACCCGGAGCGCATCTGGGTCACCGTCTACGAGCACGACGACGAGGCCATCGAGCTGTGGCAACGCATGGCCGGGCTGCCGCTGGAGCGGATCCAGCGCCGGGGCATGGACGACAACTACTGGTCCATGGGCGTGCCCGGGCCCAGCGGTCCGTGTTCGGAGATCTACTACGACCGCGGACCGGAGTTCGGCGCCGAGGGCGGTCCGGTGGTCGACGAGGACCGGTACCTGGAGATCTGGAACCTGGTCTTCATGCAGGACGTCCGCGGCGCCAACGCCGGGTCGGGCAAGAGCGATTTCCCGATCGTCGGAGAGCTGCCGCAGCGCAACATCGACACCGGCCTGGGCGTCGAGCGGGTCGCCTTCCTGCTGCAGGGCGTGGACAACGTCTACGAGACCGATCTGCTCCGGCCGATCATTGCCCGGATGGAGAAGCTGTCCGGAAAGACCTACGGGCACGGCGATTCCGCCGACAATGTGCGGTTCCGCGTCATCGCCGACCACATCCGCTCGGGCACGCTGCTGGTGGCCGACGGCGTCGCCCCGGGCAACGAGGGTCGCGGCTATGTGCTCCGCCGGCTACTGCGCCGGACCGTGCGGGCGGCCCGGCTGCTCGGGGTCGATCGACCCGTGCTGGGCGAGCTGTCCGCGGTGGTCCGGGATCTGATGATGCAGTCCTACCCGGAGGTGGCCACCGATTACCCGCGCATCGAGCGGATTGTGCAGGCCGAGGAGATGGCCTTTCTCAAGACGCTGACGTCGGGCTCGCGGCTGTTCGAGGTGGCCGCCGAGGACACCAAGCGGGCCGGAAAGACTGTGGTGGACGGGACCACCGCGTTCACCCTGCACGACACCCAGGGCTTCCCAATCGATCTCACCCTGGAGATGGCCGCCGAGGCCGGACTGACCGTGGACACCGAAGGTTTCGCCCGGCTCATGTCCGAGCAGAAGTCACGGGCCCGGGCCGATGCCAAGGCCCGCAAGGGCCATCTGACCGACATGGGCGAGTACCGGCGATTGCTGGCCCAGGGGCCCACCGAATTCACCGGGTACACCGAGCTGGCCTCCGAGGGCACGGTGCTCGGGCTGCTCGCCGACGGCGTTTCCCTCCCGGCGGCGACCGACGGCGACGTGGTCGACCTGGTGTTGGACCGGACCCCGCTGTACGCGGAGTCCGGCGGGCAGGAAGCCGATCAGGGAACTGTGTCCGGGTCGAATTTTGCGGCCGACGTGCTGGACGTGCAGAAGGTCGACCGCAAGCTCTGGGTGCACAAGATCCGGGTCACCGACGGCGAGATCAGGCCGGGTGCGCAGGTGCTGGCCCAGGTCGATCCGGAGTGGCGAATCGGCGCCCGGCAGGCCCACTCGGGCACCCACGTGGTGCACGCGGCGCTGCGCCAGGTGCTCGGGCCGACCGCGTTGCAGGCCGGGTCGTACAACAAGCCGGGGTACCTGCGGCTGGACTTCTCCGCCTCACAGGGGCTGTCGGCGGCCACCCGGAGCGAGATCGAGGAGGTCGCCAACCTGGCGGTGCGGGGCGACCTGTCGGTCAAGGTGGTCTACGGCAGCAAGGCCGAAGCGGACGCCATGGGCGCGATCGCGCTGTTCGGGGAGACCTACGACGACATCGTCCGCATCGTCGAGATCGGCGGGCCGTGGTCGGTCGAGCTGTGCGGTGGCACCCACGTCGAGCACTCCTCACAGATCGGACCGCTGGTCATCACCGGTGAGTCGTCGGTCGGGTCGGGTGTACGCCGGCTCGAGGCGGCAGTCGGGATCGACGCGTTCCACCGGTTCACGGCCGAACGCGCGCTCTTGGCCCTCGCCGCCTCGTCGCTGAAGGTGCCGCCGGCGGAGCTTCCGGACCGGATCGCCGCCCTGTCCGAGCGGCTGCGGGTGGCGGAGAAGGAGCTCGAGCGGTACCGGGCGGCCGAATCCGGCGCGGTCGCGGCGTCGCTGGCCCATTCGGTGACCCAGGTCGGCGCGGTCGGGCTGGTCACCGCGACGTTGCCGACCGGGACCTCGGCCGCCGACGTCCGGGCCGCCGCGGTCGACGTCCGGGGCCGGCTGGGTGACCGGGCCGCAGTGGTGGCGTTGTTCGCCACCACCGGCGACGCGGCGTCCTTTGCGATTGCCCTGTCGCCGGCGGCGGTCGGGTTGGGCCTGGCCGCGGGCACGCTGGCCGGCTCCTTCCTGCCCGCCATCGACGGTCGCGGCGGCGGTCGACCGGACCTGGCCCAGGGTGGCGGCGCGAATCCCTCCGGGATACCGGACGCGATCAACGCCCTGACGGCGGCGCTGGCCGCGGCCGGGGATGGAGCCGGTCGGTGACAGCTCCCGACGCGCACTCGAGGGGGGTGCGGCTGGGGGTTGACGTGGGTACGGTTCGGGTGGGTGTGGCCATCAGCGACCCCGGTGGCGTGCTGGCCTCGCCCCTGGCCACCCTTCGACGCGATCCGGTCGGCAACTCGGATCTGGCCGAACTGGAGTCCGTGGTCGCGGCGCGGGACGTGATGGAGGTGGTGGTGGGCTTGCCCAGGACGATGCGCGGGGCGCTCGGCCCGGCGGCCGCCGGCGCCCGCGCCTACGGCGACGCATTGGCCGCGCGGATTGGGCCCACCCCCGTCGTGTTCGTCGACGAACGGCTGACCACGGTCCTCGCGCACCGGGAGCTGGCCGCGGCCGGCCGGAGTTCGCGGAACCGCCGGGCGATCGTCGACCAGGTGGCTGCGGTCGCCATCCTGCAGGGCCGGTTGGACGGACTCGCGCGGAGCGCCTCGGACGCACAGTCGCGGAGCGACTCGGACGCACAGTCGCGCAGCGACTCGGACGCACAGTCGCGCAGCGACTCGGACACACAGTCGCGCCGCGACGGTGACCTCTCGGGGCCCGGATGACCGACTCGCCCGCCAACGACCTGGGTTTGTTCGACTCGCGGCCGGGTGACGACCGGCCCAATGAAAGCACCGGCAGCGTCGACGTCTCCCAGCTGCGGGCCGCGCTGGCCCAGGGTGCCGTGGACAAGGCGCCCGCGGAGCCGGTGGTGAAGAAGACTCCACCCGCCCGTCAGCTGGCCCGGGAAAGACGCGAGCAGCACGTGAAGCGGCGGCGCCGACGGCGCCGGCACACCGTGGTGGCGCTGCTGGTCCTGCTCCTGCTGGCCGGCGGCATCACGGCCGGGCTGCTGATCTGGCGGAAGAAGCAGGACACCATCCCGGAATTCAGCGGCGCGGCCGGCCCTCAGGTCATCGTGCACGTCCAGGATTCGGACAGCCGCACCGACGTGGCCCAGCGGTTGGCCGACGCGGGTGTGGTGGCGTCGGTGCAGACCTTCCTGAACGCCACCGTCAATGACGGTGATGTGGCCACCATCCAGTCCGGGTATTACCGGCTGCCGACTCATCTGAGCGCGGCCGAGGCGGCCAACGCGCTGGTCGACAAGAAGAACCGGGTCGGGCAGATGCAGGTCGTGCCCGGCCGGAACCTGGCCGACGCACCGGCCAAGAACGGCAGCACGACGACCGGCTACATCTCCGACATCACCGCCGCGGCCTGCGTGCCGCTGAACGGTGTGTCGCACTGCTTCACCAGTGACGATCTGTGGAAGGTGGCCCAGACCGGCGATCTGAGCACCCTGAACGTTCCCGAGTGGGCGGTCGAAGACGTCAGCAAGGCCCCCGACCCCAGTCGCCGGCTGGAGGGGATGATCCGGCCGGGCAATTACAACGTGCCTCCGACCGACAACGCGCAGCAGGCGCTGGCCTCGGTGCTGTCGCAGTCATCGGCCCTGTGGAGCACATCCGACGTGGTGGCCGGAGCGTCCGAGCAGGGCGTCACGCCCTACCAGGCGGTGGTGGTGGCGTCGCTGGTCGAGCGGGAGGCGATCGCCCCGGACATGGGCAAGGTCGCCCAGGTCATCTACAACCGCTACGGCCAGCGGATGAAGTTGCAGCTGGACTCGACCATCAGCTTCGCCTTCGGCGGGACCACGGTGGCGACCACCGCCGCCGATCGGGGTCGAGAGAGTCCCTACAACACCTACCTGCACGACGGGTTGCCCCCCACCCCGATCGATTCGCCCAGCACGGCCGCGTTGGACGCGGCGCTGAACCCGACCGACGGGCCCTGGCTGTTCTTCGCGGTGGTCGACAAGGCGGGCAACTCCTGTTTCTCCACGAATTACGCGGATCACCTGAAGAACTGCGTAGCTTTGGCCCGCAAGAACGGGGTGTTGTGACCGGTCGGCACCGGGCGGCGACGTGGTAGGCGCGCTACATCGAGCCGCGGTGCTGGGTGCGCCCGTCGCGCATTCGTTGTCACCGGCACTGCATCGGGCAGGTTTCGCCGCCCTGGGCCTGACCGGCTGGAGTTATGACCGGATCGAATGCGATGCCGAAATGCTGCCTGCCCTGGTGAGGGACTGCGGCCCGGAGTGGGTCGGGTTCTCGGTGACCAGGCCCGGGAAGGCGGCGGCCGCCGCGGTGGCGGCGTCCGGCACCGCCCGCGTCCAGGCGCTCGGCGTGGCCAACACCCTGTACCGCGAGGACGGGTGCTGGGCGGCCGAGAACACCGACGTGGACGGGCTGATCGGGGCGCTGCGAGCGGCCGGGGCGCCGTCGGCGGACCGGGTTCTGGTGCTCGGCGGAGGGCACACCGCGCGCGCGGTGCTGGCCGCGGTGGCCGAGATGGGCGGGACCGAGGTCACCCTGGCCGGCCGGGCACCGTCGAGCACGTCCGGGGCCGGCGAGCTGGCCGTTCGGCTCGGTCTGGCCGTGTGCGAGATCGACCTTTCCGAGCAGGCGGTGGCGGACTCGGCCGCCACTGTCGATGTCGTGGCCTCGACGCTGCCCGCTGGGGTGCCCGACCGGTTGGCCGCCGCGCTGGCCGACGTGCCCGTCCTGCTCGACGCCATCTATCACCCGTGGCCCACCCCCCTGGCTGCCGCCGGCGGCGGTCACCGGGTCACCGTGACCGGCCTGGACATGTTGCTGCATCAGGCGTTTCGGCAATTCGAGCTGTTCACCGGCCACCCCGCCCCGGCCGCCGCCATGCGCGACGGGCTGAAGGTCGCCAGCGGGACCGACCTGCCGCTGCCGCTCTAGCCCGCCCCGGCCCTCAGTCGATCGGGTGGGCGGAGTCGCCGGCCAGAAGCATCTGCGGGACCTGACGGAACGACCAGGCCGATCCCGAGCCGGTCAGCACGTAAACCACATCGAACCGGGGGTCGGGCCAATCGGTCGGCGGTGCGGGGGTGATGGTGCCCAGGCCGGCCAGGATGTCGCCGATGCTCTCATGTTCCCAGGCCACCAACACCGCACCGGTGACCGAGTGCAGTTTGCCGGCCAGATCGGCCTCGTCGCCCTTGCGATAGGTCAGATCCGGCGTCAACCCCAGCAGAGCGGCCAGCGCGGTGACGGTCTGCTGGGGTCGTTTGCTTCCCTTGGCACCGGGGTCGGCGGCGAAGATCGTGGTGGGTCGCAGCAGGCCGTCGCGCACCTGGGTGAAGGCACCCGTGGCGGTCCGGGGAGCAAAAAGGCCGGCCAAGGCGCCGGCCCGGGCCCAGCCCACGGTGGTCAACGATTCTCCGTCCTGCGTCCCGTCGGCCTGGACTCCGTAGGGGGCAGCGGACGCCGGCGGCTTCTCGGCATGACGGATGATCATGATGGTGGCGGTGCCGGGGGCGGCGCCGGCTTGACCGGTATGACACCCGGCCAATCCCGACAGGGCGCCGCCGGCCAAGGCCGTCAACGCGGCGCGGCGATTCAGCGGTCTGGGCACGAAGTCAGTCTGCCGCTCTAAGCTCGCTTCTCATGCTGGGGGTTGTGAGCGCGGTGGTCGGCGGGGCGGCCGGGGGCGCGGGGATGCGGCTGCTGCTGGGACGGATCAAGCGGGGCATGACCGTCCGCCCGGGACCCCTGGAAGGGCTGGCGGCGATCGTCACGCTGGCGGGATTCCTGCTGGTCGGCCCGGGTCCGCGGCTCGCCCCGGTGGTCATGGCCGGTCTGCTGCTGGTCGGGCTGAGCTGGATCGACATCGCCCACCACCGGCTGCCCGACCTGCTCACCCTGCCGTCCGTGGCGGTGGCCGTCGCCCTGGTCGCGAGCACCAAACTCCTCGCCCCCGAATCCGGAGCACTGTGGCGCGCGTTGCTGTGCGGGGCAGTCCTGGCCGTGGTGTTCGCCCTGATCGCGAGGGTGTCGCCGCGGTCGATGGGCCGGGGGGACGTGAAGCTGGTGCCCACCCTCGGCGTCCTCACCGGCTACGTCAGCGCCCTGACCACGGTAGTGGCCATCACGCTGGCCTTCGTGCTGGGCGCCCTGGTGGCCCTGGTCGGGCTGGCCGCCCGCCGGATGACCATGGCCTCCGCGCTGCCGTTCGGGCCGTTCCTGCTGCTGGGCGCCTGGACGGCACTGGTTCTGCCCGGCTGGCAAAACCTCCTCGCAGCCTGACCGGAAAACCTTTTCCGGCTTTCAAAAGTGACCTGGCCAGCCAAAATGGCTTATCGCTGCGGATATGCCGAATGTTGCTGTGAGGGTTGTCACCGGGATGAATTCTCTGCTGATTCCAGACGCCGGCAGGAAATGAAAAGTTTGAGGTCGGCCCAGTTCACGGGGGCTGCGGATCGTTCACTCGGAGGTGAGCAGGAGCATCAGTCGGGTCGAGGTGTGACCTCGGGCGGCTTGAATCTTCTGAATCGATCAAGCACTCTGTAGTCACCGGTTCCGAACGGGGAAGTGACGGTCTTCCGATCGGAGCGGTCATCAGATTCATCCGAGCTCTCGCAGTCGAGCGCTTGATCCGGACTGCCGACGCGGTGGTCCGTGACCCCGACACTCCGGTGGGAACGCCGGAGCGCCCTGATTACACCGTCCAGGGCCTGCCAAGGAGCAGACCGATGACGAATACGCATGAAACGAACGAGCCGGAACCGGACGTCGAGTCTTTCGCCGATGCCTCCGACCTCCACGAGTCAACCGATCGCCGACGCGGCGCTCGGGATTCACCCTCTTTGATGATGTTGGTGTTGGTCGCCGTCATCGGCGTCATTCTCTACACCTCCTTCCTGTTCAACATCGACAATCGCGGCAACTGGATCCCCTACCTCATGGTGTTGACCGCCGAATCGGTCATCATCTTCCAGGTGCTGTTGGCGCTGTGGACGATTCTGTCCAGCGGACACAATCCCCGCGGTTACCGCTTCTACAACGCGCAGACCCGCCTGTACGGGCCGGACCACAAGCGCATCGCACCCGGGACCGACCTCACGAAACTGCCCTTTTATCTGCATGATCGTGAAGTCCTGGTCGACGTCTACATCACCACCTACGGTGAGAACCTGGAGACCATCCGGAACACCGTCTCGGCCGCGGTGGCCATGGACGGCCGGCACCGCACCTATGTGCTGGACGACGGCAAGTCCGACGAGGTCCGGGCCCTGGCCGAAGAAGTGGGCGCCGACTACATCCGCCGCGAGGGCAATGCCGGCGCCAAGGCCGGGAACATCAACAATGCGCTGTCGGTGACCGAAGGCGAATTCTTCGTCATCCTCGACGCCGATTTCGTGCCCAAGGCCGAACTGCTCTATCAGACGGTTCCTTTCTTCGCCGAGAGCACGGTCGCATTCGTCCAGACCCCGCAGGCCTATGGCAACCTCCGCACGCTCATCTCCAAGGGCGCCGGCTACATGCAGTCGGTGTTTTACCGGTTCATCCAGCCCGGCAAGAACCGCTTCAACGCGGCCTTCTGCGTGGGCACCAACGTGGTCTTCCGCCGCACCGCGATCGAGCAGATCGGCGGCATGTGGACCGGATCGAAGTCCGAGGACGTGTGGACCTCGCTGAAACTGCACGAAAAGGGCTGGAAGAGCGTCTACATCTCCACCGTGCTGGCAGTCGGTGACACCCCGGAGACGATCGAGTCGTACACCAAGCAGCAGCTGCGCTGGGCCACCGGTGGTTTCGAGATCCTGCTGCACGCCAATCCGTTTTCCCGCAAGCGCAAGCTGTCGGTGGATCAGCGGCTGCAGTATTTCGGCACGGCCACCTTCTACCTGATCGGGATCGCCCCGGGCATCCTCCTGTTGGTGCCTCCGCTGCAGATCTACTTCGGCCTGATGCCCATCAACTCGGGCGTGCCCTTCGGCACCTGGCTGCTGTATTACCTGGGCCTCTACGGCATGCAGGTCATGGTCGCGCTATACACCATCGGATCGTTCCGTTGGCAGACGCTGATGCTGGCGGCCGCTTCGTTTCCGATCTACGGGCGAGCGCTGGTCAATGCCCTGTTCCGCAGGGAGCAGAAGTGGCACGTGACCGGGGCCGCGAAGGACAAGGCGTCGCCGTTCAACTTCATCACCCACCAGGTCTGGGCGTTCGCCTTCCTGTTCATCACCTCGGTGGTCGGCATCTGGCAGGCGGTGACCGTCACCTCGGTCACCCTGGCGTTGATCTGGAACATCCTGAACACGGTCGTCCTCGGTCTGTTCATGCTGACGGCGCTGCGTGAGTCGCGCGTCAATCGCCGCCAGCGGCGGGATCGCCGACGGGCCGAACGGTCTGTCCAGGCGCAGCCCACCGCGACCGTTCCGACCTCGGCGGTCGTCGCCGCCCCGCGTGTTCCGGCCCTGGCCGGCGCGGGTGCGAGCAACGAAACCGTCCTCCTCGATCAGAAAGTGAGCGCACGATGACCTGGCGCAAACGCATCACCCTTTTCCTCGGTTTGATCTTCGTGCTGGTGCTGGCCGCCGGCCTGACCATGTACGTGAACCACAACAACGGCCAGGTGGGCAGCCAGTCCGCCTCGTTGGCCGCGCAGGACTACCCGGTGGGCACCGATTACTCGGGCACCATCACCAAGCAGTACGTGCAGGTCGGAGATCAGGTCAAGGCCGGTCAACCGCTGTACGAGCTGCAGAGCCCGACGCTGGCCCGCGACCTGACCCAGGGCCTGGTCACCAAGGCCTCGCTGAACCACCAGCTCAAGGGCGACGACACCATCGTCATCACCGCGTCCAACGCCGGTGAGGTGGACTCGGTCGCCTACACCGCGGGTGCCTTCGTGCCGGCCAACTCCACCATCGCCACCGTCCAGCAGGCCGGCAGCATGTACGTGACCGCCGACTTCCTGCTCTCGGCCAAGGATTACGCCCGGGTGCCGGCCAAGGCCACCTTGTCCATCGTGCTGCCGAACAACCAGAAGGTCACCGCCACCGTCGGTCAGATCCAGGTCCGCACCGACAACGGCGCGGCCCGCACCACGGTGCGCGCTTACAGCACCGGCCTGGCCAACGGCACCGGATTGTTCGCGGTCGGCACGCCTGTGCAGGCGACACTGTCGCTGACCAACAGCGGACCGGTGACCGACGTGACCAAGGCCGTGTTCGGGTGGCTGGGGATGGACGGATGATCCGCCGCCGCGCCCTCCTGGGCGCTCTCCTGACCGCCGGTCTGGTGGTCACGGGTTGTACCTCGACCTCAACCACGGCTTCGACCAATTCCGGCACCACCAGCACCAGTAGCAGTGCCGCTGGTGGCACCGACACCGCCGAGACCGCGGAACTGACCGCCGCCCTGGCCGGTGCGTCCACCGGGTCGGTGGCCAAGATCAAGGCCACCCGACTCGCCTCCGGCCTGGTGCCGCCGACCAACCGCTGGTTCTCCGGCCTGGTCTTCGGACCTGCGCCGCAACCGGTGTTCCCGATGCCCTTGTCGGTGAAGCTCACCGATACTTCCATCGCGCTCGGGCTGCCCGATGTCACCGGTTCGGCCAAAACCATCATGGGCGGCGTCAAACCCGTCGTGCAGCTGCCGTTGGCCGCGACTGCCATGAAGGTCACCGCGTACGACACCTTGACCGTGACCGCCGGCTACTTCAACGCCGCCGGCACCGAGCAGGGCTCGGTCGTGCTGGCCCAGGGTTCGCCCTTCATCACCTACACGGCGGCGGTCGACCAGCACATCAGCACCCAGCCCGTCTTCACCGGCACCGGACCGGCCGTGGCCACCGTGGCCGGGGCCCAGTACGGCCTCGTTGTCGGAAGCGGAGCGAGCCTGGCCAACGGCGCGGTGACGCTGCCCAAGGGCGGCACCGTCACGCTGTATGCGATCCCGTCCGGTTCTTCAGATGCAGCTGCTGGGGCGCTGGCGTCTGCGGCCGCCAACCCGGTGGTGAGTGGATCGGTGAGCTCCGCCATCAGTGGTGACACGGTCAAGACCACGTACACCTACAAGACCGCGACCGGCGGGGCGACCGCGGTCGCGCCGATGGCCGGTCAGACGGTCAGCGATGCTCCCAGTGCGCTGGGCAGCTATTCCTCGATCTACGGGAAGATGCCGGTGTATGCGGGATCGTCGTTCACGACCACGACACCGCTGGCCCAGCCGAGCGGTGAACTGGACCTGAGCAAGCTCTCGGCCGCCGACAAGGCCACCGTGGTCGCCCAGCTCCGCAAGGACGCCGCGACCATCGACTTCTCGGCCCAGGACAGCTATTTCGGTGGCAAGTACCTGTACCGCGGAGCGAATCTCATGCGGCTGGCCGAGCAGCTCGGGGTGACCGACGTGGCCACCACGCTGCGGACCAAGCTGACAGCCGAGCTGAAGTTGTGGTTCGACCCCAAGGGCTGCCAGGCGCGCACGAGCAAGTGCTTCGTCTACGACCCGGCGGCCAAGTCGCTGATCGGGTTGGAGCCGTCCTACGGTTCGGATGAGCTCAACGATCATCACTTCCACTACGGCTACCTGATCTACGCAGCTGCGCAGGTCGTCAAGGACAACCCGGCGTTGGCCACCACGATCGGCCCGATGGTGGATCTGGTCGTGGCCGACATCGCCTCGTCCCAGGCCACCAGCAACTTTCCGCAGTACCGCAATTTCGACCCGTATTCCGGCCATTCCTGGGCCTCGGGCACCAGCCCGTTCGCCGACGGCAACAACCAGGAGTCCTCCTCGGAGGCGGTCAATGCCTGGAACGCGGTGGCCCTGTGGGAGCAGGTCCGCGGCCGCTCCGCGGCCTACGACCAGGCCCGCTGGATGATGAGCCTGGAGGAGAATTCGGCCAAGCTGTACTGGACGAACACCGATACCAAGGCCTTCTCCGGATTCAGCTCGCCGATCGTGGCGCTGAACTGGGGTGGCAAACGTGACTACGCCACCTGGTTCAGTCCGGATCCGAATGCGATGTTGGGCATCCAGTTGATTCCGATGGGCCCGTACGCCAGCTATCTGGGCGGCGATGCGGCCCGCATCAAGGCGAATATCGCCGCGGCCACCGGGTCCAAGGGATACGGCGTCCAATTCGGCGAATACATGGTGCAGTACCTGGCGCTGGCCGACCCGGCCGCCGCCCGGGCGCAGCTGGGCTCGTTGCCCGCCACCATCGACAACGGCACCACGAAGGCGTACGTCATGGCCTGGGTGCTGAGTAGGACCTCGGCCGGAACCTGATCGGGCCGACCGGACTCGCCCGCAGTCTCGGGTCCGTCACACCCTCTCGGGCGAGGGGGAAGCAGATGCCGTGCCGACGCTTTGCGCGTCGGCACGGCATTTGTGCGTTCTCCCGCCACCTGTTCGGCGTTTGTTGACCCGCTCATCCGAACACGGTCTGTAGCCGCGAGAAGCCATGTGGGGTCGATTGAATTGAGACCCGGACTTCGTTGACAGGGTGGCCGAAGCCGTCCTAGGTTTTCAAGATCATCTCTACCCGCGGGCAACGAAGCCAGGGTCCTTCTGGTCCGGTGCGTCGACTCCGCTGCCCGCCCCAGCCACCTGGAGGACCACCGTTGTTCCGAACATCCAGGACATCCCGGGCCATCGGCCTGCTGTCCAGCTCTGCCGTGCTCGTCCTCGGTCTGACGACTCTGGTCAGTCCGGCCGCCACCGCCGCCACCGGCTGGAATGTCTCGTTCCGGGACGATTTCTCCGGCACTGGCCTGCCCGATTCGAACAATTGGCAATTCACCCTGGGCAGCTCCTATCCCGGGGGTCCGGGGCAATTCGGCACCGGCGAGGTGGAAAACAACACCAACGACCCGGCCAATGTGCACGAGTCCGGTGGGAATCTCTACATCACGCCCATTCGTGATTCGGCCGGGAATTGGACCTCGGCCCGCATCGAAACGAACCGGGCTGATTTCAAGGCCCCGACCGGTGGTCAGATGCGGGTGGACGCCCGGATCGCCATGCCCAATGTGACCGGGGCGTCCGCGCTCGGCTACTGGCCGGCGTTCTGGATGCTGGGCAGCCCCTACCGGGCCGACCGGTGGTCATGGCCGGGCATCGGCGAGTTCGACATCATGGAAAACGTCCAGGGCTTCAGCAAGAACTGGGCCACCCTGCACTGCGGGGTCTGGGGCGGTCCCTGCAACGAGCCGGACGGAATCTCCAACGGTGGCGTGGCCTGCCCGAACACGCCTTGCCAGGGCAACTTCCACACCTACAGCTTCGTCTGGGACCGGACCGGGTCGGTCGAGCAGATGCGCTGGTACACCGACGACCAGCTCACCCACACCGTGTCGCAGAGTCAGGTGCCGGCCGACACCTGGACCCAGATGACTTCGCACGCCGGGTATTTCATGATCCTGAACGTAGCCATCGGCGGCGCCTTCCCGAACAAGTACGGCGGCGGCCCGTCCGCGGACACCCAGAGCGGCGTCCCCATGGTCGTGGACTACGTCCAGGTCGCCACCCAGGCCGGCAGCGGTGGGGGCACCTCGACCTCGTCGACCTCCACGTCGTCGACTTCCAGCACGTCGACCACGTCCAGCACGTCGACCACGTCAAGTACGTCGACCACGTCAAGTACGCCGAGTACGCCGACCACGCCGACGGGTGGGGGCTCCGCGCCGTCGAACCTGCATGTGTCGGGGACCACCTCGAACTCGGTCACCCTGGCCTGGTCGGGCAGCGCGACGGGGTCATACGACATCCTGCGCAGCGGGGTCCGGATCGCGACGGTCACCGGCACCTCGTTCACCGACACCGGTCTGCTCCCGAGCACGCCGTACGTGTACTCGGTGCGCGGGGCCGGGGTGACCACCCCGGAGATCACCGCCACCGTCGGTGGCACGTCGAGCACCTCGAGCACGTCGAGCACGTCGGGCACGTCGGGCACCTCCAGCACGTCGAGTATCTCGGGCACGACCGCAGCCCCGAGCGACCTGCACGTGTCGGGCAAAACCTCGAGCTCGATCACCGTGGCCTGGACGGGTAGTGCTGGGACCAGCTACGACGTGCTCCGCTCCGGCGTCCGGATCGCCACCGTGACCGGCACCTCGTTCACCGACATCGGGCTGCTCCCGAGCACGCCCTACGTGTACTCGGTGCGCGGCGCGGGGGTGACCACCCCGGAGATCACCGCAACTCTGTGACGTCCTGAGCTGTTCTCCCTGGTGACAGGGGCGCACGCTCACCCCGCCCAGCCCCCCGTGTTGATCATGCAGAAAAAGTGGTCGTATCGGACGCTTGTCCGGCGAGTCACAGCGACACGCCGGTGAAGTCGTCATGATCAACAGCGGGGCGGGGCGGGGCGGTCGGTCAGTGCGGCGCCGCGGGAATCGGATGCGCGTCGATGACTGCGGCGCAGCCGGCCGGATCCAGGTCGAACACCTGGTCCGCGCCGTCCACCGGGATGACCGAGACGGCCAGGCCGCCGTCCGGGTAGAGCCGGACCAGATTGAACGACGCCGAGCCGGTGGTGCGTTCGTGGCCGGGCCGGGCCAGCGGGTCGGTCCGGATCGCGGTTGACCCGGCCACCGCCACCGGAACGCCGCCGAGCAGCCCGGACCCGGCCAGGTGGTGATGGCCGGCCAGCACGACCCGGACGTCGGAACCGGCGATCACCTGCGCCAATGCCCGGCGGGAGGCTCGGTCGAGGGCAAAGAAGGTGAGCAGCGGAGTCGGGGGCGGCAGCGGGGCGTGGTGCAGGACCACCACCGTGCCACCGGGGTGCGGTCGGGCCAGCTCGGCGGCCAGTTCCTCGAGGTGGGCCGCCGCGAGGTGTCCGTGCCCCGCACCGGGAACGGTGGAGTCGAGCACGCACACCCGGAGCCGCGGCCAGCGATGGACCTGGAGCACGGGTTCGGGCGTGTCGGTTCCGAGCATTTCCCGGTGAAACACCATGCGCAGGTCGTGGTTTCCGGTCGCGAACACGACCCGGTCGGCCAGCGGGCGCAGCGCCGCGGCCAGGTGCCGGTAGGCGGCCGGGTCACCGGTGTCGGTGAGGTCGCCGGAGACCACGATCACGTCCGGGCCCGACCCGTCCTGCTGCGCTCGGGCGAGGACGGTGACCGCCCGGTCCAGGGCCGCGAACGAGTCGACCACCCCGTTGTAGGCGACTCCGGCTGCGGTCAGGTGCGTGTCGGACAGATGGGCGATGGTCAGCTCGGCGACTTCGGCCGGCTCGCCGTCGGGGGTCCGGGCCCAGGCCGATTCCATACTGGGCAGGTTAGATCTCGAGAAGGAGCTCGGTGTGCCCGTACGCTCGTCCGATCCGCTGATCCGGCGGCTGACACTGGCCCTGGCCGGTCTCATCGCCGCGCTGTTGCTCGTCGGATCCTCATTCGCAACCTGGTTGCAGTTGCCGGACGGCGCCGGCGGCATCACCACGGTGAACGGCTGGGGCGCCGTGGGCGGCGGCGCGCAGATCGCCGGGGAGAACCTCAACGACACCATGGCCGGTCAGGCCACCTTCCGGCCCGGCGTCATTCCGCTGATTCTCGGCGTGCTGGTGTTCGTGGCCGCGTTGGCCATTGCTGTCGCGGCCATCGGTCCGCGCCCGCACCGGGTGTCCGCCGCCGTGCTCATCGGCCTGGGTGTGCTGGCTCTGGGCTGGGGGATCTGGCGGCTGCTCGATCCCGACTCGGTCGGCCTCTTGGAAAACGGCGAAGGCGGCCCCGGTTGGGGTCAATGGCTGGCCCTGGTCGGCGGCGTGTTGGCCGTTGCGGCCGGAGTGCTCGTTCTGCTCGGCGCCGCGGACCCGTCTGCGCGCGTGATCTCCCGGGGGATTCAGGCCTGAATTCAGGGCGGGCGACCCGATCACGCAGGGTCATTGTTAGCGAACGAATAATCTCTCGTGCGCAGTTGGTTCAACCCATGTCGGGTGAGGCCACGGCTGGCTAGTTTCGCTTTCAGTAGGCGATTTCGTTTCCACGCTCCGCCTTTCGGGCCGAGTGCGAAAAGCGAGAACCTGGGCGCAGACAGCGAGGAACAGATGATGATGAACCCGGCCGATGTCGCGCACAAGCGGTTCGTGATGCGGTGGCGCGGCTACGACACGGCCGAGGTGGAAGCGTTCCTCCGAGCCGTCGCCGACCAGCAGCAGCGGTTGATCGAACGGCTCTCGGTCGCGACCAGCCCCACACCGAGCCCGGAACTGGGTGCGCTGCTGGAACGGCTGGACCGGACCGTGCGCGAACTCGGCTCGCTCGGTGCGGGGCCGACGATGCGGATGGTTCCGTCGGCCCGGGTCCAGGCCCGGCGATGATCGTCGACCTGTCGTCGGCGCTGGTCATCACCACGCTGCTCTACACCGCGCGTCTGGTCCTGCTCTCGCGCCGCGCGCGGACGATGCCGGTGGCCTTCTTCAACCCGGACCTGTTGTACGTCTTCGTGATTCCGTGCCTGAACGAGGAACGGGTGATCGAGACCTGCCTGCAGCGGCTGCTCGCCCTGCCGTCAGGTCGCGTCGTGATCATGGTCGTCGACGACGGTTCCGACGATGCGACAGCGGCCATCGTCAGGCGATATGCCTCGTCGCGTGTCTGGTTGTTCCGGCGGACCGCGCCGTACTGCCGCCAGGGCAAGGGCGAGGCCCTCAACGCCGCGTACCGATTCCTGCGGGAGACACCGGCGCTGGCCGGGTGGGACCACCGTGACGTGATTGTCTCCGTGTTGGACGCCGACGGCCGGCTGGCTCCGACCGCGCTGGCCGAGGTGTCCGGACATTTCGCCGACCCTCGCGTCGGCGGCGTCCAGGTCGGGGTGCGCATGTACAACGCGCGCGAATCCCTGCTGGCCCGGTTGCAGGACGTGGAATTCGTGACCTACACGGAGATCTTCCAGCGGGCCCGGCAACGCATCGGCAGCGTCGGGTTGGGCGGCAACGGACAATTCAACCGTTTGGCCGCATTGGAGTCTCTGGGCTCGGCCCCGTGGACCGATTGTCTCACCGAGGATCTCGACCTCGGCATTCAATTACTGTTGCGGGGCTGGACGAATGCCTTCTGTCCGACCAGTCACGTGAGCCAGCAGGCGGTGACCGACCTGCGTCGGCTGTTTCGGCAGCGGTCCCGCTGGTTCCAGGGTCATCTGCAGACCTGGCGCCGCATCCCCGAGATCGCCCGGTCCCGACTGCCGCTGCCCGTGGTCGCCGATCTCGTCTATCACCTGGTCGCCGCCTCATTGGTGTTGGTCATGACCGTGGTCACCGCAGTGTTCCTGGCCACTCTCGGCCTGATCGTGCTGGCCGACCCGCGAGCGGCAGCGGCAGTGCTGACCGCCGACGGCGGGCTGGCCGCGCTGCTGCTCTATCTGCTCGCGTTCGGCATGTCGGCGGTGTACGCCGTCGTCTATTGGTTGCGAACGCCCGACATCGGCCTGTTCCGGGCACTGCTGACGGCGCACGCATTCGCCCTCTACGCCTACCTCTGGGTGCCGGCCGGATGGCGCGCGGTCCTGCGCGTCATCGGCGGACGCCGGGACTGGGCCAAGACCACCCGTACCCTTGCCGTCGTCGAGGAGTTGTTCGCCCGATGAATCACCATTCGTCCTCCCCGCACCGGGTTCTCGCCGTGTTCGGCACCCGGCCCGAGGCCATCAAGATGGCGCCGCTGCTGCGAGCGCTGGCCGATCAGCCCGACTTCATCCCGCTGGTCGCGGTCACCGCCCAGCACCGGGAGATGCTGGACCAGGTCCTGCGGTTGTTCGGCATCACCCCGCACGTCGATCTGGACATCGGCCGGGATCGGCAGACGCTGTCCGGGATCACCCAACGTGCGCTGGCCGGTCTGGATGAGGTGCTGGCCGAACTGCGGCCCGACGCGGTCATGGTCCAGGGCGACACCACCACCGCGTTGAGCGGTGCCCTGGCTGCGTTCTATCGGCGCGTCCCCGTGGTGCACGTCGAGGCGGGTTTGCGCACCGGCGATGTCTGTTCGCCCTTCCCGGAAGAGATGAACCGTCGGCTGATCACCGGGTTGTCCGCACTGCACCTGGCCGCAACTCCTCAGGCGGCGCGAAACCTGTTCGCCGAGAACGTCGATCCGGCCGCCGTGGTCTGCACCGGCAACTCGGTGATCGACGCGTTGCTGGCCACGCTGGCCGCGCCCGCCTTTCCGCCCTCAACCCTGCTGGACTCCCTGGCCCGATACCCGGGTCCGGTGCTGCTGGTGACAGCGCACCGGCGGGAGAGCTGGGGGGCGCCGATGGCCGGAATCGCCCGGGCGCTGCACCGACTGGTGCTCCAGGAGCCGACGTTGCGGGTCGTGCTGCCCGCCCACCTGAACCCGACGGTGCGGGAGACGCTGCTGCCGGAACTGATCGGGCTGCCCGGCGTCACCATCACCGAACCCCTGATGTATCAGGAGTTCTGCCGGGTGATGGAGCGCAGCGATCTCATCCTGACCGACAGCGGGGGAGTGCAGGAGGAGGGACCCAGCCTGGGCAAGCCGGTGCTGGTGATCCGAGAGACGACCGAGCGTCCGGAGGCGATCGCGGCCGGGACTGCGCGGCTGATCGGCACCGACGAGAATCGGATCGTCGCGGCGGTCACCGAGCTGTTGCACGATCGCCGTGCTTACGAGGCCATGGCCCACGCGGTGAATCCGTACGGCGACGGCTACTGCGCCGGGCGCACGGTCGCGGCGCTCCGCCACTTCTTCGGCCGCGGGCCGCGACCGGTGGATTTCGATCCCGCCGCCGATCGGGAACTGGTGCGCGCCGGTGTATAGCCACGGCACGGCCGCCCGCATGCTGGGAACGTCGGCGGCGCTGCACACCTCACACCATCTGCTCGCGCACCCAACGGGCGGCACCGCCAACGCGACCGACGCCGGCCTGGTCACGGCCACGGTCTCCGCTCCGCAGGCCGGATTCCTGGCCCAGCCGGCGATCTGGCAGCAGGCCACGACGCAGCCCGCCGGCGATGTGGCCGCGACCCAGACGGCCATGCCGCATCCGTGGCTCGACCTGATCGGGCTGCTCGCCATCGTCTCCGACGTGGTGGTGGCCCTGTACCTGGGCGCCGCCCTGGTGCTGGCCGTCGGCGTGCTGCTGCTGTGCCGGCGGCCGGCCGCCGCCGACCCGGCCTGGCTGCCCGGGTCACCGACCATTGCCGTTGACCGGCAGACCTTCTCGACAGGAGTCCGATCATGATGGCATTCTCGCGGGGGCGCCGGGTGGCGCTCCTGACGGCGGCCGCGGTGGTGCTGGGCGTGGCCACGGCGGGTCCGGCCGCCGCCATCGCGCCCACGCCGGCCGGGCACCGACCGGTCGGCGGGGCCGGTCACGGTGCCGGATCCGACCTGGCCCAGTTGCCGGCGCCGCCGGCGCCGCCGACCCGGCCGAAACAACCCAAAGGCTATGTGGCACCTCATAAGACGGTGCCCGGTGCCATCACCCCCAAGGTGGTGAGCACGCCGGCGAGCGCCAAGACCTGGGGTCCCCAGGGTTCCGCCACCACCCTGGTCCTGTACGACAGCACCGGCCAGTACGGCTGGCTGGGCGAGTTGTATGCCACTGGCGCCGGGAACCTGGCCACCCACTTCGGCCGGGTCACCGCCGAACCCGTGGTCGACTACCGGGCCGGGCAGCTGGCGTCCTATTCCGCCACCGTGTACCTGGGTTCCACCTACGACGAACCATTGCCGCAGGCTTTCCTCACCGACGCGCTCAATGACACCGCACCGCTGGTCTGGGCCGGCGCCAACATCTGGCAGCTGTCCGGGACCGGAAGCGCAGAAACGAGTTTCGCGGCCGCCTACGGCTGGGATCCGTCCACCTCCTACTACGACGGCGTGGACTCCTTCGCCTCCGTCGGGTACAACGCTCAGACGCTGATCCGGAACACCGCGTCCGGGCCGCTTCTGGTGCCACACGTGACCGGAACCGTTTCGGTGCTGGGCACGTCGCCCTGCACCGACAGCTCCGGCTCCGGACAGGCCTGCAACGAGATCGCCCAGGTGGCACCGGGTGCGACCAGCGTCCCCTGGGCGGTGAAATCGCGGCAACTGACCTACGTGTCGGAGATCCCGCTGTCGTACATGACCGAGCAGGACCGCTACCTGGCGTTGGCCGATTTGCTGTACACCACGCTGGCGCCGAGTGCGCCGGTGGTGCATCAGGCCCTGGTCCGGTTGGAGGACGTCAGTCCCGGCATCGACACCCCGGCCGAACTCGAGGCCGACGCGGATTATCTGTCCTCGCAGGGGGTTCCGTTCAGCGTCGGGGTCATTCCCGACTATCTGGATCCGAACGGGTTTTACACCAAGGGTGTGCCGCAGTCCTACAGCATCGCCAACACCGCCAACCCGACGGTGGCCGCGTTCGACGCCGCCCTGCGGTACATGCAGGCCAAGGGCGGCACCATCATCGAGCACGGTTACACCCACCAGTTCCAGGCCGTGGACAATCCCTACGACGGGGTGACCGGCGACGATTTCGAGTTCTACGCGGCCCACTGCTCGACCACCCAGGGCGGCCCGCCGGACCCCACCGGCACCTGCCCTATCACTGACTGGGTGGTCCAGGACGGTCCCGTGCCGGGTGACTCGAAGAGTCGGGCCGCGGCCAGGGTGACCGCGGGTCGCTCGCTGTTCTCCCAGGCCGGCTTCGCCACCCCGGCGGTCTGGGAAACGCCGCACTATTCCGCGTCCGCCGCCGACTACGCGGCCTTCGCGGCCAAGTATTCGATCCGGTACGAACGCGATCAGTTCTTCTCCGGGGTGCTCAGCCCGGGTGGGGCGACCGGTTCGGCCCATGTCTTCGGACAGTTCTTTCCCTACGTGGTCACCGATCCGTACGGCGATACCGTCGTTCCCGAGGACGCGGCGAACTACGAGCCGGACTGGTCCAACAACAACCCACCCAAACCGGCCTCTGTGATCATTGCCAATGCCCAGGCGGAATTGGCGGTGCGCCAGGGGGTGGCCAGCTTCTTCTTCCACCCGTACTACGACCTGGCCCAGTTACAGGCCATCGTCGCCGGCATCAAGAATCTGGGCTACACGTTCGTCGCCCCCGGCACCCTGCTCGGCGGGAGTGCGCCGGTGGTGACAGCCGGCGCGCTGCCGAATGCCGTGGTGGGTCATCGCTACTCGGCTCGGGTGCGGACCGGCGGCGGTACCGGTGCGCTGACCGACTCGGTGATCGGCGGCAGCCTCCCGGCCGGGCTCACTCTCAACCCGACCACCGGGCTCGTCTCGGGTACCCCGTCCGTCGCCGGTGACGACTCCTTCACGGTGCAGGCCGCGGACGGGACCGGGCTGCTCGGCTCGGCCCCGGTGACCCTGCATGTCGGCTCGCCGGGCCAGAGTTGAACCAGCGTGTCAGCGCCGGCGCCGCCCGCGGAGCAGGAAACCCACCAGCATTCCGGCCGAGAAGCCGGCCAAGGGCGATTCCCGGCGCAGGGTCACCTCGGTCGGGAGCGGCCGTTCCGGGACGGCCAGGGCCGGTTCCGGCGGCGCAGGTGCGCCGGGCGAGGTGGCGATCCAGGCGGCGATGAACAACATGATCAAGGCGATCACGTAGAAGAACAGCATCAACCCGATGACCGAGCCGAAGATCTTGCCGGTGGCCGAGTCCAGGATCAGCGAGCCGAAGGTGGTGACCAGGATCTTGAGGAGTTCGAAGGCCACGGCGGCCACAACGGCCCCGCGCACCACGTACCGACGTGGCACCGGCGCCTTGCGCGGAGACAGCACCCAGTAGATCCAGAAGAACAGCGCGGTGTCGGTGAGCAACGCGAGCAGAATCGGCAAGGTGGTGAAGATCAGGGTGAGGATCTTGTACTCGGGCAGACCGAGCCAGCCCAGAACGGTTTTCGGCAGGGACGAGCCGACGGTGGTCAGGACGACCGAGGCCACCATGCCCAAGGTCAGCGTGGCCAGGTAACGCAGGTTTTTCAGGTAGTAGTGCCACAGCGGTTCCGCGGCGATCTCCTGCTCGTCGTCGAAATCCGGGCGCCACTGGGCCTGTAGGGCCGAGCGCACGTTGCCCATCCAGCTCTGGCCGGAATACAACGCGATGACCAGGCCGATGATGCCGATGGGCAGCCGCGATCCAACCGCTTGGTCCAAGGCTGCGTTGATCGGATCGGCCATGCTCGAGGGGAACTGCTCGGACACCAGATTGCGCAGGTCCACCAGCCACGAGTGGTGGGAGTAGAGCAGGAAACCGGCGACCGAGAACCCGACCATGATGATCGGGACCACGGCCAGGAACGAGAAGTAGGTCAGGGCGGCGGCGAACTGCCAGCCGAGCCGTTCGCTGAAACGCTTGACCGCCGCGATGATGTGCTGCACCCAGGTCCGGGACAGTAAGCGGGGCAACCAGGACGGCGACCTCACGGGGAGAATTGCCCGTCCGACAGACGGTCCGCGATGCGGTCGAGCACAACCTCGACCCCGGCGTAGACCCCCGAGGCGCGCGGCCAGTGGATGACGGCGTCGGTGAAACCCAGGTCCGCGACCCGGCCGGCCGCGTCGGCGAAGAACTCGAAGCTGCCGAAGTCGTACTCGGGCAGCGAGTCCATGCTCACGTACCGCGGGGTGCCGGGCTCGGCCACGCTGTCGAAGAGCTCCGCCATCCGTCGCAGCGTCTGCCACCAGGTGTCCGGGTCGCTGCCCGGAGCCGCGGTCGTGGCCCAGCCGTCGTACCGCGCGGCCAGCCGAACCGATCGAGGACCGTTGCCCGCCAACACCATCCGGATCCGAGCTCGTGACCCGGCGGGGTACATCCGGGCCCGATCGGCGGTGAAGTACTCACCCTGATGACTCGTTTCGCCCTGCCGCAGGAGCAGGTCGGTCAACTCGACGAATTCTGTCAACCGGTCCACCCGCTGCCTGGGGGAGAGCTCTGGTTGTCCGAGGACATCGGCGTCCCAGCCGAGCCCGCCGGCGCCGATGGTGGCAATGATCCGGCCGTCGGACAGGTCGTCCAAGCTGAGCAGGTCCTTGGCGAAAGTGACCGGGTGACGGAAGTTGGGTGAGGCCACCCAGGTGCCGATGGGCAACGTCGTGGTGGCCTGCGCGGCCACGGCCAGGGTGAGCGTGGTCGAGTACCACGGTTCGTCGGCCAGGCTCCGCCAGGCCAGGTGGTCGTAGGTCCAGCCGTGTGCGAAACCCCGCTCCTGCAACGACTTCCATCGGGGAGCCGCCTCGCGCGCGGTGAATTGCGGCAAGATGATCACGCCGACCCGTAGTCCGGTCAAAATCCCAGCTCCCGTCCGGCGGGGTCCAGCGAAGGGCCGGACCAGTAGGCCAGGTAATTGTCGGTGCTGGTCAGCGAGCGCAGGAGGGCGCGGTCCAGATACAGGGTCCCGTTGAGATGGTCGGTCTCGTGCGCGATGATCCGGGCCGCCCAGCCGGTGACCTGTTCCTTCAGTGCGGCGCCGGTCTCGTCCCAGCCGGTCAGCCGGATCACTCGGGAGCGGTGCACCACGGCCTGGTAACCCGGCACGGACAGACACCCTTCGTAGGCGGCGGCGCGCTCGTCCCCGACCGGTGCGTAGGTGGGATTGACCAGCACCCGGAACGGGGTCGGTCGCCGCTCTCGGGCCACGGCGATCTCGGGCCGAACCTGGGCGCTGTCCTCGAGGACGGCGATGCGGACCCCCAGCCCGACCTGCGGCGCGGCCAGCCCGACCCCCGGCGCCGCGTGCATGGTTTCCCGCATGGCGTTGATCAGCGCGGTGAGCATGTCGGCGGGCAACTCGCCGTCGTAGTCGGGCGCCGGTTGCCGCAACACCGGATCGCCGGCGGCCACGATGGGCAGTGGTCGGGGGCCCGCGAGCAGCCGTTCGACCTGATCGACGAGGGGCGGGGGCACGGGATCAACCTAGTGGGCGGCCTTCCCGGGGCGGCCGGATCTAGAGTCAGGCGGTCGCGGAGGACGTGAGGAAAAGGAGCGCGCCATGTCGTACGCCGTGGATTTCACCACCGTCTCGACCGTAGGTCTGGAGTCGTCGCCGGTGGTGGACGCCCTTGCCGGTCTGCGGGCGAACGAGGCCCGCTATTACAAGAACAAGTACGACCACGTGTTCACCGTGGAGCCGGCGAGCGACGCCGCCGACACCGTCGAGTGGGTCACCCGGATCCTGAAGGAGGAACTCGACATCGAGATCGCGTCGCCGCCGTTGGAGGCCGCCGCGTTCCAGGTCGATGACATTCGGATGGCCTATGTGTTCTACGAGAGCGGCTTGGCCATCAACGTCATGTACTCGATCGACGAGGCCGGCAAGCGGGCCGTCGGCTTCAAGCTCTCCGACGGGATGGAGGTGCCGGCCGAACTCGCCACCCGGTTCAAGTTCGCCCGGCAGCGCTCGAAGCTGGCGGGCACCATCCGCGGCTCCTACTTCGTCATCAAGAACGAGCACTGAGCTGGCCCGGTGCGCTTAGAGTGACCGGACAGGGCCCGACAGGAGGTGCGCGAGTGGACGTTCGCTCGACCTTTCTGAACTGGCCGGTGGTCCGGCAGCTCCGGGGCTCCGATCCGCTGGGCCGGGGCGCGGCCGTCCGCTCGCCCCACACGTCGGCCCAGGTCTCCCGGACGACCACGGCCGATGCGGTGGTCCAGAGTGTGTGCCCCTACTGCGCGGTCGGGTGCGGCCAGCGGATCTTCGTCAAGGACGACCGGGTCATCCAGATCGAGGGTGATCCGGATTCGCCGGTGTCACGAGGTCGTCTGTGTCCCAAGGGTTCGGCCAGTGAGCAGCTGATCAACTCGCCCACCCGGGCGACCACCATGCTCTACCGGGCGCCCCGCTCCAGTCACTGGCAGCCGATCGGGTTGGACGAGGCGACGGACATGATCGCCGACCGGATGGTCAAGGCCCGCGAGACCCACTGGCAGGACACCGATGATCAGGGGCGCGCGCTGCGCCGGACCATGGGCTTCGCCGCGCTCGGCGGCGCCACCCTGGACAACGAAGAGAACTACCTGATCAAGAAGCTGTTCACGGCCATGGGCGCGATCCAGATCGAGAACCAGGCCCGTATTTGACACTCGGCCACGGTTCCCAGTCTGGGGGCCTCGTTCGGGCGTGGCGGTGCCACGAATTATCTGCAGGATCTGGCCAATGCCGACTGCATCGTCATCCAGGGCTCGAACATGGCCGAATGCCACCCGGTCGGGTTCCAGTGGGTGATGGAGGCCAAGGCGCGGGGTGCCCGGGTCATCCACATCGACCCCCGGTTCACCCGGACCTCGGCCCTGGCGGACACCTATGTGCCGGTGCGCGCGGGCAGTGACATCGTCTTCCTGGGCGCGATCATCAACTACCTGCTGACCAACGAGCTGTACTTCAAGGAGTACGTACAGCACTACACCAACGCGTCCTTCCTGGTCAGTGAGGACTTCGAGGACGTCGACGACCTGGACGGGGTGTTCTCCGGCTACGACCCGGAGACCGGAACCTATGACTCGGCCAGCTGGGCGTACGACGGGATGCAGGAGTACGCCGCCGGCGGCGGGTCGGGGAACTCCAGCGAGAGTGAGGAATCGGCCGGCGAGCGCGGCGCCGGCCACGAACTGGGCGGGCACGGTGCGGCCCTGCAGAACGCGCAGGTCAAGCGAGACGAGACCCTGCAGCACCCGCGAACGGTCTTACAGGTGCTCAAGCGCCATTTCGCCCGATACACCCCGGAGATGGTGCAGCAGACCTGCGGCATCTCGGCCAAGGATTTTTTCGCCGTGGTCGACGCGGTGGTGGCCAACAGCGGGCGGGAACGCACCACTTGCTGGGTCTACTCGGTGGGCTGGACGCACCACACGGTCGGCGTGCAGATGATCCGGACCTCAGCCATCGTCCAGCTCCTGCTGGGCAACATCGGCCGTCCCGGCGGCGGGATCCTGGCCCTGCGCGGGCACGCCAGCATCCAGGGTTCGACCGACATCCCGACCCTGTTCAACCTGCTCCCGGGCTATCTGCCGATGCCCAAGGCGGGCGTGCACGACACCCTGGACGACTACGTGGCCCAGGTCGCCAGTCCGGACCAGAAGGGCTTCTGGACCAGCGCCCGCGCCTACTCCGTCAGCCTGCTCAAGGCCTGGTGGGGTGACGCAGCCACGGCCGAGAATGACTACGCCTTCGACTATCTGCCCCGGTTGACCGGCGACCACGGCACCTACGCGACCGTCATGTCCATGCTCGAGGACGAGATCGACGGCTACTTCCTGCTCGGCCAGAACCCGGCCGTCGGCTCGGCGCACGCCCGGATGCAGCGGCTCGCCATGTCGCATCTGAAGTGGCTGGTGGTCCGGGACCTCAACCTGATCGAGAGCGCCACGTTCTGGAAGGACGCCCCCGAGATCGAAACCGGGGAGCTGAAGACGGAGGACATCGAGACCGAGGTGTTCTTTTTCCCGGCCGCCGCGCACGCGGAGAAGGACGGCACCTTCACCCAGACCCAGCGCATGCTGCAGTGGCACCACCGCGCGGTCACCCCGCCCGGAGACGCCCAGAGCGAGCTCGAGTTCTTCTACCTGCTCGGCCAGAAGATCCGTGCCCGACTGGCGGATTCGGTCGACCCCAAGGACCGGCCGATCTTGGATTTGACCTGGGACTACCCGCTGGACGAGCACGGTGAGATCGACGCCGATGCGGTGCTGCGGGAGATCAACGGCACCTACCTGACCGGTGAGAAGGCGGGCCAGACGCTGCCCGGGTTCACCGAGATGAAGGACGACGGGTCGACCGCCGGCGGGTGCTGGATCTACACCGGCGTGTACGCGGGCGGGGTGAACCGGTCCAAGAACCGGACCCCGGGCCGGGAGCAGTCGCAGGTCGCGCCCGACTGGGGCTGGGCCTGGCCGATGAACCGACGGGTGCTCTACAACCGGGCCTCCGCCGACCCCGACGGCCGGCCCTGGAGCGAGCGCAAGGCCCTGATCTGGTGGGACGCCGACGCCGGCAAGTGGGTCGGGGACGACGTGCCCGACTTCGAGGTGGGCAAGGCGCCGAGCTACCGGCCGCCCGACGGCGCGTCCGGACCGGCCGGGTTGTCCGGGGACGACCCCTTCATCATGCAGGCCGACGGCAAGGGCTGGCTCTACGCACCGGCGGGGCTGCTGGACGGGCCGATGCCCACCCATTACGAGCCGCAGGAATCGCCGGTGTCCAACCCGATGTACCGGCAGCAGTCCAACCCGACCCGAGAAGTGTTCCCGCGCCCGGACAATCCGCAGAACCCGTCCGGTGACGAACCCGGCAGCGAGGTCTACCCCTTCGTCTTCACCACCTACCGGCTGACCGAGCACCACACCGCGGGCGGCATGAGCCGGTGGCAGCCGTTCCTGGCCGGGCTGCAGCCGGAGTTCTTCTGCGAGGTGTCGCCCGAGCTGGCCGCCGAGCGGGGGCTGGAAAACGGTGGCTGGGCCACGATCATCTCCGCGCGCACGGCCATCGAGGCCCGGGTGCTGGTCACCGAGCGGGTGACCCCGTTGCGGCTGGGCGACCGGACCGTCCATCAGGTCGGACTGCCCTACCACTGGGGCGTCGGCGGCCAGGGGGCGCTGGTGCACGGCGATTCGGCCAATGACCTGTTCGGTGTCACGCTGGACCCGAACGTGCACATCCAGGAGTCGAAGGTGGCCTCCTGCGACATCCGGTCGGGTCGGCGGCCGCGCGGTCCGGAGCTGCTGGACTACGTGGCGAGTTATCGTCGGCGCGCCGGGATCACCATGGCCACCGGTAATCTGCAGCGCACCCCGCCCGAAGACGAGCACGGGCAACACGCCCGGGCATCGGCAGACCCGGAAGGCGGCAAGAAATGACCACTTTCGAGCAGCGCGGATCGGACCAGGCGTTCTCTTCGGTGCCCGGGGGCCCGGCTGCGTCCGCGGGCTGGGGCGCAGAAACTCCGCGGAAGGGCTTTTTCACGGACACCTCGATCTGCATCGGCTGCAAGGCCTGCGAAGTCGCCTGCAAGGAGTGGAACGGCGTCCCCCAGGACGATGTGTTCGAAATGCTCGGCAGCTCGTACGACAACACCGGGGCGCTGGGTGCGAACACCTGGCGGCACGTGGAGTTCATCGAGCAGCGGGTGCCCGCCGGCGCCGGTACCGCGGTGGTCGATCTGGGGCTGCCGGGCGTGCGCCCGGCCGAGCCCGACTCCGGTGACCCCGGTGACCTCGGCGATCCCGGTGACTTCAGATGGTTGATGGCCTCGAATGTGTGCAAGCACTGCACCAACGCCGGCTGCCTGGACGTCTGCCCGACCGGTGCACTGTTCCGGACCGAATTCGGCACCGTGGTCGTCCAGGACGATGTCTGCAACGGCTGCGGCTACTGCGTGGCGGCCTGCCCGTTCGGCGTCATCGACCGACGGATCGGCGAGAAGCACGGCGGCGCGCCGCCGGCTCAGGCCGTGCACGCCCTGCCCCCGCGCCCGACCGGGATCGCCCAGAAATGCACGCTCTGCTACGACCGGCTGAAGGACGATCAGACACCGGCCTGCGCTCAGGCCTGCCCGACCCAGTCCATCCAGTTCGGCGACCTGGACGAACTGCGGGAACGCGCCCAGGCCCGGGTGGCTGCGCTGCAGGAACAGGGCGTGGCCGGCGCCCAGCTCTACGCCGAGGACCCGAACAACGGGGTCGGCGGCGCCGGCGCGTTCTTCCTGATCCTGGACGAACCCGAGGTGTACGGCTTCCCACCCGATCCCATCGTCACCACCGCGGATCTGCCCACCATGTGGAAGCGGGCCGGAATGGCCGCAGCCGGCATGGCGCTGGCCGCGGCCACGGCCTTCCTGGGTCGGCGTAGGTGACCATCCGGGCGGTCCCGGGCACCGAGGGACAGAGCAGCGACACCGGCCGGCGCCGGGGTGGGGTGGGCCGGGGTGGGGGACGCCGTCGGCGGGCCGGCCGGCCCGAAGAACAGATGGTGCCCGAGGCCGAGTTCCGCTCGTACTACGGACGGCCGGTGGTCAAGGCCGTGCCGTGGGAGGCGGACATTCCGTTCTACCTGTTCGCCGGGGGAGTGGCGGCCGGGTCTTCACTGCTCGGGGCGGGCGCCGATCTGTCGAAACGGCCGGCGTTGCGCCGCCATTCACGCATCGCGGCGCTGGCCGCGCTGACCGCGAGCATGGTCGCGTTGGTGCACGACCTGGGCCGTCCGGAGCGGTTCCTGAACATGCTGCGGGTGTTCAAGCCGACCTCGCCGATGTCGGTGGGGACCTGGATCCTCGTCGCCTACGGACCCGGCGCCGCCGTGGCCGGCGGGGCCGAGATCCTGCGGCTGCTCCCGATCAGGCTCGGCGTGGTCGGGCGGCTGCTCGATTTCGCGGCCCGGCCGGCGGGACTGGCCGCCGCCCTGCTCGCTCCGGCCGTCGGCTCGTACACCGCGGTGCTGCTCACCGACACGGCCACTCCCACCTGGCACGACGTCCACCGGGAGTTGCCGTTCGTGTTCGCCGGTTCGGCCGCGGCCGCCTCGGGCGGCCTGGGCATGCTGCTCGCCCCGCTGTCAGAGTCGGGCCCGGCCCGCCGCTTTGCGGTCACCGGAGCGCTGGTGGAGCTGGCCGTCGAGTACCGGATGGAGCAGGGCCTGGGCCTGACCGGCGAGACCCTGCACCAGGGCAAGGCCGGCCGGCTGATGCGAGCCAGCAAGGTGCTCACCGGCGCGGGCGGGTTGGGGGCGGCGCTGTTCGGCGGGCGCAGCCGGGTCGCCGCAGCTCTGTCCGGGGTGGCGCTGCTGGCCGGATCCGCCTGCACCCGATTCGGGGTTTTCGAGGCCGGGATGGCCTCCGCCCGCGACCCCAAGTACACAATCGTGCCGCAGCGTCAGAGGTTGGACGCGCGCGCGGGACGCTGACCCTGCTCGATCCGGGCCGCCGCTTCCATCAGCATCCATCCGCTCAGTTGGACGGACAGGTCGTCGGACGTGCCCGGAGACGACCAGTCCGGGCCGAACCGCGGTCCTGGCCCGGAGTTGCGCCAGCCGGCGTCGGCCGATGCCAGCACGAGATCGGTAGCGGTGTGCCGGGTCTCGATTCCTACCCGCGGATCGAGCGCGACCAGAGCCAGGTACCGGGCCATGATGCCGCTGAACAGGCCGCCGTCGCCCGCGCCGTGGCCGAGCAGCACGCCGCCCCGGGTGAGCCCGGTGACCACCGCGGCCAGCAACGACGGAATGCGGTCGAGTCGCCCGACCTGAAGGTCGGCGCCCAACGTGGTGCCCTGGTTGTAGGAGTACGCGGTCGGCTCGATCACTCCCGCGTCGCGGATCCCGTCGGCGATCAGTCCGTCCGGCCGCGTCAACCTCAGGTGGATCCACTCCGCCAGTCGGGCGGCCTCGTCGCGGAAACCGCTGCGGGCCAACAGGATAGCGGTCGGACCGGCGGCCGGCGCATTGCGGAACACGTCCCCGCGGCGCCAGGGCAGGCCACCCTGCTCGTCGTCCACCCAGGCGGTGCGCAGCCGCCCGACGATGGTGCGGATCGCCGCCGGATGAGACGCCACGGTGCCCGCCCGCTGCAGAGCCAGTCCGAGCCAGGCGATGTCGTCGTGGTACTCGTTGACCCAGCGGCCCCCGTTGCGCAGCCAGATGCCGCGGGCCAGCCCCCGGACCCGGCGCTCCCGTGCCCGCGACGGCGCCCGTTCCAGCGCGTCGAGCAGGCAGTCCAGCAGCTGCGCCTGCCACCAAAAATGCCAGCGCAGCGGCGGGCCGGCGGCCAATGAGATCCGGGCCAACCGCACTCCCGGCCCGCTTCGCAGGTAGCCCCGCAGCACCGCGTGCTCGGCCTGCGCGGCGCGGTCGGCGAACTCGGCGGTCAGTCGTACAACTCGGACTTGTCGAAGGAGCCGCGTCGGCGGGCCCGTGACCCGGCCGCGACAGGCTCCTGCTCGGGTGGCGGCTCGTCGTCGTCGTCGGACTCGTCGCGGGGATCGGTGTACTCCCGAATGCCGAAGTAGCCCACTGCCAGCAGGGCCATCACGCCGAACGCGGACCACTGCCACGCGTAGGACAGGAAGGGGCCCTCGTCGGATTGGGGCACGTCGACGGCCGTCAGCACGCCCGGGCTGCCGTCGACCAGCTCCAGGAACCCGTCGCGGACCGGCTCGCCCGCCCCGGCGATGGCCGCCGGCTCGATGCCGTAGGCCGTGGACAGGCCGTGCACCTGGACCGGCGCCCGGTGGCTCGGATCGGGCTGGTCGGGCTGCGCCCGCCCGGTGATGGTGACTCGACCGGCCGGCGGGGGCGGCGCGGCCTGACCCTGCCGGACCGAATCGTCGGACACGTACCCGCGGTCGAGCACCAGGACCGTGCCGTCGTCGAGACGGAACGGGACGAGCACCTCGGCCGCGGGGTTGCCGTCGTTGTCCTGGCGCAGCCGAACGTAGACCTGCCGGTCGGTCTCGAACGTGCCGGTGGCGCTGGCTTGCCGGTAGGTGCTGCCCGCCGCCGGCGGCTCGCCGACCCGCAGGAATTCATCCACCGGTACCGGGTCGGCGCCGACCGCAGCGACCACCGCGGCAATCTGCGCCTGCCGCTCAGCGTTTCGGCGGAACTGCCAGGGCGCCAGGATCATCCAGCAGGCGGCGGCGAACAGCAGCACCGTCACGATCACCCCGATCCACCATGGGGTGATCAGGAATCGCAGCGATCGTTGGCGCGGTGCGGTCACGGCAGCCTGCGCCGGATCTCGTCGACGACCCCGGGCACCGCGGCCGCGATCATGCTCACGACCTGGTCGAAATCACTGTCCGCGCCGTAGTACGGGTCGGGCACGTCGTCACCGTCGGCGGCGGGATCGAAGCTGCGCAGCAGCCGCACCTTGTCCGGGTCCGCGGTCATCCGGCGAAGCTGAGCGAGATGACCGCGGTCGGCGGCCAGGGCCAAGTCCACATCGGCCAGTTCGGATCGATCGATCTGGTGGGCGATGTGCTCGTGCGGGTAGCCGGCTCGGGCCAACGCGGTTCGGGCTCTGGGATCAGCGGGCTGACCGATGTGCCACGGGCCGGTCCCCGCACTCGTCACCCGCACCTGTTCGGCCAACCCGGCCTGGGCCACCGCGGTCCGCAGCAGCTGCTCGCCGATCGGAGAGCGGCAGATGTTGCCCGTGCAGATCACGCTCACGTGCAGTCGGGGTCGGGCCACGGGGACCATTGTTCCCCGGGCCGCGGTAGGTCTGAGTCAGGTCGAGACCGGCACACTGTTCCGATGCCGACCGTGAACCAGATTCGCGCGGCGCTGGACGCCGCCTATCCGCCCGAACTGGCCGAGGCGTGGGACACCGGGATCGGCTTGACCTGCGGTGATCCCGCGGCGCCGGTGCAGAAGGTGCTGCTGGCCGTGGACGTGGACCAGGAGACCGTGGCCGAGGCGATCGACACCGGCGCGCAGCTGCTGCTGACGCATCATCCGTTGCTGTTCCGGCCGGTGCAGAGCGTCGCCGCGGACACCGACAAGGGTGCGCTGCTGCACCGGTTGATTCGGGCCGGCGTGACCCACATCGCCTGCCACACCAACGCGGACAAGGCCGTCGGAGGCGTCAACGACGCGTTGGCGGCCACCCTCGGGCTGACCGGGGTGCGGCCGCTGGAACCCGACGAACAGCGGCGGGACAAGCTGGCGGTGTTCGTACCCCGCGCTGCCACCGAGTCGGTGCTGGCGGCATTGAGCGCGGCCGGGGCGGGACGGATCGGCCAGTACAGCGATGCCGCGTTCGTGAGCACCGGGGTCGGGCGATTTCGACCCGGGCCGGGCGCGCACCCGGCCATCGGTTCGATCGGCGAACTGGAACGGGTTGAGGAGGATCGCATCGAGGTGGTGCTGCCCCGGTCGGCCCGGGCGGCGGTGGTGGCGGCGATGCGGGCCGCGCACCCGTACGAGGAACCGGCGTTCGATCTGATCGAGCTGGCCGCAGGGCCGGGTGAGGTGGGCCTGGGCCGGGTGGGGGAGCTGTCGGAACCGTTGCGGCTGAACGACTTCGTCACTTACGTGGCCGACCGGCTGCCGGCCACTGCGGCCGGGGTCCAGTCCGCCGGCGATCCGCACCGTCCGATCCGCACGGTCGCAGTGTGCGGGGGAGCCGGCGGCTCGATGCTGGGCGCGGCCACCCGGGCCGGCGCCGACGTCCTGGTGACCTCGGATCTGAGCCACCACCTGGTGGCCGAACACATCGCCGATCCGGCCCGGCCGGCCGTGGTTCGGGTGGCGCACTGGGCCGGGGAATGGCCATGGCTGGGCCATGCCGCCGCCCTGCTCGCCCCGCTCGGGGTGACCTGCACCGTATCCACCCTGTGCACCGACCCCTGGTCCATGTCGGCCGGGCGCTGAAATCGCGCCGCGCGCCCGCGGATCGACAGGAACCTTGGGCTCGGCTCCAACGGCTCGGGGGCCAGACGCCGTCGCGCTGACCGCCTCTTGCCGGCCGGTAGGGTCGGCAGGTCCGGCGAGGTGAGGAGACCGCATGCCGACGGCGAACCCGTTCACCCAGCGCCGGTTGCTGGACCTGGCCGCGCTCGACCGGACCCTCGACTCGGTCACCCATCGTCGCGCCACCCTGCCCGAGCTCGCGGCCATCGCCGCCGCGCAGGCCCGGCTGACCGAACTGAACGGCACCCGGGCCCTGGCCGACGCCGAGATCGGCGACCTCGATCGGGACGCGGCCAAGTTGGATCGGGAGATCGATGCCGTCCGGGTGCGCGCCGAACGGGACGCCAGTCGGCTGGCCTCCGGCGCCGCTGCGGCCAAGGAGCTGGAGAACCTGCAGCACGAGATCGAATCGCTGCGCCGCCGGCAGGGCGTCCTCGAGGAGGACGCCCTGGATCTGATGGAGAAGCGGGAGGAGGCCGACCGGGTCCGGGCCGGCTTCGATACCGACATTGCGGGGCACACTGCTGCTCTCGGCAAGGCCACGGCCGTCCGGGACACCGCCTTCGCCGGCTTCGACGCCGATGCGGCTACCGCCCGCACCGCCCGGACAGCGCTGATCGCCGGCCTGCCCGCGGACCTGCTGGCGCTCTACGATCGGATCCGGGCCTCGGGCAAGATCGCGGCCGCTGAGCTCAGGGGCAACCAGTGCGGCGCCTGCCGCATCGGCCTGGACAACGTCGAGGTGGCGGAGCTGCGGGCGGCCCCGGTGGACGCGGTGCTGCGGTGCAGCGAGTGCGGTGCCATCCTGATCAGAGCCTGATGCGGTGGCTGATCCTGCGTCCCTGACCACGGTGGTGGTCATCCGGCACGGCCAGACCACCTGGGGTGCCCTCGGGCGTTACGCCGGGCGGGAGGACGTGCCGCTGACCGATCTCGGCCGGGAGCAAGCCGATGCGGTGGCCGAACGGGTCGGGCGGCTGCGGCCCGCCGCAGTGGTCACCTCCCCGCTGCGGCGATGCCGGGACACCGCGGACGCCATCGCCGGCGATCTCATCCCGGTCCTCGACGCGCCCGGTCTGCTGGACGGGAAGTTGGGCGAGTGGACCGGGTTCACGGTGGACCAGATCGCGCAGCGGTGGCCGGACCAGTTCTCCCGCTGGCGGTCCGACGCCGCCGCCGCACCACCCGGAGGGGAGTCGTTCGAACAGATCCGGATGCGCAGCGTGGCCGCGCTGAGAAGCGTCCTGGTCGATTACGCGGGCCGGACCATCGTGCTGGTGACCCATTCGGCCACCACCAAGATGCTGCTGGCCCACGCACTGGACGTGCCCTCGACGATCGCCTACCGGCTCCGGATCGACAACGCGTCGTTCTCCGTCTTCACCCTGGACGAGGCGGGCGCGGCGGTCGTGCTGACCATCAACGAGACCGGGCACCTGCCGGTGTGATGCCGGCAGACGTCGTCCCGCCGACTAGAATCAGCCGTGGACGAGTCCGCCGGGCGGCCGCGTCTGAGTCTTAGGTTCGTCCGAAGACCCAGCCGAGGAAAGTCCGGGCTCCACAGGGCAGGGTGGTTGTCAACGGCAACCCGGCGCGAGCCGCGGGAAAGTGCCACAGAAAACAGACCGCCGGGCGTGCGAGCGTCCGGTCAGGGTGAAACGGTGGTGTAAGAGACCACCAGCGCTCCGGGTGACCGGAGCGGCTCGGCAAACCCCACCCGGAGCAAGGTCGAGAAGCGTCGGTTCCGGCCGACGTGCGCAGGCGTTCGAGGGCGGCCCGCCCGAGCCTGCGGGTGGACCGCTAGAGCGTGCCGGTGACGGTACGCCGAGAGGGATGGTCGCCGAACGGGATTGCCGTAAGGCACCCGGGAACAGGACCCGGCTTACAGGCGGACTCGTCCCCCTCCTGCACTAGCCTGGCCCGGCCGGTGTGCGATCGGGAGGGGAGAGCGGATGGCGCGAGGACGTGTGCGGTCCGCGCCGTGGTGGGCGCTCGTACTCCTCGCGGCCGTGCTGGCGGGGTGCGCCCGCACCTTGTCCGGCCTGCCGCAGCCCGGTGCGACCCTGCCGCCGAGCGGGCCGACGGCGTCCGCGAGCTCGGCCCCGTCGTCCACGCCGGTCGCCCCCACTCCCGGCAGCTCGGCCCCCGCGCCGACCAGCTCCTCCCCGGTGCCGTCCGTGAGCGCCGCACCGTCGACCGGCCGGACCAGCTGGGTGCTGGGCTCCCGGGTGACCACCGCCCCGAAAAATGCCTACGGCGACTATCAGATCCGCATCGGCCAGGTGGTCGGGCTGCACGACGGTGACACCGGGCAGGACTCGATCGTCTGGGTGGTCGACTCGATCAAGCTCGATCAGCCGTGTGTCAAGAATTCCGACGCCACGTCGTCGAACGGTCATTTCCTGTTCCTGGCCCTGCGGATCGAGTTGCGCAACGCCTCGGCGCAGACCCTGTCCGACGCGAATGTCGGGTTCAGCAATGACAACTGGGACGCCTTCGACGCCAAGGGCGTCGCCCAGCCCAACGCCGGCGCATTCGGGATCCAGGAGTGTGCCGCCGACAACCTGCGGCCGCCGGACACCGACAAGCTGGTAGCGGGTAAGCCGGTCAGCGCGGTGGTCGTGCTGGACGTCCGGGCCACCAGCGGCACCGTGCTGCTGCATTTCGTCGGCATCGACGGCGGCTGGGAGTACCGCTACGGCTGAGCTGCCATCACTCGTCGGGAGCCCAGGGGACCCACTCCGGGTGCAGCGGACAGGGCGGCCGCACCCACACCCGGCCGCAGCTCCAGCAGTGCCAGATCCGATGCGGTCTCTGGTTGCAACCGCAGGGAAAGGCCGACACGAGCAGCCGGTCGGGACCCCAGGGATGGCCTTGCGGGCAGGCCGGCGGCTGTCGCTCGGCCATCCCTTCCGGCCCGCTCGGCACGAAGTAGCGTCGGTCCAACCCGTGCCGCGTCCAATCGATCATCTGTACGAAGATAGGCCGCCGGTGCGCCCCGGTCAACGACCTGTCTAGGCTGTCCCGGTGCCAGTGCTGCGGCCTCCGGCCGTCCCCGAGTCCGGCCTCGACTTCGACGCGGTCCGGGCCGCGCTGGGGGTACCCACCGCGTTCCCCCCCGAGGTGCAGGCCGAGGCCGAACAGGTCGCTGCCGCCCCGCCGGGACTGACCGACGGCCGGCCGGACCGCACCGACCTGGCCCTGGTCACCATCGACCCGCCCGGCTCGATGGACCTGGACCAAGCCATGTACCTGCAGCGCACCGACCACGGGTTCCGGGTGTATTACGCCATCGCCGACGTCGCGTCCTTCGTCGCGCCCGGTGGAGCAATCGACGCGGAGGCCCGGCGCCGGGGTCAGACGCTCTACAGTCCCGACCTGGCCACGCCCCTGCACCCGGCCCGGCTGTCCCAGGGCGCGGCCAGCCTGCTCCCGGGCCAGCGGAGCCCGGCCGTGCTGTGGACCATCGACCTGGACGACCAGGGAGCCCCCAGCGCCGTGGATGTTTCCCGCGCGGTGGTCGCCTCGGTGGCGCGGCTGGACTACGCAGGTGTGCAGGCCGACGCGGACGCCGGCCGACTGCACCCGTCGATCACGGCCCTGCCGGACATCGGTCGGCTGCGTGAGGCGGCGAGCCGGGCTCGGCACGCGATCACCCTCAACCTGCCGGACGCGGAGGTGGAGCGGGCCGCAGACGGGCACTGGACGCTGGCGTTGCGCCCGGTCCGGCCGGTGGAGGACTTCAATGCCGAGATCAGCCTGCTCACCGGGATGTGCGCGGCCACGATCATGCTCCGGGGCGGGGTCGGGATCCTGCGCACCCTGCCCGACCCGGATGCCGGACAGATCGCCGCACTGCGCCGGTCGGCGGCCGCGCTGGGCATCGCCTGGCCGCCGGGGGCCGCTCCGGGTGACGTGGTGGCCGGGATCGACTCCGGCACACCCACCGGTGCGGCCTTTCTCGAGGATGCGGTGCGTCTGCTGCGCGGGGCCGGGTACACCCCCTTCGACGGCGGGCCACCTGCGCTGACTGCCCACGCCGGGGTCGGCGCCGCCTACGCCCACGTCACCGCTCCGCTGCGCCGGCTGGTCGACCGCTTCGCGACCGAAGTCTGCCTCGCTGTGCACGCCGGTCGCGAAGTGCCCGACTGGGTCCGGCCGAGCCTGCCCGACCTGCCCGCGATCATGCAGTCCAGCGACCGTCGAGCCCGCGATCTGGAACGCGCCTGTACCTGGGCGGTGACCGAGTTCCTGTTGGCCGGGCGGCAAGGGGACGAGTTCGACGGACAGGTCGTGCAACTCGAACCGCACGCCAGCCGGGCCACCGTGCTGCTGCTGGACCCGCCGGTTCGCGCGCACGCCCCGGCCGCCGGTCTGACCGAGGGTTCGGCGGTCCGGGTACGGCTGGTCGGGCTGGACGCGCAGACCCGATCGGTCGATGTGGCGCCGATCCAGTGAGTCCGGCCCGGCGGCCGCGGACCGGTCGTGGCAGGCTGGCGGCATGGGCGACGAGGTCGGACGCAACACGGCGTTCTTCTACAACATCAAGACCGGGCAGGTCGAGGAAGAGGGCCAGAGCAAGGCCACCGAGCTGCTCGGGCCGTATCCGGATCGCCAGTCGGCGGCCAATGCGTTGACGGCCGTGCACGAGCGCGAGCAGCAGAAGCAGGCCGAGGACCGGTCCTGGGCGGACGGCTCGGACTGAGGATCGCACCGGGCGGGTTGGGTGACACATCACCAGCCCGGTCACTCGTGATGTGATGGACCTCGGGGCGGCTGCTGCCGCTCGCTCCACCCAGCCGGAGGTTCGTTCGTGACTCAACCGTCAGTAGCCCGCGCCCGGGACCTGAGCTGGCTCGTTGCCCTGGGCGCCGCCCTCTGGGGCACCGATGCGCTGTTCCGGAGTCGGGTGTTCACCGTCGCGGCCCCCACGTTGGTCTTCTGCGAGCACCTGGTGCTGGTGGTGGTGCTGCTGCCGTTCCTGCCCCGCGCGGTGCGGGCGTTCCGGCGCAGCCCAGGCCGGGTGCAGCTGGCCGTGATCGGCATCGGGGCCGGCGCCTCGGCCCTGGCCACGGTGCTCTTCACCCGGGCGTTCTCGATCGCCGCCCGCAGCGGTGATTTCATCACCCCGGTGGTCATCCAGCACGTCCAACCGCTGGTCGCCATCGGCGGCGCGGTGCTGTTCCTGCATGAGCGGATCCGGTCGCGGTTCGCCTGGTTCGCCGTCCCGGCGCTGATCGGGGTGTGGCTGCTGGCTTTCGAGGATCCTCTGCACGTCACCGTGGCCCGCGCCGAGGTGGTTCTGCTGGCCTTGGCTGCCGCAGTGCTGTGGGCGGCGGGCACGGTGCTGGGCCGATTCGTGTCGGCCTCGATCCCGCCCATGGAGCTGACCACGCTGCGTTTTGCGATCGGGCTGCCCACCGCCGCGATCCTGGTCGCCCTGACCGGAAACACCTATTGGGTGCCGACCATGAAGGCCAGCTGGGCCGTGGTCGGGCTGGCCCTGCTCCCGGGCCTGCTCGCGCTGACCCTGTACTACCTGGGGCTCCGCCGTACCGCCGCGGCCCGGGCCACCCTGGCCGAGTTGGCCTACCCGCTCACCGGCGCCCTGGTCGGGATCAGCATCGGCAGCAGCCAGCCGCTGACCACCTCGCAGTGGTGCGGGGCGGCCATCCTGACCGTGGCGGTGACCGGGCTCTCGTGGCACGAGGCGCGGGCCCGGCATCAGGCCGTGTTGCCCGGTCCGCTCCCGCATGCCGAGCCGGCCCTGCGCTGAGCTGGACAGACACGGTTCATACCGGGGACTTGGCAGGATGACGGGATGCTTGCGCGCCGTGCCCGAGGGTTGATGGTCGGGCTGGTGGCGCTGGTCGCCACCGCCTGTCAGTCGTCGATGAGCGGTACGGCCGCTCCAGTAGCCACTCCGACAACCGCGGTCGCTATCACCACTGCCGCCGCCGGCGGCGCCGAGACCAGCGGCCAGATCACCGAGCCGAGCGCAGGTGCGGGCGAGCCGTCGGCGTCGGCCGCCCCGGGAACGTCGGGCACTGCGGCGGGGGCCGTGCCCGCCGGTCTGGAGAAGATCTATAGCCAGAAGCTGGCCTGGGGGTCGTGCACGCCCTACGCCACCAGCACGGACGACGCGAAGTCCTACGCCTCGACCCGGGTGAGTTGCGCGCGGCTGACCGTGCCGCTGGCCTACGACAACCCGACCGGCCCGACCATCACCATCGGCGTGATGCGCAAGGCCAGCACGGGCGGGGCGGCGCAGCGCATCGGGTCGGCCATCGAGGACCCGGGCGGCCCGGGTGGCTCGGGGATGGAAATCATCGCGGGTATCAACGCCAGCGGCTTGGCGGCCAACCTCAACACCCGCTTCGATCTGGTCGGCTTCGACCCGCGGGGCGTCGGAGCGTCGCTCCCCGCGGTGCACTGCCAGAGCGACACCGAGCGCGATGCCTACCGATTGATCGATTTCCGTTCGGCCACGTCCGCGCAGGTCACCGCGTACAACGCCGCGCTGAAGGCGCGGGTCGACGAATGCGTCAAGAACACCGGAGCGGCACAGGGCATCGACGGCAAGACCTTCTTGGCCAATATCGGCACCCGCGACGTGGCCCGGGACCTGGATGTGTTGCGCGGGGTGCTGGGCGATCAGAAGATCACCTACATCGGGTTCTCCTACGGGACCCGGATCGGTTACGTGTACGCCGAGGAGTTCCCGACCAACGTCCGGGCCATGATCCTGGACGGCGTCGAGTCCCCGGATGTCGACGCCTACCAGGACAACGTCGAGCAGACCAAGTCGTTCCAGTCGGCCTTCGACACGTTCGCGGCGTGGTGCGCCAAGAACGATCCGCAGTGCGCACTGGGTACCGACCCCAGCCAGGCCACCACCAAGTACCGAGCCCTGATCCACCCCTTGTTGGCCAGCCCACTGGCGCTGTCCGATGGACGCAAGATGTCCTGGACCGATGCCACCGTGGGCACCAGCGAAGCCATGTATTCGGACTCACTCTGGACCACCCTGGATCAGGCCCTGAGAAGCCTGGCCGGGGGCAAGGGCGACGAGCTGATGGCGCTGGCCGACCAATACGCCGAGCGGGACAGCTCAGGTCACTACAGCAACCTGCTCGAGGTCTACGACGCGGTGCGGTGCGTGGAGAGCCCCAGAATGACCGACCCCGCCACGGTCACCGCCTACAACGCGACCGTGGCCGCCGCGGCGCCGTACGAGGCCACCGGTGATCCCGCCGGGGCCAACCTGGACGCCTGCGCCTACTGGCCGGTGCCGGCCACCTACACCGCACACAAGTTGTCCATCCCCAACCTGTCGGCCAAGCCGCTGGTCATCTCGACCAAGGGCGATCCGGCCACGCCCTATCAGGCCGGCGTGGACGTGGCCAAGGAGTTGAACGCCGCGCTGTTGTCCGTCGACGGCACCCGGCACACCGCCTACCTGCTGCAGGGCATCGCCTGCGCCGATCAGGTCGGCGACGCCTACCTGATCAACCTGAACCTGCCCGCCGCCGGGGCCAGCTGCAGTACCTGAGCCTGCGCGTTGGTCGGCAGGGGCCAGCGCGTCAGGTGGTGACGAGCAGTCGACTCGGGCCGCGGAGGGCGGTTGCCTGCCGCATGACCGGCGACCCGGCCAGGCGTAACCCGGGGTAGCGGACGGCGAGGGCGCGGAACGCCGACGCCATCTCCATGCGGGCCAGACCAGCGCCCAGGCAGTAGTGGACGCCGCCGGAAAACGCGAGATGGTCGGCGGCGTTGGCGCGATTGATGTCGAACCGGTCCGGGTCCGAGAAGACCGCCGGGTCACGGCCGGCCGCAGCCAGCAGCAGCAGGATCCACTGCCCGGGTCGAATCGTCGTCCCGGCCATCTCCACCGGATCAGCACCCGAGAGGAGGGTCCGGGCAGCGAACTGCACCGGAGAGGCGTAACGAAGCACCTCCTCGACGACGGCCGGGGCCAGATCTGGGTTGGCCACCAAACGTTCCCACTGCTCCCGGTTCCGAAGAAGCGCGATCACCCCGTTACCGATTCCGTTCACCGAGGTCTCGAAGCCGGCCAGCAGCAGCAGGGCGATCAGCGAGGTCAATTCCTGGGTGGTGATCGGTGCACCGTCGATCTGCTGCTCCACCAGGGCCGACACCAGATCGTCGCCACCTTCGCTGGCCGCCCGCTCCAACAGCCGGGCGAAGCCGGCCCGCAGCTCCTGATCCATGACGAACAGTTCCGCCCCCTGCAGCAGCGATTGCACCCCGTCCAGGGCCGAGGCAGCGGTGGCGCCGAACCGGCGCATCCGGTCGAGATCCTCCGTCATCCCGAGCAGGCGGGTGATCACGGCAATGGGCAGCGGAGATGCGAAACTCGACATGAGATCGAACGTCTGCCCCTCGGGCACCTCATCCAGCAGGCGATCGGTGGTGGCATCGACGAAGGCCTGGTAGCCCTCCATCCTTCGCGGGGTGAAAGCGGGCGCGGCCAACCGCCGCAGCCGGGTGTGGTCGGGTGGGTTCAAGGCCAGGAGTGACAGGTCCAACATTTCCTCGCCCGGCCGCGGGGCAGCAGGGTCACTGACCCCGAACGAGCGGCTCCGCAGGATCTGCGTGCACACCTCGTAGCTGGTCGTGCTCAGATTGCCCAGCCGGGTCGGCAGGATCGGGCCCAGCCTGCGCATGCGGTCGTACACGAGGTTCGGATCGGACCGACCGGCGGGCAGCGTCAACTGGCTGAGCAGGTCGTTCTTGATGACGCCGTGATAGAGGACCTGGATGCGGTTGGAGTAGATCCCGAGCGCGAATCGGCCCACGCCCAGCGCCTTTCGGCCCACGTCCGCCAAGTCCACCGACATCTGCCCAGTATGACCCGCGCGGCAAAGTCCCGGCGGAGGGCGACGCGGAGCCGCCCACTGAAGTCGATGCGCCTGGCTCAGCCCTGGTCGGCGACCCAGAGCTCCATCAGACCGCGGAAGTGGGCCAGGAAACGGTCGTGCTCGTGGGCCGGGTAGGTCTTGCGCACGGTCTCGACCAACAGGTGGTCGAAATCGGTCGAGTCGACCCAATCACGGACAATTTCGGGCAGGCGGGCCAACGACGTGGAACAGAATTCGCGGTATTCGTCGGCCTGGAAATACTGGTCGGCCAAAAGTCCGTAGCGTCCGAGCTTGTCCGAGAACGACAGGTCGGGGTCGTCGGCGATGTCGAACCAGACCCGAGAACTGGTGTCCACCTGCGGGGTTCGCCGACTCACGGCGCAGAACGCCGACCAGGACAGCAGTTGGGTGATGGCCCACGGGAAGTAGTAGTGCAGCGAGGTGATGGCGATGTCCGGACAGGCGTTGGCATAGTCGATCGGCCGTACCCGAGTGCCCGAGACCAGCGCCTCGCAGGAATTGAATTCCCAGCGGAAGAACGCGTTGATCGTGCGGGACAGGGTCAGGATCTCCATTCCGGCCTCGGCCGGCAGGAAGGAATGCGCCACCTCGTACCGGTCGTGCATCGGCAATTCCGGACGGAACTTCATGATCTTCGTTTCCGGTCCGATGGTCAGCGACCGGGCGAACGAGTCGTACGGGCTGACCGCCGCCTGCAGGTGCATGAGCATCTGGCCGGAGGCGTCGTAGGCGGTGTGCAGTTCCCCGACGTCGTCGACCCGGCTGACCCCCCGCCAGGCGCCGCCGTCGAACGGCTTCATGTACATCGGATAGCCGACGGTCGCGGCGACCTCGTCCAATTCGAACGGGAGGTTGTAGGTGGCCGCGGTGTAGGTCCACTTCTCGTGGTCCACCGGGTTCTTGTAGGGGACGAGGACGGTGGGCGGGATGTCGAAACCCAGCCGGATCATCGCGCAGTAGGCGCTGTGCTTTTCCATCGCCTGGAACGTGAACGGATTGTTGAGCAGGTAGGTGTCGTCGACCAGCGCGGCCTTCTTCAACCATTCCCGGGGGTGGTAGTACCACCAGGCCAGTCGGTCGATGACCACGTCGTAGCGGACCGGGGCGCGCAGGTCGAACGGTTCGATGGTGATCCGTTCGGTCTCTATCTGGTGGGGTGTGCCGCGGTGCTGGATCGCGCCGAGCCGGCCGACCAGGGTTTCGAACGCCCGGGGCCAGTCGTCCTCGGTGCCCAGGAGCAAACCGATGAGGTGGGAGGTGGAGTCGCGGCGGGGCGTCACCGGTTCATCCTCGCCCGCGGCCCGGGCGCATTGTCGTCGGGGGTGGCTCAGTCGGGGTGGCTCAACCCAGTGCCGGCAGGTAGATCGCGGCCTGAGCCCGCCAGCTGACCCAGTCGTGCGGCCACTCCGCACCCCAGACGTGGAGCTCGTGCGGGATCTGCTTCTCGGCCAGCCGGCCGGCCAGGGCGTGGGTGGAGGCGTTCGCGCCGGTGGTGTCCTCCCACTGGCCGGACCCGACCACCAGGGTCAAGAACAGGCTGCGCCGTAGGAAGTCCAGGTGTCCGCCGGAGACATTGGGCAGGAAAGCCATCGGGTCGCTGTGGTAGGTCTCGTCGGTACCCCCGCCCCAGGCGTGCCAGCGCCAGGGGTCGTAGGCGCCGGACAGGCCTACCGCCCGGGGGAAAACATGCGCGTGCCGCAAAGCGAACAGAACGGCGTGGAAAGCGCCCAGGGAGGGTCCGGCGGTGGCGATATCGTCCCGGCCGCCGCACCGATCCCGGATGAACGGCACCACCCGCCAGATGATCCACTCCTCGAAGGCGCGGTGCGCCTGGGTGCGGTCGTGCTGACTCTTCCAGCCGGCCGACCACGACTCCCGGTCGTAGGAGTCCACGCAGAACACGGTGATGAGGCCGTCCTCGACGGCGCCGCGGACCGCGTCGAGCATGCCGTGCTCCTCGAACTGGCCCGCCATTCCGCCCTCGGACGGGAACCAGAGCACCGGGCGCCCCCAGTGTCCGTGCACTCCGACCTCGGCCGACCCGCCCAGCGTCGGCGCATCGATCCGGTGGTATTCGCTCCGGGTCATGTCAGTCGCGCCCGGCGGCGGTGCAGACGCAGACCCGGTTGCTGTCCGGGTCGGCCAGCACCACGAACGCGGGCGCCTGTTTCTCGTCGACCACGACGCCCCCCGCCGCCACCGCCGCCGCGATCCGGGCCGGGGCGATTTCGGGCGGCAGCCAGAGGTCGCCGTGCCAGCGTTGCCGGGGCAGGTCGTGCGACTCGGTGGGCTGGAACCACAGATTCGGTACCCGGCCATCCGGATCGATGACCGAGTCGAAAACCACGTTGTCCGCCGAGCCGGTGAGCAGGGCGCTCCAGAACGGGGCGACGGCGGAGTCGTCCGCGGTGTCCAGACCCCACTCGAGCTGGGCCACCTGCCCCGGCGCGGACTCCAGGCCGGCCGCGTCGGCCAGCGCGCTCACCGCCCGCGCCAGCTCGACGTCCTGTTCGGTGACCCAGATCCCGTCATCGCGGGTGGCTACCACGACCTCGACGAATCGGTCGCGCAGTCGCAGTTCCGGGGGCTGCAGGGCGGGCAGCGCGGCCACACTGTTGGCGAACTCGGCCGCCCCGGCCAGGTCGGAGACCAAAAAGCGCGCGTGCAGGGCCTGGGCGAGCTTGCGCCAGTCCGGCAGCTCCTGCGCCAGCACATCGCGGTTGCCCAGTCGCGCCATCCGCCGAGTATGGCTCAGCCCCCGGCCGGCGCCGCCACCCAATGCGCCGCCTTGTCGCCGCGGGCCTGCAACTATTGACGGGAATCTCGCGGGTGCGGACCTCGTACAGAAGTCCGGGCAAGTAGTCACGGGCGAGACGGACTTCGGCCTCGGCCACCGGTGGCCGCCCGGTCTCGGCCGCCTTCGCGCCCGGATCCGGCATGCGCGAGTTGAAGCTCCAGGTGTCCCGAAAGTCAATCCACCCCGTGGAACTCGCGGTGATCTGGCCTTGTGAGCTCATCGACGCGGTCAACGTGCCTCCGAACTTCACCTGGAACCGACCGAGTGAGGGCAGGTTGCAGGCCACCGTCGCCTGGTCCGTGAACTCGGCCGTCAGTGGCGCCGGAACCGTGATGGCCATGGGTTCGGCACCACCTCCTTTGTCGCCGGAAATTGGCGTCCGCGTCGTGTCGCTGCATCAGCGTGGGGCGCGTTGCTGGCCAGGCCCGGAAACGTTTGTGAGCAGAGCGACCCCACAGGTCGCTCTACTCACAATCGTTTGCGGCGCGTCCGGACACCTGCCTGGTGGGGCAAAGGTGAACGGGTCAGAGAAGCTGGTCCAGGGCACCGGACCAGGCGTCACGCCAGCAGGTCATGGTGTGCGCGTCGCGGACGAGCCGGAAGTCGACAGCACATCCCGCCGCCGTGAGCAGGCCGGCCATGCGCTCGTTGTTCACCCGGTTCTCCTCGACCGTGCCGCAACTGATCACCACCGGGAGCGGTGGCAGCTGGATGGGCGCGGTAGTGAACGCACAGATCCGGTCGAAGTACGGGAATCGGTTCTCTTGCGGGTCCAGGCCACCGGTGAAGAACGAGCCCGATTGCAGCACGGCTCCCTGAAGGATGCCGCGCCGGGCCAGGGCCAGGATGGCCACCGCCCCCAGGCTGGCGCCCAGGCCGACCACCCTGGACGTGGCCCACCGGGAAATCAGTTCGGGCAGCACGCGCTCGGTCACGGTCGCGGTGTAGTCAGGATTGGCCGAATACCAATCGTCCCGCCGGCCGGGGACGGGGTCGAGCAGGGCGATGCGCAGCGGCTGGCCCAGCGATGACGCCCAGCGCAGCAGGCCGCCGCGGTCGGCCATGTCCGAGCCGTCGTTCACCAACAGCATCGGGGCCGGAGCGTCATCGCTCAGCTCGGCCGAGGTCCACACCCGGGTGGGGATCTGCGCGTCGAGGTAGGGCGCCCCCACATCCACCTCGCCTCCCAGCTCACCGGTCAGCTCGTGGGTGAGCCAGGCCGGTGCCCGGAACTCGGGAAACGCCAGCTCGGACTTGCTCCCGAATGGATTCGGCACCGTCCGCGGGTTCCCGGGGTCGGTGATCCACTCACTGGATCCGTTGTGCCGCACCGTGAACTGGTATTCCAGGCGGTCGATCTCCGGCCGCGGCCAGCTCAGCCGCCAACCGTCTGCGGCCCGTTCGAACTCGGCCCCCCGGCCCGGTCCGAACCCCGTCTCCAGCCTGACCCCATCGGCGTCGGTGTACCCGGACAGCACGAATTCCACCAGCTCCGCCTCGGCCACCCCACTCACGCTACGGCCCGGCCCCGCGCGGCAACACCGGCGAAACACCTCGTACATAGGGTGGCCCGATGGACCGCCAGCAGCAGTTCGTCCTGCGGACCCTCGAGGAACGCGATATCCGATTTGTCCGGTTGTGGTTCACCGATGTGCTCGGGTACCTCAAATCGGTCGCGGTGGCCCCGGCCGAGCTGGAGGGGGCGTTCAACGAGGGGATCGGGTTCGACGGCTCGTCCGTCGAGGGCTACGCCCGGGTCTACGAGTCGGACATGATCGCCAAACCCGACCCGGCCAGCTTCCAGGTGCTGCCCTGGGAAGCCGACAACGGCAAGGTGTACTCGGCCCGGATGTTCTGCGACATCACCATGCCGGACGGAAGCCCGTCCTGGGCCGACCCGCGGCACGTGCTGCGCCGGGTCATGGGAGAGGCCGCGGCGATGGGCTTCGTCTGCTATGTGCACCCGGAGATCGAGTTCTTCCTGCTCAAGGACCTGCCCAACGACGGCAGCACCCCGGAGCCGGCCGACCAGGGTGGCTTCTTCGACCAGGCCAGCCATGACGTGGCCCCGCACTTCCGCCGCCGGGCCATCGAGACCCTGGAATCGATGGGCATCTCCGTCGAGTTCAGCCACCACGAGGGCGCGCCCGGCCAGCAGGAGATCGACCTGCGCTACGCCGACGCCCTGACCATGGCCGACAACATCATGTCGTTCCGATACGTGGTCAAGGAGGTGGCCATCACCCAGGGGGTGCGGGCCAGCTTCATGCCCAAACCCTTCCCGGATCAGCCCGGATCGGCCATGCACACCCACTTCTCGCTGTTCGAGGGGGAAACCAACGCGTTCTACGACCCGGACGACGAATACCAGATGTCCGCCACCGGGAAGGCTTTCCTGGCCGGCGTGCTGCGGCACGCGCCGGAGATCACCGCGGTGTCGTGCCAGTGGGTCAACTCCTACAAGCGGCTGGTTCTGGGGGAGGAGGCGCCGACCACGGTCAGCTGGGGCCAGGCCAACCGATCCGCGCTCATCCGGGTGCCCAACTACTCGCCCGGCCGGCAGTCCAGCCAGCGCATCGAGTTCCGCCTGCCCGACTCCGGCTGCAACCCGTACCTGATGTTCGCGGTGGTCATCGCGGCCGGCCTGCGCGGCATCCGGGAGGGCTACGAGCTGCCCGCACCGGCCGAGGACGACCTGATGTCGATGAGCGAGACCGAGCGGCGGGCCATGGGTTATCTGCGGCTGCCCGCCTCGCTGGAATCGGCCCTGACCATCATGGAACGGTCGGATTTCGTGCCGGAAGCGTTGGGGGAGCACGTCTTCGACTTCTTCCTGCGCAACAAGCGGGCCGAGTTCGAGTCCTACCGCCGACAGGTCACGCCGTTCGAACTCAAGCGCTACCTGTCGCTCTGATTTTCGTTTCCTCGCCCGGACACAATGGATTCATGCGGGTCCAGCGGTTCGACGACGTGGACGACTTCCTGGCCGCAGTCGACCCGATGCTGCGCGCCGACGTGGTCCGGCACACCGTGCCGCTGCTGGCCCTGCGCGGGTACCGGCTCGGGTCCTTCCGCGGCGGGCCGCCGGTGTTCCTGGCCGAATACCACGGCGACACGCTGGTCGGCCTGGTCATGCGCACCCACCCCTGGCCGGTCGTGGTGCTGGTGGCGCCCGATGCCGGCAATCGGGACCGGGTGGCCGCCGAGTTGGGCCGGGCGGTCGCCGACCTGGGCAGCGAGCTCATCGGGCAGGCCTTCTCCGGTCCGACCGCCGACATCGCACCGGCCGCGGCGGCCTGGACCGAACGAACCGGGGTCGCCCTCAAGACGACCATGCAGCTGATGTTGCACCGGCTCGAGCGGTTCGATCCCGCCCCACCGACCGCCGGATGCGCCCGTCGGGCCGGCCTGGCCGACTTGGACCTGTTGGTGCGCTGGCAGGACGAGTTCGCCTGGCTCATCCATCCCGAGCTGCGTCACCAGCCCGATCCGGACGGTGTGCGCCGGTCCCTGGACAACGGGGCCATGTGGATGATCTGGTCAGACCCAGCCGGCGAACCGGTTTCGCTGGCGGTGTCCGGCGCGGTGGTGGCCGGGTGCAGTCGAATCGCGCCGGTCTACACGCCGCGCCAGTTCGAACGGCATGGCTACGGCACCGCGGTCACCTCCGCCGCTGTGCAGGCCGCGCGGGCCGCGGGTGCCGGCCAGGTCATCCTGTTCACCGACCTGGCCAATCCGACCAGCAACGCCATCTACTACCAGCTGGGCTTCCGGCCGGTGGAGGGTTTCGTCGAGCTGGCGGCCTAGCCGAGAGCTCGCCGGGCCAGCCTGCTCAATTCGCCGGCCAGGTCGGCGTCGGACAATGGGGAGCGGAAGGTCGCGACCGAGTTGAGCAGGCCGAAGCAGGCGTGCACGGCGGTCCGCACCCGCTCGCTCGGCCAGTCCGGGTGGGCGTCGGCCACGGCGGTCCGCCAGCGGCGCACCAGCGTCCGCTGGCTGTCGTCGAGTAGGCGGCGATGCTCGTCCGGCAGGTGGTGGACCTCGCGGACGAACACGCCCATCAGATCCCGCCGCGAGGCGACACCGGCCGCGTAGGTGTTGATCAGCACCTCGAGGTCGCCGTCGGGCGGGGCCGCCACCACCTCGATGATCTGCGCGAACACCGCGGCCAACACGGCCGCCTTGGACGGGAAGTGGCGGTAGATCCCGGGCCCGGTGATGCCGGCCGCGACACCGATGTCGTCCATCCCCACGGCCGCGTACCCGCGCTGGGCGAACAGCGCCGCGGCGGCCGCCACGATGTCGTCCCGACGACTCACGCCGTGTCGACCGTGCCGCCCGAGCGCCAGTACTTCCCGTCGGCCCGGTCCATGAAGTGAAAATCGATCAACGCCCGCCGCAGTGACACGTAGTCATCCGCCACCGCCATCAGCTCACGATTGACCTCGAGCTCGGTGTAGTGCACCCCGGGCACGAACCGCCGGGCCAACAGATCCAGGACCAGGACCTTGCGAGAGTCCTTGGCCGGCAACCCGATCAGCCGACCGCTCCGGTCGAAGTGGCGCAGCGCGAGTTGGTCAGGATCGGTCACGTCGCTCAGGCGGCAGCGCCGCGCGTCACCCGGGAGCGCGGAACCCGCCAGCGCCGCGGCAGGAAGGCTCGGTTGATGGCGTAGAAGCCGATCGAAGCGCCCTTCGTCGACAGTCCGGCCGGGTCGCCCTTGGGAAACTTCTCGGCGATCCGGCGCCGCAGGCTCCGGGTGAAAACCCAGGTGTCGGCCACCGCGGCAAGAATGGCGATGAGCAGCACGGCCGGCGCGTAGACCTGGAGCACGCTGACTCCGGGGATCATCAGCACGACCAGGCCGATCACCGCGATGGGGGCGAGCAGGCCGGCCAGATTGCGACGCCGGTCGACCTCGTCGCGGACGAAGGCGCGGACCGGACCTCGGTCGCGGGGCAACACGTACTTGTCGTCGCCGCGCATCATCTTCTCGCGCCGCTCCGCGCTGGCGACCTTTTTCTCTTCCTTGGTCATCGGCGCCGTGGTCACCCGGGATCGTTTGACCGCCTCCCGCTGGGTCTTGGGCGGGGGGGCCACCGGGCCGCGCCTCCCTTCGGCCACGCTGCGCTTGGGTGTCGGCCGACCCTTGCCCACCACCGGGGCGAGAAGTTCGGGGGCCGTTTCGACAACGGTGTCGGCGGACTTACGGCGCAGGAGATTCACGGAACCAGGTTACCGGCGCCGAACCCGACTTCGGACGTACTCGTGGCGAACCCGAGCCGCCCGAGTACGGCGCTACGTTCAGCGCAGAGGCATTCGTGGCGGAAAGGCAATCGCAATGATCATCGGCGTCCTGCGGGAAGCGGGAGCGGGGGAGACCCGGGTGTCCGCCACCCCGGCCACGGTGGCGCAGCTGCGCACCCTGGGCTACTCGGTGGTCGTCGCCGCCGGGGCCGGTGCGGCCTCCAGCTTCACCGACGAGGCCTACGCGGCCGCCGGTGCCACCATCGGTGACCCGCTGACCGCCGGTGTCGTCCTGGGGGTGAACGCGCCGTCCCCGGACCAGCTCGACGGACTGCGGCCGGGGGCCGTGCTGATCAGCCTGTTGGCGCCGGCGCTGAGGCCCGAGCTGGTCCAGGACCTGGCCCGACGCCCGATCACGGCGCTGGCCATGGACGCGGTGCCCCGGATCTCCCGAGCCCAGGGGATGGACGTGTTGTCCTCGATGGCCAACATCGCCGGCTATCGGGCCGTGATCGAGGCCGCCCACGAGTTCGGTCGGTTCTTCACCGGGCAGGTCACCGCGGCCGGCAAGGTGCCGCCGGCCAAGGTGCTGGTGGTGGGCGCGGGGGTGGCCGGACTCGCCGCCATCGGCGCGGCCGGCTCGCTGGGCGCGATCGTGCGCGCCACCGATCCCCGTCCGGAGGTTGCCGACCAGGTGAAATCGCTGGGCGGCGAGTACCTGCCGATCGCCTCGGCCGAGGTCGAGGTCTCGGCCACCGGCTACGCCAAGGAGATGGGTGACGACTACCGCTCCCGTGAGGCCGCCCTGTATGCGGCGCAGGTGGCGGACGTCGACATCGTCATCACCACCGCCCTCGTCCCGGGCCGGCCGGCGCCCCGGCTGATCACCGCGGAGATGGTCGCGGCGATGAAATCGGGGTCGGTGGTGGTCGACATGGCTGCCCAGAACGGCGGCAACGTGGCGGGCACCGAGGCGGGCCGCCGGGTGGTCACGGCCAACGGGGTGACCATCCTGGGCTACACCGACCTGGCCGGGCGACTGCCGGCCCAGGCCTCCCAGCTCTATGGAGCCAACCTGGTCAATCTGATGAAGTTGCTCACCCCGGGCCAGGACGGGGAGCTGGTCCTGGACTCGGGCGATGTCGTCCAGCGGTCGATGACCGTCGTCCGTGACGGCGAGCTGACCTGGCCACCGCCGCCGGTCCAGGTCTCCGCGACTCCCGCCCCCACCGTCCCGGTCCCGTCGTCAATGCCGTCGCCGGCCAAGCAGCCGATGTCGGCGCGCCGTCGCCTGGTGCTGGTGTTCGGCGCCGCCGTCGTGCTGTTCGTCCTGGTGGCGCTGTCGCCGGCCGCGCTGCAGGTGCACCTGACCGTGTTCGCGCTCGCCGTGGTCATCGGCTACTACGTGATCGGACACGTGCACCACGCCCTGCACACGCCGCTGATGTCGGTCACCAATGCCATTTCGGGGATCATCGTGGTCGGCGCGTTGCTGCAGGTCGGGCAGCACAACACGGTCATCACCGCGCTCGCCTCGATCGCCGTGCTGCTGGCCAGCATCAACATCTTCGGCGGTTTCGCGGTGACCCGCCGGATGCTGGCCCTGTTCACCCGGAGCAACGAGCGATGACAGCTGATGACCACTGATGACGACTGACACCGTGGCCACGGCGGCCTATCTGGTTGCGGGCCTGCTGTTCATCCTGGCCCTGGCCGGGTTGAGCAAGCACGACACCGCCGGCGCCGGCACCGTACTCGGCATCATCGGGATGGCCATCGCGCTGGCGGCCACCGTGGTCAAGGCGGCGGGCGCCCACCTGGAACCGATCGGCCTGGTGTTGCTGCTGGTGGCGGTGCTGATCGGGGCGGCCATCGGCCTGTGGCGGGCCCGGGTCGTCGAGATGACCGGCATGCCCGAGCTGATCGCCCTGCTGCACAGCTTCGTCGGCCTGGCCGCGGTGCTGGTGGGCTGGAACGGCTACCTGCACGTGGAGCGGGACCCGGGTGGGGCCGCCGCGGCCGAACTGAGCGCCCAAGGACTGAGCGGCATCCATTCCGCCGAGGTGTTCCTGGGCGTGTTCATCGGCGCGGTCACCTTCGCCGGCTCGATCGTGGCCTTTCTCAAGCTCTCCGCCCGGATCAACGCCAGACCGCTGATGATCCCCGGCCGGAATGCGCTCAACGTCGGTGCGCTGGTCGTCTTCGTCGGATTGACCGTGTGGTTCGTCCGCGATCCGCAACTGTGGTTGCTGGCCGCGGTCACCGCCTTGGCCGTGCTGCTCGGCCTGCACCTGGTCGCGTCCATCGGCGGCGGCGACATGCCGGTGGTCATCTCCATGCTGAACAGCTACTCGGGCTGGGCGGCCGCAGCGTCGGGCTTCCTGCTCTCCAACGACCTGCTGATCATCACCGGTGCCCTGGTCGGCTCCTCGGGTGCGTACCTGTCGTACATCATGTGCAAGGCGATGAACCGGTCGTTCCTGTCGGTCATCGCCGGCGGCTTCGGCATCCAGGCCGGGCCCGCCCAGGACATCGAGACCGGGCAACATCGCGAGATCACGGCCGACGGCGTCGCCGATCTGCTGGCCGGGGCCGACTCGGTGGTCATCACCCCCGGTTACGGCATGGCGGTGGCCCAGGCCCAGCACGGCGTGGCCGAGCTCACCCGGCGACTGCGCGAGCGGGGCGTCAAGGTCCGATTCGGCATCCATCCCGTCGCCGGCCGGCTCCCGGGCCACATGAACGTGCTGCTGGCCGAGGCCCGGGTGCCCTACGACATCGTGTTGGAGATGGACGAGATCAACCACGATTTCGCCGACACCGACGTGGTTCTGGTCATCGGCGCGAACGACACGGTGAACCCGGCCGCCGCCGAGGATCCGGCCAGCCCGATCGCCGGTATGCCGGTGCTGACCGTGTGGAAAGCCGAGAACGTGATCGTGTTCAAGCGGTCCATGGCCTCCGGCTACGCCGGTGTGGCCAACCCGCTCTTCTATCGCGACAACGCGGCGATGCTCTTCGGCGACGCCAAGGACCGGGTCGAGGACATCCTCCGGGCCCTGTGACGGGGGAATGACACCCGGGTCCACCGTGTTCTCACTGACAGACCGGCCGGCGGCGTGCGTCGGCGTGGCATCATCGAAGGCGTCTGCATCCCTGCAGTCCCGTCCCGGAGGAGTCCAGGAATGACCATCGCCGACACCGGCATCACCGCCCCGCAAACGACCCAGGCCGCCCACGGCGTGTTCTTGACCGAAGCGGCGGCGAGCAAGGCCAAGGCGCTGCTCGAGCGGGACGGCAGCGCGGACATGGTGTTACGTATCGCGGTCCAGCCGGGTGGCTGTTCAGGCCTGCGCTACGAGCTCTTCTTCGACGACCGCAGCCTGGACGGTGACGCCCTGGTGACCTTCGGCGGAGTCGGACTGGCCGTGGACAAGATGTCCAAGCCCTACCTGGACGGCGCCACCATTGACTTCGTCGACACCATCGAGAAGCAGGGCTTCACGATCGACAACCCGAACGCGCAGAGTTCCTGCGCCTGCGGCGACTCGTTCCACTGAGCTACGGCGCCCATGTCACTGATTCCACACTGATCGCTCGGTCCGGTGCCCGACGGTACAGTCGTCGCGTCCCGGCCGGCTGCGGATGCGTTTGCATCCACTGATCGGCTTGCTGCTGCGCACGAAGGGCTTTGCGTGCCGATCATCGTCACCGGTTCGATCGCGACCGATCATCTGATGCACTTTCCGGGCAAGTTCGTCGATTCCCTGCTGCCCGACCAATTGCACCGGGTTTCGCTGTCCTTCCTGGTCGACGATCTGGTGGTGCGGCGCGGCGGCGTCGGCGCCAACATCGCCTTCGGATTGGGCGTCCTCGGGGTCTCGCCGTATCTGGCCGACGCCGTCGGGGCCGACTTCGGCGAGTACGGCGCGTGGTTGCAGCGACACGGCGTGGACTGCACCTACACCGAGGTGTTCCCGCAGGTCCAAACCGCACGATTCGTATGCACCACCGACGACGAGATGAACCAGATCGGGTCCTTCTACGCCGGCGCCATGCCGCTGGCCCGGGGGATCCGGCTGGGCCCGATCGTGGCTGCGCATCCGGAGGTGCAGATGGCCATCATCAGCGCGGCCGACCCCGACGCGATGATCGCCCACGCCCAGGAGTGCCGGGAGATCGGCCTGCCGTTCGCCGCCGATGTGTCCCAGCAGCTGGCTCGGATGGACGGTGCCGCCATCGCCGACCTGGTCAGCGGAGCGGCACTGTTCTTCTCCAACGATTACGAGCTCGGTCTGCTGCAGTCCAAGACCGGCTGGACCGACGACGAGGTGCTCGAGCACGTCGGGCACCGGGTCACCACGTTGGGCTCGAAGGGTGTGGAGATCGCCGCGAAGGGCGAGCCGGTCCTGCGGGTCCAGGTCGTCCCGGAGCTTGCGAAGCTCGATCCGACCGGAGTCGGCGACGCGTTTCGGTCCGGGTTCCTGGCCGCCCGACTGCGCGGGCTGTCGCTGGAACGTTCCGCCCAGCTGGGTTCGCTGCTGGCCACCCTGGTGCTGGAGACGACCGGCACCCAGGAATACACCTTCGAGCCGGATGCCGCGGTCGCCCGCCTGACCGATGCCTACGGCTCTTACGCGGCGGACGAGATCGCCCTAGCGCTGAGCTTCGCCACGGTCTGATCACCGGCGCCGCCGTTCCTTGGAATGATCGGCCCCGAGAAACGTCGGACCCTTTTCTACGCTTCGGGTGCGCCGCATCCGTTCTCAGGGCGAGAAAAGGTTCCGAACGCATCGGTTCGGGTGGCGCGGACCCTGTTCAGCAGGTCGTTGCCACGAACCGAATCGACAGCCTCACCCGGAACCTCAATGGCCGCTCGGAGCGGTCAGCTCCTCGCGCACGGTGCGCGGCTCGCGGCCGATCAGATCAGGGAGCAGAGGGTCGGTGCCGGCGAAGTAGCCGTCCTGGGCCGCCTGGTACATGCCCAGGACGAAGCGCGACATGGGTTCGGGCCGCCCCGTGGCGATCTGTTCGGCGATCCATGCCTCCGGCTCGAGCAGTTCGAAGCCGATCGGGCGACCGGTGACATCCGAGGCGATGTCTGCGATCTCGGCGAAGGTCGGGGCGTCCCGTGCGGTCAGCGTGACCGGGCCGTCGTATTCGCCGTCACTGGCGATGATGACCGCGGACGCTGCTGCCGCGTCCTCGCGTGCCGTCCATGACACTGGTCCCTCTCCGGGCACCCTGATCATCCCGGTCTCCCGCCACGGTCCCAGCAGCCAGGCCAGACTGTGCAGATAGAAACCGTTCCGCAGTGACGTCCAGGGCACGCCCGAGGCCGCGAGCAGCTGCTCGGTGCGGAAGTGATCGCGCCCGGGACCAAAGGAGCTGTCCGGGTGGGCGCCTTGATGACTGGTGTAGAGGATGCGGCCGACCTGAGCTCGAACGGCCGCGTCAATCGCGGAGTGATGCAGCGACACCGCATCGGCGCCGGGATCGTTCGACGACACCAGGAGAAGCTGGTCGGCTCCGGTGAACGCTGTGGTCAGCGATTCGGCCTGCGCGTAGTCCCCCTTCCGCACCTGGACGCCGCGGTCCGCGAAGCGCTGAGCTCTGGCCGGGTCACGCGCGAGAACCGCGAGTTCGGTTGCGGGCATCCGCTCGAGCAGGTGATCCACGGTGGCGCCGTTGAGCGCTCCGGTGGCGCCGGTGACGATGATCAATTGCGGTCCCATCGATTGCAGTGATAACAGCTAACAGTTATCAATGATACGCACCGTTAACAAGTGAGCGTTATCATCGATAACATGGCCACTGGGGGGACGGGCGAACCGGCACGCGTGCGCGGGTCGTGGAAGCCGCGGCGCGCCTGCTCCGCGACGGCGGCCCTGCATCGGTCACCACTCGCGGCGTCGCCGAAGCGGCGGGCGTGCAGGCACCGGCGATCTACCGCATGTTCGGCGACAAGGACGGCCTCCTGGAAGCGGTGGCCGAGCACGTCATGTCCGACTACGTCGCGAACAAGGCGGCCGACGTCGAAGCGGCCGAGGCGGCCCAGGTCGATCCGGTCGACGACCTGCGAGCGGGATGGGACACGCAGGTCGCCTTCGGCCTGGCCAACCCAACCCTGTTCCGATTACTGAGCGATCCCGATCGGGTCCGCGGATCAGCCGCAGCCCGGGCCGGCCGCAGGGTGCTGGAGGAACGCATCCGTCGCATCGCGGTCACCGGCCGGCTGCGCGTCACCGAGCAGCGGGCCGTCGACCTGATCCAGGCCGCGGGTATCGGCGCCATCCAGACGTCATTGGCCACTCCTGTCGACAACCGTGATCCCGGTCTGTCCGACGCGATGCTCCAGGCGGTGCTCGATCAGATCGTCGCCGAGCCCGATCACCGATCTCAGGCGCCCGACCGGACCACCCTGACCACCATCGTCGCCTTCCGCGCCGTCGCGTCCGAACTCGACGGGCTGACCGCTGCCGAGGGACAACTACTCCGGCAGTGGTTGGACCGGGCCATCGACGCCCAGCCCGGTTGATCGGTCAGACCAGCACCGGGTAGCTCGGCTCGGGCACGGCGGGCACGATCGCGCCGGTCACGAAGATCTCGTGCCAGAGCTGGAACACCAGCACGGTCCAGATGGGCCGCGAATAGTCGGCCTCGCCGGCCCGGTGGGCGTCGAGCAGGGCCAGCACGGCGCTCGCGTCCAGCCATTGCTCGGTATGGGCGGTGGCAATGATGTTCCTGGCCCACTCGTAGGACCCCTCGGCCAGGTAGTGCCGGATCGGCACCGGGAAGCCGAGTTTCTTCCGGTTCAGCACGTGCGGCGGCACGATCAGCTCCATGGCCTTGCGCAATGCGACCTTGGTCGCGTGGCCCGAGACCTTCTCGCCCGGCGGCACCGTGGCGGCCACCTCGAACACCCGCGGGTCCAGGAACGGCACCCGCAGTTCCAGCGAGTTGGCCATCGTCATCTTGTCCGCCTTGACCAGGATGTCGCCTCGCAGCCAGGTGAACAGATCGATGTGCTGCATCCGCGAGATCGGGTCGCTGCCCCTCGACCGGGCGTAGACGGGGTCGGTCACATCGCGGAACGACCGGTCGGGCGAGTAGCTGTGCAGCACCCCGGACAGCTGCTCCTCCCGGAATATCCGGGCGTTGCCGTAGTACCGCTGCTCCAGGTCGATGGCGCCGCGCCGGAGCAGGTCCTTGCCCCGGAAGCCGCGGGGGAGCGATCGGCCGATTGCCCCCAGACCGCGCCGGATCTGCTCGGGCATCGCGGTCAGCGGGGCGAGCGAAGCGGGCTCACGGTAGATGTTGTAGCCGCCGAACAACTCGTCGGCGCCCTCTCCGGAGAGCACCACCTTCACGTGCTTGCGGGCCTCGTTGGCCACGAAATACAGCGGCACCAGCGCCGGGTCGGCGACCGGGTCGTCCAGGTACCAGACGATCAGCGGCAGCGTCTGCGTCAGTTCGGTCTCGGTCACCGGCCGGATGATGTGCCGGACCCCGATCGCCGCCGCTGATTCCGCGGCGACATCGATCTCGCTGTACCCGGCCCGCTCGAAACCGGTCGTGAAAGTCATCAGGTCGGGGTTGTACCGCTTGGCCAGCGCCGCGATCGCGGTGGAGTCGATGCCGCCGGACAGGAACGACCCGACCGTCACGTCGGCGATCATGTGCGCCCGGACCGAGTCGTCGAGCACGTCGGCGATGCGTTGGTACAGCGCCTTCTTGTCCGTTTCGGAGCGGACCGGGGCCGGCACGAACTGCGGATGGAAGTACCGGGTGGCCCGCACCGTTTCACCGGGCCGGGCGAAGAAGTAGGTCCCCGACTCGATCCGGCGGACGTGGGTGTCCATGGTGGCGGGCTCGGGCACGTACTGCAGGACCAGGTACTGCTGCAGCGACGTCTCGTCCACCACGGCGGGTCCGGTCAGCTCGCGGATGCCCTTGGCCTCCGAGGAGAAGGCCACCCCGTCCGGCAACGTGGCGGTGAACAGCGGCTTGATTCCGAAGGGGTCCCGGGCGCCGAACAACACCCGGTCCTGGGTGTCCCAAATCAGGAACGCGAACATGCCGCGCAGGCGGGGCACCGCGGCCGGGCCCCAGTAGTGGAACGCGGCCACGATGGCCTCGCCGTCCCCCTCGGTACGAAAGGCCACTCCGTGCTGCTGGGCCAGCTCGGCCCGCAGCTGGAGGTAGTTGTAGATCTCTCCGTTGAACACCAGGGCATACCGGTCCGGGTTCTCCGGCGGGCCCCACCGCAAGGGCTGGTGGGAGTGCTCCAGATCGATGATCGACAGCCGGTTGAAGCCGACCACCAGGTCGGCGTCGTTCCAGGTCCCGGCGTCGTCCGGACCGCGGTGCCGGGCGCACCGCATGCCCGCCTCGATCGCCGGTACCCGCTCGTCGGCGGTTCCCGTCCGGGACAGGAAGCCCATCAAACCGCACACGTGGCGCCGTCCGTTTCTCCGATTGCGTGTCTTGCCGACCGGCTCAGTATCTCCGGCGGCCGGCCCGGATCGGCATCTTCGACGAGTTGTAGACGAATCGCCCGCCCTGCCGGGTGCGGCGGGTGTGGGTCGAGTAATCTCAGGGCTGATCACTGTCTTCGGTGGGCACTGTGTCGGTGTCAGTGTTCGTGTTTCCCGGTGCTGCGACGAGGAGGTGCGTGTGAGTCGGACTCGCGATGCCGCTGGTACGCGATCACGTGGTGCGCGCCGGTGGCAGCTCGCCGGGTTGTTGGTCGCAGCCGGCCTGCTGGCCAGTGGCTGCACCGCCGATGATCTGCCGCGGTTCGGGTGGCCGAGTGGGGTCACGGACCAGGCCAAGCACATGCAGCACTTCTGGTCATTTGCCGTGATCGCGGCGTTGTCCGTCGGCGTCATCGTGTGGGGCCTGATGTTCTGGACCTTCGCCTTCCACCGGAAGAAGAAGAACTCGCCGCTGTATCCGAAGCAGACCAAAGAGAACCTCCCTCTGGAGATCGGCTATTCGGTCGTCCCGTTCCTGATGGTGCTGGTGTTGTTCTACTTCACCGTCACCACCGAGGACTACGTGACGAAGACGGTGGCCAACCCGGCCGTGACGATCGATGTGACCGCCCAGAAGTGGGCCTGGGACTTCGGATACGAGGGCACCACCACCCCGACCAGCTCGGAGGCGGCATCGGCGGCCGAACTGAAGATCTCCGATTACAACGCCCGCGAGGTCCACACCATCGGCACACCCTCCGAGGTCCCGATCCTGGTGCTCCCGGTGGGCAAGCTGATCGAGTACCACCTGCAGTCCGCCGACGTCATCCATTCCTTCTGGGTCGTGCCCTTCCTGTTCAAGCGGGACGTCTTTCCCTACCCGAAGGCCAACAACACCGACAACATCATACAGAACACGATCGAGCAGACCGGCGCGTTCGTGGGTCGTTGCGCTGAGCTCTGCGGCACCTACCACTCGGACATGAACTTCGAGGTCCGGGCGGTCCCGGCGGACGTCTATGACGCCTACATCGTCCTGCGGCAGAAGGTGGACCCGGCCACCGGCCTGTCCTACCGGGCGGCGGCGGCGCTCACCGTCCTGGGCCAGCAGTTCCCGGACTGCCATGAGTTGTGCGCGCCCCGATCGACCACGACCTTCCCGTTCAACACCGACCGCGAGGCGCGGGCCGCATCCCAGCAACCCGCCGGGGGAAATTGATGCGCGAGCAGGACGACGACGACAACGCGGTCACCGGCAAGGGGATGCGGGTCGAAGCCGTGATCTTTCTGGTCCTGGCCTCGTTTTTCGCTCTGGCCGCGGTGATCTACGGAATCCTGGCCGGCGCGCACGAAAAGGTCGGCGTCGTCGCGTTGGCCCTGACCTCCGGACTGGCCCTGATCATCGGCAGCTTCCTGATGTTCTCGTCGCGGCGTCTGGAAGGCCCCCGCCCGGAGGACGACATGGACGCGGACGTGGCCGACGGCGTGGGCGAGATCGGCTTCTTCTCACCGGGGTCGTACTGGCCGATCGGTATGGCCATGGCCGCCGCCCTCACGGCCGTGGCGACCGCCTTCCTGCTGGTGTGGCTGATGGTCATTGCGATCACGTTCCTGCTGATGACCATCGGCGGCCTGCTCTTCGAGTACCACCGGCGGCCTACGGCCCACTGATCGGGAAGCAGCGGGTCTCTCGGCATGACCACTCCCACACCGCCGGTGCTCTGGGCGCCACCGGTCGACTCGGCCCGGGAGCCGGCTGTGCTCACATTCGCGGATATCGTGCGCGAGCGCACCGGGCTGCCCCTGGCCGACTACGACTCCCTTTGGCGGTACTCGACCGAAGATCTGCGTGATTTCTGGTCCACTCTGGCCGATTTCGTGCACGTGCACTGGCACAACCGGCCGACCGCGGTCCTGAGCGAGCCCCGGATGCCGGGCGCGCAATGGTTCCCCGGGGGGACGCTGAATTACGCCGAGCACGCGTTACGTGCGGGTGATGACGGGCAGCTCGCGGTGGTGGCCGTGTCCGAGGACGGCACCGAGAACGCGGTGACCCGGGGTGAGCTGCGGGTGTCGGTGGGGGCCGCACAGGCCGGCCTGCGGAGGCTGGGCGTGGGCGTAGGCGACCGGGTCGTCGGGCTCGTTCCGAACTCCTTGGAGGCTTTGGTCGGGTTCCTGGCCACCGCCGCCCTGGGCGCCGTGTGGTCGTCCTGTTCCCCCGACTTCGGCGCCGCCGCGGTGCTCGATCGATTCCGCCAGGTTGATCCGACCGTGCTCCTGGCGGTGGATGGCTACCGGTACGGCGGAAAGACGTTCGACGTCCAGGAGACCGTCGCTGCGCTCCGGGCCACGCTCACCACGCTCGCCGCGGCGGTTCATGTGCCGACGCTGGGCACGCCGACTCCGGAGGGCATGATCGGCTGGAGCGACCTGACCTGCGAGCCGTCCGCGCCGGAGTTCACTCCGGTGCCGTTCTCGGCACCGCTCTGGGTCCTCTACTCCTCAGGCACGACCGGTCTGCCCAAGCCGATCGTCCAGTCGGTCGGCGGCATCGTCCTCGAGCATTTGAAATCCCTGCGCCTGCAATGGGATATCGGGCCCGGCGACCGATTCCTGTGGTTCACCACCACCGGCTGGATGATGTGGAATTTCCTGGTCGGCGGCTTACTGGCCGGTGCCACCGTGATCCTCTACGACGGCAGTCCGGCCTACCCCGACCTGCTCGCCCTGTGGCGGATCGTCGAGCGACATCGGGTGACTGTGTTCGGCCTCTCCGCTGCCTTCGTGACCGCTTGTCACAAGGCCGGGGCCGAGCCCGGCACTGCCACCGACCTCACCACTTTGAAAACCCTGGGATCGACCGGATCGCCGTTGGACGACAACGGATTCGACTGGCTGGCCGAGCAGGTGGGCACGCAGGTGCCGATCGTGTCCTTCTCGGGAGGCACGGACCTGTGCACCGGGATCGTCGGCGGCGCGCCGACCGTTCCGGTGTGGCGAGGTGAGATCTCCTGCCGCGCCCTGGGTGCCCGTGTCGAGTCCTGGTCGCCGACCGGGGAATCGCTCATCGGTCAGGTGGGGGAATTGGTCATCACCGCGCCGATGCCCTCGATGCCGGTGTTCTTCTGGGGTGATGACGACGGCAGCCGTTTGCACGACTCCTACTTCGACGTGTTCGAAGGGGTCTGGCGGCACGGCGACTGGATTCGGATCACCGATCGGGGTTCGTGCGTGATCGAGGGTCGCTCCGATGCCACCCTCAACCGCGGTGGCGTCAGGATGGGCACGGCGGAGTTCTACCGGGTGGTCGAGGCGTCGCCGGAGGTTCTCGACTCGCTGGTCATCGACACCTCCGGCGCGGCCGGCGAAGGCGATCTACTGCTCTTCGTGGTGTTGGCCGATCCGGCGGCGGCGGAGCCGGTGGCGGCCGCGCTGCGGCGCAGCATTCGCGCCGAACTGAGCCCGCGGCACGTTCCCGGCCGGATCGTGCCGGTGCCCTCGTTACCGCGCACGCTGTCCGGTAAGAAATGCGAGGTACCGGTGAAGCGCATTCTTGCCGGCGCCCCACCCGACCAGGTGATCTCCCGCGATGCCCTGGCCGACCCGGACGGCCTCGACGACTTCCTGACCCGGGCGCGGGCCGCACTGACCTGAGTGGACCGCCCCGGTCGCCCGATCGCGTGTTCGCAAAGGAGCAACGCAGATGACCGACATCAACCTCGACCGCACCAGAGTGGGCATCGTGGGTGGTGGCCCCGCCGGCCTGATGTTGTCGCACCTGCTGTCCCAGGCCGGCATCGACAACGTCGTGATCGAGAAGCGCGACCACGAGACGATCCGGACCACCCACCGCGCCGGCATTCTCGAGCGCGGCAGCGTGGACATGCTGGTCAATTCGGGCGTCTCGGATCGCGTGCTCACCGCTGGTCACAAGCACGAGGGGATCGATCTGCGCTTCGGCGGGGTCAGCCACCGATTGGACTTCACCGACCTGGTGGGCGAGGCCGTGTGGCTCTATCCGCAGAACGAGGTGTTCGTCGATCTGGCCGCAGCCCGGGCCCGGGACGGCGGCGACGTCCGGTACGGCGTGAGTGACACGGTGGTGGCCGACCTGACCGGGTCACCGACGATCTCGTTCACCGAGGCCGACGGCACGCCGCGGCAGATCCGTTGCGACATTTTGGTCGGCGCAGACGGATCCCAGGGCGTCTGCAAGCGGGCGATTCCCACCGAACATCGCACCGACAATTTTGTTGCCTACCCGTTCGCCTGGTTCGGCATCCTGTGCGAGGCCCCACCCAGCGCGCCGGAACTGATCTACTGCAATTCCGAGCACGGTTTCGCGCTGATCAGTCAACGGGATGAGCGGATCCAACGGATGTACTTCCAGTGTCCGCCGGAGGAAGACGTCGACGCCTGGTCGGAGGACCGGATCTGGGCCGAGTTGCAGAAGCGGATCTCGGGTCCCGACGGGCTGGCCCTTCAGCAGGGCCGCATCTTCGACAAGACGGTGCTGAAATTTCGTAGCTATGTGTGCGCACCGATGCGCTACGGCAATTTGTTCCTGGCCGGCGACGCGGGTCACACGGTGCCGCCGACCGGGGCGAAGGGTTTGAACCTGGCCCTGGCCGATGTCCGGGTGTTGTTCGAGGCGATCGAGTCGTGGGCGTCATCGGGGTCCACGGATCTGCTCGACGGCTACAGCCGGCGGGCCCTGGGCCGGGTCTGGAAAGCGCAGAGCTTCTCCTATTGGATGACCACGATGCTGCATCGCCGACCGGACGGCAGCGATTTCGACTATCGGCGCCAGCTCGGCGAACTCGGAGCCATTGTCGACTCCCGGTACGGGTCGGCCTACCTGGCCGAGGCCTACACGGGCTGGCCCCAGTCAAGCTGATCCGCAGCCGCCGAACCCGTCGGTATCGCGGGGTGTTCGGCGGAGGTGGGACAACTTCGGCCCAGGCGGTCTGGTAGAGAAGGCGCATGCCGACCGCGGTAGAACTCACCCTGAAAAAAATGTCCGATGGCGGCGCCCACCCGGTGGAGCTGGCCGCGTTGCGTCGCCGGCTCGGGCAATGGGACGACCCCGATTCCGGGTTGGTGCCGGGCAGCGTTCTCACGCCGGTCGAGGACCTGCCCGAGCTGGTGGCGTTGCCGGACGTCGATGAGCAGGACGCCCGGCGGGTGCTGGATCAGTTCGCCGTAGTCAAGCTGAACGGTGGCCTGGGCACCAGCATGGGTCTGTCCGGGCCGAAATCCCTGTTGCGGGTGAAGCCCGGTCACAGCTTTCTGGACATCATCGCCCAGCAGGTGCTCTCGCTGAGATCGACGACCGGTAGTCGGTTGCCGTTGCTGTTGATGAACTCCGCTTCGACCAGGCCGGCCTCGCTGGCCGCCCTGGCCGGGTATCCGGAACTGGCCGGCCAGCCTGTCCCGTTGGATTTTCTCCAAGGGCGCGAGCCGAAGCTGCGAGCCGACAGTCGGGCCCCGGTGGACTGGCCGGCGGATCGAGATCTGGAGTGGTGCCCGCCCGGCCACGGTGACCTTTACCCGGCCCTGACCGCCTCCGGCGTGCGGGACAAACTTCTGGACGCGGGAGTGCGGTGGTGTTTTGTCTCGAACGCGGACAACCTGGGCGCGGTGATCGACGTTCGTCTGGCCGCCTGGATCGCGGCGGAACAGGTGCCCTTCACCTTGGAAGCGGTGCGGGGCACGGCCGCCGACCGCAAGGGTGGCCATCTGGCCCGACGGGACGGACAGATGATCGTTCGCGAGACGGCGCAGGTGCCGGTGGGCGACGACTCGTTCACCGATGTGGACCGGTGGCGGTTCTACAACACGAACAACCTGTGGGTCGACCTGCATGTGCTCGAAGAACTGCAGCGCGCGGACCCAGCCGCGCCGGCATTGCCGCTCATCGTCAACCGCAAGACGGTCGACCCGCGGGACAGGACCAGCCCGGAGGTGATCCAGCTGGAGACCGCCATGGGCGCCGCCATCGCCTCGATTCCGGGCGCCCGCGCGGTGGAGGTGCCCCGTTCCCGGTTCGCCCCGGTCAAGACGACGAACGATCTGCTGGTGGTTCGGTCGGATGCCTACGAACTGACCGAGACCGGGCACCTGCTGCCGACGTTCGACGGTCCCGGGCCGGTGGTGACCCTGGACGATGCGTATTACAAGTTCGTGCCCGACTTCGAGCAGCGCTTTCCGGCCGGGGCCCCGTCGCTGCGGCACTGCTCGGAGCTGACGATCGCCGGGGATGTCACCTTCGGCGCCGACGTGGTCGTCGACGGGGACGTGCACCTGATCGGACCCCGCATGATCGCCGGCCGAACGACCCTGTCCGGCAGGGATTGAGATCGGTGGTCCGCTGGACCTGACGGTTGTTGCCTCGGGCCTTTCAGAGCGCAGCTATAGCAACCCCAATGCTTGCAGCACGGCAAGAAGTGGCCCTGAGCTACTTCCACCTCGCAAGAGTCGGATGTGGCCGGAGCGGATGGCAGGGGCTCGTGTCCGGCCCCCTGCTCGATACGAAAGACGCGGCTGAGGATCGGTTCCCGAGCACTGAACGGCGGCTGCATTGGGCCACGAAATGCACGGAGGGCCGCGCTCTGCCGCTCCGCGGGCGACAAATTAGTACACAGGTGCACTTATTGGCTTGTATTGGCAATGAACGACCCTGATTGCAGTCGCATCGGGTAACGCCGGTGGTCGCGTATCCGCTCATGCGCGCAACCCAGTGGCCGGGCTCGAACATGGCCGGACAACCCCTCCGGTCTGACGTCGGTGGTCGGCGCCGAAAGAGGATCTATTGCGCATACTCGCCTGACCCGGGCTTGGGCCCGCTCGTACGGGCGATGGACCGATTTGATCATTGTGTGAAACAAAGTCTTGACGTTGGAGTGCAGACATGCTTTCCTTCCGTTAGTTACAGCTGAATGCTGTGACGCCACTCACTGGAGAGTTGGGTGTTCGTGTGACTGCTCGGGTCCGGAGCTTGCGGCATCTCCGCGCCGGGGGCGTCAGTCTCGTGCTGGACCTGTCTGACGGCGGCCTTCCGGCCGTGCGCTTCTGGGGTGCCGATCTGGGCGAGGTGTCGACGGCCGACCTCGACTCATTGGCGATGATGGTGGACCCACCGGTGGGGGACAACCGCATCGACGTTCCGGTCCGGGTGAGCATCCTCCCGCAGCCGGCCGAGGGCTGGGTGGGCCGCCCCGGCGTGACCGGAAGTCGTGCAGGTAAGGACTTCTCGCCGTTGTTCGAGGTGGACTCCAGTTCCGACGTGGAGCCCGATGCCAGTGTGGCCGATGGGCTGACCGTGCGGGCGTCGGACCCGGTCGCCGAATTCGGCCTGGAGATCGACATCCAGCTGATGCATTCGGGACTGGTGCGCAGCCGGGCCACAGTCCGTAACACCGGAATCACCGGTTACCAGTTGGACGGACTCCAGTTGGCGCTGCCCCTTCCGAACCTCGCCCGGGAAGTCTTCGACCTCACCGGTCGGCACACCCGGGAGCGGTCGCCGCAACGCCGGGAGCTGACGGTGGGTGTGCATGTGCGGGAGTCTCGCCAGGGCCGGCCCGGGCTCGATTCGCCCTATCTTCTCGCCGTCGGCGAACCCGGCTTCGGCTGGGAATCCGGGCAAATCTGGTCAATGCACACCGGTTGGTCGGGAAACCAGACGATTTTCGCCGAGCGCCAGTACAACGGCCAACAGACCATCGGCGCCGGGGAACTGCTGCTGCCCGGTGAGATTCGGCTGGCCCCGAAGCAGGAGTACCGATCGCCCTGGATCTACGCGTCCTACGGAGTCGGGCTCAACCAGGTCAGTCAGCGTTTCCATCGGTATCTACGGTCCCGGCCGAACCACCCCCGGACCGAGCGCAAAGTCCTGATCAACACCTGGGAAGCGGTGTACTACGACCACGATCTGGCCCGGTTGACCGAGCTGGCCGAGGCGGCGGCCGAGGCCGGGGTCGAACGATTTGTGCTCGACGACGGGTGGTTCCGCGGCCGCCGCCACGACCGGGCCGGGCTGGGAGATTGGCAGGTCGATCCGGACATCTGGCCCGACGGGCTGAAGCCGCTCATCGACCTCGTTCACGAGCTGAAGATGGACTTCGGTCTCTGGGTCGAGCCGGAAATGATCAGTCTCGATTCCGACCTGGCCCGCAGTCATCCCGACTGGATCTTGCGAGCAGGTGGCCGGCAGGGGATCGCCACTCGGCAGCAGTACGTGCTCAACCTGGGCAATCCCGATGCGTACAGCTACATCAGCGATTGCCTGCACGCACTGCTCGACGAATACGAGATCGCCTACTTCAAGTGGGACCACAACCGCACGGTGGTCGAGGCCGGAGACTCGCTCACCGGCCGCCCTGGGGTGCACGAAAACACCCTGGCCGTCTACCGACTGATGGACGAGCTGCGCGAACGCCACCCCGGCCTGGAGATCGAGGCCTGCGCCGGCGGAGGCGGACGTATCGATCTGGAAATCATCGACCGGACCGATCGGACCTGGCCCAGCGATTGCATCGACGCGTTGGACCGGCAACAGATCCAGCGGTACACCCAGCTCCTGCTGCCGCCGGAATTGGTGGGAACGCACCTCGGTGACGCCGAGTCCCACACCACGCGTCGCCGCCACCACCTGGGATTCCGTGCCGCGACGGCGATCTGGGGGCACATGGGGATCGAGTGGGACCTGACCACGGCCTCGGCCGGAAAGCGGAAGCAGGTCCAGAGCTGGGTCGCTTTGCACCAGCGGCTGCGGGAGCTCCTGCATTCCGGCGACGTCTACGTCATGGACCACCCCGACCCCACCGTCTGGGTCAACGGTGTCGTCGCGACCGACAAGTCCGAGGCGGTCTACGGCATCACCACGGTGGCCCGCTCCGTCACGTTTCCATTGGGCCAGGTGCGATTGGCCGGACTGGATCCGGATCGCACCTACCAGGTACACCCACTTCCGCCGGGCGACCGATTTCCTGGTGCCCACCAGTACCCAGCCTGGTGGGAGGCGGGTGTCACCGCGCCGGGTCGGGTGCTGGCCTGCGTCGGTCTGCAGCTACCGGCCATGTTCCCCGAGTACACCCACCTCATCGGCGTCACCGCTACCCCCCGCTGAGCCAGTCCCGACCCGGCGCTTCCGGGTCGGCCATCACACACCAAAAGGAGTACCGGACATGGTCGATGTCGAAGGTCCGCCCGGAGCCGGTGGTCGGCGGTGAGCGTCGCGGGGGTGATGAATGTGGCACCGGCATCCCAGGTGCCGAACAAGCCGCAGCGCAAATGGGGTGATTTCGGTACCGCGATGTTGTTCATTTCCCCGGCGTTGCTGGGCTTCGCCATTTTCTTCGTGTGGCCGACCATCCGTGGCTTCTATCTCAGTTTCACCAGCTACGACGGCAGCAACCGGCCCATCAAGCTGGTCGGTCTGGCCAACTACAAGCAAATGCTCCACGACACGGTGCTCGGTCATTCACTCCTGGTCACCCTGGAGTACGTGGTCATCAACATCGTGCTGCAAACGATCATCGCGGTGGCGATCGCGGTGCTGATGCAGCGGGTGGCCAAGTCGACGCTGATCCGCGGCGTCCTGCTCTTCCCATACCTGATTGCGAACGTGATCGTGGCGCTGCTCTGGTTCTGGATGCTCGATCCCAGCCTGGGCATCGTGAACATCCTGCTCGAGAAGATCGGGCTCGGCAGCCAGTCCTGGTTCGGCGACGCCAATCTCGTCATCCCGACGACGGCGCTGGTCAACGTGTGGCGCTACATGGGGTACACCGGCCTGCTCATCTTTGCCGGCCTGCAGACCATCCCGGTCAGCGTATACGAGGCGGCGTCGCTGGACGGTGCGTCCGAACTCAAGACGTTCTTCCGGATCACCCTGCCGCTGCTGCGCCCGGTGCTGGTGCTGGTGCTGATCACCAGCGTGACCGGCTCGTTCCAGATCTTCGACACAATCTCGGTCACCAGTAAGGGCGGCCCGGCGAATGCCTCCAACGTCATTCAGTACTACATCGTCAACCAGGCCATCACCCGCTCTCATTTCGGGTACGGCGCGGCCATCTCGGTGCTGTTGTTCGTCATATTGATCATTGTCGCGCTCATACAGTTCAGAGTGCTGCGCGGCCGCGAGTCGGATCTAGCATAGGGAGCAATGACATGACTGTGACCTCGGCCGCGAAAGTTGCCACACTCGATCAACACGGAGTCGACGACTCGGGCGGCGAGCAATTCAAACCTGGTTTCTCCTGGGGCCGGGCCCTGGCCATTCTCGTGGTCGCCCTGCTGGTGCTGGTGACCCTGTTCCCGTTCTACTGGATGCTGAGGACCGCGTTCTCCAACGGGATCGCGCTCGGCTCTCACGCCGGGTCGCTGTTACCGGCCGATTTCACCTTCGGCGCGTTCAAACGGGTCCTTGGCTTCGCCTCCATCGACGAGGCCCAGGCCCAGGGCGGATCCGGCGCCTCGGTGCCGTTCTGGTCGTCCCTGCGCAACTCGGTGCTGATCGCGCTGATCATCACCGTCGGCCAGGTCGGCTTCTCCGCCATGGCGGCCTACGCCTTTTCCCGGCTGCAGTGGCCGGGCCGGGAAATGGTGTTCGGTTTGTTCCTGGCCGCCCTGATGATCCCGCCGATCTTCACCTCCATCCCGAACTTCCTGCTCGTCAAGCAGCTCGGCCTGCTCAAGTCGGTGCCCGGCAACATCACCGCGATGATCCTCCCGTTCTTCTTCATGACCCCCTTCGCCATCTTCTTCCTCCGACAGTTCTTCCTGGGCATCAGCAAGGAAGTGGAGGAGGCGGCCAAACTCGATGGGGCCAGCCATATCCGAATCTTCTTCCGGGTCATCCTGCCGATGAGCGAGGCGCCGATCACGACGCTGGCCATCCTCACCTACATCGGCGCCTGGAACGAATACTTCTGGCCGTTGCTGGTGTCCAACCAGGACGGTTCCCGGCCGCTGACGCTGGCCCTGGGCATCTTCCGTTCCCAGACGCCGGGCGGTTCCCCGGACTGGCCGGGTCTGATGGCCATGACTTTATTGGCGGCTTTGCCGATCATGGTTCTTTATATGGTTTTCGGCCGCAAGGTCGTGAACTCGATTCAATTCTCCGGCATCAAGTGAGACCACTTTTTGCAGTAACCCGGATCAGTACCACCTCACCCCACATGGAAGGGACGAAAGTTCGATGAGGAGATCAAAGCCGATCATGGTCGGCGTCGCCGTTTTGGCGGCCAGCATGGTGGCCGCCTGCGGCAGCAGTTCGAGCAGTGGCTCGGGCAGCTCCAGCAGCAGCTCCAGCAGCAGTTCCAGCAGTTCGAGCTCTTCCAGTTCGAGCTCCAGCGAGAGCCCCGCCTCCGGCGGCGGAACGGAATCGTCCTCCACCGGTTCGGCGGCGCCGGCGAGTTCGGCAGCCGCGGGGAGCGGAACCGCCAAGGGCAGCATCGAGTACTGGCTGTGGGACTCCAACCAGTTGCCGGCCTACCAGGCCTGCGCAGACGCCTTCCACACCATCAACCCGGGCGCCACGGTGAACATCAAGCAGTACCAGTGGGACGACTACTGGAGCAAGATCCAGGCGGCGTTCACCAGCGGCACGGGCACGCCAGATGTGTTCACCGACCATCTGTCCAAGTACCCCGAGTTCGTGCAGAAGCAGGAAATCGTTCCATTCACCGGGACGGCCAATGCCGATACGTACCAGACCGGTCTGCTCTCCCTGTGGACCGGTCAGGACGGCAAGGTCTACGGCCTGCCCAAGGACTTCGACACCGTCGCCTGGTTCTACAACTCCGACATGGTCAAGGCCGCCGGCTACACCGCCAACGACCTGGCCACGGCGACCTGGAACCCGACCGACGGCGGCACCTTCGAGAAGATCATCGCGCACATGACGATCGACAAAAACGGCAAGCGCGGTGATGAGGCCGGGTTCGACAAGGCCAACGTCAAGACCTACGGCTTCAACCTGGAGGACGGCAGCGCCGGCAACGGCCAGACCGAATGGAGCCCGTTCACCGGCAGCAACGGCTGGAACTACACGGACAAGAACCCGTGGGGCACGAAATACAACTACGACGACCCCAAGTTCCAGGACACCCTGACCTGGTACCGGACCCTGATCGAGAAGGGTTACATGCAGGAGCTGAAGACGGTGATCGGCGCCGACACCGGCAAGCTGCTCGCCGCCGGGACGATCGCCAGCACCTTCGAGGGCGACTGGAACGTCTCCGGCTACCTCAAGCAGCAGCCCAAGCTGCTGTTCGCGCCCACCCCGGTCGGACCGACCGGCAAGCGGGCCAGCATGTTCAATGGTTTGGCCGACTCGATCAACGCCAACAGCAAGAACATGGACCTGGATCAGGCCTGGGTGGCGTTCACCGGTTCGGCGGGCTGCCAGGATCTGGTCGCGTCCAAAGCCGTGGTGTTCCCGGCGGTCAAGACGTCCACCACCCTGGCCGAGGCTGCGTTCACAGCCAAGGGCGTGGACACGTCCGGTTTCACCGTGCAGGTGAAGGACGGGACCACGTTCCTGTTCCCGATCACCGACCACGCCTCGGACATCACCGCGATCATGGGGCCGGGGATGCAGGCATTCCTGGAACATTCGGCTGACGCGTCATCGTTCACCGGTCTGAACACACAGGTCAACGCATTGTTCAACTGATGCCTTGATCGGCGTAGCCGGCGCCACCGGAGGGATCACGGGTGCGTGGTCCCTCCGGCGGTCGCCCGGGTCATCGGGAGGTCGTAGTGTCCCGGTCGGATGGACGTCGGTGTGCTCGAGACGGGGTGAGCAGTGGTCGAGGTGACAGCGTCCGGTCTCGACCGGGAGGTGCCGCGAGTGCCGCCCTCCCTCTCCGAGGCCTCGCGTCAAGCGTTGGTGGGTCTGTTGATCCACGGACCAGCGTCTCGGGCCGATTTGGCCCGGCGGCTGCGGCTGTCCGCGGCCAGCCTGACCCGGATCTCCCGAGCTCTCGAGGAAGACGACCTGATCCTCGAGGGGGCAGCGAACTCCGAGCAGCGGATGGGGCGGCCGCCGCAACTCGTCGATGTCAACGTCGACCGTCTGCACCTGCTCGGGGTGAAGCTGTCCAGCGGGAGCATGACCCTGGCCCGCACGGACCTGCGGGCCAAAATTTTGGCCGAACGATCGGTGGCGTTGCAGTCCAACGACGTGAACGCCGTGACGGACACCCTGGTCAACGAGATCCAGGCAGAAGTGGCGGCCGACGGTCGGGTCGCGGCCGTGGGGTTGAGCCTGGCCGGCCCGGTCTCGCCGCGATCGGACGTCATCCGGCTGTCGCCGTTCCTGCAGTGGCACGGCGTCCCGTTGGTGCGAGAGGTCCAGCAGCGCACCGGGTTGCTGGCGGTGGTCGAGAACGACGTGCGGGCCCTGACCGCGGCCGAGCACTGGTTCGGCGCAGCGGCGGGCAGCACCGATTTCGCTATGATCACCATCGGGATCGGAACCGGTTGCGGTCTGGTCGTCGACGACCGTCTGGTGGACGGTGTCGGCGGCGGGGGTGGGCAGATCGGTCACCTGCCGGTGACCGACAACGGCCCGCTGTGCGAGCGTGGTCACCGCGGCTGCGTCCGCACCTACCTCTCGTCGATCATGATGCTGCGGCACGCCGGGGAAGCTCTCGGTCGGCTCGACCTGACCTGGGACGGCCTCCTCGAACTGGGCCGCGCGGGCAACCCGGTGGCGCGCCGGGTGCTGGTCGACGCGGGCACGGCGCTGGGCACTGTGATCGGCACCGTGGCAGCGTTGACCGCTCCCAGCAAGATATTGATCTCGGGGGAGAGCGTCGGCCTGGTTCCGCTGGTGCGCAACGAGGTTCAAACCGCCGCCGAGACGATCCAACACTGGACGGTGCCGGCTGTCCCCATCGAGGTCGTTCCCTTCACCTTCACCGAGTGGGCCCGAGGTGCGGCGGTGATCGCGCTGCAGCACCTGCTCAAGGCGTCGGTCCGCCGGGTCGATTGACGCCGCCCGGATGAAACCGCGGGTGACCGGCGTCGTGGTGCTGGCCCTGGCCATCGTGCTGGTGGTGGTGGTGGCGATCGTCCGAGGTCGCCAGGTGGCGGGTACTGCACGGCCGATTCCGCCGCCACCGCCGCCGGCGGTCGGCGCCTGCCTGAGCCAAGGCCGCGAACTCTTCGATTGCGCCGCCCCGCATCGCTGGGAGGTGGTGGCCGCATGGTCGGCGGACGACCCCCGGCGCCGGGCCGAGGCGACCACGGACGCCTGCGAGCAGCGAGCCGACACCTACAGCGGCATCGCCACGGCGCGAACGGTGGGCGCCTGGACGGCGCGGGTCACCGTGGTCGCTGCGGTGCTGGACGCGCCGGCCGATCAGCGCGCGGGCCCGGATCGAGGTTGGACCGTGTGCGCCGTCCAGCCCGCCTGGGTGGATCAGCGGACCGGTTCGATCGGTGGGGCGCATTCGGTGGGAGACATCCCCGACCTGTTCGGACTGTGTCTGGACTACATCGTCGCCACCGGTGGCACTGACTGTCTGGGACCACATGATGTGCAGGTTCTCGGCAGCTGGGACGACCAGGCTGCGGAGCGGGCGATGGATGCGGGTGCGGCGACGCTCCAGCAGTTGCCCCAGGACCTGCAAACCGCCGCTGCACGATCATGCCTGGCGTTTGCCTCGACCATGACCGGGGCGACCGACCCGACCTACGGTGGCCGGCTCGATTACATGGTCGTACTTCAGCAGGGCGGGAACGGGCATTCGGAGCTCAACTGTCTGGCCACCCCGACCGGTGGGCGGGTCTTGATCGGATCCATCACCGCGCTGGGGAACCGCTCGGTGCCGCTGCGCTAAAGACCGGCGTGATCCGGACGAGGCCCCTTGCCATCAGGGTTCCTCGTGCGCCTCGATCTTTCCGGCCGCGACCGCCGCGGCGAAAGCGGCGTGGTCGGCCTCGGTCTGGTCGGCGTAGCGCTCGGCGAAGTCGGCCAGGGTCTGGTCCAGCACCGGATCGTCCCCGAGGTAGGACGCGATTGCAATGCGGTCGCCGGTGCGGGCGTGGGCCCGGGCCAGCGTCCACCCGCAGGCCCGGCCGTACAGGCCCAGGCCGGTCGGGTCGAGCCTCTCGACCGGGACGCTGTACTTCCAGTCCCGCAACTGCCGAACGTAGTAATCCAGACCGGCGAATCCGGTGCCTTCGGCCCGCTGCCAGCCCAGGAACATATCGGTGGCGGCCTGCATCAATCGTTGCCCGGCGACGACCCGCTCGCCTTGATTGGCGTACTCGCTGGGCTGCAGATAACGGGCCAACACCGACTCGCCGGCCTGCTTGGCCTGCAGGAGCAACGGGTCCAGACCGTCCAGGGGCTCCATCAACAGGATCCAGGCCTGGGTCCCGACACTACCGACGCCGACCACCTTGCGGGCGATCCGGGTGAGTCGGTACCGCTGGACCAGTTCGCGGCGATCGGCCGGCAGCGTCTGCGCGTAGCCAGAGACCAGACTCTGCAGGGACGCGTAGACACCGTCGATGTCCAGGTTCCCGGCCAGCTCCTCGATCGGCACGATCAACGGGGGGTCGCTGATGATGCGGCGCTGTCCGTCCACCTCCGTGGTCAACTTGGCCAACGCCCTGGTGCTGTCCCGCGTCCGGGCCTTGAGGATCTGCGACTTGACCGATCGCGCCGACTTCTTCGACAGGTGAGCCCGGAACGCCTCCAGAGTGTGCTCGACGTCGAAATGCGCGTACCAGACCGCGAGGATGGACATGTCGGCGAAGGTGGCCATGGCGCGGCGGTAGGACGCGCAGGTGTCGAGGAGGATCTTTCGACGTTGCTTGCGCAGGACCCCGTTGGCCCGACCGGCCACGGCCATGCTGGCCACCAAACGCTTGACGTCCCACTCGAACGGTCCCGGCAGGGTCTCGTCGAAGTCGTTGACGTCGAAGACGAGCCGCCGCTCGGGAGACCCGAAGGCGCCGAAATTCGACAGGTGAGCGTCTCCGCACAGCTGTGCCCACAGCCCCGAACTGGGCACCGCGGCCAGGTCGGCGGCCATCGGCAAAGCGGCCCCGCGGTAGAAAGTGAAGGGCGACACCAGCATTCGGTTGTGCCGTACCGGCACCAACTCCGGCACCCTGGTCGCGTCCTGCCCGAGGATCAGAGCGATCGGGTCACGGCCTGGACTGTCGTCGAACGCACCCAATGAGGCCACCGGCGTAGAGTTCCTCGCGGCCGCCCCGGCCGCGGCGCTCTGATCCCGCGACAATCCATCTCCCGGCCCGGCGATCATCGCCGTGGTGTGGCTCGAGGGAGCGGCTTTTCGGGCGGCGGCCCTGGTCCTGGTCGGCACGGGCAAACAATACGCGATTCGGATTAACGTCTGCCCATGGACATTCCGGCGACAAATGCGCCGACCACGCCGGGGGGGCCGGGCCTGGATCTGGCGCGCGAATATTACGGAGCGGTGGTTGAACCGCTTCTCGACCGGTGGTGCCCCGGGCTGAGCTACGCCGCGGCCCGCATCGGCTCCGGTTCCGAGGTGCTCGGTCTGGACGACGACATGTCGACCGATCACGACTGGGGGCTGCGCCTGCAGCTCTTCGTCGACCATGACGTGATCACCCCCACCACAGCGGTTCTCGACCGGCACCTGCCCGAGACCTTCCGGGGATTCCCGGTCCGGCTGGTCTTCACCGGGCAAGTCGCACCCCGGCTGGGCATCGACGCCACCACGATCGGAAAGTTCGGCCGAGCCCGCCTCGGCTTCGACGCCACCGAGTCGCCGTCGATCCAGGATTGGCTGTCGGTCTCGGGCCAAGCGGTGTTGGAGATGACGTCCGGAGCCGTTTTCCGGGACCCGAATGCTCGGCTGTCACAACTGCGTGCGAATCTCAGCTGGTATCCCGATGACCTGTGGTATTACCTCATCGCCTGCGATTGGCAGCGCCTGGATCAGGAATTGGCGTTGATGGCCCGGGCCGGATATCGCGGGGATGACCTCGGATCGGCCATCATCGCGGCCCGCCTGACCGATATTGCTATCCATCTGGCCTTTCTGCTGTCACGGAAGTGGCCGCCGTATTCGAAATGGCGGGGAACTGCTCTTGCCCAACTCCCGATCGCGGGCTTGGTGAGGGATCCGCTCGAGACCGTCGTGCGGGCCGACACCTGGCGCGCCCGCAACGTCGGGCTGCAGCAGGCCCTCACCGGGCTGGCCGCATTCCAGCACGAGCTGGGCCTGCCCAGCTCGTCCCGACCGGTCCTACCGTTCTGGGATCGACCGTTCCTGAGGGTGGATCCGGACCTGGGCCCGGCGTTGACCGCAGCCATCCGGGACGATGAGATTCGCGCGCTCCCAGTCGGTCTGGGTAACATCGAGCAGCGCACCGACAATGTCGACGTGCTCGGAAATGCGCATCGACGCCGTCTCGCCGTCGCCGGCTGAGCGCCGCGCCTCACGGTCGCGCCACAGCCGGCGAACAGGCGCCGACCGATCAGCACACAGGGCCGACCCATAGGAAGGTCGGGTGACCCTCGTGAACCACGATCAGAAGCCCGCTTCCGGGGCCGTTGTCATCGTCCCCGCGGGCCGTTGGTGGGCCGGTCCGGCGGCGGTGGCCATTCTCGGCGCCGTGGTCATGGTGGCCATCCGGATTCCGCTGTTGTCGGCCGTCAGCGGCGACTACACCGCGTTCGTCGGCCCGTGGTACGACCACCTGAAGAACAACGGCGGATTCGCCGCGGTGGGCGACAACTTCTCCAACTACAACCCGCCGTACTTGTATCTGCTTGCCGCGACGACCTATCTTCCCATTCCCAAGATGATCGCCATCAAATCCATTTCGATCATCTTCGACCTGGTCATGGCTTTCTTCGCGTACAAGCTGGTGGCCCTGCGTCGGCCCGGCTGGCTCCCGGCGGTGGCCTCCACGGTGGTCCTGGCAGCGCCCACAGTCGTGCTCAACGGCGCCGACTGGGCCCAGTGTGACTCGATCTACACGGCGTTCTGCCTGGGCAGCATGTACTTCCTGCTGCGCCGCAGGCCATACTGGGCGGCGGTTCTGTTCGGTCTCGCGTTCGCGTTCAAGCTGCAGGCCATCTTCTTCGCGCCGGTGGCCGTGATCGTTTTGGTCGTGCAGCGGGAGCGGATCCGGCGCATCGTCGTGGCCGTCCTGATCACCCCGGTGGTGTTCGCCGTGATGCTGTTGCCCGCATTGTTCGCCGGGGCCAACCTGTCCGACCTGCTCGCGGTGTACCCGAACCAGATCAGCGGCGGTGGAATCGGTGCGATCAGTGGGGGCGGGGGCCGCGGTGGCGGCGGGGGTGCGTCCGGCGGCTATTCGGGTGGCGGCCGCGCAGCCGGGGGCGGGATGGGCGGCGGCGCCGGTGCGGGACAGGGCGCCGGTGGCTCGTCCAGCAGGGCCGGCTACCGGGGCGGACTCACCTATGACGCGCCGTCGTTCTACCAGTGGTTGCCGACCACAGCCGCGTCCTGGTGGAAGTACGTCGGGCTGACCCTGACCGCCGTCTCGATCGTGGCCGTCGGCGTGCTGGCCTGGTTCCGGCGGCAGGCCGCCACCCCGGCCCGGTTGATGCTGCTGGCCAGCACCCTGCTCATCGTAATCCCGTTCCTGCTGCCCGGGATGCATGAGCGGTATTTCTATCTGGCTGACGTGTTCACCATCGTGACCAGCTTCTTCGTTCGGCGCTTCTGGCCGGTGGCGGTGCTGGTGCAGCTCGGTTCGTTGCTGAGCTATATCCCGTACCTCTGGAGCACCACGGTCGTGCCGTTCGCCGTGCTCGCCGCGGTGGAGGCAGTTGCCGCCACCGCGGCGGCGACGATGCTGGTGCGGGCTCTCCGCCAGCCGGTCAACGTCGCCGAACCGGAGCTCGTGCCCAGGTGACCTACTGGCTAGTGCCTCTTGGCCAGTTCGTTCGAGGAGCCCGTTTCGTCCGACGCACCCAGTTCCTCGTTGTGGATCACGCCGGACTCGTCCTTCCGGAAGATCACCCCGGTCAGGGCGTGCCCGGCCGACCCCATCTGGTTCATCCGCTTGGGCACCGGAGCGCCCTGATAGGCCAGCGGAATCGGGTGACCGTGGTCGTCGACGGGCCCCAGTGGTTGGTGCACCTCGACGAACTCGCCGTGCGGCAGGCGCTTGAGGATGCCGGTTTCAATCCCGTGCTCGAGCACGTCCCGGTCGGCATGTTGCAGACCCAGGCAGAGCCGGTACGTGACGATGTAGCAGACGATCGGCAGCACGATCGAGCCGATCCGGCCCACCCAGGTCATCACGTTCAGGGATATGTCCAGCTTGAGCGCGAACAGGTCGTTGGCGCTGTTGATCAGGTTGAGAATGTAGAAGGCCAAGAACGCCACGCCCAGCGAGGTCCGCACCGGCACGTCACGCGGCCGCTGCAGGATGTTGTGCATCGCGTTGTCCTTGGTGAAGGCCTTCTCGATGTACGGGTACATCAACACCAGGATCATCAGCACAGTGGCGCCGCCGATGGATGGGAAGAACACCGCCGGAATCATGTGCGGATGCCCGAACAGGCTGAATCTGGGTTCCCAGGCCGGCCAGATCCGGACCATGCCATCCAGGAACCCCATGTAGAAGTCCGGTTGCACACCCGCCGACACCTGAGACGGGGTGTACGGGCCCAGGTTCCAGATCGGGTTGATCTGGAACAGCCCGGCCAGCACGATGAGGATGCCGGTGACCACGGCGAAGAAGCCGCCGCCCTTGGCCGCGAAGGTCGGGAGCACACGCACGCCGACCACGTTGTTCTCGGTCGCTCGCGGGCCGGCGAACTGGGTGTGCTTCTGGAACCAGACCAGGGCCACGTGCACCCCGATCAAGGCCAGGATTATCCCGGGAATGAGCAGGATGTGCAATGAGTAGAACCGGCCGATCACGATGGTGCCGGGGTAGTCACCGCCGAACACGGCCCAGTGCGCCCAGGTGCCGATGACCGGGATGGACAGGATGAACGCCGAGACCGCGCGAAGGCCGGTGCCGGACAACAGGTCGTCGGGGAGCGAGTAGCCCAGGAAGCCCTCCGCCATGCCGAGGACGAGGAGCAGCACGCCCAGAATCCAGTTGGCCTCACGGGGCTTGCGGAAGCCTCCGGTGAAGAAGATCCGCATCATGTGCAGCATCATCGCGGCCAGGAAGATCAACGCCGCCCAGTGATGAATCTGCCGGATCAGCAGACCGCCCCGAACTTCGAAGCTGATGTCGATCGTCGATTTGTAGGCGAGTGACATGGGTATTCCGCGCAGCGGCGCGTACACACCCTGATAGACGGTTTCGCCCATGGACGCGTCGTAGAACAGGGTCAGATAAACCCCGGACAGCAACAGAATGATGAACGAGTAGAGCGCGGCCTCGCCCAGCATGAACGACCAGTGGGTCGGGAAGACCTTGTTCAGCTGCGTTCGGAGCGGCCGGGCGTTGTGATAGCGAAGGTCGGCACCGTCGAGGGCGACCTCAGCCAAGCCGTTGGCCTTCTTGGTGGTCCGAGTCGTTATCCGGCTCATGTCTGGCCTTTCGGATGCGAACCCCACGGCCGGGCACCCTGGGTGGACTCCCAGAAGCCCGGACCGACCGGCTCGATGAAATCACTGGTGGCGATCAAGTACCCCTCAGTGTCCACGCCAATCGGCAGCTGCGGTAGAGGTCTCGCTGCCGGTCCGAAGACCGGACGGGCGCCGTCGAAGACGTCGAACTGTGACTGGTGACACGGGCAGAGCACCCGGCCGGTCTGCTGCTCGTAGAGCGAGACCGGACAGCCTACGTGAGTGCAGATCTTGGAGAAGGCGTAGATGTCGCCGTATTCGAAACCGTCCTGGCCGTCGCGGATCAGCACCTGCGTATCCGGCCGCAGCCGGAACAGCATGACGGGGGAGTCGGACGCTTTGAACCCACCCGGGACCCCCGGGAACACTGTGGTCAGAGACCCGGCGACGAGATCCGACGGGCGGATCGGGACACCTCCGATGGTGGTCATCCGGACCTTGGTGCCGTCGGCCGCCGGTTTCCAGAGTGTGACCCAGAGCTCCGAGTTCGGCCCCTCCGCCCACGGGTTCTTGATCAGGCCGCCCAGGATGGGGACCACCGCCGCCAGCCCGACCACACCACCGGCCAGGGCCAATGTGGCCTTGATCACCCCACGCCGCTTGACCAGCCCGGATTTGTCGCCGACATCGAGAATCTCGGCTCCCAGGGTGGTCCGATCAACCTGCGCGGACATGCCCTGGTGGCGTTCCTGGATGGCCACCTCGTGCGGCATGATCTTCTTCGCCAAGGCGATGACGCCGATGCCCACGAAGAAGATGCAGCCGCCCAGGGTGAGACCCAGCAGCGGGGTGTACAGCGCGAAACGGACCTTCTCCCCGCTGGACGCGAAGGCGCTCTGGTAACCCGCCGGCCACCAGATGAAGACGACCACCGAGAGCAGGCCGAACAGTCCCGACCACAGGAACCAACGGGCGACCTGGCGTTCGGCGCGCTTGTCGGCCGGCGAACCGGGCACGTAGCGCTCGCCGTACTCGATCAGCTCGACCCCGTCGAGCCGGGCCCCGAGCCGGGCCCGATCCTCGCGGCTCATCGAGGCCAGTTCCTCGTCGCTGGGGATCTCCCCGGTGAAATGCGCCGCCATCAGGCCCGAGCCCCCATCCACAGGGTGAGCGCGACGATGGCGCCCATGCCGACCAGGAATGCGACCAGGCCTTCCGGCGCGGGTCCGAAGCCACCCAGTGAGTAACCGCCAGGATCGATGGTCGCCTTGTTCATCTGCACGAACGCGACGATGGCCTGCTTCTCGTCCGGGGTGAGCTGGGCGTCGCCGAACTTGGGCATGTTCTCCGGCCCGGACAGCATGGCCGCGTAGACCTGCTTGTCGGTGGCCGGGTCGAGATTGGGGGCGTACTTGCCCTGCGAGAGCGCGCCGCCCTGGCCGGTGAAGTTGTGGCAGGAGGCGCAGTTCAGCCGATAGAGGTCGCCGCCCTTGGCCACGGTATTGGCGTCACCCTTGACGGCGTCCGGAAGCTGCGGGCCGCCGCCGACCGACTGAACGAAAGCCGCGACCTGGTCGACCTGTGTCTCGTTCAGCGTCGGCTGCTTGCGGGGCATCTGCGCCTGGTTCTGAACCGCCGGCATGCGGCCGGTGCCGACCTGGAAATAGGTCGCGGCCTCACCCACACCCAGCAGCGACGGGCCCCGGTTGAGCACGCCCTGCAGGCCGGATGCGTGGCAGGTGATGCAGTAGGTGGTGTACAGCGCACGCCCGGCGGCGATGTCGGCGGCCGACGCCGTTTCCGCGGCCTGCGCGGTCTGCGGATGGGGCATGAACGCGGCGTAGGCCAGGCCCATGGCGACCAACCCGAACAACAGGGCCAGTGAACCGCTGACCCGGCGCAGAACCTTGTTCCCGTGTGTGCTCGTCTTCTTCCGGCGCGCAGAATGCCGCGACCGACCGTGCCGGGTCGGCACATCGGGTGCTGGGCTGGCCGTCATGTCGGATCCTTCGTGGCTCACGCGCACTGATTATTTGATGATGTAGATGGTCAGGAACAGCCCGATCCAGACCACGTCGACGAAGTGCCAGTAGTAGGACACAACGATCGCGCTGGTGGCCTGAGCCGGGGTGAACTTGGACAGCTTGGTCCGGGCGACCAGGAACACGAAGGCGATGAGGCCACCGATGACGTGCAACCCGTGGAACCCGGTGGTCAGGTAGAAGACGGTGCCGTAGGCCGAGGACGAGAACGTCGTGCCCTCGTGCACCAGGTTGCGGTACTCGTTGGCCTGGCCGAGCACGAAGATCGCGCCCATGGCCAGGGTCATCAGGTACCACCGGCGCAGCCCGAACACGTCTCCGCGCTCGGCCGCGAACACGCCCAGCTGACAGGTAATGGACGAGGCCACCAGGATGATCGTGTTGATCAGGGCGTAGGGGACGTCCAGGTCGGTCGGCGGTTGCGGCCAGCCCACGGTGGACGTCGCTTTCGCGGTGAAGTAGATGCCGAACAGGCCCGCGAAAAACATCAGCTCACTGGACAGCCAGACGATGACGCCGACGCTGACCATGTTCGGGCGGTTCAGCGTGTGGATCCGGGAGCTGAAGGCGGCGCCGGACCGATCGGTCGCAGTGGTCACGCGGCGATTATGACCCGCCCGCGCCCGCCCCACACCTGCGGGGCGGCCCCCAGTTCTTCCGGTGATCCTTGCATCCGGCGTTCACGCAGCTCACAGCGTTGCCCGATCTTCGACATGCTGTAAAAATTCGATGCCCCGGCGCGTCGTCCGCGACCTTGACGGCGACCGTGCCCGGGGCCCGATCCACGGACACTGCAGGCCGTCTCGCCGCTTACGATGCCCGGGAGTGCGTGACACCCCTACGTGACACCCCTACAGCGGAGGCGAAGAGCGACGATGGGCAATCCGGTCGTGCTGGTCTACAGCCATCGCCCCGAGGTGCGGGACATGATCATGTCCGCCATCGGTCGCCGTCCCGCGCCGGATGTCGGGCGGATCGACTTCCTGGACGTGGGTTTGGTTTCCGACGTCTTCGCGGCCGTGGACGACGGCGTGGCCGACCTGCTCGTACTGGACGGTGAAGCCCAGCCCATCGGCGGGATCGGGGTCTCCCGGCAGATCCACCTGGAGGCCAAGGTGGTGCCTCCGATCGTGCTCACGGTGCGGCGGGCGGCCGACCGGTGGCTGGCCACCTGGGCCCAGGCCGACGAGATCCTGGTGTTCCCGCTGGATCCGGTGACCGCGGCCGAGACCGTAGCCGGGGTGTTGCGCAAGCTGCCTGCCCGCGCCTCGTGAGCGCGGCCGGATCCGGGACGCCCGGGCCGGCCGCGGCCCCGAGCTGGCCGGGGCTGCTCAACCGGCTGCTGGACGGCGGGCACCTGACCGCCGCCGACACCGGCTGGGCCATGGACCGAATCATGTCCGGAGAAGCGACGGACGCGCAGATCGCCGGGTTCGCGGTGGCGTTACGGAGCAAGGGCGAGACGGCCGCGGAAGTGGCCGGCCTGGCCGCGTCCATGCTCGATCACGCCGTGCGGGTGGCGGTGCCGGTACCGGCCGTGGACGTGGTCGGCACCGGTGGGGATCGCGCCGACACGGTGAACATCTCCACCATGGCTGCGATTGTGACCGCGGCCGCCGGCGCGCCGGTGGTCAAGCACGGCAATCGGGCCGCTTCCAGTCGGTGTGGTGCCGCCGATCTGCTGGAGGGGCTGGGCGTCGACATCACCGCCGGGGCCGAGGCGGTCGCCGCGTCGGTGGCCGAGGTCGGTATCGGTTTCTGCTTCGCGCCCGTCTTTCATCCCTCCTATCGGCACACCGCCGGCCCGCGTCGAGAGATGGGGGTGGCCACGGTGTTCAACTTCCTGGGCCCGCTGACCAACCCGGCTCAGCCCCGGGCCGCCGCGGTGGGGTGCGGGAACGCGCGGATGGCCCCGGTGATGGCCCAGGTGTTCGCCGATCGTGGCTTCGACGTGCTGCTGTTCCGCGGCGACGACGGCCTGGACGAGCTGACCACCACCACCACCTCCTCGGTCTGGGTGGTGCGTCAGGGGACGGTCACCCCGGTCACGCTGGACCCCGGCGAGCTCGGCGTGGCCCGGTCCGCCCCGGGTTCGCTGCGGGGCGGTGACGTGTCGGTGAACGTGGCCGCGGCCCGGGCTGTGTTCGCCGGCGCCGCGGGGCCCGTCCGCGATGCGGTGGTGTTGAACGCGGGCGCGGCCCTGGCCGCCCACGCCGGGTTGTCGGCCGACCTGATGGCCGATGTCCGGGCCGGCATGGACCGGGCCGAGCAGGCGCTGGCGGCGGGCGCGCCGGCGGCCCTGCTCCGGGCCTGGGCCGCACGTACACCCGCCGTCACGGGCTGAGGCAGGTCGGGCCGCGGATCAGCCGTCCAGGCCGATGTCGAAGGCATCCTCGACGTCCCGGCGTGAGTACGACCGGAAGGCGATGTGGGTGGTCGTGTGGACCACCCCGGGGACCTTGGAGATGTGCCCCGGGACCAGCTCCGCGATGGCCTGGTGGTCGGCCGCCGAGGTGATCGCGATCAGGTCGACATCGCCCGCGCAGCTGTACACCTGGTCGACTCCGGGCAGGTCGGCCACGGCCTGGGCCACGTCGGTGATCTTGTCCGCCTCCACGTCGATCAGCACGATGGCCGTGACCATGTCCGCTCCCTCCGGGCGTCCGCGGCGACCCGAGGAGGTTGCCTGCGTCGCCGATGCTAACGACCCGGCCCGGCCGGGGGGCCGGCCCGGTCACGAGAAGTCCGGCCCGGAGAAGCGGGCGGCGTCGGCCGCATGACTGAACCGCCACCACCGACCGGCCGCCCGGGCCGGACTCGACCACGGCTGGGTGGTCTCGACCAGCCGACTGCCCGGTTGATCCACCCAGCGGAGGACGGTGGCCGTTTCCTCCGCCGAGGCCGCCGGCAGGGGTCCGTGGGTCGGTCTCACCGTCTCGGCCGAGGCCTGTAGCGCGGCCACGATCGGCATCGGGTCATGGCCCCGTCGGGCCCGGCCGGAGGCCACCAGCCGGCCGAACCGGACCACGGCCAGCTCCCACCCACCGGCCCCGTCCGGCCGGGCCACCACCACCTCGTCGATGGCCGCGAACGCGCCCAGGCGCTGCCGCCGGTCGACCCCGCGGACCAGCGCCGAGAGCCGGTCCCGGTGCACCGCGGCCTGATCGAACCGGCCCTGCCCGGCCAATCGGTCGAGCTGTCCGCGCAGCGCGGTCAGGACCTCGTCGGAGTCTCCCCGGATGAGCGCGAGCACGCGCTCCACGTGCCGGGCGTAGTCGGTCCGCGATTCACGTCCGGCGCACGGCGCACCGCACCGACCCAGCTCGGCCAGGGCGCAGGGGGTCAGCCGAGGATGCCGGGACAGCCGCTGACTGCACCGCCGGATGCGCACCGTGTCGTAGATCGCGTCCACGACCAGCTGTGCGGCCGCGCGTGAAACGAACGGCCCCAAGGCACCCTCCGGCCGAGGAGTGGCGGTGACGACGGACAAACGCGGAAAGGCTTCCTCGGTCAGCACTACCCAGCACACCTTGTTCGGGGTCCGCGACCGCCGGTTGAAGGGCGGCTGATGGGCCGCGATCAGGCGCTGTTCCCGGACGTGGGCCTCGAGGGCGTGGGCGCACTCCACATGATCGACCCGCACGGCCAGGGCCAGCATCTGTTTGATCTTGGCCCGGGTCTCACCGGCGCCGAAGTATGACCGCACCCGGGCCCGCAGGTTGCCCGAGGTGCCCACGTAGAGCACCTCTTGGCGCGGGCCGCGGAACAGGTAGACACCGGGGGCCGCCGGCAGCCCCGCGGCCAGGTGACGTTTACGCCGCTGGTGGGGGGAGACGTCGCGGGACATCTGCCGGAGCTCGGTCAGGCTGTGCACACCGAGCGGACCGAGCCGCTCGAACAGGCCGTGCAGGACGTCCACGGTGGCGCGAGCGTCGTGCAGGGCGCGGTGGTCGGGAACCGTGCGGGCCCCGAACAGTTCGGCCAGCCGGCCGAGCCGGACACTCGGGGCCTCCTCGCGGGTGAGCACCCTCCGAGCCAGCAGCACGGTGTCCAGCACGGCCGGTCCGGGCCAAGGCATCTCGAGCCCGGCACAGGCTGCCTTGAGGAATCCGACGTCGAAACGCGCGTTGTGGGCGACCAACACCGCACCTCGGGCGAATTCCAGGAACGCCGGCAGCACGGCGGCGATCCGGGGAGCGTCCATCACCATGACATCGGTGATCCCGGTGAGAATGGTGATCTGCGGCGGGATGCTGCGCCCTGGGTCGACCAGGGTGGCGAACTCACCCAACACCTCGCCCGCCCGCACCTTGACCGCACCGATCTCGGTGATCGCATCGGTCCGGGCCGAGCCGCCGGTGGTCTCCAGGTCGACCACGACGAAGGTGGTTTCCCGCAGTGGCTCGCCCAGCTCGTCGAAGCTGTACTGCTCGCCGACCGGGGCCGCGCGCGCCCGGGCGCCGGGCGATCCCGTGGATGGCGCGAGCAGAGTGCCGGACAAACCCATGAATCGAACATAGATGCGCACCCCGACAGTCCTGTTTGCGCTGGTCGGGAGGTCGGCGGGTGTTGAATCAGACCATGCCCGGCCCGCCGACGACGACCCCGCCGCCGGCTGCGGCGGGACAGCCAACGAGCGCAGTGCCGGCGGAGCCGGGTGAGGCCGATTGGGACGAGCTGCCCGGTCCGGTCCGCGAGCGCATCGTGAGCTGGGCGGCCACGGTGCTGGCCGGCCTGCCGGCGGACGCCGTGCCGCCGTCCCTGGTCCGGATCGCCCGGTTCACGCCGGGCAAGCGGGCCCGGGCGGGCGCGACCGCTCTGGTGGCCGCGACCCGATCTGATGCCGCCTTCCGGGCCGCGGTGCTGGAATGGCAGGCCCGGCGGCCGTCCGCCGTCGATGCCGATCAGCCGGACGCAACGGCAGCGGCGCTGGCCGTTCTGCACCGGCGCCCGGAGTGGCCCGACCTGGTGAGCCGGGTCGCCCGACGCGCCGGTGAAAGCGCGACGACGGCAGAGGTGCAACGCCTGCGGACTCAGGTGCGGCGGTTGACCGAGCGGGTGCAGGCGCTGACCGACGAGCGCCGGAGTTCCTCAGCGGGAGGCGCCGATCGAGACGAAGCGGAGCGTTTACGGCAACGGCTGCGCGAGCAGGGCGTGCGCGTGCGGGCCGCCGAACAGGCGGCCGCGGGCGCGGACCAGCAGCGCGAACGGGACCTGGCCGAATGGTCGGCGCGCATCGCCGCCGCCGAACGCATCGCTCAGTCCGAGCGCGAGCGGAGCACCACCGCCCAGGAGCAGGCCGATCGGGCCCAATCGGCCCTGGCCGCACTCCGCGACTCGGTCGCTCGAAGCCGGACCACCAGCGACCGTCGCTTGGAGCTGTTGTTGATCACGCTGGACGGCGCCGCCGCAGGGTTACGCCGGGAATGGGCGCTGCAAGGTGGTGGCCCCGACCCGGCGGATGCGCTGGCCGCGCGATGGCCGGAACGCACCGCGGCCGGCGAGTCCACCTCCGAGCCGACCCGGCTGCAGTCCTGGCTGAGCCTGCCCGGCGCCCACCTGATCGTCGATGGCTACAACGTCAGCAAGACGGGTTTCGGCGAGCAGACACTGGCGGTGCAGCGGGACCGGGTGGTCAGGGTCACGAGCGGGATCGGAGCCCGAACCGGCGCGGACAGCACGGTGGTCTTCGACGGGGCCACCATGGCCGTGCCGCCCGTGGTGCCGCAGCCGCCGGGCCGGCGCACTCGGGTCCTGTTCTCTCCGGCCGGGGTGATCGCCGACGACGTGATCGTCGACCTGGTGGCCGCCGAACCCTCGGGACGGGTTGTCGTCGTCGTCACCTCGGACCGCGACGTCGTCCGGCGGGTGCGCCGGCATGGAGCCAGAACCGCAGCTGCGGCGGTGTTTCTTCAGCTGGTCGGAGGCTGAGCCGGCCGACTGTCGGTGCGGCTGCCTAGCGTCTGCCGTGGATCGGTACTCGACCGATCGCACGCTCGTGACGAAGGCAGGGAACAGATGCTCATCGATTGCGATGTCTGCGTGGTCCGCGGGGCCGCATGTACCGGTTGTGTGTTGACCGCGTTGCTCGGGGCCCCGCCGGACGGCGTGGAATGGGATGAGGCCGAACGTCTGGCCATCGGAGTGCTGTCGGATTCGGGGCTTGTGCCTCCGCTTCGTCTGGTCACCGCGATGCCCAGTCGAATGGTCAGCTGATCGATGCACACGCATCGTCCCAGCGACGCCGGTGGGTGCCCTCCATCGGGTGAAGCCTCGCGTGGACCTCGCTAGATAACGGTGAGACGACCAGCAGACGGGTGAACTTCGACGCGCATCCCGGTGCGCCCGGGCCGAATACCGGTCTTACCCGTGATGCTGCCCACACAAAAGCGCAGGTCACGCAGGTCAGGGGTGTGGGGTTGCGTCCACCTGGGGGGGAAAGCTGAAGATTCATCATCTCGATTGGACTCGGGCCGAGTCCGTCTCGTAATCTAACCGAGACCTTCCGCCCAGGTCGCCAGACGGCGAGCCGGACGGTCACGCCGAGTCGGGTGTCGAGTACGCCGGGCCGGATCCCGTCTTCTTCGGGCCAACAACCCGTGGCGATGGCGGCTGCCCCGAGCAGCTTCCTCTCCCTCTGTTGGACCGACTGAGCGGGCCATCGGCGCCGACGACGAAAGGTACGCCGCCTTGGCGACGCACACCACCATCTCCACCGGCCGCGGACGTTGGCGTCGCGCCGCGATCATGGTCAGTCTCACCGCCGCTCTGGTGGGAGGTGTCGTCGGTGTTCCCGGCGCCTTTGCCGCTCCGGGTACAGACCCGACCACGTCCGCGGACGCCAAGACAGCCTGGGATGCCAGCGCTCGGCAGGCGGAAGTCGCCAGCGAGCAGCTGGCCGGGGCCAAGATCGCGCAGACCAGAGCGGCGACCGCAGCCACGACCGCGGCAGCCGCGCTGACCGCGGCGAAGGCCGCCGTCCTCGTCGCGCATCAGAAGGAAGCCTCCGCCGAGGTCACCGTGGCCGGCTACCAGGGCCGGCTGGACACGTTCGCCAACGCCAGCCTGCGGGGTGTGCGGCTGGGCGAGATGTCGGCCCTGCTGACGTCCGACTCGGCCGATGACTTCCTCGACAAGGCCAGTTCGATCGACCAGGTGGCCGCGGATACCCAATCGATGCTGACCCAGGCGATCGCGTCGCGCTACAGCGCGCAGGCCGCCAAGACCGCCGCCGACACCGCCGAGACGGCGTCCGAGCAGGCCAAGATCAAAGCCGACGCCGCCAATGTCGCCGCCGTCTCCGCCGCGGCCACCGCTCAGACCCGCAAGTCGGACCTGGATGCGGCCGTGACCAAGTACCAGGGCCTGTACGGCAAGCTCTCCGAGCAGGAGCGCGAAGCCGCCGCCGCCGCGGCCGCCAAGGCCAAGGCCGAATCCCTGGCTCGGGCTCAGGCCGCGGAAGCAGCCGCCGAGGCAGCCGCAGCGAGCAGTTCCAGCTCCAGCGCGAGTTCCAGCCTGGCCGCAGCAGCTGCCGCGAACGCTGCCGCCGCTGGTGCTCCCGCTGCGAATGTCGCCGCGCCGACCAGCGAGTCGAGCAGCTCCTCCAGCAACCCGGCATCGACCACGTCGTCCTCGTCGACGGCAGCCGTCCAGGCCGCTGCGGCCGCCCCGGCCGCCAGCAGCGGTGGTGACGGACCCGGTGAGATCGCGGCCAAGGCCGCGATGACCAAGATCGGCGGTAGTTACTGCTACGCCTGTGACGGTCCGGACTCCTTCGACTGTTCGGGCCTGACCACCTGGGCCTGGGCCCAGGCCGGGATCTCCATCCCGCGGGTCAGCTACGAACAGGCCAACTTCCCCGAGGTTCCGCTGGACCAGTTGCAGCCGGGTGACCTGGTCACCTATTACTCGCCGGTTTCCCACGTGGCCATCTACGTCGGCAACGGCATGGTCGTCAGTGCGGCCGACGAAGAGCTCGGGATCCTTTATGTCCCGGTGGACCGGGGCGGTCCGGATCCCACCGGCCACCGGGTTCCGCGCGGCTGATCCGTCGGGGGCAGACGCGCCGGATGGCGTGACGACGGTCCGGAATCCTCCAGGGTTCCGGACCGTCGCCGTCTGTCCTGACCGGCCATCGGACAGGATGACCGCGTGAACCGCAGAATCCGGACGTTCTGACCGTGCGCCGGACGCTGCTGCTGACCAACGACTTTCCGCCCCGGACCGGCGGGATCCAGTCCTACCTCTACGAGCTGGCCGTGCGCCTGCCGGCTGACCGACTGGTGGTCTACGCCCCGGCCTGGCCGGGCGCGGCGGACTTCGATGCGGGCCAGCCCTTCCAAGTGGTCCGGCACCCGACCTCACTCATGCTCCCGGAGCCCTCCGTCGCCGCCACCGCCCGTCGGCTTTTGGCCTCGGAACGGTTGGACTCGGTGTGGTTCGGCGCCGCCGCCCCGCTGGCCCTGCTCGGACCGACATTGCGCCGGTCCGGGGCCCGCCGGGTGCTGGCCTGCACCCACGGACACGAGGTGGGCTGGTCGATGCTGCCCGGGGCCCGGCAGGCACTGCGGCGGATCGGGAACACCACCGACGTGGTCACCTTCGTGAGCTATTACTCCCGGAGCCGAATTGCGGCTGCGCTGGGTCCCCGCGCCGCGCTGGAACATCTGGCCCCGGGCGTGGACACCGCCCTGTTCCGGCCCGACGTGGACGCCCGGGCCCGGATTCGCATGCAGCTGGGTTTGTCCGACCGTCGGGTGGTGGCCTGCATCTCCCGGCTGGTGCCGCGTAAGGGTCAGGACACGCTCATCAGGGCCTGGCCCACCGTGCTCGAGACGGTGCCGGAGGCCACCCTGCTGATCGTCGGGGGCGGCCGGATCGCCGATCGGCTGGGCGAGCTGGTGGCCGAGCGTGGGCTCCAAGGTCGGGTCGTGCTCACCGGCCGGGTCGACGCGCAGCTGCTACCGGCGCACTACGCCGCCGCGGACGTGTTCGCCCTGCCCTGCCGGACCCGCGGCGGCGGGCTGGACGTCGAGGGGCTGGGCATCGTCTTCCTGGAGGCATCGGCCAGTGGCCTGCCCGTGGTCGCCGGTGACTCCGGAGGAGCACCCGAGACGGTCCGGCGCGGCCGCACCGGTGAGGTGGTGAACGCCCGGGACGTGCCGGCCGTGGCCGCCGCGGTGATCGGCCTGCTCACCGATCCGGCCCGCGCCCGCGCCTACGGACGCGCCGGTCGAGCCTGGGTGCGGGAGGCCTGGAACTGGGACGACACCGCCGCCCGGCTGGACGCTCTGCTCTCCTGAACCCCCGCCCCGGGGCAACCTGGACCCGGGCGAAAAACCGGGCCAGTAGCGTGGGTGATCATGCGGGTGAGCTTTGTGGCCGACGTGCACGGCAACACCGAGGGTCTGGCCAGGGTGGCCGACAGGGCCGAGCAACTCGTGGTCCTGGGCGATCTGCTCGATTACGTCGACTACCACGAACCCGCCCGGGGGATCCTCGGCGCGGTGTTCGGCGAGGACCGGGTACGACACTTCGCCCAGCTGCGCCGGGGCGGCCAGTTCGCCGAGCTGCACGCCTACAACCGATCCCTGTGGGCCGGTCTCGCCGACGCGCAGGCCGTCCTCACCGAGGTCGTCGAGAAGCGTTACCGGGAAGTGCTGGCCGCGATCGGGCCGCAGGCGCTGCTCATCCTGGGCAACGTCGACGTAGCCGCCGCCTGGGATGAGGTCGCGGGCGGGGTGCTGCCCTGCCGGGACGGCGAGGTGGTCGACGTGGCCGGCCGCCGGTTCGGCTTCGTGGCGGGCGGTGCGATGAGGCCCGGTCGCCGGCCCGACCACTCGGCCGAGGCGGTGTGGCGGCCGTACATGCGGACCGCGGACGACTACCGGAACGCGGTCGAGAAGGTGGGCGCGGTCGACGTTCTCTGCTCGCACGTGCCGCCGCACCTGCCGTCACTGCGCTACGACCTCATTCCGGGCCGGCTGGAGATGTCCGGGCCCGGCCTGCTGGAGGCGATCGACGCCTACGAGCCCCAGCTGGCCGTCTTCGGGCACGTGCACCAACCGCTGGCCCGGCGCCTGCGCCGCGGACGCACCGAGTGCGTGAACGTCGGTCACTTCCAGCGCTTCCCGGTGGCCTTCGAGATCGAGCTGGACTGAGCTGGTCGCCGCGCCGGGATAACCTTCGGGGATGGCCGATTCGTCTACGCAGTCGTTGACCATGCAGGCGGATGCGGCCTCGATCATGGCGGCGATTGCGGACTTCGAGGCGTACCCGGAATGGACCGGCGCGGTCAAGAGCGTCGAGGTCAAGGACTCGGGCAGCGGCGCCGCGGCCGATCGCGCCCGCCGGGTCAAGTTCCGCCTGGACGCCGGCCTGATCAGCGACACCTACGAATTGGAGTACAGCTGGGCGTCGGACGGGTTGTCGGTCAGCTGGGACCTGGTGTCCGGCCAGATGCAGAAGTCGCAGCACGGGTCCTATGTGCTGCAGCCGTTGTCGAACGGCCGCACCTCGGTCACCTACTCACTGACCGTGCAGCTGACGGTCCCGCTGATCGGCGTGCTCCGGCGCAAGGCCGAGCGGACGATCATGGACACCGCGCTCAAAGAGCTGGCCAAGCGGGTCGAACCCCGGTGATCCGGCCGTGAGAATCGTCCTGCACACCGGCAAGGGCGGCGTGGGCAAGTCCACTCTGTCCGCGGCCACCGCCATCGCCTGCGCCCGGACCGGCCGGCGCACGTTGCTGTTGTCCACCGACGCCGCGCACTCCGTGGGTGACATCCTCGACCAGCCCATGGGTGCCGATCCGGAGCCGGTGGAGGGCGTGCCCGATCTCTGGGCCGCACACGTGGACGTCCGGTCCCGGTTCGAGCAGGCCTGGTCCGCGGTGCGCAGCTATCTGGTCGGCGTTCTGGCCACCCGCGGGGTGAGCGAGGTGACGGCCGAGGAGCTCACCGTGCTGCCCGGCGCGGACGAGATCGTGGCCCTGTTGGAAATTCACCGGCACGCGGCCAGTGGCGACTTCGACGTCATCGTGGCCGACTGCGCGCCGAGCGGTGAGACGCTCCGGTTGCTGGCCCTGCCCGAGACGCTGGCTTTCTACGCCGACCGGGTGCTCGGGGCGCCGGTCACGTTCCTCCGCGGGCTGGCCCAGGGTCTGGCCGGACTGACCCGCAACCCGCGGCCGGGCGCACCCGACGCCGAGGTCAAGGACGCGTTGCTGGACCTGCTGGCCCGGTTGCGGACGGTCCGGGAACTGTTGTCGGACCCGGACGTGGCCGGCATCCGGTTGGTGTTGACGCCGGAGCGGGTGGTGGTGGCCGAAGCCCGCCGGCTGTGGACGGCCCTGTGTCTGCACGGCTTCGGCGTCGAGTCGGTGCTGGTCAACCGGATCTGGCCGGAAGAGCTGGACATGGCCGGATGGTCGGCGTGGCAGCAATCCCAACGCGAGGCGCTGACCGCGATGGAGGAGTCGTTCGCCTCCCTGCCGGTGCTCAGGGTGCCGCTGCAGCCGGCCGAACCGGTGGGCGCGCAGGCGCTGACGGCCCTGGCCGACCAGCTGTTCGACGGGGCCGACCCGGTGCCGGTGCGGCCCCGGCCGCCAATGCTGACGGTGACCGCCGAGGGCGGCGGATACGAGCTCCGGCTGGCCCTGCCGCTGGCCGACCACGGACAGGTCGACCTGTCCCGCTCCGGTGATGATCTCGTGGTCACGGTGGGCCCGCATCGTCGTCGGCTGGCCCTGCCCTCCCTGCTGCGCCGCTGCGCCACCGTCGGAGCCCGCTTCGACGGCGATGCACTGGTCGTCGCATTCGTGCCCGACCCGAATCTGTGGCCCGCAGCCGTGCCCCAGCCCGAGCCGGCCGGGGCGGCGCGATGATCGGCGGGATCGGGTGACCGAGCAGACCACCCGGAGCCTGGCCGAAGAGGCCACCCTCCTTCTGGACGCCGTCACCGGCCGATTGACTCAGGCGCGCGAGAACCTGGGTTCTGGATCCGGGGGCGAGGCGGCGTCGGCGTGTCCCGAATGCGGTCGGGCCACCGATGCCTGCACCTCCTGCCCATGGTGCCGGATCTCCACGACGCTGCGCAGTCAGCGCCCCGAGGCGACCCTGGCCCTGCTGGACGCGCTGGACGCGGCCGTCATCGCCGTCCGGGCGATCCTGCCCGGCCCGAACAGCGCCCCGAACGGCAACCCCGCGGCCGCAGCCGACCCCGCCGCCAGCGGCGCCCCGGGCGGCGCCCCCCAGCGGATCCCGATCACATGAGTGGCTTGACCATCGGGATCGACATCGGCGGCACCTCGGTCCGGGCGGCGCCGGTGACCGCGACCGGAGAACTGCTCGAGGTCCGCAGCGCGGCCACTCCGCGGACCGTGCCGGAGACCGAGGCGGTGCTCACCCGGCTCATCGGCGAATTGGCGAACCGGCACCAGGTCAGCGCGGTCGGCCTGGCCGTGGCCGGGTTCGTCTCCACCGATCGCACCCACGTGATGTTCGCCCCGCATCTGGCCTGGAGAGATGATCCGGTGCCGGAGCGGCTGTCGTCGCTGGTCGGGATGCCGGTGGTGATGGACCACGACGTCAATTCGGCCGCCTGGGCCGAATACCGGCTGGGCGCCGGCGGGCAGGCGCGGGTGGCCCTGCTGGTCGCGCTGGGCACGGGCATCGGGGCCGGACTTGTGATCGAGGGGCAGATCTACCGCGGTGCGCACGGCGTGGCCCCGGAGCTCGGTCACGTCGTGCTGGTGCCGGACGGTCGGCCCTGTCCGTGCGGCAAACGCGGGTGCTGGGAGCGCTACTGCTCCGGGACCGCACTCGCGGTCACCGCGGCCGAGCTGTTCGCGGCCCGGAAGAGCCCGGAGACACCCCTGGGCGTGCTCTGCGATTCCGATCCGGCCCGGATCACCGGGGCGATGGTGTCGGTAGCCGCCGATCTGGGTGATCCGGACGCCCTGGCCGCGCTGGACGAGTTGGCCCGCTGGCTGGGCGTCGGACTGGCCATGGCCACCGACATCCTCGACCCGGAGGTGTTGTTGCTGGGCGGGGGAGTGGCCGCCGCCGCGCGGCACTTCCTGCCCGCCGCCACCACCGTGCTGCTGGAGTCCATCACCGGGGCCGGACATCGGCCGGCGCCGCGGATCGAACTGGCGTCGTTCGGGGGAAACGCCGGGATCGTGGGTGCCGCCCTGCTGGCTCGAGACGCCGTTTCCGTCGGCTGAGCGTAACTACAGACGAGCGCCGTCGTCCCATCCGGCGCCGTCTTCCGGGTCGGTGGCCCGAGCCCGGAGCCGGGACACGAGCAACCCGAGCCCGGTCATGAGCATGATCAGGCCCATGACCAGGACCGCGTCCGGGGCGATCTGGAACAACTGGGGCTCGACCATGGCCAGGATGCCCAGGGCCATGAGCAGCAGCGCGGCCATTGTGCGCCGTCCCAGCCGGGGCAGCGGGGGCGGCTCCGGCGGCACGAAATGGGCGTCATCGGCCTCGATCTCGTCCTGCTGCGCCTGCTGGTCGGCCTGGAACTCGGCCACCTCCTCGGCGCGTTCCATCCGGCGCAGCGACTTGCGCTGGGCACGTTCGGCCGCTCGATCGGCGTCGGAAGTGCCAGGACCACTTTGGGTGGTCGGCTCCACCGCGGCGTCCACCTGCTCGGGGGTGTGCGTCCACTGCACGTCGTTCAAGCCGGCCACGATGGCTGCAAAGGCGGCGTCGACATCGGTCTGACCGTCGTCGCTTCGCTCGGGGCCGGCCGCAGTCACCACACCATCGTCCCACGTCCGCGACTCGTTTCGGCGAGAGCGTGGCTACCCGGCGCAGGTGAACGCAGACCGGCGCAGGAATGTCGGCGCGGCGAACGGCTTCGGCGTGTCGCGTGCCCGCGCGGCGGTACGGTAATCCAGATCACCTTCACGACAGCGCCGACCGGCCATGGTCCGGGCTGGTGCGAGCGGCAAAGGGGCTCAGTCGGGTGTTGTACTACCTGTGCAAGTTCGTCCTCATCGGACCCATTCTTCGTCTCTTCTTCCCCTGTCGGGTCACCGGAGCCGAGAACGTTCCTGATCAGGGCGGTGTTCTGCTTGTCGGTAACCACCTCTCGGTGGCCGACTCGTTCTTCGCGCCGCTGCACCTCAAGCGGAGGGTGACGTTCCTGGCCAAGAGCGAATACTTCACCGAGAAGGGCCTCAAGGGTTACCTCAAGCGGGCCTTCTTCTCCGGCATCGGCCAGGTGCCGATCGATCGTGGCGGGGCATCAGCCGCGCACGACGCGCTGATGACCGGCGTGCGGTTGCTCAAGGAGGGCAAGGCCCTCGGGATCTACCCGGAGGGCACCCGCTCGCCGGACGGGCGGCTCTACAAGGGCAAGACCGGGGTGGCCCGGATGGCCCTGGAAGCCGGTGTTCCGGTGGTGCCGATCGTCATGATCGGTACCGACAAGGTGAATCCGATCGGCTCGAAGATGTGGCGCCCGCGCCGAATCCAGCTGATCGTCGGTCGCCCGCTGGATTTCTCGCGCTACGAGGGCATGGCCGGCGACCGCTTCGTGGAGCGGTCGATGACCGACGAGATCATGTACCGGCTGATGGAGTTGTCGGGCCAGGAGTATGTCGACGTCTACGCAGCCAAGGTCAAGGCCGATCTGCAGGCCGTGGGCGCGACGGGGAAGCGGCGCATCGTCGAGGGCCGCGGCCCGGGCACAGTGACTCGGCTCCCGTCCAGCAAGGCGAGCTGAACCGGCGACAGGTGCCTGCCGCCGAGACGGGCCCGGTGGCCCGCTACTTCTACGACTGCGAATTCATCGAGGACGGCCGGACGATCGAGCTGATCTCGATCGGCGTCGTCGGTCAGGACGGCCGCGAGTTCTACGCGGTGTCGACCGAATTCGATCCGGAGCGGGCCGGGACCTGGGTCCGCCGCAACGTGTTGGACAAGCTGCCCGGGCCGGCCGACCGGGCCTGGCGATCGCGGCGGGCCATCCGCGATGACCTGTACGCCTTCCTGATGGAGCCTGGCCTGCCCATCGAACTCTGGGCCTGGTACGCGGCCTATGACCACGTGGCGGTGGCCCAGCTCTGGGGGAGCATGCCTGACCTGCCCCGCGACATGCCTCGGCTGACCCGGGAGATCCGACAGCACTGGGAGGCGGCCGGTGCTCCGCCCATCCCGTTGCCCGGCCGAGACCGGCATGACGCAATGGCCGACGCCCGGCTCGGCCGTGATCGGTGGCTGGTCGCCGACGGGGTGTTGTCCGCGAACCGCTGATCAGGCGCCACCGTTCAGCGGGGGCGGTTGGCGATGGGCAGAACGGCCGATTGCACGAACATGGCATTCCTCGATTCGTTGGGGGATTTCTGCAACAAATCCAAGAATCCGGGTCGGACGTATTCGAAAACAGACTCGTCCGGGGCGACATGTTCGGGTGTGCCCGGGCCTGTGCCCGGCTCCATGCCCCCACACGTGTGTTGCTCCACTCGGGTGAATCAAATGGTCGACGCGCCGGTGAAAGGGGTGCGCTATTCTCCGGCACATGGCGGGCATCACGCGAGCGCCCAGGAGCGGCGGCACGGCACCCCGATTTCCGACCGAACTGCGGCATATCCGCAGGCACACGGCCAGCGGTCGGCGTCGAGCGACCGAGGACCCGGTCACCCGGATGTACCTGGCCGCGGGCCTGCGCCTGCTCCAGCGGGCCAGCGCGGACGAACCGGAGGACGAGGTCAGTCCGCTCTTCGCCTGGCTGTCCCGCCGCAGAATCGTGGACGAAACCAAAAACGAGCCGACGGAATCCGGTCTTCCTCGGGCGGGTTCCATCAACGGAATTCGCGATCGCTGGGATCCGCATCGCGACTTCATCGCCGATTTGGTCATGACCGCGCTGGGACCGGAGCGATGGGCCGCGAATGCCGGGGCGACCGCGCAGTTGGTCGACGCGCTGACCCGTGACACCGACCTGGCCGAAGGCGTGCACGGCGTGGCCGCGTACGGGCTGGAGGCGGTGTCCGAGTCGGGCCTGTTCCGCGTCCATCTGCTGGCCACCATCGCCGCCGAGGAGGACGAGACGCTCCGGTCCACCCTGGTCGAGGGTTACGAGGCGTCCACCGAGACCTGGCTGCGGGTCTACGCCGACGCCATGCAACGCCTCGGGTTGCGCTGGCGGACCGGGTTCGACGCGGAGAAGTTCTGCGCGGTGGCGGTGGCCATGAACGAGGGACTCGGGTTGCGGCTGTTGGTCGACCCCGACCAGCGGCCGGCCTTCCTGGATCCGGCCGGAGGGCATTCGCTGCTGGGTACCGCGCTGATCGCGTTGCTGGCCGGCACCGTCGACTTCGACGGCGACGAGCTGACCATCGAGCAGCACCTGGACGAGGCGGTTCGGCGCAGTCGCTCCGGCTAAGTCGGCCGAGCCACCACCACGGTGCCGTCCAGATCCTCGTCGTGGGTCGTAGTCGAGTCCCAGCCGGCTCGGCGGAACAGCTCTGCGCTGGTCGGGGCCTGGTCGCGGCCGACCTCGATGATCAGCGTCCCGCCCGGCGCGAGCCATTGCGGGGCGAGCCGCGCGATCCTTCGGTGCACCTCGAGGCCGTCGGTACCGCCGTCCAGCGCGATCCGGGCCTCGTGCTCACGGGCCTCCGGTGGCATCCAGGCGATGGCATCGGTGGGAACGTACGGGGCGTTGACCACGATCAGGTCGAAGCGTCCCCGGAGCCTGCGTGGAAGGGCGTCGAACAGGTCGCCGGGGAACACTCGATGCGCGGGCAGGTTGGTGCGGGCGCAGGCCACCGCGGCCGGGTCGAGGTCGGCCGCATAGACGTCGGCACCTGGGCGCGCGGTGACGATCGCGGCCCCGATCGCGCCGGAACCGCAGCACAGGTCGAGTACGACCTCTTCGGTGTCGAGCAGGCCGAGTGCTTCCCGGACCAGCAGCCGGCTGCGCTGCCGGGGCACGAAAACGCCCGGCGCGAGGTGGATGCGAAGCCCGCAGAAATCCGCCCACCCCAGGATCTGTTCCAGCGGGCGGCCCGACACGCGTTGCCGCACCAGCTGTTCCAGCTCGGCGGGGCTGCCGGCGGCATCCTGCAGCAGGACGGCCTCGTCCTCGGCGAACACGCAGCCCGCGGCGCGAAGTCGTCCCACGATGTCGGGGGCAGGGATGGTCAGCGCAGGCCCCAACCGCCGTCGGAGTCGATCGTTTGCCCGGTGATCCAGCCGGCTCGCTCCGAGACCAGGAACTCGACCAGGTCGGCCACGTCGTCGGGCCGGCCCCACCGTCCGAACGGCATGCGCGCGGCCACCATCTCGTGCACCTGCTCGTCGGCCCAGCCGGTGTCGTTGGGACCCGGGTTGATGCAGTTGACCGTGGCGCGGGTCGGGGCCAGGGCAGCGGCGAGCGTGGCGGTGATGCCCTGGATCGCCGCTTTGGACAGCGCATAAGGGATCTCGGTGGGCATCGGGCCCTGGTGCACGCCGGTGGTGAACAGCACCACCCGCCGCACTCGGGCGGCCGCGGCTGCCTGCACCAGCAGGATGGTGGATCGGGTGTTCACCGCGAAGGACAGGTCCAGCTCTTCCGCGGTCGCCTGCGCGAGTCCCTGGTTCACCGATCGAGCGTGCACGGCGATCACGGCGTCCACTGAGCCGTACCGCTCGACGTGGTCCGCGACCAGCCGCCCGGGTACCTGCGGATCGGCCAGATCGGCTTCTTGCCAGCGCATCCCCACCGGTGCCGGCTCATCTTCGGCGCCCCATGGCTGCTCCCGGTCGTGCGCCGGCCAACCGGTGGCGTCGACCGACCAGCCGGCGGCGGCCATTCGGTGCGCCACGGTCCAGGCGATGCCGCGGGTCCGGCTGACACCGGTGATCAGCGCCGAGGGCATGGCCGGACGCTAATCGTTGGGCGGCGGTCCCGCGAGCAAATAGTCTGGTCGGCGTGACCTGGAGTATCGACATACCGACCGACGACTGGCCCGACCTACCGCCGTTGCCGGCCCACTTGCGCACCCGGCTCGACCAGGCGTTGGCCCGACCGGCCAGCCAGCAACCGGCCTGGCCGGACCCCGCCCAGGTCGTGGCGGTGCGGCGGGTACTGGAGGCGGTGCCCCCGATCACCGTGCCGGCCGAGGTGGACCGGCTGCACGCGCAGCTGGCCGACGTGGCCAACGGCCGGGCCTTCCTGCTCCAGGGCGGCGACTGCGCCGAGACCTTCTCCGACAACACCGAACCGCACATCCGGGGCAACATCCGCACTCTGCTGCAGATGGCCGTGGTGCTGACCTACGGCTCGTCCCTGCCGGTGGTCAAGGTGGCTCGGATCGCCGGCCAGTACGCCAAGCCCCGCACCTCCGAGACCGATTCGCTCGGCCTGGCGTCCTACCGGGGCGACATCATCAACTCGCTGGTGACCACGCCGGAGGCGCGGGTGCCCGATCCGGCCCGCATGGTCCGGGCCTACGCGAACGCCTCCGCGGCCATGAACATGGTGCGGGCGCTGACCGGGGCCGGCATGGGCGATCTGACCAGCGTGCACCAGTGGAACCAAGAGTTCGTCCGGACCTCGCGCGCGGGCGAACGCTACGAGCGGGTGGCCGGCGAGATCGACCGGGCCATGCGCTTCATGGCCGCCTGCGGGGCGGACAGCCACAGCCTGCACTCGGTCGAGATCTTTGCCTCGCACGAGGCCCTGCTGCTCGACTACGAGCGGGCCATGCTCCGGCTGTGGCAGGAGGACGGTCCGGAGAACGCGAAGCTCTACGACCTGTCCGGACACTTCCTCTGGGTGGGCGAGCGGACCCGCCAGCTGGACCATGCCCACATCGCGCTGGCCGAGATCCTGGCCAATCCGATCGGGCTCAAGATCGGCCCGAGCACGTCTCCGGAACAGGCGGTGGAGTACGTGGAGCGGCTCGACCCGCACGGCACCCCGGGGCGGCTGACGCTGATCTCGCGGATGGGCAACGGCAAGGTCCGGGACGTGCTGCCGCCCATCATCGAAAAGGTCGAAGCGTCCGGGCACCGGGTGATCTGGCAGTGCGACCCCATGCACGGCAACACCCACGAGGCCTCGACCGGGTACAAGACCAGACATTTCGACCGAATCGTGGACGAGGTCCAGGGCTTCTTCGAGGTGCACCGGGAGTTGGGCACCCATCCGGGCGGCCTGCACGTGGAATTGACCGGCGAGGACGTGACCGAATGCCTGGGCGGTGCCCAGGAGATCAGCGACGAAGATCTCTCGGGTCGCTACGAGACGGCCTGCGACCCGCGCCTGAACACCCAGCAGTCCCTGGAGCTGGCTTTCCTGGTCGCGGAGATGCTGCGCACCTGACCCGCCCGCGGCAGGTCAGGGGAGCAGCGCGAGCTCGATCGTGCTGCCGGGGGCGACGAGGTCGCCGGCGTGCGGGTCCTGGCTGTAGACGGTGCTGCTGCCGAAGGTCAGGAAGCTGCGGTAGTCGGCCACCAGCCCGAGGTCGGACAGTTGCTGCTCGGCGTCGCTGCGGGACAGGCCGACCACCGGCGGAACGGTCACCGCCGTCGAGGTGTTGAGGGCCACGGTCGGCTTCGCCGGGTCGATCCGGGTGCCGGCCACCGGGTCCGTGCCCATCACCGACCCGCCGGTCACGCCGCTGTCGAACGTGGGGGTGCCGTCGGTCGGGGTGAACCCGTGGCTCCGCAGCGTGGCTCGAGCGTTCTCGGCGGTCTGCCCACGCACGTCGGGCACGGTCAGCGAAGTTGCCCGGATCAGTGATACGGCGCTGCCGGACGGCGCGAGCACGCCTTCGGCCGGATCGCTGCTCAGCACCGACCCGTCGGCGACGTCGGCGCTGAACCGCTTTTCGTCCTTCCCCAGCGCAAACCCCCGTGCCATCAGGGCGTTCTGGGCGTCGTCGAGCGACTTTCCGGCCACCTCGGGCACCTGCACCGGGGCCTTGCCCTTGGAGCGGATGAGGGTGATCGGGGTGCCGATCTTCACCCGCGTCCCGGACACCGGGGTGGTGCCCACGACCAGACCGACAGCCACCGACGCGCTGTATTGGTCCTGGGTGGTGTCGGTGCGTGCCGTCAACCGGGCCGCGGTCAGTGCCGTGGTGGCCAGGTCCACGGTGGTTCCGGCGGCAATGGCCGGGACGGCGGGGCGACCGGTGGACACGACCAGGGTGGTTTCGGTGCCGCGCGGACGCCGCGTCCCGGCGGTGGGATCCGTGCGCACCACCGAGCCGTCGGCCGCGGTGTCGTCCGGAGTCGTGGTCAGGGTGGCCTCCAGCCCGGCGGCCTGGACGGCGTCGACGGCGTGTTGACGGTCCATTCCCACGGTCGCCGGCATGGTCGCCCATCGACCACTGCCCAACCACCACCCGCCGAGCGCGGCCGCCACCGCGAGCAGGACGATCACCGCGCTGGCGATGAGCCACCGGCGCCACCGTCGCTTCCGGCGGCGCTGGGCGTCGACGACGTCCGCGCTGGGCGGGCCCGGGCGGACCCGGTCCGCGGCGACGCGCGCCGTCGTGGCCTGGCCGGTCAGGTCGGTGTGCGGACCGACGGCCGGCATCAGCCGCGTCCCGCCCCGGCCGGCCCGGTCGGTCGCGGCGTTGCCGGACGCTGCGACCCGGGGCTGCGGGGTGGGCACCAGCACCCTCGGGAGGCGCAGCCGGGTCCGGACCCCGATCACCGCGGCCAGGAAGGCCGCGGCGTCCCGAGGGCGACGGTCGGGATCACGGCGGGTCGCGGCCAGGATGAGCTCGTCCAGTTCCAGTGGCACGTTGGGCGCCTCGTCGGTCACCGGCGGCACGTCGGAGTGGACGTGCTGGTACGCCACATTGATGGCGTTGTCGCCGTCGAAAGGCGGGTGGCCGGTGAGCATTTCGTACGCGACCAGACCGGCGGAGTACACGTCCGACCGGGCGTCACTGGCGCCGGTGGCCACCTGCTCGGGGGACAGGTAAGCCACCGTTCCCAGGATCACGTTGCCAGTCGCCCGGGTCTGCGCACCGGTCGACCGGACCAGGCCGAAGTCGGCCACCTTGACCTCGCCCCGACTGGAGATCAGTACGTTCTCGGGCTTGACGTCGCGGTGGACCAGGCCGGCGGCGTGCGCGGCGGCCAGTGCGGCCAGCACCTGCTCGAGCACGGCCAGCGTCACCGGGACGTCGAGCGGGCCGGAACGCAGCAGGTCGCGCAGGGTGCCCCCGTCGATGAGTTCCATGACCAGGAAGACCGCCGGCTGGTCGGCCGTGAAATCTGTGCCCTGGTCGTAGACGGCCACCACGTGCGGGCTGCGTAACCCGGCCGCCGCCCGGGCCTCGCGATGGAAGCGGTCCACGAAGTCGGGATCGGCGGCGTAGCCGGCGTGCATGACCTTGATGGCCACGGCCCGGTCCAGCCGGGTGTCCACCCCTCGGTACACCGTGGACATGCCGCCCCGGGCGATCACCGCGCCGACCCGGTACCGACCCTCCAGCACCCGACCGGACAGGCCGAGGCTCCTGGCGCCCGGGCCCTCCGTCACCGGATCACCGGTTCGCCGCGCTGGTCCACGGCTCCGATCGTAGAAGGCGGGCCGGTGTCGTTCCGGTCAGCCGAACCGCGGCGATTCCACCGTCGCACCGGTCAACCCCCGACGATCGCTGGTCGACCGCGCGCCGTGGATGAACTGGGTAACGTTCGCTCACGCGGAAGACACCCGATCCACTACCGCAACAGTGGAAAACGTGGCCGGCCGACAACGGCAAGGCGGGATTTTCGACGATTCCATCGCAAGAGCGCTGCTTGATGTCGAGCGGCCGGGCTGTGCCCCCGCGCGTTGGCTACTGCGTCGCCCACCGCTCCTTGACAATCTCGTACTGGATACCGCCGCGTTCGGAACCCTCGACCATGAGCATGTCGTCAGGAGTGGGTATGTTTTCGGCCGCCGTCATCCCGATCTTCTCCATCACCCTCTGGGAGGTCAGGTTGGCGGACATCGTCACACCCCAGACCAAGCGCACATCGAGTTCGGTGAAGGCCTTCCTGAGCAAAGCGCGCGAACCCTCGGTGGCATAACCTTTGCCCCACGCCTCTTGGCGCAGCCGGTAACCGATTTCAACCTCGTCCGCCGGGCCGCTCCGCTCGGGGCGCAGGCAAAACCACCCGATGAACGCACCGCTGTCCTTTTCCTGCGCAGCGAATAGCCCGGATTTGCCACCCCATCTCTGGTACCCACCGAGAATGCTCGGCAGGTCGCGTTCGCGAACAAGTTCCGGCGCAGTGGCCTCGCCCCCGGTCAGGAAACGCATCACCGCCGGGTCACTGTCCAGCTCGATCAGCAGGTCAGCGTCATCCGCGGTAAAGGGACGTAGGGCCAGTCGCTCGGTCTGCACGTAGGAGTCCACCCCATGAGCATGCACCGGGCAGCCCGGGCGTCCGGTGACTTTCCTCGTCAGCAGACGCCGACGAGACCGGGTCCCGTTGGCCGACCCGTTCGCAGGATAGTCGCTCGACACCGCAGACCTGGAACGAACAACATGACTGAATGAGCATCTTCATCGAGCCGCCGACGGTGTCGCGATGGCCGGCGGACGTGCGGTGCCCAGCCTGCGGCGCGAAGGCGGGTCTGGATCACATCGGCCAGGTCTATCGGCTGGTGTGCGCGCAGTGTGCCGCGGTGCGCGAGTGGGGATGGCGGGATTACGCGTTTTCCAAGCTCCGGGGCGAATTCGAATTCACGTCGCACGGGCAGGCCCCGGCCCACACCGCGGCACCACGAGCGGAAGTCGTGCCTCTGTGGCTGCGGACCGGCTGCCTGGGACACGTCCTGTGGGCGGTCAACGCCGAGCATCTGGCGTACCTCAGGGATTTCGTCGCGGCCGACATTCGCAAGAGCCGGAGTTATTCGGGAGTGGTCAAACCTTGGTCGGCCAAGTTCCCGGGCTGGATCACCTCGGCGAAACACCGTGAGCAGGTCACGTCCCGCATCGCTGCGTTGGAGCTTCTTGCGGGCGCTGGAGCCTGACATCGCACGAACGCAGGCACGACCGCGTCGCGGTCAGGACAGCGGGTTCGGCGGCGGAGTCAGGGGGTTTCTCGCAGCGCATCGCGGAAATTGTCCGCGTCGCTACGCTGGTTGCTGCCATTGATCTGCGGGTCGGACCGGTCGAACTTCGCGTCCTGGTGGGTGGCATCGGCAAGGACCGTCACGGTCTGCCCAACGGCCAGGCGCACAACGTGATTCATGAACGGTGGTTGTTTCAACGTCGTTCGGAACGGCGGACCATTTGCCGGCGAGACATCGGCGACGTACTCCCACTTGCCGGTGGTGTCACCGCTTTCTTTGAAGTGCCTGGCCACGATGGTGGCGGTGGCCGGGTTCCAGGAATGAACAAACATCGAACAGGCTCCTTCGGTTGCTGGGTCGGTTTTTCGTCGGGCGCAGACGATGTGATCCCGGTGACTTCACGACTCGACGAGTAGAAACTACTCTGATGTGCCCGGATGAATGGCGCAGGGCTCGGCGCCGGTCTCACGCGCACGACAGCTCAAAGGCGTCGCTGATTGCCTGTGGGTCAGGCGTGGCACAGTATCCGGCGTGAACGAGCTCGCGTCCGATGCCGGTGGTCCGCAGTGGTCGACTGTTCCCGAGGTGGCCGAGCGCCTCGGGGTCAAGGTCACCCGGATCCACCAGCTGCTTCGGGAACGGGCGGTGGTGGCCGCGCCCGCACCGACCCGCATCCCGGCCGAGTTCTTCGACCCGTCGACCAACGACGGGGTGGTCAAGGGCCTGGCCGGCACCATCACCCTGCTCACCGACGCGGGCTTCGGTGACGACGAGATCGTCACCTGGTTGTGGGCGGCGGACGACACGTTGCCGGGCCGGCCGATCGATGCGCTCCGGGAGAACCGGGGCCGGGAAGTGCACCGGCGGGCTCAGGCGGCGGGCTTCTGACTTCAGGTCAGATCCGGGTGTCCGAACAGGCCGGGGGCACCGCCGGAGTGGATGAGCATCATCCGTTCGTCCTTCGGAAGCTCACCGGACCGAACGCCGTGGACAAGCCCGGCCAGGGCGCGCCCGGCGTAGGTCACGTCGAACAGAATGCCGTCGTCGGCCAGGGCGTGCCGGACGGCGTCGATCACGGCCGCGGGGATGTCGGCGTATCCGTCGCCGATCTGGGTTCCGTCCATCCGGAGCGCGGCGGGATTCTGTTGTACGTCGGGCCGGGCCCGCTGCACGAGGTCGGTGACCGTAGTGCGGGCGTCGGGAACGGCGCCGGTGTCGACGGCAAGCACGCGGTCGGCGCCGAGCCCGATGACCAGCCCGGCGGCGGTCGCCCCGGAGCCGACCGCGACCACCACGTGCCGCAGGTCCGGCAGGGCGGCGTCCAACTGCGCCCCGACCTGCGCGTACACATGACAGGCGTCCGGGTCGGAACCGCCGAACGGTATGACCCGGGTCGACCGCGGGCTGGCGGCCCGGATCTGGTCGGCGATCGCGGCGGGCTCGCCGGTACCCGCCCATTCGATCGTCGCGCCGGCCAACTCCTCGAGCAGCAGGTTGCCGGTGCGCCGGGCCGGCGCCGCGCCTTGCAGCACCAGCGTGACCTGTAGTCCGAATCGAGCGCCGAGAATCGCGGTCGCCCGGGCGTGATTGCTCTGCGGCGCACCCGTGGTGATCACGTGCTCGACGCCCTGCTCGGCGGCGCGGCTCAGCGCGGCCGCCGCCTTCCGGACCTTGTTGCCGCCTGCGGCCGGACCGAGCAGATCTTCCCGGAGCACGAGCAGGTGTTCCGGCGCCATGCCCAGGCGGGCGGCCAGCCCGGGCATCTGCTCGATGGGAGTGAGCGGAAACGAAAATGTCACCGGCTCATCGAACCAGCCTGCGGTCAGGTGTTGCGCAGTGAGGAACCGCGGGCGAAGTCGGCCAGGGCGTCGGCCACGGGTGCCCGCAGCAGCGGCCCGATCAGTGCGGACCGGGCCCTGGCCGACAGCTCGTCGATGGTGGCGGTGAGCTGCTCGACCGCGCCCGAGGCTCGGATCAGCTCGGTCAGCCGGCCGGCGTCGGCGTCGGGGCGGCCCAGGCCCGCATCGAATTCCGCCAGGGTGGCGCCAGCCAGGCCCTGACGGGCCCGGGCCACCAGCGCGGTGCGCTTGCCCTCCAGGAGATCTCCGGCCACCGGTTTGCCGGTCACGGCCGGGTCGCCGAACACGCCCAGCAGGTCGTCGCGCAACTGGAACGCCACCCCGACCGCTTGGCCGTAGTCGGACAGTGACCGGCGCAGCCCGGGATCCGCCCCGGCCAAGGCCGCGCCGAGGAGCAGCGGACGGGTCACCGTGTAGGCGGCGGTCTTGTACCGGTTGATCAGGTCGGCATCCGCCAGCTGGGCGGCGGCGTCGGTGGCCGGAGACGCCGTGATCAGCACATCCAGCAGCTGACCGGACAACACCTCGGTCCGCACCGCCTGCCAGTCCGGCCGCACCGCGTCGAGTCGGCCGAGGTCGACAGCGGCATCGACGAACAGGTCGTCGGCCCACGCCAGGGCCAGATCGCCGAGCAGCAACGCCACCGAGACCCCCAGGTGGTCGTCTCCGGCGTAGTCCGCGGCCACCGCCCGGTGCACGCTGGGCCGGCCTCGCCGGGTGTCGGACCGGTCGATGAGGTCGTCGTGCAGCAGCGCGCAGGCCTGCAGCAGTTCCAGCGCGGCGGCCGCCCGGAGCACCGGCGGGGACAGCTCCGGGGCGACCCCGAGGTACCCCAGGCAGAGAAACGAGCTGCGGACGAACTTGCCGCCCGCGGTGGCGAACTCGGCGAGCCTGTCGATTTCGCTGGGCAGCCGCGGGTCGATGGCAGCGACGTCCCGCCGCCGGCGGTCGAGTTCGGCGGTCAGGGCGGCCAGCACCGGTCGCCGCAATTCCGACCCGCCGACGTCCACAGCCATGGCCGACAGTCTGCCCGGCGTCGCCTGGCGCAGGAGAAAGCTGTGCGCGCCGATAGGCTCTGCCCATGGTGACCGTCCGCGAACGGCTGGCCACTCCTGGACCGCATTTCTCGGTCGAGTTCATGCCGCCCCGCTCCGATGCCGAGGAAGACCAGCTCTGGCTGGCCGTCCGTCGGCTGGAGGCGCTGCGCCCGGCGTTCGTCTCCGTCACCTACGGCGCCGGCGGCTCGTACCGGGACCGCACCATCCGGATCACCGAGCGCATCGCCACCGAGACCACCCTGCTGCCGGTGGCGCACCTGACCGCGGTGGGCCATTCGGTGGCCGAACTGCGCCAGGTCATCGGGTCCTACGCCGCGGTGGGCGTACGCAACATCCTGGCCCTGCGCGGCGATCCGCCCGGCGACCCGCTGGGGGAGTGGATCCGGCATCCGCAGGGTCTTGACCACGCCAGTGAGCTGGTCGCGCTGTGCCGATCGCTGGGCGATTTCTCGGTCGGCGTCGCCGTCTTCCCGGACCGGCACCCGCGCTCACCCAGCCTGGCCGCCGACACCGGTTTCTTTGCCGAAAAAGTCAACTCGGGCGCCAGTTTCGCGATCTCGCAGATGTTGTTCTCGGCCCAGGACTGGGTCACCCTGCGGGACCGGTCGGCGGCCGCCGGGATCGACGTGCCCATCCTGCCCGGCATCATGCCCGTCGTTTCCTACCGCCGGCTGCTGCGGATCTGCGAGCTGTCCGGACAGCAGGTGCCCACCGAGCTGGCCGAACGGCTGCAGGCCGTGGCCGACGATCCGGTCGCCTCCCGCGCCCTCGGGATGGAACACGCCATCGCCATGAGCGAGCGGTTGCTCGCCGAGGGCGCGCCCGGCCTGCACTTCTACACGTTCAACCGGTCGAAGGCGACGGTGGAAGTCCTGGCGGCCCTGGGCTGGGTGCCCGCGTTGCGCGGTTGAGCGCGCCGAGACCGGGACGGGAGGGGACGACGGGTGGATGAGGTCCAGCGCGCCTTCGGACTCGTCTCACTGATCCTGCTGCTGGCCGTCGTGGCGATCCGGTTCTCCCGACGGCTGGGTATGCCGTCGCTGCTGCTCTACCTGGGGATCGGCCTGTTGCTGGGCAACCGCGGCTTCGGGATCGACTTCGGCGGCACCAACAGCACGACGTTGCTGACCGAGCAGCTCGGCCTGGCCGCGTTGGTGTTCATCCTGGCCGAGGGCGGTCTGACCACCCGATGGTCCAACGTCCGCCCGGCGCTGGGGTTGGGGGTGATGCTGGCCACGGTGTCGGTCGCGGTGTCCATCGCCGTGGCCGGTGTGGCCGTCAAGCTGCTGCTCGGCGACGCGCTCGGCCTGGACTGGCGCACCAGCCTGCTCTGGGGGGCGGTGCTGTCCAGCACCGACGCGGCCGCGGTCTTCTCGGTGCTGCGCGGGGTCGGGGTCAAGCCGCGGCTGTCGGCTGCGCTGGAGTTGGAGTCCGGCCTGAATGACGCGCCGGTGGTCATCGCGGTCCTGCTGCTCGCCGGGACGCAGGAGATCTCGTGGACGTCGCCGTTGTTGGTCGTCTATGAACTGGCGGCGGGCGCGGTCGTCGGGGGCGCGATCGGCTGGGCCGGATCCTGGGGGTTACGCCGGGTCGCCTTGCCGGCGGCCGGCCTGTACCCGCTGACCGTGCTCGCCCTGACCGGCGGCGCCTACGCCGCCGGCGAATACGCCCACGGCTCCGGGTTCCTGGCCACCTATGTGGCTGCGGTCATCCTGGGCAATTCGGACGTGCCCCACCGGACCTCGACGATGTCCTTCGCCGAGGGATTCGGCTGGCTGGCCCAGATCGGGCTGTTCGTGCTGCTCGGCCTGTACGTGGACCCGGCGCAGTTGCCGGCGGCGCTGCTCCCGGGCGTGATCATCGGTCTGATCGTGCTGCTGCTGGCCCGACCGATCTCCGTGGTGGCCGCGGCGCTGCCGTTCCGGCTGCCCTGGCGCGAGCAGGTGTTCCTGTCCTGGTCGGGGCTGCGCGGGGCGGTGCCCATCGTGCTCGCACTGATCCCACTGATGGTCCGGCAGGACGAGCTGTCCCGGAAGTTCCTGAACATCATCGTGGTCGTGGTGGTCATCTTCACCCTGATCCAGGGCACCTCGCTGCCGTGGGTGGGCCGCCGGCTGGGCGTGGTGCAGGCCGGCCAGGCCTACGAGATCCAGGTCGAGGCGGCGCCTCTGGAGGAGATGCATGCGCTTGTGCTCCAGGTGCGCGTGCCCGAGGAGTCGCGCATGCACGGCGTTTACCTGCCGGCGTTGCGGCTACCGGCGGGCGCCGTGGTGGCGCTCTTGGTGCGCGACGGCGCGCCGATCGAGATCACCCCGACGGTGCGACTGCAGGCCGGCGACCAGATGTTGGTGATCGCACCGGAGAAGGTCCGCAGCGCCACCGAGCGACGACTGCGCGCGGTGAGCCGGGCCGGAGCCCTGGCCGGCTGGTACGGCGAACGAGGCTTGCGCTCCACCGAATGAGCTCCTCGCGACGGGAGGGCGTTGGGTTTGGGAGGATGGGGGCATGGCCGAGCCCCCCGATGATGTCGCCGCCGATGTTGCCGACGATGCTGCCGGCGGCTCCGTCCCGGCGCCGGCCACTGTTCCGTCCCGCCACCGGCAGGCCGTGCTCCTGCTCGCGAGTATCGCCGCGGTGGTGGTGATCCTCGATCAGATCGTCAAGGCGCTGGTGGTGGCGCACCTGGTCGACGGAGAGTCGAAACCGATCCTGGGTGGCCTGGTCTATCTGTCGCTGTACCGCAATGCCGGGGCGGCCTTCTCCATGGCCACCGGGATGACCTGGATCCTCACGCTTGTCGTCATCGCGGTGGTCGTCGGCATCATCCGGATGGCGACGAAGCTGCGCTCACTCGCCTGGGCGGTGGTGCTCGGGCTCATCCTGGGGGGCGCGGTCGGCAATCTGATCGACCGGCTGTTCCGGGCGCCCGGATTCCTGCGCGGCCACGTCGTCGATTTCGTCTCGCTGTTCGGCCCGGACGGTCGGTACTTCGCCATTTTCAATGTGGCCGACTCGGCCATCACCTGCGGGGCGATCGCCCTGGTCATCACCGCCCTGCTGGGCGTCGAGGCCGACGGCAGTCGACGGTCGCGGCGGGCCGCCCCCGTGCCTTCGGAGCCCGACCCGCGTGGCTGATTCCTGTGGCTGATTTCCGTCGCTACCCGGTGCCGGACGGGCTGGCCGGCATGCGGGCCGACTCCGGCGTGGCCCGACTACTGGGGATGTCCCGGACCACGGTGGCCACCTTGATCGACGCCGGAGACGTCCTGCTCGACGGCCGCGCGGTGGGTCGCTCGCAGCGGCTGGACGCCGGCGGGTGGCTGGACATCACCCTGCCCGAGCCGGAGCGTGAGCTCGGCGTCGTCCCCGAGTTGGTGGACGGGCTGCGCATCGTCCACGAGGACCCCGACCTGGTCGTGGTGGACAAGCCGGCCGGGGTGGCCGCCCACTCGGGCCCGGGTTGGACCGGGCCGACGGTATTGGGCGCATTGGCCGCGCTGCACGTGTCGGTCACGACTTCGGGGGCGCCGGAGCGCCAGGGCATCGTGCAACGCCTGGACGTGGGGACGACCGGGCTGATGGTGGTGGCCAAGACCGAGCGGTCCTACAGCGTGCTCAAGGACGCCTTCCGGCAGCGCATCGTGGACAAGACCTATCACGCCGTCATCCAGGGTTTTCCGGATCCCAGTGCGGGCACCATCGACGCGCCCATCGGGCGGCACCACAAGTCCGACTGGAAATTCGCGGTCATGGCCGACGGCCGGCCCAGCGTGACCCACTACGACACCGTGGAGGCGTTCCGGTCGGCCACGCTGGTCAAGGTCAAGCTGGAAACCGGGCGGACCCACCAGATCCGGGTGCATTTCGCCGCCCTGCACCACCCGCTGGTCGGGGACCTGACCTACGGCGCCGACCCCACCCTGGCCGCCCGGGTGGGCCTGGACCGGCAGTGGCTGCACGCGAGTGCGCTGGCCTTCGACCACCCCGGCGACGGCCGCCGGGCCGAGTTCACCAGCCCGTTCCCGGCTGATCTGGAGCAGGCGCTGCAGGTGCTGCAGGCGGGTTGATCGGCCAGGACAGCGTCTGCTGCTCGAGATCCGGCCGGACCGCCCAGACCACGGCGGTCACGTCCTGATAATTCGGCAGCAGGAACATGGTCCAGCCGACCGATTCCTGGCCCGGCTCGATCCCGACCCGGTGCCCGGGATATCCCGACACCGACAGGGGCGCCTTCTCGATCCGTTCGCCGCCCCGGGTGCGCAGGGTGAGGTAGAGGTCAGGCCACGCCGGGTATTCGGCCGGCCCGGCATTGCTGATCCCGGTGCACACCAGCACCGCGCGTTCTCCCTCGTCCAGCTGATAGCCGACGGCCAGCACCCGTTCGTCCGCCGGGTCGATGACCTCCCGCAACGCGACGGTCAGCCTCTCCCCGGACAGCCCGGTGGTCGACTGGGCCGGATACGGCTCCGGTCCCGGTGATGGCTCCGGTTCTGGTGCCGGCTCGGGCTCTTGTGCCGGCTCGGCCACCGCGGACGGGCTGACAAAGTGGGCCAGGAGTCCGTGCGGCGCCACGTAGGCGCGGGCCACTGGAGCTGGCGCCGGGTCCGCCCGCGGTGGCGCCGGGCTGGCCGGCTCGGCCGGTACGGCGGGTTCAGCAGACGGTTCCTGCTCCTGCACTGCGGCTACGGCCGGGACACCCGAGGCGGGTGTGGGGAGGTCCGGTGCGGACTCACCCGGCCCGGGAGCCCCAGCGGTCTCGGTGGTCACGGGGCTCGGGGAGGGAGGGCTCGGTTCCGGGCGGGGTGGACCGAACGGCGGGCCACCGAGCGGGACGGCGCCGGCGATGGCCTGCTCGTGCGGCGGAACCGGCGGTACCGGGGGAATCAACGGAATCGGCGGCACCACCGGGTTGCCTCCGGACCCTGGTGGCCCGGGCGGCAGCCCCGGACCGGAGGGCATCGGGCCGGGGAGCGGCGCACCGGGGATGGGCACGGGCCGCGCCGGCGGGGCCGAAGGTGCATAGGTTCCGGCCGAGGCGGGTTGTGGTCCCGGGCCAGCCGCGTACCCGGGCGCCTGCGGCCCCGGCACGGAGCGCGGCCCCGGCGCAGGTGCCGGCGGCCCCGGCCGGGCGCCCGCGGGCAGTGGCACCCCGGACGTCGCCGGACCTGCCTGGGCGATCCGCCAGAGGGTCTGCCGGTCACCCTCGGCGACCAGTCGCAGCGGCATCCCCCGCTCGGCCATGGTGATCAGCCGAGCGGCCGCCTCGGCCGTACTCATCCGGGCGTTCCAGGCCGCCTGCGCCAGCGGAATGCGCACATTGTTGATGAGTTCGGCCAGAATGCGCAGGTCGTCGGTGTCGGGGACGGGCCGTCCGGCCGGGCCACCGGGCGCCGACGGAGTCGCTGCGGAAGTCACGGGCGAACGCTACCCGCCAGGTCTCGCCGGCGCCCCGAGGCTCGGACTTGGTACGCGCTGCAAAATAACCCGTCCTACGATCAGAGCAGCGTCCCGGATCGGCGGGACGGATCCGAGCAAGGGGTCGGCCATGAGGCGATGTGTCCAACGTGTAGTAGCCGGACTGGCCGCCACCGTCGCAGTCCTGCTCGGGACGTCGCCCGCGGCCTCGGCTCAACACCCGCGACCGCCGATCACCGCCCCACCCACCGGCAGCCCGCGGCCCACCGCGTCGCCGGGTTCGTTCGTGCCGATCAACCCCGCCCGCCTCCTGGACACCCGGACCACCAACGGCCCGGTAGCGGCCGGCGGCACCGTGTCGGTACCGGTACTCCACCGCGCAGGTGTGCCGGCCTCCGGCGTGACCGCGGTCGCGGTGCACGTCACCGTCACCCGTGCGATCGCACCCGGCAATGTCACCGTCTATCCGGCCGGCGGGGCCCGACCAGCCACGTCCACGGTCAACTTCACCGCCGGTCAGGACGCCTCGAACACGGCCCTGGTCCCGGTCGGGACCGGGGGCGAGATCACCCTCGGTCTGAACTCCACCGGATCCGCACAGCTGGTGCTGGACATCACCGGTTACATCAAGACCGGGGACGCCGGCGTCGACATCTCCCAGGATCCGGGTTTGTTCGTCCCGGTCGACCCGCTCCGGCTGATCGACACCCGGCGGGCCGGCAGCGGCTTTCGGATTCCGCCGCTGGGTGCGTTGAGCATCGTGGTCAAGGGCTTGCCGGCCAGTGTTTCCGGCTTCGCCGTGAACGTGACCGCAACCCGGGCCGACGCGGCCGGGAACCTGCGGGTCGGACCGCTGGCCGCCGGCAGCCCGCAGACGTCCAACGTGAACTTCCGGCCCGGCCAGGACGTCGCCGACCTGGTCGTGTCGCGTGACCTGACCATTTTCAACAACAGCCTCGGCAGCACCGACGTGGTCGTCGACCTCGAGGGCTACTTCACCGGAGGCGACCTTTCGATCACCGGTCACGGCCTGGTCCCGAACAGCTCGACCCGGATCCTGGACACCCGCAGCGGTGCCGGCGCAGTGGGGCCCGGCCGCAGCATCACCGTGTCACTGAGCACCTTGCTGTGGAACGGTGGCCGCTACGCCCATCCGCTGGCCGGCGCCGCGCTGACGGTGACCGCGGTCGGCGGTACGGCGGCCGGTAATCTCACCGTGGCTCCCGCCGGCACCGCGACAGCCACCTCGACCGTGAACTACGGGCGCGGGATCACGGTGGCCGGTATGGCGCTGATCGGCGCGAGCGCCGACGGTCGGGTCACGATCACCAACAACAGCGCCGGATCGGTGCAGATCCTGCTGGATCAAAACGCTTCCTACGGGCCCGGGAACGTCCTACTGCCCTGACCGTGGTGGTTGTCGGTGCGGGCTGCTAGACCGGTGTGATGTTGAGGTCGAGCCCCTGGCGCCGGACCGGCGACTCGCCGGAACCCGCTGCCACCAGCGCCTTCCATGGGGCTCATTCGCGTTGCTCTCAACGGCCGGGCCCGTCGGTCATGATGGACCGGGCCAAGCGGGCGGGGACGACGGAGGTGGAGACATGACGGGCGGTGCCAAGGGTTCCGCAGGCTCCTCCGACTCTTTCGTCCACCTGCACGTGCACACGGACTACTCGATGCTCGACGGTGCCGCCCGGCTCGGGCCGTTGTTGCAACGGGCCGCCGACCAGCAGATGCCCGCGCTGGCCATGACCGACCACGGCAACGTGTTCGGCGCCTACGACTTCTACAAGACCGCGAAGGCGGCGGGGGTCAAGCCGATCATCGGCATGGAGGCCTACCTCACCCCGAACACCCCGCGCTACGAACGAAAGCCGGTGCGGTGGGCCGGCGGCGGCGAGGACGACGTGTCCGGGTCGGGCGCGTACACCCACATGACCCTGCTGGCGCAGAACACGCAGGGCATGCACAACCTGTTCCGGCTGGCCTCCCGGGCGTCCCTCGAGGGTTACTACTACAAGCCGCGGGCGGACCGAGAGTTGTTGTCCGAATACGCGAATGGCTTGATCGGGTCGACCGGCTGCCCATCCGGTGAGGTGCAGACCTGGCTGCGTATCGGCAACTACGACAACGCCCGAGCCTCGGCTGCCGAATTCAAAGACATCTTCGGGAAGGACAACTTCTTCGTCGAGCTGATGGACCATGACCTGGGCATCGAGAAGCGGGTCCGGTCGGGGTTGCTGCGCATCGCCAAGGATCTGCAGCTGCCCCTGGTGGCCACCAACGACTCGCACTACGTGGACCCCTCGGACGCCGAGATGCACGAGGCCCTGCTGTGTGTGCAGTCAGGCAAGACCCTGGACGACCCGAACCGGTTCAAGCTGGACGGCGGCGGCTACTACCTCAAATCCGCGCAGGAGATGCGCGCGATCTGGCAGGGCAAGCACGACCTGCGCGAGGCCTGCGACAACACCCTGCTCATCGCCGAACGCTGCGCGGTCACCTTCGACGAGGCCGCCTCGTACATGCCGGTGTTCCCGGTGCCGCAGGGGGAAACCGAACAGAGCTGGTTCGTGCACGAGGTGGAGCGCGGCCTGCGCGCGCGCTTCCCCGACGCCATCCCCCCGGAGGTGCAGAAACAGGCCGACTTCGAGGTCGAGGTCATCACCGCCATGCGCTTCCCCGGCTACTTCCTGGTGGTCGCCGACTTCATCAACTGGGCCAAGAACAACGGCATCCGAGTCGGCCCGGGCCGCGGGTCGGGCGCGGGCTCGATGGTCGCTTACGCCATGCGGATCACCGACCTCAATCCGCTGCAGCACGGGTTGCTCTTCGAGCGCTTCCTCAATCCGGAGCGCGTCTCCATGCCCGACTTCGACGTGGACTTCGACGAGCGTCGTCGGGGCGATGTCATTCGGTACGTGACCGAGCGGTACGGCGACGACCGGGTGGCCCAGATCGTCACCTACGGCACCATCAAGGCCAAGCAGGCGGTCAAGGACTCGGCCCGGGTGCAGGGCATGCCGTTCTCGGTGGGTGACCGCATCACCAAGGTGATGCCGCCGCCCGTCATGGGCAAGGACGTGCCGCTGAACAAGATCTTCGACCCGACCGACAGTCGTTACTCCGAGGGCGGCGAGTTCCGGTCGCTGGTCGGTTCGGACGTCGAGGTCAAGAAGGTCGTCGATCTGGCCCAGGGCTTGGAGGGCCTGAAGCGGCAGTGGGGCGTACATGCGGCCGGGGTCATCATGTCCTCGCACCCGCTCATCGATCTCATTCCGATCATGAAGCGGGAGCAGGACGGGGCGATCATCACCCAGTTCGACTACCCGACGTGCGAAAAGCTCGGCCTCATCAAGATGGATTTCCTGGGGCTGCGCAACCTGACCATTCTCGACGACGCACTGGACAACATCAAGGCCAATCTCGGCCTCACCGTGGTGGTCGAGGACCTGGCCCTGGACGACGTCAAGACCTACGAATTGCTGGCCCGCGGCGACACCCTGGGCGTTTTCCAGCTCGACGGTGGGCCGATGCGGGCGCTGTTGCGATCGATGCGGCCGGACAGTTTCGAGGACATCTCCGCGGTGCTGGCGCTGTACCGCCCGGGGCCGATGGGTGCGAACGCGCACAACGACTACGCCGACCGCAAGACCGGCCGCAAACCGGTCACCCCGATCCACCCCGAGCTGGCCGAGCCATTGGCCGACATCCTGGACGACACATACGGTCTCATCGTCTACCAGGAACAGGTGATGGCCATCGCGCAGAAGGTGGCCGGTTACTCACTGGGCGCCGCCGACCTGCTCCGCCGGGCCATGAGCAAGAAGAAGAAATCCGAGCTGGATGCGCAGTTCGAGACCTTTTCCCAGGGCATGGTGGACCGCGGGTACTCGGCCGGCGCCATCAAGGCGCTATGGGACATTCTGCTGCCTTTTTCCGATTATGCGTTCAACAAATCGCACACCGCGGCCTACGGTCTGATCGCTTATTGGACCGCTTACCTGAAGACGAATTATCCAGCCGAATACATGGCTGCGCTGCTCACCTCGGTCGGCGACGACAAGGACAAGATGGCCATTTATCTGGCCGAGTGCCGGAACATGGGCATCAAGGTGCTACCGCCGGACGTGAACGCCTCCGACCGCTATTTCTCGACCGTGGGCACCGACATCCGGTTCGGGCTGTCCGCGGTGCGCAACGTCGGCACCGGCGTCGTCGCCTCCATCGTGGCCAGCCGCCGGGACAAGCAGGCCTACACCGACTTCTGGGACTTCCTGGACAAGGTCGACGCGGTGGCCTGCAACAAGAAGGTGGTCGAGTCGCTGATCAAGGCGGGCGCCTTCGATTCGCTCGGTCACCCGCGCAAGGGCCTGCTCATGGTGCACGCGGAGGCCATCGATTCGGTGCTGTCCCTCAAGCGGGCGGAGGCGTCCGGCCAGTTCGACCTGTTCGGCGAGATGACCCAGGAGGAGAAGGGCACCTCGTTCCAGGGGAGCATTCCGGACACCGAGTGGGAGGACAAGCTCCGCCTGCAATTCGAGCGGGAGATGTTGGGGCTCTACGTGTCCGGGCATCCGCTGGCCGGCGTCGAGCATTTGTTGGCGGCGCAGAGCGACGCATCCATCCCGGACATCCTGGACGGCACTATCGCCGACAAACAGACCATCACGGTGGGCGGCATCCTGACCGGACTGCAGCGCCGATTGACCAAGAAGGGCGATCCCTGGGCCAGCGCCATGCTCGAGGATCTGGCCGGCGGGGTCGAGGTGGCGTTCTTCCCCAAGGTCTACGCCGAGTTCGCGCTCACCCTGGCCGAAGACGCGGTGGTCATCGTCAAGGGGCGCGTCGCGCGGTCGGACGACCGGTTGAGCCTGCACGCGCAGAGCGTGGTCGTGCCGGACCTGACCACGCCGCTCGGGCGTGGCCCGATCCAGGTGACGATGAGTGCGGCCCGCTGCACCCCGCCGGTGGTCGAGCGGCTCCGCGAGGTGCTGCAAGCCCACCCGGGTACGACCGCGGTGCATCTGCGGCTGGTGAACTCGGGGCGGGCCACCACCTTGCGGCTGGACGAGAGCCTGCGGGTCACCCCGACGTCCGCGCTGATGGGAGACCTCAAGGCGCTGCTCGGGGCAGACTGCTTGACATGAGCGTGGCTTTCCGTGATCAGTACCCCCTCACCGACTACCGGCTGCGGGCGGAGGTCCGGCAGTGGCGGTTCCTGGGGTCGTTCGTGGTGCTGGCCGTCGTGCTGGGCCTGGTCCAGGCGTTGATCTGGGCCGGGGCGGCGCCCGGCGAGCAGGTACTGGTGGCCAAGGACGGCAGCACCTACCCATTGGCCACCGTGTCCAGTCACCTCTACGTCGGGATCGCCTTCTACTGCCTGCTCGCGCTGGTGGCAGGCTCGGTGCTGGTCACAGCCGCGTGGAGCTGGCGGTCGTCCCGCGGGCCGGTGGCCCTGCTGTCGGTCGGCCTGGCCGCTGCGGTGGGGGCGTTGACCGCCTACCTGTTGGGCCCGGTCATGGCCGGTGGGGTGGTGCCGGCCTCGGTCGGCGCGGCCGACAACGCCTCGATCGTGAGCTCGCCGCCCGCCATCGGCAGTGCCATCGTGTTGCTGTTCGAGCCGGCGGTGGTGATCGCCGTCTACACCTTTCTGGCCGCCTGGCAGGGGCAGTCGGAGCTGGGTCGGGCCGGGTTCGCCCGGCGGGTCATTTCTTGAGGATGGTGTCCAACACCTGAAGGGCGGCGGTCGCGTCGGCCGTCTGGAGGCTGCCGTTCTCGATCGATGGACGGCATCCTGGCGCGATCCGGACGACCACGGCCGGGCCTTGCGGATAAGTGAATCGGATCGAGCTGAACTCGGGGTTGACCGGTTGCTTCGTCTTGGGATCTATGTCTTCGACGCAGGACTGGGTCGACACGGACGTCTTGCCGGTATTGAGCACGGCCACCAGAGCGTCGATGTCCGAGTGCGCCAACACGTGCCGGGCGGCCGTCGAAGTCGGCGGGCAGATGTCGGCGCCGGTGGCTCCGGCCGGCACCATGTCGAGCTGCTGACCCCACCGGCCGTCGCCTCCGCACGAGCCGTCGTTGGGGCTTGGTGGTGCGGGAACCCAGTGGCCGGCGGACAGGACGGCCGCGAACTGGGCGCCGTCGTTGCCCAGCGCAGTGAACGCGCCGTTGGTGGTGGGCGTGCAGTCATCGGGGTCCTGCGCGCTGTGGATCCACAGCACCCCGTCGTCATAGGTGAGTCCGAGCAGGAAGTCGGTTTCCGGTCCGCCCACAGCACCGCACGCAGCCAAGGCGAGCCTGGGCGGCTCCCACCGCAGTACGGCGGTGATCGCTTCGAACGTGCCGGTCAGGGCCAGGTGCCGGGCCAGGGGGCGGCCGGCCATCGGATCCATGTTCGTGCCGTTGTACGAGCAGAGCGCCACGGCCCGGATCGGTTGCGCCGGCACCAGCCGGTCCGGACTGCTGACGGTGGCGGGGCCCGGCAGTCCGTTTTTTGTCCCCGGGAAACGCGCCGGGCAGTGGGCCGCAGCCATGGCGCGGCCGGGGGGGACGGAGGTCGACGACGCGCTGTGCGCGACGGCCGGAGTCGTGGACGCGCTGCGCCCCGGGGTCGGACTCGCTGAAGGGCTCGAGTCTGTCTCCCGTGCAGTTGCACTCGCGCAACCGGCGGCCAGGAAGATGACCAGCAGAGCGACCGCAGCCCGTCGTGCGTCCAAGACGACTCGCCTCCCTGTGGCCGTGACCTTGCCGGTCACCAGAGCGTTCCATCCCCGGGCCTTGACCGCGATTACTCGCAGCCGTATATTCGGCGTCGAGCAAAGGAGCAGACATGGCGGGCAAGCGCAAGGTCGGCAACTTGCTGGCCCTGGCCGTGTTGTCGACGGTCTATCAGCGGCCCATGCACCGGTACGAGATGGCGTCGATCATGCGGGCCCGCAACAAGGACCAGGACATGCAGGTCAAGTGGGGTTCGCTGTACACGGTGGTGGACAACCTGGCCAAGCACGGCTACGTCGAGGTCGTCGGCAGCGACCGGCAGGGGGCTCGTCCCGAGCGCACCATTTTCGCCATCACCGAGGCCGGCCGACGTGAGCTGGTCGAGTGGACCCGTGAGCTGATCTCCTCGCCGGAAACCGAGCACCCGCAGTTCGCGGCCGGACTCTCGGTCATGGTGGCGCTTCCACCGGACGAGGTCATCGAGCTGCTGCAACTCCGGCTCGCGTCGGTGCAACGAAAAGTCGCGGGGCGCCGCGAGGCGATCGCGGTCGCCGTTCGAGACGTCCCCCGGCTGTTCTTGATCGAGGAGGAGTACCTGCTGGCGGTGGACGAGGCCGAGGCGTCCTGGATTGTCGAGGTGGTGGCCGAGATGATCGACGGTCGTTATCCCGACCTGGACCGCTGGCGCGCCTGGCACGCCGGCGGCGAGTTTCCGCCGGACCTGGCCGAGCTGGCCGAGAGGGGAGCGGTCCAGGACTGACACACACCGGTTCCGGCCGGCGGCGCGGCAACGCCGCCGCCGGAACCGAGGCCCCATCACCAAAGGCCCGCAGGCGGGCTCCGGCTCCGAGTTGACGCTCGTTCAGGTTATCCGGATTCTCCTGCGTGGCTCCCGCACGCGCGCGTCTTGAAGGAGAACCCATGTCCATCAACTCTGTCCTGGTCATCGGGGGCGGCATCGCCGGCCCGGTCTGCGCCACCGCCCTGCGCCGCGCCGGTGTCGACGCCACCGTTTGCGAGGCCTACCCGCAGTCCTCCCCGGGCATCGGCAGCGCGTTGGCGCTGGCCCCGAACGGCGTGGCCGCCCTGGAGATCGTCGGCGCCGCCGACGCCGTGCGCCGCATCGCCCTACCCATCACGTCCACGCAGATGTCCGTCGGACACCGCGATCTCGGCCCGCTACCGGCGCTGACCGGGGTGGAACCGCTGCGCATGATCGATCGCGGCGAGCTGCACACGGTCCTGCGTGACACCGCCGCCGCCGCCGGCGTGCGCTTCGAGTACGGCAAGCGGCTGGTCGGCGTCGAAGAACACCCTGACCATGTCACGGCCCGGTTCTCCGATGGCAGCTGCGCTTCCGCCGACGTGCTCATCGGTGCCGACGGAGTGCGCTCCACGGTGCGCACGCTGATCGACCCGGAGGCGCCGGCCGCCGACTACACCGGGTTGCTCGGCTTCGGCGCCCCGGTGGACGCGGGGTTGGATCTGCAGCCCGGGGTGATGACCTTCGCCTTCGGCACCCGGGCCTACTACCTGTACTGGCCCCTGCCCGACGGACGGACCGCCTGGGGCGCGAATCTGCCCGGACACCAGTACCTCTCGCTGGCCCAGGCCCGGGACATCCCGGCATCGACCTGGCTGGAACAGATCCGCACCACCTACGCCGGGGATCGTCCCGGGCAGGCGCTGGCCCAGGCGACCACTGCGGAGAACCTCCAGGTGCTGGGCGCGATCCACATCATGCCGCCGCTGCCGCACTGGTCCCGCGGGCGGATGGTGCTGGTCGGCGACGCCGTGCACGCCCCGTCCAACAGCACCGGGCAGGGCGCCTCGCTGGCCATCGAGAGCGCCATCGAGCTGGCCCGCTGCCTGCGCGATCTGCCGGTGCCCGAGGCCTTCGCCGCCTATGAGCAGCTCCGCCGGGAGCGGGTCGAGCACATCACCCGCCGCGGGAAGCAGACGAATCGGACCAAAACGCCCGGCCCGGTGGGACGAGCGATCATGAGCACCCTGATACCGCTGGCGTTCAAGGTCATGAATCCGGAGAAGATGCTCGGTCCGGAGCAGCGGTTCCGGATCGATTGGGACGAGCGCGTGCGTTCTCAGGCGCAAAAGTTGCATATGTGAACAAATCAGCCGCAATGTGCGCCCGGTCAGCTGTCGGGCGGCCGAAAGGCCGCGAACGGGTCGGTGACCCGGAGCTCGGCCATGGTGAACCGGTGCAGCGCGGCCGGGCGGCCGCCCGACGGTCCCGGGGGAGCGGTGGTGCCGGTCGGCTCGAGCATGCCCCGGCGAAACAGGATGCGGTGCAGGTTGGTCGGGTCGACGTCGTGCCCGAGCGCGCTGACGTAGATGCGGCGCAACTCGGCGATGGCGAATTCGCTCGGCGCCAGGGCAAAGCCGATGTTGGTGTACGAGAGCTTGGCCCGCAATCGTTCCCAGGCCCGGGCCACGATGGCGCCGTGGTCCAGGGCGGTGGGCGGGAGGGCGTCGACCGGGTGCCAGCGGGTGTCGTCGGGCAGGCGCGGGTTGGCGCCCAGTGGCACCAGGCCGAGAAACCCGGTCCCGACCACCCGGGCGCCCGGCACCCGGTGCGGGTCGGAGAACACTCCGATCTGCTCCAGGTGGGCGACCTGGGTCAGATCGACCTTTCCGGCCAGCTGACGGCGGGCGGAGGCGTCGACGTCCTCCTCCGGGCCGAGGTGACCGCCGGGCAGGGCCCATCGGCCCCGGTCCGGATCGGCGCCGCGCTGCCAGAGCAGCACCTCCAGGCGCCCGCGGTCCGCCGCCGGCCGCACCGTGAACACGGCGGCGAGCACCTCGACCTCGGTCACCGGAGCAGTATGCCGGTTGGAACTCCCATTCTCGACCGGCAGTCGGAAACTCTGCTACGATGAGCACGTTATCGATTGTCAGTCGAAAACCTCGGCGACGGAGCCCTCCGATCGGCGTCGGGTCGACTCGAGACGTGAGGATGCCGCCGATGACCGCCACCCTGGGCGCTGCCACCACCGTTGATCCCGGCTGGGCCGAGCGAATCCACGAGTTGGCCCGACAGCGCAACGCGGTGATCCTGGCGCATAACTATCAGGTGCCGGAGATCCAGGACGTGGCTGACCATGTCGGCGACTCGCTGGCGCTGAGCCGGATCGCCGCGGCCGCGCCCGAGGACGTCATCGTGTTCTGCGGGGTGCACTTCATGGCCGAGACGGCCAAGATCCTGGCGCCGGACAAGACGGTACTGATCCCCGACGCCGCCGCCGGCTGTTCGCTGGCCGACTCGCTGACCGCGACCCAGCTGCGGGATTGGAAGGCCGAATACCCGGGCGCCGTGGTGGTGTCCTACGTGAACACGACCGCAGCGGTCAAGGCGGAGACCGACATCTGCTGCACCTCATCGAACGCGGTCGAGGTGGTGGCCTCCATCCCGGCCGACAAGACTGTGCTGTTCGGGCCCGACCAGTTCCTGGGCGCCCACGTGCGCCGGACCCTGAAGCGGGCGAACATGCAGGTCTGGGGGGGCGAGTGCCACGTGCACGCGGGCATCAACGGCGCCCAGCTGACCGCCCAGGCCCAAGCCCATCCCGACGCCGACCTCTACGTGCACCCGGAGTGCGGCTGCGCCACCAGCGCGCTGTACCTGGCCGAGGCCGGGGCGGTGCCCAAGGAGCGCATCAAGATCCTGTCCACCGGCGAGATGGTGGACGCGGCCCGCCGCAGCAGCTCGCGAGAGGTGTTGGTGGCCACCGAGATCGGCATGATTCATCAACTTCGTAAGGCTGCCCCGGGGATCGATTTCCGGGCCGTGAACGACCGCGCCTCCTGCCGCTACATGAAGATGATCACCCCGGCGAAGCTGGAACGGGCGCTGATCGAACTGCGCGACGAGGTGCACGTCGACCCTGACATCGCAGCCAGGGCCCGCGGCGCGGTCCAGCGGATGATCGGGATCGGCCGTCCGGGTGGTGCCGAATGAGTGGCCTGGCTCCTGATTGGGAGAGCTCCGCCGACGTGGTCGTGGTGGGCACCGGCGTGGCCGGGCTGACCACCGCGCTGGACGCGGCCGAGGCCGGGCTCCGGGTGTTGGTGGTGACCAAGGCGGCCGCCGGTGACGGCAACACCAGCTGGGCCCAGGGCGGCGTGGCCGTGGTTCGGGCCGAGCGAGATGCCGGCGACTCACCGGCCGCGCACATCCAGGACACGCTGGTGGCCGGGGCGGGGTTGTGCGACCCGGATGCGGTCGCGGCCATCCTGGCGCAGGGTCCGGCCGCGATCGCCCGACTCCAGGCCCGGGGCGCCCGCTTCGACACCGGACCCGCCGGCCTGCAGCGGACCCGGGAGGGCGGGCACTCCGCCAACCGGGTCATCCACGCCGGCGGCGACGCCACCGGGGCCGAAATCGAGCGCACCCTGCTGGCCGTGCCCGGGCGGGCCGTGCTGGTGGAGAACCACCTGGCCCTGGACGTGGTCACCGACCTCGACGGGAATGCGGCCGGGGTGTTGGTCTTGGCCGGCGACGGCACCCTCGGGCTGATCCGGGCGGGCGCGGTGGTGCTGGCCACCGGCGGGTCCGGGCACCTGTTCGCGGCCACCACCAACCCGGCCGTGGCCACCGCCGACGGTCTGGCCATGGCCCTGCGGGCGGGCGCGTCGGTCGGCGACGTCGAGTTCCTGCAGTTCCACCCGACCGTGCTGTGGACCGGGCCGCACGCGGTCGGGCACCGGCCCCTGGTCACCGAGGCCGTCCGGGGTGAAGGCGCGGTGCTGATCGACGCGACGGGTGCCCGGATCATGCCCGGCGTTCATCCGCTGGCCGATCTGGCGCCCCGGGACGTGGTCTCACTGGCCATCACCCGCCGTCTGGCCCACGCGCCCGGCGGAGTCGCCGATCACGTCTTCCTCGATGCCACCGGCATACCCGCGGATCGCTTCACCACCAGGTTCCCGACCGTCACCGCGGCCTGCGCAGCGGCCGGGATCGACCCGTCCCGGGACCCCATCCCGGTGGCTCCGGCGGCGCACTACCAGTGCGGTGGCGTGATCACCGACCTGTCCGGCCGCACCGATGTTCCCGGCCTGTTCGCGGTGGGCGAGGTGGCCCGCACCGGACTGCACGGCGCCAACCGACTCGCCTCGAACTCGCTCCTGGAGGGACTGGTGATGGGGGCGCGGGTGGCCCGGACCCTGCGTCCGGCCGGGTCCGCCGCCGAGGTGGTCCTGCCTGAGGTCGACCTGGACGACCCGGATGCCCGCGCCGGGCGGCAGGCCGTGATGAGTCGGTCGGCCGGGATCGGCCGCACCGAGGCCGGGCTGACCGCAGCGTTGGCCGCGATGCAGGCGGTCCCGACCGACCGGGTCGGTCCGGAGCAGAGCGAGGCCGCCAACCTGCGGCTGGCCTCCGAGGTCGTGCTCTCCGCGGCCCGGCAAAGGACCGAGAGCCGTGGATGTCACGTGCGTCTGGATCACCCGGAACTCGATCCGGAACAGGCCCGGACCCTGCGGGTGCGGCTGGTGGACGGCCGGGTCGAGGTCGACACCGTGCAGCGCGCGGCGGCGCTGGTATGACGCCGGTCGTCGACCCGGCCGCCTGGTCGGCCGGGATCCGGGGCGACCTGGAGGCCGCCGGCCTGGACGCGGACCTGGTCGCTGCCGTGATCCGACGAGCCCTGGCCGAGGATTTCGCCGACGGTCCGGACGTGACCACGCTGTCCACCATCGGCCCCGATCAACGCGGCCGGGGTGAGTTCGCGGCCCGGCAACCGGGTGTGTTGGCCGGCGGCCCGCTCGCCCAGGCCGTGCTGGAAACCCTGGCCGGACCGATCGAGTGTGAGCGTCAGCCGGACGGGACGACGCTGCAGGCAGGCGCAGTGGCCATGACCGTGACCGGGCCGGTGGCCGGGCTGCTGTCGGCCGAGCGAACTGCCCTCAACCTGCTCGGGCACCTGTCGGGCATTGCCACGGCCACCCGGGCCTGGGTCGACGCGGTGGCCGGCACCGACGCGGCCATTCGCGACACCCGGAAGACACTGCCGGGGCTCCGGGCCCTGGAGAAATACGCGGTGCGCTGCGGCGGTGGGGTGAACCACCGGATGAGCCTGGGCGACGCCGTGTTGATCAAGGACAACCACATCGCCGCGGCCGGTTCGGTGACCGCCGCGGTGGCCGCGGTCCGGGCTCGCCGCCCCGACCTGCCGGTCGAGGTCGAAGTCGACGACCTGGACCAGTTCGACCAGGCCCTGAGCTCTGCCCCCGACATGATCCTGCTGGACAACTTTTCGCTGGCCGACACGGCCGAAGCGGTGCGCCGTCGGGGTGATCGGGCGCCGGGGGTGAAACTGGAATCCTCCGGCGGGTTGTCCCTGGACCGAGCAGCGGCGGTGGCGGCCACCGGGGTGGACTACCTCGCCGTCGGCGCGCTCACCCATTCCTCGCCGGTGCTCGACCTGGGGCTCGACCTGTTCGCCCGCTGAGCAGGCGGCCAAAGGAGGGTGCGGCGGCCCCTACGCTGGTAGGAGGTGGCCGTTTGTCGGGAACGGCCCCCACGAACGTGAGGATGACTGGATGCTGCGGCGGATCGACCTGCGTCAGGGTCTCGGGCCGGTGGACCGGGTGCTGCCCCGAGCCGCGGTCGACATCTCGGCCACCGTGGACGAGGTCGCCCCGCTGATGCAGGACGTCCGGCGCCGCGGCGCGGTGGCCGTATTGGACGCCACCGAACGCTTCGACGGCGTCCGACCCACCTCGATCCGGGTGCCCCGAGTGGTCATCGACGCCGCCGTGGCGGCGTTGCCCGAGCCGGTCCGGGCCGCGCTGGCCGAGTCGATCCGACGGGCCGAGATCGGTCATCGCGCCCAGGTGCCGACGGAGCGGGTCACCCAGATCGCGCCCGGCGGCACGGTGACTCAGCGCTGGGTGCCCATCCGCCGGGTCGGGCTCTACGTTCCCGGTGGCCTGGCCGTCTATCCGTCCAGCGTGGTCATGAACGTGGTCCCGGCCCGGGTCGCCGGCGTGCCCGAGATCACCGTGGTGTCCCCGCCGCAGCGGCAGACCGGATGGCCCGACGCGACCGTGCTGGCCGCCTGCGGGTTGCTCGGTGTGTACGAGGTCTATGCGGTCGGCGGGGCGCAGGCCATCGCCATGCTCGCGTACGGTTCGACCGACGTGGACGGCTCGCCGATCCGGCCGGTCGACCTGATCACCGGGCCCGGCAACCGGTACGTGACCGCGGCCAAGCGCATCGTCCGCGGGCTGGTCGGCATCGACTCCGAGGCCGGACCCACCGAGATCGGCATCCTGGCCGATGAAAAGGCCGATCCCGAGCACGTCGCCGCCGATCTGGTCTCGCAGGCCGAACACGATCCGCTGGCCTCCTCGGTGCTCATCACCACCTCGGTCGCGTTGGCCGACGCGGTCGAGAACGCGGTCATCACCCGGGTGGTCCGCACTCGCCACCGCGACCGGGTGACCACGGCGCTCACCGGTCCACAGTCGGCGATCATCGTGGTGGCCAACCTGGAGGACGGGATCAAAGTGGCCGACGCCTACGCGGCCGAGCACCTGGAGATCCAGACCGCCGACGCCCGGGTGGTGGCCCGGCGTATCTCCAACGCCGGGGCCATCTTCGTGGGCAAGTGGTCGCCGGTGTCGTTGGGTGACTACTGCGCCGGCTCCAACCACGTGTTGCCCACCGCGGGCTGCGCCCGGTTCTCCTCCGGCCTGGCCACCACCACCTTCCTCAAGCAGGTGCAGGTGGTCGAGTACTCGCAGCATGCGTTGGCCGAGGTAGCCGGATACGTGCTCGACCTGGCCGCGGCCGAAAATCTGCCCGCGCATGGCGAGGCGGTGACCGCCCGCTTCCCGGACGGCATTCCGGCTGCCCCACCCGTCGCGGCCGTGTCCGCGGTGCGATGACCGTCGGCACGTCCGTCTCGCTGGCGCAGCTGCCGCTCCGCGCCGGCCTGATCGGCAAAACTCCCTACGGCGCACCGCAACTCGACGTTCCGGTGCAGATCAACACGAACGAGAATCCGTTCCCGCCATCGGCGGCACTGGTAGCCGACCTGACCCGGTCGGTGGCGGACGCTGCGGTCGGCCTGAACCGATATCCCGACCGCGACGCGATCGAGCTGCGCCGGTCGTTGGCGGCGTACCTGTCCGTCGCCACCGGGGTCGACCTGAGCGTGGAGAACGTCTGGGCGGCCAACGGTTCCAACGAGATCCTGCAACAGATCCTGCAAGCCTTCGGCGGGCCCGGCCGGCAGGCGCTGGGTTTCGAACCGTCCTATTCGATGCACCCGATCATTGCCACCGGCACCGAGACGGTCTGGTTGCCCTGCCCGCGCCGGCCCGATTTCACTCTCGACACCCAGAGCGCTGTCGATGCCATTGCCAGGCACGCGCCCGACGTCCTGTTCCTGACCAGCCCCAACAATCCCACCGGCGGAAGCGTTGCCCGGGAGGACATTCGGCGTATCGCCGCGGAAGCGCCGGGCATCGTGGTGGTGGACGAGGCGTACGGCGAATTCTCCGGTGTTCCCAGTGCCATCACCCTGATCGAGGAGTTCCCGGCCCGGTTGGTGGTGGTGCGGACCATGTCCAAGGCGTTCGCCTTCGCCGGCGGCCGGCTGGGTTATCTGGCCGCGGCGCCGGCGATCATCGATGCGCTGCAACTGGTCCGGTTGCCCTACCACCTGTCCGCGTTGACCCAGGCGGCCGCGCTGGCCGCGTTGCGGCACGCCGACGACACCCTGGCCTCGGTCGCCACCCTGATGGCCGAGCGCGATCGGGTGGGGAAGGCATTGCTGCAGCAGGGCTACGACGTGGTGCACTCGGACGCGAACTTCCTGCTCTTCGGGCGGTTCGCCGAAACCGGATCCGCCTGGAACTCGTTCTTGGCCGACGGCGTGCTGCTCCGTGATGTCGGCATCGCCGGCCATCTGCGGGCCACCGTCGGCACCCCCGCCGACAATGATCGCTTTCTGGCAGTGGCGGCAAGCCTCTCGCCACGGACCTGACGAGAGGCTGGAGATGGACAACCGCGTCGCCGAGGTGAGCCGGGCCACCAGCGAGTCCGACGTGTTGGTCAAGATCGACCTGGATGGCTCGGGTGTCGTCGAGATCGACACCACGGTGCGATTCTTCGACCACATGTTGAGCGCGTTCGGGGTGCACGGCGGGTTCGACCTGACCGTGAGGGCCACCGGCGACACCGACATCGACGTGCACCACACCGTGGAGGACACCGCCATCGTGCTCGGCCAGGCCATCGGAAAGGCGCTGGGGGACAAGGCCGGCATCCGCCGCTTCGGCGACGCCTTCATTCCCATGGACGAGACGCTGGCGCACGCCGCGGTCGACGTGTCCGGGCGGCCGTTCTCGGTACACACCGGCGAGCCGGACGCGGTGGCCGACTTCGTGGTGGGCAACAACTATCCGGTGGTGCTGAACCGGCACGTGTTCGACAGCTTGGCCTTCCACGCCCGGATCGCACTGCACGTGCGGGTGCTGTACGGCCGCGACCCGCATCACATCTGCGAGGCCCAGTACAAGGCCATCGCCCGGGCCCTGCGCGAGGCGGTCGAGCCCGACCCGCGGGTGACCGGAATCCCCTCCACCAAGGGCGTGCTGTGAAGGCTTTGGCCATCGCCCTGATCGCGGTCGGCGGTTTCCTGATCGGCGGAGTGGTGTCGTTGTGGCGCAACGACTCCCGCGTCGGGGCCGGCATCTGCGGGGTGCTCGCGCTGATGGCCGTCGGCGGCGGCGTGCTCTGGCTCGTGGGCTGATGAAACGCGTCGTGGTGCTGGACTACGGGTCCGGAAATCTGGCCTCGGCCCGTCGCGCGCTGGCCCGGGTCGGCGCCGACGTCGAGGTCACCGACGATTTCGAGAAGGCCATCAATGCCGACGGTCTCGTTGTACCCGGGGTGGGTGCCTACGCGGCGTGCATGCAGGGGCTGCGCGCGGTGCGGGGTCCCCGAATGATCGGTCGGCGGCTGGCCGGCGGGCGCCCGGTGCTGGGCATCTGCGTGGGCATGCAGGTGTTGTTCGAGACCGGTGTCGAGCACGGCGTGCACACCGAGGGTGTGGGGGAGTGGCCGGGCACGGTGGAGCGACTCCAGGCGCCGATCGTGCCGCACATGGGCTGGAATACGGTCGAGCCGGGTTCGGGCAGCACGCTTTTCGCCGGACTCGATCCTGCGACGCGGTTCTATTTCGTGCACTCGTACGCGGTCCGGCGGTGGGATCTCGAGGTCAGCGCCCCGTTCACTCCGCCCACGGTGACCTGGGCGGAGCACGGAGGGGACCGGTTCGTGGCCGCGGTGGAGAACGGCCCGCTGGTGGCCACCCAGTTCCACCCGGAGAAGTCGGGCGACGCCGGCGCCGAACTGCTGAACCGCTGGTTGGACAGCATGTAGGGGTCGAAATCGGTCGCATTGTCAGTTGGCGGTCAGGGAGACGTCGTCGGCGTAGGTGGATCCGGTCTGCTGCTTGTAGGCCTGGACGTAGACGGTCAACGAGGTCGAGGTGGGAGTGATCATCACGCTCTGCAGTTGATAGCTGCCGGCCGTGCTGAACGCGGATCCGTATCCGGTGCCACCCACGTAGATGTAGGCGCCACTGCTGCTCTTGAGCTGCGCGGACAGGGTGTAGGTGTGCCCGGCGGTGACCGACACGCTCTGCGAGCACGTGGCGGTCGTCGTGTCCGAAGGCGTCAGGGCCGCGCTGTAGGTGCCGGTCGCGGCTTGGCCGGTGGCCACGGCGGTGCCGGTGGTGCAGGTCCAGCCGCTGAAGGTGCCGGTCTCGAAACCGGGGTTCGTCAGTAAGTTGCTCGCCTGGGCCGCGGTTCGCCCGGTGACCGGGGCACTGGGGGTGGAGGTGTTGCCGGCGGCGTCCTTGGCGCGAACGGTGAAGGTATAGCTGGTATCGGGCGCAAGTCCGTTGACCACAGCCGTGGTACCTGACGTCGAGACCGCCACTGCGGCACCGTTGAGCACGTCGTATCCGGTCACGCCGACGTTGTCGGTGGATGCGGTCCAGGACAGCGACACCGACGACGCGGACGTGCTGGTGACGGTGACTCCGGTGGGCTGCGACGGGGGGCTGGTGTCCGGCGTCGACCCGGACGTCGCAGTCGACCCGGGGAGGTTCGTGGCCAGCCAGTGCCACACGTCCGCGGGCGCCGGCGCGGGAGCGACCATGCTCGTCCCGGATGTGGTGCTGGCGCCCAAGTCCCAGATGTCGGTGCCGATGAACAGCGGGTCGGTCGGGGCATGAGCGGCATTGATGGCGGCCACAGCGGCTTTGGTGTACGACAGCATCGGGTTTCCGGTCGAGCCGTCCTTGCCCGGCTGACAGGTGCCGACGCAGGTGGTGTATTCGTGCGCCGAGGCCGAAGCGGGGATGCCGTAGGCGTAGGGGACCGCGGCTGCGTCCGCCCAGCCCTGCATGCTGTTGGCCTCGGTGCTGACGAGCGAGGTGTAGGTGGGGACGTCATTGAGCGACCCACCCGGGTTCGGCCCGAGGTCGTAGAGCGAATCGATGACATAGCCGTTGTGGTAGGTGGTCATGACGGTCTGCGTGTTCGTCGCGCTGGCCGTGCCCGGTTTGAGCGCGGCGGCGAAGGTGAACACCGAGAAGTAGCGCCCGCTCGGATAGGCCGCGGTCACGCACCCGGCCACGCCCGTGTTCTTGCCGGCAAAGTCCTTGGCCAACTGGAGGTAGAAAAAGTACTGCCCGTTCTGAGCGGAAAGATCGAACGGCTCGATGTCGAATTGAATGCCGGCCGTATGGGATTCCGCGCACACCTGCGCGGCTACCTGGTCGGCGTACGTCCCGGCCAATGTGGCGCTCAAACCGTTGAAGCCCTGCAGGTATCCGTCGGCGTCGGTGCGGCCGTCGATGATCGGCGACAGCGACATCGTCTCTGTGGTCGAACCGCTGGCAATGTTGGGCGCGAGATCGAAATCCGAGTAGTAGGCAGCCGTCGACGAGGTCCCGAGTGAGGACTGGTTGTAAAACACGCCGATTTTCTGATCGGTGCCGCAGGTCGCGCCGGATGCGCTGGCGCCGCCGCATTCCAGGTCGCTGCCGTAGTTGTACAGCTGGGTCAGGGCGTGGTTGGCGGTGGCGACCTGGTTATAGCTACTGATGGTGGCGGCCCAGGTGCCGACGCCCTTGCCGTCATAGACCCAGGCACTGTTGGCCCGGGGCGGAAAAGCAGCCGGCAGGCTCGCGGCGAGTGGCGCCGGGCTGGCGGCGGCCGACGTGACCGGAGCGCTCAGGCCGACCCCGGTCACCGCCCCGGCGCTGACGGCCAGGCCGATCATCAGGGCTCGGCGCCGGCGATGTCGAATATGCGTCCGCTGCCCGCCCGCGGCGAGAGGCTGGTCGATGGTGGGGGGACGGTTCGATTCGCGCATTGTTCGCTCCCGGGGTGGGGACAACAAGGGCCGATGGGCAGCTCGAGCGGCCGCGGCGGAGTCGCATACGGACGTCCACTCCAGGCTTTCTGCTCTAACTTGATCGAAAACATAGTTCTTGAATCAAGAAACATCACTAGACCGTTCGGTGGATCATCGCGGTTCTCGAGGTAACAGCGAGCGATGGGCCGAACGCAGCGCCGCCGAAACCGGCGCTACCGAGGTGGCGCGGGACTGCAAAGAAGGAGCAGCAGCGCTCACACCGTCTGAACGTTCACCCCGGCGGCCCGCAGTTGTCGAACGACGTCGGTCGGGGTCGAGGTGTCGGTGATGAGGTCGTTGATCCGGTCGATGGCGCAGATCGTGGAAAAGGCTCGTCGAGTCAGCTTGGAGCTATCGGCCACCACCACCACCCGTTGGGCCCGTTCGGTCATCACGCGATTGATCAGGGCCTCTCCTTCGTCGTTGGCCGCTGCTCCTTCGGTGGGGGACAGCGCATCGACTCCCAGGAACATGACGTTGAGCGAGACCTCTTTGACGACTGCCTCGGCGAAGGGGCCGGTGAGCTCGTAGCTCTGGGGGCGAAGGGTGCCACCGATGACCACGATTTTGAAGTTGGGGCGAATGGCCAGCTCGCTGGCAATGTTGAGCGCGTTGGTGACCAGGGTGACGGACGTCAACGGGGACGCTGTGTCAGGGGCGCTGGCCCGCTGGGACAGGCTCCGAGCGAGTTCGGTCGTGGTCGTGCCCCCGTTGAGGCCGATCACATCTCCTGGGACCACGAGCGCCGCGCCCGCCTCGGCGATACGCCGCTTGGCCTCGGGCAGGCTGCTGTTCTTGTACCGGAGCGGAAGATCGTAGGTGAGCGAGAATGCGGTGGCGCCACCCCGGGTTCTGGTCACCAGTTGCTGCTCGGCCAGTTCGTCCACGTCACGCCGGGCGGTGGCTGCGGACACTGCGAAGGACTGGATGACCTGGTCGATCGTCACGCTTCCGCGGCTGGCCACGAGTTCGAGAATGCCCGTCAGGCGTTCATGGCGCCGCATGGTCACGACCCCTGTTCTCCGACATCGCCGACGTGTCCCACCGTACTGAGCACCCGGGCTCGCGCACGGATCGCCGCCGGAACCGACGACCGGCCTGGACCTGTATCTGTCCCGATCGGGTGGCGGCCTCGGCCCCGGGCACCTCGCCCCGGACATCAGCCACATCCTGGGTCACCGGGGGGCTTGACGCCAGCGCTCCTCGTACAAGACACTCATGTTGATCGCTACTGCGCGTTCCAGCCATGTTTCGATCATGTACCTGCAGTTTCGCGTTGTCTACCGTCGTTTCGGCCGGTCTCACCGGCGAAGAGCATGGAGGTGCTCGTGAAGAAGTCCATCAAGTTGGCCGCTGTCACCCTGGTCGGTGGTCTGGCCCTCGCCGCCTGCGGTACGAGTTCGTCGACGGCCCCGTCGTCCAGCTCGACCTCGACCTCGTCGTCGACGGATTCCTCGTCGGCATCGTCCTCGGCTTCCTCGAGTGATTCGTCGTCCGCATCCTCGCCGGCGTCGTCGAGTTCCGGCGGCGACAGCTCGTCGGCTGCGGCCAGCAGCGGCGGCGGTGACACTTCTTTAAAGGCGAAGATCAGCGTGCTGGCGCCGAGCTACACGGATTCGTCGAAGTCGGACTGGGAAGCGATCATCGCCGGCTACAACGCGAAGTACCCCGGCGTCACCGTCAAGCTGCAGATCGCTCCGTGGACGGGGTTCACCGATGTGGTCCAGTCCCGGATCCAGGGCAATGACATGCCGGACATCCTCAACGACAACAACTTCGCGGATTCGGCCAAGGCCGGCCTGCTGTACCCGATCACCGACGTGATGTCGCCGTCGACGTTCTCTTCGATCGTGCCCTCACTGGCCAAGAACGGTGCGGGTAGTGACGGGACCCAGTGGGCCGCACCTGATATCGCCTCTGCCCGGATCATGCTGTACAACACGGATCTGTTCAGCAAGGCCGGTATCAGCGCCCCGCCGAAGACCTGGGACGACCTCCTCGCGGACAGCAAGAAGATCTCCGCTCTGGGCGGCGGCGTGTCTGGCTACGGCATGCCCATGGGCAAGGAAGAGGCCCAGGTCGAATCCACCCTGTGGGTGTGGGGTAACAAGGGCGACTGGGTGACCGGTAACGCGATCAAGGCCAACACCGACGCCAACATCGCGGCGTTCGACGAGATGAAAACCTTCATCGATGCGAAGGCCACTCAGCCCAATCCGGGTTCGTCCAACCGGCAGGACGTGGCTGACCTGTTCAACCAGGGCAAGGTCGGGATGTACGTCACGCAGCCAGGTCTCGTCGCTGACATGCAGAAGAAGTTCCCGAACATCAAGTTCGGTCTGGCTCCGGTTCCGTCCAAGGACGGCGCCACCTCGGTCGCGCTCGGCGTCACCGACTTCATCCTCGCCTTCAACAACAAGGATGCCGCCCGCAAGTCCGCGACCAAGGCCTTCCTGGATTACTTCTACAGCCCGGAGGTCTACAACAAGTGGTCCGCCGCGACCGGTCTGCTTCCCGTCACCACGGACGCGATCAAACTCCAGTCCGCGGCCAGCCCGACCAACAAGCCGTTCTACGACGCCCTGCCGACAGTTCGCTACCTGCCCCAGGGCAATCCGAAGTGGTCGGCTCTGCAGGATGCGCTGCAGGCCAACGGTGGTCAGATCGCGACTGCCGACGGCAAGACCGTCCTGAACAGCATTCAGGCCCAGGTCGACGCGGCCGGCTGATCACGGCCCGCAATGCCGTGCAGGAGTAATGCCGCCGCTGCCGTGGGATCGAGGGACTCCCGCGGCAGCGGCGCTGCCTGCCCGAGATCGGCCCGGTGAGCAGCTCGCATCCCGGCGAGGAGGTTCCTCCCTGGCGCGGGCCCGGGAGGAACGGAGTAGAAGGGGTCCGTGATGAGTACAACAGCCACGGCGCAGGACCTGTCGACCAAAGATGTGCCGAAGGCGAGGGTGTCCAAACCACCGGGTCAGGTCCGGCAGATCGTCTCGGCGATGCCGTGGCTGGCCCCGTCACTGCTCCTAATCATCGGCGTGGTGCTCTATCCCGCCGGTTACATGGTCTACACGTCCTTTCGGAAGGTCAACAAGGTCGGGTACGACAGCGGCGCGGCTGGATGGGCCAACTACCACCTCGCGTTGAACTTCCCCGGAGTGGACATCGGGCACGTCTTCGTGAACACGCTCGTCTGGGTCCTCGGGGTGGTGGTGGTCACGGTGGTCGTCTCCCTGGGGTTGGCCCAGTTCTTGAACAAGGTCTTTCGGGGGCGCAAGCTCGTCCGCCTGGCCGTGATCATCCCCTGGGCAGCGTCGGTGGTGATGACGACATCGGTGTTCAAATACGGCCTGAACGCCGACTATGGCATCATCAACAAATTTCTGGTCGACATCGGCGTTCTGAAGCAGCCGTTCGGATTCACCCAGACCCAGGGTCCGGCATTCGTGGTGGCCATGTTCGTGGCCGTCTTCGTCTCGCTGCCGTTCACCACCTACACCATTCTGGCCGGCTTGCAGATCGTGCCGAACGACGTGATCGAGGCTGCGCATGTAGACGGGGCCGGCGCCACCGCCCGATATTTCCTGATGACCCTGCCGATCCTGCGACCGGCCTTGGCCGTCGCTGTTCTGATCAACATCATCAACGTGTTCAACTCGCTACCCATCCTGCAGGTACTGACGGGCTCCCTGCCGGGTTACGCCTCGGACACCACCACCACCTTGATCTTCAAGTACAAGACGACGCTCGGACCCGGGGTGGCCTCGGCTCTTTCCGTGGTGAATTTCCTGGTGTGCCTGGTGGTCATCGCCATTTATCTCCTCGTCGTCAAGCCCACCAAGGAACGCTGACGTGACCACCACCATCGCAGCGCCGCCGGTGCAAACAGCATCGAGGCCGAACCGGGTGCGCAGTACCGGGGTGAACAAGCCGCCGAACCGGATCGGCATGATCTTCGGATCGGTGGTGATCGTCGCCGTCTTCGTCGTCCCGTACCTGATCATGTTCTTCGGTTCGCTGAAGTCGCAGGCCGAGATCACCCGGATCCCACCGGTCTACTTCGGCCACAGCTTCGTGTTCAGCAACTACGTCACGATGTGGTCGTCCGACGTCGAGCCGTTCAAGGGTCTGGTCGCGACCGTGGTGATTTCGGTGTTCGCCACACTGGTGGTGCTGCTGGCGGCCACCCCGGCCGCCTACTACCTGGCCCGGTTCCATTTTCCGGGCAAGCTCGCGTTCCTGTTCCTGGTGCTCGTCACCCAGATGCTCCAGCCCACGGTGCTGGCCGTCGGTCTGTTCCGTGAATTCCTCCTGCTGGGCATCAACGACACCTGGTTCGCGATGATCCTGGTGAATGGATCCTTCAACCTGGCCTTTGCCATCTGGATCATGCAGGCCTTCTTCTCCTCCGTTCCCAAAGAGATCGACGAGGCTGCGGTGCTCGACGGCGCCTCGAAGCTGCAGGTTCTGTTCAGAGTCTCGTTGCCATTGGTCTGGCCGGGGATCGTCACCGCCATCATTTTCGTCTTCGTCTCTTCCTGGAACGAATACGCGGCGGCGTCGGTGATCATGACCTCCAATGACAAACAACCGCTCACAGTTTCGTTGCCACGGTTTTTCGGCCTTTACACGGCAGAATGGCAGTACGTCTTCGGAGTCTCCATCGTGGCCATTGTCCCGGTCGTCATCCTGTTTGCGATGATCGAGAAACGGCTGATCGGCGGGCTCACCGCCGGCGCCGTCAAGTAACCCCGCGAACTCGAGCGCCACCCCATTTCCGTCCCACCACCCACGTGAGGAACACCGCTCATGCTCACCGAATCGCCGTCTGCCGCCCACGTCTTGGAAGAGATCGCGTCACAATCGCAGATGTGGTCCCGCGCAATACGGGTGGCCCAGCTGCACGCAGCGGTGTTGCCGGCGGCGGGGGAACGGGTCGCGGTGGTGGGATGTGGGACCAGCTGGTTCGTCGGGCAGGCCTATGCCGCGGCCCGCGAAGCGGCCGGGCACGGTGAGACCGACGCGTTCGCGGCGTCCGAGTTCCCGTTGGGCCGCCGCTACGACAAGGTCATGGCCATCACCCGCTCCGGCACCACCACCGAGGTCCTCGAGTTGCTGGCCGCGCTGCCGGCCGACCAACCCAGCCTGATCATCGTGGGAAACCCGGACTCACCGGGAGCAACCGCCGCGGGGGAAGCCATTCTCCTGCCGTTCGCCGATGAAAAGTCGGTGGTGCAGACCCGGTTCGCCACCAGCGCATTGGTCCTGCTGCTGGCCGGGTTGGGGCAGGACCTGACCGGGACCGTCGCCGCCTGCGACCGGGCGCTGCAGCTGGAGCTGAAAGACGAGTGGCTCGACAAGACCCAGTTCACCTTTTTGGGACACGGCGCCAGCGTCGGCCTGGCGCATGAAGCGGCGCTGAAAATGCGAGAGGCGGCGCTGGCCTGGGCCGAGTCCTACCCGGTGTTCGACTACCGGCACGGGCCGATCGCCCTGGCCCAGGAGCATTCCCTGGTGTGGATCTTCGGCAAACCCCCGGTTGGCCTGACCGACCAGATCCGAGCCACCGGCGCCACGGTGGCGGTGAGCGAGGACGACCCGCTGGCGTGGTTGGTGGTGGCCCAACGGTTGGCTGTCGCGGTGGCCCTGTCGCGCGGGTTGAACCCCGATGCACCCCGGAATCTGACCCGATCCGTCATTTTGGAACCGGTCGGCTGATATGTCGTCGATCAGACGCCGATGATGAATGACCGTCGCCGCCGCAAGGTGGTCGCCGCTGTTGACGTCGGCGGGACCCGGATCAAGGCCGCGCTGGTGGACGAGGCCCTCACCGTGGTGGCGAGCAGCATCACGGCGACGCCGACCGATGTGGCCAATGGCCTGCCGGACGTCATCGGCGCGATCATTTCCGACCTGCTGGCCTCAGATGCCGACTCCAACACGGGTTTCGTGCTGGTCGGGTGCGGGGTCGTGGTACCCGGACTGGTCGACGAGGCGGCTGGCATCGGGGTGCTGTCGGCCAATCTGGGCTGGCGTCACCTGCCCATCCGGGGTCCGCTGGCCAGCCGACTGGGGGTGCCGGTGTCGGTCGGCCATGATGTCCGGGCCGGACTGTCCGCCGAGGCCGCCTACGGCCAGGCGAAGAACCGCCCCCATGCGTTGTTCCTGCCGCTGGGCACGGGTATCGCGGCGGCGCTGATGATCGATGGGCGAATCGTGGTCGCCGACGGCTGGGCCGGGGAGGTCGGTCATGTTCCGATCGATCCCAACGGCCGCCTCTGCGGGTGCGGGTCACGCGGCTGCTTGGAGACGGTCAGCTCGGCCAGGGCGATCGAACGCAGCTTTGCCGAACGCAGCGGCCGAGCACTCGAGGCCGCCGACGTCGCCCGCCTGGTCGATCGCGGTGACCCGACCGCCACGGCCGTCTGGGCCGTCGCGGTCACGGCCCTCGCGCAGGTCATCGCCACCACCGTGCTCATCACCGGTATCGACCTGGTGATCGTGGGCGGTGGCCTGTCCGAGTGCGGTCCTACCCTGACGCAGCCGCTGGGAACGGCTATCGACCGCGTGTCGAGTTTCCGCAGGCCACTGCGGCTGGTCCGAGCTCATTTCGGTGACCGCGCCGGCACCATGGGCGCGGCTCTGCTCGCCTGGGACAACGCATGATTCTCACGGTCACCCTCAATGCCGCCCTGGATCTGACCTACGACGTCGACGACGTCGTCGCGGGCACCAGCGTCCGCGTCCACAGAGTGCGCAGGCGTGGTGGTGGGAAAGGCGTGAACGTCAGCTCGGTCCTGGCCGCCATGTCCGTCGATTCCGTGGCCACCGGATTGGTCGGGGGGGCCACCGGTCAACAAATCCTGGCCGAGTTGGACGCCAGATCCATTCGACACCACTTCGTGAAGATCGCCGGCGAATCCCGCCGGACAGTCAACGCCGTCTCCCGGGCGACCGGCGACGCCACCATCTTCAACGAACCCGGCCCGGTCATCACCGACCAGGACTGGCAGCGATTCCGTCGCAGTCTGGCCGCCCTGTTGGGCGAATTGAATGTCACCGTGGTGGTCGCCGCGGGCAGCCTGCCGCTCGGCGCACCCGCAGACGCGTACGCCCACATTGTCCGGGCGGCGCACCGTCACGGCGCGGTGTGTGTCCTCGACGCCGACGGCGGTGCCCTCGTCAACGCCCTGATTGCCCAACCCGACGTCGTCAAACCCAACCGCCGCGAACTCTCCGACGCGACGGGACAGGCCGACCCGGTCCTCGCGGCTCGGAACCTCCAAGACCAAGGAGCGAGAACGGTTGTCGCCTCCGATGGAGCGGCCGGTGCTGTCGTCGTACCGCCCGACGGACCGGTCATCCGGGGACGGCTCTCGCGTCCCCTGCGCGGAAATCCGACCGGCGCAGGCGATGCCATGGTCGCCGCTCTGGCCACAGGACTGGACGACCGGGCGCCGTGGCCGCACACCTTGACCCGCGCCATCGCCTGGTCCGCCGCCGCGGTCCTGGAACCGATGGCCGGCCACGTCGACGCGACCGCCGCCGCGGCTTTCCTCCCCGCCATCACCGTCGAGACAATACGAAATGATCCGTCGTGCATGTTCTGAGCAACGCCAACATCGTCACCCCGACCGGAATGGTTCACGGTTCGGTATCCGTGCAGGACGGGCGAATCATCGACATCGCCGCCGGCGGTTCGGCCGCAGGCACGTTGGACGTGGCCGGCAGTTGGCTCATCCCCGGATTTGTCGACATGCACGTGCACGGCGGGGGCGGCGGATCCTTTCCCGACGGTGACGCCGAGGGAGCCGCCCGGGCCGCCCGATATCACCTTCGGCACGGAACAACCAGCCTGATTGCCGGCCTGGTCACCGCTTCGGTCGCTGACATGGCCCACCACGTCGGTGTCCTGGCCGACCTCTGCCAAGACGGGGTACTCGCCGGCATACACCTCGAGGGCCCCTACCTGGCCCCGAGTCGTTGCGGCGCCCATGACCCGGCTCACCTGCGTCCACCGGATGCCGCCGAACTCCTGCGCCTGATCACCACCGCTCGGGGGTTCTTACGGATGGTCACCATCGCGCCGGAGCGCTCCGGCGCCCTCGACGTGATCCGGTTGTGCCGTGACCATCAGGTCGTGGCCGCGATCGGCCACACCGACGCGACGTATCAGCAGACCAAAGCGGGTCTGGCTGCCGGCGCAACGGTGGCCACCCACCTGTTCAACGGCATGCGGCCCCTTCACCACCGTGAACCCGGCCCGACGCTGGCCCTGCTGGAAGATCCACGGGTGGAGATCGAACTCGTGGTGGACGGCAACCATCTCGCCCCGGCCGTGGTCTCCCTGGCTCTTGCCCACGCCGGCGCGCGTCGAATAGCGCTGGTCACCGACTGCATCTCGGCCGCAGGATTGGAAGACGGTCATTACACGCTCGGGCCCACCGACGTCACCGTCGCGGACGGCACCGCTCGGGTCCGGGAAACCGGATCACTCGCCGGCAGCACGCAGACGATGGACCGTGCGTTCCGATTCGCAGTCGATCAGATGGGGGACATTTTCGATGCGGTGCAGATGACCGCGACGGGGCCGGCCCGGGCGGTGGGAATCAGCGACAGAGTCGGGAGCATCGTGGTCGGCAAACAGGCCGACCTGCTGGTCCTGACCGATTCCCTGCAGGTGGCCCGCGTCATGAAGGCTGGACACTGGCTCGATCCCGTGCCCGTTCCGAGCAGTTTCTAGGCCGTTCCGAGCAGATCCACTGGCCGGCAAATGGTTTCGGATCAGGCGGCCAGGTGGAACGTGCTGGCGAAGCGGCCGATCAGGTCACCGGGTCCATGCTGCAGCTCGATCACGCCGGTGGCGATCGCGCGCTCCGGGTCGAGGTCGCCGGACAGCAACCGATGGATCCCCGGGCCGGCGGCGAAGGCCAGGTCGACCGGTCCCGACCCGCGGCTGATGTCCAGGTGGGGACCGTCCACCCGGATGAGCAACTCGGCGGGACCGACGCTTGCCCCGTACGCGGTCGCCGGCAGGGTCACCGCCACCTGGGCCCGAAAGGCGGTGCGCAGGTCCATGGTCATCGAGTCGGGGGTGATGATCTGTTCCTGCCGCGGCTCACCCATGGCCTTGAAACCCCAGGCCCCGAGTGCGCGCACGACGGGCTCGAGCTCATGGCCGTAGGGAGTCAGCTCGTAGACGATGACCCGCGAGCGGGGCATCCGGCGGATCACTCCGGCCGCCTGCAGCTCTTTCAGCCGGGCGGCCAGGATGTTGGTCGGGATCCGGGGCAGACCCGCGGCAAGCTCCCCATAGCGGCGTGGCCCGACGAGCAGGTCGCGCACCAGGAGCAACGCCCAGCGTTCGCCCACGAGCTCCAGGGCTCGGGTGATACCGGAGTGCTGCCCGTACTCGCGTGCTGCCATCGACGGCGACCGCCCTCAGACCGGTTGATCCGCGACGGCCCCCGGGCTCGTCGGGCCGGCGGACGGGTCCATCCAGCCGAGCTCGAGGATGTTGCCGTCCGGGTCGTTGAGCTGGCGCTGGTACATGAAGCCGTAGTCCGCCGGGGGGTGCGGCTCGGTGCCGCCGGCGGCGGTGCCGGCGGCCACGGCCGTGTCGACCGCGTCCCGGCGGTCGAAGAAGATGGCGGTGGCCACGGACGGGCTCACCTTGGGATCGCCGAGCGGCAGGTCGCTCATGGTCTGGAAGAACTCTCGGGTCAGCAGCATGACCGCACTGTGGTCCGCCTCGACGGTGACGCAGGCCGCGTTGTGATCGGTGAACGCCGGATTGATCGGGAAACCCATGGCCGTGTAGAAGGCCTTCGCACGATCCAGGTCGGTGACGGGCAGGTTCACGAGCATCATGGTCATCGTTGGTCTCCTCCGGCGGTGGTCGCCTCGATGGCGCTGCGACGGGAATGACACTTGCAAAAAGCAAGTGCGAAGTCAAGGCCCGTGTGCGCTCCGGTACCGACGTTTTCGACCACCCGGCCTACCCGGACGGTCCGGCCAGACCGCGTTCCAGGGCGTACAGGCTCGCCCCGACCCGGTTGCTCGCGCCGATCTTGGTGTAGGTGCGCTCGACGTGGTTGCGGACCGTCTTTTCGCTGATCACCAGGGATTCGGCAATGGCCCGGTTGGTCATCCCGCGGGCCACCAGGGTGAGGATCTCGGCCTCCCGCGGGGTCAACCCGGCGGGCCGGGCCGACCGGGCCGAACGATGGCCTGCCGCCGACACCACGGCCGCGGCCGCATCGGCGTCGAGTTCGCCGCGCCGCACCCGATCCCGCACCCGCGCGACGGCCGCATCGGCCGAGAGCGCCTCCCGGTAGGGCCGGGGTTCCAGGGCGGAGCGGTAGGCCGTGGCGGCGGCTAGCAGCCGGTCGGACCGCGCCAGTCCGGGACCGGCCATCCCCAGGGGATAGCCGGAACCGTCCACATGTTCATGGTGAGTGCGAACCAGGGCCGCCTCCGCGGCCAGGCCGGGAATGCGGGACAGCACCCGGCCGCCCAGGTAGGGATGCATCCGCACCCGCTCCCAGTCGTCGGTGGACAGCGGACCGGGTTTGGACCAGATCTGGTTGGACACCCCGAGCCGGCCGATGTCGTGCAGGTGACCCGCCCGGCGCAGGGTGTCGCACTCGGCGTTCCCGAGCCCGGCGATCCGGCCGGCGGCCGCGGCCAGCTCGGCCACACCCCTCGAATGGCCCAGCAGGAACGGGCATTTCAGATCGGCGAAGTCACCTAATGCCATGGCCATGGTGTCCAGGGCGGGACCGCTGACGAGGAGGTGGTGGTCGGGCGCGCACCGCATCGCGGCCGCCCACACGTCGCCGTCCGGTGGGGGTGCCAGCAGCTCCTGCGCCTCGGCGCAGAACGCATCCACCACCGCGGGGTCGAACTGACCGTCCCGCCGGCTGCGCACCATGGCCACCGCGCCGTCCACGCCGTACAGCCGGTGGTGCACCTCGGCCATCTCGCACAGCTGGGCAACCCGCATCTCGATCGGGATGGCCTGGCCCGACCGGCCTTCGGGAAGCCCACCGCCGTCGAAACGCTCGAAGGTGAACGTCAGCCCGTCCTGGACGGACGCGGGCAGCCCGAGGTGCGCGGCCAGCATGGAGGCCGAGGTGCAGTGCGAATGGATCAGCTGGGACAGCTGACCGCGGGCGTCCCGCAACAGGGAGGCCAGCACCTTGGCCCGGCGCAGCGGCCCCTCACCGTGGGCGAGGTTGCCGACGATGAACTTCAGGTACGGCAGACCGGACCAGTCGACGAGGTAAGAGGCGTTGCGCACCGCGATGTCGTCGCCGAACCACCGCGCGTACTCCTGGGAGTCGGCATGACAGCCGATCCACATCACCAGCATGAGGTAGTAGACCGTGCCGCGCTGCTCGTCGGTCAGGCCCAGGCGTTGGGCCAGCCGGCAGCCGATCACCGCCGAGCGCAGCATGTGCTCGGCCGGCTGACCCAGTCCCAGGTCGATGGCCACCGACAGCGCGGCCAGGACTTCGGCTCGGCGGGGAGCGTCCGCAGGCATGCCCTGATCCTTGCCGGTCAGACCGCGACGGTGACCCGCAGGTAGGTCGCGGGAATGGTGGTGGCGCCGGGGTCGATGCAGGTGTTGCAGGAGGTGAACAACTCTCGCAGCTCCTGGTCGAGCTCGTCGGCCCGGCCGGCCTGCGCGGCGGCCGCGTAGGCGTTCATGGTCGGTCCGTAGTAATCCCGGAAGGTGGCCAGTAACTGCACCGGCGTCGTCGGGGCGCGGAAGGTGAAGGTTTCCCGGCGGAAACCGACCTGTTCGGCGGGAATCCCGGCGTCGACGAACCGTTCGCGCACCGTGGTTTCGTCGCCCCAGGTCATCGGGCTGACAAAGCCGGCCGGCGGGGCGGAGGTGTAGCGGCCGGTGATGGTCAGGATCTGGGCCACCAGGGTGGGGTCGCCGGGGATCCAGTTACCCATCACGATCTGCCCGCCCGGCCGGGTGACCCGCACCAGCTCCCGGGCCACGTCGTCCGGCCGCCAGGCGAACATGGCGCCGAAGATGCTCACGGTCAGATCGAAGGCGTCGTCGTTCGCGGCAGACAGATCTGCGGCGTCCCCCGCCAGGAAGCGACAGTTGATCAGCCCGGCGTCGGCGGCCCGCTTGTTGCCGGCGTCCACCAGATTGGTGGCGATGTCGACGCCGAGCACGTCGGCGCCGCGCCGGGCGGCGGGCAGAGCGGTGGTGCCGTCCCCGCACCCGACGTCCAGGACCCGCATTCCGGGCGTGATGGACAGGCCGGCGACGATCTCCTCGCCGCTCTCACGCATGGTGTCGGCGATGCGGGTGAAGTCGCCTTTTTCCCAGAGTTGTTGGTTGGGATGCATTGTCGTTCTCCTCAAAGGTGGGTGTGGGGGTGGAAGGTGGCGGAGCCGACGACGAAGATCCCGCGTTGCGGGAGCCAGAAGTCGCCGAGCCGGGTCTGGTCGTCCAGTGGTCCCGGACGGCCGAGGTCCGTGCCGTCGAACACGGCGCTGCTGTCGGCCACCCGCCAGATCCGGACCGGCGCGGCCCGGAAGTGCTGGCCGTTGATGGTGGTGCCGGACAGCCGGATCCGGCCGGTGTGCAGGGTCGGGCCGGCCGCTGGGCCCACCGTGGCCAGCAGGGCCTGGTTGCGCCAGGCGCTCGGTGGCATCGCCCGACCCAGCCGGGAGACCATCCGGGTCGAGAAGGTGGCGCCCAGGCGGACCCGCCAGGTCAACCGCGACTCGATGCGGACGACGAACGAGTACAGGTCACCCCAGCTGACGTCGATACGGGGGACCTGTTCGACGTGGGCGACGGTGGAGCCGAAATAGCGGGGGCAGCTGAGTTCCGGTTCGGTGGTGGTGAACATCGACCACCGACCGGCCGGATCCCGATGCCAGACCGACCGGTAGCCGGGCCCGATCGACGAGGCCACCACGTAGCGCAGAGCCAGATAGTGGCCGCCGGCGAAGGCCAGGCCCATGATCCCGTGCAGGGCGAACCGTTCCCCGGGCCCGTCGGGCAGGCGCGGATCGGCCTTCTGCCGGGCCACGGCGGTCAGGGGAGAGTTGCTCACGTGGTCCAGGCTGTCCTGGATCCTCGCGGTGCACATGAGGCAATCGCCTCAACTCCCGGCCTCAACTCCCGGCCTTGACTTCCTCTTGCCCGCAGCAAACGCGAGCGCTAGTGTCGAACGCATGTTCGGTACAGCTCAGGCCCCGCGGCAGGATCTGCTCGAGGATCTGCGCCGTCGGATGGGCGCGGTAGGGGGCCGGTCCGACTTCCTCCCCGCGTCCCTGCCGGGGCAGACGACCGAGATCCTGGACGTGCCGGAGCCGCTGGTTCCGCTGTTGCCGCTGGGCGGCCTGCCCAAGGGTGCAGTGGTCGGGCTGACCGGTCCGCACGGCAGCAGCACGCTGCTGCTGTCGCTGTTGGCCGCCTCGGCCGGACGGTGGGCAGCAGTGGTGAACATGCCACAACTCGGGTTGGCCGCGGCCGCCGAGCTGGGCGTCGACCTGGACCGGCTGGCCGTGGTGCCCGACCCGGGTCCGGACCTGCTGCAGGTGCTGTCGGTGCTGGTGGACGGGGTCGACCTGATCGCGGTGCGGCCACCGCCCGGCGGCATGCCGGCACACGGTCGGTTGCGGCCGCTGCTGGGCCGGATCCGGCAACGCGGGGTGGTGCTGCTGGTGGCCGGGACCTGGCCGGGCGCGGATCTGACCCTGCGCACCCGGATCACCGCCTGGTCGGGCGTGCAGGGCGGTTTCGGTCGCTTCCGGGATCGGGAGATCGAGGTGCAGGTCCGCGGCCGGGGCGCCGCCGTGCGGCCGCGGACGGCGACGATTCTGTTGCGCAGCAGCCGGTCCCGAGTCGAGCTGGTGACATCGTCGCCGGCCGTCAGCGAGCAGGCCGCTCCGGTGGCCGCGGTCGGCTGAGCGGTCAGGGGCTCCAAGCCCAGGGGTCGCGGACCGATCGATCCACCTCATCCCCGTCCCTGGACCGGTCCGGGACGGCCCGACCGGCATTGCGCATCCTGATCACGCTGAACTCGACGCCGCCGTGTTCGACGGCATCCACATACGGGGCCAGCGACGGAACCACCCGCAACTCGACCTCTCGCTCGGCCAGCGCGGCCACGCAGTCGTCAATCATCTGCACCCTGCGCACTTGCGCCTCGCCGTCGGACACCCAATAACCGGCGCTGGCGTCCACGCAGGAGAAACCGTCGGGCTCCACCTGATGCATCGTCAGGCCGGCCTTCCTCAGCCCCTTCAACCAGGCCTGTTCCACAACGATCACCCGGCCTGAAGGTGAGCCGAGCAGGCCGGTCGCGCCGGATGCGGTCGCCCAACAGACCCGAGGACATTCGCGCGGCAGCAGATAGTTCGGCAAATGGACGGCGTCGATCGCCCACACGAGCATGCGCCCGGCATGGACCGTACCCAGCGGCGCGGGGCGCGGACTCATCGACGCCAGAGGATCACCGTCACTCACGTGGAAGAGATCCGGCACGTATCCACGGTAGGCACGGTTTGTTGAACGGCGCGCCCTACCGCCGGGCCAGCGCCGCCACCCGGGCCGGCATCGCGTCGCGTATCCGCAGCTCGGACAGCGCGGCCAGCCTGGCGGCGACCGCCGCGGCGGCCAGCACGACGACCAGACCTCCGGTGGCCAGCGCCGCCCGCGGTCCGATCAGCTGGTCCAGGCCGCCCAGCAGCGGCCCGCCCAGGCAGCCCGCTCCGACCACGGCCAGCAGGTAAACGCCCATCACGGTGCCCCGGCTGGCGTCGCCGGCGGTCAGCTGCACGGTGCTGTTCGCGGTCACCCCGAAGAGCACTGCCGTCGCTCCCACCGCGACCAGCGCCGCGGCCAGGGCCGGGCGTCCGGGCGCCACCGCCGCCACCAGCTGGGCCAGACCCAGGCAACCGGCCACCGCGACCACCCCGCGAAGCCGCAGTGGGCCCTGCCGGGCCGCCAACAGTGAACCGGCCAACGACCCCACGGCCAGCGACCCGGACAGCACCGCGAAGCCGGCCACGCCGGTGTGGAACACGTTGGCCGAGAATGCCGCCAACGTCACCGGAAAATTCGTGGTGAACAGCGAGGCAATGGCGGCCAGCACCATCGGATACCACATCCGGGGGTTCCGCCGCATCGCCCGCACCACGGCCGGCACCTTGATCCGCGCGCTGTGACGCCGTTCCGATCGATGCAGATCGTGGCTCCGGATGCGCACCAGCATCGACACGCTGAAGCCGAACGAGAGCGCGTTCAGGCCGAACGCCGCGCCCATCCCGGCCACGCCGATCAACACCCCGCCCACCGCCGGGCCGGCCAACGCGCCGATCTGGAACGCGGCCGAGTTCAGGCTGATCGCATTGCCCAGATGGGTCGGACCCACCAGTTCGTTGGCGAAAGCCTGTCGGGTCGGGTTGTCCACCGCCGTCGCGAAGCCGAGAACCAATGCCAGTGCGTCGATCTCGATCGGGTGCACGGTGCCGGTGAGGATCAGCACGGCCATCGCCGCGGCGGCTGCACCCATCACCGATTGGGTCACCATCAGGACGGTGCGCTTGGGGAACCGGTCGGCGATGGCCCCGCCCACTGGCCCGAACAACAGCGTGGGCAGGAACTGCAGCGCGGTGGTCACGCCCACTGCCGCGGCGCTGCCGGTCAGGCTCAGGACCAGCCAGTCCTGGGCGATCCGCTGCGCCCAGCCGCCGATGTTGGAGACCAGCTGCCCGGTCACGAAGATACGGAAGTTACGTGTGCTAAGGGCCGCAAACATCCCGAACTCGTTGTGAGACTGCCGTTTCGGGGACTGGGTGGACCGGTTCGGGCGGACGGCGGCGAGACTCACGGATTCCATCCTGACCCGCGTCGAGCTCCGGAGCGACCATTCCATGAGAGAATGAGATCAATAATTGCGATTCGTTTTCGTGATGATCGAGGTGAGCTTGGTGTACGACCCGGATCAATTGCGCAGCCTGCTGGCACTGTCCGCCACGTTGAACTTCACCCAGGCCGCGCGTCAGCTCGGTCTGGGTCAGCCCACCGTGAGCCAGCACATCCGCAAGCTGGAGGACGCGGCCGGCCGACCATTGGTGTTGCGGGACACCAGGTCGGTCACGCTGACCGCCGACGGCGAGGCCATGGTCGGCTTCGCCCGAACCATCCTGGCCGCGCAGCAGGAAGCCGAGAACTACTTCACCGGGTCAAGCCTGCGGGGGCGGTTGCGGTTCGGCGTGTCCGACGACCTCGCCCTGACCGCGCTGCCCCGGATCCTGCGTGAGTTCCGCCGGCTCTACCCGCGGGTCGAGCTGGACATGATCGTCGGGCAGAGCAGCGGCATCCACCGTCGGCTGGAATCCGGCCATGTGGATGTGGCCCTGGTCAAACACGAGCCCGGAGACCCGCGGGCCGCGGTGGTCCGGCGCGACCGGCTGGTCTGGGTGGCGGCCGAGGGCACCCGGCTGGATCCGGGGTCGCCGGTACCGCTGGTGGTCTACCAGGCGCCCAGCCTGAGCCGGGCGCTCGCCGTCCAGGCCCTGGAGTCGGCCGGCCGGGGATACCGGATGGCCTGCACGGTCCGCGGCGTCAACGGTGTGCTGGCCGCGGTTCGGGCCGGTCTCGGAGTCGGCGTCTTCGCCCGCACGCTTGCCCCGCGCGACCTGATCGAGCTCAATCCCGGAGCCGGCCTGCCCGATCTCCCGGAGATCGACTTCGTTCTGCTCACCGCCCCGCGCGCACCCGAGGAAGCGGCCAAGGCGCTGACCGAGGCCATTCTGGCCAATAGTCGGCCGCTGGCCCCGTATGACGGTCAGTCGGCGTACCGGTCGGAGAGGGCGTAGCGCAACAGGGCTACGTCACCGATCTGGCTGACCTGAGCCAAGACGGCCCGCCGGCCGGGATGGAAGGGGAAAGGACCCTCGCCCACGAACCGGCGCGCCCGGGCATCGCCGACGAAAAACGGGGCCACCGCCAGCTGCAGCTCGTCGGCCAGGTCGGCGGCCAGGAACTGGGTGTGCACGGACGCGCCACCCTCCACCATGAGCCGGTGCACGCCGCGTTCGTGCAGGTCGGCGAGCATCCAGCCCAGGTCGACCGGGTCGCCGGAGGTGACCACGATGGCTCGGTCGGACAGCCGGGGCGCAGCGATCGGGACGTAGACGATCTTGATGCCGTCTCCGGCGGTGAAGAAGTCGGCGTCCGGGTTCAGACAACCCCCCCGGGTCAAGGTGACCTTGATCGGCGACGCGGTTCGGCCGGCCGCTTGCCGGGCCCGGCGCCGGGATTCGTTCCGGACCAACAGTCGCGGGTTGTCGCAGCGGACCGTGGCTGCGCCGACCAGAATGGCATCGCTATCGGCGCGGACCGCATCCACCCGGTCCAGGTCGGCGTCGTTGGACAGCAGCAGCCGACGGTCGGTCGGGCCGGCCAGGAACCCGTCGACCGAGACGCAGCAGCTGAGCACCGTGTACGGGCGGTCAGCCACGACCGACCTCGGGGGTGAGTACCCGGCGGCCCGGCCGGCCGGTCGCCAGCAGTACCGCCAGGCCCGGCAGGGTGGCCACCAGGCCGAGCACTCCGAACGCCACCGAGGCCGAGAGACCCTGCGCCGCAGCCAAGCCGGCCGCGCCGAAGGCCCAGGCGGCAGCGCCTTCACGGGGTCCCCAGCCGCCCACGTTCAGTGGTAGCGCGGCGATCAACAGCACGACCAGGGCGATGGGGAGCAGCCGGGCCGCCGGGGCCGACACCCCGACGGCGCGCGCGGCGAGAAGGAACAGGGCGGTGGTGCCGACCAGCGTGATGCTCGAGGCCACCGCGATCAGGGGCAGGCCCGGACGCAGCCGGCGACCGTCGGCGGCCAGAGTGTCCCGGATCCGCAGGGGGGCATAGCGCCAACCGATCAGGCTGAGCGGAACGATGACGACCGGGGCCCAGCGCAGGACGTCGGGTACCTCCGAATCGCCGGCGGTGAGGACGCCCACCGTGACCAGGATCGAGAACAGTTGGCCCAGCCCGCGCTCCCAGGCCACCGAGCGCAGCGACCGCCCCCGATCACCGGTCTCGCGCCCGTGCCTCAGGCCCCGGTGCACGTCTCCGAGCACGCCGCCGGGCAGCACCGCGTTCAGCAGCTGGGAGCGGTAGCAGGCGGCGACCGCGGCCCCGAGCGGGAGCTGGAGTCCGAGCCGCCGCGCCACCAGCAGCCACCGCCAGCCCGACCCGAGGGCGATCATCCCGCCCAGAGCCAGCGCGGCGACCAGGCTGCCGGGCGAGATCGACGCCAGCCCGTGCCGGATGGGCCCGACACCCAGGCGCAGCAGGACGACCAACAGCACCGTGACACCGACGGTCCGCCGCAGCCAGGCCCGCGTCCGCACGCTCATCGGGCCTCGCAGCGGCCGCCGGAGGTCAGTGCGCGCAGCACCTGTTCCGCGGTCCGGTCCCAGCCGTGCAGGGCGTCCCGGCGCTCGCGGGCCGCGGTCCGCAGACAGGTCCGCAGGTCGGGCTGGGTCAGCCAGCGGCGCAGCGCGGCCGCCAGCGCGCCGGGATCGCCGGCCGGGACGAGCAGACCGGGTCGTCCGCCGGCCGGCGTGGTCCCCAGGGTGTCCGGCACGCCCCCGACGTCGGTGGCCACGACCGGCACGGCCGCGGCCAGCGCTTCGGTGATCACCATGCCGTACGTCTCCCCTCGCGACGGCAGCACGAGCAGGTCGGCACCTGCGTACGCCGCCGCCGACGACCGCCCGGACAGCGGCCCGGTGCGTTCGATCCGCTGGTCCAGGCCGGACGCGGCGATTTCGGCGTCGAGGGCGGCGGCGAAATCGGGGTCCCGATCCGGCGAACCGACCCAGCGGCAGTGCCAGGGCAACTCGGCCACCTGCCGTAACGCGTCCAGCAGCACGTCGTGACCCTTGTGCCGGGCGATCGCGGCCACACAGAGCAACTCGCTGCCGCTGGGCGTGCCCGGGGCGGGCTCGGCCGCGTCGACGCCGGGCTCGGCCACCGTGATCGGCACCCCGAGATCGGGCAGCCGGTCCCGCGTCCAGGCGCTGGTCACGATCACCCCGGTGGCGACGGCCAACACCTCGGCCTCGGCCGCCGTGGACAGGGGCAGATGCACGAGCGGGAACAGGCACAATCGCCGGGCGTGCGGGACCAGGACGTCGGCGGCGGCGCTGCCGATGAGTCCGTCGACCAGCACGGTGGCGCCGTCCGGCAGGGCGATCAGGTGGTCGTGCAGGTCGGCCAGGGCGGCGTAGCCGGGGTCCGGCCAGTCTCCGGCCAGTCGGTGTTCGACCACACCCATGCCGGCATCGGACAGGGCCGTGGTCAGTCGTCGGTCGTAGACGTTGCCGCCGCTGGGGCGGGTCGGGTCGTCGATACCGGCCGGGACGACGAAGTGCACAGATCCAACAGTCATAGCGCGCGCTCGTAGCTGGCCCAGGCCAGGTGCGATTCGTGCAGGGTGACCGTGAGGGCGGTGGTGGTGCCGGCCCGGTCGCGGATCAGGGCGGCCAGCCGGTCGGCCACCGTCTGCGCCAACATCTCAGTGGTGGTGTTCACGCCCGGCAGCAGGTCGTCCAGGTTCCGGTAGTTGAACTCGGCCAGCACTTCTCGCAAGGCCTCGGCGGCCGCACCGATGTCGAGGACGATCCCGTCCGCATCCAGGGCCGGCGCCCGAAACGTGGCGTCGACCACGAAGGTGGCGCCGTGCAGCCGCTGGGCGGGTCCGAAGACCTCCCCGGTGAAGCTGTGGGCGACCATCATGTGGTCGCGCACCGTCACGGCGAACATCAGACTCCTCCGTCGCGGGAAAACATCAGACTCCTCCGTCGCGGGAAAACATCAGACTCCTCCGTCGCGGGAAAACATCAGACTCCTTGGTAGTCAATGACTTGGCACAGGGCGGACCGGCGACCGGCGGCCAACTCGGCCATCACGACGGGCAGGTCGACGAAATCGACCGGGCCGGACAGCAGGGCGTCGAAGACGGGGTCGCCGAGCAACTCCAGGGCCAGCGCCAGCCGGTCGACGGTGCTGCGGTCGCCGCGTCGGGCCGGGGCGACCCGGCCGACCTGACTGGACCGCACCGCGAGTCGTCCGGTGTGAAACGCACCGCCCAGGGCCACTTCCACCAGACGGGTGCCGTAGAAGGACAGGTCCCACACCGTGCCCTCGTCGCGGAGCAGGTCCAGACTCGTCTGCAGGCCCGCCCCGGTCGAGCTGGTGTGAAAAACCAGATCCCGGTGACCGACGGCCTTTCCCGGAGAGGCGAAGCCGACCCCGAGGGCTCCGGCGATTTCGGCCCGGGACTCGTCCACGTCGATGAGATCGACCTGGATTCCCGGTATACCGGCCAACAGTCGGGCCAAGCAGCACCCGACCATGCCCGCGCCGACCACCGCCACCCGGTCACCGACCAACGGCCCGGCGTCCCAGAGGGCATTGACCGCGGTCTCCACCGTGCCGGCCAGCACGGCTCGCATCGGGCTCACTTCGTCGGGCACCGGCACGACTGCGGATTCCGGCACCACATAGTGGGTCTGGTGCGGGTAGAGGCAGAACACGGTGCGCCCCAGCAGCTCCGGCGATCCTTGCTCGACCACGCCGACACTGAGATAGCCGTACTTGACCGGTGCCGGAAAGTCGCCGTCCTGGAACGGGGCCCGCATGGCGCCCGCGGTCGCGGCGGGCACCTCGCCGCGGAACACCGTGGTTTCGGTTCCCCGGCTGACCCCGCTGTACAGCGCCCGGACCAACGCCTGACCAGGTTCCGGGTCGGGGAGAGCCGCGGTCCGGACCTCGCCCAGGCCGGGCCGCGCCAGCCAGAACGCCTGCGCCTGCACACTGCCTCCTCCGCGATCCGTGAACCGGAGTGTGATGGTCAACGTATTCCCGACCGAGACCCCATCACAGGGTCTCTGGTGATGGATACGGAGGCGGAGTGCAGACGGTTCGACGCGCGGCGGTGGCGGGGCTCGGTGCCCAGCTGCTGGTGCTCACCGTGCTCGCGATGACCGTTGGGCTCGGCCCGGCCGGGTGGGTGCTAGGCGGCGCCTGCGGGATCGTGGTCAACGGCAGCCTGCTGCGAGCCCGGCTCCGGGCGGGGGACCGGCGGCTGCCACCGGCCGATCGGATCACCCTGGTTCGGGTCACGCTGGTGGGCGGGCTGACCGCTCTGATCGCGGATTCTTTCGACCGTCCGGCGCACGTGCCGGTCATGACCGGGTTGGCGATCGTTGCGCTGATCCTGGACGCGGTCGACGGCCGGGTGGCCCGGCGCACCGGCACGGCCAATGCGGTCGGGGCCCGTTTCGACATGGAGGTCGACGCCTTCGCGATCCTGGTGCTGGCCGTGTACGACGTCCGGCTGGTGGGTGGCTGGGTGCTGCTGATCGGTGCGGCCCGGTACCTGTTCGGCGGGGCCGGTTGGCTGTGGCCGTGGCTGCGGGAACCTGCGCCGGCTCGGTACTGGTGCAAGGTGGTCGCAGCGATCCAGGGCGTGGCGTTGACCGCGGTGCTCACCGGGCTGCTGCCGCGGTGGCTGGCGACCACGGTGTTGCTGGCCGCGTTCGCGCTGCTGGTGGAGTCGTTCGGACGAGATGTGGTGTGGCTGATCCGACATCGGCCGCGGGTCGAGCACTCCGTTTCCCGCCGCCGGCGGATCGTCGCCGCGACGCTCACCCTCAGCGCGTTCCTGCTGGTCTGGTTCGCGCTGGTGGCTCCGGACCAGCTCTCCCAGCTGTCGCTGTCCACGCTGCTGCGAATACCGGTGGAAGGAGTGGTGGCGATCGCCGCACTGCTCGTCCTGCCGGCCCGGACCGGGCGCTGGGCGGCGCTCGGGTTCGGTGTGCTGCTCGGGCTGTTGGCGCTGGTCAAGGTGCTGGACATGGGCTTCTACGCGGCCCTGGACCGGCCCTACAACCCGGTGTCGGACTGGAGCTACCTGGGCCCGGCGCTGGGTGTGCTCGACGACTCCATCGGCCGGGCCGGCACGATCATCGTGCTCGTGCTGGTCATCGCGGTGGTGGCGACGCTGCTGGTGGTGCTGCCGCTGTCGACCCGGCGGCTGGCGGTCCGGATGGTCCGGCAACGATCCACCACCGCGCGCTTCGCGGGAGCCGCGGCGGTGCTCTGGGTGGTCGGAATGGTGGTCGGTGTGCAGGTCGGGCCGGGGGCGCCGGTGGCCGCGGCCGAGGCCACCGTGCTGGCCTATGACCAGGCCCGGCAGGTCCGGAGCAGCCTGGCCGACCAGCCCGGCTTCGCCGCGGCGATCGCCCACGACCCGATGGCCATCACCCCGAGCGACCAGCTGCTCACCCGGCTGCGCGGCAAGGACGTGATCGTCGCCTTCGTGGAGAGCTACGGACAGGTGGCGGTCCATGGTTCGGCCTTCTCGCCCGGAGTGGACGCGGTGCTGGACACCGGCACGACCCGGTTGGCCGCGGCGGGGTTTTCGGCCCGCAGCGCCTTCCTGACCTCACCCACCTTCGGCGGCATCAGTTGGTTGGCCCACGCGACGCTCGAGTCCGGGTTGTGGGTGGACAGCCAGCTGCGCTACGACCAGCTCATCGCCAGTAGCCGGCTCACCCTGGCCCAGGCCTTCCACCAGGCCGGCTGGCGGACGGCGGCCGACGACGCCGCCAACTACCGGGACTGGCCGGAGGGCAAGCGGTTCTATCGCTACGACCAGATCTACGACGCCCACAACGTCGGCTACCGGGGCCCGAGCTTCAGCTATGCGAACATGCCCGACCAGTACATCCTCTCCGCCTTCCAGCGGAACGAGTTGACCCCCGGGCACGCACCGGTGATGGCCGAGATCGACCTGGTGTCCAGCCACACCCCGTGGGCGCCGTTGCCGAGCATGGTCGACTGGTCCTCCGTCGGGGACGGCACCGTGTTCGACCCGCAGCCCGCCGCCGGCAATCAGCCGGGCGCAGTGTGGAGCAGCGCCGCCCGGGTCGGGGCGGCCTACGGCCAGTCCATTCAGTACTCGCTCACCGCGCTGATCTCCTGGGTGACCCAGGTGAACGATCAGAACCTGGTCATGGTGGTGCTGGGTGATCATCAGCCCGCCACGATCGTCAGCGGTGACAACCCGGATCACGACGTCCCCATCTCGATCATCGCGCACGATCCGGCGGTGCTTTCCCGAATCTCGGGATGGGGTTGGCAACCGGGCCTGCACCCGTCGCCGTCTGCGCCGATTTCCGGGATGGACACGTTCCGGGATCGTTTCCTGACCGCCTTCGGACCCTCAACCTGAACCTCGACCAGAGGTTGAGAACACGTCGCTGACCTGCACCGACGACCGACTGTCGGTGCCCTCTTCTAGCTTCGAACACAGGTTCGGCTTGCAGGAGAGGTCTGGTCATGGCGGTGGATGCAGAGCGCGCGGTGGTGGTGTGGTGCCCGGATTGGCCGGCGGTGGCCGGGGCCCGGCAGCTCGGCCGACCGGCTGGCGAACCGGCGGCGGTGCTGCACGCCAACCGGGTGGTCGCCTGTACCTCGGCGGCCCGGACGGAGGGCATCCGCACCGGGCAGCGCAAGCGCGAGGCGCAGTCCCGCTGTCCCGAGTTGCTTCTGCTGGCGGCCGATCCTGACCGTGACGCCCGGCTGTTCGAGCCGGTGGCCGCGGCGCTGGAGTCGATCGTGCCGGGAGTCGAGATCCTGCGGCCGGGGTTGATCGCCGGGTCGCTCCGTGGGCCGACCCGCTACTTCGGTTCGGAGGCCGCGGCCGCGGAACGGATCACCGACGTGGTCGAGGCCCTGGACGTGGAATGTCAGGTCGGGGCGGCCGACTCGCTGGAGGTCGCGGTGCTGGCGGCCCGGCAGTCCCGCCTGATCCCACCGGGCGGTGCGGCACAGTTCTGCGCGCCGCTGCCGGTGGCCGCCCTGGCCCAGGACCCGGCCATCTCCCCACCCGAGCGCAAGGCCCTGGTCGACCTGTTGATCCGACTCGGCCTGATCACAGTGGGCTCATTCGCCCAGCTGCCGGAGCGTTCGGTGATCACCCGCTTCGGGGCCGACGGGCTGGCCGCTCATCGACTGGCCCGCGGTGCCCCGGAGCGGGGCCTGTCCCGCCGGGTCATCCCGGAGGAGCTGGTGGTGGAGCAGGCCTGCGATCCGCCGGTGGAGCGGGTGGACACGGCCGCGTTCCTGGCCCGGGCGTTGGCCGAACGGTTCCACCAGCGGCTGGCCGGGGCCGGGCTGGCCTGCACCCGGCTGGCCATCAGCGCCGGCACTGATCAGGGCGCCGTGCTCTCCCGGGTCTGGCGGTGTGCCCGACCGCTCACCGCCGCGGCCACCGCAGATCGGTTGCGCTGGCAGCTCGACGGTTGGCTCACGGCCGGGCGCACGGTCACCGCCGGGTCCGGTTCGGAGGACGGTGGCGGGCCCGGCGCGCTGGTCTGGCTGCGACTGGAACCGGTCGAGGCCATCGGGGCCGGGCTCATCCAGTACGGCCTGTGGGGCAGCGACGGCGAGCAGGACCAGAAGGCCGGCTGGGCGTTCGCCCGGGTGCAGGGCCTGCTCGGCCCGCAGGCGGTGCTCTCCGCGGTGCTCTCCGGCGGTCGGGGCCCGGCCGAGAGGATCACCCTGGTGCCCTGGGGTGAGGAGAAGGTGCCGGCCCGGGATCCGGCCGCACCCTGGCCCGGCGCGTTGCCGGCACCCTCACCCGCCTCGCTCACCGATCCGGAGTCGGTGCGATTGCTCGACGCCCGCGGTGACGAGGTCGAGGTGGACGAGCGCGGCGCCCTCACCGGTGTCCCCGCCGTGTTGCTGCGGGCGGCGGAACTGCCCGATCTGGTGCAGGAATGGGCTGGACCGTGGGCGCTGGACGAGCGGTGGTGGGCCCCGACGGCCCAGCCTGTTCCGGTGGCCGTCGCGGCTCCCGTTCCCGTCCGCGCCGGCCCGCGGCGCTACGCCCCGGCTCCGGGGGACCTGGACTACCGCAAACCGCCGCCGCGGCATTCCGACGTCATCCCGGACTGGCTGGCCGGCACCCGGGTCCGGGCTCCGGCCCGCTATCGGGCCCGGCTGCAACTGCTCACCGACACCGCCGGATGGCTGCTCCGGTTCGGGCCGGCAGGCTGGGAACTGGAAGGGACGTACGACTGATGGGCTGGTCCAATCCGCTGGTGCCATGGTCCGAGCTGGAGCGGGCGCTGTCCGGGCGGCCGCCGCTGCCCGGTCGGGGGCCGGACGACGTGCTCGGGCACCGTGCCCCGACTGTGCCGACTGTGCCGACTGTGCCGACTGTGCCGACTGTGCCGACTGAACCGGTCCGGCTGCTGCCCCCGCCGGACCGGAACGCCGACCCGGTGGTGCCCTACGCGGAACTCCACTGCCACTCGGCGTTCAGCTTTCTCGACGGCGCCTCCACCCCCGAGCTGCTGGTGGCACAGGCGTTGGAGCTGGGCCTCGAGACGCTGGCCCTGACCGATCACGACGGCTTCTACGGCGCCGTCCGGTTCTGTGAGGCGGCCGCCGGTACTGGACTGAGAACCGTCTATGGGGCTGAACTCTCGCTCGGGTTACCGGAACCACAGATGGGCGTGCCCGACCCGGTCGGGGAGCACCTGCTGGTGCTGGTGCGCGACCAGGAGGGCTACCGGCGGCTGGCCCGCGAGATCTCCCGGGCCCAACTGGCCGGCGGCGCGAAAGGACGGCCGGTGTACGTCCCGGCCGACCTGAGCGACGCGGCGAGCGGGCACTGGCTGATCCCGACCGGCTGCCGCAAGGGTCGAGTGCGGCGAGCTCTGGCCGGCGGTGGTCCCGACGCGGCCCGGCGGGCCCTGATCGAGCTGATCGAGCTGTTCGGCCGGGACGCGGTGGTGGTCGAGCTGACCACCCGGCTGGCGCCCACCGACGACGAGGACAACGACGCACTCGCGGCGCTGGCGGAGGAGCTGGGGCTGCCGGTGGTGGCCACCACCGGCGCGCACTACGCCGCCCCACGGTCGTCCCGGCTGGGGTCGGCGATGGCGGCGGTGCGGGCCCGGCGGAGCTTGGACGAGGCCGACCCGTACCTGCCCGCCGGCCCCGGCGCCTACCTGCGGTCCGGGGCGGAGATGGCCCGGCTGTTCGCCCGCTACCCGGGGGCGGTGGACACCGCGACCGCGCTGGGCCGGGAATGCGCCTTCAACCTGAAGCTGGTGGCCCCGAACCTGCCGCCGTTCCGCGTCCCCCCGGGGCACGACGAGAACAGCTGGCTGCGGGTGCTGGCCCTGGCCGGGGCCGCGGAGCGCTACGGCCCACCCGAGAGCAACCCACAGGCCTACGCCCAGATCGAGAAAGAGCTGGGCGTCATCGCCGAGCTCAATTTCCCCGGCTATTTCTTGATCGTCCACGAAATCGTCGATTTCTGTCGGAAGAGCAGTATTCTTTGCCAGGGGCGGGGGTCGGCCGCCAATTCCGCGGTCTGTTACGCGTTGCACATCACCGCGGTCGATGCGGTGAAATATGCGCTGCTCTTCGAACGGTTCCTGGCCACCGAGCGGGAGGGTCCCCCGGACATCGACGTGGACATCGAATCCGACCGGCGGGAGGAGGTGATCCAGCACATGTTCGACACCTACGGCCGCATCCACGCCGCCCAGGTGGCCAACGTCAACACCTTCCGGCCGCGGATGGCGGTGCGAGACATGGCCAAGGCCATGGGCCATTCGCCCGGGCAGCAGGACGCCTTCTCCAAACAGCTGGACGGCTGGACCCCGCTGGCCGCCCAGTTGGCGCCCGAATCCGACCGGGTCGGGTCGGGGGCCGGCCCGATCGAGCATGTCATTCCCCCCGACGTCATCGATCTGGCCGCCCAGTTGCAGGATTTCCCTCGGCATCTGTCCATTCATTCCGGCGGAATGGTGATCTGCGACCGGCCGGTGGGCGAGGTGTGCCCGGTGGAATGGGCCCGGATGAAAGACCGGTCGGTGCTGCAATGGGACAAGGACGACTGCGCCACCATCGGCCTGGTCAAATTCGATCTGCTCGGGCTGGGCATGCTCTCCGCCCTGCATTACGCGATCGACCTGGTCCGCGAGCACGAGGGCATCGACGTCGACTTCGCCCAGCTCGACCTGTCCGAGCCGGCGGTCTACGAGATGCTGCAGAGGGCCGACTCGGTCGGGGTGTTCCAGGTCGAATCGCGGGCCCAGATGGCCACCCTGCCCCGGTTGAAGCCGCAGACCTTCTACGACCTGGTGGTCGAGGTCGCGCTGATCCGGCCGGGCCCCATCCAGGGCGGCTCGGTGCACCCTTACATCCGCCGGCGCAATGGCGAGGAACCCGTCGTCTACGACCACCCGGTGATGGAGAAGTCACTGGCCAAGACGCTGGGCATCCCGCTGTTCCAGGAGCAGCTGATGCAACTGGCGGTGGACGTGGCCGGTTTCGACGCCGGCGAGGCCGACCAGCTCCGCCGAGCCATGGGGGCCAAGCGATCCGGTGCCCGGATGGCCCAGCTGAAGGACCGGCTCTACGAAGGAATGCGACGCGAGCACGGCCTCACCGGGCCGATCGCCGATCGGATCTACGAGCGGCTGCTGGCCTTCGCCAATTTCGGCTTCGCCGAATCGCACGCCCTGTCGTTCGCGGCTCTGGTCTTCTATTCGGCCTGGCTCAAACTGCACCACCCGGCCGCGTTCACCGCCGCCCTGCTGCGAGCCCAGCCGATGGGCTTCTACTCACCGCAGTCTCTGGTCGCCGACGCTCGCCGGCACGGGGTGATCATCCGGCGGCCCGACGTCAACGCCTCCCTGGCCCACGCCACCCTGGAACCGGACCCGGAAGGCAAGCCGGCCATCCGGCTCGGCCTGGGCGAGGTCCGGGGTATCGGGGACGAGCTGGCCGGTCGGATCGTGCAGGCTCGCCCGGCCGCGCCGTCAGCGGGCTACCGCGACATCGACCAGCTCACCCGAGCGATCACCCTGACCACCTTCCAGGCCGAGGCACTGGCCACCGCGGGCGCTCTGGACACGCTGACCCTGGCGCCCGGCGGTACGGTCACCATGGGCAAGGACCGGCGCCGAGCACTGTGGGCAGCGGGCGCGGCGGCGGGCCCACGAGCCGGCACCCTTCCCGGTACCACCGTGGGCCTGCTGGCACCCCCGCTGCCGGGGATGAGCGAGATCGAGCTGACCGTGGCCGACATCTGGGCCACCGGAATTTCGCCCGAGGCCTATCCGACCGAGTTCTCCCGCGAGCGGCTGCGCACGATGGGCGTGCGCACGGTGGCCGATCTGGCCGCGGTCGAGCACGGCACCCGGGTGTTGGTGGCCGGGGTGGTCACCCACCGGCAACGCCCGGCCACCGCATCCGGCATCATCTTCATCAACCTGGAAGACGAGACCGGCATGGCGAACATCGTTTGTTCCAAAGGTTTCTGGTCCCACTACCGACGCACCGCGCGGCTGTCCCAAGCGCTCCTGGTCCGTGGCCGGCTGGAACGACAAGGCGCCGCCTTCTCCATCCTGGCCGACCGCCTGGCCGGTATCAGCCTGGTCGCCCCGAGCAGGTCAAGGGACTTCCAATAATCGGGACGGCCGCCAAATTGCCACTTCTGATAAGACCAACGTCGTTGGTGTGACGGCGACCGAGATAAGCGGCGAGGTCAGCGTGAATGCCACCCCGATCGAGCCCAACCCGCCGCCCGAATTGCTCCCGGTCTTGCCCAGCGCGGCCCCACTCCAGGAGGTCGTGCCTGATGCCATCTTGGTGCGGCACAGCCATTACCGCTGACGCCGGCCACCGTCTGTCTTTCGATCACGACCATGTGTTGGCCCAAACGCAGGCCCATGGGGGCAGGTCGCCCGCGATGTCCAGACTTACGCGGACCAGGAACCGGACAGCGGTGCTGCGGTCATGCTGGCGGAGACCGTCCGGCGGGCCCGTGAGGAAGCGATGGATTCCGAACGCAGGGAGATCGCTCGACGCCTCCGGCAGGCCATCGCTCTCAGCGGAATGACCGCGGCCGAGTGTGCTCGCTTGACAGGCACCTCGACATCGCGGATGTCGACCTACGCGGGCCGAGTCATGCCGTCGGCCGGTTTGCTCCTGCGGGTCGAGACCGCAGCCGCTACCGCCGCGGCCTACCGGGCCGCGCCGCACCGGTGATCGCGCGCCGCACCTGGCATCCGGGGCGACGGATTGCTGCATACACGCAGACGATCGCACACCATGTGTCGGCCTCGGCGGGGAGTTCGCGGCCGTCCGCGGGTAGCGACCGGCGCTGCATGCTCAACACGTTCCTGTCCTATTGTCGGGAGATCAACAGCGAATCGTGATCGACATCAATTCGACATTCATTCGACGACAAGGGAGTCAAAGTCCAAGATGATGGAGAGCCGGAGGTCAACTTACGCACGACTGTTTGAACAGATAACCTGACCGGGTCCTTTCCGGCGTACCCGGCAAAAGTGCCGGACGACATTTCGAATGTAATCAAAATTCCAGAAATGCGCACTTTGCCAGTCATCGTGTTGATACCGTCACGAATTATCATGCGCTCGGTTTCCAGACGAACCCACGCATTCTGCTCCCTGTTCACTACCTGGTATGGGCCATGATCTGCCGAGACGGCAGTGATCCTCCATCGGCCGCGTAATGGCTCGGGTACGCCCATTTCCGGCCGGCTATGGGATCGCTGGATGTGCTTGCCCCGCTACGAAAGAAAGCGCGGTCAATCCAACATCGGTAGCGTTCGGCGCGTTGGCCAATGATGCGGGCGCGGAAGCTGGTGGCGTGGTGGGCGCCGCCCGCATGAGACCGTGACACGCACGCACGGACGGCATCGCAGGCCCTAGTTCCCCAGCGCCACGTGCAGGATCACGTTGTTGCTGTTGTTCGGGATGCTGTCCTTGTCGCCGTCATTGGTGGTCGTGAGCCAAAGACCTCCGTCCGGCGCGGGTTCCACGGTGCGCAGCCGGCCATAGGTGCCATTGAAGTAGACCTGCACGTTGGTCAGGCTGGATCCGCTGATCATTTCCCGGTACATCCGGGTGCCGCGTTCGCAGGCGACGTAGAGCACATCCCGGACGATCGCGATGCCGGAGCACGAGCCGTCGGCCACCGGATAGGTGTTCTTCGGCGCGATGTATCCGGCCGTCGAGCAGGTGCCGGAGGTTCCCTCGCAGGCCGGCCAGCCGTAATTGCCGCCCTTGACGATCAGGTTCGTCTCGTCCATCACGGAGTTGCCGAATTCCTGCTCCCACAACCGACCTTGGGAATCGAAGGCCAGGCCCTGCGGATTGCGGTGCCCGTAACTCCAGATGTAGGACCCCGCGAACGGATTGTCCGAGGGAACCGAGCCGTCCGGATTGATCCGCAGGATCTTTCCGTTCAGGTTGCCCAGGTTCTGCGCGTTGTCGCCGTTCTGGGCGTCGCCGGCACTGGCGTAGAGCTTGCCGTCCGGGCCGAACCGCAGCCGACCGCCGTTGTGGTACTTGTTCCGCAGGATCCCGCTCACCAGGACCTGCTCGGTGCTGGTCTGCAACACGTTGCCCTGCAACTGGATCCGCACGATCCGGTTGTCGGTGGGGGAGGTGTGCATGAGGTACAGCCAGTGGTCGGTGGCAAACGACGGGGACAGCACGATGCCGAGCAGGCCGCCCTCGCCGTCGGTCTCGTCGACATTCGGCACGGTCCCGACCGTCGTTTTCGCCCCGGTCGCCGGGTCGAGCCGGACCAGGTCGTGCACATCCCGCCGCGCGTACAGGATCGAACCGTCGGGCATGGTCAGCAGGCCCCAGGGGATATCGGTCTCGGTGGTGATCTGGGTGACCGTGCACACCGACGACGTGCATCCCGATCCGGTGGTGACGTAGGCGGTGGCGCTGTGGGGCGAAGTGTTGTCCTGGGCGTCGCGCGCGGTGACGCTGTAGCCGTAGGTCGAGCTGGGGGTCAGGCCCGAATCCAGGAACGTGGTGGCCGGCGGCGTCGTCGCGGTCCCGGACACGGTGCCCACCTTGGTCCCGCCCCGGTAGATGTCGTAATACCGGACCCCGATGTTGTCGGTCGAGGCCTGCCAGGTCAGCGTGACGGTGGTGCCCGAGGTCGACGCGGACAGCTGCTGCGGGGTGCTCGGCGGCGTGGTGTCGCTCTGGCACTGCGGAGGGGTGATCGGCACCGTCGCGCTGGCCTGCGACACGTTGCCGGCGGCGTCGCGGGCGTTGACGTACAGCCCCCAGGTCACTCCGGCCACCACGGTCAGCGACGTGGTCAAGGTGGTGCCGGATACCGACTTGATCAACTGGCCGTCGTGGTAGACGTCGTAGAAGGCGACGCCCACGTTGTCGGTCGAGGCATCCCAGGAAAGCTGCACGGAGTTGCAGGTCAAGCCGCTGGTGCGCGGGTTGGCCGGGACCGACGGCGCGGTGCCGTCCTGGGTGATGGTGGTGCGCCAGTGCTGGTTCGTCTGCCCATTGCAGGTCCAGGTCTCCACTGGCGCCAGGTTGGCGGTCGAGCCGCCGGTGACGTCGAGACACAATCCGGACTGCACGCCCAGGATGGAACCGTCGGACCGAAGCGTCCAGCGCTGATTCGCCCCGCCCGTACAGGTGTCACTGACCACCTTGGCGCCGCGGGTCAGCGACGCCCCGGTCACCGACAGACACCGGCTGCCGGCGTAGACCCGCAACTCACCGGCTGCGGTGGCACTCCAGATCTGGTTCGAGTTGCCGTGGCAGTCCCAGATGATCACCTGGGTGCCGGGCGTGGTGGATGCGCCGGTGACGTCCAGACAGCGCCCGGAGCCGACCCCGACGATGGTGGCGCTACTGGCGGCCGCCGCGGGAATCTGCCCGAGCAGCAGCAGGCCGAGGGTCAGCACCAGCGGGACGGCCAGCCGTCGCCGGACGGTGGGCAGGAAAAGACGCATCAGGACAACCCTTCGCCTTTGAAGTCGGTGCCCAAAGATCTACCCGGTTCCCGGCTCCGTGGCGCGCTGCGAACGGGTGAAGCGACGGTGACGTTCAGTGGCTTCGGCACAGCCAGGCGGGAATGTCGGACCGATCCGGTCTGGCACGATCGGAGCATGGAAGCCGGTCGGCGCGGACGGGACGCAGCATGAGCGACGTCTTCGACCGGGCCCAGGTCAGCCTCACCCTGGCCGACTACGCCGTGGCCGACCAACTCGGCAAGCTGCAGGTGGTCGGCGGCGGGTTGCAGGTCCTGGGGCGGGACCACGGCACCGGCGCGACCGCGGCGTTTGCTCTGGTGGTCGCGCTGGAGTTCCCGCCCGAGGTGTTCAACGAGCAATACGTGTTCGAGATCGTCCTGCAGGACACGTCCGGCAATCCGGTCGAGCTGCCCGACGGGAGCGGGTCGCCGGTCATCCGGTTCGGGCAGAATCTGCAGGTCGAGGAGCCGAACTTCCGCGGCGCCGGGGTGCCGCGGCGGGCACTGCCGGCCCGGTCGCACATTGTTCTGTACTTCAACACCGGGCTGCCCTTGCCGCCCGGCCGGGTCCTGCTCTGGCGGGCACGGATCGACGGTGAAACCCGCCCGGACTGGACCCTTTCCTTTTTCGTGCCCGCCCCACCGGCTGCACCCGTACTCGGATGAGGCTGGCCACCTGGAACGTCAACTCCATCCGGGCTCGGATGGATCGGCTGCTGGCCTGGCTGGAACGCAGCGACGTCGACATCCTGGCCATCCAGGAGACCAAGATCCCGGACGCGGGATTTCCCGAAGAGCAATTGGCCGAGCTCGGTTATCAGGCGGCGCACCACGGGTTCTCGCAGTGGAACGGGGTGGCGATTTTGTCCCGGGTCGGCCTGGACGATGTCCAGATCGGCCTGCCCGCGCCGTTCACCCTGCCCACCTTCGCCGACGCGACCGAGGCCCGGGCCATCGGCGCGACCTGCGGCGGGGTCCAGGTCTGGAGCGTGTATGTGCCCAACGGTCGGGCCGTCGGCGACCCGCACTACGCCTACAAACTCGCCTGGTTGGACGCCCTGCGCGGGTACGCGGCGGCGACCAGCGGGCAGAGCCTGGCCGTCTGCGGCGACTTCAACATCGCCCCGACCGACGACGACGTCTGGAGCGTGGAGTACTACCGCACCCAGACCCACACCACGCCGCCGGAGCGGGCCGCGTTCGTGGCCCTGCTCGACGCCGGGCTGCAGGACGTGGTCCGGCCATACACGCCGGGCCCCGGCGTCTACACGTATTGGGATTACACCCAGCTCAGCTTTCCCAAACGGCGCGGCATGCGCATCGACTTCGTGCTGGCCTCGGAGCCGTTGGCCACGCGGGTCACCGGTGCGGTGATCGATCGCGAGGAACGCAAGGGCAAGCTGCCGTCTGACCACGCCCCGGTGATCGTGGAGTGGGCAATGTGAATACCCCGGTGAATACCCCGGTGAAAATCCTGGTGCTGCAGCACGGCGACGACGACCCGCCGCTGCGGCTGGGCGACTGGTTGATCGAGGCGGGCGCGGAACTGGACGTGCGGCGCTGCCATCGCGGCGACCCGGTTCCGGAGCAGGTGCGTGAGCACGACGCGGTGGTCTGCCTGGGCGGGGAGATGAACGCCTATGACGACGACCAGGCGCCGTGGTTGCCGGCGGTGCGGCGCCGACTGGCCGCCGCGGTGGCCGCGGAGCAGCCGGTCTGGGGCATCTGCCTGGGTGCGCAACTGCTGGCCGTGGCCACCGGTGGGCGGGTGATCAAGGGTCCGAACGGCCCGGAGATCGGCGCCTACCTGATCGCCAAACGGGACGCGGCCGACGCCGATCCGCTCTGCGCGGACCTGCCCCTCACCCCCGACGTCGCCCACTATCACTACGACGTCGTCGACCCGCTGCCGCCCGGCGCGACGCTGCTGTATTCCTCGACCGGCTACCCGAATCAGTTCTTCCGGGTCGGCCGGTCCGCCTGGGGCAGCCAATTCCACCCCGAGGTCACCGCCGAGGTGGTCCGCGGCTGGGCGATCGCCGAGGGCGTGCCACTGACCGCCCGGCTGGGAAAAATGCTGGACGAGGCGGAGGGACAGATGGCCGTGGTCTGGCGGCACGCCGCGCGACGTTTCGTTCAACAGGCGCAGCACACGGGAACGCTGCCCGGGAAGCGACTGCCGCTGACCGCGGCGGAGGAATCGTGACCCGACCGGCCCCTCGTACCCTGGCCCGCTACGGCCTGCCCGACACGCCCCGGGTCCAGGCCGATCTGCGCGCGGTCGGGCTGCTCGGCGCCGACGGTCCCGCGCCGGAATACGCCCCGGTGTTCGCCGGTATCTCCCGGACCGGCCGCCCGGACCTGGCCGTGCGCGGTCTGTCCAGGATCGTCGAAGGGACGGGGGAGCGGGCCGACCTGCTGGCGGCGCTGGTCGAACACCGGCGCTTCGCCGGCCGCCTGCTCGGTGTGCTCGGCGGTTCGATGGGGCTGTCCGACCACCTGTCCGCACACCCGGGGCAGTGGCGCCTGCTGCTCCCCGAGGCCTCACCGGGCGGGGATCTACTGCGTCGCGACGAGGTCGACCGGGTGTTGGCCGGCGCGGTCGGGGTTGATCCCGCCGCGGCACCGTGCACCGGCAGCGCGGGAGCTCGCGCCACCGTCTCCGGCGGAGCGGCCGTGCTGGCGCTGCGCACCGCCTACCGCTCGCAGCTGCTGATCGTCGCCGCGCACGACCTGGCCCCGGCAGTGGAGGCGTCCTTGCCGGTGGTGGCACTGCCCAGTGTGTGCACGGCGCTGACCACGCTGGCCGACGCGACCATGCAGGCCGCGCTGTCGGTGGCCGCGGCCGGTCTGGGCGCCGGCGCCGCGGGGGTCCGGCTCGGCGTGGTGGCCATGGGCAAATGCGGAGCCCGCGAATTGAATTACCTGTCCGACGTGGACGTGATCTTCGCGGCCGAACCGCCCGAGGACGACCCGGACGCCGACAACGCCCGCATGCTGGTCACCGGTTCGAACCTGGCCGCGGCCATGATGCGCATCTGCGGTCAGGCGGCCTGGGAGGTGGACGCGGCGCTGCGTCCCGAGGGCAAGGCCGGAGCGCTCGTCCGCACCCTGGCCAGCCACGCCGCCTATTACGCCAAATGGGCGCACACCTGGGAATTCCAGGCGCTGCTCAAGGCCCGCGCCGCGGTCGGCGACCTGGGTGTCGCGCAGTCGTTCGTGGACGCCACCCGCCCCGGGGTCTGGGGCGCGGTCGGCCGTGACTCGTTCGTCTCCGACGTCCAGGCCATGCGCCGTCGGGTGGAAGCCAACATTCCCGACGACGCCAAGGGGCTGGAGCTCAAGCTCGGAGCCGGCGGCCTGCGTGACGTGGAATTCGCGGTCCAGCTGCTGCAGATGGTGCATGGGCGGACCGACGAGGTACTGCGCATTCCGGGCACGTTGACCGGCCTGCGCGCGCTGGTCCGGGGCGGCTACGTCGGGCGCAGTGACGGCGCCGAGATGGCCGCCGCTTACACCTTTCTGCGGCGGATCGAGCACCGGGTCCAACTACAGCGGCTGCGGCGCACCCACATGCTGCCCCACGACCCGGGCGAGCTGGAATGGCTGGCCCGCACCGCGGGCTACACCGCGTTCGGGACCTTCAACGCGGCCGAGGCATTCACCACCGACCGGCTCCGGCACGCCGCGGAGGTCCGGCGCCTGCACGAGAAACTGTTCTACCGGCCGCTGCTGAACGCCGTGGCCGCCGTCCCCGGCGACGATCTGCGCCTGTCGCCGGAGTCGGCCGTGGTTCGGCTCGGGGCGCTCGGCTTCCGCAATCCGGACGCCGCGCTGCGTCACCTGGGCGCGCTCACCCAGGGGGTGAGCCGACGCGCCGCCATCCAGCGGACCCTGCTGCCGGTCCTGCTGGACACGTTCGCGTCCTGCGCCGACCCGGACAACGGCCTGCTCTCCTATCGGTCGGTGTCCGAAGCTCTGGCCGACACCCCCTGGTACCTCCGGCTGCTGCGGGACGAGGTCACCGTCGCGCAGCGGCTCGCGCTGCTGCTGGGGGAGTCCCGGCTGGTCGGGAATCTGCTGCCGCGGGCGCCCGAGGTGCTGCAGTTGCTCGTCGACGACGACGCCCTGCTCCAGCCGGAACCGGACGAAGTGGCGGCGGCGCTGCTGGCCCGGGCCGCTCGGTCGCAGGACGCCCAGGAAGCGGTCGACGCAGCCCGCTCTGCGCGCCGGCACGAGATGCTCAGGTTGGCCTGCGGCGACCTGCTCCAACTCATCGAGGTGACCGATCTGGCCCGTGGCCTGACCCGGATCGCCGAGGCCACGTTCCATGCCGCCTTCGACGCCGCGGTGCACAAGGTCGGGGTCGATCGTGGTGGGTTCCAGGCCAAGCTGACCGTGATCGGCATGGGCCGGCTGGGCGGCGGCGAGCTGGGTTACGGCTCCGACGCCGACGTCATGTACGTGGCCGAGCCGCTGCCGGGCGCCGACCCGCAGGTCGCCCTGGACCAGGCCAATGCCGCGGCCGACCTGTTGGCCCGGCTGCTGGCCCGACCCAGCCCCGACCCGGCGCTGCTGGTGGACGCCGGTCTGCGCCCGGAGGGCCGCAACGGTCGGCTGGTCCGGACGTTGGAGGCCTACCGGTCGTACTGGCGCCGTTTCGCCGCACCGTGGGAACGTCAAGCGCTGCTGCGGGCCCGGCCCATCGCCGGTGACGCCGACCTGGCCGGGGCTTTCATCGCGGCCGCCGACGAGTTCCGCTACCCGGAGGATGGCCTGCTGGCCAAGGACGTCATCGAGATCAGGCGGATCAAGGCCCGGGTGGATGCCGAGCGGCTGCCCCGAGGCGCCGACCCGACCACCCATACCAAGCTGGGCCGCGGCGGTCTGTCCGACATCGAATGGACCGTGCAGCTGCTGCAGCTGCGGCACGCGGGCCGTCACCCCGCGCTGCGGACCCCGAAGACCCTGGCCGGCCTCGATGCGGCCGTCGCCGAGGGCCTGCTCGACTCCGGCGACGCCGCCGCCCTGCAGGAAGCCTGGCTCATGGCCACCCGCACCCGGAACGCCTTGATGCTGGTGAAGGGCAAGGCGGAGGACCAGATCCCCTCGCACGGCAGGGAACTCGCCGGCGTGGCGCGGGCCTTGGGTTACCCCGAGGGTGAGGATCCGGGGGAGTTCGTGGACGCCTACCGGCGCGCTGCGCGTCGTGCCCGACGAGTGGTGGACCGGCTCTTCGACCAATCCTGACCAGTCCTCGGCCGCGGGCGGTCGGTGCCTGTCGTCGGTGCCCTCTGCCAGGATGACCGACGTGGCTACTTGGTTGTGGATCCTGCTGGTTGTCGTGGTCGTCGCGGTCGTTGTGGTCGTGGTCGGCCTGCTGCTGGGGCGGCGCCGGCGCATCTCGCTGACTCAGGCGCCGCCCAGCCCGACCAAGACGGTCGAGGGTCCCCCGGCCAAGGGTGGATATCGGGCCGGCGGCTCGATCTCCTTCTCGTCCGGGTCGGGCACGGCGCTGGCACCGAAGCCGCGGACCCCCGAACCCGTGCGGCCGGCGGCAGCGCCCGTCGAACGTCTCATCGAACATCCCGTGGCCGATCGCCCCGAGGTCGACGGTCAGCCGGGGGTCGGCGACGATGCCTCTGAGCCCCGGGACTCGATCCGGCCCGGTGTCGTCGAGGTCGAGCTACCCGAACCCGAACCCGAAACCGAAACGGACCTAACGGCGGCTCCGGAGCCGGCGCAACCGCAGGCTGAACCCGAACCTGAATCCGGACCCGAACGGCCGCCCCTCTCGCCGCCCACTGCCCTGGCGGCCCCCGCGCCCGCCCCGCCCGAGGCGGAACCGGTCGTCGAGCAGGTGCCGACGGCCGCCCCCGCGCCCCCGATCCCGACCCCGAGCCTGGTCGCGGACGAACCCGCCGGGGCGGTCGACGCGGCCGACGAGGAGACCATCGCCCCCACCGAGGGCCGGCTGTACCGGTTGCGGGGTCGGCTCTCCCGCAGCCAGAACGCCTTCGGTCGGTCGCTGCTCGGCCTGCTGGGTGCGGGCACCCTGGACGAGGAATCCTGGACCGAGGTCGAGGACACCCTGCTGATGGCCGACCTGGGCTCGGCCGCCGCACTAGAGATCACCGACCGGCTGCGGGCCGAGGTGGCAGCCCACGGCGTGGCCGACGCCGCCGGCGCGCGGGCGCTGCTCAAGCGCGTGTTGGTGGATGCGGTGCAGTACGACGCGCAGGGGAACATGCCGGACCGATCGATTCGAGCCCTGCCCCACGACGGGCGGCCCTCGGTCCTGCTCGTGGTGGGGGTGAACGGCACCGGAAAGACCACCACCACCGGGAAACTGGCCCGGGTGCTGGTCGCGGACGGGCGCACCGTCGTGCTCGGCGCCGCCGACACGTTCCGGGCCGCCGCGGCCGATCAGCTCCAGACCTGGGCCGAGCGGGTCGGCGCCGAGGTGGTCCGCGGCGCCGCCGGCAGCGACCCGGCGGCGGTCGCCTTCGACGCGGTCGGCCGCGGCATCGCCGATCAGGTGGACGCGGTGCTCATCGACACCGCGGGCCGGCTGCACACCAAGGCCGGTCTGATGGACGAGCTCGGCAAGGTCAAGCGGGTGATCGAAAAGCAAGCGGAAGTAGACGAAATATTGCTCGTGCTCGACGCCACCACCGGGCAGAACGGTCTGGTCCAGGCCAAGGTCTTCGCCGAGGTGGTGTCCATCACCGGGATCGTGCTGACCAAGCTGGACGGCACGGCCAAGGGCGGGATCGTGGTCGCGGTGCAGCGGGGGCTGGGCGTCCCGGTCAAGCTGGTCGGTCTGGGCGAGGGCCCGGACGACCTGGCGCCGTTCGAGCCCGAGGCCTTCGTGAACGCGCTGCTCGGCGACTGACACCTCGATAGGCACTGTGTGCGGGTTCGGAAACGCTGCGTGATCGCTTCGGTCACCCAATAGTGACGCGTACCGCATTTCTCCCTTTGCCCCCGGTAACCCCGGTGAACTGCGACTTCATTTCCCCGACATATTCGAGAAATCACCCGGTCATCGCCGGGCGGCCGAGTTCATCGACGCGAAACATTCCCGGCCGTACCCGGAAACACGTTCCCCGGAAGCTGCTGACGTTCCCGAAGCCCTTGTCGTGGCTTCGTCCCGTCCACCTGGAGGTTTGATGGTCCTGCACGCCGTAGCGAGCATGCTTGCCGCGGATCCGTACACCAAGCCGTCTTTCGACACCGGCGACACCGCATGGATCCTGGCCAGCAGCGCGCTCGTCCTGCTCATGACACCCGGCCTCGCCTTCTTCTACGGCGGCCTGACTCGGGCCAAGAGCACCCTGAACATGATGATGATGTCGTTCGTCACGATCGGCATTGTCAGCGTGCTCTGGGTGCTCTTCGGCTTCAAACTCGCCTTCTCCGCTCATTCCACCAGCGGGTTCTACGGCGACTTCTCACTTTCCGGACTGGGTGACGAGGCGTTCCATTACGTCGTCTTCGGCACCACCGGTTTCGGAATTCCTGTTCTGGTGTTCGCGGCCTTCCAGCTGATGTTCGCGATCATCACCCCCGCCCTGATCTCCGGGGCCATCGCCGATCGCACCAAGTTCCTGACCTGGTCGATCTTCGTGGTGCTGTGGACGACGATCGTCTACTTCCCGGTCGCGCACTGGGTGTTCGACTTCGGCGGCGTCGGCGGGGCCAAGGGTTGGCTGGCCGCCAAGGGCGTCGAGGACTTCGCCGGTGGTACCGCGGTGCACATCAACGCCGGCGCCGCCGGTCTGGCCCTGTGCATCGTGTTGGGTCGTCGGGTCGGCTTCAAGAAGAACCCGATGCGCCCGCACAACGTCCCGCTGGTGCTGTTGGGTGCCGGTCTGCTCTGGTTCGGCTGGTTCGGCTTCAACGCCGGTTCGGCCGGTGCGGCCAACGGCGTCGCCGGCCTGGCCTTCATGAACACCCAGGTGGCCACGGCCGCCGGCGTGCTCGGCTGGCTGATCGTGGAGCGGCTGCGGGACGGCCACGCCACCAGCGTGGGCGCCGCCTCGGGCGCGGTGGCCGGTCTGGTCGCCATCACCCCGGCCTGTGCCTTCATCACCCCGTGGGCCGCGGTCATCCTGGGTGTGCTGGTCGGCGCGCTCTGTGCCTTCTCGGTCGGCCTGAAGTACAAGCTGGGTTACGACGACTCGCTCGACGTGGTCGGCGTCCATCTGGTCGGCGGCATCTTCGGCACCCTGTTCGTCGGCTTCTTCTCCAGTTCGGCGGCCGACCCGGGTGTTGCGGCCGACGGGCTGTTCTACGGCGGTGGTCTGAAGCAACTCGGCCTGCAGGCCCTGGGAGCCGGCTCCGTTCTCGTCTACTCGTTCGTCGTCGCCTTCATCCTCGGCTTCATCCTGGAGAAGACCCTCGGCTTCCGGGTCAGCAATGAGGTCGAGGTCGACGGCATCGATGTCAACGAACACGCGGAGACCGCGTACGAGTTCGACACCCAGTCGTCCACGGGCACCATTCCCTCTGGTCATCTAGCCGAAATCGTCGGCGCGGAAAAGAGCGAGGTAGGCGCATGAAGCTGATCACTGCCGTGATCAAGCCGTTCAAGCTCGACGAGGTCCGCGCGGCCCTGCTTGCGTTCGGTGTGCAGGGCATGACCGTCTCGGAGTCCTCCGGGTACGGCCGCCAGCGCGGCCACACCGAGGTCTACCGCGGTGCGGAGTACACCGTCGAGTTGCTGCCCAAGGTCCGGGTCGAGGTGTTGGTCGATGAGGCCGACGCCGACGACGTGATCGATGTGATCGTCAGGTCCGCCCGCACCGGGAAGATCGGCGACGGCAAGGTCTGGGCCACCACGGTCGAGAACGTGGTGCGGGTCCGCACCGGCGAACGCGGACAGGAAGCCCTGTAGTAGAGATGGCCGGCGCGCAGGGGAGAAAGGCCCAACCTCGGGCATTCGCCGAGGCGCGCACGGCACTGCTGGACCGGGCCGGGTTGACCGGCCCGGTCCGGCGCCGAGCGTTGGCCCGGCTCACCGACGGCTGGCTCTCCGAGCTGGCCGCCGAGGCCGGGGTCAACGTCGGCGGCGTGGCCCTGGTCGCGGTCGGGGGATACGGGCGCGGAGAGCTGTCCCCGTTCTCCGACCTCGACCTGGTCCTGCTGCACTCCACCGAGACGCCGGCCTCGTACGCCGAGATGCTGGCCCAGCGCCTGTGGTACCCGATCTGGGACTCGGGCATCAGGCTCGACCATTCGGTGCGCTCGGTCGGTGGGGCCCGACAACTGGCCCGCACCGACTTGCCGGTGGTGCTCGGGCTGCTCGACCTGCGGCACATCGCCGGCGACCCCGACCTGGCCACCACGCTGCATCGGCGGGTGCTGGCGGATTGGCGGGCCGATGCCAAGGACCGGCTGCCCGCCCTGCTCGCCTCCACCCGGGAACGGGCTGATCGCAGCGGCGAGCTGGCCTTCGCCACCACGCCCGACCTGAAGGAATCCCGCGGCGGACTGCGCGACCTGGTCGTCATGCGCGCGGTCGCCGCCTCATGGCTGGCCGATTGCCCGCATCAGGGCCTGGAGGAGGCCCGCTCGGCCCTGCTCGATGTCCGCGACGCCCTGCAGCAGGTGGTCGGCCGGGCCACCGACCGCATCCAGGCCCAGGATCAGGACGCCGTGGCCGCCGCCCTCGGCCTGGACGACCGGGACATGTTGCTGCGCCACGTGTCCGCCATCGGTCGGATGGTCGTGCACGCGTCCGACCTGACCTGGCAGCGGGTCAACCGGGCCCTGACCGGGTCCGGCCACGGCACCCTGGCCGAGGTCGGCGGGCGCCTCATCCGCCGGGCCGACCGCACTCCGCTGGCCGACGGCGTGGTCGAACAGGACGGCGAGGCCGTGCTGGCCCGCTCGGTCAATCCGGCCGCCGACCCCACCCTGGCGCTGCGTACGGCCGCGGCGGCCGCTCAGGCCGGTCTGCCGGTCTCGCCGGCCACCGTGCTCCGGCTGGCCCGGACCAACGTCGGCCTGCCCGACCCCTGGCCGCGGGCCGCCCTGGACGCCTTCCTGTCGCTGCTCGGTGCGGGCGAGTCGATGATCACGGCCTGGGAGGGCCTGGACCAGGCCGGCCTGATCGCCGCGGCCCTGCCCGGCTGGGACCGGCTGCGGTCGTTGCCGCAGCGAGATCCGGTGCACACCTACACCGTTGACCGGCACCTGATGCAGACCGCGGTCAACGCCTCCGCGCTGCTGCGCCGGGTGTCCCGGCCCGATCTGCTGCTGCTGGCGGCGGTCTTCCACGACATCGGCAAGGGCCTGCCCGGTGATCACAGCGTGACCGGGGCGGAGATGGTCGGGCCCTGGCTGGAGAGATTGGGCCTGGCCAAGCGGGACATCGACACCATCTCGACCCTGATCCGGCACCATCTGCTGCTGTCCGAGTCGGCCTCGCGGCGCGACCCGGACGACCCCACCACCATTGCCGCGGTCATGGAGGCCGTGGGTGACGTGGCCACTCTCGACCTGCTGACCGCCCTGACCGAGGCGGACGCCAAGGCCGCGGGTCCGGCCGCCTGGACGACCTGGAAGGCCGGTCAGGTCAAGTACCTGGCCTCCCGGGTGCGCCAAATGCTGGCGGGGGAGGGCGTTCCCGACGAACCCGAGCTGTCGGTCACGGAACGATCGTTGATCGAGGCGGGCACGCCCGGGATGGTCATCGAACGGACCCCGACCGGTTTCGACGTCACCGTGGCCGCCCCCGACCGGACGGGTCTGCTGGCCGCGGCAGCCGGGGTGCTGACCATGCACCGGTTGACCGTCCGGGCCGCCGCCGCGCGCACGGTCGACGGCATGGGCCTGCAGACCTGGACGGTGAGCCCGGAGTTCGGCGATCCACCCGATGCCCAGACCCTGCGCGCAGACCTGGTCAAGGCCCTGGACGGCAGCCTGGACATCCGGGCCCGGCTGGCCCGTCGCTCCGCCTCGCGGCGCCCGGACCGGAGTGCGCCGCCGACGGTGCGGGTGATCGAGGGCGCGTCCCGACGGGCCACCGTGCTCGAGGTCCGGGCCCACGACCATCCCGGCCTGTTGCACGCCGTGGCCGAGTCGGTCAGCGGGCAGGGACTGACCGTGACCGCCGCCCGGGTGCACACCCTGGGCGCCGAGGTGGTCGACGTGTTCTACCTGCTCACCGCGGACCGGCGGCTGCTCACTCCGGCCGAGGGCACCGCTCTGTGCCGGGCCGTGCTGGTCGCGCTGGGCGTGGCCGAGGCCGTCTGAGCCTGCTCGACCTTTCCGGTCGCCGACTACCCTGCCTGACAGACGCGCTGCTCCTGCGCGACGCCGAAGGTGAAAGGCCCCCTCGTGTTCGAAACCCTGTCCGACCGGCTTGCCGGTGTCTTCTCGACGCTGCGCGGCAAGGGCCGGCTGTCCCCGGCCGACGTCGACGCCACCTGCCGGGAGATCCGGATCGCCCTGCTCGAGGCGGACGTGGCCCTGCCCGTGGTGCGCACCTTCGTGGCCGCGATCCGGCAACGGGCCACCGGCGCCGACATCTCGGCCGCGCTGAACCCGGCCCAGCAGGTCATCAAGATCGTCAACGAAGAGTTGATCACGATCCTGGGGGGCGAGACCCGACGGATTTCCTTCGCCAAGAGCGGCCCGACCGTGATCATGCTGGCCGGCCTGCAGGGCGCCGGCAAGACCACCCTGGCCGGCAAGCTCGCGCTGTGGCTGAAGGAGCAGGGCCACACTCCGCTGCTGGTGGCCTGCGACCTGCAGCGACCGAATGCGGTCACGCAGCTGCAGGTGGTCGGAGAGCAGGCCGGGGCGGCCGTGTTCGCGCCCGAGCCGGGCAACACCGGGACCAGCGGCACCACGATGGGTGACCCGGTGTCGGTGGCCCGCCGCGGCCTGGAATTCGCGCTTCACCAGCATCACGACGTGGTCGTCGTCGACACCGCCGGCCGGCTGGGTGTGGACGCCGAGCTGATGGCCCAGGCCGCGAACATCCGGGACGCGGTGCAGCCCGACGAGACGCTGTTCGTGCTGGACGCGATGATCGGCCAGGACGCGGTGACCACGGCCGAGGCGTTCGCGTCCGGGGTCGGTTTCACCGGGGTGGTGCTGACCAAGCTGGACGGTGACGCCCGCGGTGGCGCCGCGCTGTCGGTCCGGCAGATCACCGGCAGCCCGATCATGTTCGCCTCCACCGGCGAGAAGCTGGCCGACTTCGACGTTTTCCACCCGGAGCGGATGGCCTCCCGGATCCTCGGGATGGGCGACATGCTCACTCTGATCGAGACGGCCGAGAAGCATTTCGAAGTCGATCAGGCCGAGGAGATGGCGGCCAAGCTGGCCGGCAACGACTTCACCCTGGACGACTTCCTGCAGCAGATGATGATGATCCGCAAGATGGGTCCCATTGGTGGGCTGCTGGGCATGCTGCCCGGCATGGGTCAGATGAAGGAGCAGCTGGCCCAGGTCGACGACCGGGACATCGACCGGACGGCGGCCATCATCCAGTCCATGACGCCGCAGGAGCGGCAGAACCCGAAGATCATCAACGCCTCCCGGCGGGTGCGCATCGCCAAGGGGTCGGGCAGCACCGTCTCCCAGGTGAACGCGCTGGTGGACCGGTTCTTCGAGGCCCGCAAGATGATGTCGTCGATGGCCGGCCGCCTCGGCTTCCCCGGGGCCCGGTCGAACCGGCAGGTGTCGAAGACGCGCAAGGGCAAGAAGGGCAAGAGTTCCGGGCGCGGTCCGACCCCGCCGAAGGTCAGGGGCGGTCTGCCCGCCGGCTTCCCGGGGATGGGCCAGATGCCCGGTTTGCCCTCGGGTGGCATGGGCGCCGGCAACCCGCTGGCCGGACTCGACCAGCTGCCCGCCGGCTTCGACCCGAGCAAGCTCAAGCTGCCCAAGAAATAGGGTGCGCCTCCACGTCGCCGGGGTCGATGCCGGCTCCGGAGAGCCGGTCGATCACTGGATCGCTGACGGCGTGTTCGTCGAGGGTCCGGTGCGGGACGCGGTCGAGCTGCGCGGATTCGTGTTGCCGGGTCTGGTCGACGCGCACTGCCACGTCGGCTACTCGCAGACCGGGATCACCGACCTGGTGACCGCAGAGCAGCAGGCCCGGACGAACCTGGCCGCCGGCGCGCTGGCGCTGCGCGACTGCGGCTCGCCGCTGGACACCCGGTCGCTGGTCGGGCGGGACGACCTCCCGGTGCTGATCCGGGCCGGCCGGCACATCGCCCGGCCCAAGCGCTACATCCGCGATCTGGGGGTCGATGTCGAGCCCGACCACCTGGTCGACGAGGTCCGCACCCAGCTGAGCGACGGCGACGGCTGGATCAAGTTGGTGGGGGACTGGATCGACCGCTCGATCGGCGACCTGGCCCCGCTGTGGCCGCAGGACGTACTGACCGAGGCCCTTGCCGTCGCCCACGCCGGCGGGGCCCGGGTCACCGCCCACGTCTTCGGCGAGGACGCCTTGCCGGGTCTGCTGGCCGCCGGCATCGACTGCATCGAGCACGGCACGGGGCTGACCCCGGACACGATTGCGACGATGACCGAGAAGGGCGTGCACCTGGTCCCCACCTTGATCAATATCGCCAACTTCCCGTCGTTCGCGGACGCCGCCGGCCGTTTCCCCGACTACGCCGCCCACATGCGGTCGCTCCACGCCCGGCATCTGGACACCTTCCGGGCCGCGGTCGACGCCGGGGTGGCGTGGCACGCCGGCACCGATGCGGGCGGCTTCGTGCCCCACGGCCTCATCGTCGACGAGGTGTACGCGCTGATCGAGGCGGGGATCCCGGCCCGGACCGTGCTGGACCAGGCCGGCCGAGCCACCCGCGAGTGGCTGAGGGTGCCGGGTTCCGCGCTCGGTGACCCCGCCGACCTGCTGGTCTTCGACGTCGACCCGGCGGTCGATCTCTCCGCGCTGCGCCGGCCGGTCGCGGCGATCCGGGCCGGCCGGATTCGGGCCGGCGCACTGGCCGGCAGACAGTCGGGCGTGGATCTGGCAGAATAGGCGGCCACGGCCGTCTACGGACCCTCTCCCCGGAGCGCGGCCGCCTTTTGGTGCGTCCGGGCTCGACCCCACTCGGGTCCCGGTGGCACCACCCCGCGGCGGGACGAGTCCCGCCACCAGATCAAGGAGTTCTCCCGCCCGTGGCAGTCAAGATCAAGCTCGCGCGTTTCGGCAAGATCCGCGAGCCGTATTACCGGGTCGTCGTGGCCGACGCCCGCACCCGGCGCAGCGGCCGGGCCATCGAGCTCATCGGCAAGTACCACCCGAAGGCCGAACCCAGCGTCATCGACATCGACTCGGAGCGGGCGCAGTACTGGCTCGGAGTCGGCGCCCAGCCGACCGAATCGGTGCTGTCGCTGCTCAAGGTGACCGGCGACTGGCAGAAGTTCAAGGGCCTGCCCGGGGCCGAGGGGACGCTGAAGCCGCAGCCGGAGAAGGTCGACAAGAAGGCCCGGTACGAGGCGGCCGTCGCTGCCATCGGTGCCGACTCCTCGAACGCCGCAACCACCCCGCGGAAGCGGCCGGCCAAGGCCGAGACCACCGAGGCCGAAGCGGCACCGACCCCGAACGCGGAGTGAGCATGCTGACCGAAGCCCTGGAACACCTGGTCCGGGGCATCGTCGAGCACGATGACGAGGTCCGCGTCGACCTGACCACCGGACGTCGCGGTCGCACCCTGCAGATCCGGGTGCACCCGGACGATCTGGGCAAGGTGATCGGCCGCGGCGGCCGTACCGCCACCGCGCTGCGCACGGTGATCGGCGCGGTGGGCGGTCGGGGCATCCGCATCGACGTGGTGGACACCGATCGCTGAGGTCGTGGCGGTCGGCCGGATCGGTCGGCCGCACGGGCTGCGCGGCGAGGTCACGGTCACACCGTTCACCGACGACCCCGACCGCAGATTCGCGGCCGGGGTCGTGCTGTCGGTCAACCCGCCCACCAACCGGCCCGCTGACTCACTGGCGAGCCTGACCGTCCTCTCGTCGCGCCGATCCGGCCCCGTGCTGGTGATCGGTTTCGAGGGGTTCGCCGACCGGAACGCGGCCGAGGCCCTGCGGGGCACCGAGTTGTCTCTTCCCGCCGAGGATCTGGGCCAGGCCGGGGATGAGGACGACTTCTACGACCATCAATTGATCGGACTGCACGTCGTCCACATCGATGGGCGGGCGCTGGGCGAGGTCGTCGATGTGATGCACCCGCCGGCCGCCCCGGTTCTGGTTGTGACGACCATTGACGGGGGCGAAGAACTGGTTCCCTTCGTCAGCGCCATCGTTCCCGAGGTGGATGTGCCCGGTGGGCGGCTGCTGGTGGACCCGCCGGACGGCATGTTCTAGCCCCGATGCGGATCGACGTCCTCACCATCTTCCCCGGTTATCTGGATCCATTACGGGAGTCGCTGGTCGGTCGGGCGGTGACCGATGGGCTCATCGACCTGGCCGTGCACGACCTGCGGAACTGGGCCACCGATCGCCATCGCAGCGTCGACGACACGCCCTACGGCGGCGGCGCCGGCATGGTCATGAAGCCCGATGTATGGGGTCGGGCCCTGGACGCCTCCGTGCGGCAGGACTCGGCGCTGGTGGTTCCCACTCCGGCCGGCGAGCCGTTCACTCAGGCCGTAGCGGCCGAGCTGGCCGAATGCGCCCACCTGGTCTTCGCCTGCGGGCGTTACGAGGGCATCGACCAGCGCGTCACCGATGACGCCGCGGCGCGGCACGAGGTGCGGGAACTGTCCATCGGCGATTACGTACTGGCCGGGGGAGAGGTCGCCGTGCTGGTCATGGTGGAGGCGGTGGCCCGGCTGCTTCCCGGGGTGCTCGGTAATCCGGAGTCCGCGGTCGGTGACTCGTTCGGCGTCGGACTGCCCGGTCTGCTCGAATACCCGAGCTATACCCGCCCGGTCTCCTGGCGCGGCCTGGACGTGCCCGAGGTCCTGCTTTCCGGACACCACGGCAGAATCGCCCGCTGGCGCCGCGACGAGGCTCTTCGCCGCACGGCCGCACGCCGCCCCGAGCTCATTGCTGCCCTGGATCCGGCCGCGCTGGATCACCGCGATTTCCAGGTACTGGCCGAACTCGGCTTCCCGCCCCCCGCCCCGCGCTGATTTCGTGCCGGGCGTCGGTTCTGGCACACTGGAGAGGTTGCCGACCCCGCGTGGGTCGGCTGTTGCGTGCGCCCGGCCGGGTGGAACCGGCGGCGTCGAATACCGTGTCCGTCACCCCGGCGGGCGCGCGCCCGCTCGAGATCTCGACGCGCAGTACCAGGTAAGGACTTTGACGATGAACACCCTTGACGCCCTCGACGCCGGTTCGCTCCGTGACGACCTGCCCGACTTCCGCCCCGGCGACACCGTGAAGGTGCACGTGAAGGTCATCGAAGGCAGCCGCAGCCGTATCCAGGTCTTCGCTGGGCATGTCATCCGGCGCCAGGGTGGCGGCATCCGGGAGACCTTCACCGTCCGCAAGATCAGCTTCGGCGTCGGTGTCGAGCGCACGTTCCCGGTGCATTCCCCGAACGTGGACAAGATCGAGCTGGTGACCCGGGGTGACGTCCGCCGGGCCAAGCTCTACTACCTGCGCGAGCTGCGCGGCAAGGCCGCCAAGATCAAGGAAAAGCGCTGAGCTTCGCCGCGCTGAGCCGGCTCACATCGCTCTGATCAACGGCGTCGTAGCCTGACCCGGATGAACACCGAGCCTGTTGTTCCGGCCGATTCCACGGGCTCGACTCCCACCCGTCCCGCCCAGGGATCGCATGCCGCGCCCGAAGAGCCCGCGTCTTGGGTGGTGGCCAGTGACCGTGACGCCGCGCTCGACGAGGCGCCGAAGGTCCGCAGATTCCGGACCTCGAACAACGGCGGCACCGGCGATGACCCAGACGGCAATCCGGTCGACCGGGGTGACGGCGAGGGTGCTCCGCCGGATGAACACGAGGTCGCGGTGGCCCGTTGGCGCAGCAAGAACGACAAGCGAACCGCCAAGAAACGCCCGTTCTGGGTCGAGCTGCCGATTCTCATCCTGATCGCCTTCGCCCTCACCTTCCTGATCCAGACCTTCATCGCCAAGGTCTATTACGTGCCGTCCGGTTCGATGGAGCAGACGCTGCACGGGGTGGCGAACGGCGGCGACCGGATCCTGGCCAGCAAGATCGTCTACGACTTCCGTGACCCCGAGCAGGGGGACGTGGTCGTGTTCAAGGGGCCGGACACCTGGGCAGCCGAGGCCGACATCGCCGGGCCGGCCACCTGGCTGGGCAAGTTCGGGCAGTCGCTGGGCTCGGTCATCGGGATCGCGCCGGCCAACGAGAAGGACTTCGTCAAGCGGGTGGTCGCGGTGGGCGGCCAGAGCGTGTCCTGTTGCGACGCCCAGGGCAACATGCAGGTCGACGGCCGGTCCTTGAGCGAGCACTACATTTACGAGCCATTCCCGTTCAAGCCGGGTGACCCGACCCAGGACTGCACCAAGACGGGCAACGGCTGGTATTACGCCTCGCAGCGTTGCTTCGACCCGATCAAGGTGCCCAACGGTCAGCTCTGGGTCATGGGCGACCACCGCAGCGATTCGCTGGACTCTTTCTACTACTGTCGGTCGCTCAGCACGGCCGGGCAGGCGGCCTACCTGCAGGGGAAGACGATGAACAACATCGGAAACGTGGGCGAGGCGTGCGGCCGCCCGATCCCGAAGAACAACGTGATCGGCAAGGCCATCTTCATCGTCATGCCGCCGTCGCGCTGGCGGACCATCGGCAACCCGGACATCGATCCGGGCGCGGTCATGCTGGGCGGCGGTTTCGCCGTCGGCACCCCGGCCGCCGGCGGCGTCGCCCTCACCCTGCTGCTGCGCGGTGGGCTGGCATTGACCCCGACCCGGCGCAGGCGCCGATCGAGCCGGCGCCGGGCCCCAGGACGATGACCGCGTCGGTCGTGCGCAGGCCCCAGATCCACCGGCCCGACCTGCGCATCGAGAAGGAACTGCTGCGCGGCGGCACCGTCCGGCTCGCGGCCATGGACGAGGTGGGCCGGGGCGCGCTGGCCGGACCGGTGTCGGTGGGCGTGGTCGTGGTCACCGCCGGGATCGGGCGGGTGCCGGACGGCCTGCGCGATTCCAAGCTGCTCACCCCGGCGGCCCGGACCGCGCTGGTTCCGTCGATTCGGCGTTGGGTGCACGAGTACGCGGTCGGGCACGCTTCGGCGGAGGAGATCGACCGCATCGGGATCATCGCGGCGCTCCGGCTGGCCGCTCGACGCGCTCTGACCGCGCTGCCCGAACCGGTCGACGCGGTCCTGCTGGACGGCAATCACAACTACCTGGCCGAACCGGAACTGGCGCTGTTCGCCTCGGATGCGGACCTGCCGGTGGAGACCCTTTCGTCGGCACCGGCTCTGGTGCGCACCCGGATCAAGGCCGATCTCAAATGCGCCGGGGTGGCCGGGGCCAGCGTGCTGGCCAAGACGGAACGGGACGCGATGCTGGTCGAGCTGGACGACCCGCATCCGAACTACCAGTTCGCGGTGAACAAGGGCTACGGCACCCCCGAGCACCTGGCCGCCTTGCGCGCGTACGGGCCGAGTGTGGTCCACCGGCGTAGTTGGCGGCTTCCGCTCGGGGGCATGGGCGATGATGGGTCGGTCACCACGGAAGACGAGGAGGAGGACCACCAGTGAGTACCGAGGATCTCGAGCAGTACGAGACCGAGATGGAGCTGCAGCTCTACCGCGAATACCGGGACATCGTCAGCCAGTTCTCCTATGTGGTCGAGACCGAGCGCCGTTTCTATCTGTGCAACGCGGTCGACGTGCAGACCCGTAACACCGATGGTGACCTGTACTTCGAGGTCCGGATGTCGGACGCCTGGGTGTGGGACATGTACCGGCCGGCTCGCTTCGTCAAGAACGTCCGGGTCGTGACGTTCAAGGACGTCAATGTCGAGGAGTTGGACAAGCCCGACCTGCGTGTGCCCGAAGACTGAGCGACCGGAATGCCCCGGTGACTGACGCCGCGGTCGGGGGCGCACTGGCGCGCTGGGGGCGGTGGTGCGCCCGGCACAGGGCGGCGGTCATCGTCCTCTGGCTGGCGGTACTGGTCGGGGTGAGCCTGGGACATCGCGCTCTGGGTGGCAGCTATTCCGACGACTTCACGTTGCCGCACACACCCGCCCAGCAGGGGGCCGACCTGCTCACCGCCCATCAACCCAGCGTCGGCGGCCGAGCCGGACTCGTCGTATTCGTCGCACCCGCCGGGGTGGTCTCCGAGCACGCGGCCGCCATTCGGCCGGCGATGTCCACCCTGCAAGACCTGCCGCACGTGCTCTCCGTGAGTGACCCGCTGCAGCCGGCGTCGACGTCAACGGACGGCAGCACGGCGTACAGCACCGTCTACTTCGACACCAACCCGGGCGCGTTGGGCAACGAGTACGTGGCCGAGGTGGACGCGGCCATGGCCCCGGTCCGGGCCGAAGGGGTCCAGGTCAGCTACGGCGGTGTCCTGGGCACGGCCGCCCGGCCGAAACCCAGTGATCTGCGATCAGAGATCATCGGCGTGGCGGTGGCCCTGCTGGTGCTCCTGCTCGGCTTCGGCAGTGTCTACGCCACCGCGCTGCCGTTGCTCTCGGCCCTGCTCGGGGTGGGGGTGGCGATCGGCCTGGTGGGCATGCTGGCCAGCGCGGTCACCTTCGCCTCGGTCTCGCCCACCCTGGCCGTGATGATGGGCCTGGGGGTGGGCATCGACTACGCCCTGTTCCTGACCACCCGACACCGGCAACTGGTGATGGACGGAGTCGAGCCGGTCGAGGCGGCCGCGCTGACCACGGCGACCAGCGGGCGGGCCGCGCTGGTGGCCGCGGCCACCGTGGTCATCGCCATGCTCGGCCTGTACGCCTCCGGGGTGAGTTTCCTGGGCCGGCTGGGGTTGGCCGCCAGCATCGCGGTGGCGGTCGGCGGGATCGCGGCCATCACCCTGGTCCCGGCCTTGCTCGCCCTGGCTGGCCGCAACATCGACCGGCTGCGGGTTCGCCGGCCGGTGGCTGAGAAGGCCGCGAACGGCAGCGCCGGACCGTGGCACCGGTACGCCCAGCGGGTCGGAGCCCATCCGTGGCGCTACCTGGCGGCCGGGTTGGCCGTCCTGGCCCTGCTGGCGGTGCCCGCATTCTCCTTGCGGCTCGGCCACATCGATGCGGGTGCGGACCCGTCGAGCTACACCGACCGGCAGGCCTACGACGCCATCAGCCGGGCGTTCGGGCCCGGTGCGAACGGGCCGTTCACCGTGGTCGTCGACGCGCGGCAGCTGGCGATCGCAGACCAGCAGCGGCTCACGGCGAACCTGTCGACAGCACTCGCGGGCACCCCCGGGGTGGCCCAGGTCTCGGCCGTCCGGCCGAGCGCCGACGGTGCCCTGCTGCTCACCTCGGTCCGCCCCACCACCGGGCCGCAGGACCCCGCTACCGACGCCCTGTTGGCCCGGCTGCGCGCCGACGTGCTCCCGACGGCGCTGCTTGGCTATCCCGCGACGAGCTACGTGACCGGAACCACGGCGGCCCAGCTGGACTTCCGGGACACCGTCGCCCGGCGACTTCCGCTCATCATCGCGGTGGTGCTGGCCGCTGCCTTCCTGCTGCTGCTGGCCAGCTTTCGCAGTGTGGTGCTGGCCGTGAAGGCCGCCCTGCTCAACCTGCTGTCGATCGGCGCCGCCTACGGGGTCGTCGTTGCCGTGTTCCAGTGGGGTTGGGGCGGAAAGGCTCTCGGTGTGGCCGAGCCGGTGCCGATCGAGTCGTACGTGCCGATGATGATGTTCGCCATCGTGTTCGGTCTGTCCATGGATTATGAGGTGTTCCTGCTCGCCCGGGTCCGAGAACGGTGGCTGGCCACCGGCGACAACCAGGTCGCCGTGGCGGACGGATTGGCCGCCACCGCCCGGGTGATCACCTGCGCCGCGGTCGTGATGACCAGCGTGTTCCTGGCCTTCCTGCTCTCCAGCAGCGTGGTCATCAAGATCCTGGCTCTGGGGCTCGGGGTGAGCGTGTTCATCGACGCCACCGTCATCCGGTTGCTGGTGGTGCCGGCGACCATGTTCCTGCTGGACCGCCGCAACTGGTGGATTCCCTCCTGGCTGGACCGGATCCTGCCGCGTCTGGAGCCGGAGCCGGTAGCGCGGGTCGAGGCCGCGCGGCGGTAGGGCAGGCTGGTCCGGTGCGGGTGCAGCTGGTCGAAGGACGCATTGAAATCGACGGCCGGCCGGCGCTGGTCGTCGCCGGGGAGATCCACTACTTCCGGGTGCCGCGGAATGGATGGGCTCGTCGGCTGGAGCTGCTGGCCCGGGCGGGGGCCACCACCGTCTCCACCTACATCCCCTGGGGCGTGCACGAGAACGCACACGGGGAACTCGATCTCGATGGATCCGGACGTCCGGAGCTCGACCTCGGGGCGTTCTTGGAGTTGGCCGGAGTACACGGTCTGAGCGTGCTGGCCCGGCCGGGACCGTTCGTGATGGCCGAACTGCGGCACGAGGGCGTCCCGGGGCGGCTCATCCTGGATCATCCCGAGCTGGAGCCCCGCGGCTGGGACGGATCGGCCACACCCACCGGGGCGCTCGATTACCTGGCGCCGGCGTTCCTGGCCGAAGTGGCGCGCTGGTACCGGGCCGTGGCGGTCGTGCTCACCCCCCGGCTGGCACCCGCCGGGGGGCCGGTCATCGGGATCCAGCTGGACAACGAGATCGGCATGCTCTCCTGGGCCGCGAACAGCCCGGACCTGACCGACCGGTTCCTGGCCGCCTTTGCCGCCGCCCACCCAGAACTGGCGCCGCCCGCGGGCGCGTGGAGTCCGGAGGCGCTGGTGGCCCTGGCCGATTTCCGCCGCAGCGAGTTCGCGGCCTATCTGGACCGGTTGCGGGAGCTGGCGGAGGAGGTCGGCTGGGGGACGGTGCCGCACCTGGTGAATGTGCACGGCACGGCCGACGGGCGGGCGGTGCCGTTCGGAATCGGCGTGTCCCAGCTCCGACAGGCGGTTCGGCACCGGCCCCAGCTGGCCACCGGATCCGATCACTACGTGGGGGCGCTCGATTTCGCCAAGGCCTGCGAACTGCATACCGCACAAGCCTTCCTGGCCTGCCTGAACGGGCCCGATCAGCCGCTGACCAGCCTCGAGTTCGAAGCCGGAACCGGCGACTACGGCGCCGACCTGGGCGTCGACGTGGATCCGCAGAGCGTGGTCCTCAAGACCGGGCTGCTGCTCGCCCAGGGCGGTCGGCTGGCCAACTTCTACCTGTTCGCGGGCGGGTTCAACGTCCTCGATCCGCGGCCCGGACAGGACGGCGGCGATCGCATCGGCATCACCGGTCAGCGACACGGCCCGGCCGCACCGGTGACGCCCGAAGGCGAACCCGGTCCGGCCTTCCCGAGCACGGTGGCGGCCCTGCAGCTGATGGCCGAGCTCGCCCCCTGGGCCGCCGACTGGACCCCCGAACACGACGACCTGGCGCTTGGTTTCGTGGCCGACCACTACGCCACCGATGTCGTCGACCCCCGGTCGCGGGAGGCGGTGCTACTGGCCCGGGAACTCGAGTGGGGCCGGGGTGGCGGGCCCCGGGCTCAGCTGCCCCGCGCGCTCTTGGCCGCTGGTTTCCGTTTCGGTGCCGTTGATCTGCAGGACCCGCAGGCGCGCTGCCCGGGACTGCTCGTGGTCGGGTCGCCCGCGTTCTGGCCGGAGCAGGTGATCCGGCGGCTGCTCCAACACGCGGCGGGCGGCGGCCGCGTGCTGCTGGTCGGCGCCGTCCCCAGCCATGACCGCCTCGGCCGACCGTCGGGGCTGTTCGCCGAGGCGCTCGGTCTGAGGGTGACCGGGACGGTCGTCGCCGGCCGCGGCGTCTTCCCCTCCGTGACCGGGGATGCGTTGACGATTCCCGAGCTGCGCACGGATCGGTTGCAGTTGCTTTCGAGTGCGGCCGCCACGGTCCTGCTCCGCGAGGCGGCCACCGGTGAGCCGTGTGCCCTGGCCATTCCGCACGGGGCGGGCACGGTGGCGATCGTGGCCACCGACGCCGCGCTGCCGGTGCCGGCCTGGGCTCAGCTGCTCGCACTGCTCGGCGTCGCCCCGGGACTGACCCGGGATCCGGCCGGTACCGGGCTGATCACGGCCACCAGCCGTACCCGGGCGGGGGAGCGGTTCCTGCACGTGCTCAACCTGAGTGGGTATGACCAGCGGGCGTCCTTCGTACTCGACGGACGCCCGCTGGCCACGCTGGATCTGCCCGCCCGCACGCCCCGACACGTACCGACCGAGTGACCCGGTCCTCAGCGCGCCGGTTCGATCTGGTCGGCGCTCGGCGGCCGGCCCGGCTGCGGCACAGCCGCCAATAGCGTCCGGGTGTAGTCGTCGGTGGGGTTCGTGATGACCTCCCGCGCCGGACCGGATTCGACCACCTGACCGTTGTGCAGGACCAGCACGTCGTCGGCCAGCATCCGCGCGGACAGCAGGTCGTGGGTGATGTAGAGGATGCCGACCCCCTCCTTCTCCACGAGATCAGCAAGCACCTCCAGGATCTCGGCCCGGATCGAGACATCCAGGCTGGCGATGGGCTCGTCCGCCACCAGCAGTCGCGGGTTGCTGGCCAGGGCCCGGGCGATGACCACCCGTTGCCGCTGGCCGCCGGACAGTTCGTACGGGAAGCGGCCCAGGTAGTCCGATCCCGGGAACAGACCGACCCGCTCCAAGAGTTCCGCCGCGCGGTCCCGGGCTGCTCGGCCCCGCAGCTTGGAGAAGTTGCGCAAGGGCGCCGACAGCGACGTGCCGATGGCGTGGGCCGGGTTGAGCGCCGCATACGGGTCCTGGAAGACGTACTGGACGGAGCGGCGGAACTCGGCCAGCGCCTTGCCTTTCACCCGGGACACCTCGATCGGCTCGCCCTGGTCCGGGTACCAGCGAACCGAACCCCGGTCGGGCCGGTCCACCCCGGTGATCAGCCGGGCCAGCGTGCTCTTGCCACTGCCGCTCTGCCCGACCAGCGCGGTGACCCGGCCGGCCCGCAGGGTGAAGCTGACGTCGTCGACGGCCACCACCGAGGTGGTCTGCAAGCGGCGGCGGCGGGTGAAGGTCTTGAACACGCCGTCCACCTCGATCACCGGTGCACCCTGGGCAGCGCCCCGGGCCGACTCCGTCCGCTCGAAGGACGGGCCGGCAAAACCGTGGATGGGCTCGCCGACATCGTCGGGCAGCGAACGCTTCCCGTGTTGCGCGGCGGCCACGATGCAGGCCACCAGGGAGGCGTCGATCCTCTCCAACGGCGGATCGATGTTCGTGCAGGAGGCCACCGCTTCCGGGCAGCGCGGCGCGAACGCACAGCCGACCGGGCGTTCCACCAGGCTCGGCGGCCGACCGGGAATGTAGGTGACGGAAACGGTCTCGTCCTGCGGATTGCCGTAGGAGCCCAGCAGCGCCTTGGTATAGGGATGCAGCGGCGCCGCGTGCACGGTCGCGGCGTCCCCGATCTCGACCAGCCGGCCCGCGTACATGACCATGATGCGGTCACTGGACTCCAACACCGCGCCCATGTCATGGGAGATGAACAGCACGGTGAAGTGGTTGCGGCGCTGCAGTTCCCGGATGTTGTCCAGGATGGTGCGCTGCACTACCACGTCCAGCCCGGTGGTGGGTTCGTCCAACAACACGAACGCGGGCTGCAGGGCCAGAGCCAGAGCCAGGTTGATCCGCTGTTTCATTCCGCCGGACAGTTCGTGCGGGTAGCTGGACAGGAATTTCGGATCGATGCTGACCATGTCGAGTAGTTCGACAGCGCGGGTGTGCCGCGCCCGGGCGTCCAGATCCGTGTGCGCGGACAGCACGTCGGAAAAGGACCGCTCGATTCGGGCCACCGGGTTGAGGCTGTTCATGCTGCTCTGGAAGACCGTGGAGATCTCGCTCCACCGTTTGTGACGGAGGTCCTTCTCGTCCAGGGTGAGCAGATCGTTGCCCTCGAAGTCGACCTCACCACCCGTGACCCGAGCCGGTCGTTGCAGCAACCGGAGCAGGGCCAGTCCCAGCGTCGACTTGCCGCTGCCGGACTCTCCGATGAGTCCGACGAATTCCCCTTCCTGCAGGTCGAAACTGACGTCGTCGACCGCTGTGACGGCCGGATTCAGCTTCGGCTCGTACCGCACGGACAGGTTGCGCACGCTCAGGAGCGACATTTCGCTCACCCTTCCCGCAGATGCGGATTGCTCAGTAGGTCAACACCGAAATTGACGAACGTCAGAGACGTGATGAGTAGGGCCAGGGCCAGGCCGGGCACGAACAGCCAGACCCACAGACCCTGGACCAGGGCCCCGTTGGCGTTGGCCTGCTGCAGCATCTGACCCCAGCTGACCGACGTCGGATCCCCGAAACCGAGGAAGCTCAAGCCGCTCTCGGCCACGATTGCACCGGTGGCGGCGCCGATGAAGCTCGCCGCGATGAGCGAGGTCATGTTGGGCATGATCTCCCGGAAGACGATCCGGAGCGTGCCGTCGCCGGCGAAGCGGGAGGCGGTGACGAAATCGCGGTTCCGCAGGGTGATGATCTGCGCGCGTTTGGCTCTCGCCGCGCCGGCCCAGCTGGTGATGCCGATGACGAAGACCAGCAACCCCAGTCCGCGGGTCTCGCTGTAGGCGATGATCACCATCATCAAGGGAAGGACCGGCACGACCAGGGCCAGGTTGGTGAAGAAGGAGAGCACGTTGTCCAGCCAGGTGCCCTCGGCGTAACCCGAGACCAGGCCGATGACCACCGCGATTCCGGTGGCGAAGAGCCCGCCGAAGAGCCCCACCAGCAGCGACAGCCGGGTGCCGTAAAGGAACTGGGACAAGATGTCGTAGCCCTGCGACGTCGTGCCCATCGGGTGGTGCCAGCTGATCGGCAGCACCGGGTCGAAGGAGCCGTCGTGCGGGCTGTACGGAGCCAGCAGCGGCGCGAAAATCGCAATCAGCACGAAGATCGCCAGCATGATCAGGCCGACCCTGGCCTTGCCGCTGGACCACAGGATGGTGTACCAGCGGGGCGGTCGGTCGGAATGCCCGGTGCGATCGCGACGCGGGCCGGGCGCCACCGTGGTGGTCGAGCCGGCGCCCGTTGCACCCCGGTCCGCGGCGGCGGCCCCGGGCTGGGCCAGCGATTCGTTGAGCCCGGCGCTGCCGGGTAGCGGTTGTGGCTGCGGCATCGGTGTATCGGTCATGTCAGCGCTCCTTCCGGGCACGGGGATCGAGCACGCCGTAGAGCAGATCGGCGATCAGATTGGCCACCAGCACTGCCAGGATGGTGAACAGCAGAATGGCTTGCATGAGCGGGAAGTCGCGGTTGCTCGTGGCCTCACCCAGCAGCCGGCCCATCCCGGGGTAGTCGAAAATCGTTTCCACCAGGACGGAACCGCCGAACAACGCGCCCAGCGACAGAGCGAAGCTGGTGATCGACGGGAGCAGCGCGTTGCGGGCGGCGTAGCGCAGGGCGACGGTGCGATTGGACAGGCCCTCGGCTTGCGCCAACCGGATGTAGTCATCGCCCAGGGTCTGCACCATGGTGTTGCGCATGCCCAGGATGAACCCGATGGGGGCGGTGATCATCAGGGTGAGCGCGGGCAGGAACGAGTGGGAGAACAGGTCGGCGACGAAATTCCAGTGCCAGCCGGGCGTGGTGTATCCATACGCCCCGGAGGCCGGGAACCACCCCAGCGTGTACGCGAAGAAGAACAGGATCAGCAGGGCGATCCAGAACGTCTGCAGATTGCCCAGGAAGGTGGAACCGATCGAGACCACCGAGTCGAAGCGGGTGTTGCGCCGCCAGGCCGCCCAGGCGCCCAGCAGGGTGCCGATCAGAAAGGCCAGGACCTGCGTGCTCCCGATCAGGATCACGGTGTACGGCAACGCTTTCCAGATCACCGTGGTCACCTTGAACGGGAAATATGTGGTCGAGATCCCGAGATTGCCGTGCAGCAGGGAGTTCCAGTAGGTCCAGTACTGCGACCACAGGGACGCGTTGCTCTCGCCCAGCATGGCCCGCACCGCCTGGACCTGGGCCGGATCGATGGCCGCGCCCTGACCCGCCAGCCGGCGCACCATGGCCTCGGCCGGATCCCCGGGCTGCAACCGCGGAATGAGAAAATTCAGGGTGATCGCCGCCCACGCGGTGAGCAGGAAATAACCGATCTTGGTGGCGAAATACTTCATGACGGCGCTCCCAGATGCGTGAGCACGTAGAGCATCTGGTCGGTCGGGTAGGGATGGTCGGGACTGGGCCAGCCACTGGCCGCGGCCGTGCGGTAGATGAGCCGCTGCGGGGCGTACACCAGCGCGATGTAGGGCATCTGGGTGTAGAAGATCTCGCTGAGCTTGTCGCCGTCGGCCTTCTGCCGGGCCGGGTCCAAGGCGGTCAGATAGTCGGCCACCAGCGCGTCCGCACTGGGGTCCTTGTACCGGGCCACGTTCAGCAACAGATCCTTGTCGGTCGGGATCTGGTCGGTGGTCAGCTTGCCGCCCTGCGAACGGGCCCGGGCGCAGCCACCGTCGATGGCGTCCAGCAGCATGTCGAAATCACCGGTCTTCTTCTGGTTGTCAACCGCGTTGGGATCGGTGGCCACCTGATGGATGTCGATGCCGATGGCCTGCAGGTTGCGCACGATCACGTCCGCCATGGCCAGGTAGTCGATGAATCCGGCCTGGACGCTGAAGGTGAGGGAAAGTTTTTGTCCCTGCGGCCCGGTCCGGTAGCCGTCCGCCCCCTTCTTGTAGCCCGCCGCGTCGAGCATCTGTTCGGCCTTGGCCGGGTCGAAGGGGATGTACCCGCCGTCCGCCTGGTACTGCGCCGGCAGGAGCTTTTGCTGTACCGGCAGTTTCAGCATGGTCTGACTGGCCTTGCCCATCACCCCGAAGGTGGCCTTGCGGCTGATCTGATCCTTGTCGATGGCATAGGCGAGGGCGGTCCGGAACTTCAGGTCATTGTCCGGGAACCGCGAGACATTCGGGGTGAGCACCGTGATGCCCTGGGGCGAGTAGTAGTACTGGGTCTTGCCCGCCGCGGCCACCGACTGCGCCGGATTGGGGATGTCGCCGAAATAGATGTCCAGGCCGCCGGTGCGCAGCTTCAGGGCCCCGGAATTGGAGTCGTAGCTACCCTCCAGGGCCAACTGCTGGACCTTGACCTTGTCGGCCTGCCAGTAGTCGTCCCGCCGGACCAGGGTGAGCCGCCGGCCGTTGTAGGTGCCCACCTTGTACGGCCCGGTGCCGACCGGGGACGTGTCGATGTACTTGGTGATGTCGCCGACCTTGCCGTAGACGTGCTCAGGCAGGATCCGCTGCTGGACCACGCTGTCCAGCTTCGCCGCGGCCGGTCCGGTGAAGGTCATCGTCACGGTGTTGCCGGTGGCGCTGACCGACTGCGCCGGGGCGCCGAACCCCGGGGTCCAGATACCGTATTTATCCGCGCCCGGGTAGGTCTTGGCCGCGTTCAGGCTGAAGGCCACGTCGGCCCCGGTCAGGGTGGTGCCGTCACTCCATTTCACCCCGTCCCGAATGGTCAGGACCAGGGTTTTCGGGTCGGTCCATTTGTAGCCGGTGGCCAACCACGGGACCAGGTCACAGGTGAATTGGTCGCGGATCATCAACGGCTCGTAGAGCCAGGTCGAGGTGAGCGGATTGGGCGAATAGAAATTGTAATTCAGCAGCCCGGACACCGAACCGGTGCCCTCGGCCGGCAACACGAGTTGGGCGACCATTCCGGGTGCTGCGGGTGGCGGTTGCTGCAACCCGATGGTGGCGCACCCGGACAGGGTGAGCAGGCCGATCACGGCGAGAAAGCCGAATCTCTTCCGATACTGCATGGGTGACCTCGTTGTCGTGAACGGTTGTGGTGAGGGGGATGTCAGGGTTCGACCAGCTGCAGCAGCACGGCGCAGGGCTGCGGCAGCCGGAGGTTGAGGTGGATCACGCCCGCGGCGGCGGTCACGGGCTCGGTGCTGACCGGCGGGGCGGCCAGCGTGGACAACTGCTCCCATTGCTCCGGCGTCGGCCAGTCGGAGATGCCCAGCTGCCCGGCGGTGGCCACCAGATCTCCCTGGCCGGCGGCCAAGGTGGTGCGCTGCAGCGTGTATCGGTCGGCCGGGGCGGCGCTCAGGCGGATCGTCACGTCTCGGTCCAGGATCGCCGCGCCTTCCGACTGGTCCTGGTTCAGGGTGCCGTTCCAGACCAGGACGGCGAACCCGTGGTCGGTCCGGGTGACCCAGGCCTGCACCAGTCCGTTCGCGCCGTCGCCGCTGGCCTCGACGGTCAGCTCGGTGTCGCCCAGCGCGGCCAGCATCCGCAGCGCGGTGTAGCGCGGTTTGGCCAGCCCGCCCACGGTCAACAACCCGAAACCACCGTGCAGCAGGCGTGGGGGTCGGCCGAGTTCCTCGAAATGGTCGCTGGCCACCCAGTACGACAACGCGTCCACCCGGCCGGCCGCTGAGTGCATGCCCGACAGCAGGAACACGCCGGCGAAGACAGAGTCGTTGACCGGGTTGAAATGGGTCGGGGTGACCCCCCATTCCGTCCACAACAGCCGCGCGTCGGGAAAACCATGGCGGGACAACGCCGCTCGCAGGTCCAGCGGCGGCGAGCCGTAGGTGTGGGTGGACAGGAAGTCGACTGCGCTGCCGGATGCCCGGGCGTGGGCCAGAAAGTCGCCGACCCAGCCGGCCGCCGCCGAAGCCGGGCCGCCCACGGCCAGTCGGGGGTCGACATCCTTGACCGCCTTGGCGGTCTCGTCGTAGAGCCGGAACCATTCCGCCTGCGAACCCGACCAGAACACCTCCAGGTTGGCCTCATTCCAGACCTCGAAGTCCCAGCCGGCGACCTCGTCGGCGCCGTACCGCTGCCGCAGGTGCGTGACGAAGTCCGAAACCAATGCAGCCCAAGCCCCCCAATCCTTGGGAGGCGAGATGACGGCCCGGTAGTCGAACACGGTCCGCTCCGGATCGCGGGCCAGATCAGTGGGCATGAAACCGATTTCGACCACCGGCCGGAGGCCGAGACCCATGACGACGTCGTAGATCTGGTCCACGACGGTGAAGTCGTGGACAGGCCGGCCGTCGACCTCGTTGTAGACGGCGGTGTCGTCGTGGAAGATCGCATGCGCCCGTACGGTGCCGACCCCGATCTCGTCGTGCAGGCGCTGCAGGGCTTCTCGCAGCTCCTGCCCGATCACCCGGCCGCCGGTGAGATCGGTGCACAGCAGCTGCGACAGCCGCTCGCTGCCGATCATCGGTGCCCACGGCCGGTCCAGGGGGCGGCCCGGTGCCCCGCCGTCGATGTCGATATCGATCGTGGGCAGGTGAGGACCCGGCACGGTGGAAGCGACCATGACGGTGGTACCCAGCGGGCCCACCCCGGCCACATCGGCCACCGAAGCGACGGCGTAACGGTACTTCTGCCCGGGTTCGCCGGTGGTGTCCACGTAGGGCGGGCCGGGCACGGCGAGCACGTCGCCGCCGTGATGGTCGACCGGTAGGAACGGTCCGTCGGGAGAACCGGCCCGATGCACCAGATAGCCGACGGCGCCGGGAACCGGGTCCCAGCGCAGCGTCACCTGGCCGACACCGGCGTGCGCGGTGAGCGTTGTCGGCGGCGGGATGTCATCGCCGGTGTGGGCCTGCAGGTCGCTGCGGCGCTGCATGGCATCGTCCCAGGCGGCCTGGTTGGTGGGGGTGCTCATGCCGCTCCTGCTCGGCTGGTGGCAAATCTGAGGGGTGGCAGCAGTTCTCGAAGAGCGGCTCCGATGGGGCCGGTGCAGCAGGCGGACGAGAGCACGGGGCCGGCCAGCTGGGCGCAGATCCCGGCCAGCACCATGGCCTGGTCCAGGCACAGGTACCGGTGGGAGCGGCGTCCCGAGTGCACGGCCACGGCGTCGTCGAACCCGCCCAGCCCGACCAGGCCGTGCGTGCGCTCGAGCCGGCTCAGTGCGTCGATAGCCGGTTCCGGCGCTACCGGCAACGCCAGGAACAGCGCGTGCGGGGTGACCACACCGTCCCCCCAACCGGTCTCGGCTGCCCGTTCGGGGGTGGTGCGTTCCCGATCGCAGGGGTAGCCGATCCCGAGCACGCCGAGCGAGGCCACCCCCCATTCGGAATAGCCGCCGTCCGGGTCGCTCGCGGGTGAAAATCCCCAGGAGGCGAAATGGGCCGCGTGCAGGCCGAAGTCGCGTTGGGCGGCCACGGTGGCGGAGTGGTTGAGCCCCCAGGCGTGCGGGCTCCAAGCCGTTTCCGGGATGAACAGCGCGGGCATCAGGGCCTCGAACATGCTGCCGCCGAAGGTCGGGACCAGGTGGCCGGTGGGCGCCGTGACGGTTCCGTTCGAGGCCACGCCCGCCCGCACCCCGACCGGATCGCTGACCGGGCGGCCGTTGTCACCCAGGAGTTCATAGCGGCCCAGGCACTGCAGGTGCTCGGCCGGCATCTGGCCCAAAGCGATGCCCAGGTAGGAGGTGATCCGGGGCTCGGAATTCAGCTGCCCGTAGTGATGCGCGGTGAAGTGGACCCCGTGCCGTCCGGGAACAGCTCCCACGGGCGGGTTCTCGGTCCAGCAACCCCCGCGGAGTAGACCGCCGGGCGTGTCTGCGACGGCGTCGGGGTCATGGAAGAAGCCGAGGTCGATCCCGGCCAGCAGTTCGTGGGCGGCACCGGCCACGGCCGGTTCCGCGGCCGCCGCCACCAGCAGGCCGACCATCAGCCAACCGTTGTCCACGCTGGACAGGAACGGTGAGATCGAGCCGCCTCCGGGGAACGTCCGCAGCATGGTGCCATCGGCCGGGTCGTACCAGTTGTAGAACGAGCCGGTGGGGCCGTGGCGCTCGAGATCGGCCAGGCCGGACAGGGTGCGGGTGAACCGGACACGTGCCTCACGGGCGTCGATGAAGCCGAGTTCCCGGGCAGCCACCGTGCACCACAGCAGTCCGCCGATGTTGGTGGGCGAGGTGGCCCGGGTGCGGCTGGCGGCCGCCAGCGTGTCGGCGATGCCGTCCGCGGGCAGCCCGGTGTCGACGAACTCCATCGCCGCCAGGCTGGTCCAGGTCAGCCGGGCCCAGGACGGCAACGGGTTCATTCGGCCGCCTCCGGGCAGCCGCACGAGGACCGGAAGACCGGGGTCGTCGGCAGCAGGGTGTGGCTCGGGTGGGCGGACTCGGGTGCGCCGGTGATGCGGGCGTGCAACCGGCGGGCCGCTGATTCGCCCAACCGGCGGATCGGTTGACGGACCGTGGTCAATCCGGGCTGCACGTACCGAGCGGCCGGCACGTCGTCCCACCCGGTCACGGCCAGGTCTGTCGGCGCAACGATCCCGTGTCGCCGCAGCCCGTGCGAGAAAGCCAGGGCGAGCTCGTCGTTGGAACAGAACAAGGCGTCGGGCGGGTTCGGCGCCCGGAGTCGAGCGAGCACCTCGGGCAGGACGGCGTCCGCGGCCTCCTCGGTCTGGGCCACCCGCAGCGGGGGCAGGGGTGTCTCACCGCGGCGGGCCAATGCGGCGGACATGCCGGCCCAGCGCTCGGCCTGGTCGGGCGAGGCGTCCGGATCGCCCAGGAACCACGGCCGCACCCGTCCGTGCTGGGTCAGGTGGTCGGTGAGAGCTCCTGCACTGTGGTGGTTCTCGGTACGTACGGTGTCGCAGCCGGGGATCTTGTCGTGGCCGATCAGGACAACCGGCAGGGCGGCGGCCAGGGTCCGGAGCCGGCTTGCGTCCAGCGACGGTGCAGCCACGATGAGGCCATCCACCCGACCGGTCCAGGCATTGAGATCGACCGGGTCGGTGTCCGGCTCGGCCACCCGCACCAGCACGCTCTGGCCGAGGCGGGCCGCCGCCGCTTCGACGCCGAGCACGAGCTCGGCGAAGTAGGGGCCGGTCAGCGCGGGCAGCACCAGACCTTGAGCCTCAGCCCGCCCGACGGCCAGGCTGCGGGCGGCGCGGGCCGGCACATAGTTCAACCGACGGGCTGCCTCGACCACCCGGTGGCGGCTCTCGGGGGAGGTCCGGCCGCGGTTCTGCAGGACCCGGGACACGGTGGCGATCGACACGCCGGCCTGCTCGGCGACCACGTAGATGGTCGCGCCGGCAGTCGTCGCCATGCTCGCCACCTCTCGTCTTCGGTCCGTGTAAGCGCTTACACGTTAGAGCCGCTGACCCTCACAGGCAAGAGCCGTCGGGTTCGGAACGGCGGTGTCCAACCACCGCGTCGACGGCGTGTCACGGCGGACACGCGCTCTCGTGCCGCCGGGCTGTGCACAGGCCGGCGGGTTGTCCACACCGTCGGCGGAGCCGTTTGCCGAGATCCACGCGGGTGGTCAGCCTTGCTCTCGACGCGCCTGACAGCGGGTGCGACTGAAGGGGAGCCGGTGAACAAGGACGAACTGGGCCGCTGGGGGGAGGATCTCGCCGCCGACCATCTACAGGCCCGCGGACTGGTGGTCATGGCGCGCAACTGGCGGTGCTCGGAAGGGGAGATCGACATCGTGGCCACCGACGGGATCGGGCGGCTGATCATCTGTGAGGTCAAGACGCGCAGCGGTGTCGGGTACGGGCTCCCCGCCGAGGCCGTCGACGCCAGGAAGCGGCAGAAGCTGCGACGGCTGGCCCAGCTGTATGCGACTGCGACCTGCCGGGGGTGGGTGAGTTTCCGGTTCGACGTCGTCTCGGTGATCCGGCAGCCGGGTCACCGACCCGAGTTGACCCATCTGGTCGAGGCGTTCTGAGATGACACTCGCGCGCACCTGGGCGGTGGCGCTGGCCGGGTTGTCCGGCACGCTGATCACCGTCGAAGCCGACCTGGCGCCCGGCCTGCCCGGCACCACGGTGATCGGTCTGGGCGACACCGCGGTGGTGCAGGCCCGGGACCGGATCCGGGCCGCCCTGCACAACTCGGGCTGCCGGTGGCCGGACCGCAAGATCACCCTGGCCCTGTCCCCGGCCGGACTGCCCAAACGGGGCGCCGGGTTCGACCTGGCCCTGGCCGTCGCGGTGTTGGCCGCGGCCGGGGTGGTACCCGCGGAGGCGGCCGGCGAGGCGGTGCTCATCGGCGAGCTCGGGTTGGACGGGCAGGTGCGTCCGGTCCCCGGGGTGTTGCCGAGCCTGTTGGCGGTGCGGGCGGCGGGCCGTACCCGGGCCATCGTCCCGCTCGGCAATCTGGCCGAGGCGGGCCTGGCCGGCGACGTCCGAGTGTCCGGGGTGTCCGCCCTGGGTGATCTCATCGCGGTCCTGCGCGGGGAGGGAGATGCCCTAGTGGCGGCGGGGTCTCCGCGCCGCCCGCCGGTCACCGGATGGGCCGACCTGGCCGACGTGGTCGGTCAGCCCGAGGGTCGGGCCGCGCTCGAGCTGGCCGCGGCCGGGGGCCACCATCTGGCCATGATCGGTCCGCCCGGGGCCGGCAAGACCATGCTGGCCAGTCGCCTGCCGGGACTCCTGCCGGCCCTGGACGACGAGCAGGCCCTGGAGGTGACGGCGGTGCACTCGGTGGCCGGGATCCTTGATCCGGCCACCCCGCTGGTCGTCCGGCCACCGTTTGTGGACCCACACCACTCGGCCAGCGTGGCCGCGGTGGTTGGTGGCGGCTCCGGGGTCATCCGCCCGGGCGCAGTGAGCGTGGCCCACCGGGGCGTGCTCTTCCTGGACGAGGCGCCGGAGTTCAAGACCACAGTGCTGGACGCGCTGCGGCAGCCCATGGAGTCGGGTGTGGTGCTGCTGGCCCGGGCGTCCGGCGCGGTGCGGTATCCGGCCTGCTTCCAACTCGTTCTGGCAGCCAATCCGTGCCCGTGCGCGGCTGCGACGGACGTGGACTGCTCCTGTCCGGCCACCGTGCGCCGCCGCTACCTGGCCCGGTTGTCGGGTCCGCTGCTGGACCGGGTGGACATTCGCCTTGACCTTCCGCCGCTGCGGCCGGAGGCATTCCTGGCTTGGTCGGAGCCGCAGGAGTCGAGCGCGGTGGTGGCCGAGCGGGTGCGGGCGGCCCGCGACCGGTCGGCGCACCGTTGGCGGGGTTCACCCTTCACGGTGAACGCGCAGGTGCCGGGGTCGGTGATCCGGCGGACCTGGCACCTGCGGGATCGGGAGCGGGCCCTGCTGGACCGGGCCGGCCGCACCGGCCGGTTGACCGGGCGAGGCTTCGACCGGGTGCTGCGGCTGGCTCTGACCCACGCCGACCTGGCCGGCCGCGCCGAGCCGGCCGAGCAGGACGTGGCCATGGCCTTGGCCTTGCGACTGGGCGTGGCCGCATGAGCGAATCTCTGGGCCAGGTTCGGCAGGCCCGGGCCGGGCTGCTCGGGGTGGCCGAGCCGCCGGCGTCGGGGCTGACGGATCTGGTCGACCAGTTGGGCCCGGTGGGGGCGTGGGATCGGGTGAAGGCCGGGGCGGTGACCGGTGAGGCGGCCCGGGAGATCGCCGGCCGAGTCGCCGGACTGACGCCGGAGGAACTAGAGCGCAATGCATATCGCGCCCTGGCCGAGGCCGACGCCAGTGGTGCCCGGCTGGTGGTGCCCGAGGATCCGGAGTGGCCGGAGCCGGCGTTCCACGGGTTCCGGATGGCGGCCCGGCAGGGGGTGCGCGGGGCGGTGGCGCCGTTGGCGTTGTGGGTCCGGGGTGCTCCTCTGACCGGACTGCCCACGACTGGGGTGGCGCTGGTCGGGTCGCGCGCATGCACCCCGTACGGCCACCGGATTGCCGCGGATCTGGCCCTGGGGCTGGCCGAGCAGGGCAGGACGGTCGTGTCCGGAGCGGCGTTCGGGGTGGACGCGGCCGCCCATCGCGGAGCATTGGCCACATCGGGGGAGCGCCCCACCGTGGCCGTGCTGGCCTGCGGCATCGACCGCGCCTATCCAGCCGCCAACGGTCCCCTCATCCGAGCCATCGCCGAGCGCGGCACGCTGGTCAGCGAGTACCCACCGGGCACGAGTCCGGCGCGGCACCGGTTCCTGGTCCGCAATCGGCTGATCGCGGCACTGGCCGCCGGGACCGTGGTGGTCGAGGCGGGTCGGCGGTCCGGCACGCTGTCGACCGCGAGTGCGGCCCGGCACCTGCAGCGGGTGGTCATGGCCATGCCCGGGCCGGTGACCTCGGCCATGTCGATCGGGTGCCATCACCTGATCCAGGCCGAGCAGGCGGTCTTGGTCACCGGGGCCGACGACGTCCGGGCCCAGCTCTGGCCCGCCTCCGGTGCCGAGGGCGAGTCATCGGAAGACGGCCTGTTCGAGATCGGCGCGGAACTGGCCCTGCTCACCCCGGACGCCACCCGGGTGCTGGACGCGCTGCCGGTCCGATCTCGGCGTACCGTCCTCGAGCTCGCCCACGAGACTGCGATCGATACCGGCGCGGTCATGGCCGCGCTGGTCGTCCTGGACGTGTTCGACCTGGCCCAGGGTGGGCCTGGCGGCTGGCGTCGGACCCGACGGGCGGCGGGGCATCCCGGGTCGGCGACGGCCTCGAGCCGGATGACGGCCCGGAAGGGGTGATGCTCCGACCGGTGTCTCTCGGTGGTGTCCGACCGCCGCCGCCACACCGCGGATGTGCGGACCGCGAAAGCGCCTGCCACTCGGGAGTGGCGGCTTGACCTGGGTGCGACCAGCGACGACGGTGGCGGCATCATGCCCGCCCACGTCCGTTCGGCCCGCCCGTCGACCTCGGCGCGCCGGTCCGCCCTGCCGGCGGCGCTGGCCGTCGCGGCGGACCGGTTCGAACGGCACCTGGACGCCGAGCGGAACCTTTCTCCGGCCACCCGCCAGGCCTACCTGTCCGACCTGACCGGCCTGCTCGACCACCTGATGCGGCTGCACGGTGGCGCCGCCGACATCGGCCTGGCGGCCCTGGACCTCGCGGCGATCCGGAGCTGGCTGGCCCGGCAGCGCAGCACCGGGGCCAGTCGGGCGACGCTGGCGCGGCGGGCGGCGGCCGCCCGCGCCTTCACCGCCTGGGCCCATCGGACCGGGCTCCTGGCGACCGACGTCGGGGCCCGGCTCACCGCCCCGCGGCCCGACCGGCGGCTGCCGTCCGTGCTTCGCGCCGATCAAATCACCGCCGCGCTCACGCCCGACACCCCTGGCGAACTCAACGAACCCGACGATGCGATCACCCGAGCCCTCGGTCTCCGGGATCAGGCCCTGCTGGAGATCTTGTACGCCACCGGGATCCGAGTCTCCGAGCTGGTGGGGCTGGACGTGGGCGATTTCGACCGGACCCGGCGAGTGGTGCGGGTGTTCGGCAAGGGCGCCAAGGAACGCGTGGTGCCCTTCGGCCTGCCCGCCGAGCGGGCCCTGGACGACTGGCTACGCCACGGTCGGTCGGTCCTCAGCCACCCGGACACACCCGAGCGGGCCGTTTTCCTGGGCCGTCGCGGCGGCCGGATCGATCCCCGGGCAGTGCGCGAGGTCGTACACCGGCGGACCGCCGCCGTTCCCGGCGCGCCCAGCCTGGCCCCGCACGGCCTGCGGCACACCGCGGCCACTCACCTGCTCGACGGCGGGGCCGACTTGCGCACCGTGCAGGAACTGCTCGGGCACGCCAGCCTGGCCACGACCCAGATTTACACGCATGTCTCCGCCGAACGGCTCAAGGCCGCCTACCGGCAGGCGCATCCCCGAGCCTGATCACCTGATCCCGGGGCCGGACAACTTCACCGGGTTCCGCGCGTCCACGGACGGTTACGCTGACACGCGCTGCCGTCGGGGGAGCAGCGTCGTCTCGAAGGTGCCGGACACGACCGGCGAGAACGGGAGCACAGACGATGATCACGGCGACACGTGCGCGACGGCTGCTCGGAGCGGCCGCGTTGGCTGCGATTATGACCGTCGGTCTGGTCCCGGCGGCGAATGCGGCGACTCCGACCACGACCACGTTGAGCGTGGGCACCTCGAACGGCTACGGCTCGGCCGCGACGGTGAGCGCCGCCGTCCAGGCCGCGCAGGGTCATCGCTCCGGCCACGTCGTGTTCACCGTGGACGGCAAGTTGATCGGAGCCCCGGGGGTGGACAGCACCGGCCGGGCCTCGGCCCGGGTGGCCGCGAATACGACCGTGGGCCGGCACGTGCTGCAGGCCGTCTACTACCCGACGGTCGGCACCACCGATGTGAACTCACGGGCGACCAAGGCCTTCGACATCGTCCCGGCCGCCTCGCGCTGGACGCTGTCGGTGACCCCACCGGTCGTCTTCGGCACCACGACGAGGGTCCATGTCACCCTGCGTTCGACCGCCCCCGTGGCCGGGGCCATGGTCTTCCTCTACCACGGCGTCAACCTGATGGATCACGAGCCGCTGAACGCCTCCGGCGCCGTCGACCTGCAGTACCGGGTGCTCTGGCGCGATATCGGTCCGCTCCGGGTGGTGTTCAAGGGTTCGGCCACCATGGCCGCCAGTTCGGCCTCGCTCGGCCTGATCGTCGGCCGGGCGCCCTCCAGCACCTCGCTCTCCGTGCCCAGCACGGTCGCCTCCGGGGCCGGCTTCACGGCCTCCGTCGGCGTGGCCGGTGCGCTCATTCCGCCCTCCGGCGCGGCCCAGGTGCGGGTGGACGGTGCGGTACGCAGCACATTCACGGTGACCAACGGTCGCGGGTCGGTCGGCGTCGGCGCCCTGTCCGGCGGCGCGCACACCGTGCAGATCAGCTACGGCGGCGACTTCACCCATCTGGGGTCGAACTCGGCCGTCCGAACCGTGACCGTGGCCGCGGCTGCGCCCACCACCAGCGGTTGTGCGCCGACCGCCCGGGCCTGCGTTGATCTCACCCACTCCATCACCTGGCTGCAGAGCAACGGCAAGGTCGTCTACGGGCCGGTACCGATCAGCTCCGGACGGCCCGGGTATCGGACCCCGGCGGGCACGTACCACGTGTATTGGAAGGACATCAACCACTGGTCGTCGACCTACAACGCGCCCATGCCGTACTCCGCCTTCTTCAACGGCGGGGTCGCCTTCCACGAAGGTGACCCGGGCGTGCCTTCGCACGGGTGCATCCACCTGACCTACTCGGCCGCTACCACGTACTTTTCCACCCTGAACGTGGGGGACACCGTGAACGTGTTCGGCTACGCCCCCTATTGATCCGGCCACTACGAGCTGTCCCAGGGCAGCAGCCGGACCCGCCAGCCGGTGAGCAGCGTCATCGGATCCAGATAGGTGCCGTCGGGTAGTCGCGCGCCCCAGTGCAGACATACGGCCGGCGCGCAGGCCGGATGACCTGCGTCAAGGCGCCCGATCAGGCTTCCCGCCGCGACTCGCGCGCCGAGCGGTACCGCCGGGGTGACCGGCTCGTAGGTGGTTCGCAACCCGCCGGCATGTTCGATCGAGACCACCCCACGACCGGCCAGCGGGCCCGCGTACACGACGATGCCCGGGCCGGCGGCGACCACCGATGACCCGAGCGGGGCGGCCAGGTCCACGCCCCGGTGACCCGGTCCGTACGGATTCGCTGGGGCCCGGAACGGCGTGAGCACCACCGGCGGTCCCACGACCAGCGGTAGCCGGAACCCGGTCGCCGGGGCGGTTGCGGCTCCGGCGGGCGACCCGAGACCGACCAGTAGCAGCAAACCGGCCAGAGTCATCCACGAGAGTCGTCGCACGCCGTCATGATGGGCGGAACGTCGTCGGATCTGTGGTTCACCGAGCCTGCCTGTGGATCAAAACAGGGCCTGTGCACAACCTGGAGCGAACGGGTGATCGGCCGGCAGCTCACCGCTGTCGGGCGCGACGCGAGTGCGGCCGGGTTTCGCGTAACATGAGCACCAGCAGCCGGCCCACGCCGGTTGACTACGCACGCCCTGAGCCATCGCGGCGGAAGTCATCGTCGCACCGGCCGGTAGGCACCGAGGTCCCGCCTTCTCACGTGTTCGGTGAGGCGGGTGGTGCACGTCGAGGGCGTCAGGGCCCGCCGACCACCCGGTCATCGGGCGACAACCGAACGGCGCGCCGCTGCGCGCCCGCTCCCCGCTGCGGGAGCAGACGAGAAAGGACAGCCATGGCTGTCGTCACCATGCGTCAACTGCTCGACGCCGGTGTCCACTTCGGGCATCAGACCCGTCGCTGGAACCCGAAGATGAAGCGTTTCATCTTCACCGAGCGCAACGGCAACTACGTCATCGATCTGCAGCAGACGCTGAGCTACATCGACAAGGCGTACGAATTCGTCCGCGAGACCGTCGCCCACGGCGGCACCATTCTTTTCGTCGGCACCAAGCGGCAGGCCCAGGAGGCCATCGCCGAGCAGGCCGGCCGGGTTTCCATGCCCTATGTGAACCAGCGCTGGCTGGGCGGCATGCTCACCAACTTCTCCACCGTGCACAAGCGTCTGCAGCGGCTCAAGGACCTCGAGGCCATGGAGACCAGCGGCGAGTTCGCCGGTCGCACCAAGAAGGAGGTGCTCCTGCTGACCCGCGAGAAGGACAAGCTGGCCAAGACTCTCGGCGGCATCCGGGACATGTCCCGCGTCCCCTCCGCGATCTGGGTGGTCGACACCAAGAAGGAACACATCGCCGTGGGCGAGGCCCGAAAGCTGGGTATCCCGGTGGTGGCCGTGCTCGACACCAACTGCGACCCGGACGAGGTCGATTACCCGGTTCCGGGTAATGACGACGCGATCCGGTCCGCCTCGCTGCTGACCAAGGTGGTGGCCGAGGCCGTGGCCGACGGACTGCTGGCCCGCAGCGGCGGCGTCGCCGGCGTGGCCGGCGCCGAAGAGCCGCTGGCCGCCTGGGAGCGCGAGCTGCTCGAGGCCGGATCCGCCGAGACCGCGTCCGCCGAGACCGCGTCCACCGAGACCGAGACCGCGTCCACCGAGGCCGAGACCGCGTCGACCGAGGTCGACGCGGCGGACGCGCCCACTGCCTCACCCGTCGCCTGACCTGCACAGATTCTCGAGGAAGGACAATCGCCGAACATGGCGAACTACAGCGCTGCCGACGTCAAGAAGCTCCGTGAGCTGACCGGCGCCGGTTTCATGGATTGCAAGAAGGCCCTGGAAGAGAACGACGGCGACTTCGACAAGGCGATCGAGTTCCTGCGCATCAAGGTGGCCAAGAACGCCTCCAAGCGGGCCGAACGGACCACCGCCGAGGGCCTGGTCGCCAGCCAGGGCGGTGCGCTCATCGAGCTCGACTGCGAGACCGACTTCGTGGCCAAGAATGCCGACTTCACCGAGCTCGGTGCGACCATCGCCGCCGCGGCGGCCGGCGCCGACGGGACCGTCGAGGGCACCCTGGCGGCCGCGGCCGGTTCCGGCACCGTGGCCGAAGCCATCGACACGCTGGCCGGACGCATCGGCGAGAAGCTGGCGCTGAACCGGGTCACTCGCTTCGAGGGCAGCACCGCGGTGTACCTGCACCGCCGTTCGGCCGACCTGCCGCCATCGATCGGGGTGCTGGTGGAGTACACCGGTAGCGGCGATCAGGCGGCCGAAGTCGCGCGCGGCGTGGCCATGCAGATCTCGGCCCTGTCGGCCCGGTACGTCTCCCGGGACGAGATCCCGGCCGATGTGGTGGAGCAGGAGCGACGCATAGCCGAGGGAATCGCGCGCGAGGAGGGCAAGCCGGAAGCGGCGCTGCCCAAGATCGTGGAGGGTCGCATCCAGGGCTTCTACAAGTCGGCTGTGCTCGGTGAGCAGGCCTCGGTCCGCGACTCCAAGCAGACCGTGGGTGCGCAGCTCGCCGAGGCCGGCGTGACCGTGACCAAGTTCGTTCGCTTCGAGGTCGGTACCGTCTGACCCCAGGGAGGCGCCGACCGGCCGCCGCGACCCCATCCGCGTGAAGGAAGGACCTCGTGCTCGACTACCCGTTGACCGAATCGATTTCCCCGCACGCGGACCGGGTCCGGCGGCCGTTTCGTCGGGTCATGCTCAAGTTGGGCGGTGAGATGTTCGGCGGCGGCCAGGTCGGGGTCGACCCCGCGGTGGTCAAGGTCGTGGCCCGGCAGATCGCCGAAGTGGCCGAGGACGGCGTCCAGGTGGCCGTGGTCATCGGCGGGGGCAATTTCTTCCGGGGCGCGCAACTACAGGAAGAGGGCATGGACCGGGCTCGCTCGGACTACATGGGCATGCTCGGCACGGTGATGAACTGCCTGGCCCTGCAGGACTTCCTGGAACGCGAGCACCAACTCGACACCCGGGTGCAGACCGCGATCACCATGGGCCAGGTGGCCGAGCCCTACATCCCGCGTCGGGCCGTGCGGCATCTGGAGAAGGGTCGCGTGGTCATTTTCGGCGCCGGCGTGGGCATGCCCTACTTCTCCACCGACACCACAGCCGCTCAGCGGGCGCTGGAGATCGGGGCCGAGGTGGTGCTGCTGGCCAAGGCGGTGGACGGCATCTACGACGCCGACCCCCGGCAAGTGCCGGACGCGCGGATGTTCGATCGCATCACCCACCAGGAGGTGCTCGAACGCGGCCTGGCCGTGGCCGATGCGACCGCGTTCAGCCTGTGCAAGGACAACAAGATGCCGATCATCGTGTTCAACCTGCTGGTCGAGGGCAACATCGCCCGCGCGGTGGCCGGCGAGCCCATCGGCACCCTGGTCGCGACGGCCTAGAGAGGATATTCGTGAGCGACGACATCGACGAGGCGCTGTTCGACGCCGAGGAACGCATGGAGAAGGCGGTGTTGGTCGTCAAGGACGACCTGTCCACCCTGCGCACCGGTCGAGCCAACCCCAACATTTTCGCCCGGATCCTCATCGACTACTACGGGGCGATGACTCCACTGCCCCAGATGGCCTCGATCAACGTGCCCGAGGCCCGGATGGCGGTCATCAAGCCGTACGACGCCGGTCAGCTGCGTGCCATCGAGAAGGCCATTCGCGACTCCGACCTGGGCGTGAACCCAGGTACCGACGGCATCGTGATCCGGGTGGTGTTCCCTCAGCTCACCGAGGAGCGCCGGCGTGACCTGGGCAGACAGGCGCGCGGCAAGGGTGAGGACGCCCGTGTGTCGGTGCGAAACATCCGGCGCCGAAGCAAGGACGCGCTGGACAAAATGGTCAAGGACGGCACGGCCGGCGAGGACGAGGTCGGCCGGGCCGAGAAGGAATTGCAGGCGCTGACCGACAAGTACGTGGCCTCGGTCGACGAGTTGGTCAAGCACAAAGAAGCCGAGCTGCTCGAAGTCTGAGTATGACTGTTCCCGCCGATCCCGCCGAACCCGGACGGCCCTCTCGGGCCGGCCGGAACCTGCCCATGGCCATCGGCGTGGGACTCGGGCTGGGCGCGGTGATCGTTGCCTGCCTGTTGCTGTTCCGCCCCGGATTCCTGATCATCATCGGCGCTGCCGTGGCCGCCTCGGTGTGGGAACTCCGCGACACGTTGCAGCGAGCGCGGGACATCCACATCGTGTGGATCCCGGTCGCGGTCGGTGCCGCCGCCACCGTGGGTGCGGCCTGGCCGTGGGGGCACGAGGGCCAGGTGATCGCGCTGGCCGTCACCGCCCTGGTCGTGTTGGCGTGGCGCTTCCCGGGCGGCGCGGCCGGCTACCTGACCGACGTCGCCGCGTCCTTCTTCCTGCTCGTGTACCTGGGTCTGTTCGCGTCCTTCGCCGCTCTGCTGGTGGCTCCGCACGACGGTCACGCCCGGGTGCTCACCTTCCTGATCTGCGTGGTCTGTTCGGACACCGGCGGCTATGCGGCCGGGGTGCTCTTCGGCAAGCACCCGATGGCTCCCACCATCTCACCCAAGAAGTCGTGGGAGGGGCTGGTCGGGTCGCTGATCACGGCCATGGTGGGCGGAGCCCTGTCGGTCGCGCTTCTACTGCACCATCCCTGGTGGCAGGGGGTGGTGGTGGGCGCGGTGCTGGCCCTGGTGGGCACGGCCGGGGACCTGGCCGAATCCCTGATCAAGCGCGACCTGGGGGTCAAAGACATGGGCACCCTGCTGCCGGGCCACGGTGGGGTGATGGACCGGATGGACTCGCTGCTGCCCTGCGCGGTCGTTTCCTGGCTGTTGCTGACCGCGTTCGTGCCCGTCTGACCGGTCAGCGGGCGGCAACCCAGCGTTCCAGCCCGTCCGAAAAGAGTCGGCACACGTAGTGCCGGCCGTCCACGCCGATCCCGCGCAGATTGCGCGCCAGACACCCGCCGCCGTCGGTCACTTCGCGCCAACTCAGGGCACCGCTTTTTGGATTGTGCTGGCAATAGGCGGTGACGATGCCGAGCTGGGTCCGGGCGCCGAACACCGGGCACGACCCCGCGGCGGGCGACGGGACAGAAGTGGTGGAGGCGGTGCTGGTCGTGCTGGGCGTGGTGGGCGTGGGCGTGGTGCTGCGGGAGGTCGTGCGCGGCGGGGTACTGGGGGGGCGGGACGACGTGGTCGGTGTCGTCGACCTGGTGGTCGATGTCGTGCTCGGGGTGGTCGAAGGGGTCGGGCGTGGGCGCGGGGACGGGCTGCTGGGAGATGGGCTGGGAGATGCGCTGGGCGACGGGCTCTGCGTCGGGAGCACCGCGCTGCTCGGGGCGGGTTCCGGCACCAAGGGCGCCGATGTCGGATCGTCTGCGAACGAGACCGGGCCCGGTGAGAAGTCGGAAAGGGCGGGCGGGTCCGCGAGCGATGGGCTGGTGGACACCACCGCTGGAGCGGCCTGGACCTGCTGTCTGAGGTGGACCAGCACGCCGACCAGGACGCCGAGAGTCAGCGCCACGGCCACGGCAGACGCGATTCCGAGCGCCCACCGATGCTGCATCGGTCGACCTCCGCTCCTACCGGCCGTCGGCCGCCGTGATGTTCTTGCCCATCCGCGAGCCTAAATCGGCGGGGGGGCAGCGGGGGAGCGACAGGCCGGTCCGCCACGGTGCTGGCCCCCCGGGAAATCGGCGGTGTCCGTGACCTGTGCCAGGGTGAAAGCATGACGGAACAGGCTCCACCGCCGCCTTCCGCCGGGGGGCTGCCGCAGTACCCGGGGGCGCAAGCGCTGGTCACCAGGGGTGAGGCGCTGTTACTACGCGGCCTGACCAAGGAGTACGGCGGCCACGCGGTGGTGGATCACATCGATCTGGACGTCCCCGGCGGTTCCTTCTTCGGCCTGGTCGGGCCCAATGGCGCGGGCAAGACGACCACGCTGTCGATGGTCACCGGGCTGCTGCGCCCGGATGCCGGCCGAGTGGTGCTGGCCGGCATCGACGTCTGGGAGGACCCGGTGCGGGCCAAGGCCGCGATGGGGGTACTGCCGGACGGGCTGCGGCTGTTCGAGCGGTTATCCGGTCCCGAGCTGCTGTCGTACCTGGGCCGGCTCCGGGGGCTGGACGCGGCCATGGTGAATGAGCGGGCCGGCGAACTGCTGCGGGTGCTCGACCTGGCCGAGGCCGGCCAGAAGCTGGTCGCCGACTACTCGACCGGGATGCGCAAGAAGGTCACCTTGGCGGCCGCGTTGCTGCACTCCCCGCCGGTGCTGCTGCTGGACGAGCCGCTGGAGGCTGTCGACCCGGTCTCGGCCCGGGTCATCCGGACGGTGCTCACCCGCTACACCGCCGCCGGTGGCACCGTGGTCTTCTCCTCGCATGTGATGGCGCTGGTCGAAGAGTTGTGCACCCACGTCGCGGTGATGAGCCGCGGCCGGATCGTGGCGTCAGGAGACCTGCCGTCGGTGCGCGGCTCGGCCCGTTCACTTGACGACGCGTTCCTGCACCTGGTCGGGGCGGACGACCTCGGGGAGGGCGGCCTGTCGTGGTTGGGATCTTCGCGAGCCTGAAGTGGCGGCTGGTGACCAGTCGCATCCGCAGCGCGCGGGGCGGAGCCAAGGTCGGGCTGATCCTCGGCTGGTGTGCCGGGGCGTTGGTGTTGGCCGCCCTCGCCTTCACCCTGGTGGTGCTGCGCCTGCATCCCGACGCGGCCCGGGCGGTGGTGACCACCTTGTTCACCGCCCAGTTGGTGGCCTGGTCACTCACGCCACTGATCGCGTTCGGCGTGGATGAGACGGTGGATCCGGCCAAGTTCGCCCTGCTCCCGCTGACCACCCGCACGCTGCAGCGCGGCCTGTTGGTCACCGCGCTCATCGGCTACCTGCCGGTGGCCAATGCGATTGTGCTGGTCGGCGCGGCCATCGCCCTGTCGACCAGCTGGAGCCTGTTGCCGCTGGCCTTGGTGGTGTGCAGCGTCCAGCTGGTGACCTGCGTGGTTGCCTCCCGCACCTTGTCCACGGCGATGTCGAACCTGATGTCCGGCCGGCGCGGCCGGGATCTCGGGGTGATGGTCGGCTTCGCCGTCTTCGTCCTGTACGTAGCGCTGAACTACACGCTGAACAGCCGGAACGGCGCAAACCGGCTCGGTCGGGGGGCGTCCTCCGTGGCCGGCGGGCTGGGCTGGACCCCGCCGGGCGCACTGGCCCAACTGCCGGGGTTCGTCTCCGACGGGCGCTGGGTGCGCGTGGTCGTGGCCGCCCTGATCGCGCTGCTGTTCCTGGGTGTGCTCTGGTTCTGGTGGGGACGGGTGCTGGCGCGCAGCCTGACCACCGGGCCGTCGGAGACCGAAAATGCCGCACCCCGGCGCGCGGGCGGCGGGGTGGCCGTCGGTGGCACCGTGTTCGGGACCATGAAGCTGGTGGCCGCGCGCGACCGGCTGCTGGCCTGGCGGGATCCGGTCCGGCGAGTGGGGGTGCTGATGATCGCCTTCCTGGCCCTGGCCTATCCGTTCCTCATCGTGCGGGGGCACGGCTCCGTGTATGCGGTGGCCTTCCCGGCCCTGCTGGGGGCGACGTTGGCGGGCAACTGCTACGGCGTGGACGGCTCGGCGTTGTGGCTGCACATGGTGGCCTTCGCCGACCGGCCCCGGGCCCGGGGGGAGCTGTGGGGGCACAGTCTGGTGGCCGTCGTGCCGACGGCGGGCATCGTGCTCATCGCGGCGTGCCTGCAGGCGGCCGTGCGGGACGATTGGCGGTTGCTACCGGGCGCCCTGGGGATCTGCGTGGCCGTACTCCTGGGTGGAGTGGCCATGGCCGGGTACATCTCGGCCCGGCTGCCGTTCGCGGCTCGACAGAGTCGAAAATCCATGTTCGCCAACTCGATCAGCGGGCAGAAGGGCCGGACCACCGGTGCGAGCCTGGCCATGTTCGGTGTCGGCATCCTGGTCGGGTTGCCCTCGGCCGGGTTGGCCGTCGCCGGCCAACTCGTAGCCCCGATCTACGGCTGGTGCGGACTGCTGGTCGGAATCGTCCTGGGCCTGGGCGCCCTCGCCGCGCTGTCCGGGGTCGCTGCTCGCACCTACCTCGACCGCTCGCCGGAGATCCTGGCCGTGGTGGCCATCGGCGACCGCTCCTGACGCCGGCGATTCAGCGCCGACGCCCGCCGAACGTGCGCACCCGCCCGGTGGGCCGGGCGCCGTTGGTGTAGCTCCCATTCGCCGCCGGCGAGTCGTCCCGCGGGGCATCGAATTCGTCACTGTCCGTCGCGACCGCGTCCATTGCGGCCGGCTCGTCCGTCGGCGGGACCTCGTCGGCGACGGGCGCATCCTGGATCGCCGGCTCCGGTATTGGAGCGGCGTGCGCCACCTCGGCGGGCAGGGTCGACGCATTCTCATCCGCGAAGTCCGCGGTCTCCTCGTCGTCCTGCTGCGGCCCGGTGCGCAACACCGGGGCAGGACCGACGTCGGTGGGTCGGGCGGCCGGATCGGACGGGAACTGCTCGCCCCGGGGCCGGTTGGACTCGCGGGTCGAGGTGGTGAGCAGGTCGGGGGCGGAGCCGGCCAGGTTGCGGATGTGATCCAGATGCCCGGCCAACGAACGCAGCTGTTCGTTGAGGTGCGAGCGCAACTCCTGCAGGACGGTGACGGCCTGGTCGGCGTCTGACACCCGGCGGCTGGACTCGGCCGCGGCCCGGTTGACCAGCGCGTTCGCGTAGGTGGTAGCCCGCTGCATGAGGAGGTCGGATTCGGACTGGGCGTCGGCAACGAGCTTCTCGGCGGTGGCCCGGGATTCCGTCTCGCGCTGCTCGGCGGCGGCGACCGACTCCCGTTCCCGCTGTTCGACGACGGCGACCGACTCCCGTTCCCGCTGCTCAGCGGCCGCCACCGAGGCAGCTTCGCGGTCGGCGACCTGCTGGGCTCCCTCGGCCCGGCGGCCGGTGATGCTGACCTCGAAGTCGTGCTCTTCCTGTTCGCGACGGGCTCGCGACTCGACGTCCAACCGCTCCCGCTCGGCTGCGGTGGTGGCCACCAGCACCCCGGTCTCTGTCTGCGCGGTGTCCCGGACCTCGGCGGCATGCTGCTCGGCTTCGGCGATCGTCCGAGCCGCCTGCTCCTTCGCCTCGCGGATCGTCACCTCGGTGGTCCGATTGGCCTCGCCGGTGGTGTTCTGGGCGTATTCACGGGCGTCCAGGACGGTGTGCTCCGCCTGCGCGTTGGCCTCCTGAAGCAGCCGGGTGGCTTCCTCCTGGGCCTGGGTGCGGGTCTCCTCGGCCTCGGTGGTGGCCTCGGAGATCAGGTGATGCACCTGATCGGCCAGTTGCTTGCGGGTGCGCTCGCGCTCGGTGTCGAAGGACTGCCGGGTTTCCGCCGCCTCGGCCAGCGCCGTCTCCAACTGACTGCGCAGCCGCTGGGCGTCGGTTTCGGCCCGGGAGCGGATGTCGGTGGCTTCCTCCTCGGCCAGTCGGATCATCCGTTGCATCCGATCGGACAGGTTGGCCATCGACACCGGCTCCAGGGCCAGCCGGTCCATCCGGGACCGCAGCTCGTCCGTCTCGGCCTGCGCCGAGCCGAGCTGGGCCTGCAGTTCGTTCAGCCGCTGTGCGCTGGCGTCGCGATTGGCCGTGGCAATGCGCAGGTCGTACTCCAACCGTTCCAGGTGAGCGGTGACCTGCTCCGGCGAGTACCCCCGGCGGACCAGATCGAACGGAGCTTGAGCCGGCATCCAGTCGCCATTCGTCATAGGTGCAGTCTTCCATCCCTGATGAGCTGCCCTCGCGGCCTCTCCGGCGTGTCCGGGGAGGGTGACGACCGAAACGTAACCTGCAGCGACCTGGTCGGTCAGTGACCCGGAGCCGGTTCGACCAGCTCGACCAGCACTCCACCGGCCGAGGTCGGATGGATGAAGGCCACGGCCGAGTCCAGCGTCCCGTGGCGAGGCTGGTCGTCCAGCAGTCGCAGTCCGGCGGCCCGGGCGGCGGTCATGCTCGAGCCCACATCGGCCACCCGCAGCGCGAGTTGCTGCAGACCCGGGCCCCGCCGGGCCAGGAAGCGGCCGACCGGCGAGTCGGGCGAGGTGGGTGCCAGCAGCTGGACCGCGGTCGACCCGGGGGGTCCGAAGGCGATCATCGCTTCCTCGACGCCCTGCTCCTCATTCCGCTCGCGGTGAGTGAGGTGCCCGCCGAGCACGGCCGTGTAGAACTCGATGGCCGCATCCAGATCGGCGACCGCGATGCCGATGTGGTCGATGGCCGTGGTCGGTAGGGCGGTGGGCCGGTCCGCGTGCTCCATTCCTGCACCGTAGGCCGGGCCGATACCGTTGCGCCATGGCCGGGGAAGCGGCAGGTCCCGCCGAGGTGCTTGTCTCGAGATTGTTGGAATCGGCTCGCGCCGGCTCGTCGCGGGCGATCGGCCGGCTGATCACCTTGCTCGAGTCGCCTCCCGATGCCGCCCGCGCCGTGGCCGAGGCATTGGCCGGGGTACCCCGGACCGCTCCGGTCGTCGGGATCACCGGCCCGCCCGGGGTCGGGAAGTCGACGTTGGTGGGGGCGTTGCTCCGGGCCGAACGTGCCCGCGACCGGCGGGTGGCGGTGGTGGCGGTGGACCCGTCCAGTCCGTTCACCGGGGGTGCACTGCTCGGCGATCGCGTCCGGTGGGCCGAATTCGCCACCGATCCGGATGTTTTCGTGCGGTCCATGTCGGCCCGGGGACGGTTGGGCGGCCTGTCCGCGGCGACCCCGGCCGTGGTGGACCTGATGTCCGCGCTCGGTTTCGACCTGGTCGTGGTGGAGACGGTCGGCGTGGGTCAGAACGAGGTGGCGGTGATGCATCTGGCCGACACGGTGGTGGTCGTCACCGCACCCGGTACCGGCGATCACGTCCAGGCGGCCAAGGCCGGGTTGCTCGAGATCGCCGATGTTCTGGTCGTGAACCAGGCGGACCGGGACGGAGCCGCCGCGACGGCCCGTGAGCTCAAGGCGACGGTCGCGCTGTCGAGGGCGGGTCGATCCGCGCCGGAGTCCTGGCGGGTGCCGGTGCTGTCGACCACCGCCGTCAACGGTGGCGGGGTGGCCGAGCTGGTCGCCGTCCTGGACGAGCACGGGGCCCAGTTCCGCCGCGCCCACCAGCGCGCCGAGGCGGAGCTCACCGCACTGGTCGCCGATCGGCTGTCCCGACTGCTGGCCGGCTCCGCCGGCCGGGCCGAGTTGTCCCGTGTGGCGGAGCGGCTGACCGCCGAGCGGGGTGACCGGCACACTGCCGCCGACGATCTCTGGGAATGGATCCGGCACGCATGAAACGTCAAGCAATGACGATGCTCTCGCGCATGGCAGGATGCAGCCGGTGCACACAGGCAAGGGGGCAGGCGTGACCGACGCGATCAAAGTCGTCGACCTGCGCAAGGCATACGGGAGCCTGGCGGCGGTCGACGGGGTGACCTTCTCGGTCGCGCCGGGCGAGTTCTTCGGCATCCTCGGGCCCAACGGCGCCGGCAAGACCACCACCCTGGAGATCATCGAGGGGCTGCGGCAGGCCGACACCGGCTCGGTGGAGGTGCTGGGCGTCTCGCCCTGGCCGCGCAATCCCACGCTGCTGCCGCGCATCGGGGTGCAGCTGCAGGCCACCGCGTTCTTCGACCGACTGACCGCGCGAGAACAACTGGAGACCTTCGCCAGCCTGTACGGGGTGTCCGACCCGAAACGGATCACCGACATGCTGGTCCTGGTCGGGTTGGACGACAAGGCGGGGGAGCGGGCCGAAAAGTTGTCCGGCGGACAGTCCCAGCGGCTCTCGATCGCTTGCGCGCTGGTGCACGACCCGGACATCGTCTTCCTGGACGAGCCCAGCGCTGCGTTGGATCCGCAGGCCCGCCGCAATCTCTGGGACGTGCTCCGGCAGATCAACGCCCGGGGCAAAACGGTGGTGCTGACCACTCACTACATGGACGAGGCCGAATTGCTCTGCGACCGGGTGGCCATCATGGACGGCGGAAAGATCCTGCAGATGGGCCCGCCGGCGGATCTGGTCCGCGATCTCGACGCGCCGACCCGGATCTCGGTCGAGTCGGCCCAATTGCCGGCCGAGCGGGCCAGCCAGTTGGTGGCCGGGCGAGGCGCACCGGCCGAGGTGGCCGCCGACGAGGGCTGGACGGTGATCACCACCCGGACGCCGGCGCCGGTGCTGACCGCGTTGGCCGAAGCCGACGCGTTGAGTGGACTGCAGGTCCGGGGAGCCACCTTGGAGGACGTGTTCTTGCAGCTCACGGGGCGGGAGTACCGAGCATGACGGCGTTCGGCAGCCTGGCCAAGGCCATGCTCAAGGGGTTCACCCGGGACCGCACCTCGCTGTTTTTCACCGTGCTCTTCCCGCTGTTCTTCATCATCTTGTTCGGCCTGGTTTTCGCCGGCAACAACGGCACCAGCAAGCAGAAGGTCATCGAGGTCGGCTCGGTCCCGCTGATCGACCAGCTCCCGGCCCAGGCCCGCAGTGGGCTCGACTCGGTGCTCACCATCACCACCTCGACGGATCTGAGCGAAGCGCTCATATCTGTTCAGAAGGGCGACGTCGCGGCCGCGGTGGAACAGCAGGGCGACCACTTGGTGCTGCACTATTCGAACGCCGACCCGGTGGCGTCCGCCACTGTCCAGGGTGTCTTCACCTCGTTCGTGGACCAGGCCAACATCGCCGTGTCCGGCCAGCCGGCCCGGTTCTCGCTGACCACCTCCGGGGTCGAGGACCAATCGCTCAAGGCCATCCAGTACGTCGCGCCGCAGATGATCGCCTACGGCGTCTCGGTGGGCGCCACCTTCGGGGCCGCGCTCACCCTGATCACCTGGCGGGAGAAGAAGGTGCTGCGCCGACTCCGGCTCGCGCCGGTTCCGACCAGCTCGGTGGTGCTGTCCCGGGTGGCGGTCTCCCTGGGCGTGGCGCTGTTCCAGCTGGTGCTGTTCGTGGCCATCTCCATGCTGCCCCTGTTCGGACTGAAACTTCGTGGGGCCTGGTACATGTCGGTCCCGTTGGTGATCGCGGGCACGCTGAGCTTCCTGGCCATCGGTCTGTTGGTCGGGGCCATCGCCAAGACCTCCGAGGGCGGCGCCGGCCTGGCCAACCTGATCACCTTGCCGATGGCCTTCCTGTCCGGCGCGTTCATTCCCCTCGAGCAGGCGCCGGGCTGGATCGGCGCGGTGGCCAAGGGGTTGCCGCTGGGCTATCTGGTCACCGGGATGAAGGACGTGATGGTCCGCGGCCAGGGTCCGGAAGCCGCGTTGCTTCCGATCCTGGTGCTGCTCGCCTTTGCCGCGATCGTCACCTTCGTCGCCACCCGGCTTTTCAAGTGGGACACCGCCTGAACCAGGCCGGGCCAGGGCTCAGACGATCGCGAGAGCTCGGCCGGCTTCCCGGGCGGATTCCAAGGCGCCGCGATGCATCTCGCCGGCGAGTTCGAGGAATTCGTCGAGGGCCGGGTTGACTCCGGCCAGGGTGAACTCCCGCTCGACCACGGTCAGGTCGGCCCCCCACACGTCGGCCAGGATGCGGCGCAGATAGGAGGTCGAGTGGTCCCACCCCTCACGGGGCGTGCCGGCTCCGTAGGCACCGCCGCGGACGGTACACAACACCACGCGACGGCCGGCCAACAACGGCTTGCTCGGGTCGGCCGCACGAGGGTCCGTGATGACCAGGTCGAACCAGGCCTTGATGTGCTGCGAGACACCGAAGTTGTACAACGGGACGGCCAGCAGGATCGCCTCGGCGTCGAGCAGCTCGTCGACCAGGGCCGAGGCCAACTTGATCGCCGACTGCTGTTCGGGCGTGCGGTCCTGCTCCGGTAGGTAGGCACCGGCCACCGCGTTGCCCCAGGCCTCGGCAGGCAGCACGTCGACGCCGATGTGCCGCCGCTCGATACGGTCGCCCGGATGTACGGCGAGCCACTCGGCCTCGACGATGTCGGCGATCTCGCGACTCGCCGATCCTTCACTGCGGATGCTGGCGTCCAGTCGGAACAGGGTCATGTCTCTCCTCAGGTCATACTTCATGCTTGAACTAACTGCAATGCTACTTCACGCTTGAAGCGTCAAGAGCCAATGTGACCTAAACTCCGCGTATGGCTGCGGAGCGATCGATCGGTGCCGACACCGATCCGAGCCCGCTCTGGCTGTCGGAACGGGAGACGACCGCCTGGATCGGGCTGACGGCAGTGATGGTGCAATTGCCGAGCACCCTGGACGCGCAGTTGCAGCGTGACTCGGGGCTCGGCTTCTTCGAATACATGGTGTTGAGTTGGCTGTCCATGGTCGACGGTCGGACGGCTCGGATGAGTGATTTGGCCGAACTGGCCAACGGTTCGCTGTCCCGTCTTTCGAACGTGGTGAAGCGCCTGGAACTGCGTGGCTTCATCCGCCGCCAGCCCGACCCGGGCAACGCCAGATACACCCTGGCCGTTCTCACCGATGACGGTTGGAACCAGGTCGTCGCGGCGGCACCGGGACACGTTGCCGCCGTGAGACGGCTGGTGTTCGACTGCTTGGATCCGGGCCAGGTGGATCAGCTGGCCGACATCAGCGGTCGCGTCGCCGGCGGCTTGCGCTGCGGCGGTCCGCCACCGGAGCCGGAGTCGTGCTCGCCGGACGACCCGGGGTGAGGGACTCCAGGGCGGATGACAGCGCACAGCGCCGCTGACCGGCCCGACCCGCCGGGCGACCGCCTCATCAGGGACGCGTTCACACGTGCCGGCCGGGCCGGGACGCAATGCCGGCCGATTCATCTGCTGCAGGCACTGTCCGGCGTCAACGGACCGATCGGCGAGGCCTTGGTGGCCCTGAGGCCGCCCGACCGGTCCGGACTTTCCGCCGGCGCGGGTGGCACCTTCGTGTTCGGTCAGACCCAGGGTGCAGCTATGGGTTTCGCCCGGTCCCGCGGCGAAACGATGGACGCACCGCATTTGCTGGTGGCCGTGATCGACCAAGGCGACGTCGAGACAGCGCGGGTGTTGGCCGCCGCGGGCCTCAACGCCGCCGATCTCCGTGTGGTTGCGTTGCAGATCCTGGGCGCCTCAGAGGATCTCGCCGCCATCCCGATGCCGCCCCTGACACCGACGGGCACCTTGGACCGGCCCGCGCTTGAGATTGCCGACCTCGACCCGGGGGCATGGAGGGTGCTGAGCTGGCGGCAGGAACACCTCCCGCTGGACCGGGTCAATACCCGCTCTCAGCTGGCGGCCCTGAAATCGATGGAGCGGCGGGCTGCCTGGGGAATCGCCGGCAGGGCCGGGGTGAGTGACGATCAGCGCTACTCGTTGATCTCTCGCCACGATCAAGAGGTCGATCGGCGGGTGGGGCTGATGCACCCGGCCCTCGTCAACCACCGGTCGGCTCCGCACATCAGCGGCCTGATCTACGACCGCCGGCTCCGGCGGCGGCGGCTTCCGAACTTCTTGATGGGTTGGCGGACGTGGTTCGGCAATCGGAGACGCGGCCTACGGGACCGTTGGTTCAGGCTGCGCACCCGATCTGCGTTCAAGGGTTGATCAACGAACACGTCGAGCTGGTTTTCACGCGGCTACCGGTTGGTCCGTGTCGGCAAGGTGTGCCGCTCTTCTTGCTGCTGACCGGGCAGTCACCGCCTCGCCTGACGGGGCAGGTGGGCCGTAGCGTCGTTTCGTGGTCGAGCAACCGGAAGAGCCGTTGATCGGCGGCGATCTGACCGAGGGGATTGTGCGGGTCGGCAACACTGTCCGTCGGCCGCGCACCGACGAATCCGACCTCGTCGAGGCGCTGCTGCTGTTCCTGGAGCGCTCCGGTTTCGATGGCGCTCCTCGGTTCCTGGGGTGGGACGACCGCGGTCGCCAGATGCTGTCCTTCATCGGCGGCCAGGTCGCCGGAAGGCCTTGGCCCGCATGGGTGGCCGACGATGAACGGATCGTCAGCGTCGCCCGACTCGTGCGTCGGTATGACGACGCTGCGCAGGGTTTCGGCCTGCCCGCCGTCGTGGAAGCGGCGATCAGGCCCGATCCGCCGGGCATGCCGCCGAGCGTCATGGGCCCGGCGACATTCGTGGCCCACATGGACATCTGCCCGGAAAACGTGGTGTTCCGAGACCGGGAAGCGATGGCCCTGATCGACTTCGATCTGGCCCGGCCGGCCAACCGGCTGCGCGAGGTGGGCAACATGCTGCTGTGGTGGGCGCCCCTGATGCCGGCGTCAGACCGGGAAGACTGTGTGCGCGAGGTGGACGCCTTCGCCCGCGCGGCCTTGATGGTGCACGCCTACGGACTGGATCCGAGGGAACGGGCGACCATCACTGCAGCGATCCAGAACAGCACGCAGCGGACGTGGCATGCGATGCGATTCCGGGCCGAGCAGCGCGGCGGTCCGTGGCAACGACTGTGGGATCAGGGCATCGGCGACCGCATCGCCCGCCGCCAGCAGTGGCTGGCCGACAACGCCGGCGCCCTGCATGCCGCGGTCACCAGCGCAGCTCCGTGAGCTGGCTGGTGACGGTTTCGATGGCTGCCGTTCTGTTGTTACGTCAACATGACTCGGCACCATCGACATTGCTGTTGTCACGTCAACGTCGATCGAGAGACGAGGCCTTGAGCCGACTTCGTCACCGCAGGTGATCGTGTTCGGCGAAACCGCGTGCTACCGGGTGCCGGAGTCCGGACGTTGATCGAGGGGTTGTCCGATGGCCCGCTCGGGATGTTTGCCGGGCATGCGAGCGGTCCTGGAGCGGGACAAGTAGGTCGGCTTGTCCTTCTCCTTCGAGCACCGCGTGCATGCGCGGTAGCCCTGTTTCTCCAGGCCCCCGGTTTCCGGGTTCGGGTCGGGGAAGTCAACGTAGTGATGCACACCAAGACGACACAGCAACGGCTTCTGGTCAGCCATCAACGTTCTCCCAACAACTGGACCATCGTGAGGCTGGCAAACTACCGCAGAAAGCGACGAGAAGGAATCAGCCTCGACCCAGATCCCTGATCGCGTTCTTTCATCGATCGCGCGTAACCCTCTGCTGCGTGCTCTGGTCCGGACGAGCATTGTCGCCGTCCATTGCGGAGACGAACGGTGATTGGATCGGCCCCGCAGCGCCGCCGAGCAGACCGCCATCGGAGTCGGTCCGGTGTGGCCGTCGATCACCGGAGTATGGCGCGGCGCCACCATCCAGGTCTTGTCACAGCGTCGCGCACTGCTCGGTTCTCGTCCGCAGGAAGCGTTTCCCGATTGGTCCCTCCCTCCGTGTCCAGCCCCGGAGGGGGCTGGCCGATCGGTGACCAGCTGGATCTGGACCTGCTCCGGGCGTCCGAGAACTGCGTGACCACGGTGACCTACCGCCCCGGGCCGGCCACCGTCGTCCTCGTCGTCGCGGTGAGCGATGTCGCGGCGGCCGGGGCGCAATGGCGGTCGCTGGTCGGGTCGCGGTTGTGCGTGGTCCGCAGCCGCTGGTCCACACAGGAGCTGGAAGAGATCACCGCCAGGCTGGTGGCGAAATTCGCAACGCGGGGTATCAGCATGATCAGTCGCCCGTGCGACAACGACGCACAGAGTGGGGTGAACGCGGAAGTCCTGCGCGTCACTGGAAACCTGGCGGAATGGGCTCACGCGTCGCCGGACGGAGTGCTGGAGCTCAGACCAAACCTGGTGCCTTTGAACTCCGCATCAGTCTCGAGAGTTGTCATCTAGTCGATGCCGACCAACTGCTCGGGCGTCAGCGGCTGCAGAACGCAGAATTCGTTGCCGTCGGGGTCGGCCATGACAACCCAGGACACCTCCGCGCCCTGCCCGATATTCACCCGGCAAGCGCCGAGCTGTTCCAGGCGGAGCACCTCGGCGGCCTGGTCGTGCGGGCGAAGGTCCAGATGCAGCCGGTTCTTGCTTGTCTTGAGCTCAGGAACGCGCAAGAACAGCAGATCCGGTACGACACCGTCTTCACGACTGCCGGCCGGCGGTTCCACCGCCACCTCCTCGGGTTCGTCGAACGTCCGGCGCCAGCCCAGGGCCTCTTGCCAAAAGCCGGCCAACGTGGACGGATCGGTTGTCTCGACGCACAGACACTGGATGCGAACGGTCATCCGGTCAGCCTGCCCGCCCCCGGGTGCCGCGTCGAGCGAATTGCCGCGCCCGCCTTCGGCGACGTGCTCGTCGCTATTCGATCAACGCCGGACCACCACAGCGATCACCGCGAGCACCGCCCAGACCACGGCGAACAACACCGGCACCGCGCGGAAAAACAGCAGGCTGCGGCGCTGACCGGGGACCGCGCGCCGCGCCATCGCCCACGGCCGACCGTCGGGCCACAACCCCGGATGCCGCGCCAACAGCTCATCGTGGCCGGGTGTCCATTCCATGATGAGGCGAACCGTCACCGCGATCCCCGGCCAGGCCAGTACGGCGAGCAGACCCAGCACCGCCAGCAGGGGGGCGACCAGGGCAGCGAACGTTGCTATCGCACACAACAGCCCGCGGCCGCGTCGCAGCCTCCACCGAGCTCAGGCGAAGTCGCCGGCCGCCCGCCGAACGTTGGTGAGCAGCGTCGAGAGCTGCGCGGTCTCGCCGTCATCGAGTCCGACCAGGCCGAACTCGGCCCCGGTCACCGCGGCGGTCGCCGTGGTCAAACGCTCTCGCCCGGCCGGGGTCAGCTCGACCAGAGTGGTGCGGCGATCGCTGGGGTGCGGCAGGCGTCGGGCCAGACCGTCGGCCTCGAGCCGGTCCACGATGTTGGTGATGGACGTCGGGTGCAGCTGCAGGCGCTCACCCATCATCCGCATCGGCAGCGACCCCCGGCGGGAGAACGACAACAGCACCAGGGCCTCGTATCGGGCGAAGGTCAGCCCGTGCGGCTTGAGCGCTTCGTCCACGCTGGCCTGCAGGATCTGCTGGACCCGCATGATGTTGGTGACCGCCGCCATGGCCGCGTTGGGCCCGATCCGCTCCGCCCAGGTCTGGGCCGCCTTCGCGATGGGGTCGAAGGGCAGCGCGGGTGCCGGCGCGTGCGAGGTCATTCCACGACCCTAATCCAGCCCGTACCGGCCAGTAACCGGGCGGCCGCCGGACAATCTCGGAGATCCAACAGTCGGATATCCTAAGGACATGACGTCCATGGGCGTGCGTCCCGCACCGGCCGCTTCCGACCCGATCGAAGCCGGTCGGGAGCGCTGGCGGCACCGTTACCAGGCAGCCGAGGATGCCGGTCGCATCCGCGAGGCGGACTTCACCACGCTGTCAGGTGACCAGGTCGAGCCCGTGTACGGGCCGGCTCCGGGGGACCGGGTGGCCGACTTCGAGCGGATCGGTTGGCCGGGGGAGTTTCCGTTCACCCGGGGCCTGCACGCCACCGGGTACCGGGGCAAGCCGTGGACCATCCGCCAGTTCGCGGGGTTCGGCAACGCGGCCGACACCAACGAGCGCTACCGGATGATCCTGGCCGAGGGCGGCGGCGGCCTGTCGGTGGCCTTTGACATGCCCACGCTGATGGGCCGCGACTCGGACGACCCCCGCGCCCTGGGTGAGGTCGGTCATTGCGGGGTGGCCATCGACTCGGCGGCCGACATGGAGCGGCTCTTCGAGGGCATCGACCTGGGTCGGGTGACCACCTCGATGACGATCTCCGGTCCTGCGGTGCCGGTGTTCTGCCTCTATCTGGTGTGCGCCGAACGGCAAGGTCGTTCGATCGGCGAACTGGACGGCACCCTGCAGACGGACATCTTCAAGGAATACATCGCCCAGAAGGAATGGCTGTTCCCACCGGAGCCGCATCTGCGGCTGATCGGTGATCTGATGGCCTTCTGCACCGCGAAGATGCCGTCGTACAAGCCGCTTTCGGTATCCGGCTACCACATTCGGGAGGCCGGGTCGACGGCCGCGCAGGAGTTGGCCTACACCCTGGCCGACGGTTTCGGTTACGTCGAACTCGGTCTCTCCCGCGGGCTCTCGGTCGAGGACTTCGCGCCGGGGCTCAGCTTCTTCTTCGACGCGCACGTCGACTTCTTCGAGGAGATCGCCAAGTTCCGTGCGGCCCGCCGGATTTGGGCCCGGTGGATGCGAGACGTCTATGGCGCCAAGACGGATCGCGCTCAGTGGTTGAGATTCCATACCCAGACGGCCGGGGTGTCGCTGACCGCGCAGCAGCCCGACAACAACATCGTCCGCACCGCGATCGAGGCCTTGGCCGCCGTGCTCGGGGGCACGAACTCGTTGCACACCAACGCGTTGGACGAAGTGTTGGCCTTACCCAGCGAGCGCAGCGCACAGATTGCCCTCCGCACCCAGCAGGTGCTGCTGGCCGAGTCCGGAGTGGCCAACGTGGCCGATCCACTCGGCGGCAGTTGGTATGTCGAGGCGTTGACCGACCGGATCGAGGCCGAGGCGGAAAAGATCTTCACCGAGATCAGGCAGATGGCCGGACGGGCAGTGCCCTCGGGAGCGCACCCGGTCGGCGAGATGACCAGCGGGATTCTGGCCGGCATCGACAACGGGTACTTCACCGGCAAGATCGCCGACGCCGCCTTCGACTACGCGACCGCGGTGGAGACTGGTCGCAAGCAGGTCGTCGGGGTGAACACGCTGACCGGCGGGGTCGGTGGTGACCTGGAAATCCTGCGCATCTCCGGTGACGTCGAGACCGATCAGAACCGCCTGCTGGGCGGGCGCCGGGCGGGTCGGGACCAGGCCGAGGTCGATGCTCGGATTGCCGACCTGGTCGCGGCGGCCCGGGGTACCGACAACATGATCCCGCCGATGCTGGCGGCGGCCCGGGCGGAAGTCACCCTGGGTGAGATCTGCCAGGCGCTGCGTGAGGTGTGGGGGACCTACACCGAGTCGCCGCAGATCTGACCTGCGTGGCTCCGACCCGTTGTCGGTGTGCGCCGCTAGTGTCCGGCCAGGACCGCGGATCGCGGGTCCGGAAGGCGGGTTGGACCATGGCTGCATCGACGATGATGGCGCCGACCATGACGACTCTGGCGGAGGTGTCGGCGCCGCCCACCGCGCTCACCGGCACGTTGGCCGGGTTCGACCTGGAGACCACCGGCGTGGACCCGCGCACGGCGAAGGTGGTCAGTGCCGCCCTGGTGTTCACCGACGGGTCTGGGGAGGTGCTGCCCCGGTCACGGTCGTGGCTGGTCGATCCAGGTGTCCAGATTCCGGAGGCGGCCACCCGGGTGCACGGGATTACCACCGAAACGGCCCGCCGGGACGGGGAGCCGGCCTGGTCGGCCATCGGCGACATCCTGCGCGAGCTGCGCCTGGCCGTCGCCGACGGCATCCCGGTGGTGGTGTTCAACGCGCCGTACGACCTCACCCTGATGGACGCCGAGGCGGCTCGGTGGGGCTGGCTGGCGCCCACCGACGATCCGGTGTGGGCCGGCGGAGTGGTCGTGGATCCGCTCGTGCTGGACCGTGGTCTGGACCGCTACCGACGCGGCCAGCGCACTCTGCAGGCCATGGCCGCGCACTACGGCGTGGTCGCCACCGACGCGCACACCGCCTTCGGTGATGCGTTGGCCGCGTGCCGGGTCGCCCAGGCCCTGACGGCCGGCTATCCGTTGCTCGGACTGGTGGGCGGCGCCCAGCTGTTGGACGTTCAGCGCGATTGGCACTCGGGCTGGGCTCGCCGGTACCGGCGCTGGCTGGCCTCTCGGGGTCGGCTGGACTCCCGGACCGGCATGGTCAGCACTATCAGTTCCGATTGGCCCATCACCGACCGTGCCCCGTCGCTACGCCGGCGCCTGATGGTGCGGATGTCGGCGTGGCGCTGGGAGGCGCGCAGCCGCCGGGTGCGTCGGCGTCGGGAGCGTCAGGCGCCCCGGGTGCAAGCTCCTCCGATTCAGGAGAGCGCTGGCCAGTCCGGGTCCGCGCGCATGCCAGACTGACCGCATGCGGGGAGCGACGAGAACGACCCACGGTGGGCCACAGGTGATCGGCGGACGGCAGTGACCGGGCCGAATCCGCGCGCCCAAGCGGCGATGTCGGCGGCGTTCGCGGGTGCCATCGACCTGTCCGCCCTCAAGCAACCGGCGACCCCGCCGCCCACCCCGGACGGGAAACCGTCGCCCTACGTGGTCGAGGTCAACGAGACGTCGTTCTCGCAGATCGTTCAGGTATCGGCCGAGATCCCAGTGGTCTTCGAGATGTACTCGAATCGGTCACCGGCAGCGGCCCAGTCGGCCACCTTGGCGGCTCTGGCCGACCGGGCCGGTGGCGCCTGGGTGTTGGCCCGGGCCGACGTCGACGCGTCTCCGCGCATCGCCCAGGCGTTCGGGGTGCAGGCCGTCCCCACGGTGATCGCGGTGGCCGGCGGCCAGCCGGTCGACGGTTACACCGGGGTGCAGACGGAGGCCCAGATCAAGGCCTGGGTCACCTCGCTGCTGGACCTGCTCCGCGAGCGCATGCCGGCGATCCGTGCCGCCGAGGAGGCCGCGGGGGTGGAGTCCGAACCGGCGCCCGAACCCGTCGATCCGCGCTTCGTGGCCGCCGAGGATCTGCTGGATGCAGGTGATTTCGCCGGGGCCAAGGCCGCCTACCAGGCCATCCTCGACCAGGAACCGGCCAATGGGGCCGCCGTGGCGGCGCTGGCCCAGACCGACCTGCTGGCCCGGGTGCAGGACGCCCCGCCGGACGCGGTGGCCCTGGCGCAGGCCACCCCTGACGATGTGTCCCTTCAGATCACCGCGGCCGACGTGGAGCTGGCCGGCGGTGATCCGCAGGCGGCCTTCGACCGGCTCATCCGCACCGTCGCCGGCGCCGCTGGGGATGACCGGGCCGCGGTCCGCGATCATCTGGTCGCGTTGTTCAGCCTGTTCCCGGCAGACGACCCGGACGTGCGGGCGGCGCGGCGCAAGCTGGCAGCCGCACTGTACTGACGGGCTCAGGCCCCAGCTTCTGACGCGAAACCGAGTCGGTACGGCCGGCGAGGGCGTCTGGCATCGGATGGCCTGAGCCGCCTCAAGAGGTCCGGCTCCCGCTTGACGCGGGAACCGCCGCCCCCGAACAGCCGCCGATGCCGCGGCCGAACCCCTCTGCGAAACCCACCAGTTCGGCGAAACTGGCGCCCGGCCGGGCCCGGATCATGTTCAGTGCCTCGTCGGCGTCTCCGGCCCAGCTGCCCAAACCGTCCCTGGCGGCGTGCCCGAACACTGACGCGGTCCACGCGCCCAGGAAGCAGGCCGTCGCCGGGGACCTGCCGTCGGCTACCCGCCCTTCGGCCAGGGCCAGGGCCGCCGCCTGCGCGAACTGTCCGTAGGGGGCGGCCGCGGCGAGGTCGGACGGGGTCGGGTCGGCGGCGGCGGCACGTCCGGTTGCGGACTGCGCGAACGCCGTCACCGACGTTCGTGCGGCGGCCAGCACGGCGCCGGTCGAGGGGTAGCGGGGCGATGACGGCGGCACTACTCCGGACCGGCCCAGAGTGGTCGACAGAGTCGATGCGGTCAGCGCGTGGCAGGCCGGAGCCCCGGAGGAATAGCCGACGAGCAGGTGGTCGAGTCGGTCCAGGGCCAGCCCGTGGGCGGCCGGATCGGTGACCGCCGTCGTCTCCGGGTCACTGAAGTCCAGGATCGGTCCCACCGCCCGGACCAGCGAGGAAGCCGGGATGTGGACATGGGGGGCATGGCCGGCGGCGGCCCAGGCCAGGAACGCTCCGGCGTAACAGTCGCCTTGGGCCTCGATGACGAGACTGGGGTAGGTGTCCGGATGGGCGGTCCGGTCGGCGGTGGTGGGGCCGATCCGGGCCTGGATGGCGTGTCCGAACTCGTGCGCGAAGGCCACCGCCAGCCCGGCCGGGCCGTAGTGACCGAGCAGTACCGGCACCAGGGCGCCGGAGTCGAAAACGATCCCGTCGCCGGTGGGGCAGTAGTAGGCGTTCCCAGCGATCTCGCTCGGCGTGGTCAAGCAGAGCACCGAACCGACGAAGGACGAGGCTCCTGGGTCGACGGCCTGGTAACCCCCGGCCAGCGGGGTCATGGCCGTGCCGAACGACGCCGGCAGGGTGGCCGACCAGAAGGTGTTCAGGTCGGTGAGCACCGCCGCCACCATGGCGTCGTCCGAAGCCCGGTCGGCGGTGGCCACGGTGACGTCCTTGACGGGCACACCGTCGGCGGCGGTATCGATCCGCTCGGCCGGCGTCGATTCGCCCGTTCGCCGATGCAGGATGGCCGCCACCACGACGAGCAGGGCCACCAGCACCAGCGCCGACCCCAGAAGCATCCAGCGCCGGCGACCCGACAGGATCAGTGCGCCGATTCCGGAACCAGCCAGATCGACCCCAGCGGCGGCAAAGTCACCGTCGCCGAGGCCGGCTGACCGTGCCAGGGCTGCTCGGAGGCCACCACCGCGCCCATGTTGCCGACACCGGACCCGCCGTAGACGTCGGCGTCGGTGTTGACCGCCTCCCGCCACACGCCGGAGAACGGCAGCCCGATCCGGTAGGCGGTCTGCGGCACCGGCGAGAAGTTGTTGACACAGGCCACGACCGAGCCGTCCGCACCCCAGCGCAGGAAGGCGAACGTGTTGCCCTCCCGATCGTTGCCCTCGATCCACTGGAATCCGGCTGGGTCGAAGTCCTGCGTGTACAGGGCGGGTGTGTCCCGGTAGAAGGCATTCAGGTCGGACACCAGCTTCTTGACCCCGGCGTGCACCTGGTAGTCCAGCAGCTGCCACGGAATCGGCACCGCCTCGTTCCATTCCCAGGGGTTGCCGATCTCCTGCCCCATGAACAGCAGCTGCTTGCCCGGATGCGCCCACATGAAGGCCAGGTAGGTGCGCAGCGTGGCCGCCTTCTGCCACTCGTCGCCGGGGATCTTGCTCCACAGCGACTGCTTGCCGTAGACGACCTCGTCGTGGCTGATCGGCAGCACGAACTGCTCCGAGAACGCATACATCAGCGAGAACGTCATCTCGTTGTGGTGCCAGGAGCGATGGATCGGTTCCCGCTGGAGGTACTCCAGGGTGTCGTGCATCCAGCCCATGTTCCACTTCAAGTGGAAGCCGAGGCCGCCCAGATAGGTCGGCCGGGTGACGCCGGGCCAGGCGGTCGACTCCTCGGCGATCATGACCGCGCCCGGGACCCGTTTGCCCACGGTCGCGTTGGTTTCCTGCAGGAACGAGACCGCGTCCAGGTTCTCCCGGCCGCCGTAGATGTTGGGCAGCCACTCGCCGGCCTCGCGCGAGTAGTCCAGGTAGAGCATCGAGGCGACGGCATCGACCCGCAGCCCGTCGATGTGGTACTCCTCCAGCCAGTACAGCGCGTTGGCCACCAGGAAGTTCTTGACCTCACGCCGGCCGAAGTCGAAAACGAAGGTGCCCCAGTCCTTCTGTTCGCCGCGACGGGGGTCGGCGTGCTCGTACAGGGCGGTGCCGTCGAAACGTCCCAGGGCCCAGGCGTCCTTGGGGAAGTGGGCCGGAACCCAGTCCAGGATCACGCCGATACCGGCCTGGTGCAGCTTGTCGATCAGGTAGCGCAGGTCGTCGGGGAAGCCGAACCGGGGGTCGGGCGCGTAGTACGAGGTGACCTGGTAGCCCCAGGACGGCGCGAAAGGATGGCCGGCCAGGGGCAGGAACTCGACGTGGGTGAACCCGGTCTCGATCAGGTAGGGCACCAGCGCGTCGGCCATCTCCCGGTAGGTCAAATGCCCACGCCACGAACCCATGTGCATCTCGTAGATCGACATAGATTCGTGCAGGGCATCTTTCGCCGCGCGGTTGGTCAACCAGTCGGAGTCGGCCCAGTCGTGGGAGTTGTCGGTGACCACCGACGCGGTGGCCGGGTAGTTCTCCGCGGCGAACGCCATCGGATCGGCCTTGTCGCGCCAGACGCTGTCGCTGCCCAGGATCTGGAACTTGTAGTGGGTGCCCACCCCGATGCCGGGCACGAACAGCTCCCACACCCCGGACGAGCCCAGCGACCGCATCGGGGTGCCGACGCCGGTCCAGTGGTCGAAGTCGCCGCTGATCCGGACCCCCCGGGCGTTGGGGGCCCAGACCGCGAAGGAGGTGCCGGACACCGCACCGCCGGGTGTGTCGTAGCTGCGCACGTGGGCCCCGAGCACGTTCCAGAGGAACTCGTGCCGGCCTTCGCCGATCAAATGCAGGTCGATGTCGCCGAGCGTGGGCAGCCAGCGGTACGGGTCGTCGACCTCGTACACCGCATCCGGGCCGTATTCCACCCGAAGCCGGTAGTCGCCGACGGGGCCGTCGACGACCACGGCCCACACCCCGCCGTAGACGTGTTCGAACGGGAGCTCGCTGCCCTGGGTGAGCAGGACCACGCCCTTGGCCTGGTGGCGCAGGGTGCGGACCACGGTGCGACCGTCGTCGGTGTGGTGCACGCCGAGAATGCCGTGCGGGTCGTGATGCGCACCGCCGATGAGACGGTCGTACTCCTCGTTGCTGGGTCCGGAGGTCTTCGATGTGCCGGCCCCGGGGCTACCGGCCGCAGGCTCCGGGGCGGCGGGGCCGGTGACGGCGTCGGTGGGCCCGTCGGGCGCGGCCTGAGGGCTCGAGGGAGCGAGTGGGGTCGTCACCGCCGGCACCGCCGGCTGCTCGGTCGACGCCGCCGGCTGCTGGCTCCTTGCCGCCGCGGCGGGGACCTTGGTCGTGCTCTCGGCGTCCTTGCCTGACTTGCTCACGACGAACCTCCGGGGCTGATGGGAATGGTGAGGCGGGCGACTGCTTGCAACGGAATGGGCTCCCAGCTCGGGCGGTGGCCGTGTTCGTACGCCACCTCGTAGACGGCCTTGTCCAGCTCGAACGCCCTGAGCAGGGCCGGCGAATCCCGCGGGTCACGGCCGGCCACCGCGGCATAGCCGACGCAAAAGGCATCCCGGTTGCGGGTGGCCCACTCGGCCGCGCGGTAGAGGTGCTGGGCGTCCGGCTGACCACCGGCCAGCGAGTGGTGCGCGGCGTAGTCGAAGGACCGCAGCATTCCGGCCACGTCGCGCAGCGGGCTGTGCGCGGCTCGCCGGTAGCTCAGCGGCTTCGACGGTTCGCCCTCGAAATCGATGATGGCCCAACCGGTCAACACCCGCAGGGTCTGACCCAGGTGCAGGTCGCCGTGGATGCGTTGGATCACCACCGGTTCGTCGCTGTGTTCCAGGGCGGCGAAGGCGGCCAGAATCGCGTCCAGCCGGTCGGCCACCGACGGCACATGCGCGGCGGTGGCCCGGGCGGTCGCGGCCATGTCGGCCGACAGTTGGTGCACCTGGGCGCCGGACAGCTCTTGGCTGCCGAACGCGGCGGCCAGGTCGGCGTGGACTTCGGCCACCGCCTGCCCCAGCCGATACGCCTCGCCCGCGAAGTCGCCGCCGACCTCGTCGGCGCGCAGGTCGGCCTCGGCCATCAGGTCCCGCACGCTGGCGGTGGCTGTGGCCCAGCCCTCGGCACTGCCGGAGAAGAAGCTGGTGAGCAGGCCCAAGGTGGTCGGGATGCCGCTCACCGGGCCCTCGATCACGCCCAGTGGCTTGGCGATGTGTCGGGAGCCCTGGGCCTGCAGCGCGCGGTGCACCTCGGCGTCCGGGTTGGGTCCGGGCTCGAGCCGGCGGAAGACCTTGAGGATGGCCGAGGAGCCGTACACGATCGAGGTGTTCGACTGCTCGGCCCCGATCACGTGCCCCTGGGCGGCGTCGTCGATCTGCGCATCCGGCTCCGCGGCGAAGCGGATGCCGGCCACCTCCAGACCCCGCGCCACCGCGGTGATCGCCATCGCCGCCACGTCGGTGTCGTGCAGGGCGTCGTAACCCGTCCAGTCACCGGCCCGGCCGATGACGGCGCGTTCCAGGTGGCCGGGCAGCCAGCGGTGCCAGCCCACCCAGACCTGGTAGCGCTGCGGGCCGGCGGGTGAGTCGACCAGGAACAGCACCTGCTCGATGTCCGCGCCACCCGGGGCCCGCCCCACCGGGGTCCGATCGGTGACGGCGAAACCGCTGATCGCGGCGCCCTTGCCGGCGAACCAGCGTTGCCCGGGCAGCCACTCGGTGAGCAACCGGCTCAGTTCGTCCGTCGAGGCGCCGACCGGGGGCAGGGGAGGGGGCGTGGTATCCAGGGTGGTCATCGGGCGAACGACACCTCCGGACGGCCGGTCAGGTCGAACCAGTAGAAGCCGTGGCCGGCCAAGGTGAGCAGATAGGGCCATTCCCCGATGGCCGGGAAGACGCTGCCACCGGTGAGTTCGACCGGCGTGGTTCCGGCGTAATCGCGCAGGTCGAGTTCGACCGCTTGCGGGAAGCGGGAGAGGTTGTTCACGCAGAGCACGGTTCCGCCCGTGGATGGATCCGAACCTGCGCCGTCCTGGCCCTCGTACTCGCGCACGTAGGAGAGCACCGTCGAATTGGAGCCGCCCAGGTCGCGGAACTGCCCGAGCGCGAAGGCGGGGTGGCGCTTGCGGATCTCGATCATCCGTCGGGTCCAGTGCAGGAGCGACGAGGTCGAGTTCATCTGGGCCTCGACATTGACCGTCTGGAAGCCGTAGACGGGGTCCATGATGGCCGGCAGATACAACCGGGCCGGGTCGCTGCGGGAGAAGCCGGCGTTGCGGTCCGGCGTCCACTGCATGGGCGTGCGCACCCCGTCCCGGTCGCCCAGCCAGATGTTGTCGCCCATCCCGATTTCATCCCCGTAGTACAGGCAGGGCGAGCCCGGCAGCGAGAGCAGCATCGCGGTGAACAATTCGATGGTGTTGGTGTCGTTCTCCAGCAGCGGGGCCAACCGCCGGCGGATGCCGATGTTCGCCTTCATCCGCGGGTCGCGGGCGTACTCGGCCCACATGTAGTCCCGCTCGTCGTCGGTCACCATCTCCAGGGTCAACTCGTCGTGGTTGCGCAGGAAGATGCCCCACTGGGCCGAACTGGGAATGGCCGGCGTCTGGCCCAGGATTTCCGAGATCGGGAACCGGGATTCCCGGCGGGCGGCCATGAAAATGCGTGGCATCAACGGGAAATGAAAGCACATGTGGCATTCGTCGCCCCCGACGGCGGGGTCGCCGAAATAGTCCACCACGTCGGCCGGCCATTGGTTGGCTTCGGCCAGCAGGATGCGCCCCGGATATTCGTCTTCGACCATCTTGCGGCAGCGCTTGAGCATTTGATGCGTCTCGGGCAGGTTCTCTCCGTTGGTGCCATCCCGCACGTAGAGATAGGGCACCGCGTCCAGCCGGAAACCGTCGATGCCCAGGTCCAGCCAGAACCGCATGGCGTCGAGAATCGAGTCACCCACGGCCGGGTGGTCGAAATTGAGATCGGGCTGGTGGGAGAAGAACCGGTGCCAGAAGTACTGCTTGCGGACCGGGTCGAACGTCCAGTTGCTGGGCTCGGTGTCGACGAAGATGACCCGCGCGTCCGGAAAGCCGGTGTCGTCGTCGGCCCAGGTGTAGAAATCACCGTAGGGGCCGGTCGGATCGGTGCGGGACTGCTGGAACCAGTGGTGGGAATCGCTGGTGTGATTCATGACGAAATCGGTGATGACCCGCATCCCGCGTTCGTGGGCGGCGTCGACCAGATCGGCGAAATCCTGCACGCTGCCGAATTCCGGCAGCACCTTGCGATAGTCGCGGATGTCATAACCGCCGTCACGCAGCGGTGAGTCGTAGAACGGCGGAAGCCACAGGCAGTCGATGCCCAGCCACTGCAGATAGTCCAGCCGGCTGATCAGGCCACGCAGGTCGCCGGTGCCGTCGCCGTTGGAGTCGGTGAAGGCCCGGACGAGCACCTCGTAGAAGACGGCTCGCTTGTACCAATCGGCGTCCCCGGTCAACAACCGTGCGGACCGGAACTGCCCGGCCTGCGGTTCGTCGTCCAGGGCCTGGCCTTCGGCGCGCCCGAGGGTCTCGGTCATCGGATCCTTCCGTGGATTTCAGCGTCTGTAGTCGTCCGGCCTGCGGCCGCGGCGGGCAATGGAGTCAGTAGGGCCGGACGTGCAATACATGCGCGGTCCGCAGGAAAGGATCGATCAGGACGGGGTTGTGCTGACCCCAGTGGTAGACCTCGCCGGAGAGTTCGTCGACCGCCTCGAACCGGTCGTTCCAGCCCAGACCCAGCGCGGGCATGTGCAGTTCAGTGCGGCCCGAAAGCACATTGCCCGAGGCCAGGGCCACGATCACAATGACCGCGTCGTGACTGGCCTCGTCCCGCCGGGAGTAGCAGAGCAGCCCGTCGTTGTCGATCGAGTGGAACCACAGGCCCTTCATGTGCTGCAGGGCCGGGTGGGCCCGGCGGATCTGGTTGAGCCGGGTGATCAGCGGTTCCAGCGAGTCGCCGCGGGCCAGCGCACCGGCATAGTCGCGCGGGGTGAGCTGGAACTTCTCCGAGCCCAGGTACTCCTCGCGGCCAGGGGCCAGCGCGGCGTGCTCGAACAACTCGAAGCCCGAATACACGCCCCAGTTGGGAGCCAGGGTGGCCGCCAGCACGGCCCGGATGGCGAACATGGCCCGATCCCCGGACTGCAGGTGGAACGGATTGATGTCCGGGGTGGTGGTGAAGAAGTTCGGCCGCATGAAGTCGGACACGGCCACCAGTTCCGCGCCGTAGTCGGTGATCTCCTGCTTCGTGGTCCGCCAGGTGAAGTAGCTGTAGGACTGCGAGTAACCGACCCGGCCCAGCTCGTGCATCATGGCCGGCTTGGTGAAGGCCTCGGCCAGGAAGATCACTTCCGGATGCTTGGCGTGCACCTGGGCAATCAACCATTCCCAGAAATTGATGGGCTTGGTGTGCGGGTTGTCCACCCGGAAAATAGTGATGCCGTGGCCGATCCAGAACTCGGTCACCCGCAGCACCTCGGCATAGAGACCGTCAGGGTCGTTGTCGAAGTCGAGCGGGTAGATGTCCTGGTATTTCTTCGGCGGGTTTTCCGCATAGGCGATGGAACCGTCCGGCCGGGTGGTGAACCAGTCCGGGTGCTCGGCCACCCAGGGATGATCCGGGGCGCACTGCAGGGCCAGATCCAGCGCCACTTCCAGACCCAGCTCGTTGGCGCGAGCGACGAAATTGTCGAAATCATCCAGGGTGCCCAGCTCCGGGTGAACCGCGTCGTGCCCGCCGGCGGCCGATCCGATGGCCCAGGGCGAACCCACATCACCCTCTTCACAGTCGACCGTGTTGTTGCGACCCTTGCGGTTTCGCTCACCGATGGGGTGGATCGGGGGCAGGTAGGCGATGTCGAACTCCATCGCCGCCACCCGCGGGAGCATCTCCTGGGCGTCGGCGAAGGTGCCGTGTCGGATGGGTCGGCCGTCCGGGTCGACCTGGGCGTTGATCGAACGCGGGAAGAACTCGTACCAGGCTGAGAACTCGGCCAGTTTCCGATCCACCCAGACTCCGGTGGCAGGGGATCGGGTGATGAGCTCGCGGATCGGATCGGCCCGCAGCAATGGCCACAATTCCGCCGACAGCGCCGGCCCGATCCGTTGGGGCACCGGCAATTCGGGGCTCCGCAGGGCGGCCACCGCGTTCCGCAGCGCCTCGGCGTACTGCGGTCGGGGGCGGCTCAGGATGCGCTCGAGCAGCAGCGCCCCGGTTTCCAGGTCGTTCGCCATCTCCTCGCCGGACTGGTGGGCCGCGGCCTTGGCCTCCACCGCGTGGCGCCAGGTACCCAGCGGATCGCTCCAGGCCTCGACGACCAGCGTCCACAGGCCCATCCGGTCGGGTGACACGGTGGCGGAGTAGTTGTCGGTGCCGTAGACGCCTGGCGTCATCCGCACCAGCGGCAGTTCTGGCGCAGTCTTGACGGCCGGGTCGGCGGGCGGCCGGAAGACCACATTGGCCGCGACTGCGTCGTGTCCCTCGCGGAAAACGGTGGCCGACACGGCGATGGTCTCGCCGACGAACGCCTTGGCCGGGTAGCGGCCCCCGCCCACGGTGGGGACGACGTCCGTCAACCCGATTCGTCCAGCCACGCGGTCAACCTACCGGGGGGCTATTCGATCTGCAGCGCTGGGAGGGGAGCATCCGCGCCCGGTTCGACCCGGTTTTCATCGGTGCGGTCGGGGCCACCGTGCAGGTAGCCGAAGCCCCGACCCGGAGGCGGCCGGCAGGCCCGCCGGCGGACACTCGATCGGGCCTTCAGGCTCGACTCGGTCGACCGCCCGAAAGGGCCAGCTGAATCGTTCCGAGCTGGGCCGATATCCACCCGGACAATCCGAACAAACGATCGGCGTCGGTTCGAAAGGGCCGCCCGAACCGTTACGCTCCGGTGCGTGAAGGCACTTCGTCGATTCACCGTCCGCCCGCAGTTGCCGGAGGCGCTCGCGCCCCTGGGTGTGCTGATCCGAAACCTGCGCTGGTCCTGGCATCCGGGCACTCAGGACCTGTTCGCCGAGATGGATCCCGAGCTGTGGGCCCGGTTCGAGGGCGACCCGGTCAAGCTGCTCGGCGCCGTCCCGGTCACCAGGCTGGAGCAGCTGGCCCAGGACGACGGTTTTCTGGACCGGATGCGCGGGCTCGCCGCCGACCTGAACGACTACCTGACCCAGCCGCGCTGGTATCAGCAGCGGATCCAGGACGCGTCGGAAGGTCCAGCCGGCCCGGCCGACGCGACCCGGACCGCGCTGCCCAAAGCCATCGGCTATTTCTCGATGGAGTTCGGCGTCACGCCGGCCCTGCCCATCTATTCCGGCGGCCTGGGCATCCTGGCCGGTGATCACCTGAAGTCGGCCTCCGACCTGGGTGTCCCGATCATCGGCGTCGGGCTGCTCTACCGCTTCGGCTATTTCTGGCAGTCGCTGTCCGCCGACGGATGGCAGCTCGAGCACTACCCGGCCCACGATCCGCAAGGTCTGCCCATCGAGCGGGTCACCGACGCCGACGGCAATCAGCTGGGCATCTCGGTCTCCATGCCGGAAGGTCGGACGCTGTCGGCCCGGATCTGGCTGGCCCGGGTCGGGCGGGTGCCGCTGCTGCTGCTGGACGCCGACATCCCGGCCAACGACGACGAGCTGCGGGCCACCACCGACCGGTTGTACGGCGGTGACCAGGACCACCGCATCAAGCAGGAGTTGCTGCTGGGCATCGGCGGGGTGCGGGCCATCCGGGCCTACTGCGAGGCCACCGGGCACCCGCTGCCCGAGGTCTTCCACATGAACGAGGGCCACGCCGGCTTCCTCGGCCTGGAGCGGATCGCCTCGCTGATCGCCTCCGACGGCTTGAGCACGGCTGAGGCGGTCACCGCCGTCCGGGCCGGAACCGTCTTCACCACCCACACTCCGGTCCCCGCCGGCATCGATCGGTTCCCCATCGATTTGGTCCGCCAGTACATGGACGGCGACGGCCAGGGCATGTCGCGGCTGGTCCCGGGGGTCGGCGTGGACGAGATCCTGGCCTTCGGAGCGGAGGACGACCCGTCCCGCTACAACATGGCCCACATGGGCCTGCGGCTGGCCCAGCGGGCCAACGGGGTGGCCAAGCTGCACGGTGCCGTCTCGCGGCAGATGTTCGCCGGTCTGTATCCGGGATTCGATCCCGACGAGGTGCCGATCGGCTCGGTCACCAACGGCGTCCACCTGCCCACCTGGGCGGCCCGGGAGATGCACGCGGTGGCCGGGGACATGGCCGACTGGCAGGACCTGGCCTCGGCGGCCGAATGGCCGTCCGGCTGGAAGGTCGACAACGGCCGGCTGTGGCACCTGCGGCAGACCCTGCGTGCCCGGCTGGTGACCATGGCCCGGGCGGCGGTTCGGCAGTCGTGGCTGCAGCGCGGCAGCACCATCGCCGAGCTGTCCTGGACCGAGAGCATCCTCGATCCGGACATTTTGACCATCGGGTTCGGCCGCCGAGTGTCGACCTACAAGCGCCTCACGCTGATGCTGCGGGACCCGCAGCGGCTGCGCAAGATCCTGCTCGACCCGGACCGGCCGGTGCAGATCATCATCGCCGGCAAGGCCCACCCGGCCGACGAGTACGGCAAGCGGTTCATGCAGGAGATGGTTCGGTTCGCCGACGAGCACGACATCCGGCACCGCATCGCCTTCCTGCCCGACTACGACATGGGCATGGCGTCGGTTCTGTGCGCGGGCGCCGACGTCTGGCTGAACAATCCGATCCGGCCGCAGGAGGCGTCGGGTACATCGGGCATGAAGGCCGCGCTCAACGGCGCACTCAACCTGTCCATCTCGGACGGCTGGTGGGACGAGCTCTACGACGGGCAGGACGGCTGGACCATCCCCACCGCCGACGGCGTCACCGATCCCAACCGGCGCGACGACCTGGAGGCGTTGGCCCTCTACGACATGCTGGAGAAGCGGGTGGTGCCGCTGTTCTACAACCGGGGCGCCGACGGCCGGCCCGACGGCTGGGTGGACAAGGTGCGTCACACGCTGTCCTACCTGGGCCCGCGGGTGCAGGCCACCCGCATGGTCCGCGACTACGTGACCGAGTACTACGCCCCGGCGGCCGGCTTCAGTCGGGCCATCGCCAGTGACCTACAGGTGGCCAAGGAGCTGGCCACCTGGAAGGAACGGGTTCGCGAGGCCTGGCCGCAGGTGCGCGTCTACAACGTGGACACCAGCTGGGGCAACACCTCGGATCCGGCCCTGGGCAACGTGATGATCGTCCGGGCCCAGGTCGAGCTGGACGGGCTGTCCCCGGAGGACGTGCAGGTGCAGGCGGTCATCGGCCGGGTCGACGACGCCGACAGCCTGCACGAGACGACTGTCGCCACCATGGCCTGCACCGGCGACGGGGCCGACGGCGTGGCCGGCTTCGAGGGTCAGGTTGCTCTGGACAAGTCCGGAGCCGTCGGCTACACCGTCCGGGTCCTGCCCCAGCACGATCTGCTGGCTTCGCCTGCAGAGCTGGGCTTGGTCACTTCGGCCTAGGGATCGTTGCGCGCGCAGAGATCCCCCGGGTCACCGCCTCGTCAGGTGCGGATCGGGGTTCCTCGTTCCCTGTGCCGACGGGTCGCTCCTCGCGTTCGGGATGCTGCCACCATAGCGACGTACCCAGGAACCGTAGGAACGTCAGCCACAAGACGACGGCGAACAGCGCGTTGTAGTAGAAGTGCGGGCCGAAATCTCCGCGAATCACTTGCAGCGCCATGACGAAGGTGATCAGGACGGCGCAACCACCCCCGAGGATTGTCCCGAAGGGGGCGTGACCGTGCCCCACCGGGATTGCCATGTTTTCGAGCCGTTCGCGCACCGGACCGCCCTTCTTCGTGCCGGTGGTCGCCGGGCTCTGTGCCTCTGTCCCGGAATCTAGACCCGGGAGTCAGGGCTCCACGGCATCCGCTCCTCGACGCGCGCTGAGAGATGGGCGCCTGGGCGGCGATGCCTGACTTCGAAGTCATTGACCGTTGCGTTCGACTGCGCTCGACGAGTTCGAACACAGTACCGAAATTAGCCACTCGAATGCACGGATGTCTTGACCGGGTACAGGTGTTCGGATAGCATGGGTTCATGTCGGGGCAAGGCTTCGCAAATCTGGATCAGGCGGAAACGCTGATCGCCTCGCTGCTGACCGGGCTCGACGAAGTCATCCACGGCAAGTTCTGGCGGGTCGGCGGGGACGAACTGCTCGGCCTGGGTCGACGGTTGGAGTTGCTGGGTCGGAAGGTGTTCGCCGCGCAGGTCCGGTTGGCCGGGGAGGTCGACGCCCAAGGGTTGGCGGCGTCCCGGTCGTGCTCGTCGACCCGCTCGTTGCTGCGGCAGGCGCTGAACATCTCCGCCGGTGACGCCGCGGTGCGTGTGAAAACGGCGCAGGCGTCGTTGCCGCAGGACCTGCCCTCCGGCGGGGAAACGCCTTCGTTGTATCCGCACCTGGGCGCGGCGATCGACGCCGGACGGGTCGGGGTCGAGCATGTGCGGACCATCCTGGCCACCCTGGACCGACTCCCTCGACCCGCGCGGGCCGACGCTGAGCCGGCGCTGGTGGATCATGCGGCGACGTTGGACCCGAACGTGTTCGACCACGCCGCCCAGCACCTGGAGAGCACGATCAACCCCGACGGGAAACTCGCCGACGACACCGCCGACGCCCGCATGGACTTCAAAATCGGCCGACGAAACCCGTCCACCGGGCTGACATCGGTGTCCGGGCACCTGGACGACCTGAGCGCGGCGGCGGTCCGGACTGCTATCGATTCCCTATCGGCTCCCGCCCCCGCCACCGCAGGCCTTCCCGACTCGCGCAGCGCCGGTTGCCGGGCTGCTCAGGCGTTGGCCCACCTGTGCGAGTGGTTCCTTTCTCACGGTGATGCCCCCGACAACGGCGGGGAACGACCACACCCGACCGTCACCCTCGACTACAACACCCTGCTCGGCCAGATCGGCACCGCCATCCTGGGCAACGGCGAGATTCTCTCCGCCAGCACTGCCCGACGGTTGCTCTGCGACGCACAAATAGTGCCCGCCGTGTCGGGCGGCTCCTCGGAGGTGCTGGATGTGGGGCGCACGATGCGGACCGCGTCCGTGGCCATCCGCCGGGCCCTCGCGTTGCGCGATCGGGGATGTGCGTGGCCGGGTTGTGACCGTCCGCCCGGATGGTGCGACGCGCATCACGTGGATTGGTGGCAAAGAGATTTCGGCGCCACCAGCGCTGCCAACATGACGCTGCTTTGCCCCTACCACCACACCGAGATCCACAAATCCCAATGGACCATCGTCATGACCAACGGGCGACCCGAATTCATTCCCCCGCCCTGGATCGACCCCCTGCAGCGACCGCTGCGCAACACTTTGCGTGACCCGCCTGTGCTCAGCGGGGTGGTGGGGAGTCATGCCTGACGCATTGGCGCAGCCATGCCTCGAGCTCGGGTTAGCCGATCACTTCCGGCGGGTCGTCGTCTCGGTAGGCGCGCAGCAACCACACCGTGCGTGCCGGCAGGTTGATCTGCTCGCCGGCCGCGAAGTGCGGGCCGGCCGGGGGTGCGCCGGTCGGGTCGGAGGTGTCCAGCATGATCTGGAAGGCCGACCCGTAGGGCTCGCCCGGGAGGGTGATCTCGATCGGGTCCGGCCCGGAATGCAGGGCCAACAGCCACGAGTCATCGACGACCGGCCCGCCCGTGGTGGTGTGGCCGCGAACGTCCCGGCCGTCCACCCACATGAGCAGGGTCCGCCGCGACGAGTCGAACCAGTCCGGGGTGGCCATCGGTACTCCGGACGTGGTGAACCAGACCAGATCGGCGACGCCGTCGCCGCCGGCCGGGGCGCGGCCCTCGAAGAATTCGCCCTGCCGCAGCGCGGGGGAGTCCTTGCGGATGGCCAGCGCGCGACTGACGAACCCCACCATGTCGCTCTCCGCGGTACCGGAGATCGACTGACCGGTGTCGTCGACCAGCCCGGTCCAGTCCACCCAACTGGTCGCGTTGTCCTGGCAGTACGCGTTGTTGTTGCCGCCCTGGGTGCGCCACATCTCGTCGCCCATGGCGATCATCGGCGTGCCGGTGGAGAGCAGCAGGCTGGCCAGCAGATTGCGGGCCTGGCGGCGCCGGGTGGCGATGATCGCCGCATTACCTGTCTCGCCCTCGACCCCGTAGTTCGCCGAGCGATTGTTGTCGGTCCCGTCCCGATTGCCCTCGCCGTTGGCGTCGTTGTGCTTGTTCGCGTACGACACCGCGTCACGCAGGGTGAACCCGTCGTGCGCGGTGATGAAGTTGATGGAGGCGAACGGCCGTCGGCCGGCGCCGAACAGATCCTGCGATCCGGACAGCCGATACCCCAGATCGGCCAGGGTGCCCACGCCACGCCAGTAGTCACGCATCGTGTCGCGGAAGTGGTCGTTCCACTCGGCCCACTCGGCCGAGAACCGGCCCATGGCGTAGCCGTCGCCGGTGGCGTCCCAGGGCTCGGCGATGAGCTTGCGGGTGGACAGGACCGGGTCCACCGCGATGGCGCTGAGCAATGCCGACCCGGCATCGAAGGCGCCGCCGTGCGGGCGTCCGAGGACCGAGGCCAGATCGAACCGGAATCCGTCCACGCCCAGGTCCTGGGCCCAGTACCGGAGCGAATCCACCACCATCCGGATCACCGGGAGTCGGCCCGAATCGAGGGTGTTACCGGTCCCGGTGATGTCGGCCAGGTTGGGCAGGTAGTACAGCCCGGTACCCAGTCCGCGCCAGCTCAGATCCACCGGCTGCGCCGGTTCGCCCTCGCAGGTGTGGTTGTAGACGACGTCCAGGATCACCTCGATGCCCTCGCGGTGCAGCGTGTCCACCATGGCCACGAACTCGGGCAGCTCCTGGCCGGGCCGGGTGGCGTAGCGCGGGTGCGGGGCGGAGAAGGCGAGCGGGGCGTATCCCCAGTAGTTGCGCCGGCCGGTGGCCACCAGCCCGGGCTCGGAGGCGAAGGCGAACACCGGCATCAGTTCCAGCGCGGTCACGCCCAGACGGTGCAGGTGGTCGATGATCGCCGGGGAGGCCACTCCCGCGAACGTGCCCTGCAGGTCGGCCGGGATGGCCGGGTGGAGTGTGGTCAGGCCGCGCACGTGGGCCTCGTAGATGACGGTGTGTTCCCAGGGAGTCCCCGGACCGGGCACCGTCGATCGGATCGAGTCCGCGACCATCCCCAGCGGGACCTTGCCGAGCGTGTCCAGACCTTGGGCCGACGCGGCCAGCAGGTCGTAATAGGTGCTGTCGACCCGGCGCGCCCACGGGTCGAGCAGGATCTTGGAATCGTCTCCGCTGGCGATGCGGTAGCCGTACCGGGTGCCCGGACCGACCCCGGGCACGTAGGTGTGCCACAGCCCGAAGGTGCGCTCCTGCATCGGCTGGCGGTATTGGGCGCCGGCCGCGTCCACCAGGCACAGGTCGACGGCCGAGGCGTCCGCGTAGACCGAGAAATTGGTGCCGCCCGCATCCGGGCGGGCCCCGACCGGGAGCGGGCGCCCAGGAAAGGCGCTGGTGCCGGCGCTGCCCGGCGGGGTGTGCCGGGCAGGCACACCGGTGCCAGGAGCGGCCGGGGCAGCGATGGTCGCCGCCGGCTGGGGCTGGATCCGGGTTGCCATCGCCCGATTGTTCCGGACTGATCATGAACGGGCAGGGGCGGGTCCGCGGGTCCGGCCCGGCTTCGCCCGGCACAATGACCGGCGTGACCTCGTCCCCCCGTTTGGCCGCCGCCGGGACCGAGGGCCCGGTCCGGGCCACCGGCGGGCGACCGTTCACCGTCCGGCCCAGCCCGACGTCGGTCCTGCACCTGTTCCAGGTGACCGTCCGGCGCGGCGACACGCTGCTGTTGGACCGGGTCGATTTCAACGCCGACGCCGACCAGCGGTGGGTGGTGCTGGGTCCCAATGGGGCCGGCAAAACCACGCTGCTGCAGCTCGCGGGGGCCACCCTGCACCCGACCAGCGGCCGGGCCCACGTGCTCGGCGCCCGACTCGGCGCGGTCAATGTGGCCGACCTGCGGCCGCGGATCGGGGTGTCCTCGGCCGCGCTCGCCGGCCGGGTACCACCGGAGGAGACCGCCCGAAATGTGGTCCTGTCCGCCGGGTACGGCCGGGTCGGGCGGTGGCGGGAGCGCTATGACGCGGTGGACACCGACCGGGCCGAGCAGATGCTCACCGCGATGGGCGTGTCCGCGTTCGCGGATCGACTGTTCGGCACCTTGTCCGAAGGGGAGCGCAAACGCGTGCTGGCGGCGCGGGCGCTGATGGTCGACCCGGAGCTGCTGCTGCTGGACGAGCCGGCTGCCGGGCTGGACCTGGCCGGCCGGGAGGACCTGGTGGCCCGGTTGTCCGCGCTGGCCAGGGATCCGGACAGTCCGGCCACCATCCTGGTCACCCACCATGTCGAGGAGATCCCGATCGGATTCGATCACCTGCTGCTGCTGCGCGGTGGTCAGGTCGTGGCGGCCGGGCCGATCGAGCAGACCCTGAACAAGGCCACGCTGTCCGACACCTTCGGGATGAAGCTGACCCTGCAACGACGAGACGGCCGGTTCTTCGCGTACCGGCGTTGAGGGAGAAACCGACATGGGCGACCTGGTGCGGCTGGAAACCGAAGGGGCCGTGGCCGTGATCCGGCTGGACCGGCCACCGGTGAACGCGCTCAACCGCGCCATGCACGGGCAGCTGTCCGAGGTGGTGGCGCAGATCGGTGATCGGCCGGAACTGCGGGCGGCGGTCCTCTACGGCGGGTCGCGGGCCTTCGCGGCGGGTGCGGACATCAAGGAGATGGCCGGGCTCACGTCGGATACCGTCGCCGATTTCGGCCGCTCGATGATCGCCGCCTTCGACGCGATCGCCGAGCTGCCGATCCCGGTGGTGGCCGCGGTGACCGGGTACGCGCTGGGTGGCGGCTGTGAACTGGCCCTGACCGCCGACCTGCGGGTGATGGGCGCGGATGCCCGCATCGGGCTCCCCGAGATCACCCTCGGGGTGATTCCTGGAGTAGGTGGTACGCAACGGTTGTCGCGATTGATCGGGCCGTCCCGGGCCAAGGACTTGATCTTCTCCGGCCGCGCGCTGACCGGCACCCAGGCGCTGGATTGGGGTCTGGTCAACCGCGCCGTACCGGGCGACCAGGTCTTGGCCACCGCGATGGAGTGGGCCACTCGGCTGGCGGCCGGGCCGACCGCGGCGTTGGCCGCCGCCAAGCGCGCCGTCGACCGTGGGCTGGACGGCCCCCTGGCCGACGGTCTGGCCCTGGAGAGCCGTTTGTTCAGCAGCCTTTTCGACACCGACGACCAAACCGAGGGGATGCGTAGCTTCCTGGCCGAGGGGCCGGGGAAGGCCCGTTTCACCGGCCGATGACCGCGGGCAGACGCGGCCACCCGTTCACCCTGGTCGAGGTTGCGTTCCTGAGCAGCGACGCCGGCCGCGACGCTCTGCGGGTGGCCGCCGCGCTGCCGCTCACCGACCTGCTTGCTGACTTGACCCGGCTTCGCCGCACGCTCGGCGAGTTCGCCGCCGCCGCCGCGGAGACGGCCCTGCTGCGGCGGCGCGCGGTGCTCAAGTTCGGTCCGGCCGCCGCGGACTGGCTGCTGACCGAGGAGGCGCTGCAGCAGGGCACTCCGGAGCCGGTGGCCCAGCACCGGGGACAACGCCTGGCCGGGATCGGCGTGCACGACCTGACCTGCTCGATCGGCGCCGACCTGGCCCACCTCGGGGACGCCATCGGCTCCGACCTGGACCCGGTCCGGGTGGCCATGGCCCGGCACAACCTGGCCGGGCGGGCCCCGGTGTTCGTGGCCGACGCCCTCACCCGCACCACCCGCGGGCTGCTGGGCTACGCCGACCCCGGGCGCCGGGTCGACGGCCGGCGGATCACCTCGGCCGACACTGTGCCGCCGATCGCGGCGCTGGACCGGGTGCACGCCGACCGGCTACCGGTGCTGCGGGTCCCGCCCGGTCTGGATTTCGCCGCGCTGGCCCGAGCCGGCGAGGTCGAGGTCGTCTCCCTCGACGGCGGGGTGCGCGAGGCCGTGCTCTGGCCGCCCGAGCTGGCCGGCCCGGCCCGCCGGGCCACGGTGCTGCGGGATGGCACGAGGACCCAGTACGACAGTGACGAGGCCGACGACGTGCCCGTGCGCGCAGCTCAGCGGCTGCTCATCGAACCGGACCCGGCCGTGATCCGGGCCGGGCTGGTCCGGCACTATGCCGCCCGGCACGGGCTGGCCCAACTCGACCCGCACCTGGCCTACCTCACCGGCGACCGCGGCCCCGACGGGGTGCGGGCGTTCGTGATCGGCGACCAGGCGGAGTTCAAGGAACGCACGGTGGCCGACTGGATCCGTCGCGACGGGGTGGGCACGCTGGAGATCAAGCAACGCGGCACCCCGGTGCTACCCGACGAGCTGCGTCGTCGACTGCGGCCGGCCCTGTCCACGGACACCGCGGTCATGGCCACCCTGGTGGTGGCCAGAGTGGGCGCGACCGCCCAGGCCTACTGGTGCCGGGCGGTCCAAGCGCGGGGGACGCCGAACGGATGACGGACACCCCGACGGTGTCGCGGGCGCCCGTAAGGTAAACCGCCGTGACCCTGCAACTGCTGCCGGCCGTCGACGTGGTGGACGGTCAGGCGGTCCGGCTCGTACAGGGCCGGGCCGGGAGCGAAACCGCCTACGGCTCGCCCATGGATGCGGCCCTGACCTGGCAGTCGGGTGGGGCCGAATGGATCCATCTGGTCGATCTGGATGCGGCGTTCGGCCGGGGCAGCAACGCCGTGCTGTTGGCCGAGGTGGTCGGCCGGCTGGACGTCAAGGTCGAGCTGTCCGGCGGCATCCGCGACGACGAATCGTTGGAACGAGCCCTGAGCACCGGGTGCGCCCGGGTCAACATCGGCACGGCCGCCCTGGAACAGCCGGAATGGTGTGCCAAGGCCATCGCCCGGTTCGGCGATCGGGTCGCGGTCGGCCTGGACGTGCGCGGCACCACCCTGGCCGCCCGCGGCTGGACCCAGGACGGGGGCGAGCTGTGGCCGGTGCTGGCCCGGCTGGACGAGCAGGGTTGCGCTCGTTACGTGGTCACCGACGTGACCAAGGACGGCACCCTGCGTGGTCCGAACATCGAACTGCTGCAGCAGGTCTGCGCCGCGACCTCGGCGCCGGTGGTGGCCTCCGGGGGAGTGTCCTCGCTGGCCGACCTGGTCGCCCTGGCCGAGCTGAACGACCTCGGCGTGGAGGGGGCGATCGTCGGCAAGGCGCTCTATGCCGGCGCGTTCACCCTGCCCGAGGCGTTGGCGGCGGTGTCCGGATGACCGGGGTCGGCCAACGTCTGGGTTCCGGTGGCCCGTACGAGGAGCGCTGGGGGTACTCGCGGGTGGTGCGAGTCGGGCCGCTGGCGGTGACCGCCGGCTGCACGTCGATCCGGGACGGCGTGGTCGTCGGCGTCAACGACCCGGCCGTACAGGCCCGGACCGCCATCACCACCGGGTTGCAGGCGTTGGCCGAGGTGGGGCTGGGTCCGGAACACGTGATCCAGACCCGGATGTATCTGACCGACCTGCTCTACGCCGATGCGGTCGGCGCGGTGCACGGCGAGATCTTCGGCGACATCCGGCCGGTGTCCTCGATGCTCGGCGTGACGGCGCTGGCCGACCCGCAGATGCTCTTCGAGATCGAGCTCACCGCGTGGGCCCCGTTGGTCCGTCCGGGATCGGGTGCACCGGCTTCTTAGACTGGCTGATGTGAGTGTGGCCATCCGGGTGATCCCCTGTCTGGACGTCTCCGACGGACGAGTCGTCAAGGGCGTGCATTTCGTCGACCTGGTCGACGCCGGGGATCCGGTGGAGCTGGCCCGGGCCTACGACGCTGCCGGAGCCGATGAGCTCACCTTCCTGGACATCACCGCGACCAGCGACAACCGAGCCAGCGCCTACGAAATGATCACCCGGACGGCCGAGCAGGTGTTCATCCCGCTGACCGTGGGCGGCGGGGTCCGCACCGTGGACGACATCAACGCCCTGCTCCGGGCCGGGGCGGACAAGGTGTCGGTGAACTCGGCGGCGGTGGCCCGGCCGGACTTCCTGCGTGAGGCCGCGGATCGGTTCGGCTCCCAGTGCGTGGTCATCGCCGTTGATGTGCGCCGTGCGCGCCTGCCCGGCTGTCCCAGCGGTTTCGAGGTGACCACGCACGGCGGCCGCCGGGGCACCGGGATCGACGCCCTGGACTGGGTGCGCCGGGCCGAGGACGCCGGGGCGGGGGAGATCCTGCTCACCTCGATGGACGCCGACGGCACCAAGGCGGGTTTCGACGTCGTCCTGTTGCGCGCTGTCCGGGCGGCGGTCGCCGTCCCCATCATCGCCTCCGGTGGGGCCGGCACGCTGGAACATTTCGGTGAGGCCATCGATGCCGGAGCGGACGCGGTGCTGGCTGCGTCGGTCTTCCACTTCGGCACCTTTTCGATCGGTGAGGTCAAGCAGCGGCTGGCCGAGGCGGGCTATCCAGTACGTCGAGCCCCGGCGGTGGCGGGATGACCCCGGAGGAGTTGTCGTACAACGCCGACGGGCTGATCTGCGCGGTGGCCCAGCAGTACGACACCAAGGAAGTCCTGATGGTGGCCTGGATGGATGCGGAGGCGGTGCGCCGCACCCTGGACACCGGCCGGGCCACCTACTTCTCCCGCTCCCGCCAGCAGTACTGGGTCAAGGGCGAGACCTCCGGCCACACCCAGCGGGTGGTGCAGGTCCGACACGACTGTGACGCCGACACCCTGCTGCTGCTGGTCGACCAGACCGGAGCGGCCTGCCACACCGGCACCCGGACCTGCTTCGACGACCGGGTGCTCCAGGCCTGAGCCTCGGGGGTCCACCCCGCGGGTCAATCAGCCGCTCGGGCGTAGCGGTACTCGTGATGGGTGAGGAAGCCGAGCCGCTCGTACAGCGCGACCGCGCCGCGGTTGGCCGCGTCGACCTGTAGATAGACCCGGTTGGCGCCCAGCGGGGCGGCCCAGCGGGCCAGTTCGGCCACCAGGTGGGCACCGACACCCCGACGACGACGGTCGGGCTCGACGGTGATCGCAGTGATGCCCAGCCAGCCGTCGTGGACCGCGCCACGAGCGACTCCGGCCTGGCCCTGGTCGTCGCGCACGGCCGCAAACACCGGGCGCTCGGCGTGGATGAGGACGTCGATGGCGTGGGTGGGCAGCTCGGTGCCGCGGTATTTGTAGCCCCGGAGCCAGTCGGCATCAGGCGCATCGAGCAGGACCGCGGCCGGGCGCGCCGGCACTCCGATCAGCTCCGGCAGCACAGCCGTCATGACCAGAATCGGTTCGCCCACCGCCCATCCGTCCGCGGCCAACTGCTGGGCCAGGTCCTGGCCGGGCCGGCCGTCGCAACCCGGAAACGTCTGCACGATGGCGGGCAGGTGCTCCCGCGCGTAGAACGCACGGACCGCCGGGATGGGGTCGGGCACTCCCGCCGGGCCCAGCGGCAACGCTGAATTCGCCCGGCCGGCGAAGCCGCCGGCCGCCCGCAGCAGCCACTCGCCCAGCCACTCCGCATGCAGCCCTTGCCAGCCGCGGGCCATGATCCGCTGCAGGCCCGCTGGGTCGATCCCACTCATCGGGGCCAGCCTAAATAGTTCGCACGGTGACTTCGATCTTCCGCAACGATGTCGGCAGGTCGAGACCCCCGCTGGGAAAACGAGTCGTTGCGGGCACGGCAAGATGGCGGACATGACGTCCACGACGCCGACGGCGCAGCGACCGGCGTCCCGCACCTCCGGGGAGATCACGCCGACCCGCGCCGACTTCCGGGAACTGGCCCGGGACCGGCGGGTCATTCCGGTGTCCCGGACCCTGCTGGCCGACACGCTCACCCCGGTCGGGCTCTACGCGACGCTGGCCGGTGACCGACCCGGCACCTTCCTGTTCGAATCGGCCGAGCACGGCAAGTCCTGGTCGCGGTGGTCGTTCGTGGGCTCGGGGGCACCCGCGGCGCTGTCCGAAGTCGACGGGCAACCGGTGTGGCTGGGCACGCTGCCCGCGGGCCTGCCCGACCTGGCCAACTCCGACGTGCTCATGGTCGTCCGGGAGACGCTGCGGCAGTTGCACACCGAGCCGCTGGCCGGTCTGCCCCCGCTCACCGGCGGTCTGGTCGGCTACCTCGGCTACGACATCGTGCGCCGGCTGGAGCGCATCGTCGGCGACACCCCCGACGAACTCGGCGTGCCCGATCTGGTCCTGCTGCTGGCCACCGACCTGGCCGCGCTCGACCATCACGAGGGCACGGTCACCCTCATCGCCAACGCGGTCAACTGGGACGGCACCGACGAGCGGGTGGACGCCGCCTATGACGATGCGGTGGCGCGCCTGGAGGACATGACGGAGCGGCTGGCCCGGCCGGTCCCGCTGCCGCCCGCCACCTTCCGATCGGAGTCGCCCGACGTGACCAGGCGGACCAGCGGCGCGGACTACCGGGCCGCGGTCGAGGTGGCCAAGGAGCACATCCGGGCCGGAGACGCCTTCCAGATCGTGCTCTCGCAGCGGTTCGATGTGCCCACCGAGGCCGACCCGCTGCAGATCTACCGAGTGCTGCGGACCACGAACCCGAGCCCGTACATGTATCTGATGCGCCTGCCCACACCGTCGGGCCGGGTGGTGAACGTGGTCGGCAGCAGCCCGGAGGCCCTGGTCACCGTGCGCGAGGGGCAGGTGACCATGCATCCGATCGCGGGCACCCGGCCTCGCGGCGCCACCGAGGAGGACGACCTGCTCCTGGGCAAGGACCTGCTGGCCGACGCCAAGGAACGCAGTGAGCACGTGATGCTGGTGGATCTGGGCCGCAACGACCTCGGTCGGGTGTGCGCGCCGGGCACCGTGCGGGTGGTCGATTTCTTCAGCGTCGAGCGCTACAGCCACGTCATGCACATCGTCTCCACGGTGACCGGGCAGCTGGCCCCCGGGCGGACCGCCTTCGACGCGCTCACCGCCTGCTTCCCGGCCGGCACGCTGTCCGGCGCACCCAAGCCGCGCGCCATGCAGATCATCGACGACCTGGAACCGGCCCGCCGGGGGATCTACGGCGGAGTGGTCGGATATCTGGATTTTGCCGGCGACGCCGACACCGCCATCACCATCCGGACCGCGCTGGTGGCCGACGGGATGGCCCATGTGCAGGCGGGCGCCGGGATCGTGGCCGACTCGGTGCCCAGCAGCGAGGACGCCGAGTGCCGCAACAAGGCAGCCGCGGTCATCGCGGCCGTGGGCGCGGCCGGCACGCTGACTCCGGTGGGGACCGGCTGATGATGCGGGGTCGTCGGATGCACGCTCTGCTGGCGGTCCTGGTGGCGGCGGGGCTGGGACTGGCCTTCGCTGCCACCCTGCTGCACTGGATCACCCAGACGTACGGCACCGACCATTCCGGCCGGCTTGCCCAGACCGGGTCGGCGGTGGCCCCATCGATCCTGCCGGCGCTCGGCGTGGCCGCGGCCGGCCTGATCGCCGCCCTGGTCGTGGGCGGTCTGGGGGGCCGGATCATCGGCGCCGTGGTCGCCCTGGCCGGTCTGGGGGTGATCGTGGCGGCGGTGCGACTCCTGGCCGCGCCGCCGACCCTGGCCGCCGCCGCGGCGCCCGCCCCGGCGGACCTGCTCGACCCGGTTGTCGTGCATTCGGCCGGACCGGTGCTGGCCCTGGCCGCAGGCGTGCTGATCGGTGTGGCCGGACTCGGGCTGGTGCTGGTGCCGACCACCCGCCGGCTCCGCGGCCGGTTCGAGAGAACCCCGCGCGTGGACCGCACGGCGATCGGACCCGACGGCTGGTGGAAGGCACTCGATCGGGGCAGCGACCCGACATCCGGGGGGCCGGCGGACGATCGGGTGACGTCTGCGGCCCCCGACCGGTCATCGGGCCAGAACGAGGCGGCTACCATGACCCCAACCGAAAGCCACGAGGAGACAAGTCGTTGAACGTGCTGGACGGGATTCTCCAAGGGGTGCGCGACGATCTCGCGGCCCGGGAATCCGCCCTGCCGTTGGCCCAGGTCAAGGTGGCCGCCGCGAAGGCGCCCGCACCCCGGCCGGTGCTCGACATCTTGCGGGAGCCCGGGGTCGGTGTGATCGCCGAGGTCAAACGGGCCAGCCCGTCCAAGGGTCGGCTGGCCAACATCGGCGATCCGGCCGCGCTGGCCGCCAGCTACGCCGCCGGCGGGGCCCGGGCCATCTCCGTGCTCACCGAGCGTCGCCGGTTCGGTGGCAGCCTGGCCGACCTCGATGCCGTCCGGGCAGCCGTGGACATCGCCGTGCTCCGCAAGGATTTCGTCGTCAGCCCGTACCAGGTGCACGAGGCGCGGGCCCATGGGGCGGACATCGTGCTGCTGATCGTGGCCGCGCTGGAGCAGAACGTGCTGCACGGCCTGCTCGAGCGGGTCGAGTCGCTGGGCATGACCGCTCTGGTCGAGGTGCACACCGAACGCGAGGCGGACCGGGCGCTCGACGCCGGGGCCAAGGTCATCGGCATCAATGCCCGCGACCTGACCACCCTGCATGTCGACCGGGACGTGTTCGCCCGGATCGCCCCGGGATTGCCCAGCGGCATCCTGACCATCGCCGAGTCGGGCGTGCGCGGTCCCGCCGATCTACTCGCCTACGCCGGGGTCGGTGCGGACGCGGTGCTCGTCGGCGAGGGTCTGGTGACGGCCCGGGATCCGCGGGCCGCGGTGGCCGATCTGGTCACTGCCGGCGCCCACCCGTCCTGCCCGCGGCCGGCCCGATAAGGCCAGGAGTTTGATGTGACCGCTCTTCTTCAGGGCACCGGTGCGCCATCTGAAACGAAGCTGCCCCGGATGTCCGACGCACTGGCCGGCACCGCCCACGACCCGGACGCCCGGGGTTACTACGGCAGCTTCGGTGGCCGCTGGTTACCCGAGGCCCTGGTCACGGTGATCGACGAGGTCGGCGACGCCTACGCCAAGGCCAGGCTCGACCCGGTGTACCTGGCCGAACTGGATCGGCTGGCCGAGACCTACGCGGGCCGGCCCAGCCCGATCTCCGACGCGGCTCGGCTGACCGAGCATGTCGGCGGGGCTCGCTTCCTGCTCAAACGCGAAGACCTCAACCACACCGGCAGCCACAAGATCAACAACGTGCTGGGTCAGGCGCTGTTGGCCAAGCGGATGGGCAAGACCCGGTTGATCGCCGAGACCGGAGCCGGTCAGCACGGGGTGGCCACCGCCACCGCCGCGGCGCTGCTCGGCCTCGAGTGCCGTATCTACATGGGTCAGGTCGACACCGAGCGGCAGGCCCTGAACGTGGCCAGAATGCGGCTGCTCGGCGCCGAGGTGACGGCCGTGACGGCCGGCTCGGCCACCCTCAAGGACGCCATCAACGAGGCCTTCCGGGACTGGGTGGCCTCGGTCGAGAACACGTACTACCTGTTCGGCACGGTGTCCGGCCCGCACCCGTTCCCGCTCATCGTCCGGGACATGCAGCGGATCATCGGGTTGGAGGCGCGGGCCCAGACGCTGGCCCTGACCGGCCGGCTGCCCGATGCGGTGGCCGCCTGTGTCGGCGGCGGATCGAACGCCATCGGGATCTTCCACGCCTTCCTGGACGACCCCGGGGTGCGGCTGGTCGGCCTGGAGGCGGGCGGTGACGGGGTCGAGACCGGGCGACACGCGGCCACCATCAGCGGCGGCACCGTCGGTGTGCTGCACGGGGCCAAGACCTACCTGCTGCAGGACGACGACGGGCAGATCGTCGAGTCGCACTCCATCTCGGCCGGCCTGGACTACCCGGGGGTCGGGCCCGAGCACTCGCACCTGGCCGAGATCGGCCGGGCCGAGTTCCGGCCGGTCACCGACGCGGCCGCGATGGAGGCGTTCGCGCTGCTGGCCCGGACCGAGGGCATCATCCCGGCCATCGAGAGTGCGCACGCGGTGGCCGGGGCGCTCGACCTGGCCAAGGAGATCGGGCCGGGCGGCATCGTGCTCATCAATGTCTCCGGCCGCGGGGACAAGGACATGGAGACGGCCATGCACTGGTTCGGTCTGGACCGTCCGAGCGGCAGCGAGGACGACACACCCGGAGTGCAGGCGTGAGCGTCGCAGCGACCGGCACCGGAGTGGCCGGGCTGAACGAATTGTTCGCCACCACCCGCGCGGCCGGTCGGGCCGCGCTGGTCGGGTATCTGCCAGCCGGATTCCCGACCGTCGAGGGATCAGCGGACGCCCTGAACTCCATGATCGGTGCCGGCTGCGATCTGGTCGAGGTGGGCGTGCCCTTCTCCGATCCGGTGATCGACGGCACCGTCGTGCAGGATGCGGCAGAGACGGCTCGGCGCAATGGGTTCCGTCTGCGGCACCTGTTCGAGGTGGTCGAGCGGGTGAGCTCGGCCGGCGGGCGGGCCGTGGTCATGAGCTACTTCAATCCGGTCCTTTCCTACGGTGTGGACGCCTTCGCCCGGGACCTGGCCGGGGCCGGCGGGCTGGGTGTCATCACTCCGGACCTGATCGTGGACGAGGCGGACGAGTGGCTGGCCGCCGCTCACGGCGCCGGGCTGGCCCCGATCTTCCTGGTGGCGCCGTCCTCCTCGCCGGAACGGATCGCCCGGACGGCCGAGTCCACCCAGGGCTTCCTCTACGCCGCTTCGGTGATGGGTGTGACCGGGGCCCGGGATCAGGTCGGCAGCGCGGCTGCGGACCTGGTCGGGCGCTGCCGGCCGATGACGGACCTGCCCATCGGGGTGGGGCTCGGGGTGCGGACCGGGCAGCAGGCCGCCGCCATCGCCGCCTACGCCGATGCGGTCATCGTCGGCTCGGCCTTCATCTCCTCACTGAGTGAATCGACGAGTCGGCTCACAGATCTGGTGGCCGAACTGGCGGAAGGGGTGCGCTCGGCGTGACGATCACCTACCTGGCGGCCATTCCGTCGCCGGCCCAGGGTGTCTGGCATCTCGGGCCGCTGCCCATCCGGGCCTATGCCCTGTGCATCATCGCCGGCATCGTGGTCGGGGTCTGGATCGGCAACCGACGCTTCGTGGCCCGCGGCGGCCGGCCCGGCCGGGTCACCGACGTGGCCGTGTTCTGCGTCCCCTTCGGTTTGGTCGGCGGCCGGCTCTACCACGTCATCACCGACAACGAGCTGTACTTCCGGCCCGGCCGGAATCCCTGGAATGCCTTCGCCATCTGGGACGGCGGACTGGGCATCTGGGGCGCGATCGCGCTGGGCGGGGTCGGCGCGTGGTGGGGTTGCCGGTACTACAAGATCCCGCTGCCGGCGTTCGCCGACGCGTTGGCTCCCGGCATCGCCGTCGCCCAGGCCATCGGCCGGCTCGGCAACTACTTCAACCAGGAGCTGTACGGCAGCCCGACCAGCGTGCCCTGGGCGCTGCAGGTCTTCCTGCGAACGCCTGGCGGGGTGTCCGGGACCAAGGCGCTGTGCGGCACCAACCCTGAATTCCCGACCGACTGGATCAAGGCCGGCCCCAGCGTCACCTGCGGCTTCTACCAACCCACCTTCCTGTACGAGCTGCTCTGGGATCTAGGCGTGGCGGCCCTGGTGATCTGGGCCGATCGCCGATTCCGACTGGGTGGTGGGCGCGCGTTCTGGCTCTACGTGGCCGGGTACACGGCCGGTCGGACCTGGATCGAGATGCTCCGGGTGGACACCGCCAACCACTTCCTGGGCCTGCGCATCAACGTCTTCACCTCGGTCATCCTGTTCGTGGTGGCCTGCGTGTTCCTGTACGTGCTGCGCAACCGTGCGCGCGAGGACCCAGCGCTGCTTCGGGGCAAGCCGCCCAAGGGTCAACCCGAGGATCAGGTGGTGACCGAGGCGACGGACGGTACGGCCGAGCCGGCACACCCCGAAGTTGTTGCAGACCCGGGTAACCGCGACGACCCCGGGAGCAGTCCGGCCCCGGATTCCGACGCCGAGACCGAGATCCAGGCGGACACGGCCCACCGTTGAGCCGATCGGGTGGGGTCAGCACCCACTGCGAGCGTCGCGTCCACGCTGCGGGTGAGTTGACCGGCGCGGTGTAATCTGCCGATAACTGGGCCACCGTCGTCCCGGCCATCCGGACACGGACGAGTGGCCGCGGTCAACCCGTGGGCCGCTGTTCGTCTTCGGTGCCAGGCCGGTTCGCGTCGCCACCCGCGGTGCTGCCGACCCGCTGCGCCTTTCGTCCCGCCCATCGCCGCCGGGACAGGCCGATCCGGCGATGACGTCGGCGGCATCGACCATTTGCCTCGTCCGGGCCTCGAGGCCCCCGACACCTCCCGGGAGGTCCGCCGTGCAGTACTCGGCTCAGCCCGAACGCCAGGGTCTCTACGACCCTGCCTTCGAACACGACGCCTGCGGAGTCGCCGCGGTCGCCGACATCAAGGGCCGGCGCAGTAACAAGATCGTGGCCGACGGCATCACCGCGCTGATCAACCTGGATCACCGCGGGGCAGCCGGGGCCGACCCAGCCGTCGGGGACGGCGCCGGGATCCTGTTCCAGGTGCCCGAGGAGTTCCTGCGCGCGGTGGTCGACTTCGAGTTGCCCGCAGTGTCTGCCGAAGCCGCCGGCAGCGCTGATGGCTGTGCGTTCGCGGTGGGCATCGCGTTCCTGCCCCAGGACCTGGCCGACCGCCGCCGGGCCAAGAGCATGATCACCCGGATCGTCGGCGAAGAGGGCTTGGAGCTGCTGGGCTGGCGCACCGTGCCCACCGACCCCTCCGGGGCCGGGGTCGGGAAGATGGCGCTGGACGTCATGCCCGTCTTCGAGCAGCTGTTCCTGGCCGGCAAGCCCACGACGGACGCCCGTCGACCACATGGAGTCGCGCTGGATCGGCTGGTCTACCCGGTGCGCAAGCGAGTCGAACACGAGACCGCGGCGGCCGGGGTCGACGTCTACTTCCCGTCGCTGTCCAGCCGCACGCTCACCTATAAGGGCATGCTCACCACGCAGCAGCTGCCGGACTTCTTCGACGACATCCGCGACCACCGGCTGGAGAGCGCGATCGTCATCGTGCACTCCCGGTTCTCGACCAACACCTTCCCGGCCTGGCCGTTGGCCCACCCGTTCCGCTACATCGCGCATAACGGCGAGATCAACACGGTGCGGGGCAACCGCAACCGGATGCGGGCGCGAGAGGCGCTACTGGAAACCGATCTCATCCCCGGTGACCTGACTCGGCTCTTCCCGATCAACACTCCCGGCGCGTCCGATTCGGCCAGCTTCGACGAGGTCCTGGAGCTGCTGCACCTGGGCGGCCGGTCGTTGCCGCACGCCGTCCTGATGATGATTCCGGAGGCCTGGGAGAACCGGGCCGAAACCATGGACCCGGCCGTGCGGGGGTTCGCCGAGTTCCACGCCTGTTTGATGGAGCCGTGGGACGGCCCGGCCTGCGTCACCTTCACCGACGGCCAGCTGCTGGGCGCGGTACTGGACCGCAACGGCCTGCGCCCCGGGCGCTGGTGGCTGACCACCGACGACACCGTGGTGCTGGCCAGCGAGTCGGGCGTGCTGCCCATCCCGCCGGAGAAGGTCAAGGAGCGGGGCCGGCTGCAGCCGGGCCGGATGTTCCTGGTCGACACGGTCAAGGGCGAGATCCTGGACGACCGGAGCATCAAGGCCGAACTGGCCGCGGAGAAGCCGTATGCGGAGTGGGTGCACGCCGGACTGATCCCGCTGGCCGAGCTCCCGGTCCGAGACCACACGCCGACCGCGCACGAGGCCGTCCTGCGCCGGCAGCAGGTCTTCGGCTACACCGAGGAAGAGCTACGAATCCTCATCGCCCCGATGGCCAGAACGGGCGCCGAGGCCATCGGTTCGATGGGCACGGACACCCCAGAGGCGGTGCTGTCGACCCGGCCGCGCCTGCTTTTCGATTACTTCAGTCAACTCTTCGCCCAGGTCACCAACCCGCCGCTGGATGCCATCCGGGAGCAGGTGGTGACCAGCATGGCCAGCGTGATCGGGCCGGAACAGAACCTGCTCGACCCGTCGCCGACCTCGTGCCGGCTGATCAAGATCCCGTTCCCGGTGCTGGACATCGACGACCTGGCCCGGCTGGTCGGGGTCAACTCGGATGGGAACCTGCCCGGCTACGCCGCGGCCACCATCTCCGGACTCTTCGAGGTGGCCGGCGGCGGGGCGGCGCTGGCGTCGGCCCTTCATCGGGTCCGGCGGGAAGCGGATGCGGCCATCGCCGAAGGCGCCCGCATCCTGGTCCTGTCCGACCGGGACAGCGACGCCCAGCGCGCCCCGATCCCGTCCCTGCTGCTGACCTCGGCCGTGCACCAACACCTGGTCCGGACCAAGTCCCGGACCAAGGTGGCTTTGGTGGTGGAGGCCGGTGACGCCCGCGAGGTGCACCACGTGGCCACCCTGCTGTCCTACGGCGCGGGGGCGGTCAACCCGTACCTGGCCGTGGAGACGGCCGAGGATCTGGCCGCGACCGGTGTTCTGGGCGACGTCAGCCCGGCCCAGGCCGCGAAGAACCTGGTCTATGCCCTGGGCAAGGGCGTGCTCAAGGTGATGAGCAAAATGGGCATCTCCACCGTGGGCTCGTACCGGGCCGCCCAGGTGTTCGCGGCCTTCGGCCTGGACGACGACCTGCTCGAGGAGTACTTCACCGGCACCGTCTCCCGCACCGGCGGCAGCAACCTGGACGTGCTGGCCGACGACGCGCGCATTCGGCACGAGCTGGCCTTCGTGCCCAACGGCGCCGTGCGTGAGCACCGCGGCCTCGAGGTCGGCGGCTCTTACCAGTGGCGCCGCGAGGGCGAGATCCACCTGTTCAACCCGGAAACCGTCTACCTGTTGCAGCACAGCACCCGGACCAAGCAGCAGTCGGTGTTCCGCCGCTACACCGACACCGTGGACGAGTTGTCCCGCACCGGGGGCACCCTGCGGGGCCTGTTCGGGGTGCGCACGGACGTCCGGGTCCCGGTGCCCCTCTCGGATGTCGAGCCGGCGTCGGCCATCGTGAAGCGGTTCGTCACCGGGGCCATGTCCTACGGGTCGATCTCGCAGGAGGCCCACGAGACCCTGGCCGTGGCCATGAACCGGCTCGGCGGCCGGTCCAACACCGGCGAGGGCGGCGAGGACGTCGACCGACTGCTCGACCCGGTCCGGCGGTCGGCCATCAAGCAGGTCGCCTCCGGCCGGTTCGGTGTGACCAGCGCGTATCTGGTCAACGCGGCCGAGATCCAGATCAAGATGGCCCAGGGGGCCAAGCCCGGTGAGGGTGGCCAACTGCCCGGCAACAAGGTCTACCCGTGGATCGCCGCGACTCGGCATGCCACCGCCGGGGTGGGGCTGATCTCCCCGCCGCCGCACCACGACATCTACTCGATCGAGGACCTCAAGCAGCTCATTCACGACCTGCGCAACGCCAACCCGGCCGCCGACGTGTCGGTCAAGCTGGTGGCCGAGCCCGGTGTCGGGACGGTGGCGGCCGGGGTGGCCAAGGCGCACGCCGACCGGGTCATCATCGCCGGCTACGACGGCGGCACCGGCGCGGCCCCGTTGACCTCGCTCAAGCACACCGGGCAGCCCTGGGAACTGGGCCTGGCCGAGGCCCAGCAGACCCTGCGCCTCAACGGGCTGCGGGAGCAGGTCAAGCTGCAGGCCGACGGCGGCATGAAGACCGGCCGGGACGTGATCGTGGCCGCACTGCTGGGCGCGGAGGAGTTCGGCTTTGCCACCGCCCCGCTGGTGGTGGCCGGCTGCGTGATGATGCGGGTCTGCCACTTGGACACCTGTCCGGTCGGTATCGCCACCCAGAACCCGGTGTTGCGGGCCCGGTACACCGGCACCCCGGAATTCGTGGAAACGTTCTTCATGTTCGTGGCCGAACAGATCCGCGAGTATCTGGCCGCGCTGGGCTTCACCACCCTGCAGGACGCGGTCGGGCACGCCGAGCTGCTGGACTTCGCGCCGGCCGTCACCCACCATCGCGCGCACGGGTTGAACCTGGCTCCGGTCCTGATGGTGGCCGACGTGGACTCGGCCTATTCCTGCGTCAACCCGGCCCGGCACGACCTGTCCAAGACCTTGGACGCCCGGCTCATCGACGCCGCGGCCGAGACGCTCAGCGACGGCCGAGAGGTCCGGGTGACCTTCCCGATCCGCAACGTGGATCGCACCGCGGGCACGATGCTGGGCAGCGAGGTCACCCGACGGTTCGGACCGGAGGGGCTGCCCGACGGCACCATTGCGCTGGACCTGGCCGGCACCGCCGGGCAGTCGCTGGGGGCCTTCCTGCCCCGCGGCATCACCATCACCCTGACCGGCGACGCCAACGACTACGTGGCCAAGGGCTTGTCCGGTGGACGCATCGTGGTGCGGCCGCCGGAGAACTCACCATCGGTGGCGCCGGGGTCGAAGACGCAGGTCATCGCCGGGAACACGATCGGCTACGGGGCCACCTCGGGTGAGGTCTACCTGCGGGGCCGGGTGGGGGAGCGGTTTGCCGTTCGGAACTCCGGCGCCCTGTTCGTGGCCGAGGGCACCGGCGACCATGCCTGCGAGTACATGACCGGGGGCCGGGTGGTCATTCTCGGCCGTACGGGCCGGAACGCCGCCGCGGGCATGAGCGGTGGCGTCGCCTACCTGCTCGACGCGGACCGGGATCGGGTCAACACCGAACTCGTCGACATCGAAGAGCTCGGCGAGGACGAGGTCATCTGGCTGGGCGAGGTGGTGGCCGATCATGAGCGGTACACCGGCTCGCCGACCGCCTCCGCGCTGTTGGCGGACTGGCCCGACTCGGCGCGGCGGTTCCTGCGGTTGATGCCTCGGGACTACAAGCGGGTGATGGCGCTGCGGGCCCAGGCCGAAGAACGAGGCGTCGACGCCGACGAACTGATCATGGAGGGGTCTCGTGGCTGATCCGAGCGGGTTCCTCAAGGCGGGCCGGAAGACCCCGGTCCGACGGCCGGTGCCGCTGCGGCTGCGGGACTGGAACGAGGTGTACGAGCCGTTCGCCGAGGGCGAGACGCGCACCCAGGCGGCGCGCTGCATGGACTGCGGGATCCCGTTCTGTCACCAGGGCTGTCCGCTCGGGAATCTGATCCCGGAGTGGAACGAGCTGGTCCGGCTGGGCCGTTGGGAGGACGCGTCGGATCGGCTCCACGCCACCAACAACTTCCCCGAGTTCACCGGCCGGCTGTGTCCGGCGCCGTGCGAGGGCGCCTGCGTCCTCGGTATCTCCGACGACCCGGTGACGATCAAGCTGGTCGAGCAGGAGATCGCCGACCGGGCGATCGCCGCCGGCGGACTGACGCCCCGGTCGGCCGTGGTCCAGACGGGCAAGAAGGTGGCGGTGGTGGGCTCCGGACCGGCCGGGCTCGCGGCGGCCCAGCAGTTGGCCCGGGCCGGGCACGAGGTCACCGTGTTCGAGCGGGACGGCCGCATCGGCGGTCTGATGCGCTACGGGATCCCCGAATTCAAGATGGAGCGCGACGTCCTCGACCGGCGGCTGGACCAGATGACCGCCGAGGGGGTTCGGTTCCTGACCCATTGCGCCGTCGGCACCGACCTCTCGGTCCGGGACCTGCGGCAACGGTTCGATGCCATCGTGCTGGCCACCGGGGCCACGGTGCCGCGGGAGCTGACCGTGGACGGCCGCACGCTGGATGGGGTTCACCTGGCCATGGACTACCTGGTGCAGCAGAACCAGGTGCTCGAGGGCTCGCGGACCGGGGTGTCGATCACCGCCGAGGGCAAGCATGTGGTCATCATCGGCGGCGGTGACACCGGGGCCGACTGCTACGGCACCGCGCTGCGGCAGGGCGCGGCCTCGCTGACCCAATTGGACATCCACATCCAGCCGCCCCCGACCCGATCGCCGTCGACCCCGTGGCCCACCTACCCGTTGCTGCTCCGCACCTCCGCCGCACACGAGGAGGGTGGCCAGCGGGTGTTCGGGGTCAACTCGACCTCGCTCGAGGGTCGCGACGGCCGGGTCACCGGTATCCACCTGGTCGAGGGCAAGCGCATCCCCGGTAACTTCGTCCCCACCGCGGGCACCGACTACCACCTGGACGCCGATCTGGTTTTGCTGGCGCTCGGCTTCTCGGGTCCGGAGCGGCCGCTGCTGGACGACCTCGGGGTCGAGGTCACCGGCCGCGGCACCATCGCCCGGGACGACGACTACATGACCAACATGCCCGGCATCTTCGTGGCCGGCGACGCGGGTCGGGGGCAGTCGCTCATCGTCTGGGCCATTGCCGAGGGTCGGTCCGCGGCCGCAGGCGTGGACGCCTACCTGTCCGGCGGCACCGCGCTGCCGGATCCACTGGAGCCGAGCGCGGTCGCGCTGCGCTGAGTGACCCTGTTCCGCTCCGGATTCGCGCCGGTGGCGCAGGTTCGGATCCTTTTCTCGCCCTCGGACGCAATGCATCAGGTCTGCGGGCGAGAAAAGGGTCTGAACGCTGATGGCACGGGCGTACCACCCAGGTTCGACGGGCCCGCGCCTGATCCAGGACGAGCGACGTCCGGGACCGGGCCTACGGTCTGCAGATGCAGACGACCCGCACCGTGCTGCCGACGTTCGACTTCAGCGCGTTCGCCGCCGCCCTGGTGGCCCGAAAGAACGAGTGCGGCTTGAAGTGGATCGAGCTGGCGGACGAGCTCTGGGCTCAGTCGGCGGACCTGAACGCCGCGCTGGGCGACCATCCGCTCTGCGGTGGGGCGGTCTCCCGATTGCCGACCCGCGGGGACACCTCGTGCCAATACGCGATGTTCATGCTGCGCTGGCTGGACCAGGCACCGGAGGCATTCCTGACCGGGCCGGTGGTCGAGGTCGGGCAGGTGCGACTACCCGAACCCGGGCCGGACCACCGACTGCGCTGGGACCTGCCCGAGCTGTACGCCGCGTTGAACGAGCAGCGAGCGACCCGCGGCCTGACCTGGGCCGCGCTGGCGGCCGAGATCGACTGCACACCAAGCCGGTTGACCAATCTGCGGACCGCGCGGCAGGCGGACCTGGCCCTGGTGATGCGGGTGACGCAAGGGCTGGGGCGCCCGTCGGCTGACTTCATCCACCCGGCTCGGTGGTGACAGCTTCGGCATCCTCGGCGCGGTCGTAGACGTCGACGGAAAAGATCAGGCCGTCCTGCACGCGAAAGAAGGCGGCCCGGTCCAGATCCCGTCCGTCGATCGTCTCGACGAACCGGCACGCCACCCGATCGCCATCGGTGATCAGGACCTCGATCCGCATCGCCGGGTGGAGTTCTCGGATGGCCCAGCCGAAGAACTCGGCGAATTCGGCCGGTGGAACGAGCGTGCTCCCGGTCCGGAACTGCGCGTCGGGAGCGAGGGTCCCGAGCATCGCGTCCAGGTCGCCGCGGCCGAAGGCGTCCAGGTGCCGCCGCACCACCTCCTCCGGGCGGTAGGGCGGGGCCGGGGGAGCGGTCGGGGTCAGGGCCACCGGGCCATTGTGGTGACCGGGTCAGCCCGGAAGTGCACCCACCTGCCGGAGCATGCCCAGCTGGTCGAGGACACCCCAGTGCTCGGCCAGCTTGCCGTCCCGCCCGGCGTAGACGTGGATGGTCTCCATGGCGAAGGGTCGGCCGGTGGCCGGCCGGCCGAACTGGCCGCTGGAGTCCACCCCGGTGGCCAACGCGCGCACCGCCACCCGGTCGCCACCGTCGACCACATCCTGCACCTGGTAGGCGATTCCGAGCTTCTCGGTCACCCAGGTCATGGTGGCCACATACCCGGCCGGCCCACTCGGTGCCTCCGGGGGCGCACTGTGGTCGACGAAATCCTCGGTGAGCAGCTCCCGCAACCTGGCGTAATCCCGACGAGCGAGAACGACGTCGACCTCACGGGCCGCATCGGCGACGGACATGGCGTGCCTCCTTGACTTCCCGGCCCGGACTCGGGCCGAATCGAGCGGAACCTCGTTCAATTAGATTGAACTGCATTCCATCGGATGTCAAGGAGAAAGCGTGGCTCGCCGGTACAGCACTGCGGTACGAGCGCAACAGACCGCGACCACCAGGGTCGCGATTCTGGACGCGGCCGAGGCGCTCTTCCTGGCGCAGGGTTACCTGGCCACCACCGTGGCCCAGGTCGCGGCGGCGGCCGCGGTCAGCGTGCAGAGCGTCTACAACATCGCCGGTGGCAAGGCCCTGCTCCTGAAGGCGGTCTACGACCGCACCCTGGCCGGGGATGACGAGCCCATCCCGATGGCGCAGCGTCCCGGAATTGCCCGCATGCTCGCCGCCGAGCAGCCCGGCTCGGCCATCGCTGCGTACGCCGCCCTCCATCGCACCCTCACGGAGCGAACGTTGCCGCTGCTGACCATGGTGTTGGCCCAGGCGGCCACCGGTGATCCGGCCCTGCGCGCGTTCACCGAAACCGCAGAGCGGGAGCGCGCGATCGGGGCCGCAGCGACCGTGCATCACCTGGCCACCCGCTTCCGGCTGCGCCCGGGACTGGACGAGCAGTCCGCCGCGGACGTGCTGTGGACGCTGAGCGCTCCCGAGCTGGCCGCGCGGTTGCTGCGCCGCGGGTGGAACTGGGACCGGGTCGAACCCTGGCTGGCCGACACCCTGACCGACGCGCTCATCGGCCCGACCGGCTCCTAGCATCGGTGCCCATGACCGTTGCGCGCCAGAACTGGGCCGGGAACGTGCTTTTCTCCGCCCGGGCTTTCCACGAACCGACCGGGGTACCCGAACTCCAGCGGCTGGTGGCCGGCTCGAACCGGCTGCGCGCCCTCGGCACCGGCCACTCGTTCAGCGAGGTCGCCGACACCACCGGCGATCTCGTCTCGTTGGCGGCGATGCCGGAGCGGATCGAGCTCGACCCGGACACGCAGACCGTCACGGTGACCGCCGGAACCCGCTGGGGTGATCTGGGAAAGACGCTGCAGGCCAATGGCTTCGCCCTGCCGAATACCGGGAGCCTGCCGCACATCGCGGTGGCCGGGGCGGCCGCGACCGGTACCCACGGGTCCGGGGACCGGTTGGGCAACCTGTCCACCATCGTGGTCGGGCTCGAGTTGGTCACGGCCACCGGCGACCTGATCACGCTGCGCCGGGAGGCCGAGGGCGACCGCTTCGACGGCATGGTGCTCTCGCTCGGACTGCTGGGGGTCGTGACCAGCCTGACGCTCAACGTGTTGCCGACCTTCCAGGTGCGCCAGCGGGTCTTCGCCGAGCTGCCGCACGCCACGTTCCTGGCTCACTTCGATCAGGTCATGGCGGCCGGCTACAGCGTCAGCGCCTTCGGCGGCTGGGGCGCGCCGCGGACCTGGGACATCTGGCGCAAGACCGTCGCCGACGACATCGACGAAGACGCCGAACCGGAGCTGTTCGGGGCGCCGGCAGCCACCCGGGCCAGGCATCCGACCCTGGGGCAACCGCCGGAATACGCCACCGACCAACTCGGCGTGCCGGGTCCGTGGAACGAGCGGTTGCCGCACTTCAAACTGGAATTCCGCCCGTCCACCGGCGCGGAGATCCAGTCCGAATGGATGGTGGACCGGGCCGAGGGCGGGGCCGCGCTGGCCGCGCTGGACGACCTGGCCGAGGACATCGGTCGGGTCTGTCAGGGCGGCGAGATCAGGACGGTGGCCGCGGACGAGCTGTGGATCAGTCCGAGCTACCGGCGGGACTCGGCCTGCCTGCACTTCACCTGGATTCGCGACGAGGCCGCCATCGCCCCGGTGGTCGCGGCGATCGAGGAGCGGCTGGAGCCCTTCGGGGCCCGGCCGCACTGGGGCAAGCGGTTCCTGCGCCGCCCGGCGGAGCACTACCCGCGGCTGCCCGATTTCCGAGCTCTGGTCGCCGCATTCGACCCGGAGGGCACGTTCAGCAACGACTTCACCACTCGGGTACTGCAGCTGTGACCCGGAAAACAGGATCGGTTCAGCTTAGATAAGCTCCGGCTCATGGAACGCCGCGCGAAGATCGTCTGCACCCTCGGCCCGGCCACGTCGTCGGAGGATGCGATCACCAAGCTGATCGAAGCCGGCATGAACGTGGCCCGGATGAACTTCTCTCACGGCGACTACGCCGATCACGCCAAGGTCCACGGTTACGTCCGGGCCGCCGCCGAGCGGCTGGGCAAGACCGTCGGCATCCTGGCCGATCTGCAGGGACCGAAGATCCGGCTGGGCCGGTTCGCCGACGGCCCGCATCAGTGGGACACCGGCAAGGCCGTCACCATCAGCGTCGAGGACTTCCCGGGAACGGCGGACCGGGTGTCCACCACGTACAAGGGTCTGGCCAACGACGCCCGGCCGGGCGACCGGCTGCTCATCGACGACGGCAAGGTCGGCCTCGTGGTCACCTCGGTCGAGGGCAACGACGTGCACTGCACCGTCACCGAGGGTGGTCCGGTCAGCAACAACAAGGGCATCTCGCTGCCCGGCATGAACGTGACCGTGCCGGCCATGAGCGAGAAGGACATCGACGACCTCAAGTACGCACTGGGTCTGGGTGTCGACTTCATCGCGCTGTCCTTCGTCCGCTCGCCGGCCGATGTCGATCTGGTCCATCAGGTCATCGACGAGGTCGGCGCCGCCCGGGTCCCGGTCATCGCCAAGCTCGAGAAGCCTGAGGCGGTGGCCAACCTCGAGGCCATCGTGGCCGCGTTCGACGGGATCATGGTGGCTCGTGGCGATCTCGGGGTGGAGCTGCCACTGGAGCGGGTCCCGCTGGTTCAGAAGCGGGCCGTCCAGATCGCTCGGGAGAACGCCAAGCCGGTCATCGTGGCCACCCAGATGCTGGACTCGATGCAGGAGTATTCCCGCCCGACCCGGGCCGAGGTCTCCGACGTGGCCAACGCCGTCCTGGACGGGGCCGACGCGGTGATGCTGTCCGGCGAGACCTCGGTGGGCAAGTTCCCGTTCCTCACCGTGGCCACCATGGCCCGCATCATCGAGGCGGTGGAAAGCGAATCGGTGGCCGTGCCCCCGCTCACCCATACGCCCAAGACCAAGCGCGGCGTGCTGTCCTACGCCGCCCGCGACATCGGTGAACGGCTGGAGGCCAAGGCGCTGGTCGCCTTCACCCAGTCCGGGGACACGATCCGGCGGTTGGCCCGGCTGCACACCCGGCTGCCGCTGCTGGCCTTCACCCCGCTGGCCTCGACCCGCAATCAGCTCGCCCTGACCTGGGGCACGAAGACGTTCGAGGTGGCCTCGGTGGACTCCACCGACGCCATGGTCGAGCTGGTCGACGCCGAGATCCTCAAGCAGTCCGACTATCAGCGCGGTGACACCGTGGTCATCGTGGCCGGGTCGCCCCCGAACACCTCCGGTTCGACGAACCTGATCCGTGTCCACCGGCTCGGGGAGCACGACTAACGGTGCCGGTCGAGTTCGACACCGACGGGGTGCCCCGCGGGCAGGCGGTGCTCGACGGCCTGATCGCCCTGCTCGATCTGGAATCGTTGGAGGACAACCTCTTCCGCGGCACATCGCCCGAGGTCTCACCGGTCCGGGTGTTCGGCGGCCAAGTCGCAGCACAGGCGTTGGTGGCCGCCGGCCGAACCGTCCCCGGCGATCGGCACCTGCATTCGCTGCACGCCTACTTCCTGCGCCCGGGTGACCCGGGCGTTCCCATCGTCTACACAGTGGAACGGTTGCGCGACGGTCGTTCCTTCACCACCCGTCGGGTGCTGGCCATCCAGCACGGACAGCCCATTTTCACCATGTCCAGCTCATTCCAAGTCATGGAGCCGGGCGTGGACCATGCCGCGCCCATGCCTGACGTGCCGACACCGGAGACGCTGCCCACGTTCGCCGAGTTGTTGGAGAAGGCGCAGGCGCCGAGAACGTTCTGGGCGAGGATGCCGCGGGCGTTCGACCTGCGCCACGTCCAGCGACCGTTCTGGCTGCGCACCGATCCGCAGCCGGAACCGGGGGCCCGTAGCCAGGTCTGGTTCCGGCCGGACGGGGCCGTGCCCGACGACCCGCTGCTGGCGGTGTGCGTGCTGACGTACCTGTCCGATCTCACCCTGCTCGACTCGGTGATGACCACACACGGGTTGGGCGCCGTCGGTCCTGCGCTGCAGGTGGCCTCGCTGGATCACGCGCTCTGGGTGCATCGACCGGTGACCTGGCGCGACTGGGTGCTCTACGACACCGAGTCGCCGAGCGCGTCGGGCGGTCGGGGGCTGGCCACCGGCCGGTTCTTCGACCGCTCCGGCGCCCTGCTGGCCACCGTGGTCCAAGAGGGGCTCGTCCGGCTGCGGTGAACCCGAGATGAGTCTGGGAGCGCTCGCGCTCGTCCTCCTGGTGGGCCTGGCCGGGCCGGTGCTGACCGGGATGAGCGCGGGGCGGGTGCCGCTGGTCGTCGGCGAGTTGGTCGCCGGGGTGGTGGTCGGGCGCACCGGAACGGGCTGGGTGCACGCCGATGATCCGACCCTGACTTTCCTGGCCACCGCCGGCTTCGCCCTGGTCATGTTGGTCGCCGGCAGTCACGTCCCACTGCGCCAGGCCGGCCTGTCCCGCTCCCTGGGCCGCGGGCTGGCGTTGGCCGCGCTCGTGGGAGTGCTCTCGGTGCCGACCGGCGTGGCCATCGCCGCTGTCGTCGGCACCGGCCATGGGGGCCTGTACGCGGTCCTGCTCGCCTCCAGTTCGGCCGCGCTGATCATGCCGGTCATCTTCGGATCCAAGCTCGCGGGCGCGGCGGTCACCGCCACGGTCGTCCAGGTGGCCGTGGCCGACACGGCCGCCATCGTGGCCTTGCCGCTGGTCGAAGACCCGTCCCGGGCCGGTCGGGCCGCGCTCGGCGCCGTCGTGGTCATCGCCTGCGGGGCGGTGATCCTTGGGCTCATGACCCTGCTGCGCCGAACCGGCAGGCTGCTCCCGCTGCAGCGGGAATCCAAACGGCGGCACTTCGGGCTCGAGCTGCGCTGGAACCTGATCCTGCTGTTCGCGCTGGCTGGACTCGCGCAGTGGCTTCACGTCTCGGTCATGCTGGCCGGGTTCGTGGTCGGCTTGGTGCTCGCGGCCACGCCCGGTGAGCCGCGTCGGCTGGCCCGGCAACTGTTCGCCGTCGCTGATGGGTTCCTGGCCCGGTCTTCTTCGTCTGGCTGGGCGCCTCGCTGGACCTGCGGTCGCTCGGCTCCCATCCGCGGATGTGGCTGGCCGCCCTGCTGCTGGCGGCCGGGACCGTGCTCATCCACCTGGCCGCGCGCCTCATCGGTCAGCCGATTCCGCTGGCCATCCTGGCCGGCGCCCAGTTGGGTGTCCCGGTGGCCGCGGTGACCATCGGCACCCAGGCAAACCTGTTGCAGCCCGGAGAGGCGGGGGCGATCCTCACCGCGGCCCTGCTCAGCGTGGCGGTGACCAGTGCCGCGGCCGTTTTCGCGGCGCGGCTACCCGGCGCATCACCACCGACGGTCCCGGCCCCGCCGGCCTGAAGACGGGCGTTCGATCACTCGGCCGCGGCGTCCAGGGCGCCCTCCCGGGCGGGTGAGCGCGGCTGGTTCGGGGATGCGGGCGCACCGATGGCCCCGCCGTGCCGCACGTCGCGGCCCAGGTCGTGCTCGGCGATGGCGTCCGCGGCGGCCGCCGGGTCACCGCCGTCGAAAGCACCCGGGTAGTTGGCGGCCATTTCGGTCGGATCGTCCATCTCCCCGGAATCGTCGGCCGGATCGCGTGATTCATCGGACTGACCGACGATGTCCTGCTGCCGTTCGGCGGGATCTTTGTCCATGCCGGTGCCGATTCCCCGGCCCTGCACTGGGTACGCCCGCGAAGTGCCCCCGGTCAGACTCGAACTGACACTGGACGGATTTTGAGACCGCTTCCTCTGCCGATTGGGATACGGGGGCCATCGACCGCTGTCGCCTGGTGACCATGGACAGCCTGGACATGGTAGCCGCCCGGGTCGGCCGACCGGGCACGTCATGTTCTGTCAACATGCCCTCGGTACCCTCTGGCCCGAGAGCGGCCGATCGTCGGCCGCCAGCGCAACAGGAGGTGTCATGGCGGCCCCCCGACGGGTGCTCATCGCTGAAGATGAGGCTCTGATCCGGCTCGACCTGGCCGAAATGCTGACCGAGGAGGGCTTCGACGTGGTCGGGCAAGCCGGAGACGGCGAAGAAGCCGTGTCCCTGGCGACATCGCTGCGGCCCGACGTGGTCATCATGGACGTGAAGATGCCCAAGAAGGACGGCATCGACGCGGCCGCGGAGATCGTCAACGACCAGATCGCCCCGGTGGTCATGCTGACCGCGTTCTCTCAGCGCGACCTCATCGAACGGGCCCGGGACGCGGGTGCGATGGCGTACCTGGTCAAGCCGTTCAACCAGGCGGATTTGCTCCCGGCCATCGAATTAGCGGTCGCGCGGTACGCGGAAATGGTGGCTCTGCGTGACGAGGTCGCCGATGTCAATGCCCGGCTGGAGACCCGAAAGTTGGTTGATCGGGCCAAGGGCCTGCTCATGACCAACCAGAAAATGACCGAGCCGGAGGCCTTCCGCTGGATCCAGCGCACCGCCATGGACCGGCGGACGTCGATGCAAGTCGTGGCGCAGGCCGTCCTGGACGGGCTGGGCGCCAAATCCTGAGGTCGGGTCGCGACCTGCGATTTCCGCCGTCGCCGTGCCCGGACGGTAACCGTTCCGTCGCAAACGGCCACCCAGATCACGATTTCGCTGCGGGTGGGTGTAGAAGCAGGAGTTTTTCTCCCACCTGGCGCTAGGGTCCGTGCTTGCGTAGGTTCATCCCCACTCACGGCGGATCGACGCCCGGCACCCCTGACGCCAGCGATGAAAGAGCGGCAGGTACCGGCGAGTAACAACAACGAAACAAGGGTGAACGAAGCTCCGCCGTAACCGGGAGCCAGGCGCACCATCATCCGAACGGCGCACCGTGCGTCGCTCGGGACCGAAAAGAGGAGGAACCCTTGCGAGTCCGTTCCATTACGCGCGTTGTCGCAGCAGGTGCGGTCGCGGCCGTGGCGCTCACGGGCTGTGCCAGCAAGTCGAGCAGCAGTTCGGGATCGAGCAGCTCGAGCGGCGGTAGTGCCGGCGGGGGCGGCGGCAAGACGCTGGTGGTGTCGACCGATCTGCCCTTGCAGGGAAGTTCGGCCACGCAGTCGGCGGACACCAACAAGTTGATCCAGCTGTACTTGGATCAGCAGGGAAACAAGGCCGGGAATTACACCATCAAGCTGACCACCTACGACGATTCGACCGCCGCCAAGGGCGCCTGGGACGACGCTGCCTGTGCCGCGAATGCGACCAAGCACGTCGCCACCACCGATGAGGTGGCGGTGATGGGCACCTTTAACTCCGGCTGCGCCAAGATCGAGCTGCCGGTGCTGAACCAGGACTCGACCGGCCCGATGCTGATGGTGTCGCACGCCAACACCAACCCCGGCCTGACCAAGACCTGGGACACCGGCGAGCCCACCAAGTACTACCCGTCGGGCAAGCGCGACTACGCCCGCGTGGTCACCACCGATGACTACCAGGGCAATGCGGCGGCGGCTTTCGCCAAGAGCGACCTGAAGGTCACCAAGTGCTACGTGCTCAATGACAACCAGACCTACGGCCTGGGCGTGGCCAAGGCATTCGCCAGCGCGGCGAAGGCTCAGGGCATCGACATCGTGGGCACGGCGTCCTGGGATGCCAAGCAGCCGAACTACACCGCGCTTTACCAGACGGTCAAGGCGACCGGCGCGGACTGCGTGTACCTGGGCGGCATCTACGACAACAACGGCGGCCAGTTGATCAAGGACAAGTTCTCTGTCCTGGGCGACAACAAGACCGTGAAGCTGCTGGCGCCGGACGGTTTCACCGGCTACGACGACCTGCTCAAGCTGCCTCAGTCCGAGGGTATGTACCTGACCTTCGCGGGGCTGAGCCAGGACGTGCTGATCAAGCAGGGCGGCGTGCCGGCCAAGCTGATCGACGCCTACAAGGCCAAGTACAACGGCGTGCCCAGCGGTAGCTACCCGCTCTACGGCGTGGCCGCGATGCAGGTCATCCTGGCCGCGATCGCCAAGTCGGACGGCACCCGCAAGGGCGTCACCGACGCGGTGTTCTCCGGAACCGGCATCGACATCTCGGCCGACCAGTCGGTGACCGGTAAGGAGATCAAGATCGATCCGGCCACGGGCGACACCAACGCCAAGGACATCACCGTCGAGTTGGTGACCGGCGGCAAGGAGACCTTCCTCAAGGCTCAAGCCGTCAGCTGATCTGGCTCTTCCGGGCCCGGTGGGGACATCCCACCGGGCCCGGTATCCATTTCTGCCCCTTCGCCGACCATTGACGGCCCCGATCGAGCAGTCCAGGATCGCCGCTAGCACTCGCCTGCAGAGAAAGGTCCAGATCGAGGATGACAACGCTGGCTGTCGCTGGTACGGCGAGAAAGGCCAAGGTCCGAGTCGGGCCGCTGGTCGAGAAGTATCTCGGTTTCGCGATCCTGGCGCTGGGCGCCGCGTGGGTGATCTGGAGTGCGACGTCGGGCCCGGCCCAGTTCACCGGATCGATCCTGGTCGGTCTGCAGAACGGCATGGTCTACGCGCTGGTCGCTCTGGGTTACACGATGGTCTACGGCATCATTGAACTGATCAATTTTGCCCACGGCGACCTTTTCATGTTGTCCACCATCGTCGCGGCCGCGGTGATGGTGAAGGTGATGCACGTGGGCGTGTTGGGCTGGGCCACGTTCCTGCCGCTGCTGGTGGCGCTGATCGTGTGCATGGCCTTCGGCGCCTTTGTGAACGTGTCGGCAGAGTTCCTGGCCTATCGGCGGCTGCGGTCGGCGCCCAAGCTGGCCCCGCTGATGACGGCGGTCGGCCTGTCCTTCATCTTCCGGGGGATCGCCCAGCAGGATTACATCAATGGTTCGGCCCAGGTGAACTGGGATGTGACCTGGGGCGGCCCGATCATCCAGGGCGTCTATCTGTACAAACTGCTGCTGGTGGCGGTGGTGACGATCCCACTGCTGCTGCTGATGAGCTTCATCGTGACCAGGACGAGCACGGGCAAGGCGATGCGGGCGGTGGCCCAGGACCAGGACGCGTCCCGGTTGATGGGCATCAACGTGAACCGGACCATTTCCTTCACCTTCGGGATGGGTGGCGCGCTGGCCGGGGCGGCCGGAGTCCTGTACTTCCTGGTCCAGACGCAGACGTACTACGACACCGGGACGCAGCTGGGGTTGATCGCGTTCACCGCGGCGGTGCTCGGCGGTATCGGAAACCTGCTCGGTGCGGTGGTCGGTGGCATTGCCATCGGTCTGGTCCAGGCCCTGAACGAGGGCGGGGCGCACGGCCTGGGCAGCAACTGGTCCCAGACGGTGGTCTTCCTGATCCTGATCATCCTCATGGTGTTCAAGCCCGAAGGCATCTTCGGCCGGCGCACGACCGAGAAGGTGTGACGTGAAGCCCAGCTTCCTGTCCCGGTTCGGGTGGCCCATCGGCTACGTCGTCGTCATCATCGCGCTGTTCCTGCTGTACCAGGTGCTGGTGCCCAACCTGGTCGATTCGGTGGGTAACGGCATCACCTCCTGGCTGCCCGTCTCCACGGTCAACCAGTGCCTGATGTGGGCCATCATGGCCCTGGGTCTGAACGTGGTGGTCGGCTATGCCGGCCTGCTCGATCTGGGTTACGTGGCCTTCTGGGCGCTGGGCGGATACACCGCAGGCTGGTTGATGGCCGCGCCGTTCAACTGGACCTGGAACGTGCACATCATGACCGCGGTGGGCGGGCCGGGTACACACATCAACTTCTGGTTCGTCATCTTCATCGCCGGCGCCCTGTGTGCCGTCCTGGGCATCCTCATCGGTGCCCCCACGCTGAGGTTGCGTGGCGACTACCTGGCCCTGGTCACCCTGGGCTTCGGTGAGGTCATCACCCAGTTCTTCCGTAACTCGAACGACATCGGCGGGTTCAACCTGGCCAACGGGGACGCCGGCATCCCGCTGATCGACCCGATCGGCACCGGGCCGGCCGTGTACCTGGGCGTCCCGCAGAAACTGGCCAACGACTCGGTCGGCAACGTCTACAAGATCCTGGTGCTGGGTCTGCTCGTCGGGGCCTGCATCTTCGTCTCGCTGCGGATCCGGGAGGGTCGGCTGGGCCGGGCCTGGCTGGCCCTGCGGGAGGACGAACTCGCGGCCAGCATGATGGGCGTCCCGCTGGTCCGGACCAAGCTGTCGGCCTACGCGGTGGGCGCCTTCTTCGGCGGCATCGGCGGTGTGGCCAACGCGTCCGGCATCACCGGGGCCGTCTCGCCGTCCGGCTTCGACTTCGGCAAATCCGTGCTGGTGCTGCTCATGGTGGTGCTCGGCGGTATGGGCAACGTCTGGGGGGTGACCATCGGCGCCTTCCTGTTGGCCTGGCTCAACGCCACCGGCCTGCAGCAGATCGGTGTCCAGCTGGACGAGTGGTTCGGCACCAACCTGCAGTCCACGCTGCCCCGCTACAACTTCGTCATCCTGGGCCTGCTGCTGGTGCTGATGATGTTGTTCCGGCGTGAAGGCCTGATTCCGGAGAAGCGGACGAAGGCGTTGATGACCACGCCGAGCCGGACCGAGATGGAGTCGCTGGGCGCCGAGGCCGAAGAGGCTGCGGCCGAGGACGTCGCCTTCGAGCACGCAGACGCGCGGTCCGACGCGGGCATCGCCGCCTCCGCTGCGGCGGTCAGCCCCGCGCTGGCCAGCCATGCCCCGGTGGCCACCTTGGAGAAGGAGGACGAGAAGTGACCGCCGCTCCCGCAGCTGCCCGCAGCACCGAGGTCGATCCGGTCGAGGCGAACGTGCTATACGCCGACCACATCACCATCAAGTTCGGTGGTCTGATCGCCGTCAACGACGTCAGTTTTGCCATCCCGCCGAAATCGGTGATCAGTCTCATCGGGCCGAACGGGGCCGGCAAGACCACCTTTTTCAACGTCATCACCGGGCTCTACGAGCCCACCGAGGGCACCGTGTTCCTGGACGGGTCCGATATCACCGCGGTGCCACCGCACAAGCGGGCCGCCCTGGGGCTGGCGCGAACGTTCCAGAACATCCGCCTGTTCAACCTGATGACGGCGGAAGAGAACGTCATGGTGGGCATGCACTCGCATCTGCGCTCGGGCATCGTGTCCACCATCATCCGCACCCCGCATCAGCGGCGGGAGGAGCGCGAGGCCCGCGACACCGCCCGGGAACTACTGGAATACGTGGGTATCGGCCGGGCCGAGGGCGAGTTGGCCCGCAACCTGTCCTACGGCGACCAGCGTCGGCTGGAGATCGCCCGGGCCATGGCGCTGAAGCCGAAGGTATTGCTCCTGGACGAGCCCACCGCGGGCATGAACCCGCAGGAGTCGGCGGCGTTCAACGACTTCGTCTACCGGGTCCGCGACGAGAAGGGTCTGTCCATCCTGCTCATCGAGCACGACATGAGCGTCATCATGAAGATCAGCGAGCGGATCACCGTCCTGGACCGGGGCACGATGATCGCGGAAGGAACCCCCGATGACATCCGCAACAACCAAACCGTGATCGAGGCGTACCTGGGCAAGACCGGCACTCGCGAGGGGAAGAGGAAAAAGGTATGACCGCCCCGACCGGGTCCGCCCCGATGGTGTCCGACGCGCCGCGCGGCGCGGGCAAGAAGCTGATGCTGGAGTTGAAGGGCCTGTCCGTCAGCTACGGCAACATCGCCGCGGTCAAGGACCTCTCGATGACCGTGTACGAGGGTGAGATCGTCACCCTCATCGGGTCCAATGGCGCCGGCAAATCAACCACTCTGCGCACCATCTCCGGCCTGCTGCGACCGCGCGCCGGAGACGTGATCTTCAAGGGCGACAAGATCAACGGCATCCCCGGGCACGACGTGGTCAAGCTCGGCATCTGCCAATCACCCGAGGGCCGCAAGATCTTCCAGCGGATGACCGTCTCGGAGAATCTGGACCTGGGCGCGTTCGTCCGTAGCGACACCGCGCAGATCGCCAAGGATCGGGAGAACGTGCTGGAGCTGTTCCCCCGGCTGCGGGAACGGCTGAGTCAGAAGGCCGGCACCATGTCCGGCGGTGAGCAGCAGATGCTCGCGGTGGCTCGAGCCCTGCTCGGCAACCCCAGCCTGCTGCTGCTCGACGAGCCGTCGATGGGCCTGGCCCCGGTCCTGGTCGACCTGATCTTCGAGACCATCGAACGCATCCGGGCCCAGGGCGTGACCGTCCTGCTGGTCGAGCAGAACGCCCTGGCCGCGTTGGAGATCGCCGACTACGCCTACGTTCTCGAGTCCGGACACCTCAACCTGCAGGGCCCGGCCGAGGACCTGCTGGCCGACGACTCGGTGGCCGCGGCCTACCTGGGCGGCTGAGCAGACAACCGCAGCACCACGTCCGCGGCGGCGGTGAAGGTGTCGTCGTGGGAGGCGGCCACCACGCCGCGGCCGGCCTGGACGGCCTGGGCCAGTATGTTCGCCACCAGAGCGGCCGAGCTCTCGTCCTGCTGGGAGGTGGGCTCGTCCAGAATGACCAACGGCGCGCCGGAGACCAGGCAGCGGGCCAGTCCGACACGCTGGCGTTCGCCGCCGGACAGCAGCCCGACCGGCTGACGCACCAGCCGCTGCAGGCCCAACGCGCCGATCAGGGCGTCCGCGGCGGCGGTGGGGTCGTCGGGCCGGTGGAGGAGCGCCGCGGGGCGTAGGTCCCGGGCGAACTCGAGGTTCTCCAGCACGGTCAACGCGTCGGCCAGGAACGTCCCCTGCAGCGACATGGCCAGCAGGCGACCCCGCAACTCGGCCCGGGCCGTGCGGGACAGCGGCCGTAGGGGCGCGCCGCCCAGGGCCACGGTTCCGGCGGTCGGGTCGGTCAGGCCGGCGGCCAGCGACAGCAGGGTGGATTTGCCCGAGCCCGACGGTCCGCGGACCACCACCCAGTCGCCGGTGCGCACCGTCAGCTGCAGGTCGGCGAACAGGGTTCGGGAGCCGAACCGCACGGCGACGCCGGACAGCGCCAGCAGCTCGGGCCGGCCGCTGTCCGCCGGCGGCAGGGTGGCCAGCGGCAGGGGCGCGGCGGCGGCGCGGGGTGTCCGGATCGGCGGGGTGGTCGGGGTGCGTCGCACAGCGCCCGGCTCACCTGCCCCGGGCTGGGCCCGCAGCCGGCCCGGCCCGGCCAGCAGCTCCGGCGGAACACGCACCCACCCGCGGGCGTCCATGACCTGCTCCTCGCGCACCGGCCGGATTGATGGCTGCCACTGCTCGGCCAGCCGGCCGTCCCGGATCCGGACGGCCCGGTCGACCAGGTCCGCGGCCCGGTTGTCGTGGCTGACCAGCAACAGGGCGGTTCCGCCGGGGCCGCCGGCCCGGGCCAGCAGGGCGCAGACCTCGCGGGCGGAGTCGTCGTCCAGTTCGCCGGTCGGTTCGTCGGCCAGCAGCAGGAACGGTTCGTGGGCCAGGGCCGCGCAGATGGCCACTCGCTGCGCCTCGCCCCCGGACAGCGGGCCCACCTGGCGGCCGGCCAGTGAGGTCAGGCCGAGCCGCTCCAGGGTCTGGCCGGCCCGGGCCCGCGCCGCGGCCGGCGCCAGGCCGCCCAGCCGCAACTGCAGGGCCACGTTGTCCAGCACCGGCCACTCGGGCAGCAGCGCCCGCCGGGCGTGCTGATCCACCAGACCCACGCCGCGGACCCGCCACCGGCGCCGGGCTCGGGCGCCCAGACGGTCCAACTCGGTTCCGCCGACCTGCACCGACCCGGCGGTCACGGCCTGCTCGCCGGTGAGCAACCGCAGCATGGTCGACTTTCCGGAACCGTTCGGGCCCTGCACGAGTACCCGCTCCCCGGGGTGCACGGTCAGGTCCAGCCCGCGCAGGGCCATCACCGTGCCACCCGGGCTGGGATAGGCCACGAAGACATCGCTGACGACGGCGACTGGCTCTGCGGCGGGGATCGGTGTGCTCATCGCAGGTCGGCGTCCGGAATCACCGGGTAGCGCTCGCGGAACGAGCCGGCCGCGGCACCGCCGGCGGCGAGCAGCCCGACCACGGCCAGACCTGCCGCCAGTGCCACCGTCCACCAACCGCCCAGATCCGCCTGCACCGGCGGCTCCACCGAGGTACCCGCCGCTCCGACCTGGATCAGCCGGACCGCGGCCGAGGTGACCAGCACGCCGGCAACCGCCCCGAGGGGCACCCCGAGCGCGACCACGACCGCCGCCCGGCCCACCAACAATCGCCGCAGGCTGCCCGGCGGCAACCCGTCGACCTCGAAGGACAGCTGGTCGGCGGCACTGTCCTGGCGATCCACCCGCACTGCCACGGCGACCGCGCCCAGCGCCAGTAGGGCCGCCAGCAGGCCGGCCACGGCCAACAGGGTGGCCGATCGGGTGGCCACCGGGTCGTGCGCCAGTGTGTCCGCGATCTCGGTGCGGACCTGCACCGTGGCGGCCGCCGCAGGACTTCCGGTGACCTCGGCCTGCACCGCGGGTACCAGGGCGCTCGGGGCGCCGATCCACACCTGGTCGACCGCGGCGGTGCCCGGTTGGGTGCGATCCAGCAGGGCGGCCACGGTGGTGCGGTCAGCGAGCAGGAAACGAGCCCCGAAGGTGGGCATCCGGGGCAGCACCGCCACGACGGTCGCGGTCAGCACCAGGCCGCTGACGGACACCGTGAGGGCGCCGTCAATGGCCTGGGCCGCGGTCGTCGGGTCCGCCGCCACCGGGAGGGTGCCCAGGCTGGTGCGGGCCACGAACGCCGGCACGATGACCGCGCGGTCGCCGGACAGCGCGTAGTTCGCCGTCAGGGTGCTGGCCGTCGGGGTCACGGCGACGTGGTCGGCCCCCCAGCCCGCCCAGCTCCAGTCCAGCGGGGTGCCATCGCCGGCGGGCCGGCCCAGGTGCAGGGTGCCGGTGGCATAGGCGTGGTCGGTGTTGCCCTCGCCGGTGGCGTGCTGGCGGTGCATGAGATGCCCGGCCGACTCGGTGATCTCCACCGCCACCACCCGGGCGGCCTGCCCGAGCTGGACATGGGTCCGCAGGCCGGTACCGGACGGGACCAGCGGCAGTTGGTGTTCGGCGCCGTCGTCGGTGGTCACCCAGAGTGAGAGGTCGGCGTCGGCGGTCAGCCCGGTCGCCGGGATGTCCAGCGTGCTCACGTCGGCCGGGATCCTGGGCGCCGGCGGCGACCCGGTGGGCAGGTTGCTGCTGATCCGGGTGGCCAGCTCGGTCGCCGGGAGGTCGCTGCCGGTGGTCGCGGCGAAGTCATGGAGCTGCGGAAGCACCCTCGGGTCGAGGCCGATGAGCGGGAAGGCAGCCACGTTGGTGGCGCCGGGGAAGGCGGTCACCGAGCTGGCCACCACGGGCGCGACGGTCACCCCGGGACCGATTCCCGCAATCGCCGTCGAGTCCAGCACCGACAGCGGGGTGGGCACGTCCGGGCTGGAGGACACCCGCAGGTCCAGCGGCACCTGGAAAGACGCCTGTTGCTGGGCCGAATCGGCCAGGGTGGCCCGGTAGGTGGTCGCGAACACGACCGATGTCACCGCCGAGGCCAGGAAGGCGGCGGCGACGGCCGGCACCAGGGCCCGTCGTTGGCCGCCCAGCACGGCCAGCCGCCAGAGCAGCCCGGCCCGGCCTGGGTCCACCGAGGGGCGGCGCCGGCGTCCGACGAGTCCGGCCAGCAGCGGCCAGCACCGGGCCGCGACCAGGCCGGCGGTGATCGCGATGATCGTGGTCACGCTCAGGTCCAGCGGCCCCGCGGCGTCGCCGCCGGCGGTACTCGCGTCGGCCAGCACCAACACGGCCAGGCCCACGGCGGCCACCAGCAGCGCGTCCAGCACCAGCCGGGTGGCTCGGCCCGCCCGCTCCGGCCAGAGTGCAACCGCCAGGGTGATCAGGGCGGCGCCCAGCGCGAAGCCGATGAGGGTCGGCGTGGCGGCGGTGATCGCACGGCCGACGGCGGCCGCCCGCCCGCCCGGATCGCTGCCGGAGGTCATCGCGACCACCGAGGCGCCGATCCCCAGCCCGATCAGCGTCCCGGCCGCGACCACCGCGACCACCTGCGCGGTGGGCGTGAGCGCCAGCTGCACCCGGGTCGCCCCGCGCCGGGTCAGCAACCGGACCACAAACTGCTGCCGGCGACGCAACCCGGTGGCGGCCACCAGCGCGAAGCCCAGCTGAAGGACGGCGGCGCCGGCGCCCAGCACGGTGAAGCGCTGCGCCGACCGGGCCGCGCGCTGCTCCGCCGCGACGGCGGCGTCCTGCGGCCATTCGATGGTCAGGGCCCCGAACTCCGCGGTCAGGTCCTGGGTCATGGCCTGGATCCGCACCGCGAAGGCGTCGGCCCCGACCCCGGCAACCAGATCACCGGGCAGGTCACCGACCCAGCTCACCGTGCGACCGAACAGCGACAGGCTGTCCAGCGCGGCCAGCTGGGCGATCGACCCGCCCAGCAGGACCGGCTGGGTGCCATCGATCAGGCGGCCTCCGGCCAGGCGGGCGTCGGTGAGTTCGGCGGTCCCGGTGACGACCAGGCCGAGCTGGGTGGCGCCTGGGGTCATCGACGCGACGGACAGGCCCTGGCCGGCCAGCGTGGCCGGCACGGCCAGCACCACCTCGCATCGGGTCGGGGTGCACGTGGTCGGCAGCCGACCCGAGGTCAACCGCACCGGGGCGTCGGCGCCGGTCAGCGAGCTGTCGGTGGCGCCCAGGGTGAATGTGCTGCCGGCCACCGAGAGCTGCCGGAAGAACAGGTACCGATCGGGCTCGGGCAGGCCGGTCTGACGCCATTCGGCGCGAACCGCGGTGTCGCGGGCGGACATGCCCGCCGCGTCGGCGTTGGTCCCGTCATGCGCGAACACGGCTCGCTGCCCGGCCGGAAGGGAGTCCAGGGCGCTGCGCACGGCCGCGACGGTGGCGCCGTCCCGGAGGCCGGCCGCGACCACCGGCAGCACTGCGCCGGCGGCCACGCCGAGCGCGAGCAGCACCCAGCGCAGCGGGTGGTGACGCAGGCCCGCCCAGGCCAGCGCCGCGATCACCCGCATCGGTGGTCTCCATCCCTAACCGGACGTCGGCAATCTCCGGTTAGTCCGGATAGCCTAGCCGGATACGGGAGGAATCCGGGTGGCCAGTGAAGAGGTGCAGGGGCGGCGGATACCGCTGCGCGTGGCCGACCACCCCGGCCTCGAGCTCTGCAATACCCGGGCGGTCTGGGGGGAGCCACATCCGCGCGAGTATCTGACCGACTACCACACCCTGCTGATCTGGGCCGGTCGGGCCGGTGTGCTGAATGTGGACGAGGCCGAGGAACTCGGGCGCTTGGCCGTGGCGCACCCGGAGGCGGCGGCGGAGATGCTGGTCGAGGTGCTGGCCTTCCGGGAGGAGCTGTACGCGGTGCTCACCCGGGCGGCGGCCGAACCGGGTCCTCTGAGCGCACGGATCAAGGATGCGGTGGTCGCGTCGAGGTTGGCCCGAAACCCGCGCGGGAGCTGGAGTTGGGACGGCGGGGTCGGGCTGGGGCTGCCGCTGCGCCGGACGGTGCTGCTGGCCGCCGCCGTGCTCGCCGACCATCCGACCGATGCGGTCCGGCGCTGTGGGGGCACCGGCTGCGGGTGGCTGTTCCTGGACGAGACCGGCCGTCGGCGCTGGTGCGTGATGGCCATCTGCGGCAACCGGGCCAAGGCCCGGCGACGGGCGGATCGGCTGCGGTTGGCCGGCGCGGTCAACGCGATCAGTGCGGGGTGACCTGCTCCGGTGGCCGGGGTGCGGCGTAGAGCACGGCCACCGCGCCCAGCAGCAGGGCACCGCCGATCGCGGTGAGCAACCCCAGCGGCTCGGACAACAGCAACACCGCCAGCACGGTCGCGGTCAGCGCCTCGAGCAGGGTCAGGACCGACGCGACCGGGGACGGGGTGGTGCGCAGCCCGGCGTTGAACAGCGCATATCCGACGGCGGTGGTGATCACCCCGATGTACAGCAGCCCCAGGATCGGGGCCGCCGGGCCCGGGCCGGAGAGCTGACCCGGCTGGAGTCCGATGATCGCGGCCACCGGGAACAGCGCGATCGCGCCGAAGCAGGCCGAGAGCGCGGTCAGGGTGAGTGAGGGCACCGATTGCGACAGATGCCGGGCCAGCACCGTGGTCAGCCCGTACACCAGCCCGGAGCCGATCGAGGCGATCAGGCCCGCCGTGGGGTCAGGTCCGGCGCCGCCGTGGCGCTGACCCGAGGCCAGCAGGACCAGGCCGGCGACCGCCGCGACCACGGTCACCAGCTCGATCGACCGAGGCAGCTTCCGGTGCGCGATCGTCTCCCACAGGGCGGTGACCACCGGGGCGAGCCCCAGGCTGGCCATGGTGGCCACGGTGACTCCGGCGTCGGTCACGCCGATGAAGTACAGAGCCTGGTACGCGGCCAGCCCGACGCCGGCCACGACCACGCCCTCCGGATGGGCTCGGGTGGCGGCGACCAGGGTGGGCCAGCGGCGTGTGGTCATGGCCAGCAGGGCCAGCGCGGCGATGATCAGCCGGTAGCTGCCGATGGCCACCGGGTTCAGGCCGGTCCAGCGGTGCACCCAGGCCACCACCACACCTGTGGTGCCCCACAGAATCGCGGCCGCGGTGATCTGCAGCAGACCGGCGCGGGCGATGATCCCTGCCGGCAGGCGTGCCAGGCGTGCTCGGAAGGCGTCGGACGTCATCCCGGGAAGGGTCGATAGATGCAGGTCAGCCGGGCCGTGGCCACCGGCCGTCCGGTCTCGTCGACCAGGGCGATGGCGAAGCTGGCCAGGGTGCGGCCGACCTGCAGCGGTCGCGACGTTCCGGTCACCACACCCCGGGTGGCCGAACGGTGGTGGGAGCAGTTCAGTTCCACCCCCACCGGGAAATGCCCGGCCGGCGCCAGCACCGCGGCGTGCATCGAACCCAGCGTCTCGGCCAGCACGCCGTTCGCCCCGCCGTGCAGCAAACCGGCCGGCTGGCGGTTGCCGTCCACCGGGAGGACACCCACCACCTCGTCGGGCCCGGCGGTCAGCAGTCGGATGCCCATCCGCTCGTTGAGCTCGCCCAGGTGCTCGTTCAGGTGCTCGACCAGCCGCGGGTCGGCGGGATCGACGGTCAGGTCGGCGGCGGTCATGGCAACCTCGTTCGGTCAGCAGGGACGACGCACAAGATTGTGCGCGACCGGGTCAACCGAAAAATCGGGCCTGTCGGTGGGCGACCCTAGACTCGGCCCCGTGATGGCTCGAGTGTCGGCGCCGGCGAAGACGCCCTCGCGCGCCGCGTACGCGCGGATGACGATGGCGCAGAAGATCGCGGTGAGCAAGGCCTCCCCGGTCCGCGACACCCCGCTGCTGTTGCTGCTGGACGGGCATTCCTTGGCCTACCGCGCCTTTTTCGCGCTGCCGGTCGAGAAGTTCTCCACCACCACCGGACAGCCCACCAACGCGGTCTACGGCTTCACCTCGATGCTGATCAACCTGCTCCGGGACGAGCGGCCCACCCATGTGGCAGTGGCCTTCGACCTGTCCCGGCAGACCTGGCGCAGCGCCGAGTACGTGGAATACAAAGCCAATCGGTCCAGCTCACCGGTGGATTTCAAGGGTCAGGTGGAACTGATCAAAGAGGTGCTCACGGCACTGCACATCCCGTTCCTCACGGCGGAGAACTACGAGGCCGACGACATCATCGCCACCCTCACCGTGCGGGCCACCGGCGCGGGCCTGGACGTCATCATCTGCAGTGGCGACCGGGACTCCTTCCAGCTGGTCAACGATCAGGTGACCGTGCTGTACCCCTCCCGCGGGGTGTCCGAGATGGCCCGGATCGACCCGGCCGAGCTGCAGAACCGGTACGGGCTGACCGCGGCCCAGTACCCGGACTATGCGGCCATCCGGGGCGATCCCAGCGACAACCTGCCCAGCATCGCCGGGGTGGGGGAGAAGACCGCGGCCAAGTGGGTGCGGGAGTTCGGGTCCTTGGCGGCGCTCGTCGACCGGGTGGACGAGGTCCCCGGCAAGGCCGGTGACGCGCTCCGGGCCAACCTGGCCCACGTCATCCAGAACCGGCGATTGACCGAACTGGTCCGTGACGTGGAGCTGGAGGCCGATCCGGCCACCGATCTGCTCGCCCAACCGTTCGACCGGGAGGCCGTGCACCGGATCTTCGACAACCTGCAGTTCAAGGTGCTGCGCGAGCGGTTGCTGGAGACCTTCGAACAGGCCGACGAGACCTCCACCGAGGGGTTCGAGGTGGCCGGCGGCCGGTTGGAGACGGGCTCCGTGCGGACCTGGTTGAACGCCCACGCCCGCGAGGGCATCGTCGGCTTCGACGTCCGCGGCCGGTGGCTGCCGGGCGGCGGCGACGTCGAGTCGATCGCCCTGGCCGCGGCGGACGGCACCGCGGCGCTGGCCGATGTCACCGCCACCGACGAGGACGACGACCGGGCTCTGGCGGAATGGTTGGCCGACCCCACGGTCCGCAAGGCCGGTCACGACCTCAAGCCGGCCATGAACGCGCTGGCGGCCCGGGGCTGGTCCCTGGCCGGGGTGGTCAGTGACACCGGGCTGGCCGCCTATCTGGCCCTGCCCGGGCAACGCGCCTTCGACCTCGGTGACCTGGTCCAGCGCTACCTGCATCGGACCTTGGACGTCGCCGCGACCGTCCCCGTCGACGAACAGCTGGAGCTGTCCTTCGAGGTCGAACAGACTCCCGAGAAGGCCCGTGATCTGCGGGATCAGGCCGACATGATCCGGGCCCGGGCCATCATCGACCTGGCCCTGGCCCTGGATGGGCAGCTGGTGGCCAGCGGGCAGCACGATCTGCTGGTCGACTTGGAACTGCCCGTGCAGGCGGTGCTGTCCCGGATGGAGTGCACCGGGATCGCGGTGGATGCCGACTACCTGGCCGATCTGCACAGCCAGTTCTCGTTGCAAGCTGACCGCGCCGCCGAGGCGGCCTACGCGCAGATCGGCCGGGAGGTGAACCTGGGTTCGCCCAAGCAGCTGCAGGTGGTGCTGTTCGACGAGCTGTCCATGCCGAAGACGAAACGGACCAAGACCGGCTACACCACCGATGCCGACGCGCTGCAGGCGTTGTTCGAGCAGACTGCGCACCCGTTCCTGGCCTCGCTGCTCCGGCACCGGGACGTGACCAAACTCAAGACCACGGTGGAGGGCCTGCAGAAGTCGGTCGGCGACGACGGCCGCATTCACACCACCTACCTGCAAACCGTCGCAGCCACCGGCCGGTTGTCCTCGACCGAGCCGAATTTGCAGAACATTCCGGTGCGCACCGATGAGGGCCGGCTGATCCGGCGCGCGTTCGTGGCCGGTACCGGCTTCGAGAACCTGCTCACCGCGGACTACAGCCAGATCGAGATGCGCATCATGGCCGACCTGTCCGGGGACGCCGGCCTGATCGAGGCGTTCCAGTCCGGCGAGGACCTGCACACCTACGTGGCGGCCAAGGCCTTCGGCATCGAGCCCGAGCAGGTCAGCGGGGAGATGCGCCGCCGGATCAAGGCGATGTCCTACGGGCTGGCCTACGGGCTGTCCGCGTTCGGCCTGTCCGGTCAACTCAAGATCAGCGTCGACGACGCCCGGGAGCAGATGGAGGCGTACTTCTCCCGGTTCGGTGGCATCCGTGACTATCTGCGCCAGGTGGTCGATGTGGCCCGAATAGAGGGCTACACCCAGACGGTCTTCGGTCGCCGCCGCTACCTGCCCGACCTGGCCAGCGACAATCGGCAGCGCCGGGAGCTGGCCGAACGGGCCGCGCTGAACGCGCCCATCCAGGGCAGCGCGGCGGACATCATCAAGGTGGCCATGCGCAACGTACGCGCCCGGCTGGATCGAGAGGGCCTGCGGTCCCAATTGCTGCTGCAGGTGCACGATGAGCTGCTCTGCGAGATCGCACCGGGGGAGCAGGACGCTCTGGTTGCGCTGCTCCGGGAGGAGATGGCCGGCGCGTACAGCCTGGCCGTGGCGCTGGAAGTGTCCGTGGGGATCGGCCGCAGCTGGGACGCGGCGGCGCACTGAGCCTCGAGGAGGGATCAATGAACGTCTACCCACGCAACCTGGGTGCATTCCTGGGCGTGTATCTCGTGTTCGTCGTGGTCGTGGGGGTGCTCGGGCTGATCGCCTGGATCCTGATCATCCGCCGCGCCGGGTATTCCGGGGCCTGGGTGCTGATCGGCTTCGTGCCGATCGTGAATCTGATCATGTTCTTGGTCTTCGCGTTCAAGGAATGGCCGGTGCAACGGGAGGCGCGGGAGCTGCGGGCCTGGGCCGACCAGGTGCAGCGGCAGGCCGCAGCGCAGGCACAGGCGCCGCCCCCGACGCCGCCGCAGGATTACTGGCCGGGCCCGGGCTACCCGCAGGGCTAGTCGTGCAGATCCCGAACCGGGTGGTCGAGGGCATTCAGTCGGGGCGGGTCACCCGCGTCTACCGGCGTTGGGACCGGCCCCGGGCGGTGCCCGGAGGGACCCAGCTGACTCGGCTCGGACTGGTCGGCATCGTTGCCGTGGAGGAGGTTGCCTCGATTGAGGCCCTCACCGACGCGGACGCCCGAGCCAGCGGCGAAGCCGATCGGGCCGCGCTGGTCAAGTGGCTGAACCTGCGTCCGGAGCTGCGCATCTACCAGGTCACCGTGCGCGACGCCGGGCCCGACCCCCGCCACGCGCTCCGCGCCGCCCTCCCGGACGACGCCGATTTGACCGCGCTCGACGCGAAGCTGGATCGGCTGGACCGCATCCGGCCCGAGCCGTGGACGCGGCCGATCCTGCGCTGGATCCACGACCATCCGGGCGTGGTCAGCAAGGAACTGGCGGTCGCGCGCGGCCTTGATCCGGCCACTGAGCTGCAGCCGATGAAGACCGACATCCGCAAGATGAAGGCCCTGGGCCTGACCATCAGCCTGGAGGTCGGTTATCGGCTCGCCCCGCGCGGCCAGGCCTATCTGGACTGGTGGTCGAGCCGGCAACAGTAGATCGCCGTGCCTGGGAGACCAAGGCCAGGTTACGGTCTCAGCTAGTATCCACACCCTCACTGGTCGATCAGCTGCAGGATGGTTCCGTTGCCCAAGCAGGCAGAGCGTGACGTCTGGCTCGTTGTTCCCGGGGCGCATGGTTTCCCGCCGACGATTCGCGACCTCGAAGAGCTGTCTTTGGCCAGGGAACTAATGGGAACGGATCAGTCTTATCTGTGCGTAATCTCCGAGTACGAGGCTTCCTCGGCAGCGTCAGACGAGCGCTTCGAACCAACGCGGCTGGCTAGTCGTTGTGCTGAGCTTCGCCAGATTCTCGTCGCGGACCAAGAAGCTGACGAGGTTGGAAGTCCTCTGCGCCAATTTTTCTACATCAATTCGCTCCCCTGCCTAGTAGGCATAACCATCGCGGGGCGAGTCATGGTTGTCGTTGTGAGGCAAATCCCAGGTTCTTGGACGGCAGCAACGCCTGTGGCCTCGGCGTACCAACTTATCGGAGAATTAATTAGAAAGGGTATGAGTGACGCCGCGGTAAACCTCGATTCAGCCAGACAAGGCATCGTCGACGCAATGTGGACTGTGTCTGTGGATGAACTGCAAGGCACACTTTCCGATCTTGCGAGGCGGGGAAGTGACGTACAGGAAAGCGGCGGCGTGGAAATGGGAAAAACCTTTTTTTGGAGATCTGCTGGCCTACCGGGTCAAAGCAAGGGTAATGGCATCAGCTGCGCACGTTATTCAAGACGCAAAGTCCATTAGCATGTTGCAGAACTTTATTTCGGATCTAGACTCGGTCGGATCACTGGTTTCGGGGCTTGTACTTCTCGATACTTCCAGAAATGCAAACGAACAGGCGAGACTGCGGCAGCTTCTCATCGACCAACGATCCGAGATTAGCAACGCCCAGGAAGAGAGGCAACGGCGTCGCGACCTTCAATTGACGCGGATGGCACTTGCACTTGTCTTGCCAACAATTTGGGTCACGTTCTGGAGTACTAAGACGGCACCGGATTTCGAGCGGCACTGGTTGGGAACCATTGTTATCGTCGCAGGCGCGATTGCCCTCGCCTGCTTGGGATTCTGGGCAGCCGGAACAACGCTGCTTCTAACACGAGCTAGGACTCAGAAGGAGGCAAAGAATGATTAGTTCAGAGAATACGCGTGTGCCAATTGATGATATAATTCACACTATCGGCTCAAGGCGAACAGCCCCTCCCCTTCGAAACGGTTCGAGAGAAGACGCTGGAATCAAACACAGTGTGGAACGTCCCTCACCTTTGGTCAAGCCAAGTCTTTACCTAATGAATAGCAACGGCGAACATGCCAATGTCGTTCTGATCGGCGCACCGGCGGCGGTGGGAAAGAGTATACTTTCCCAGTATATTGCGTCCGAGACCGGTGCAGTTTTGTGGGACCTCAGCGCGTTTCGGATGGCTTCAAACTTTTTCACTGGAACTATAACGAAAGCTTACGGGGGGGGTGGTTTTGCCTTCTTTGAGGAAGCATTGAGTAACGGTACTGCAACCCTAATCCTAGATGCAGCTGACGAGGCACTGGTGAAGGTTGGGTTAGCCAGCTACGAAGCTGCCTTAGACGATTTGACCGGATTCTTGAGCAAAACACCTAATGACAATCCGTCGATTATCGTTTTCGCGCGTCCTGAAACTGTCACGCTTACCGCCGTAAAGTTTGAGGAGGCCGGGGTTCCGTGGCAGTTGTGGGGTATTAGTCTCTTCGACAGGGAGAGCAGCATCGATTTAGTTCATCAGCGCTGGTTACATGCCAAAGACGCCTCCAGCACGGAGGTGGACTTTCACACCTATATTAATATCGTGTTCCCAGCGATAGAGCGCGCATTTGCACCACGTTACGATTGGAGTGCTGACGAACTGCGCTCATTCCTAGGATACGCGCCAATCCTAGACGCGTTGGGTAATATTATCGGAGAGCAAAACACGCATGGACTGGTCTCTTTGCTTGACGGGCCAGACGGCAAGCGGCATCTTTGGACCTTCTTTTCCCAGATCGTTCGAAAAGTTTTAGAAAGAGAGCAATCGAAGTTTCAGCGGTCAACTGACTCTACAGCCCATGAGGCTGCTATTGTTTTTGGTCCTGAGGAGCAGCTTACTCTTCTGTTTTCTGAAAAACCGTTAGAAGCCGACCTTATTATCCCAGATGGGGTAACAGATGAGCGAAAGAGGAGCTTGATCGAGTCGGCCCGAAGCCAGCTCAGTGAACACCCGTTTCTTCGGGACGGAAGTGCGTTACACGATTTTAGGCAACCGTTGCTACGTTTTGCAAATTTGGCGTTTCGTGACTACGTTGGTGCCTGGGCACTGCATCGCGGCGGCTCGTACAGCACTGCGGCTGTTACCTATTTTGCCAATCCAGATGTTAATCCGTCGCCTTTTCTAATACGATTTGTGCTAGTTGCCGAAGAAGACTGGTCGAATACGGGGGTCCGTCACGATTCTTTGGGGTGCCTGGTTGATTCTGCGTCGACATCGCTCGGCGGGGCCGTTCTGCGTGGGGAGATTTACGAAGGATTGGATGGCGAGGCTATCCGAGCAACTTTCGACGAAGGGGACGTACATCTTGGAACGATCCATCTAAGGTTAGGTACGGGCGGTTATTCGCTGAAACTGGGAAGAATTTGCAAGCGAATCTCGATCCGTTTACCGAATCGATCGCTTACGTTTGGTAGCGGCACGGAGCGAGATTTCGAACTCGGACCAGATGTGGAAATTTTGGCAACTGGTGTTACGTCCGTTGTTGATGAAATTCGTGTGCCTGAAGGGAACGTCCAAATTGATGCTGGGTCGATCGTATCGTCGACTCGGCAGATCGTAGTAGCTCGGGGTGCTAGCCTGTCGATTCTATCCTCGGATGCACGATACCCATGGAAGTCGTATGTTACTGGACCCGCATCCCCTATCGACGCCAGAACGGCGAGGCGCCGTGCAGGGATGGAGTTAAGAGGGGTGCTGAGCTGGTTTTTGCAAGAATCGATGACTGGTCGACTGAGCTACCCCGTTGGCGCCATGAAGGCCATCCGAGCCAAGGATCGAATCCCGAATACAATGTTTGAGTACTTGGAGAGCGAGGGCATGCTTTGGTCTAAAGAGGGAATCTATTATTTGGATTTGCCTGCATCAGTTGCAGCGGTCAGAACCTTAGATTTAGACGATACTGAGTTGTGTAGGTTTCTAGACTCGTACAACTCTATAGCAAATAGATGACTTGCGGTCTTGGACAAATCACCTTCATAGTAGGTTGACAACTTCATTGAATTCAGTCGGGCTGGGATGTACTGGTGCGACGCAGCTATATATCGCCGTGCCGGGGAACAGCGCCCCGCGCTCCGGCGACCACTGCCCCCAGGTGCCGGTGAAGCCCTCCGGCCAGTCGGGTTCGACCAGGCGTTCCAGCACGAAGCCGGCCGCAGTCAGTTCGGCGATCCGGTCGCCCAGCGTGCGGTGGTGTTCGGCGTAGACCACGGTGCCGACCTGGTCGACTTCAACATAGGGGGAGCGGTCGAAATAGGACTGGATCACGGTCAGGCCGGCCGGCCCGGGGTCGTCGGCGAACATCCAGCGCATCGGATGGTTGATCGAGAACACCCACCGGCCCCCCGGCCGCAACACTCGGGCCACCTCCCGCATGGCCCCGGCCGAGTCGGCCACGAACGGAATCGCCCCAAAGGCGGAGCACGCACTGTCAAAGGAGTGGTCGGCGAACGGCAACTCACACACGTCCGCCTGGACCAGCGGCACCTCGATCCCGGTCCGACCGGCCGCGTTCCGGGCGTGAGCGAGCATGCCTGCGGACAGGTCGAACGCCACCACCTGCGCACCCTCCGAGCGCAACCACCGGGCACACGGCGCCGATCCACAGCCCACCTCCAGCACCCGCTTCCCGGACACGTCACCGAGCAGCCGGGCGTCGGCCTCGCGCAGGTTCTCCGGACACCAGACGAAGTCGGCGTCGCCCAGAAAGGTGCCGTGTGCGGCGTGGTAATCGTCGGCGTCTGCGTCCCACCAGCGCCGATTTGCGGCTCGTGAGGTCGGCTGGTCCGCGTCACGCAGCGCCGGTCGGGTCGCTCCGAGGTCGGTCATGCGGGTCATCCTGGCGCTGGACCCTGTTGATCATGACGGGATTGATGGCGTGTCCCCGCGACACGCCGTGAGGGTGTCCGAATTGCCCACTATTTCTGCATGATCATCACCGCCCGGGATAGCTGGTGGCGAGGGGATGGCGCACGCCGGGAGTGGGGGGTGCGCGGGTCAAGAGCGGGGGCTGGGGCGGGCCGGGCCGGCGGTCCGAGCGGGGGCTGGGGTCGGCCGGGCCGGCGGTCCGGGGGAAAGCCGCGGACACGGTAAGCTGTGGATCACAGGAACAGCCCCATTTGGGCTGCCCGAAACCCGCTTGATGCTGTCGACCGCCCGGTCGGCGGTCACCGATCCTTGGCCCTACTAGCCCCCGTCCCGTAAAGGCTCACTCCACTCCATGTCAGCCCCCACTCTCACCCCCTCGACCACGCCGCAGGTCGCCATCAACGACATCGGCTCGGCCGAGGACTTCATGGCCGCGATCGACCAGACGATCAAGTACTTCAACGATGGTGACATCGTCGAGGGCACCATCGTCAAAGTCGACCGTGACGAGGTTCTGCTCGACATCGGTTACAAGACCGAAGGTGTCATCCCTTCCCGCGAGCTGTCCATCAAGCACGACGTCGATCCCAACGATGTCGTCGAGCTGGGTGAGCACGTCGAGGCCCTGGTCTTGCAGAAGGAGGACAAGGAAGGTCGGCTGATCCTGTCCAAGAAGCGCGCTCAGTACGAGCGGGCCTGGGGCACGATCGAGAAGATCAAGGAAGAGGACGGCGTCGTCTCCGGCACCGTCATCGAAGTCGTCAAGGGCGGCCTGATCCTGGACATCGGCCTGCGCGGCTTCCTGCCGGCGTCGCTGGTGGAGATGCGCCGGGTCCGTGACCTGCAGCCCTACGTGGGTCGTCAGCTGGACGCGAAGATCATCGAGCTGGACAAGAACCGCAACAACGTGGTCCTGTCCCGCCGGCAGTGGCTGGAGCAGACCCAGTCCGAGGTGCGCAGCGAGTTCCTCAACCAGCTGGGCAAGGGTCAGGTCCGCAAGGGCGTCGTGTCCTCGATCGTCAACTTCGGCGCGTTCGTCGATCTGGGCGGCGTGGACGGCCTGGTCCACGTGTCCGAGCTGTCCTGGAAGCACATCGACCACCCGAGCGAGGTCGTCGAGGTGGGCCAGGAGGTCACCGTCGAGGTCCTCGACGTCGACATGGATCGGGAGCGCGTGTCGCTGTCGCTCAAGGCGACGCAGGAGGATCCGTGGCGGCACTTCGCCCGGACCCACGCCATCGGCCAGGTCGTGCCGGGCAAGGTCACCAAGCTGGTGCCGTTCGGTGCGTTCGTCCGGGTGTACGACGGCATCGAGGGTCTGGTGCACATCTCCGAGCTGGCCGGGCGCCACGTGGAGATCCCGGAGCAGGTCGTCACCGTGGACGAGGAAATCTTCGTCCGGGTCATCGACATCGATCTGGAGCGTCGCCGGATCTCGCTGTCGCTCAAGCAGGCCAACGAGGGCATCACCCCCGAGACCGAGTTCGACGAGGTGCGGGCCCAGTACGGCGTGGTCGACCACTACGACGACGCCGGCAACTTCCTGCCGCCGGAGGGCTTCGACGTGGCCACCGGCGAATGGCTGGAGGGCTTCGACACGCAGCGGGAGGCGTGGGAGAAGCAGTACTCCGACGCCCATGCGGTGTACGAGCGGCACCAGAAGCAGGTCATCGCCGCCCAGAAGGCGGACGCGGAGGCGGTCAGCGACGGCGCCCCGAGCCAGTACAGCTCGGGCCCGGACAGTGCCACCGCGGCCGACGGCGCCACTGCCGGCGGCTCGCTCGTCGACGACGAGGCCTTGGCCAAGTTGCGCGAGCGGCTCGCGGGTAACTGATTCAACGCTTTCCCGAACGGGGCCGTGCCGAGAGGTGCGGCCCCGTTCCGCGTTTCCTGACCTCGAAGCGCGTCGGGGACGCGTCAGCGGACTCGCTGACCCTGACCCGCGAGGCATTCTCACTGTGACCGGATCGGGGCCGGCCCCGGCGGCGGGTTGACCCGTTCTTGACCCCCGCCCTGGCTACGGTGGGTGCATGCGTGGTCGGCTCTCGGTTTCTGTTGCTGCTCTTTCTCTGATCGGGGCGCTCACCCTTTCTGCCTGCGGCAGCTCCAGTAGTGGTGCGAAGCGCACGGTGACGGTGGTGAACACGATCACCTCCGCGGCCTCGGCGTCCAGCGCCTCCGGGGCGTCCCTGATTCCGTCGGCGTCCGTCACCGTGAGCGTGTCCGGAGCCGGCTCGGCCTCGGCCAGTGCGTCGGCGTCGCCCTCTCCTTCCCCGTCGCCCCGCCCATCCCCGTCTCCATCGCCCTCGGTGGCGCCGGTCGTCAAGGTGGACCCGCTCAAGGCCAACTGTTCGTCGTTGCTCACCTCGAGCGACGTCAAGAAGGCGATCGGGGCCACCATCGGCACGAACGTCGCGCTGGTGAAGTACGGGACCGGTGACCGTGGTCAGACCGGCGCCTTGCGCTGCTTGTTCGGCGCGGTCGGGAACGCGACCGCTCCGGTGCGGGTTCGGCTGACCCAGTACGCGTCCGCGGCGGCCGCGGCCAAGCAGCTCCAGATCGACCTACAGACCACGACGGCCAGCACCAGCTCGGTGACCGTGCTGGGCCTCCCGGCCTCGCTGCAGATCGGTGACGGCGGCGTGGTCGAGATGGTCTACGACTCTTGGACCATGGCCCTGGCGGTCAGTAACGGGGTGGCCCCGAGCGACACGCTCACATCCGGCCTGCCCGGGTTGGCCGGCGTGGTGCTCAGCCGGGTCATCAAGAACAGCTGACAGCCGACGGCCCGCATTCCCTGATCGGGGAACGCGGGCCGGGTGGGTGCAACTCGAGTAGTGCGTCAGGCGGGCACGGGCGCCGCGGTGACGCGCTGCGGCGCGGCCGGGTGCTCGAACCGGTGGCGACCGGGACGGAAGAGGGCGGCAAAGAAGCCGCGCCGGACCACGGCGACGAAAGTGGTCACCGGGATGAGTCCGGGCCGGCCGGCCCGATGCCGTCCGGACCCGCGGGGGGCGCTGAACGTGCTGCTCACGGGAACTCCTCCTGATGGCCGGCCGGGGACGGCGGCGATCGTCGACCGCTCCAGCAGCCGACGAACCCGACGCTACGTGCCATGCTGCGCACGAGTCCGGAAGTGACCGGGCGTGTCGGAAGTTCACCGTGGGACAGAGCAGGAGCTGTGATGACGCTGATCACCGCAGTGACCGGTGGGATCGGCGCGGGGAAGAGCAGCGTGGCCGCCCGACTCGGCGAGCGTGGGGCGATGATTGTCGATTCGGACCGGTTGGCCCGCGAGGTGGTCGCCGCGGGAACCCCCGGACTGGCTGCGATTGCGGCCGACTTCGGACCCGGCATGCTCGGCCCGACCGGCGAGCTCGATCGGGCCGCCCTGGCTGCCGTGGTCTTTGCCGATCCGGATGCCCGACGCCGGCTCGAAGGCATCACCCACCCTTTGGTACGCCGGCGTTTCGCCGAACAGGTGGCCGCGGCGCCGTCGTACGCGATCGTGGTCAACGACATCCCGCTGCTGGTGGATCTGCCCACGGCTGCCGGCTTCCACCTGGTCATCGGGGTGCACGCGGACGCTTCCACCCGGGTGGCCCGGCTGGTCGGTCGGGGCCTGACGGAGGCGGACGCGCGAGCCCGGATCGCGGCGCAGATTTCCGACGAGGAGCGTCGGGCGCTGTGCGACGTGTGGTTGTCCAATGACGGGGGACCCGACAAACTGGCCACCGCCGTCGATCGGCTGTGGACGAAGCGGCTGGTGCCCTTTCGGAACAACCTCTCGGCCAACAGGGCCACCCGGAGCACGACCGACGCCCCTGGCCGGAACGATGAACTCCTGCTCGCCCGGGTTGCGCGCGCGGTCGGCGACAGGTCGGTGCTGGTTGCCTCCGAGCGTCAGATCGAGGTGATCGCGCCGGACAAGATGGCCGCCGTGGCCTCCATCGGGGGGTTGCACCGGGCCGGTTTCATGCTCCGGGGCGGTCGATCAGCCCGGTACGGCCACGCCGACCCGGGCAGCCCTACTGAGGTCCTGGTGCTGGTGGCCTGACCTGGGCGAACCCCACTGTCGGTGCAGCTGCGTAGCCTGGCTCCCGTGGCCTTCGCGACCGAACATCCCGTCCTCGCCGTCTCCGAGCATCGCCCGGTCGGCGATGTTCCGCGCACCCACGGCCGGTTCGAGGTGGTCAGCGATTACCAACCTTCGGGCGACCAGCCGGCGGCCATCGAGGAGTTGGAGAAGCGGGTCCGACGGGGCGAGAAGGACGTGGTCCTGCTCGGGGCCACCGGTACCGGCAAGTCGGCCACCACCGCCTGGCTGATCGAACGGGTGCAGCGCCCGACCCTGGTCATGGCTCCGAACAAGACGCTGGCCGCGCAGCTGGCCAACGAACTGCGAGAACTCTTTCCGCACAATGCGGTCGAATACTTCGTCTCCTACTACGACTACTACCAGCCGGAGGCATACGTCCCGCAGACGGACACCTACATCGAGAAGGACAGCTCGATCAACAACGACGTCGAACGGCTCCGCCATTCGGCCACCATGTCGCTGCTGTCGCGACGGGACGTGATTGTGGTGGCCTCGGTGTCCTGCATCTACGGCCTGGGCACCCCGCAGTCGTACCTGGACCGGTCGCTGCCGGTCGAGGTGGGCATGAGCATGGATCGCGATCAGCTGCTGAGGGCTCTGGTCGACGTGCAGTACAGCCGCAACGACATGTCCTTCACCCGCGGGTCGTTCCGGGTCCGCGGGGACACCGTCGAGATCATCCCCGCCTACGAGGAACTGGCCGTTCGGATCGAGTTCTTCGGTGACGAGATCGAGCGGCTGTACTACCTGCATCCGCTCACCGGTGACGTGGTCCGCGAGGTCCAAGAGCTGCGGATCTTCCCGGCCACCCACTATGTGGCCGGTCCCGATCGGATGTCCAAGGCCATCGCCGGGATCGAGAGCGAGCTCGAGCGTCGGCTGGCCGAGCTGGACAAACAGGGTCAGCTGCTGGAGGCGCAGCGCCTGCGCATGCGTACCACGTACGACGTCGAGATGATGCGCCAGGTCGGCTTCTGCTCGGGGATCGAGAACTACTCCCGGCACATCGACGGCCGGCCGGCCGGCTCCGCCCCGGCCACCCTCATCGACTACTTCCCGGAGGACTTCCTGCTCGTCATCGACGAGTCGCACGTCACCGTGCCGCAGATCGGCGCGATGTACGAGGGCGACGCCTCGCGGAAGCGGATCCTGGTCGAGCACGGCTTCCGGTTGCCCTCGGCCATGGACAACCGGCCGCTGACCTGGGAGGAGTTCGCCGGGCGAATCGGCCAGACGGTCTACTTGTCGGCCACCCCGGGCTCCTACGAGATCGGCCGGGCCCAGGGCGAGTTCGTCGAGCAGGTCATCCGGCCCACCGGCCTGGTCGATCCGCAGGTGGTGGTCAAGCCGACGACCGGGCAGATCGACGACCTGATCGGCGAGATCCGCAAGCGCACTGCGAAGGATGAGCGGGTCCTGGTCACCACGCTGACCAAGAAGATGTCCGAGGACCTCACCGATTACCTGCTGGAGCTGGGCATCCGGGTCCGCTACCTGCACTCAGAGGTGGACACCCTGCGCCGGGTGGAGTTGCTGCGCGAGCTGCGGGTGGGCGAGTACGACGTACTGGTCGGGATCAACCTGCTCCGTGAGGGTCTAGATCTGCCCGAGGTCTCCCTGGTGGCCATTCTCGACGCCGACAAGGAGGGCTTCCTGCGGTCCGGAACCTCACTCATCCAGACCATCGGCCGGGCCGCCCGCAACGTCAACGGCGAGGTCCACATGTACGCCGACCGGATCACCGCGTCGATGGCGTCCGCAATCGATGAGACCAACCGGCGGCGGGAGAAGCAGGAGGCCTACAACAAGGAGCGCGGCCTGGACCCGCAGCCCTTGCGCAAGCGGATCAACGACATTCTCGAGCGGGTCTACGCCGAGGCGGACGACACCATCGACGGTGAGCCGAGCCGGCTGGCCGGCAAGGTGCCGATCGGCGGATCCGGTCGGAACTCCTCCCGGGGCCGTAAAGCCACCGGTGAGAGGGGCGGCGGGGTGAGCTCCGGGGTGTATGCCGGGCACTCGACCGCAGGGATGGCCCGGTCCGAGATGGCCGACCTGGTCCAACGGCTGACCGACCAGATGCTGACGGCGGCACGCGACCTGCAGTTCGAGCTGGCCGGTCGGATCCGGGACGAGATCGCCGAACTGAAACGCGAGATCCGGGACATGGACGCGTCCGGTGTCACGGCGGGCGCACGGTGAGCAGGAGCGCATGACCGAGGAACCAGGACCCACCGTGCAGGTGCAGGTGGTCATCGACGCGAACGCCCCGGGTGCGCTGGCCCAGTTCTGGGCGGTCGCGCTCGGCTACAAGGTGCAGGACCCGCCACCGGGCTTCGACAGCTGGCCGGACGCGCTGACGGCGTGGGGCATGCCCGAAGAGCAGTGGGATGACGCCAGCGCCATCGTCCCCCTCAGCGGCACCGGTCCGCGGGTGTTCTTCCAGAAGGTGCCCGAGCGCAAGACCGGCAAGAACCGGCTGCACCTGGACGTCGGGGTCGGGCGCGGGATCGCTGACCCGGAGCAGCGCTGGGCGCGGGTCCTCGAGCGCGTTGATCTGCTGGTCGAGCAGGGCGCCGCCGTGGTCGACGAGCGTCGCCACGAGGCGATCGGGGACCACTGGATGGTGATGACCGACCCGGAGGGCAACGAGTTCTGCGTGCAGTGAAGGCGGGTGCAGTGGAAGCGGGGGGTCGAGGCGGCGGCTGGCTCAGGGCGCGTCTGGGTCCTCTTCCGGCTCGAACGTGTTCGGGTCGGTTCCGGTGTCGGTGCCGATGCCCACTCCGGTCTCCGGATTCGGGATCTTCTCCACCACGGGATCTGATGCGGGGTCGGGGTCGGGCTGGCTCATGAACACTCCTTGACTCGGGTTCGGTCGGCAGGGTTGTCCACCGGATGGCAGTTGGTTCCCCGTGGCGACCCCTCACATTCGACCGCACCTGTCAACTGGTGATGTCCTTCCGCCGGAACCGCCACACCGCGATAGCACCGAAAACGGTCGCGTAGCACAGGGCGGAGAAGGCCCCGCGGACCATGTCGTCCCAGCGCACCGGCTGCACCAGGGCGCCCGTCCAGGACAGCGCGTAGTGAGTGGGTAGCCAGTTCCGCAGGGTCCCCAGCGCGGTGATCTGATCGAGGATCTGGGACAGGATCGAGAGCAGCACGGCGCCGCCGACGGCCCCCAGTGGGGCATCGGTGGACACCGACAGCACGAAGGCCAACCCGCCCACCCAGGTCAGCTGGATGGCCACGTAGGCCAGTACGAGCAGCAGCCGGGCCAGGGCCGTGCCGCCGGTGAACTGGTCGCCGATCGGGGTGGACAAGGCGCCGTTGCCGTAGGCGATGAGGCCGACCAGAGCAGCCGCGACGGCCAGGATGACCAACGCGGCCAACGACAACAGGCCTGCCACCAGGACCTTCTGCCGCAGCAGCCGGGTCCGGGGCACCGGTAAGGCGAGCAGGTACTTCAGGGAGGACCAGGACGCCTCGGAGGCGATCGTGTCCCCGAAGAACAGGCTGACCACCACGATGAGCAGGAAGCTGGTGGAGAAGAACAGCGACACGATGACGAAGTTCGGTGCGCCGCTCTTGGCCAGATCGACGAAAGAACTGGTACTCCGCCCGCCTGACGACCCAAGCGCGAAGGCGATCCACAGGATGACCGGGAGCAAGGCGAGAAATCCGAGGGCCAGCTGGGTGCGCCGCCGACGGAGCTGCCGGGCCAGCTCCACCCGCACCGGCAGTGTGTGCCCGGCCCGGTAGCCACGCGGCACCCCATCCGCAGTGACCGGAATGGGAGTCGGGTCGATGTGGATGTGGTCGTTGTCCGCCGCGGTGATCAACGTGGGGCCGCTGACCCGCCGGTGACCGTGCTCGCTCACGCCGACCCACCTCCGGTCGGGCCGGCCGCGCCGACCAGATCCAAAAACACGTCTTCCAAGCGGTGTCGCGGTGCGGCGCTGCTCACGGCCACGCCCGCTTCCACCAGAGCCGCCACCCCGGCGGCGGCGGACCCGGCGGACAGATCGGCACGCACGGTGCCGGCCAGGTCGCCGTTGCGCACGTCTGAGGCCCCGGGCAGGGCGCTCAGCACTTCGACTGCTCGGGGCACGTCGTCCACCGTGAACACGAGATCACCTCCGGCTGAGACCATTTCGGCCACCGTCCCGGACGCGATGGTGCGGCCGAGATGCACCACGACCACGTGCGAACAGGTTTGTTCGACCTCGGCCAGCAGGTGGCTGGACACCAGCACGGTGCGGCCACTTGCGGCGTAGCGACGCAGCACCTCGCGCATGGCGTGGATCTGCGGCGGGTCGAGCCCGTTGGTGGGCTCGTCCAGCAGCAGCAGATCGGGCAGTCCGAGCATGGCCTGGGCGATGGCCAGCCGCTGCCGCATGCCCTGCGAGTAGGTCTTGACCCTGCGCCGGACCGCCGTACCCAGGCCGGCGATGGCCAAGGCGTCGTCCATGTGGGCGTCGGCGGGCGGCCGGCCGGTCGCCCGCCAGTACAGCTCGAGGTTCGCTCGACCGGACAGGTGCGGGAGGAATCCGGCGCCCTCCACGAAGCTGCCGATCCGAGACAGGATGGGAGACCCGGGCAGGACCGGCTGGCCGAAGACCTCGATGGTCCCCGCGGTCGGCGTGATCAGGCCCATGACCATGCGCAGCGTCGTCGTCTTGCCCGCGCCGTTGGGGCCGAGCAGACCGAGGACCTGCCCGCGATCGAGCCGGAACGAGACATCACTGACGGCGGTCACCCCGCCCGGATAGGCCTTGGCCAGGCCGGCGATGACCAGCGGGGGAGCGTCGTCGGTCGGGCCCGAACGGCCGGGATGCCGGCGGACCCGGCCGCCCAGGACCAGGGCCACGATCAGCAGCGCGGCCAAGACAATCAGCGCAATGAGCACGCCCACCGGCACTTCACCGGCCGAGATCCGGATCCCGCCGACCTGCGGCAGGGTCACGGCTGCCGCAGATCCCAGGGCGACGCGGTACTGCGCGGCCGAGATCGATCCGGAGTAGGCCTGATCGGTGGTCGAGACCGTGACTTCCACGTGCGAGCCGGCCTCCACTTGCAGAGCCACCGTGGGCAGGTTCACCGTCACCGTCACGGGGCGGCCGTCGGACGGCAGGGCGGCCAGCCGAATCGGGCTGACCGCGTTGCCGGCCAGCGAGCGCACGCCGGTGGCACTGACCTTGGACACGGAGGTGAACAACACCGCGTCGCCGGACCCGGCTGCATTTTGCCCGAGTTGGGACATCGAAAGAGTGACCTGGGGCGTGCCGGCGAAGACGGTGAGCTGGGCGAAAGGCTGGGACGAGAAGCGGGCGGTCTGACCCGGCAGCCCGCCCGCAAAGGCCGACAAGGCTGACCCGGCCAAGCCGGACAACCCAGACAGACCGGGTAAGGAGCTGATACCGGCCGGGATGCCCCCGGGCGGGTTGAGCACTGTCTGGGCCGACCCGGACAGGGCCACCGAGCTGCGCTGCACCGCCGAGGTTCCCGTCAGGCCCGGGTATTCCGGTGCCTGCAAAGTGCGGGTACGGGCCCGGCCGGTATCGGCCAGCGGCCCGTTGACCGAGTAGACGAAGGCGGTCGACGGGGTCGGCCCGGTACCCGACAGGTAATGCGAGAACCAGCCCAGGACCCGGTTCTTGGTCACCTGATCCGGGGTGGTGGCCCCGTCGTGGCCGCCGTTGTACCAGGTCATCGCGACCGGGGTGCCATTGGCACTGATCGCCTTCGCGTTTGCGTCCGACTGATCCAACCCGAACAGGGTGTCCTGTTGACCCTGCACCAGCAGAGTCGGGGCCTTGATCTTGGCGGCCACCGTGGCCGGACTCGACTCCGACAGCAGCGAGTGGAACGCAGGCGACAGCTGGCCGGTTTCGGCCGCCTGGGCGTAGGCGACGCACAATGCCGCCATCAGCCGTCCGCATCCCGATGCCGACGTTGCGGCCGAGCCCGCTGAGCCGGATCCGGTCGATGGTTCCGCCGACGCGCTGGCGCCGGTCGAACTCCGGCCGAACCCACTGTCACCGCTGTCGGCCTGTGCGGTGCCGCTGGCCTCCACCGACGTGCCGGTGCTGATCGAGGCGACCAGATTGGAGGTCCAGGCCTTCTTGAACACTCCGGGGGCCCGGTCCGTGGCGTCGACACCATTCGGGAACAGGGCCGTGGACAAGTCGTTCCAAGTGATCAAGGCGGCCACCGCGTCGATGCGGGGGTCCGTCGCGGCCAACATCAGGGCGAGCGCGCCACCGTACGAGCCGCCCTCCACCCCGACTCGCGGATCGCCCGGCTTGTCCTGGGTGACCTCGGATCGGTGCGACAGCCAATCCACCAACGCTCGGGCGTCAGGGACCTCGTAGTTCAGCGAGTCCAGCCCGATCTGACCGGTCGACCGGCCGAAGCCGCGGGCGCTGTAGGCCAAGACCACGAATCCGTGGGTGGCCAGGTCATGGGCATCGTCCGCCACCGAGTCCTTCGAACCACCGAACCCGTGGGCCATGATGACCGCCGGCGCCGGCAGCGTCGGCGGCAGATACAGCGTGGTGTCCAGATCGACTGTGCCCGTGACGCCGGGCCCGCCCGGCACCGTGATGGTCTGCACCTGGGTGCGGATGGCTACCTGCGCCGATCCACCCCTGGCCAGGACGACCACGCCCAGGAGAACGACGAGCACTCCGGCCAATGCGCCGATCCGGCCCCACCGGCTGTGGGGCAGCCGAAGGCGCCGTCGGGCGGGGACCGGCGCGGACATGACCACCACAGTGCCAGAAGGCGCCGACAGTCCTGGTTGACCGGTTCGGGCGGGATCGCTGCGGCTACGGTCGCACGGTGAAACCGACCGATATCGCTGCGCTTGCCATCCCCGGCCGTCCGGCGGTCGCGCCCGACGGAACGATCTTCGTTTCCGTTCGCCGCCCCGACCCCGACCGCGACACCTACCTGAGCGGGATCTTCCGGCTGCGGCCGGGGGATTCCGACCTCGAGCCGTTCACGCTGGGCGAGCGGGACTCGTCGCCGCTGCTCACCCCGGACGGCGCCACCCTGGTGTTCCTGCGGGCGGAGACCGAGAAGGACAAGCCGCAGTTGTACGTCCTCCCGGTCGGCGGCGGCGAGGCTCGCCGACTGACCGACCACCCGCTGGGGGTGGAATCGCCGGTGTTGTCGCCGGCCGGCGACCGGGTTGCCTACCTGGCCCGGGTGCCCGAACCGGGCCGTTACGGCACCGATCCGGACATCGAACCCGGCGCCGAGCCGCCGCGGCGGATCACCGTCGCGAACTACCGGCTGGACGGGGTCGGCTTCCTGCGGGACCGACCCCGGCAGGTGTTCGTCGCGGACCTGGCCGGCGAAGATCCCCGGCAGCTCAGCGACGAGCCGGGCGACGTGGCCGACCCGGCGTTTACCGCCGACGGCGCGGAGATTCTTTACGTCCGGGACCAGGCGGGCACCCGGATCAGCAGCGAGATCGTCGCCGTGCCGGTCGGCGCCGCATCGACCTCCCCGGCCGATGCGCGGCCCGTGGTCGCTCCGGGCGGGCTGGCCGAGGCGCCGGTGGCCGCCGGCGACCGGGTGTACTTCGTCGGCATCCCGTTCCCGGGCGTCGACATGAGCGGTCGCACCAGCGGTCTGTGGTGGGTGGACAAGGACGGACGGCAGGACCCGGTCCGGATGACCGACGAGCTCACTGTGGACGTGGAGACGGCGACCGGTCCGGTCCTGGTCACCGAGGACGCCGTTCTGGTGACTGTGCGCGACCGGGGGTCGGTCGGCCTCCGGTCGGTGCCGTTGTCGGCCGAGAACGTGGTCTTGGCCGACCTCCCGCTGCTCACCGACCCGCACGCCGAGGTCAAGGCCCAGGTCCGCGCGGCGGACCGGGTGGTGGCGGTGATCGCCGATCCGACCACGGCCGGAGAGGTCCACCTGCTCGACCCCGCCGGTGGCGACCAGACCCTGACCGACCTGTCCGCGCCGCTGCGGGACGTCGGGTTGATCGCGCCGCAGGAGATCGACGCGGCCGGGCCCAACGGTTACCCGGTGCACGGCTGGCTCTTCCTTCCGCCGGGCGAGGGGCCGCATCCGGTGATCCTGTTGATCCACGGCGGCCCGCACGCCGCCTACAGCTGGGGCGTCTTCGACGAGGCCCAGGTCTACGCGGACGCTGGGTACGCGGTGGTGATGGGCAACCCGCGCGGCTCTGCCGGCTACGGCCTGGATCATGGGCGCGTGCTGGTGGGGCGCCTGGGCGACGTCGACGTGACCGACATCCTGGCCCTGCTCGACGCGGCGCTGGAGCGTCCGGAATGCGACGCCGGCCGGGTGGGCGTGATGGGCGGCTCCTACGGCGGGTTCCTGACCTCATGGCTGGCCGGCCACCACAGTGATCGCTTCGTGGCCGGGATCAGCGAGCGGGCGCTGAACGCCTGGGATTCCTTCGAAGGGTCCAGTGACATCGGCTACGGGTTCAGCGAGTCGTACGTCGGCCTGGAGCGGGACCAGCAGTGGTCCATGTCACCACTGGCCGCCGCCGGGAACATCGCCATTCCCTTGTTGATCATCCATTCCGAGCAGGACTGGCGTTGCCCGATCGAGCAGGCGCAACGGTTGTTCGTGGCCTTGGTCAATCGAGGCGCGCCCGTAGAGATGCTGCTTTTCCCAGGTGAGGGCCACGAACTGTCCCGATCGGGCCGACCTCGTCACCGTGTGCAGCGATTCGAAGCGATCCTGGACTGGTGGGCCCGGCACCTGGCGACCTGACACCCACCTTCTCTGAATCGTGACGAACTGCACGTTCAGCCGCAGGAAAAACACGGAATCGCTCTGTCGGTGTCCTCGTTCATACTCGGCGAGACGTCATTACAGAGGGGATCACCCAGTGTCCGAACTGACCACCGAGCCCGTCGGGGCGACCGCCGCCGCGCCAGATTTCCAGCACCACCTCGATCCCAAGCGCTGGTGGGCGCTCGGGGTGATCGGGCTTTCCCAGTTGATGGTGATTCTCGATGTCTCCATCGTGAACATCGCGCTGCCGCATGCCACCGAGGCCCTGGGCATTGCCGCAAACGACCGGCAGTGGTTGATCACTGCGTACGCGCTGCCGTTCGGCTCGTTGCTGCTGCTCGGCGGTCGCATCGCCGACTGGGTCGGGCGCAAGCGGATGTTGATGATCGCGCTCACCGGATTCGCCATCGCCTCGGCCTTCGGCGGTGCGGCCCAGGCGCCGTGGATGCTGTTCGCGGCCCGGGCCACGCAGGGCGTCTTCGGCGCCATCATGGCTCCCGCGGCGCTGGCGCTGCTCACGGTCACCTTCGTCGAGGCCAAGGAGCGGGCCAAGGCGTTCGCGGTCTTCGGCGCGATCGCCGGTGGTGGATCCGCCATCGGTCTGCTGATGGGTGGTGTGCTGACCTCCTACGTCAACTGGCGCTGGTGCCTGTTCGTGAACATCCCCATCGCGATCATTGCCCTGATCGCGGCGTTCCCGCTGCTCAAGGAGTCGAAGGCGCCCGCCGGTGAGCACTACGACCTGACCGGGGCTTTGCTGGCCACGGCCGGTCTGGCGTCCATCGTCTGGGGCTTCACCCGGGCTCCTGAGCACGGCTGGACGTCGGTGCAGACCTGGGGCTGGCTGCTCGGCGGAGTGGTCCTGCTGGCGCTGTTCGTCTGGCGGGAATCCACCACGTCGTCGCCGCTGCTTCCGTTGCGCATCCTCAAGAACCGCAACCGGGCCGGGGCCTACCTGGTCGGCCTGTTCGTGGGGACCGGCCTGTTCGGGGTGTTCCTGTTCCTGACCTACTTCATCCAGGGCACATTGCTGTTCAGCCCGATCAAGGCCGGCGTCTCCTTCCTGCCGTTCTCACTCGGCATCATTCTCGGCGCGGGGATCGGCTCGCAGCTGGTCCTGCGCATCGGGCCGCGACTCGTCGTGCCGATCGGCCTGCTCCTGGGTGTCGCCGGACTCAGTTGGCTGGCCACCATCACCGCGGAAAGCACGTACTGGGGAAAGATTTTCCCGGCCGAGCTGGTGATCGCGTTCGGCATGGGCTTCATCTTCATGTCAACGACCAACGTTGCCCTGGTCGGCATCTCCAAGGACGACGCGGGAGTGGCCAGCGCCATGGTGAACACCGCCCAACAGATCGGTGGCTCCCTCGGCACCGCCCTGCTGTCAACGATCGCGGCCACCGCGACGTCGGCCTACTTCTACGCCCGGATCCCGTTGGGACAGGGCCAGGTCGACGCAGCGCAGCTGACGGTCCAGGAGATCTTCCAGCACAGCGCCGCGGCTGACATTCCGGCGAAGGTCGGCGCCGCCGCGGCGTCGAATCCGGCCGTCGGACCGGTGGCCCAGCAGTTCCAGAACGCCACCGTGCACGGGTATTCGACGGCGTTCTGGTGGTCGGCCGGACTGTTCGTGGCTGCTGCCGTGATCTCCTTCATTTTCATCAACGCGGGCCCGAACGACATCGCTGACAACGAAGGCGCGCCGGCCAACGGCTGAGGCCAGGCCCTTCTGAGGCCTGGCCCGACTGGTGACGGTGACCGCCGTCACCAGGCCCGGGTCCTCCACTCGGCCAGCTGTGGTCGCTCCCGGCCGAGGGTGGTGTCGTCGCCGTGGCCCGGATACACCCAGGTCTCGTCGTCGAGCACGTCGAACACCCGGCTCTCCAGGTCGCCCATCAGGCTGTCGAAATCGTCCGGCGTCGACGTTTTCCCCGGCCCGCCCGGAAAAAGCGAATCACCGGTGAACAAATGATTTCGACCCCCGGGCTCGGTGTAGACCAGCGCGACCGAACCCGGGGTGTGCCCCCGCAGTTTGATCACGCTCAAGGTGCAGTCACCCACCGGCACGGTGTCGCCCTGTTCCAAGGGCACATCAGTGGGGACCGGTAGCGCCGCGGCGTCCTCGGTTCCGGCGTACAGGTTGGCGCCGGTCTGCCCGGCGATCGCACCCAGGGCGCCCCAGTGGTCGCGGTGCGAGTGGGTGGTCACGATGCTCCGCAGTCGGGGTCGGTCCGGGCCGTCTCCGAGCAGGTCGGCCAGCCGGGGCGCGTCGCTGGCCGCGTCGATCAACAGGGCGTCGGCGGTGTTGCGGCAGACCAACAGGTAGGCGTTGTTGTCCATCGGCCCGACCGAGATCTTGGTGATGGTCAGGTCGGAGAGCGTCCTGGTGCTGGCATCGCCGCGGGGTTCGACGTGTCCTGAATACTCGGTCATGCCCCCGAATCTAGGGCGCGGGCGGCAAAGGTGACCACTTGGCCGGTGGCGGCCGAGCGCCGAGCCGCGTCGATGACCTCGGCCGTGGCCACGGCGTCGGCGGGATCGACCGGCACCGGCCCGGCCCCGACCACCGCTCGGGCCATGGCCGGATAGAACGTGTCCCAGGACCCGCGGGCACTCGGCCAGGGTTGCGGTCCGTCGGCCGTCCACAGCGTGCCCCAGGAGGATTCGGGTTCCCGGCCCCAGTCCCGGCCCAGCGACGCCGGCGTGGACCCGGCTTGGAGCTGCGACTCCTGGGTGTCCGGGGCCGCGATGCTGAAGCCGGCGGCGGAGCCGTTGACCAGGAATCGTGGTCCGGCCGCCGGGTTCGCCAGGCCGGCCGCGACGGTGGAATGCACCCCGGACAGGTGCTGCAGGTGTACCTCGAAGTCGTCCTCGCCGACAGCTCCCGATCGAAGGGTGCGCAGATCGGCGTGGACCGAACGCACCGGCCCGAACAGGTGCAGGGCCTGATCGATCACGTGGGTGCCCAGGTCGAAGAGCTGGCCGCCGCCGTCCGCCACGGAGCCGTTGGCCCAGCCCGGCTTCACCGGCTTGTTCCGGTCGATCCGGGAGATCATCCGGTGGACTCGGCCCAGTCGACCGGAACGGACCAGATCCACGACGGTCAGGTACTCACTGTCCCAGCGCCGGTTCTGATAGACGCTCAGCGGCCGGTCGCAGTGTTGCGCCGTCGCGATCAGGGCGCGCCCGTCGTCGGCGGTCAGCGCCATGGGCTTGTCCACCACCACCGCCAGACCCAACCGGAGTGCCCGCTGCGCCACCGACACGTGGGTAGCGGAGGGGGTGGTCACGGTCACGCCTTGCACGCCCAGATCCAGCAGGTCGTCGACGGAAGGCACGGCGGGGACGTTCCACCTGTCCGCTGCCGCGGCCGCCCGCTCGGCGTTACCGGTGACCACGGCCACGAACTTCATCCCGGCCGCCGAGGCCAGCAACGGCGCGTGGTAGGTCTGCCCACCCTTGCCGTAACCGGCGATCGCCCACCGCACCTCGGCCATGTCGACATCGTGCCCGGCCGGTCCGGCCTCGGCACCTCAGGGTCGCCTTGAGAGCGGCCGCACCGCGCTGACCTGCACCGGGCGGGACTGTCGGTGAGCCCACCTACCATGGGGCATCGTGACCGGTCACCTCATCGTGCGCGGAGCTCGCGAGCACAATCTGCGTAACGTGGACGTCTCGCTGCCCCGCGACGCCCTCGTCGTCTTCACCGGCTTGTCCGGCTCGGGCAAGTCCTCGCTCGCCTTCGACACGATCTTTGCCGAGGGCCAGCGGCGGTACGTCGAGTCGCTGTCCTCGTATGCCCGCCAGTTCCTGGGCCAGATGGACAAGCCGGACGTGGACTTCATCGAGGGCCTGTCGCCGGCGGTGTCCATCGACCAGAAGTCGACGTCCCGCAACCCCCGATCCACGGTCGGCACCATCACCGAGATCTACGACTACCTGCGCCTGTTGTTCGCCCGCATCGGCCACCCGCATTGCCCCGTCTGCGGCGAGCTCATCTCCAAGCAGACCCCCCAGCAGATCGTCGACCGGGTGCTCGAGATGGACGAGGGCACCCGCTTCCAGGTCCTGGCCCCGGTCATTCGGGAACGCAAGGGCGAGTACGTCGATCTGCTCTCGGACCTGCAGGCCAAGGGGTATTCACGAGCCCGGATCGACGGCGTGGTCTACCCGTTGACCGAACCGCCCGTGCTGAAGAAGCAGGAAAAGCACTCCATCGAGGTGGTGATCGACCGGCTCGTCAACCGGGCCTCGGCCCAGCAGCGCATCACCGACTCGGTGGAGACCGGCCTGCGCCTGGCGGACGGGGTGCTCATCCTCGACTTCCTCGACCTGGACGAGGACGACCCGAACCGGGAGCGTCGCTACTCGGAGCGGCTGGCCTGCCCGAACGACCATCCGCTGGCCATCGACGAATTGGAGCCGCGGTCCTTCTCGTTCAACTCGCCGTTCGGCGCCTGCCCGGAATGCACCGGGCTGGGCACCCGCAAGGAGGTCGATCCGGACCTGGTGGTCCCGGACGGGTCCGTGTCACTGGCGGACGGGGCGATCGCGCCGTGGACCGGCGGCGTGTCCAGTGAGTACTTCCAACGCTTGCTCAGTGGGCTGGCCAATGCCCTGGGCTTCACCCTGCAGACTCCGTGGGACAAGTTGCCCGCCGCGGCCCGTAAGGCCGTGCTGACCGGGTCCAAGGAGCACGTACACGTCAGCTACCGGAACCGCTATGGACGGCAGCGCTCGTACTACGCCGAGTTCGAGGGCGTCATCCCGTTCCTCGAACGACGGGCCGCGCAGACGGACTCCGATCAGTCGCGGGAGCGGTACGAGGGCTACATGCGGGAGGTGCCCTGCCCGGTCTGCCGGGGCACCCGACTCAAGCCGGAGATCCTGGCCGTCACCCTTGATCACCGCACCCTGGGCACGCTGAACATCGCCGACATCGCGCACCTGTCCATTCGCGAGGCGGTCGAGTTCTTCCCCGGATTGGTGCTGTCCGAGCGGGATCGGATGATTGCCGAGCGGGTGCTCAAAGAGGTCGGCGCCCGGCTCGGCTTCCTGCTCGACGTGGGCCTGGACTACCTGGCGCTGTCCCGCCCGGCCGGCACCCTCTCCGGGGGTGAGGCACAGCGGATCCGGTTGGCCACCCAGATCGGCTCCGGACTGGTCGGCGTGCTCTACGTGCTCGACGAGCCGTCGATCGGGTTGCACCAGCGGGACAACCATCGGCTCATCCAGACCCTGACCCGGCTGCGTGACCTGGGCAACACCCTGATCGTGGTGGAGCACGACGAGGACACCATCCGTTCCGCCGACTGGGTCGTCGACATCGGGCCGGGCGCCGGCGAGCACGGCGGCAAGGTGGTGGTCTCGGGCAGCGTCGACGATCTCGTGCACTCGACGGAATCGCTGACCGGCCAATATCTGTCGGGCCGGCGGGAGATCGCGGTGCCGCTCACCCGACGTCCGGTGGACCCGAAGCGGGCGCTCACCGTGGTCGGGGCCCGGGAGAACAACCTGCGCAACCTGACCGTGGCGTTCCCGCTGGGCACGCTGATCGCGGTCACCGGGGTGTCCGGATCGGGTAAGTCGACGCTGGTGAACGACATCCTGCACGCGGTGCTGGCGAACCGGGTCAATGGCGCCCGGATGGTGCCCGGCCGGCACACCCGGGTGACCGGGCTGGACGAGGTGGACAAGGTGGTCGGCGTCGACCAGTCGCCCATCGGTCGCACCCCCCGGTCCAACCCGGCCACCTACACCGGCGTGTTCGACCACATCCGCAAGCTCTTCGCCGGCACCACCGAGGCGAAGGTGCGCGGCTACCTGCAGGGGCGGTTCTCGTTCAACGTCAAGGGGGGCCGCTGTGAGGCGTGCCAGGGCGACGGCACCATCAAGATCGAGATGAACTTCCTGCCGGACATCTACGTGCCCTGCGAGGTGTGCAAGGGGGCCCGGTACAACCGGGAGACCCTGGACGTGCACTACAAGGGCAAGACGATCGCCGACGTGCTGAACACCCCGATCGACGAGGCCGCGGAGTTCTTCGAACCCATCACCGCCATCCATCGGCACCTCAAGACGCTGGTCGACGTGGGTCTGGGCTACGTGCGGCTGGGGCAGCCCGCGCCGACCCTGTCCGGCGGCGAGGCCCAGCGCGTGAAACTTGCGGGTGAGCTGCAGAAACGCTCCACCGGACGCACGGTCTACATCCTCGACGAGCCGACCACCGGGCTGCATTTCGCCGACGTGGAGAAGCTGTTGCTGGTGATCAACGGGCTGGTCGACAAGGGCAACACGGTTGTCGTCATCGAGCACAACCTGGACGTGATCAAGACCGCCGACCACATCATCGACATGGGTCCGGAGGGCGGGTCCGGCGGTGGCCTGGTCCTGGCCACCGGGACGCCGGAAGAGCTGGCCGCGGTGGCCACGTCCTACACCGGCCAGTTCCTGGCCCCGATCCTGGCGGGCCGTGGGCATCAGCACGTCAACGGGAAGGCCGCGAGCCGGGTCGGCCCGGTCAATGGCAGTGCGGCCGGCAACGGCAAGACGTCGCGAGCGGTCAACGGCCAGGTAGCGGCGAACGGCAAGAACGGTCAGACCGCGGTTGCCGTGCTCGAGCCCGATCTGGCCGAGGCGAAGGCGGCCGCGGCCAAGGCCCGCAGACGCGCCGCCAAGCTGCGCTGACGGGTCCCGAACGCCAGCGGTCGACCACGGGCGGGCCGGGGCCGCGGGTCTGGGAGACTGTGCTCTCGTGAAGACCTTCGACGGCCTCTTCGGTGAGCTCACGGAGCGCGCCCGAACTCGTCCGCCCGGGTCCGGCACCGTGGCCGCGTTGGACGACGGCGTGCACGCGCAGGGCAAGAAGCTCCTCGAGGAGGCCGGCGAGGTCTGGCTGGCGGCCGAGCACGAGTCGGACGAGGCCCTCGCCCTGGAGATCTCGCAGCTGCTCTACCGGGCCCAGGTGATCATGATCGGTCGCGGCCTCGGGCTGGCGGACGTCTACCGACATCTCTAGGCGTGGACCGCTATCCGCCCGTATGTAGAGAAGAAAGAAACCTTCATGTTGAGAGTTGCCGTGCCCAACAAGGGCACGTTGAGCGAACCGGCCGCCGAGATGTTGCGCGAGGCCGGATACCGGCAGCGGCACGACTCCCGCGACCTGACCGTGATCGACCCGGCGAATGACATCGAGTTCTTCTTCCTGCGGCCCAAGGACATCGCCATCTATGTCGGATCGGGGGAGCTGGACCTGGGCATTACCGGACGGGACCTGACCGCCGATTCCCAGGCCCCGGTGACCGAAGCTCTGGCCCTGGGCTTCGGTCACAGTTCTTTCCGCTTCGCCGCTCCGGCCGGGCGGGAATGGACGATTCCGGACCTGGCCGCTCGGCGTATCGCCACCGCCTACCCGAATCTGGTCCGGGCCCGGCTCGCCGAAGAGGGCATCACCGCCGAGGTCATTCGGCTGGACGGGGCGGTGGAGATCTCGGTCCAGCTCGGGGTGGCCGACGCCATCGCAGACGTGGTGGGTTCGGGTCGGACGCTGCGCCAGCACGGCCTGGCCGCGTTCGGGCCGGTGCTGTGCGCCTCGGAAGCGGTTCTGGTCACCCGGGCCACGGTGGAACCGACCGCAGCCGCGCGCCAGCTCATCCGCCGACTCCAGGGCGTGGTCATTGCTGCCCAGTACCTGATGCTCGACTACGACTGTCCCCGTGATCTGCTCGAACAGGCCACGGCCATCACCCCGGGACTGGAGTCGCCGACCATCTCGCCCATGCACGACCCGGCCTGGGTGGCGGTCCGCGCCATGGTGCTGCGTAATCAGGTCAACCCGGTGATGGACCAGCTGGCCGAACTGGGGGCCAAGGCGATCCTGGCCTCGGACCTCCGCGCCTGCCGCCTCTGACCGCACCGCCCGGTCGATGCGCCAGGACTGCGTGGGGGAGCATGCCAGTCATGAGTGAAGCGGAGACCGGTGCGCCCGAGCTGACCAACTTCGTGGCGGCAGCGGACTGGGTGGCGAACCTGGTGCGGTCGTTGCCGACCGAGGACTGGGACCGGCCCGGCCTGGGGGAGTGGGACCTGCGGGCGCTGGTCGGACACACCAGCCGGTCGCTGGTGACGGTGCTGACCTACCTGGGCACCCAGGCGGACCGGGTGGAGATGGAGTCGGCGCTGAGCTACATCGCCGCCGTCTCCCGGGTCGATCATTCGGCGGTGGTCGAACGCGGGCGGCAGGCCGGGCGGGATCTCGGCGACGACCCGGTCGGCCGGTTTGCCGAGCTACGGCGGGAGGCGGAGGTCGCGGCACGGGCCGATGATCTCGACCGGGCCATCGTGACCCTCGTCGGGGGTATGCGGATCCGCGACTATCTGCCCACCCGGACCTTCGAGCTGGTCGTGCACGGGCTGGACATCGCCCGGGCGATACACGTCGACGCGGCACCACCCGCCGGGCCGCTGGCGACCGCTGTCGGACTGGCCGCCGACGCTGCCCTGACCGGTGGGCACGGCGCCGACCTGCTCCTGGCCCTGACCGGACGTGAGCCGGCGCTGGGTTTCTCGGTGATTTGAGCCGTTCAGGCCGGGGAGGTCACCGCGTCGCCGTCGTACATCACGACGCCCATGCCGTTGATCCATTCGTAGACGGCCTCGTAGGCGAGCAAGTGGCCGGGTTTGTCGCCCATCGCCGCGGCCAGCGCAACCCAGGCCCGGATCTCGCCGGTGCCGTTGCCCGCCTCCGCCAGTTCGTCGTTGGGGATGTCCAGGATCGGGCTCAGGTCGCCGCTGGCCAGGATGTCCAGGAACCAGTGGTCGAACTCCTCGTCGATGTCACCCACCCGCGGCTCGCCGATGAAATGCGACAGCCCGCCGCCCGCGACCAGCCCGACGCGCTCCAGCCCGTCGTACGACCGGATCGCGTTGCCCAGCACCTTGCCGAACTCGTAGAACTGCCGCACCGTCATCAGCGGCGGGGTGGTGCAGTTCAACACGATCGGCACCATGGGCAATTCCATGGAGTTGTCCAGCCAGTAGTAGACGGTCATGAACCCGTGGTCGATCTTCATGCCGTACGAGAGAGCCGGCTGTTGGCCCGATTTGATGAGCTCAGCGGTGATGTGCGCGGCCAGCCCGGCGTTCGACGGCACCATCTTCTTGGGCACCTGCAGCCACACCTCGGGCGGACCCAGGTGCTCGTCGTCCAGGCCCACGGCGATCTGCGGCAGCCCGTCCAGGAAGAAGTTGGTGAAATGTTCGCCGGTCATCATCACGATGGCCTGCACACCGGTGTCCTTGGCCACCTGGCGGACCTTTTCCAGCGCTCCGAAGAAGTGGTCGGCTTGCTCCCGGGGCGCCGAGCCGGGGTCGGCGGTCATCATCGGGGCGTGCGAGGCCGAGTAGGCCATCACGATGTCTGCCATCTGGTCCTCTTTCTCGTCGGCACGGCACCGGAGCTCTCGATCAGCGGTCGGTAGTCGGCCCGCTTGTAACCCAGCGCCCGGCAGAACCCGTTCAGGATGACCGGGTGGGTGCCCATCGCGTAGAGCGCGCCGATGTCAGGCTCGGACACCGCACGGAGCTCGTCCGGAGTGAGCTTGTACCCGTCGGTGACGATGGCCGGCGTAGGGCCGTCACCGGCCGCCTCCAGCCGGCGCAAATGGTCGAACAGACATTTTTGCACCGCGTAGAGACTCATCCCGTTCGTTCACCCCACATGCTGTCCCACTCCTTCGCTCAGGCCGCCCGTCTTGCCAGACGCCACCTTCCATCCTGCGCAGGAGCCGGTCGGTAAGCGATGGGGAGTGCCTGCTCTCCCACTGGACAGGAATCGTCCGGGCCGCGCGGTGCGCCCCCTCAGGCCGGTGTTTGACTCGACCCGGCGGTGGGTTCGGTGCCCAGGGCGAGGAGACGACGGTGAGCGGCGACAGCGGCGCAATGCCGGTCGTGCTGAACGGCCTGGACGGAGTGCGCGCGCGCGTCGGCGACGACTTGGGCGTGAGCTCGTGGCGCACCGTCCAGCAGTCCGACATCGACACCTTCGCCACGCTGACCGGCGACGAGCAGTGGATCCACGTCGACCCGCAGCGGGCCGCAGCCGGGCCGTTCGGGACCACCGTGCAGCACGGCTTTCTCACCCTCGGGTGCGCCACCGGATTCCTCTGGGAGGTGTGCCGGGTCGACGGGTTCGGGGTGATCTTGAACTACGGGCTGAACCGGGTGCGCTTCCCGGCCCCGCTGAAGGTCGGCAGCCGGTTCCGGATGCAGGTCCGGTTGGCCGAGGTGAAAGAATTGCCGAACCCGTCCGGGCCGGCCGCGGAGCTTGTCTACGGGCTCACTTTCGAGGTCGATGGCGAGCAGAAGCCTTGTTGCGTCGCCGATCTCGTTTTCCGCTACTACCCGTGACGGTTCGACCGGCAGAACACAGGAGAGGTCATGACACAGACATCGAAGCCGGAGATCGGGCAGGACGCCGACGGCAACGGCATCCGGACCAACTATTTGGAAGGCGGCTCCGGCGGTGACCACGTGGTGCTCATCCACGGGTCCGGCCCGGGCGTGTCCGGGTACTCCAACTGGCGGCTGGTCATTCCGGCGCTGGCCGAGAACTTCCACGTGGTGGCCCCGGACATGGTCGGCTTCGGCTACTCCGACCGCCCGGACGGCATCAGCTACGGGCTGGACACCTGGGCCGATCAGACCGTCGGTCTGATGGACACCCTGGGTATCGAGAAGGCCCACCTGATCGGGAACAGTTTCGGCGGGTCGATCGCATTGCGGATCGCCTCCCAGCATCCGGACCGGGTGGGCAAGCTGGTCCTGATGGGCAGCATGGGGGTGGATTTCCCGATCACCCACGGCCTGGACACCGTCTGGGGCTACGAGGGAACCATCGAGAGCATGCGGGAAGTGCTGGACCAGTTCGCCTACTCGCGGGCCCTGGTGAACGAGGAACTGGCCCAGGTGCGCTACAAGGCCAGCATGGAACCTGGTTTCCAGGAGGCGTTCTCATCCATGTTCCCGGCCCCCCGGCAACGCTGGGTGCAGGCCATGACCACCCCCGAGGAGGAGATCCGGGCGCTGCCGCATCGCACCCTGGTCATGCACGGGCGCGAGGACAAGGTCATCCCGGTGGCCAACTCGTACAAGCTGGTGGAGCTCCTGGACAACGCCGACCTGTCCGTGTTCTCGCACTGCGGGCACTGGTCGATGATCGAGCGGACGGCCGACTTCAACCGGCTGGTGCGGGACTTCTTCCTGGGCGCGCCGACCACGCCGGTGATCAGCCCGAGCGACGAGTAGGCAGCGGTGACCACTCCAGCAGACACTGGTGCGTCGACAGGGGATCTCGGCGATCGGGACGCGGAGCAGCTCAGGCGCATCTACGAGGTCATGGTGCTCACCCGCGCGGTCGAGGACCGAATGGTGGCCATGTACAAGGGCGGCGATCTGCTCGGCTCGCTCTACACCGGCCATTGGCACGAGGCCATCAGCGTGGGCGCGGCGTCCACCCTGCGCACCGACGACTACATGGCACCGATTCACCGCGACCTGGGTGCCCACCTGTGGCGGGGCATGGAGCCCTGGCAGGTGATGGCCAGCTTCATGGGCAAGGCCACCTCGCCCACCGGGGGCCGCGACGGCACCCTGCACTACGGCCGGCTCGACCTGGGCATCTACAACCTGCCCAGCCACATCCCGGCCAACTTCCCGGTCGCCACCGGCATGGCCTTCGCGGCCAAGTACCGCGGCCAGGACCGGGTCTGCCTGGCCTTCTGCGGGGACGGCTCGACCTCGCGGGCCGACTTCCACGAGGCCTTGGCCATCGCCAGCGTGCAGCGGCTGCCCAACGTGTTCGTCATCGAGAACAACCAGTTCGCGTATTCCACACCCGTTGCCCTGCAGAGCAGATCGGTCAAGTTCTCGGACAAGGCGGTGGCCTACGGCATCCCCGGGATCACCGTGGACGGCACCGACGTGCTGGCCGTGCGCGATGCGGTGGGCGACGCGGTGGTTCGGGCCCGAGCCGGCGAGGGCCCGTCCATCGTCGAGGGCGTGACCATGCGGATGCACGGGCACGCCGAGCACGACCCGGCCGACTACGTGCCCCGGGAACTGTTCGACGAGTGGAGCCGCAAGGACCCCGTCGAGCTGTACGAGAAGCGTTTGCTGACAGCTGGTGTCATCAACGAGGAGACCGCAAAGCAGGTCCGGGCCCAGGCTCGCCAGGCGGCCATCGACGCGCGCAAGCGGGCCCTGGCCGATCCGATGCCGACGCCGGAGAAGATCGAGGAAGGTGTGTATGCCGACTGAGAACGTCGCCCCGGCCGGACCGGTCGACTCCGGCCAGGCGACCTACCTGGAGGCGGTCGGGCTCGCACTGGACCACGAGATGGAACGCGACGAGAACGTTTTCATCATCGGCGAGGACGTCGGCCAGTTCGGCGGCGCGTTCAAGGTGACCAAGGGTTTCCTGGACAAGTACGGACCCCGCCGGGTGGTCGACACCCCGATCGCGGAAACGGGTTTCACCGGTTTGGCGGCCGGCGCGGCGCTGGTCGGGCTCCGCCCGGTGGTCGAGTTCCAGTTCGCCGATTTCATCTCCTGCGCCTTCGACCCCATCATCAATGTATTGGCCCGGCACCACTGGCGCACCGGTGACGCCATGCCGGTGACCATGCGGGCGCCCTTCGGCGGTCGGCTGCGGGCCGGCCCCACCCACAGCCAGAGCGTGGAGAGCTACTTCGCCCACGTCCCCGGTTTGAAGATCGTCATGCCGGGAACGCCGGAAGATGCTGCCGGACTGCTGATCTCCAGCATCCGGGACAACAACCCGACCCTCTACCTGGAGAACAAGTACCTTTACCGGCGGCTGCGAGCCTCGGGAAAGCTGTCCCTGGAACCGATCCCGCTCGGCCAGGCCAAGGTCGTCCGGGAGGGCAAGGACGTCACCCTGATCACCTACTCGGCCGGGGTGCACCAGGGCATCGAGGTGGCCGACGAGTTGGACAAGGAGGGCATCTCGGTCGAGGTGGTCGATGTGCGCACCCTGGTCCCGTTGGACGTCGAGACCATCGTCAACTCGGTCCGCAAGACGTCCCGGGCGGTGGTGCTGCATGAGGCCGCCAAACGCATGGGGTACGGCGCCGAGATCGCCGCCACCATTCAGGAAGAAGCGTTCTGGTATCTGGACCAACCGGTCATGCGGTTGGCGGCCAAGAACACGCCCACCCCGACCAGCCCCCTGCTCGAGGACGCGGTGATCCCGCAGCCGGCCCAAATCGCCGAAGCCCTCCGGAAGATCGCGAAAGCATGACCGATTTCGACGTGGTGGTGGTCGGCGGCGGTACCGGCTCGGTGCCGCGGGCCATTCCCGGCCTGGACATCGGCGGCAAGAAGGTGGTCACCTGCGACCACGGCACCAATTCCACCGCAGAAATTTGCTGCCCCACGCCGACCCGAGGCTTTGCGAAGCCATCGGCGAAATCATGATCACGTTCTCCGGCCGCTCGCTGCACGGCTGAACTTTTCTCCAGGAGAGGTCCCTGTGTCCGATCAAGACGTGTCCGATCAAGACGTGTCCGGCGAGGAGTGGGTCGTCAAGCTGCCCAAGCTGGGCGAGACGGTGACCGAGGGCGAGATCACCAAGTGGTTCAAACAACTCGGTGACCCGGTCGCGTTCGACGACCCGCTGTTCGAGGTGTCCACCGACAAGGTGGATTCGGAGATCCCCAGCCCGTACGACGGCGTGTTGGCCGAGATCCTGGTTCCGGCGGGCACGGCCGCCCCGGTCGGGACACCGGTCGCGCGGATCGTGGCCGTCGGGGCGTCGATCGCAGAAGAAAACCGGCCGCCCGACGCCGGTGACGCCCTGGCCGGAGCCGGCGGTCCGGCGCTGGGTGAGGCGGCCGCGCCCCAGATGGGTGGATCCGAAGGCGGTTCGGACGAGAGCACATCCTTGTTGGTGCCCACCGGGGTGGTGCATGACATCACCATGCCCAAGCTGGGGGAGACCGTCACCGAGGGCACCGTCGGCAGCTGGCTGAAAAACGTGGGTGACCCGGTCGCGTTCGACGACCCGCTCTTCGAGGTGTCCACCGACAAGGTCGATTCCGAGATTCCCAGCCCCTACGACGGCACCCTGCTGGAGATCCTGGTGGCCGCGGGCGAAACGGTGCCGATCGGTACCCCGCTGGCCCGTATCGGCGAGGAGGGCGACGCCGTCCCGGCCGTGGCCCCACCCGTGCCGGTGGCTCCTGGAGCGGCCCCGGCTGCGGCGGCCGGGTCGGCGGCCGCCGCACCGCGCGCCGGCCGGGTGCTGTCTCCCTTGGTCCGCAGGCTCCTGGCCGAGAACAACCTCGAGGCCGGGAACGTCGTGGGCACCGGCGAGGGCGGTCGGATTCGACGCGAAGATGTAGAAAAAGCCCTGGCCGCGGGCACCCGGCCCGCGGCCCCCGTAGCGCAGGCTGCCGCCGCACCCACACCTGCCGCCGCGCCCGCGTCGGGTGGCGACGCGCGCGATGGGGTCGTCCAGCTGTCCCGGATGCGGCTGGCCGTGGCCGAGGGCATGAAGCGCTCCCAGGCCATCGCCGCGTCGGTGTGGACGTCGGTCGAGGTCGACTTCCACCACGTGGATCAGGTGCGGGCCAAGCACAAGGACCGGTTCAAGTCCGAGACCGGCGCGTCGCTGTCGTACCTGCCCTTCGTGGCCCGGGCCGTGATCGACGCGCTGCGTGCGTTCCCGACCGTCAACGCCTCCATCGACGTCGACGCCAAGACGATGACCCTGCACCCCTACGTGAACCTGGGCGTGGCCGTCGATCTGGACCAGCAGGGCCTGGTCGTGCCGGTGGTCAAGGACGCCGATCAGCTGAACATGCGTGGGGTGGCGTCGAAGATCACCCAACTGGCGGGGGCGGCCCGGGGCAAGAAGCTGGGCGCGGAGGACATGCGCGGCTCCACCTTCACCATCACCAACCCGGGTCCGTTCGCCAGCTACGCGTCGTTCCCGATCATCAACCAGCCCAACGTGGCCATCCTGTGCACCGACGGCGTGAAGCGCCGGCCGGTGGCGGTGGGCGACGCCATCGCCATCCACCCGACCGGGATCATCGGGCTGGTCTACGACCACCGCGCCTTCGACGGGTCGACCGGGTCCCTGTTCCTCATGCACATCCGCGACTCGCTGGAAAAGCGCGACTGGGAGTCAGAAGTCGGCTGAAGTCGGCTCAAGTCGGTTGAGGTCAAGCCCCGCGCGTCCCGCCGGCGACGGCCTCGGCTGTCCGCGTCGGGACCTCGGGTTGCCGGGCCCCCTCCGACCGATCGATGAGGCCGGCGACCCGGTTACGGGTCCGCACGGCCCACGGCCCGGTCGACACGAAGCCGATGACCAGCAGGGCCGCACCGACCACGATGGTCAGGACCCAGCCGACATGGGTGGCCACGGCGAAGCCGGACTCCATGCTCGTGTGCAGGCCGGAGAAGACCAACGCCCCCCACAGCGCGACCCCGAGGGCCGAGCCGACCTGCCGGCTGGTGGAGGCGATCGCGGCGGCCACGCCGGCTTGTGCCCGGGGCATGCCGGACACCGCGGCATTGGTGATGGGCGAGTTGAGCATGCCGAAGCCGACCCCGAACACCAGGTAGGCGAGCCCGAGGTACCAGTACGGGGTGCCGTTGCCGATGTGCAGCAGCATGATCCCGCTGACCCCGATGCCCAGGCCGGCGATCAGCATCGGCGCACGCGGCCCACGACTGCCGATCATCCGACCGGACAGCGGCGAGCAGATCGCGGTGGCCGCCGCCATCGGCAGGGTCATCAGACCGGCCTGCAGCGGGCTCAGCCCCAGGGCTTCCTGCAGGAACAGGGTGTTCAGATACAGGAAGCCGCCCATGGCCGCGAAGCCGAGAACGGCGCAGATGATGGCGCCGACGAACGGCACGCTGTGAAAAAACCGGGGATCCAACAGGGGGTGGTCGCTGCGCCGCTCGTGCCGGATCAGCAGCAGGGCGGCGGCCGCTGCTGCGGTCGCGCACCCGAGGATGGCCGGTGACGTCCAGCCCAGCGAGCGGCCCTCGATGATCGCGAAGGTCATCCCGGCCAGTAGCACGAACAACAGCACCTGGGCGAGCGGATCGAGTTTGCGAGCCACCGCCGCCTTCGACTCGGGCACGAAAAGCGCGGTCAGCACCACCGCGGCCGCGGCGATGGGCACGTTCAGCCAGAAGATGGCCCGCCAGCTGATGGCACCGACCAGGGCACCCCCGACCACGGGCCCGCACACCATCGACAGGCCGATCGTGCTGCCCCAGACGCCGATGGCCCGGGCCCGGGCGGCCGGCTCGGTGAAGGTGTTGGTGATGATGGACATGGCCACCGGGTTCAGCATCGAACCGCCGACCGCCTGGATCATTCGGGCCGCGATGAGCGTGCCGGTGGACGGGGCCAGCGAACACATCAGCGAACCCGCCCCGAACAACACCAGGCCGATCTGGAACACCCGGCGCCGGCCGACGCGGTCGGCGACCGATCCGGACAGCATCAGCAACGACGCGATGACCAGGGTGTAGGCGTCCAGCACCCACTGCAATCCGGACGGCGACGACCCCAAATCGGCCCGGATGGACGGCAGCGCGACGTTGAGCCCGTTGACGTCGATCCCGACGATGAACAAGCTGATGCAGCAGATGATCAGGATGCCGTAGCGCCGGCCCGGGCTCGGCTCGCCGGTGGTGCCGGCCTCGGTCTTCGCCTCTGCAGTGGTCACGCCCGGACCGCCCGCAGCACATCGAGGATGTGCGCGAGGTGTTCACGATCCTCGTCGGAGAGCCGATCGACGATGCTCGGCGCCAGGCCGGGGAGCGCGCGGATCTCATGCATCAGGGCCATCCCGGCGGGCGTGATCGACACGACCTTGCACCGGGCGTCCTCCGGATCGCTGTGCCGGATGGCGAACCCGTGCGCGACCAGGTCGCCGATGATCACACTGGCCGCCGGGGCGTCGATCCCCATCCGCTCGGCCAGCACCCGCTGCCGCAGCGCCTCCACCTCGAGCCGGCGCAACGCCCGATAACGACTGAAAGGTAGGCCCATCCGCTGCGCGATGCGGTCGCGGCCGGCCCAGTCGTAGTCGTGCACCACGGCGCTGAGCCCCAGCCAGAGCGCGCCGGACGAGGTCGCCACCGAGGTAGTTGTAGGCACACAACCATTGTAGGCATACAACGAATATTCCGGGCGACCGGCGGCAGGACGCGGGCGTACCGTCCGTCCGTGGCCGCCTCCCTGCCCATCCGCACGCCGCGACTGACGCTGCGGCTGATGACACTGCACGACGTGCCGACCTTCGTCGCCTATCGCAACGACCCGGACATTGCCCGCTATCAGCTGTGGACGCTGCCTTATACGGAGGCCGACGCGATCGCGTCGCTGACCGATCAGTTGAGCCGGACCGAGATCGCGCTCGGGGACTGGACCACGCTGGCCGTCGAGCTGGACGGAAAGGTGATCGGCGACGTCTGCACCAACGTCGATGCCACCGGCGGGGTGGCCGAGATCGGCTTCACCCTGGCCCAGGCGTTCCACGGCCGCGGGTACGCGGCCGAGGCGGCCACGGCGCTGGTCACGGCTCTGTTCGACGGAGTCGGTGTCGGCCGGGTGTACGGCGAGCTGGCTCCCGTCAACGTGGCCTCACAGCGGGTATTGGAGGCGTCCGGGCTGGTCTTCGAGTACCTCACCCGCCGCTCGTTCTTCTGGCGGGGCGAGTGGACCGACAACATGAGTTATGGCAGCACCCGGGAAGAGTTCGAAGAATGGCGGCATCGTTCTGTCGGACCGGCCGGCAATCTGGAATTGGTAACTGTCACGGCGGCCAATGAGCGGCAGTTCTATGGCCTGCGTACCCATCATTCGCAGGAGCGGTTGGTGGCCACCATGGCCCAGTCCTACGCCGATGCGCTCTTTCCGGTCGATGACGACCAGAATCCGGCCAGTCCCTGGCTGCAGGGCATCCTGGCCGACGGTGAGCCCGCCGGATTCCTGATGACCGCCGATGTCAACGAGTTCCAGCCCGAGCCTTTTCTCTGGCGGCTGCTGATAGACCGCCGATTCCAGCGCCGGGGGATCGGCACCGCGGCCCTCCGACGCCTCGTCGAGCAGCTCCGGGACCGGGGCTGTTCGAGTCTGTTGACGAGCTGGATCGAGGGGCCGGGCAGCCCCGGTCCGTTCTACGAGCGGTTCGGTTTCGCGCCCACCGGTCGAATCGTCGGTGGTGAGACCGAGGCTCGGTTGGTGATTGCGTAGTCCAGATGTGCCTCGCGCCCGGCGCCGAGCCGATTCCAATGGTACGAAGCACATCTTCAGCGAGGGAGGCCGTAGGTCAAGATGAGCACATGATCATCGTCGTCGTGGACATCGCCGTCACACCCGGGCAGGTGGAAGAGTTCCTGCGCGTCAGCATCGACAATGCGACCGCTTCGCTGTCCGAGCCCGGGGTCATGCGATTCGACGTCCTGCAGGACCACGCCGACGCAACACACGCCACGCTGATCGAGGTGTATGCCGACGCAGACGCGGTCGCCGCGCACAAGCACACCGATCATTACGCCGTGTGGAGGGACGCGGTCGCCCCGATGATGGCCAGACCGCGGACGTCGCAGAAGTTTTCGGCCGTATTCCCGGCAGACGCCCTGGATTGGCGGACTCCGCGGTGACCTTCGAGTCGTTCGGTTTCGCCACCGCCCGGCAGATCGTTTTCGGTCCGGGTCGCTCCGCCGAACTTCCCGGCCTGGTGTCGGGCTGGGGCGCGCGGGCGCTGGTGTGCACGGGGTCTCACCCGGAGCGGCACGGCGACCTGATGGGGGCACTGCCCGCCGCACTCACTCCGTTCTTGGTGGCGGGGGAGCCGACCGTGGCATCGGCCCGGGCCGCGGCGGCCAGGGCACGCGAGGTCGACGCTCAGTTCGTGGTTGCCATCGGCGGCGGCAGCGTGATCGACCTGGGTAAGACGGTGGCCATGCTGCTGGCCAACGGCGGCGACCCGCTGGACTACCTGGAGGTGATCGGCCGCGGGCAAGCGATCGCCGCCCCCTCGGTTCCGTTCGCCGCCGTCCCCACCACCGCGGGGACCGGCGCTGAGGTCACCGCGAACGCGGTGCTCGCCTCGCCCGAGCACGGTCGCAAAGTCAGCCTGCGCGCGCCCAGCATGCTGCCCACCCTGGCCCTGGTGGACCCACTGCTCACCTTGGACTGCCCGCCGTCGGTCACCGCGGCCGCTGGTCTGGACGCGCTCACCCAGTGCCTGGAGCCGCTGGTGTCCCACGCGGCCACCCCGATCACCGACGCGTTGGCCGCCCAGGGCCTGCAGCGGGCCGGTCGGGGACTGCGCGATGCCTACACCGACGGCTCGGACGAACGGGCCCGAACCGACATGTCGATGTGCGGCCTGCTCGGCGGCATGGCCCTGGCCAACGCGAAACTCGGTGTGGTCCATGGCTTCGCCGGGGTGATCGGCGGTGTGGTGGACGCGCCGCACGGCGTCATCTGCGCCGCTCTGCTGGTTGCGGCGACCCGGGCCAACATCACCGCGCTCTGGGCTCGGGATCCGGCCGGCCCCGCGCTCCCGGCCTACCGGCGGGCCGCCGCGCTGCTCACCGGACGCGCCGACGCCGCGATCGAGGACGGCGTGGAGTGGATCGATGAAACCGTTGCCCTACTCGGAGTCCGGCCCCTCGGGGAGATCGGTGTGAGTGCGTCGATGGCCGACGACATCGTGGCCAAGACCCTGTCCGCGAGCAGCACCAAAGGCAATCCGATAGAGCTGACGCCTGCGGAGCTGCAGGGGGTGCTGGCCGCGGCGCTGGGGTGACGGCGGCGCGGTGGCACGGTGACCTCGGCCACCGCGGCGAGCGAGTGGACGTTTGCCGGACGGCTGAGCGGGTACTGTCACACTTGCTGATCTCTACAGCCGGCCTGGGGCCGATGTCGCTGCCGAAGGCCGTGACATTGTCAAACGCTCGCCGCCCAGTCTCGTCGTGAACGTCTGACACCTGGGATTCGTATGCTCTCGGCTCGACCGACCCCTTTGCAGTGCCAGTGCTGTCTCGTCGGCTCCGCGGCAACGTCCGCGTGAGCGCTGAGGGTTCGACCAATCTTCTTCTCGATACTCCTTCCGCCCGAGCGACGAAGCCGGTCGTTTCCGGACGTCGCGACGACACCTCGCAGGTCCTCATCTACGTGTTCTCGGCCCTTCCGCTCCTGGCGGTGGCCGCAGCTGTCCCCTTCGCCTGGGGATGGGGCCTGAACTGGACCGACGTCCTGATCGCCGTCGTCTTCTACACGATCTCGGGGCTGGGCGTCACAGTCGGTTTCCACCGGTATTTCACCCATGGCTCCTACCGGGCCAACCGCGGGCTGAAGATCGGTTTGGCGATAGCCGGTCAGCTTGCCCTGCAGGGTCCGATCATCGATTGGGTGGCCGACCACCGGCGGCACCACGCGTTCTCGGACCGGGAAGGTGACCCGCATTCTCCGTGGCTGTTCGGTACCTCGGCGGCCGCACTGGCCCGGGGCTTCTGGCACGCCCACATGGGCTGGATCTTCAACCGGGACCTGACCAACCAGCAGCGATTCACCCCCGATCTGCTGGCGGATCGCGACATCGCCGCGGTGAACCGGAATTTCGCGGCCTGTACGGCGGTGTCACTGCTGGGTCCGGCCTTACTCGGCGGACTGATTTCCGGCAGCTGGCACGGTGCGCTGACCGCATTCTTCTGGGCCGGCCTGGTCCGGATCGCGGTGTTGCATCACGTCACCTGGTCGGTCAACTCGATCTGCCACATGATCGGGGCCCGGCCGTTCAGCACCCGCGACAAGTCAGCCAATTTCTGGCCGCTGGCCTTGGTCTCCTTCGGCGAGTCCTGGCACAACCTGCACCACGCCGACCCGACCTGCGCCCGGCATGGGGTCCTGCCCGGTCAACTGGACATCTCCGCCCGAGTCATCTGGGCGTTGGAGAAGTTCGGCTGGGCCACCAAGGTCCGCTGGCCGAGCGCCCCGAGACTTGCCCGCATCCAGGCCACCGCCGCCGAGATGGGTCACTGACGGCCAGACGGCGGTGTCACTCCGATTCCCCGGTGAGGGGACCTGCCACGACTCGTTCCCTCACCGGTACCACCCCCGGCCAATCGGTCGGTAGGGGTCAGGGCTGGCGCGCAACCGGAACGCGCAGCAACCGGGCGGCGTTGTCCCAGAGGATGTTGCGGGTCGACCCGCGATCGAGCCCGAGCGCCATGACGGTGTCCCGGGGGGCGCGGTCGGCCAGTTCGAAGGGGTGGTCGGTCCCCAACAGGACATGGTCAGCCCCGACGTCCTCGACCAATCGGCGCAGCAGCTTGGTCGAGAACGTGGCCGTGTCGTAGTACAACCGGTCGGTGTACTCGCTCGGCCGAAGCGGCGTGGTGTGAGTGACTTCCTTGCGTTCCCAACCCATGTCGAGCCGACCCCGGAGCGCCGGTAGGCAGCCGCCGCCGTGGGCCAGGCAGAGATTCAACGGGAAGCGTTCCAGGACCTGCCCGAGTACCAATCGAGCCACCGCCAGCGCGGTCTCCATCGGGTAGCCGACCAATTGGGACAGATAGAACTCCCGCTGCCGGGGTGCGTCGGGCACGCCGGACGGATGCAGGAAGACGAACGCGTCCCGCTCCGACAGCAGCGCCCAGAGATCGTCATTGACCGGGTGATCCAGATCCTTGCCGCCGCCGCGACTGCCGATGGCGATGCCGTCCAGACCGAGATCGTCCAGGGCTCGGCGGGCCTCCTGGGCGGCGCCGGGCCAGCCCAACGGGACCGAGCCCAGACCGAGCAGCCGGTCCGGAGCGTCGGCCACATAGGTGGCCAACTCGTCGTTGCCGGCGGCCACGATTCCGGTGGCGAAGGCTTCGTCGTCGGAGGTCGAGCAGAACAGGAACGGCGGGAGCGACACCGCATGAGCGCGAATGTCGAGCTCATCCATCTCGGAGAGCCGGACATCGACGTCGTACTGGGATCGGGCCAGTGGCAGCGGCGCTCCGGGACCCACGCCGCTGACGGCCGGGTCGAGCCGGATGACGTCGTGGGCCACTCCGGACAGATCCGCCAGCCCGCGGTCGGCCAGCCGCTGCAGCAGCGGGAGCGGCATCGCGTGCGCGTGCACGTCCAGTGCGCCGCCGTCGCTCGCCGTCACCCCCAGATCGGGTACCGCGCGCGGACCGTCGGGTGTCATCCGGACCCTCCCTGTCGCCGTCGGACGTCCTCCAGTGTGGTCACCGCGGATCGGGTCGTTCCAACCTCTCTCACTGGTCGGAAGGCACCGGGGTCGCCCGACCCGGCTCCGAACGCGCGTGACAGCCTGAATCTGCGGAACCGGACGAGGGAGAACGAGAAATGATCAGCGGAACGACAACCCTGATCGCCCACATCGGCTACCCGACCTTCACCTTCAAGTCGCCGTTGATCTACAACCCGTGGTTCGAGAAGAACGGTGTCGACGCCGTGGTCGTCCCCATGGGCGTGAAGGCCGAGGACTATCAGGAAATTTTCCGCCCACTGTTCCGGATGTCCAACATCCGCGGGGCGCTGGTGACCATGCCGCACAAAGTGGTGACCATTTCACTGGTGGACGAGATCACGCCGACCGCCGCCGTCGCCGGCGCCGCCAACGCGGTGCTGCTGCGCGAGGACGGGTCCCTGCTGGCTGACCAGTTCGACGGGGCCGGATTCGCCCGGGGCGTGCAGCGCAAGGGTTTCCAGGCCGCGGGCAGGAGCGCGCTGGTGGTCGGCAACGGTGGGGTGGGATCACCCATCGCGGCATCGCTGGCTGCGGCCGGGATCGGCTCGCTCGGCTTGTTCGACCCCCACCAGGCGGCCTCGGAGGCGCTGGCCGGCCGGATCGCCGAGCACTTCCCGGACATCGCGGTGACCGTCGGATCCAAGGACCCGGCCGGCTTCGACCTGGTCGTGAACGCCACGCCGATGGGGATGAAGGACACCGATCCGCTGCCCCTGGACGTGGATCGCATCGACCCCGGAACCTTCGTGGCCGACGTCGTGCTCAAGCCGAGCACGCCGTTCCTGCGGGCGGCGGAGGCAAAGGGATGCCCGATCCAGGTCGGCAGCGACATGCTGTTCGAGATGATCCCGGCCTACCTGGAGTTCTTCGGTCTCGGCACGGCCACCCCCGAGGAGCTGCGTGCCGTCTCCCAGATCCCCACGGTGTGAGACCCCACCCGTGAGACTCCACCCGTGAGGCGCCGCCGGACACAGCTGTTGATCGCACTGGCGGCGTCTGTCTTCGTCGTGGTGGCCGGGATCATGGTCCTGCTCGGAGCCGCGGGCAGCTCTTTGCCAGCGTTGGGCTGGGTCCTGCTGGTGGTCGGCCTGCTCTTCGGGGCGATGAACGTGGTGATGTTCCGTCATCCGCGCTGACCGCAACCGCGCCCGGCCGCGCCTTCGTCGGTGACCATGCCGTCCAGCGGAAAGCCAGCACAACCTCGTTGACCGGGTGGAACGTGGGCGGTCCACTACTGCTGTCAAGGTTGGCCAGCGCCGTCCCACCCGTCTGCGAGGAAAACAATGAGGGACCAGATCGCCGAGAGTGCGGCGGGAGAACCCACCGAGTTCGTGAAATCGCCGAAGGCGGCGGTGGCCAGCGGGTGGATCGGTAGCGCACTCGAATACTACGACTTCTTCATCTACGCGACCGCGGCGTCGCTGGTGTTCCCGTCGGTGTTCTTTCCGTCCGGGAACGACAAGGTGGCCATCGTGGCCTCGTTCGCCACCTACGGCGTGGGCTACGTGGCCCGGCCCATCGGTGCCTTCGTGCTCGGTCACTTCGGCGACAAATTCGGTCGCAAGAACGTCCTCGTGCTGTGCATGTTGATGATGGGCTTCGCCACTTTCCTGGTCTGCCTGCTGCCCAGCTACGCCTCCATCGGGGTGTGGGCGCCGATCCTGCTGGTGGTGCTGCGACTCATCCAGGGCTTCGCCGTCGGCGGTGAGCTGTCCGGGGCCAGCGCCATGATCGTGGAGAACGCTCCGTTCGGAAAGCGCGGTTATTACGCCAGTTTCACCTTGCAGGGCACCCAGGGCGGGCAGCTGATCGCGGCGGCCGTGTTCCTGCCGCTGTACTTCTCGTTGTCCAGCGACGCCATGAACAGCTGGGGCTGGCGCATCCCGTTCGCCCTGTCCGCGGTCGTGGTCATCGTCGGCTATTACATCCGCCGCAACGTGGATGAGACCCCGGCCTTCCGCGAGGAGGCAAAGCACGAGGAGATCCCGCCGGCGCCGATCGTCGTCGCCGTTCGGGAGAGCTGGCCGAACATGATCCGGGTGGCGTGCATGGCGCTGATGAACACAGTGGCCACCATCGCCACCACGTTCGGCGCCACCTTCGCGACCAATCAGGCCTATGGCGTGGGCATGAACACGAAGCTCTACCTGTTCATCCCGGTGATCGGGAATGCCATTGCCATGATCCTGATCCCGATGGTCGGCTCCTACTCGGACAAAGTCGGCCGGAGGATGCCCATCATTGTCGGCGCGCTGGGCTCGGGCATTCTGATCTACCCCTATCTCTTTTTCATCTCCAAAGACAACGTGCCGCTGACCATCATCTTCGCGGTGCTCATGTGGGGCATGGTCTACCAGGGCTACAACGCGGTCTTCCCGTCCTTCTACCAAGAGATGTTCCCGACCCGGACCCGGGTGACGGCGTTCGCGGTGTCACAAAACATCGGCACCTTGATCACTGCCTTCCTGCCTGCCATATTTGCCGAGATCGCCGGCCCGACGTCCGGATGTGTGGTGAGCAAGAAGTTCACTCCGACCGCTGAGTGCGTGGCCCAGGCATCGAGCGTGCACACCCATGTGATCTGGACGGTGGGAACCATCTCGTTCGCCCTGACCGTGGTGGCAGCGCTCTCCGCGATGTCGGCCCGGGAGACGTTCCGGTTCCATCTGAACGACTGCGGTGAGCCCAACAAGGCGCCGGTGCCCGAAGCCGAGTACGAGAAGGCTCGGCTGGCGTCGGTGTGATCTGACCGAGCGAGAACACCACGAAGGCCCGGCGGGAGAGACCGCCGGGCCTTCGTCCTGCCGGAAGTTCACCGATGACGGCACGCCTCCGGCGGGGCTCTCCTCGTAGGCTCAGAACGTCGGCTGGCCGACCAACTGGCGGCTCAGGGCCAGAGCTGCGGTCCGTACGGCCGGTCCGACGCGGCGCAGGTCCAGGGTGCCGGTTCGTCCGGACACCGAGATGCCGGCCACCGGAGCGCCGGACCCGTCCAGGATGGGGCACGCCGCGCAGCCCACACCGTGACTGGATTCCTCGTTCTCGTAGGCGATCCCACTCTCCCGGACCCGACGCAGCTCCCGCAGCAGCAGCCCAGGCGCGGTGATGGTCCGCGGGCCGACCGGCTGAAGCCCGCGATCGAGCACCCGCTGCACGGTGCCCTGGTCCGAGAAGGCCAGGATGGCCTTGCCCACGGCGGCAGCATGCGCAGGCAGCCGACCACCCACGAAGGAGGGCATCCGGGGCGCCTCCCGGCTGCGCACGATCTCCACGTACACCACGTCGGTGTCGGCCAGCACGGCCAGATGCACGGTCTGCCGGCTCACCTGTCGCAGGTCCGACAGGTACGGCAGCGCGACCTCACGCAGCTGTCGTTGCCGGCTGGCCAGCTCGCCGAACTCGAACAACCGGGTGCCGAGGCGGAGGTCGGTCCCGGTGCGCTCCAGGAACCCGAACCGCGTCAATTCGGCAGCCAGTCGGGCCACCGTGGACTTGGCCAGCCCCGATCGCCGGGCCAACTCGGAGATGCCCAGAGTCAGATGCTTGGCGTCGAATGCCCCCAGCAGGTTGTCGACCCGGGCGATGACGGAGTCGGCCGAGTCGACCGGTTCGGAAGAGCCGTTCCGCTCAGCGGTACGCATGCCTTGATCATGCTCGTGAGGGGTGCCACAGTCCAGCTACGACATCCCACTGCGGGGATGGACGAGCGCACCCGGCTCCCGAGACCCCGCTGGCCGAACGACGGACGTATCCGTTGTCCGGCAGGCGTTCTCAGGAGAAGAAATGATGATCACCGCTGTTCTCACCAACGTCGCAGTCCAGCTCGCCGGGAGCCGGTGACCGACGTGGCAGGCAATTCCATCCAGCCCGGCCGCTCGGTCACCAGCAAGGTGGTCGGCCTGCTGCGCTGCTTCCTGGCCGGTGGCGACCATTCCCTGTCCGAACTCGCCCGTCTGGGCGGGCTGCCGGTGTCCACCACGCATCGGCTGGTCAACGAACTCATCGACGCGGGTGTGCTCGACCGCGGCGACGACGGGAGCTACCGCGTCGGAGCGATGCTGTCGATGTTGCAGCCCGCGGCGTCCCTCGCGGTGTTCGACCATGCGCCCAGTGCGGTGACGGACGTGGCCGCGGCGATCGGACGCCCGGTCGTGTTCGGAGTACTCCGAGACGGCGGGGTCATCGGTTTCCGCAGCGGTCCGGACGGTCCGGTCGGGGCCGGCCGGGGTCACCCGCTGCCCGCGCATGCCACCGCGGTGGGCAAGGCGTTACTCGCTTTCGCGCCCACGGCGGTGGTGAAATCGGTGCTGGCGCAGGGGCTGCGGCCGTTCACCGAGCAGACCAAGACCGACCCGATGGACCTGCGGCACACGCTGGCCGTGGTCCGGCTGACCCAGGTGGCCACCGCCGATGGCGAGCTGCGGCCCGGTGTGCGAGAGGTGGCTGTGCCGGTGTTCGCCCCGGGTGGCTGTGCCGTCGGCGCGATCGGGACCACCGCCACCAGCCTGGAACAGGCCCGGCACACCCTGGTGCCGCTGCTCACGGTCGCGGCCAAGGGCATCACCCGGGAGCTGGCCGCCTCGCGAAGCCCTGAGCAGGACGTGTCCTCGGAGGTGGTCGCCTGAGGTCGGCGGGGCGGCCTCGGCCCACCGGAGAGGGCGGCGGCATCGCCGGGCCGGGCGACGCGACGATCGCCTGCCGGAACGGCCCCTGCCGGGCCCCGCTGCTCGCGCCGCGGCTCAGTCAGATCTGCGGACGCGGATGGATCCGCAGGCCCAACCAGAGCTGCAAGCGTTCCGCGTCGGCGGCCATGGACAGCACGCGGTCCAGTTCGGGACCATCGCCACGACGATGCTGGGCTCGCGTCAGCCGTTCAGTCATTTCGCGGCGCTCGACGCCCCGGTCCAGGGCCCGGCCCATCAGGCGGGCAGCGCTTCGGCGGCGCAGCTGGGTGATCATGGTGTTGCCTCCTGGGTTGGACACCTTCGGGTGAGCTACCCGCGCGTCATCGGGGGGCAACGAAGTGACGCGTCTCGAGTTTACCCGGGGGCGATGCGCTGACGGCGGTGTGACGCCATCCGAATGGGCCCATTCGACTCCCCGTAACCCTGGTAGTCACCGATGCGTTGCACGACCTCGAAGAAGATCCGGCCGCCGAAAACCTCGGTGTAGAAGTGCCGGAACTCTCCGTCGGGATCCCTGTCCAGCATCACCCCGAGCTCCCGCATCTGTTGCAGCACTTCGGGTTCCACGTCCAACCGGGCGTCCAGATCGTCGTAGTAGTTGTCCGGGATGGGCAGCAGGCGGACCCCGGCGGCTCGCGCGGCCCGGGCCAGAGCGAGCGCGTCGGAGGTGGCGAAAGCCACGTGCTGGGGATCGGTCACACCGGGGTGCCAGTCGGCGCCGCGACGCAACACCGACACGCTCAGGCAGATGCGCACGGTGCGGTCCCCGTCGGCCACCGCGCGGTTGCGGACCAGCCCGAACGGGGCCGCGATCTCGGAACTGTGCTGGGGATGCAGGCCCAGGATGGATCGGTAGAACAGGGTGGCCTCGTCGAACCGGTCGAACGGCTGGGTCAGGGCAACATGGTCGGTGTGCGAGATCCAGGTCGCGGACGTTTTTCCCGCCGGGTCGATGGAGAAGTCGGCCCGCCAGCCGGCCGAGTCGTCGGGGCCGCAGAAGAACACCTGGACCCCGTCGGGAGCGGCCACCGCATGGATGTCTGCCTCGGCCGGGCCGCGGCGCCGGGGGAGTACCGGGGCCTGGAGGGCCTGAGCTCGAGCGGTGGCGTCGGCCGGCGAGAGGGTGTCGATGCCCAGCGCGGCCACCGCGGCGGTGTCGACATGCTCCGCCTCGGCCACGTTGAGCAGGATCCGGGAGTCCCCCTGCGCCCATAGGGTGACCGGCTTGCTGCGGTGCCGGCCGGCGGACCGAAAGCCCAGACCGGTCAGGGTGCCGCCGATGTGGTCCGCCGCATCCGGGTCGACCACGAGTTCCACGAAGGCCAACCCGTGCAATTCCGGGCGAGGTGGGACGGTCACCGCCGAGCCGGCCGCGACGGGCAGCAATCCGGTGGTGGCCTCTTGCAGGGCCAGCAACGACCGGTGCGCGTCGACCGCGGTCCGGGTCGGATCGGCCTGGCGAAAGACGTCGTTGAAGACCTCCAGGGACAGCGGGCCGTCATAGCCCGCGGCCAGCACGTAACCCAGGAACGTGGGCAGATCGAACGCGCCCTGGCCGGGGAAGAGCCGGTAGTGCCGGCTCCACTGCAGGACGTTCATGTCCTGATGCGGCGCGTCGGCGAGCTGCAGGAAGAACAGCTTCTCGCCCGGGATATCGGCGATGCCGGCCGGATCGGATCCGCGGGACAGGATGTGGAAGCTGTCCAGGCACAGGCCCAGCGCTGGGTGGTCGGCTTCCTGCACGATCCGCCAGGAGTGGTCGTAGGTGTTCACTTCCCGGCCCCAAGCCAGGGCTTCGTAGCAGATCCGTACGCCGGCGTCGGCCGCGGCATCGGCCAGGCGGTGCAATTGCTCGGCCAGTCGATCGTCGTCGGGCACCGCATCGGAGCTGACGTTGGAACAGACCAGCACCAGGTCGGTTCCGAGCTTGCGCATCACGTCGAATTTGTGCCGGGCCCGCTGCAGATTCCGTTCCAGAGCGCCCGGATCGGTCGAGTCGAAGTCGCGAAACGGTTGGTAGAGATCGATCGAGACTCCGAGATCCGCGCAGCGGGAACGGATTTCTTCGGGGGAGGAGGGCGCGGCGATGAGATCCGGCTCGAAGATCTCGACACCGTCGAATCCTGCTCCGGCAGCCGCCTGCAATTTGTCGGCCAGAGTGCCGGAGAGGCACACGGTGGCCAGGGCGGTACGCCGGGCCGTGGTCTCGGGTGAATGATCCGGCACCTGGCTTCTCCTCGTCCGCGCAGCCACGAGCCGCGCACATCCAGCGTGGAGGAAGTGCGGAGCTGACCCGAGCGCGACGGTACGAGTTCCGGCCAGTGGACGTCAGTGGTTGACGGCGCGCACCACCGGCACGGCCATCTCGAGCAGCCCACCGATCCCGGCGCTGTCGGCGGCAAGTTCCCGGGACAGGCTGCGGGAGGCAATGGCCAGGGGTGCCAGGCACGGCTGCAGGTCGCGGCCCAGGTCCCGCAGGGTGACCTCGATGGCGGCCAGGATGTCCCCGCCGGGGCCGAACACCGGCATGGCGACGCCGCAGATGCCAGGTTCCAGCTCCCATCTGGTCACGGCCACCCGGGTCAGCCGGGCCACGGCCAAGGCCCGCCGGAACCGATCAGGGGAGGTCACGGTGTGCGGGGTGAACGGACGCAGACCCCGCCCGATGATCATTTCGATGGTGCGCGGCGAAGAGAAGGCGAGCAGGGCGCGACCCACGGCGGTGGCGTGCACCGGCAGCGTCGCCGCGGCGCAGAACGCGCTGGTGGGGTGCGATCCGGGCAGCTTTTCGATGTAGCTGACCTGACCGTCGACGAGCACGCCCAGGCGCACCCGGCTGCGGGTGGCCGTGCACAGGTCCTCGACCACGCACGGCGCCCGCTCGGCCATTCGGGGAGCCACCGTACCGATGGTGCCGATGATGCGCAGCGGGAGTCCGGCGCGGTACATCCCGTCCTCGGTGCGCTCCAGCAGCCGCCAGGCGGCGAGCTCAGAGGTCAATCGATGAGCGGTGGAGATCGGCAACCCGGCCAAGCGCGCGATTTCGGTCAACGAATGTTCGGACCCCTCGGTGAAGGTCTGCAGAATCGCGGCGATCTTGCTGGTGACCGAGCGGCCGGATTGAGCCGAATTGCCTGCCACGGAGTCTCCTCATCCATACCGAATCAACGATGACGCGTTGGACTGCGTCAGTAAAGCGCACACCAATCGCCTGGGCGGCGGCTGGTAGCACCCTGTGCGCCGGGGCAGGCGGTTCCACTGCCTGAAAACGTCGCCGCGCCGACTTGCAGATGGCCTGCGCGAGGCCCAGCCTGCAGGGGTGGCGCAACCTACCGATCTGCAGCGGCAACTGGCCGACGAACTCTGGGAGGCCGATCGGAGCACCACCCCGATCGAGCCGTTGACCAGCCGGTATCCAGAACTGGAGATCGAGGACGCGTACGCGATCCAGACGATCAACATCGACCGTCGGGTGGCCGCCGGTGAAATCCTCATCGGCCGCAAGGTCGGGCTCACGTCCAAGCCGATGCAGCAGCTGCTGGGGGTGGACGAGCCCGACTTCGGCGTCCTCACCGACGTGATGATGGTCGAGGACGGCGATCTCATCGACCTGAACCGGCTGGTGCAGCCGCGGGTCGAGGCCGAGGTCGCCTTTGTCATGGAGACCGATCTGGCCGGGCCGGGCATCACCACGGCCAAGGCCCTGGGGGCCATCGCCGGGGCGCTTCCCGCGGTCGAGGTGGTGGACAGCCGGGTGGCCGACTGGAAGATCAAACTGATCGACACCGTCGCCGACAACGCCTCGTCGGGCCTGCTGGTGGTGGGTGGTCGGATCCGCAAGGTCGACGAGCTCGACCTGCGACTGCTCGGCGTGGTCGTCAGCCGGCACGGAGAACTCATTGAAACCGGAGCCGGGGCCGCCGCTCTCGGAAACCCGGCGCGGTGTGTGGCCTGGCTGGCCAACAAGCTGGGCAGCTTCGGGGCGAGCCTGCGGGCCGGTGACGTGATCCTGCCGGGCGCGGTGCACAAGATGGTGCCGGTGCAACCCGGGGACTCGTTCCGGGCTGATTTCGACCACCTCGGCGGCGTCACCGTGCGGTTCTCGACCCGCTCCTCGTGAATGCCCAGGAAATCGCCGACACGCTGATCGCCGCCGAAAGCGAGCGGCGCACCACCACCCAGATCAGTCAGCTCGCCCCGGACACCGACCTGGCCACCGCCTATGCGGCCCAGCGCCTGTTCGTGCAGGCCAAGCTCGCCGCCGGCGAGCGGCTGGTCGGCTACAAGCTCGGTTTGACCAGCCGGAACAAGCAGCAGGCCATGGGCGTGGACTCGCCCCTGTACGGCCGGGTGACCAGCAGCATGCTGGCCACCTACGGCGACCCGGTGCACCTGGATGCGTTCATCCATCCGCGGGTGGAGTCCGAGATCGCTTTCCTGCTGGCCCGGGATGTTCCCGCGCCGGCCACGGTGACCTCGGTCCTGGCCGCGACGGATGTGGTGTTCGGCGCCGTCGACGTGCTCGATTCCCGTTACGCCGACTTCAAGTTCACCCTCGAGGACGTGGTGGCCGACAACGCCAGCTCGGGTGCGTTCTACCTGGGTCCGATCGCCGTCCCGCCGGACCGGTTGGACCTGCGGCTGCTCGGCTGCATCGTCCGGGTGGACGGGGACGTGGTGATGACCGCGGCCGGCGCGGCCGTGATGGGCCATCCGGCGGCGTCGGTGGCCTGGCTGGCCAACCAGCTGGCCGCCGAGGGGGAGTCGCTGCGGGCCGGCCAGCTGGTGTTCTCCGGCGGGGTGACCGCCCCCGTGCCGGTGGTCGCCGGCCGCGGGGTGACCTTCGAGTTCGACGGCCTCGGCACCATCGAAGTGACCGGCGCGTGAGGGTGGTCCACACCGACGCGGCGCCGACTCATCAGGGTCCGGTCCCGCAGGCGGTGGTGGCGGGCGGTTGGGTGTACGTGTCGGCCCTGTTCGGTGCATCCCCGGCCGACCACGCCCTTCCCGACGAGGCCGAGGCCCAGGCGGAGCAACTGTTCGACAACCTGGAGGCGATCCTGGCCGCCGCCGGTGCGACCCTGACCGAGGTGGTCCGGGTCGGGATCGTGATGCGCGAGCTGCAGCGCGACCGCCCGATGTTCAACCGGGTCTGGGCCCGACGTTTCGGAGAGCACCGCCCGGCCCGCTCGGCCAGCGAGTCCGCTGCCTTCGGCCGGACCGGTGAGCATCCGCTCTACATGATCGAGGCCGTCGCGTACGTCGGCTGAAGCCGTCAGCCGGCTTCCCGGGCGGCGCGGGCGCGGGGGTGTTCGAGCATCCGGTCGATCAACAGGCGCCAGCGGACAGCCCGCACGGCGAGGTCGTCCCGGCCGCCGGTGTCGGGTGCCCCCGACCCCACCGCCACCGGCACGTGCACCGGCACGGTCGCCAGCTTGCCGGCCAGCGTCCCTTCGGCGACCGAGTCCAGGTCTTCGCAGTGCAGTCGGAGGTAGCCGAGCCGATTGCCGGCCCGCAGCATGGTGTCCTCGATCTCCTCGCTCGACAACGTCACCGACAGATCCATCAGCACCCCGCCCCCCGCGGCCCGGGCCACATCGGTGGCCTCGTGCACGGTGGCGATCGCGGTGTCCGCAGTGGGGACGAGCAGCGGGACCAGTCCATAGGAATCGGCGCGGCCGACGACGTCGCTGAACAGCCGGGTGATCTCGTTCCGATCGACGTCGGTGCCGGGCGCCACGGTGACGTAACGTGCCCCCAGCCGGGAGGCCAGATCGAGCACACCCTCGGTGGTCTCGTCGCCGGCCGGATGCAATTCCGCCCGCCCGACGTCCAGTACCGACACCCGGGTGGCCAGCAGCCGGTCGACCATGGTGCGCAGTTCCTCGGCGCCGGCGCCTTTCACCCACCACCGGTCGGCCCCCACCGAGTTGGCCACCCGCAGCCCGACCGAGTCGAACCCGGACGCCTGGGCAATCCCGATCAGCTCGTGCGGCGGCAGCCCGGGGGCGGCGGATTCGTGCAGGGCGAGTCGGTTCACGGTGGCATTCTCCCGCGTGCCACCACCCTTCGCTCGCGTCCTGATCGCCTGCGTCCGGCGCGGCGCAAGCCCTGTCGGTGTGGTCATCTACGTTGGCCGGGTGAGTCTGCGGGGGGTGGGAGCGGCCCTGGCGTTCGGGGCCTTCACGGTGGGGCCGATCGTCGGGGCGGCCGTCAGCACCATTTTGGGTTTGCTGGCCGGTGTCAGCGCGAACCACTCCGCCGGCTTGCGCATCGCCGCCATCGTCGTCGCCGCGGTGGTTCTGGTGTTGCTCGTGCTCAAAGCGGTGCGCGACTACCGGCATCAGATCAACGTGGCCGACGCCCGCTATGCCGCTTTGAAGGAACTCCACAATCGACTGGGCCCCGCGCTCGACATCGCGACCGAGATCGCTCTTCTCGACCCGGCCGAAATCGACGCCCGGCACCAGAGATTGCGCAGCGTGGCCGGTCAGTGTTGCGCCGCCCTCGTGGCCATGACCCCGTCGGCCGTCGACGTCCGCGCGGCCGTCTTCGAAGTACGACCGGGAGACCCGGACGAGGTGGCACCCATCGCCTGGTTCGGTCGCCGCGATTCTCCCCGGACATTCCGGGGCGATTCCCAGGAAGGAGCAGAAGTGTTGTCCTATCTGAGTTCTCCCCATCCGGTGAGCGAGCGCTACACCGATACGGCGCAGCGGGCGCCGGCGCATTATCAGGGCGACACCGACCGTTACCGAACTTTCATCCGCGTTCCCATCTATGCGAATAACGTGGTCTTCGGAATGCTGACCGTGGATGCACCCAAACCCGGTGCCCTCAATGTGGGGGATGAATTGCTGGCGGAACTGATCGCCTCGCAGACGGCCGTGGCGTTCGCGATCGCCGCCGAATGAGCCCGAATGCCCGGCCGGATGTCTACACTGAGTCCATGACCAAGGTCGAGACTTCACCCGGCGGCGTCGGCTACATCCGGACGCCGGCCAGGAAGCAGATCCCCGGCCTGAAGCAGGACGGCGCCAAGCGGCGGCCATGGCTGACTCGGTCGCTCACGGCGACCAAGGAACTGGATCCTCGTCCCGCCACCGGCTGAGACTCAGCGCAGGAACGCGGTCAATCCGGCCAGTAGTCGATCCACATCGTCGTCGCTCGTGTAGGGCGCGACGCCGATCCGCAAGCCGCCGTCGGCCAGGCCCAGTGCGTGGGCTGGTTCGTAGGCGTAGAACGTGCCCGCCGGTGCCAGCACATCACGCTCGGCCAGGAAACCGGCGATCTGCGCGCTCGGGTGATCCCGGAAGGTCAGCAGCAGGGTGGGCGTACGGTCGGTCGCCCGGGAATGCAGGGTGACCCGTTCCCCCCAGGAGGCCACCGCCTCCTCGATCCGGCACCGCAGTGCGTATTCGTGGGCCGACACCAGGTCATGTGCTGCGTGCAGCCGATCCGGCCGACTCGTGCCCGACCCGACGTCGGCCAAGAAGTCCACCGCGGCGGTCGCTCCGGCCATGATCTCGTACGGCAGCGTGCCGAACTCGAAGCGCTCGGGGACGACATCGGTGGATGGCAGCAGTTTGTCGGGCCGGATGGCCTCCAGCAGCTCCGGTGCGGCGGCCAGCACCGCACAGTGCGGGCCGAAGAACTTGTAGGGCGAGCAGACGAAGAAGTCCGCCCCCAGCGCGTCCGGGTCGACGACGCAGTGGGCGGCGTGATGGACGCCGTCGACGTAGACCAGGGCGCCGACCCGGTGGGCGGCGTCGGCGATCCGAGCCACCGGCGGCTTCGTGCCGAGCAGGTTCGAGGCCCCGGTCACCGCGACCAGCCGGGTGCGCTCGTTGATCAGATCGTCCAGCCGGGTCAGGTCCAGGTCGGCGGTGTCCGGGTCGACGTCGAGCCAGCGGACGGAAGCACCCACCGCTGAGGCCGCCTGCAGCCAGGGCCGGACGTTGGCGTCGTGGTCCAGCCGGCTCAGCAACACCTCATCACCGGGCTGCCAGGTCTTGGCCAGGTTCCGGGAGAAGTCATAGCCGATCTGGGTGGCGCTGCGGCCGTAGACGATGCCCTGGGCGGGCACCCCGAGCAGGTCGGCGTAGGCCTGTCGGAACGCATCGACCGCGTTGTTCGAGTTGCGCTCGGAGACCACCGACCGGCCCCGGTTGGACAACGGTCCGGTCAGCGCGGCGGCGATGGCGGCGCCGACGACCGCCGGGGTCTGGGTGCCGCCGGGCCCGTCGAAGTGGGCGATGCCTGACTTCAGGGACGGAAATTCGGCGCGCAGGCCGTCGATGTCCAGGGTCACGACTGGGCCAGGGTGTGCAGGCCTTGGATGGCCAGGGTGTAGCCGAGAACGCCGAAGCCGACGATGATCCCGCGCGCCACCGGCGAGATCACCGAATGATGCCGCCATTCGTCCCGAGCATGCACGTTGGAGATGTGCACCTCGATCAGCGGCAGCGACACCCCCTCGATGGCGTCGTGCAGGGACCACCCGTAGTGAGTCAACGCCCCCGCGTTGAGCACCGCCCCGACCGAGTCGCCGGCCTTCACCGCGTGGCCGGTCTCGTGGATCCAGTCGACCAGGTCACCCTCGTGGTTGGACTGCTTGAAGATCAGCTCCAGCCCGAGCCGGTCGGCGTCGGCCTGGCACTGTCTTTCGACGTCGGCCAGCGTGGTGCGCCCGTAGACCTCCGGTTTGCGAGTGCCCAGCAGGTTCAGGTTCGGCCCGTTGAGCACGGTGATCGACGGCATCGGCGCTTCCTTCTTCCAGAACGTCCTGCCGGGAACGCTAACGTGCGCGGAGCGATCGGGGTCAGGGGACCTTCACCGGGTGGGATGTGATCCGATGCAGGTTCCGCCAAGAACCGACCCCGCTCGACAGGCTTTCGGACGACCGGGATGATCAGCGCCATCTGCAACGACGGAGGGTGCGCTGATGTGTCGCTGGCTGGGGTATCTCGGGAGTCCGATCGAACCGCGGGAATTGCTGTACGACCCGGACCGGTCGCTGATCGAGCAGAGTCGGCGGCATGCCCCGGACATGCCCGTTCCGAACGGTGACGGCACCGGGCTGGGTTGGTACGGACACCGTGACGTGCCGGCCCTGTTCCGCAGCGCCGCTCCGGCGTGGGGGGACGAGACCCTGCGCGAGCTGGCCATGGAGATCTCCACCCCGCTCTTCCTGGCTCATGTGCGGGCCGGGACCGGCACGCCGGTGCAGCAGACCAATTGCCATCCGTTCCGGTATGGGAACTGGTTGTTCGTCCACAACGGCTACATCAACGAATTCCCCCAGCTCCGCCGTGAACTGCTGCTCGCGGTCCGACCGGACCTGTTCGGCAACATCCTGGGTTCGACCGACTCGGAGCTGATGTTCCACCTGGCGTTGACCTTCGGGCTCCTTGACGACCCGATCGGAGCGCTGGAGAAGATGGCCGGGTTCATCGAGGCCGCGGGCGCGGCGGCGGGGATCCCGGACCCGCTGCAGATGACGATCGGAATGACCGACGGGAAGCAGCTGTACGCCGCCCGGTACGCCACCGGCCCGGTGGTGAACACCCTGTTCGTCAGCCAGGACGTGGAATCGCTGCGGTTGCTCTACCCGGAAGCCGAACGATTCGCCCACTTCTCCGACAACGCCCGAGTGGTGGTCTCCGAGCCCCTGGTCGACCTCCCCGGGGTGTGGCGGGAAGTGCCGGCATCCACCGCCCTGATCGTGGGTGAAACGGTGCAGGAGAGGCCGTTCGTGCCCAGGCAGCCGGACTGATCAGCGAGTCAGGGCCGCGCCCACGACCTCCCGAATGGGTCGGGGGACCACCCCGTGGGTCGCGTCCAGTCGACGGGCCACCCGGCGCGAACGCACCAGCATGATCAGCGCGAACGCCCACACCGGGAACATCACCAGCCAGGCCAGCCGGAACGCGTGCGGGGTGAACCCGCCGGCCACGGTGAGCACTCCGCCCATTGCGGCCAGCACGGTCAGGGTGGCCAGGAAGCCGCCCAGGTTGGCGATGCCCTGGGCCAGGCCGATGCTGCTGCCGGGGTTGGCGGTGCGGGCGATGTCCAGCGCCACCACCGAGGCCGGTCCGCCGGCCGACAACATGATTACCAGCATGATCAACAGCCAGGCCGGGCGCCTGACACTGGAGGTGATGTGCGTCATGCACTACGCATCATGCTTGACAGACCACGCATTGCTTGGCAGACTGTGCACATCGCTTCCGGAACCGGCCGGGGCTCCAGGAGAGGAAAAATCATGACCGAGTTCGCCGCCCAGACCGCCCACGCCACCGAGACCTACATCACCGCCGTCGCCACCGCTCAGGACGAGATCGTCAAGGCCATCGCCGGGTTCGTCAAGAACATCCCGGCGCTGCCGGCCGGCTTCGACATCCCCCAGATCGACCTGCCCACCCCGTCCGAGGTGACCACCGTCGCCTTCGATTTCACCGAAAAGCTGATCGATCGGCAGCGGAACTTCACCCAGCAGCTGATCGCGGCGCTGACCCCGGCCGCCTGATCCAGAGCCAATCGGGATGCGCCGCAGGCACACCTGATTCCCGTGGGAAGACCCGAAATGCCCCGTGAGGCTCTTCGCCTCCGGGGCATTTCCCTGCCGGTTCCGAGCCAAGGGCACTGCGTAGTAGACCGCGCAGATGACGGTACCGTGAGGTCGTGACCGACCTCAATGATGCCGCCGCGCACTTCGGCGAGTTCGTGCTCGCCCAGCGTCGGCTCCTGAACATCTCTCAGCGCCAGCTGGCCAAGGCGAGCGGCGTCTCGGATTCGTATCTCTCACAGTTGGAGCGCGGGCTCTACAAGCCGTCGGCCGACGTGCTCAAGTCCCTGGCCAAGGCGTTCAACCTGCCGGTGACGACGGTGTTCTCCGAGTCCGGGTTGCTGGACGACAACGACGCGGACGCGGGCGTGGGCGCCACCAGCGTGCCGGACGCCATCAATGCCGACCCGCGCCTGTCGCCCGAGCAACGTTCGGTCCTGCTGGCCGCCTACCGCGCGTTCGTCGGCCCGGCGGACTCGGCGGGCTGAGGCGCCTCCGGGCGAGTTTCACGGGGCGGCGGACTGGGAGGCCGCGGCCTGACCCAGCTCGGCCTTGGTCAGCGGGTAGGTAGGGGCCGGGAGGGGGGCGGTGGAGGTGATGTTCAGGTCGGCATCGACGTGGATCAGCTCACCGGGATCCAATGCTCGCCAACCGGTCTCACCGTCCATCGGCTCGCTGGCCACGACCACGCAGGCCTCGTTGTCGAGATCGTCCGAGCGGGCGTGGATCTGGCTGCTGCGGACATCCGCCGGGGAGTCCCGGCCCGCCGGCCGGCGCAGGACATAGAGGGTGTTCGTCTCGGGGTAACGCAGCGCCCAGAGTTCGGTCGGGGTGATCAACACGAGATTGACCGCGTAGACAGGACAATGGGCCGCGATCCAACTCAGCGCGGCGACCAGACCTGCGCCGACATCACCTTCGTGGCGGTCGATCTCCGTTGTGATGAGGGCGAAAACCCGCTCGCTGTCGGTGTTGCCGCCCACCAGGTGGCTCGCCCCCAGCTCACGGAGGCGGCCGTCGAGCCGGTCCAGCCCGCCCACTACGCCGTTGTGCGCGAATATCCGACCCTCTTGCAAGAACGGGTGCGTGTTGGCCGCGGTCACACCGCCGGTGCTGGCGTACCGGACATGTGCGACGAAGGTACGGCCGGTCAGATGCTGCGCTGCGGTGGCGAACTCGGTGTCCTGATAGGCGGCGATCGGCTGCTTGTCCACGATCGGCAGGCCCTGGGCGTCGAACGTGCCGATCCCGGTTCCGTCCGGCATGCGATGGCTTTGCTCGCGCAGGCTGTCCGGGGCGTCGAGCAACCAGAACGTCGCCCGGACCGGTTGGGTTCCGGCCGTCAGACCGAACAGTCGGCACATGGGTCGGCCTTCCTCACCTGTCGCGGCCCCAGCGCCGTTCCCGAGCCGGGGGTGGTCGATCCTGCGCAGGGTATCTCTCGGTCGAGACCACACCCCCGCGATAGGCCAAAGGAGTGAACTCGTCCTGGTGTCTTGACACTTTGGTACGCCGCCGCCCACGATAATCGCCTAGCCAAAACGATTGGGCAGACGAGGTGCAGGCAAAGGTGCAGGCAAAGGCGACTCTTCGGGACGTGGCGGTGCGGTCTGGCTTCTCGGTCACGACTGTGTCGCACGTGCTGAACGACGTGGACGGAAAGCGGATTCCGCAGTCCACCCGTGATCGGGTCCGGCTGGCCGCCCGTGAACTGTCGTACCGGCCCAATCGTCTCGCGCAGGGTCTGCGCATGCAGCGGTCGAACACGCTGGGGTTCGTCAGTGACCAGATCGGTACCTCCCCGCATGCCGGTCAGACCATCGTCGGCGCCCAAGAAGCCGCCGCGGAGCGTGGGTTCCTGCTCATGTTGATGAACTCGTGGCGCGACCCGGAACTGGAGGACCGGGAGATCCGAGCCCTTCTGGATCGTCAGGTCGACGGGATCGTCTACGCCGCCGAGTACCACCGGGTGGTCGACCCGCCGACCGCCTTGACGCAGACCTGCGCGGTGTTGCTCGACGCTCGCTCCGACCAGGGTGAGATCAGCTCCGTGGTTCCGGATGAGTCCGGTGCCGCGGTCACCGCGGTGGAGGAGCTCGTCTGGCAGGGGCATCGCCGGATCGGTTACCTCAACAACGAGAGCGACATTCCCGCGACCCGCCTGCGGTTGGCCGGTCTGCAGAAAGCGTTGCGGCAGCACGGGTTGCCATTCGACCCGGGCCTGGTCGCGACCGATGTGTCTGAGTCGTGGGGTGGCTATCGGGCCGCTTCGGCTCTGCTCGATGTGGCGGAACGGCCGACTGCTCTGTTCTGTTTCAACGACCGGATGGCAATGGGCGCCTACCAGGCGGCTGCCGACCGGGGGCTGCGGGTGCCCGACGACCTGTCGATCGTGGGGTTCGACAACCAGGAACTCATCGCGGACGGTCTGCGACCCGGATTGACCACGGTGGCTTTACCGCATTACGAAATGGGCCGTTGGGCCGTGATCACTCTGTTGGAAGCGATCGACACCGACGGCGAGGCACCCGTTCGGCATGAAGCTCTGACCTGCCCGCTGGTGCGTCGTGCATCGGTGGGCCCGCCGCCCCGATTCTGAGTCGGGGCGGCGAGCTGTACCCACCTAATTCACCTGTGAACGCAGGTGAACGTCCTACTCGGCCAGTCGGTCGGGTATCAGTGAGTTGGAGGAACCCGTGGTTTCGCACACCCTCAAGCGCCTCGCAGCCGCCAGTTTAGCGGCGGCTGTGGCGCTGTCCCTGGCTTCGTGCAGCAAGGGCGCCAGCAATGCCGGCAGCGCCGGCAACTCCACGTTGACGTTGTGGACGCACAATGCTGGTAACGCCGCCGAGTTGGCCTCGATCAACGCGATCGTTTCCGACTACAACAACAGTCAAAAGAATTATCAGGTCAAGGTCCAGGCGTTCCCGCAAGATTCCTACAACCAGTCGGTCACCGCAGCGGCGGCGGCCAAGAATCTGCCGTGCATCCTGGACGTGGACGCGCCCAACGTCCCCAACTGGGCCTGGGCGAAGTACCTGACTCCGTTGACCGGAATGGACGACACGCTCTCGAAGTTCTTGCCCTCCACCGTGGGCAAATGGAACGGCGCGACCTACTCGTTCGGCTACTACGACGTCTCACTCGCGCTGTTCGCCCGCAAATCGGCGCTGGAAGCCGCGGGAGCCCGCGTCCCGACCATCGACAAGCCCTGGACTGCCGCTGAATTCGCGACGGCGTTGCAGAAGATCAAGGCCGGCGGGAAATACAAGTACGCCCTCGATCTGGGCACCAGCGCCACAGGGGAGTGGTGGCCGTATGCCTATTCCCCGATGCTGCAGAGCTTCGGCGGCGACCTGATCAATCGAACCGACTACAAAACCGCAGACGGTGCCCTCAACGGCGACGCCGCGGTGAAGTGGGCCACCTGGTTCCGATCCATGGTCACCGGCGGCTATGCCCCGCTCAAGTCCGGATCCGACCCGGCCGCCGACTTCGGCAACGGGGTCAGCGCCATCCTGTGGTCCGGGCAGTGGTCCGCTGCCAACCTGTTGACCAAGTTGGGCTCGGACGTGGTCATTCTGCCGCCTGTTGATTTCGGTAGTGGACCGAAGGTCGGGGGCGGATCCTGGCAGTGGGCGGTCAGCTCGGGATGCGCCAACCAGGCTGGTGCAATGGATTACATGAAGTTCGCCTCCCAGGACAAGTACGTCGCCTCGGTGGCCACCGCCACGTTCAACATTCCGGCCACCGACGCTGCGGCTGCCATGGTCAAGGGCTACGAGAAGGGCGGCACCTACGACGTGTTCCGCCAGTTCTCGGCCAAGTACGCCACGATTCGTCCGCCGACTCCGGGCTACCCGTTCATCGCGACCGAGTTCACCAAGACCGCGCAGGACATTTTGAATGGTGCGGATCCCAAGAAGGAACTCGATCAGGCCGTGGCCGACATCGATGCCAACCAGAAGTCGAACAACAACTTCTCCTGATCCAGCCGATCCACCGCGGCCCGGGGGACACCCCTTCCCCCGGGCCGCGGTCCCAGGGTCACCGACGAGGAGCAGACCCCATGACGACCCAATCGCCTACCTTCACCTCACCCATCCCGCCAGCAGCGGTGGACACCCCCCGGCGGCGGGGATCCCGCCCCGCCCGTTCGCAAAAGACCGTGGCCGCCTGGATGGTCGCGCCGGCGGTCGTCCTGCTCGTCACGTTCGTGATCGTCCCCATCGCGTTGACCTTCGCATTGGCTTTCACCGATGCCAAACTGGTCTCTCCTGAACCGATTCACCTCATCGGGTTCGACAACTTCACCCGCATCTTCGCCGACGCCACGTTCTGGAAGTCGCTGCGCAACACCATTGTCTTCGCGATCTTCGTCGTGCCATTACAGGCGGGCCTGGCCCTGGGTCTGGCGTTGCTGATCAATGTGAAGGTCCGCGGCGTCAACTTCTTCCGCACCGTGTACTTCCTGCCGGTCGTCACCTCGATGGTCGTGGTCGCCATGCTGTGGACGTTCCTGTACCAGCCGAACGGCCTGATCAACAGCCTGCTGGCCAAGATCGGAATCAACGGGCCGGACTGGCTCGGCAATACCCACACTGCGCTCGCCGCCATCATTTTCATGTCGATCTGGCAGAACGTCGGGTTCCACATGGTCATCTGGCTTTCCGGCCTGCAGACCATCTCGCCGTCGCTGTACGAGGCGTCCGCGTTGGACGGCGCCACCGCGTGGCAGAACTTCCGCTGGGTGACCTGGCCCGGGCTGAAACAAACCCGGACGTTCATTCTGATCACCATCACCATTGCAGCGTTGGCCCTGTTCACCCAGATCAACATCATGACGCAGGGCGGCCCGTTGGACAGCACCTCGACGGTGGTTTATCAAGCTGTTCGCACCGGCTTCGCCCAACAGCAAACCGGCTACGCATCGGCGATCTCGCTCATCTTCTTCATCCTGGTGCTCGCCGTGTCCTTGGTCCAACGTTTCCTGACCCGTGACAAGGAAATCCGATGAGCGACACCCTGGCGCACGTTGCCGAATCACCTGCCGATCAGGCCCATCCGCACGTGGCCGGTGAAAAGAAGCGTCGAACGGGCTCGATCGTCGGGCTGATCGGCCGCATCCTGCTCTGCTTCGTGTTCGGTCTGCCGCTGCTGTTCATGATCATTTCGGGGTTCAAGCCCGACGACCAGATCTTTTCCGACCTGACCTCGTGGCGGGCCTTCCTGCCGGTCGGACATTTGACCATGGACAACTACTCCGCGGTGTTCACCCGGGTGCCGTTCGGCACCTTCATCATGAACTCGGTGATCATCTCCGCCTGTACCGTCGTTCTCGGGCTGATCGTGAACTCCATGGCCGCGTTCGCTTTGGCGCGGCTGAATTTCCGGGGCAAGAAGATTCTGCTGGCCGTGATCATCGCCACGCTCATCGTGCCGTTCGAGACGCTGGCGTTGCCGCTGCTGTGGTGGGTGAACAAGCTGCCCTGGTTGGACGCGAACGGCTTCTCGCTGGGTTGGCTGGACACCTATCAAGTCCAGATCCTGCCGTTCGTTGCGAACGCATTCTCGATCTACCTGTTCTATCAATTCTTCGATTCGATCCCCAAAGAACTGGACGAAGCCGCCGTTGTCGACGGCGCCGGCTGGTTCCGCATCTACCGCAAAATCGTCATGCCACTGTCCGGACCCGCCATCGCCACTGTCGCGATTCTGACGTTCCTACCCGCCTGGAACTCCTACCTCTGGCCGCTGATGGTCGTCCAGTCTGAGAACCTGCGGCCGGCCATGGTCGGCATCGACTACTTCAAACAGCTCAACGTCTCCTGGGGACAGCTCATGGCCTACGCCTCGATGATCACCATCCCGGTCCTGGCCCTGTTCGTTGCCTTCCAACGGTCGTTCATCAACTCGATCGCTTCGTCCGGCGTGAAGGGCTGAACATGTTCGCGCTCCCCGAAGCCTGGGTCTGGGATTTCTGGCTCGCCGATGATGGTCAGAACTATCACCTGTTCTTCCTCTACGCCTCCCGGGCCATCGGCCACCCCGACGGTCGACATCACCGGGCCTCCATCGGGCACGCCGTCTCCAAGGACCTCATCCACTGGGAAAGGGTCATCGACGCCTTGGTTCGCAGCGATCCACCGGCCTTCGATGACGTGGCCACCTGGACGGGATCGATCATCCGCCATCCTGATGGCACCTGGTACCTCTTTTACACCGGCGCATCGATGACCGACGCCGGCAACGTGCAACAAATCGGCTACGCCACCTCCAGTGACCTTCATCGCTGGAAGAAGAACTCCGACAACCCCGTGGTCACGGCGGATCCGAGGTGGTACGAAAAACTGGCCGACGGGCAATGGCATGACGAAGCCTTCCGCGACCCCTGGGTGTTCGCCGACCCCGACGGTCACGGCTTCCACATGCTCATCACGGCCCGGGCCAACCACGGCGCCCCCGACGATCGCGGTGTCGTCGGGCACGCCTGGTCAGCGGACCTGCAGCACTGGGAACCTCGCCCCCCGCTCAGCGAACCGGGCCAGGGCTTCGGCCAACTGGAAGTCACCCAGGTCGAGATCATCGACGGGCAACCGTTGCTGCTATTTTCCTGCCTGGGCCAGGACATGTCCGAAGCCACGAGGGCGACGGGAACCCCCGGTGGTGTCTGGTACTGCCGCGCCGACACCCTGCTCGGGCCTTTCGACCTGGCCGGCGTGCAACTTTTCGCTGACCGGACCCGCTACGTCGGTCGGTTCATCAGAACGAGGGACACCGGACAATGGCTGGTGCTGACCTTTCTGCACGACGATGCGCAGGGGCACTTTGTCGGTGAGATCTCCGACCCCACCATCGTGCAATGGCGGGGTGATCGGCTGACGCAAACGCCCATTTCGAATGCCGCCACCAACCTGACCCGGGCGACCTCGCGCTGAACGGTCGGCGCGTGACGAGCCCGTTCGTCCGCGGCGCGGTCGGCGGGGTGATGGCTTGCCTGCTCGTGGTCGCCGTGTTGGCCACTGGAGGGAAACTCCGCTGGGCGAGCAGCGACGGCCCCGACGCCACCCCCATCGCCCTACCGCCGCTAATGGCGGGCCTGCACGACTACATCGACGCCCTCACCACGCACGGCGGACAGACACCGGACCAGATCGCTGCTTTGAGCGCTCGACTCGACCGCACCTACGCCACCACGGTCAACGCCTACCGAGAGGCATATTCCGGGGCCGCCGCCATCGTTCGGCGTTACGCCAGCCCCGACCTCGCTCTCGTGCTGACCGTCGTCGCCGTCCGCGCGTCGTCGACGCCCCTACTGGCCGGGGTTCTGGACGACCCTGCCGACGCCGGTCTCATCGCCCAGCCGTTGGAAGTCGTCACAATAGGATTGGTTTTCTGTCAGGTCCGCCGATACCTGCACGGCCCGGGCGGAGACCTCAATCCCCTCAATCAAGAGACCGATGAATGCCAGCTCTCCGTCCCCGGGCAGCGCGGAACCGTGTGGGTGTTCGCCCAAGGCGCCGAGACCTCCGCCGCTCAGCGGACTGTCGTCCAGGCCGCGATCATGGCCTACCAGCAGCTTGTCCCCCCGACCCGATGATCAACGCTCGGCGACCCAGGCACACAAAGCCGGCCAATTGACACCACCGCGCCGACCCCGGCGGCCCTCGGTAGTGTCACCGGCAGCGAGGTGGTGGACATGGACGAGTTCTCCGGGACGTCTCGGCCGTCGTGGTTGCTGCTGCACGGAACGCCGTTGACCCCGGCGGGGTGGTCAGGGGTGGCGGACAGGCTGCGGAACGACGGCGACGTGTTCTGTCCGTTGGTGGACGTCGGCGGGGAGGCCGCCACTCAGACTTACATCGCCCGGAGCATCCTGCGGCAACTGCCTGCGAGTCGGCCGGTGCATGTCGTCGGGCACTCCTTCGGCGGCCAAGTGGCGATCGAGATTGCCCTGCTGGCGCCGCAACTGACCCGCACCCTGACCGTCCTCTGCAGCCGGGACACCCCCTACCCGGCGTTCTCGGCCGCCGCAGCGCGATTGCGGTCGGGTCAGGCCACGGACGTGGAAGCGGCCATGCGCCGATGGTTCACGGCCGCCGAGCTGGCCACCGACCCGCCGGTGGTCCGCTACGCCCGGACATGCCTGGAACAGGCCGATCCGATCCGATGGGCGGCCGCGCTGGATCTCATCGCGGGCTACGACGCCTCGGCTGACGTACCCCGGATCGCCGCTCGGACGACCTTGCTGGCTGCCGAATTCGATCCGGTGTCCACGCCCGGAGCGATGGCCGACTTCGCCGGCCGACTCCAGCGCGGAACCCTGCACGTCTTGCCCGGCGCGGCCCACCTGTCACCGTTCCTCGACCCGGACGGGCTGGCCGCAGCGCTGCGTGGCGCGGCCGGATTCGCCGGACCCGGAGTCGAGCAGCCAGGAGAATAGGTCCCGGTGTCGCTCACCGGACAACAGCGGGACGGGACCACGCAGGAGCTGCCCGCCAACCTCGAGCTCGCCGGCCTGACTATCTGAGGGCGGTCAGCGCAGCCGCAACACGGCGAGGTATCCGGGAATGCTCTGCGGCCCGGCCGGTGCGGCCTCATCCAGACGCATGGGCACGACTCCGATCTGGGTCGGGCGCGCCATCAGCGCCTCGAACTCCGCCGCCGGGAATGTGCTGGCAAGTTCTTCCGCGCCGAAGTGATGGGGCTGGGGTAGCGTGGCCACCGCTTTGGCCAACGGCGCGGGAATATAACGCGGTGTCGCCCCGAGATCCTCCGCGTAGGCGAGAAGGCTTCCTCGGAAATCGGTTTCGGCCATGATGATGCGGCTTCCGGGCCCCACGACGGCCCGGATGGTGTTCACGGCGGCCATCCGTTCGGGCTCGGTCAACACATGCAGCACGCCACGCAGGAACACGTTGGCCTCGCCGAAACGCCGGCGCAGCTGCGGGCCGCAATCCGCGGCGGTGATATCCAGAGCGAGGAAGGAAACAGGGCAGCCGTCGGTAGCCCAGGGCTCGGTCGCCAGTGCGGCGGTGGCCCGTTCCACGGCCGCCTCGGCGACATCGACACCGACCACCTTCGATCCGAGGCCGCTCAACGCCCGGGTGAATCGGCCGTTGCCGCAACCCAGGTCGAGCAACGGCAAGGCCGGGTCGAAGAACTCGGCCGCCAGGGCCCGGTAGGTGGCGATCTCCGCGCCGTTCTCGCTGTCCCACAGCACTTCTCCGCCGTCACCGTCCGCCCGTATCTCGGTCCAGAACCGCCGCCACGCGACATGGGGATCCTTCGGCGCCCGGACGGCCAGTGTGGCCAGCCGACCGCCGATCGCCGCCCGACGCAGCACCAGGCGCCCACCGTCGGCAGCCCAGCGTGGCCGAGCGACCGCGGGCGACCGCGGCCCGGGAGAGCGCACCGACCCGTCGTTGCGCGCGCAACCCGGCCGCCCGAGCGGCACCGATCGGCGGGGAGCCGGCGCCGCCCGCGTTCAGATTCTGCTCGGCCATTGGCTGCGGATTCGATCGAACAAGTCGGCGGCGGGCATCGGCACGCCGAAATGGTAGCCCTGGGCGAGTTGCGCCCCCAGGATCACCAGCTGCTCGGCCTGCGAACCCGTGTGGACCCCTTCCACAACCGCGAGCAGGCCCGCAGCTTTCACGAGTCCGAGGACCGCGCCGAAGAACTTCCGGTCCGAATCCGTTCCGTCCACCAGCGCGGCCAGGGACTGGTCGATCTTGACCCCATCCAAGGGGAGTTGGCGGAGATAGGCAACGGACGAATAACCGGTGCCGAAATCGTCGATCTGCACCCGGAAACCGGCCGCCCTGATCTTGTGCAGCTGCTCGATGATGGTGACATCCCCGGTCACCGAACTGGTTTCGGAGAGCTCGACGACGAGACGGGCCGCGGGCACGTCATGGGCGGCGGACAGCTCGAAGAGCCGATCGGCCCAGCTGCCGGTGCGCAGTTCGGTGGGGGAGACGTTGATGTGCAGCGAGAACGGCGCACTCGGCGGCACTGTCTTCAACCATGAGGCCAGCGTCTGCATCGCTTCGCGCAGCACCCATTGGCCGAGTTCGGGCATCGTCCCGCTTTCCTCGGCGATGGCAATCAACTGGGCCGGCGGAATCTCTCCGAGTGTGGGGTGCAGCCAACGCAGTAACGCCTCGGCGCCTACGACGCCCCCCTCGGGCAACGCCACGATAGGCTGAAACAGCAATTCGAGTCCGTCCTGGGCAATTCGCTCCCGCAGGTCGGTGAGGATGCGCATGCGGTGTTGCGACGCCATGTGCATCGACGGTTCGAAGATGGCCAGCGTTCCCTTCCCGCGCGATTTGGCCTCGTAGAGCGCGATGTCGGCGTCACGGATCAGGTGATCGGCGGTCTGGCCGCGGGTGCCGAATCGGACGCCGATGCTGGCCCGCATGGACAGCCTCCGGTGGGCCACCGTCATCGGCTCGGCCAGCAACGTGAGAATGCGCTGGGCGATGGTCAGGGTCATGGATTCCGTGGCCTCGTGCACGACCACGGCGAATTCGTCGCCGCCGAGACGGGACACCGTGTCGGTCTTGCGCACCGAGGACTGCAGCCGGGTGGCGACCGTTTGCAACACCTCGTCACCGACCCCGTGCCCGAGGCTGTCGTTGACGTACTTGAACTCGTCCAAGTCGAGCATCAGCACCGCCGGCGGCAGCGGACCGCCCTCGGCCCGCCGGATGGCCTGGTCCAGGCGGTCACCCAGCACCAGCCGGTTCGGCAGACCGGTCAGCGCGTCCGTCAACGCCTGCCGCTCCAGTTGTTCCCGCAGCGCCTCCAACTCGGTGGTCCGTTCCGCCACCCGGGTCTCCAGGGCCGAGTACATCTGCTGCAGCTCGCCGGCCAACAGGTTGATACCCACGGTCACCGCATCGATCGAGTCACGGGCCTGCGACGGCTCCAGCCGCGCGGACAACTCTCCCGAGGCCAGCACCACGATCAGGTCGACCAGTTGACCCAGCCGGGGATCGTCGTTGTTGCTCACTTCTCGTCCGATCGCAGCCATTCCGCGGCCGCCGGTTGCGAGGTGAAGAACCGGGTGGGACAGGGGAGATTGCTGACCCCGAGGACGAAGTTGGCGATCACTCGATCCACGGGTGAGCGCCCGAGCAGCGCGATCCGTGACGCCGCGGTCGGTTTCAGGAACACGGTGCGCGCCTGCCGGGTGACCGCGGCGGTCTCCGCCATGTCGACCATCATGGGCCGGCGCCGATCCGAGCTCAGCTCGTTGACGAAGGACGCAGCGATCTCCGCTGCTTCCTGGGTGATGGTCACGCCCTCACGCCATTTGAGCAGGATGAGATCATCGGTGACGGTCACGGTCACGTCATCATTGGATCGCGACGACACCTTGCTCCTCTCCTGCTCGCCGGAACCCGCGTCGCTGTGGCAGCGACTGCCAGGAACGGGACATATCGATTATGGCCTGTGGGCCCGGACCCCGTCGTCGGTCGCCTCCACGGCTCCACCACCAGCTCGGGTCCGGATCGCAAGAGAGCATGAGATCATCCCTGCTGTGGGTGATTTCGAGGTGACGGTGTCAGCGGGAGCCCTGCGGACCACGATGCCCGACGCGGTGAGGTTTCCCCACCGGTGGACCCAGGAGGGGGTGGCCGTGCAGGCGTCCTTCACCGGTGCCCATCTGCTGCACCTGGCCGCGGCCGGGTGTGTGCTCAACGACGTCTACCGGGAGGCCGAGCGGTTGGGCCTTGAAGTCGACGGGGTACGGGTCACGGCGTCGGGGGACTTCGATACGACGACCTGGCAGTCTGCCGGCATCAGCTACACGGTTGACGTGGCCGGCCCGGCATCGGCCGACGACGTCGAAGTGCTACTGGCCGTGGTGGACGTGGTGGCTGAGATACCCAAGTCGATTCGTGCGGGGGCGCCGGTGCAGCGGACCATGACACAACCCTGACCCCGGCGTCGTACCCGTCACTCGCGGTCGTCAGGATGCCCGTATGGAACTCGGCTTTCACCTTCCCAACTTCAACATCGACGGCGGCCCCACTGCCATCGCCGACGAGCTCCGTCGGGTCGGCGCCGCGGTCGCGGCGCCCGGCACCTGTCCTTCATGGACCATTACTTCCAGATCGAGCCCACCGGCCTCCCGGCCGAGGCGCACATGCTCGAGGGCTACACGACCCTGGGTTTTCTGGCCGCGTACACTTCGACCGTGGACCTGAGCCTGCTGGTCACCGGGGTGACCTACCGGCACCCAGGATTGCTGGCCGAGATCGTCACCTCTGCCTACAGATGTGGAATCCGGAGAACAACGGCCCGTTCCAGGGGCGGCACTACCGGTTGGCGGGGACGTTGTGCTCGCCGCAGCCGCTGCACCGGCCGGACATCCTGATCGGGGGTGGGGGCGAGCGGAAGACGCTGCGGCTGGTCGCCCAGTACGGCAACGCCTGCACTCTGTTCGGTACCTCCCCGGACGACGTGGCTCGCAAGCTCGACGCGCTGCGCCGCCATTGCGATGACCTGGGTCGTGACTACGACAGCATCAGCAAGACCATGATCGCCTCGAATCCTCGCCCCACTCCGGAGAACCGGGACGCTTTCGTGGCCAGCATGGCCGACTACGCCCGGCTCGGGATCCAGCAGGTGATCCTCACCCCGCGGACCGGGGCCCCGGCCGCGTTCATCGACGGGATGCACCCTCGGTGGCCCAGCTCGCCGACCTGGGCTGATCTGGTCTCGGGGAAGCCTCAACCGGTCGGAGCCGTCGCGACGACGAGGATCAGGCCGCTGATGACCAGCCCGGTCCCGAGCCACGTCCAGGGGTTGGTCCGCTCGCCCAGGACGAGGATGCTGGCCACCAGGATCAGCAGGTAGCCCAGGGCGTTGAACGGGTAGGCGATGCTGAGTGGCACCCGCGAGAGGGTGACCAACCAGGCCACCGCGGAGAGCGCGAAAACCACCAGACCACCCAGGATCCACGGCGAGGTCACCGCGACGATCACCATCGACCGGCCGGTGGCCTGCGAGTGTTGCCTGGCCAGGTTCATGCCGTTCTTCAGGAGCAGCTGCCCGGTAGCGGCCAAGGCCACGGCAATCAGAAGCACACCCAGGCTGGCCAGGGTCATCCGGTTCCCCGACCTTGTTGGCGGAGCTCCGGCAACAGGCCCGGCTCCGGCCGGCCGGCCGATGGGGGGCCGGCCCACCGGCGACGATCCGGAGGGTGGCAGTTCGTCATCCCGGAGGCCCTCAGACTGCGGCGACACGGAGGTGGACGTCGGGTTCGGGCAGCGCGAGGGCGGCGGTGACGATGTTCTGCGCGTGCGGGGTCAGGCGCAGCACATTCTGGTATCCGAACAGGGTGGGGCGCAGTCGCACCAACGCGCCGTCGACCTTGCGCAGCACTCCACTCATCCCGCCGGTTGCGCCGACGGTGCCCAGCGGCAGACCCGTCACGCCTTCCTCCAAGACGTCGAAGCCGGCCCGCTTCACCGTCCGTCGCAAGGTCGAGCGGGTGAAGAACCGCAGGTGGGTGTTGTCCAACACCCCCCGTCGGTCGTAGCCGAACACGCCGAAAGTGACCCGGAGCCTCGGGTACCAGTGACCGAAGTTGGGCACCGACAGGATGAGTTCACCGCCGGGTCGGAGCACACGGCGCATCTCTCGGAGCGCATCGACCGGTTTGGCCAGGTGCTCGAGGATGTCACCGGCGATCACGACGTCGAAGTCCTCGCCCACCTCCGCGGCCAGTGGCTGCTCCAGGTCCGCCAGGTAGAACTCATCGGTTCTCTCGCGCACCCCGGGAAGTTCGATCGCGTCGACCCCGACCACCGTGTGCCCGGCCGAGCGAATCTGCTGGGCCAGCAGACCGGCCGAGCAGCCCAGATCCAGCACCCGTGACGGAGGCAGGTCGGCCATCATCTTCAAGATCAATGAATGGGAGGAGCCGTCGCCTTCTTTGAATGCGTACTCGTCCGGTGTCGGTATCCACTCCGAGGTGCCGAAGCCTTTCACCGCAAGCCGGTACACGAGGACGTCGCGCACCACGTCTTTTGCGTACTTCATCCCGTCGACATAGCAGATCTCGTCGCCGTAGTAGGTCGGGATCGGAACCTCGGTGATCTTCCCACCGGCGTGCAGAACCTGAGCGATGATCTGGGTGTCAAAATCAAAACCGTCATTGTTGGCCTGGAACGGGATCTTCTTCAGTATCTCCGTCCGGTAGGCCCGGTAGCCGCTGTGGAACTCGGTCAGGTCGGTACCCAGCACCGTATTTTCGAACTCGGTCAGGACCCGATTTCCCAGCCGCTTGTACAACGGCATCCCGCCGTTCTTGGCGGCCCCCTTGGACATCATCCGCGAACCGAAGACCGCGGCGAAGTCGCCGTCGGCGAAAGGAGCAACGATCTCGGGCAGACTCTCCGGCGCGTACTGACCGTCGGCGTGCAGCAGGACGACGACATCCAACCCGTGTTCGATGGCCAGGCTGTAGGCCGCCTTCTGATTTCCCCCGTAGCCGAGGTTCTTGGTGTGCCGGATGACCGTCGTCTTCGGGGCGTCCTGACGTAAGGCCCACTGGCATCCGTACTCGAACGTGCGGTCACCACTGGCGTCGTCGCAGATGATGATCTCTTCGATCCGCTTCCGAAAATCGAGGGGAATGCGGTCGAGCGTGTTCAGCAGGGTTGATTCGGCGTTGTAAGCGACGACGACAACGCCGATACGAAGCGATGGCGCGAGTGGGTGTGGCATCAAAATCCTTCCGATGACTTCATGACGTGAGACGGCCCGGCGGTCGGGAGGTGGCGCTGCGTGGCGCGGCGTCTTGACGCGGCGGCGGCGTCGCCGCCCCGGATCGGGGGAAGAGTTGGATCGTGGCCAGGACGACCGTGATCACCAGGGCCGCCCAGGGCAGGACCAGGAGAACCTTCTCCGAGTTGGTGAACGGAGTGGCGTATCCCCGATTCCACGGCAGCCCACGCGACCAACGGTTGTAAACCTGGAAGAGCACGAAACCGGCTGACACGTTGTACGCGGTCGCCCAGCCGATGTTGACCAGGTAGCAGGCCGCCATCGCCCAGACTAGGTACTGGACCCCGAAGCTGATGGCCAGGGCCAGGAAGACCATCAATGACCAGGCCACCGCGACGAGCACGACGTCCGGCCGCCTCCAGACCGCAATCGCCGGGACCAGCGCCGAGATCAGCACCACCAGGCCCCGACCCGGTCCGGCTGCGAATGCCATCCACCCCGGATCACCCAGCCAGTGACCGAATTGCATCAGACCCCAGTTCGACCCGCCGCTCCCCGCATAGCCGATGACATCGGACCACACCGGGTGAAACTGCAGGAGCAGAGCCGGCCCCCAGGTGAGTACGAAAACGATCGCGAAGCACCCGCCGAACTGCAACAACGAACGCAGACTCCGCCTCAGCGCAAAAACGGCCAAGACCGGAATCACCACCATCGGGATGATCTTCACACCCACCGCCAAGGCGAGCACTGCGCCGGCCAGCCCAGCCGCTCTGCGGTCCACCAGCAGATACACACTGGTGAGGGTCAAAAAGATGAAGATGGGGTCGGTATTCCCGTGAAAGCCCGAGACCAGGAACAGGACCGGGCTGACCGCTACCAGTACGCCGGCGCAGGTAGCCTCCACCACTCCTCGCCGAGGTCGCAGCAGGGCGTAGACGATCAACGCGGTACCGACGTCGGCGCAGCTGGAGAAAGCCCTGATGGTGAACCGATAGGGAATACCCAGGTTGTTCTGGAGGACGTTCACCAGCCACAAGAAGTACCCGATGAGCGGCGGATGGTTGTAAAACGACAGTCTGAAAGTCAGCCCGTAAATGCCCACCGGACCGGCCTTGCGCACGCCGTCGACGAACTCACCCCAGTGCAAGATGTCATCGCTGCCGTAGGTCCTGGCCGCGATGATCAACTTCAACACCAGCACCGGTACTGCGAAGACCAGGATCGTCACCCGCGGGTGGGCGAAGACCTTCCATCGTTCCAGCGTGCCTCGCTCGGTCAACAAGGCAGATGCACCGTTCGGCGAACCGCCCAACCCTGGAGCAGGTGATCTTGTTCGGCGCGCTCGGACCATCGCTGCTCCACGGACCACCCCGATCAGGATCTGCACCACTCGACGAACAGGGCCGTCGATCGCCCTGACTTGCTTGCTGATCGCCAGCAGATCGAGCGTAGTCTAGCCGCTGACCAGCCCAGACCCTCGACGTGCGGGCCAGGCTGGGCGCGGGCGCGTCCGCTAGTCCACGGCGGATTGGGTGCCCAGGACGACGGCCAGCTCCAGCAGTTGGGCATCGTTGCTGCCCGGCTCGGCCGTATAGATGAGGATGCGCAGGTCGTCGGCGGTGACGATCAGGGCATCGCAGTCGAGCGTGATCAGCCCGACTTCGGGATGGTGGATGGTCTTGCGTCGGCCTTGATCCGGGTGCGGCGGGACGTCGGCGGATCGCCACAGTTCCGCGAATCGAGGACTGTGCTGCGTGACTTCGGTGATCAGTCGCTGCAATCGCTGGTCCGTCGGATAACGGGACGCGGTGAGCCGGAGATCGGCGACCAGGCCCGCCTCGAATGCCGACTGTTCCTCCGGGGTGTGGACCGCGCGGTTCCCCGGCCCGACCAGATTGCGCCAGACACTGTTGCGTTCCCAGCCGCGCCACTGACCGGTCGGGCCCATCAGTGCGTCGTAAGGCGGGTTCGCGAGCAACAGGGTCCACATGGCGTCGTACACGGCGACGGGATGACGGTCCAGCCGATCCAGCACCCGCTGCACGCTGGCGGAGATCCGCGAGGAGACCAGGTCGCGGCCCGGTAGGGCATGTCCGGCCAGCCGGAACAGCACATCGCGTTCCGGGTCGGCCAACCGTAGAGCTCGGGCCAGAGACTCCACCACCTGCGCTGATGGCGAAGTGGCTCGACCCTGCTCCAGACGGGTCAGGTAGTCGACCGAGATCCCCGCCAACGCGGCGACTTCTTCCCGCCGCAGCCCGGACGCCCGACGGCGGCGACCGACCGGCACCCCGACCGCGGCGGGTGCGACCCGTTCCCGCCAGCGGCGCACCGTCTGGCCGAAATCCGATCCGTGCACCGCTCCAGTCTGCGGGTCGGCGCTGCGGTTGTCGTGGGTCCGGTAGTCCCACGAAAAGGGGACCTCTGGTTGACCATCTGCCCCGCCCGCATGCTGATGTGGTGACCACCAACTCTGCCGGAACTGTGCTGATCACCGGTCCAACCGGCGGTCTCGGCCGCTCGACCACCCTGGCCCTGGCCCACCGTCCGGCCTTGCAACGACCCGATCTGATGCTGGTCGGACGCGGCGGCGCGGGACTGACCAGGGTGGCCGCCGAGGCCCGCGCCGCCGGTGCCACCGTGGTTGCGATTGCCTGTGACCTGGCCAATCTGACCGACGTCGGGGCGGCCGTGGATGTCGCACAGCAGACGTTGCGGTCGAGAACGGTGGGTCCGCTGCGCGCTCTGATCGCCAATGCCGGGATCTCGGTCCATGACACCCACGGCGCCTCCGCCGACGGCTACGAGACGACCTTCGCGGTGAACTATCTGGCCCACGCCGCGCTCATCGGTGGCCTGCGAGACACCCTGGTTCCGCCCGCGCGGATCGTGCTGCTGGGATCGAACACGTATCACCAGAACTGGCCGCGGAAGGTCCTGCACGTGCCCCCGGCGCGCTGGCGTGACCCGATCGAATTGGCGCAGCCGGGTGTCAGTCCGGGCGGGGTGGCCTACTCCGATTCGAAACTGGCGTTGCTGTACTACGCGCATGAACTGCAGCGGCGGGTACGGCAAGGTGTGCACGTGGTGGTGTTCGAGCCCGGCTTCATGCCGGGAACCGGCTTGTCCCGCGCCTTCGGGCCGGCCGCCCAGCGCGTGGGGCGTCTCATCGAACGCATTCCTGGCGTCTCGTCGCCGGCCCGTTCGGGACCGATGCTGGCCTCGATCGCCCTCGACGATCGTTGGGCGGACCTGAAGGACGGGGCGTTCGTGGTCAAGACCGAGCGACGGGACGTCCAGCCGTTCGCGCAGGACCGCACCCGGGAGGCCCGGCTGTGGGAAGCCACGGCCGAACTGCTCGGATCGGCCGGCGGGCAGCAGCCGTAGCCGGTGATGCTGGGCTCGGGCCAGGCCCGTCAGTGGACCCCGCCCATCAGGCGCCGAATCGGTACCGCGAACGCCCACAGGGCGGCGCCGACCACGATGGCGATACCGCCGAGGATGCCGAAGTAGGGCACTTGGTCGGCATCGCTGTAGTAGCCCGCGAGCACCCCCGCCATCGCGGTGCCCAACGCGATGGACAGGAAAAGGAGCGCCACCATTTGCGTCTCGAAGATCGACGGCGCCAGTTTCGTGGCCAGGGACAGGCTGATCGGCGAGATCAACAGCTCGGCCACGGTGAAGACGAGAATCACTCCGGTCAGGCCGAGTAGTGGAGCGCTGTTCGGTGTGGTGCTGGCCATCGGAATGAACAGCAGGAACGCGACGCCCATCACGATGGTGCCCAGGGCGAATTTGACCGGGCTGGAGGGCTGACGGGGCCCGAGCTTGGTCCACAGGGCGGCGAAAACGCCGGACAGAATGATGATGAACACCGGGTTGATCGATTGCACCCAGCCCACGGGCATCTGCCAGCCGAAGAGGTCGCGGTTCAGCTGCTTATCCGAATAGACCGTCAGCACGGTGAACTGCTGCTGATACAGCGACCAAAAAACCGCGCTGACAACGAACATCGGAATGAAGGCGACTACTCGCCTGCGTTCGACGGTGGTGATCTGCTTGTTCGACAGGATGACCACGAAGTAGGCGATGGCCGCCACGATGGTGATCGCCACTACCGTCCCGGACAGACGCTTCGCCGACAGGATCCCGGTCACGGCCGCGATCGTGATCAGGGCGATCACCACGACGGCGGCGACGATGAACTTCGTCCGCGCCTGCCGCGGAAGTGGGTTGGGCACGTTGTTGGCCGAGGGGGGCAAGTTCTTTCGCCCAAAGGCATAAATGGTCAACCCCACGGCCATGCCGGCTGCGGCCAGCAGGAATCCCCAATGGAATCCGATGTCGCTCTGAACCAAGCCGGTGAGCAGGGGCCCGGCGAAGGCACCCAGATTGATTCCCAAGTAGTAGACCGAGAACCCCGCATCGCGACGTAGGTCGTCGGGCTCGTAGAGGCTACCGACCATCGACGTGCAATTTGCCTTCACTCCACCGGAGCCGATGGCGATCAGAATCAGGCCGACGCCGACCCCCGCCAGTCCGGGGATCGCGGACAACGCGATGTGTCCGCACATGACCAGGATGGCCGCCAGGAACAAGGTGCGCTCGGAACCGAGCACACGATCGGCCAACCAGGCCCCGAGAATCGTTGACAGGTAGACCGCTCCGCCGTACGCGCCGACGATTCCGGTCGCTGTCCCCTCACTGATGCCCAGGCCACCCTGGGCCGCGGAGTAATAAAGGTAAATCAGCAGGATGCCCTGCATGCCATAGAACGAGAATCGCTCCCACATCTCCACCGAGAACAGCGTGGCCAGCTGGCGGGGTTGGCCCAGGAACGTTCGCCGATCAGGCTCGACGCGGTGTGCGGTGGTCATGGACGGTGATCATTCCACTGCACGTCGGCCTCGGCCCGACCAACTGGCCAAAGAAAGCCGACATCGGTCAAGGTCATTCCCGGCGGCGCCGGAAGAGCCGACTCAGCGGATCGTATTTGCGGTCCACCACGCGCTCCTTGAGCGGAATGATGGCGTTGTCGGTGATCTTGATGTGTTCAGGGCAGACCTCGGAACAGCACTTGGTGATGTTGCAGAGGCCGAGGCCGTGCTGCTCCTGGGCCGCGACCTGGCGGTCCGCGGAGTCGAGCGGATGCATGTCCAGTTCGGCCACCCGGATGAAAAAGCGGGGGCCGGAATAGGCGGGTTTGTTGTCTTCGTGATCCCGGATGACGTGGCACACGTCCTGGCACAGGAAGCACTCGATGCATTTGCGGAATTCTTGGCTGCGTTCGACATCGACCTGGGCCATCCGGTAGTCACCCGGCGCCAGGTCCGGCGGCGGTGAGAACGACGGGACGGAGCGGGCCTTCTCGTAGTTGTAGGACACGTCGGTGACCAGGTCGCGAATGACCGGAAACGCCCGTAGCGGCGTCACCGTGACGACCTCATGGGGGTCGTAGGTCGACATCCGGGTCATGCACATCAGCCGCGGACGGCCGTTGATCTCGGCCGAGCACGAGCCGCACTTGCCGGCCTTGCAGTTCCAGCGGACCGCGAGGTCGCCGGCCTCGGTGGCCTGGATGCGATGGATGACGTCCAGGACGACCTCACCCTCGTTGACTTCGACCGGGTAGCCGACGAGTTTGCCGCCGCTGGCATCACCCCGCCAGACCCGGAAATGGGCGGTGTATCCCATCCGTCGTCACCCCTCTCCGCTGGTGGCCCGCTCGGCCCCGGAGGCCGGTACGGCGAGTTCGGCAATTTCCGGGTCGGTGAAGTATTTGGCCAGTTCCGCGCGGTCGAATATGCGCAACAGGTCGAGCCGGACCGGAGGCTGCACGACGTCGTCGACCTGGACGGCACCCTCGCGCAGGGAACAGACCAGCAATCGACGCCGCCAGTCGGCGGCCATGGTCGGATGGTCCTCTCGGGTGTGGCCGCCCCGGCTCTCGGTCCGCAGCAAGGCCGCCGCGGCCACGCATCGGCTGACCAGCAACATGTTCTGCAGATCCAGAGCCAGATGCCAGCCGGGATTGAATTGTCGATGGCCCTCGACGGCGAGCTCGCGGGCCCGCGCGTCCAACGCGTCGAGCTTGCCCAATGCCTGCTCGATCTCACCCTGGCGTCGGATGATGCCCACCAAGTCGTTCATGACCTGCTGGAGATCGGCATGGACCGTGTACGGATTCTCGCCCGTCGCCGGCCCGCCCTCCCGGAACGGCGCGAGCGCACGGGCCGCGGCGGCCTCGATGTCGGCCTCGGCGATGGTCGGGACATCTTCGCCCAGCGCATCGATGTAGGCGGCCGCACCGATGCCGGCCCGACGTCCGAACACCAGCAGATCGGACAGGGAATTCCCGCCCAGTCGGTTCGATCCGTGCATGCCCCCCGAACATTCGCCGGCCGCAAACAGGCCCGGGACCGAGGACGCTCCCGTGTCCGGGTCGACCTCGACGCCGCCCATCACGTAGTGGCAGGTCGGACCGACTTCCATGGCCTCGGCGGTGATGTCGACATCAGCCAGCTCGGAGAACTGGTGATACATGCTGGGCAGCTTCTTACGGATCTCCTCGGCCGACCGGCGGGAGGCAATGTCCAGGAACACGCCTCCGTGCGGCGTGCCCCGGCCGGCCTTCACCTCGGAATTGATGGCCCGGGCGACCTCATCGCGGGGCAGCAGTTCCGGCGGGCGGTGGTTGTGTTCCGGGTCGGTGTACCACCCGTCCGCCTCGGCTTCGCTGGTCGCGTACTGCGCCTTGAACACGTCGGGGATGTAGTCGAACATGAACCGCTTGCCCTCGGAGTTCTTCAGCACACCCCCGTCGCCACGCACCGATTCGGTGACCAGAATTCCCTTCACGCTGGGCGGCCACACCATGCCGGTCGGATGGAACTGGACGAATTCCATGTTGATCAGCTGGGCGCCCGCCCGCAGGGCCAGGGCGTGACCGTCACCGGTGTACTCCCACGAGTTGCTGGTCACCTTGAACGATTTGCCGATCCCGCCGGTGGCCAGAACCACCGCCGGCGCCTGGAACACCGCGAAGCGACCGGTCTCGCGAAAATAGGCGAAGGCACCGGCGATGGCCTTCCCCGAGCGCAGCAGGTCGGTCACCGTGCACTCGGCGAAGACTTTGATCTTGGCCTCGAAATCACCCGATTCGCGCTCATCTTCCTGCTGCAGCGACACGATTTTCTGCTGCATCGTCCGGATGAGTTCCAGTCCGGTCCGGTCACCGACGTGGGCCAGCCGCGGATATTCGTGACCACCGAAGTTGCGCTGGCTGATCTTGCCCTCGGGGGTGCGGTCGAACAATGCTCCGTAGGTCTCCAGCTCCCAGACGCGTTGCGGTGCCTCCTGCGCATGCAACTCGGCCATCCGGGGATTGTTGAGGAACTTGCCCCCGCGCATGGTGTCCCGAAAATGCACCTGCCAGCTGTCATGGGAGTTGACATTACCCATGGCGGCAGCGATCCCACCCTCGGCCATCACGGTATGGGCCTTGCCGAACAGCGACTTGCACAGGATGGCCACGCGTTTGCCGGACTCGCGTGCGGCGATGGCGGCGCGGAGCCCGGCCCCGCCGGCGCCGATGACCAAAAGGTCGTACTCGTACCGCTGCGGGCCTGCCATCAGAAGAACTTCAGGTCGGTCAGGACGCCGCCGGCCACCAGCCGCACGTACAGGTCGGTGAAGGCGACCCAGCCCAGCGAGAGCCAGGCCAGCAGCATGTGCCGCTCATTCAGGACCGAAACCTTGGTCCACATCCAGTATCGCGTCGGGTGTTTCGAGAAGTGCCGAAGCCGCCCGCCGATCAGGTGCCGGCAGGAGTGACAGGACAGCGAGTACAGCCACAGCAGGGCGGCGTTGAGAAGCATGACCAGCGTGCCCAGCCCGGCGTGGAACCACTCACCCTGGTGATTGCGGAACGAGATGACCGCATCCCAGGTCAGAATGAGGTTGAAGATCAGCCCGATGAAGAAGAAATAGCGGTGGATGTTCTGCAGGATGAGCGGAAAACGCGTCTCCCCGCTGTAGTTCGTCCGCGGCTCGGGCACGCCGCAGGCGGCCGGTGAACGCCAGAACGCGCGGTAATACGCCTTGCGGTAGTAGTAGCAGGTGAGCCGGAATCCCAGCGGGAAGATCAGGATGATGATGGCCGGGGAGAACGGCCACCAGGTGCCGAAGATGCCCAGGCTGGGCGCCCCGGTCTTGGTGCAGGAAACCGCCAGGCAGGGCGAGTAGAACGGGGAAATGTAGGGCTCGTAGAAGTAGTTCTTGCCCACGAAGGCCGCCCAGGTCGCGTAGACGATGAACGCCAGCAACGCGATCAGGGTGATCCGCGGTGAACGCCACCAACGGTCGGTGCGCAGCGTCGGAAGGCCGACCAGGGCCCGCCCGTCCGCACCCACGCCAGCTCGCTGCCCGACGACCGCCATTACTTCCCCTCGTCCAGCCGGCCACCGGACCCAGCCATCGCGGCAATCACCGGTGGTGCGGGCGCGGCTTGGTTGTGGGCGGGTGCGGTGCGTGAAAGCCGCCCAGGCCTTCGTCGTCAACGCCTTGCCACAGTGATTCGGAGTACGGGGTGTCGGGAATGATTTCCAGTTGCCGGGGCGGTGCCGCGGCCACCCGGGGCAGGTCGGTGCAATCGTCCAGGTCCATCCGGACCCTTTCGACGTCGTGTCGCAGCCTGCGGACCCCGCCGACATCACCGGCCTGGAGCGCCAGCTGATCGACGGCCTGGGCCAATTGATTCACCGCGCGGTGCAGGGCGGCGGTGTCGACGAGATCGGCCATGAACACGTCCCTTCGGTTCGAGTGTTGTTCGCCAACACCCGAGCTACGCACATTCGACATCGCCCGCGGGTCGACCATGATCCTCGGGCGGGTCCAGTGTCGCCCCGGGTGGGGTCCGGGGCAAGACGAGATCTGCGTGCCGGCTCGACCCCTGAGTTCTGACCCTTGACCGGTGGGCAATTACCTCTTGCCGGCGCGCCAGGCGCTGTACGAGGTGAGCGGGGCGTGACCGGGAATGCGCAGCCACGGCCACGGGTGGGTTTCGACGACATCGAGCCGGGCGGCGATGCGGGCCCAGCCGGGCACGGGCGCGTAGGTGGCGGCAAGCCGCACGCTCACCAACTCGTCGACCGGGTGCCCCAGGCGCACCTGCACCGGACGCAGTCTGGCCAGTTCGCCCAGGGTTTCGGCCAGAAAGATCAGCCGCTTGCCCGACAGCCGCAGGCGCGCCAGCAGGGGCTCGTCGAAGACGAACACCGCGGGTCTACCGGGGTCGGCGGCCAACGCCGGATCACCCGAGCCCAGCGATTCCGCGGTGAGCCACACGGTGTCCGCACCGCCACCCTCGACGACATCGGGTCCGGCCGGAGTCGGCCCGGCCCCGAGGTGCGGGCCGGCGACGGCGGGCCCGATCTGGGCGCGGGGCCAGTCCGCAATGGGACAGGCACGGTTGAGCGGGCATGTCCGGCACAGCTGCGGAGCGCGCTTCTCCACCTGCCAGCGGCTGAACCCATAGGGTTTGCCGCTGCCCGTGCCGGTCGTCCATTGCCAGCCCAGCCGGTTGGCGGCCCGGGAGCCGTCGAGCAGATGCGCAAACATCTCCTGCTCGCCGACCTGCCAATCGGCGCCCGCCCGCACCGCCCACTGGCTGGCCAGCCACATCCGGGTCTGGTTGACCAGCCAACCGTTCTCGTGCAATTCGTTTCTCACATACGCCATGCAGGCCATTTCGGCCGGCCACGGATCGCCGGCCCAATCACGCGGCCGCGGCTGTTCGCGGCGCAGGTCCCGTTTGAGATCCGCGCCGGTGCGGGCGTAGAGGTGGCGGGCGTATTCCTGCCAGAGCAGCTCGTCGCGGTACCGGCTCCGATCGCCGGGCGGCGCGTCGGCGACCGTGTCCCACACCTGCCGCAAGGTCAGCAGGCCGTGGCGGATGTAAGGGGACATGCGACTCGCACCGCGTCGGCTCTCCGGGAGGACGGCGCTGCGGGTCCGGGCGTAGCCGGTGATGTCCAATGCGGCCAGGGCCTGGTCGGCGGCGTCCTGCCCACCCCGAAAGGCGCCCCGCGTGATCCGGGCGGGTTCCTCCAGGGTGAGGTGGCCCAGATGCTCCCGCACCCAGCCGACCACTTCGCTCGGATCAGCAGGCGGAACCGGAAGGAGTGGCACCTGACCCATTCTGCCTATGAGTCCCGACAGCGTTCGGTCGCTGGCTCGGGCTTAGGTGAGCAAGGTGTCCACCGGCCGGGCCGGGCGGGTCATCATGTCGTTGAACTGCTGGGTGGCTTGGATTTCGTCGGGACGAAGCGCGTCCCGGCGTTGGCAGGCCCGTTCGACGTACGCCTCGGACACATCGGTAGACAGGACGGCCAAGGTCTCGCCGATGAAGTCGTCCAGCGGCATCGCCCTGGGATCGACCAGGTTGACGTCCATGAGCTCCGTTCGGGTGTAGGGCGGCGCGATCTCGATGACATCGACCGATGAACCCGCGAGCAGGTACCGCAGCGAGAGCGTGTAGGAATGCACTCCCGCCTTGGTCGCGCAGTATTGGGCCGACGAGGCCAGGGGTGAGTATCCGAGCATCGAGGACACGTTGATGATGGTCGCTGACGGCACGGCCCGCAGGTGTTCGATCAGGGCCGAGACCATCCGCATGGGGCCGAGCAGGTTGGTCGAGACGATGTCGACCAGACGCTGGTCGTCGAGGGCACGGGTGAGATCGTCGCCCACCATGACGCCGGCGTTGTTCACGAGCACGTTGAGATCTGGGTGCGAGGCGAGGATCTGGGCCACGACGGTAGCGATGCTGGACGGGTCGCAGACGTCGAGAACGACCGACTGGATGCCGGGGTTGGCGGTGACAACGTCCGCCAGTGCGCCGCGCCGGCGCCCCGTGATGATGACGGTGTTGCCGCGGCGGTACAGCTCCTCGGCCAGGCCACGGCCGATCCCGGATCCGCCGCCGGTGATCAGGACGGTGTTGCCGGTCAGGTTCATGACCGCGCTCCGCACCCGGCCGTTGCCTTTTCGGCCGTCCAGAGCTCGAGCTCACGACGCACGTACTGCTCGAAGGTGGTTGGCGGCCGTCCGAGCAGCCAGGTCAGCACGTGAGGGTTGCCGATGAAATCGTGGCTGCTGTATCGGGCCGAGATGGCTCGGAGAACGCGGGTCTGGTGGACGAACGAGGCCGGATCGCCATCGCCCACCCAGGCGGCCAGGTACGTGTCGGCGTCGATCTCGCGGACCTCGATCGACCGTCCCAGAACGTCGGCGATGATCGCGCGGAGATCGTGCGCGGTGTACCGGCCGGGCCCGACGAGTTCGTAGGTCGCGGCGCTGTGCGCTCGGGGATCCGACAGCACCGCCAGCGCGACGTCGGCGATGTCGGCGAGGTCGACGAGTGACTGGCGCCGGCTGAGCGACCAGGACAGTTCGAAAACGCCGCGCTCGAACGCGGGGCGCAGCTTCAGCGGGAGCATGTAGTTGGCCGGCTGCAGGATGGTGAATTCGAGTCCGGAGGACAGCAGGTGTTCCTCGATGTCCCGTTTGATCTCGTGCTGCACCAGATCGGTGGTGATGGCGTGCAACACGGAGCTGAAAACGAAATGGCTCACGCCCGCGTCCTGGGCGGCATCGACCATCCCGAACCCCATCTCGCGCTCGAGCGGATGGATGGTCGGCCCGACGTGGTAGACGACGTCCACGTCGCGGACGATCTCGGCCCGGAGCCGGGGTTCGCCGAGGTCACCGACCACCACGTCGCTGACCCCCCAGCCGCGCAGCGACCGCGCCGACACCTCGGTCTGAACGCAGGCGCGCACCGGTAGGCCCGCCTGTACCAGCTTCGGGATGAGGTGGCGGCCCTGATGGCCGGCCGCCGCCGTCACCAAGATCATTCGATCACTCCGGCCGGAGCCGCCACGAAATGCTGGGTGAGGCTCCCGATCCCTTCGATCTCGGTGACCAGGGTTTCGCCGGCGGTCACAAAACGTGGTGGCTTTCTGGACGCGCCGACGCCCGGGGGAGTGCCGGTGAAGATGAGATCCCCGGGCAGTAGTTCCACCACCTGCGAGAGGCGACTGACGATTTCCGGGACCGTGAAGATCAACTGGTCGGTCGAACCGTCCTGCATCGTCGTCGGCATACCCTCGACATCGATGAGGGTGCAACCGATGCGCAAACGATGCGGATCGGCGAACTCGTCCAGCGTGACCAGGGCGGGCCCGGTGGGGGCAAACCCGGCGAAGGACTTACCCAGGTTGAATTGGGCGGGTTGACCCTGCCATTGCACGGTGCGCTCGGACAGGTCCTGGCCGACGGTGTACCCGGCGACGTGGGCCAGCGCGTCGGTGACCTCGATGTGGCGGCCGCCGCGGCCGATCACCACGACCAGTTCCGCCTCCCAGTCCACGGTGTCGCCGGGCAGCTGCACGTCGGTCGCCGGGCCGGTCACGCAAGACGCGAACTTGGTGAAGACGAGCGGATGTTCGGGCAGGGGCAGACCGGCCTCGGCGGCGTGGTCGGCGTAGTTCAGGCCGATGCCGAACACCTGTCGCGCACCGGGCGACGGTGCGCCGAGATCATCTTCGGCAAAGGATGTCCCGGCCGGGTCGTCGGCCGCGTCCCGGGCAGACGCCCAGGCTGCGAACTCGTCCCAGCGGGCGAACAGCGCTGCGGGATCGGGGCTGAAGGTGCCCGCGCTGGCCGACTCGACGTCGACCGCGAGCGACCCCACGACCAGGCTCAATCGACCTCGGACGTTCGCGATGCGCATGGCGTTCCTTTCTTCGGACGGATCAGCTGGCGAAGCCGAGGAGGGCTGCGGCGATCACAGCGTGCGCGTCGTTGGTGGATCGGCCCACCCAGGCGATGTGCTGGTCGGGTCGCACCAGCACCGCGTCCGGGCCGGCGACCGCGGTGAAGCCGTGTGCGCAGGGGTCGACGTGGGTCATCGGCACCTTCAGTTCGGCCGCCGCCTCGAGGAGCGGGCGGGCGGATCCCTCCGGACCCAGGACGGTGAATTCCGGGCCGAGCAGGTCGAACAACGAGGCCCCGCTTCGAGACCGGGCGTGCGGCAACCGGTTACCCGGTGCCACGGCCGGCCGGTAGACATCGGTGGTCGGCGCCTGCGCGGCTGACTCCGGTCCGTAGCCGTACCCCAGAACGAGGCCGAGGCTGTAGAACTCCGAGGCCTTGGCGAGGGGAATGGCCGCGCGCACCTTCTCCCGAGCCAGGTCTCCAACCGCCCCGTCCGTCATGAGGGCCTCGTCGCCCAGCTCGATCGAGAGCGACCGCATGTTCACGGCCGCCAGTTCGATGGTCTTTTCGGCCACCGGCCGCCGCTCTGCTTCGTAGCTGTCGAGCAACTCGGCCGGCGCCCACCCCTGCACCACTGCGGCGACCTTCCAGGCCACGTTGACCGCGTCGCCGATGCCGGTGTTGTAACCGTGTCCGCCCCAGGGCGGATTCTGGTGCGCGGCGTCGCCGACCACGTAGGAGTGGTTGCGCCCATAGGAATCACTGAGCAGGAGCCGGGCCTGCCAGGGATCGGTGGCGATGATCTCCACGTCGATGTCCGCACCGACCAGGCCGCGGACCAACGCGGCCGCCTCCTCGTCGTCGGCGATCGTCGCCGTGCCGGTTGCGATGGCCCACCAGGTTCCGTCCAGGTCGAGGGGCCCGACGACCCCGGGGGCCGCGGGGTTGAGTACCCAGTGGTGCACCGCCGCGGGAAGGCCCGCGAGCCGGGCGCCGAGCCCTCTCGAGCGGAAGGTGATGTTCACATTGGGCCGGCCTCCCGGGGCGCCGACGTAGTGCGCGCCGATCGCTTCCCGCACCACGCTCCGGGAACCGTCGGCGCCGATCAGATACTCGAACTGGATTGTTTCGGACGACCCGGCCGAGTCGATGATGGTGGCCTGCCGGGACGGCCCGTCCAGATTGACCGAGGTGACCCGCTCGCCGAAGCGGGTCGTCACCAGCGGCTGCCGGTCGAGCAGGTCCCGAAGCGCTTCCTCGACGACGGGCTGGGTCACCTGCTGGGCCGCCTCCGAGGTCACCGTCGAGCCGACCAGCTCCAGACCGAGAGTCGACGTCATCCTGGTGATCTCGACACCGGTCACGGTCGTGCAGAAGCGGATCTCGTGTGACCACTCCACCGGGAGCGACGCCCGCAGGCGGATCTCGGCGGCGGCACCGGTGCGCCGGAACAGTTCCATGCTTCGCGCCGAGGTGGTCTTCGCCCGTGGTCGCCGATGATCAATCGTGACCCGGGGCTCCACCAGGACGCAGGGCACACCGTGATGGGCGAGTTCGAGTGCAGTGGTCAGCCCGACGGGTCCGCCGCCGACCACGAGCACCGCTGTGGTGATCATGCCGACGTCACCGCACCCGTTCTCCGCCGATCCAGACGGCACGGATGTGACGTGTCGCAGCGATGTCCACGGTCGGATCCCCGTCGACCAGCACGAGATCCGCCCGCAGGCCCGTCGTGACGGCACCACGGTCGGTCAAGCGGAAGAAGGCCGCCGCTGCGGACGTCGCCGAGCGGAGCGCTGCCACCGGCGACAATCCGGCCGTCACCATCAGCGCCAGCTCGGCGTGCAGCGATTCACCGTGCGGGACCCGTGCGGGGGTGGCCGGGTTGGCGTTCGCGTCGGTCCCGGCGACGATTTTCACTCCGGCGCGGTGCAACACACCGACGGAGGCGATCGCATGCTCGAAGTCGACACCGGGCGGCCGGACCGGGAATGGCCAGTTGGTCGAGATGGCCTGCATCATCGACAGAGTGGGGATAGCGACCGTGCCTGCGGCGACGAGGGCCCGTGCGATCGCCTCGTCGAACTCACCGGCCAGGGGCGTGTGGGTGACGGCGTCGACGCCGGCCGCGCTGGCGGCCCGGACCGTGGCGTCCGTCGTCGTGTGTGCGATCACCAGCCGGCCGGCCCGGTGTGCCGCCTCGACCAGAGCCGTGACAATGGCCGGATCGAGTGGTTCCGGCTGGTTCGGAACCCGGGGCTCGAGCAGCACCTTGATGTAGTCCGAGCCCTCGGCCAACCGGGCCGCCACCCAGTCCGCCGCGTCGTCGGCGTCGGCGATGGCCGTCGACGGCGGATAGCCGAGCCGGGCGATGTGCGTACCCGTCGGCGGGCCGGCCGGGAACCCCGCACTCTGCAACGTGATCGCACCGTGGTCCTGGCGGATGCCGGCGATGATCTGGGGGTGCTTGGCCCCCATGTCGAAGGCGGTCGTCACCCCCCAGTGGGCCAGCACCGCGGCCTGGTCCGGATCGTCGATGTGGACATGTCCGTCCATCAGACCGGGGAGCAGGGCGGCGCCTTCGGCGTCGACGATCTCTTCGGGTGCGCGCGCGTCGGCACCGGCGATCAACCCCTCGGCGATCCGCACGGACCGGGGCTCGCTCAGCCGCTCACCGTCGAAGACGCGGGCATTGGTGATGGTGAATGACAACATGGGCGTCACCAGACCTCGGGCAGGAAAATGTCTTTGGGTATCACCGCGGGGAGGTACTCGCCGGCCCGGGTGCGCTCGTGGATCTCCTGGAAGGTCAGGCCCGCATCACGTGCGACCACCAGTTTCTCGGGGTCGAAGAACACGCCGATCGGGTTCTCGGCGAATTCCTTGGCGTTGGCGATCCAATCGGTGGAGTCGGCCCAGTCGCCGAAGCCATCGACCTGGATTTCCACCCCGTTGCCATCCGGGTCCTGGTAATAGACCGACATCGTGATGCCGTGATCCAGCGTCAGGAACGGCACCAGGCCGTGGTCGCGGAGCCGGACGTAGTTGTTCATCCACATGTCGAACGTGCCGAACTCGAAAGCGGTGTGGTGGATTCCGGTCTCGTGACCCTTGTCGGTCGGGTGCTTGAGCCCGGGTGGGGACAGCAGGGCGATGCGGTGGTTCGCCTCGTCGTTGGTGAGCCAGGACGCCTCGTCGCTCTGGAACACGGGGCGGAGACCGCAGACCAGGCCGTACCACGCGACCATGGCGTCCATGCGGAGCGTGGTGAAAGTGGTGTGGTGCAGTTTGGGTGGATTGACCGGCCAATTCTTGGCCTTGTTCACCGGCATGTTCTCTCCTTCGTGGATTCTCTGATCAGTGCGATCGGACCGAGCTCAGGTCGGGTGATGGGTCGATGAGATCAAGGGCAACCGAGACGATGTCGTCACCGCCGATGCCGTTCAGACGATAAAGCTCCTGCAGAGTTCCGGTCTGGCCGAACTCGGTGACGCCGAGGTTGATGCTGCGCACGCCGCGCACCGCGGCCAGGAACGCCAAGGTATGGGGGTGTCCGTCGAGGACGGTCACCATTGGGACCGCCCGCTCGGCCGGCAAGATCTGGGTCAGGATGGCCGGGCTGCCGTCCCCGTGCCCGTGGCCGGCGCGGACGGCCCGGTAGAGCCGGTCGGCACTGGTCACGCAGACGACGTCGGCGTCCACGCCCAGTGCCGCGAGGCGGTCGGCCGCCTGCAGGACCTCCGGCATCAGCGCCCCCATACCCATGAGGGCGACAGCGGGTCGGTCGGCGCGTCGCAGTGCATAGCCGCCCTCGACCACCTGCCGGCGACGGCGCTCCCGGGCAGCGCGATCGTCCGGCACGACGGCCAGCCGCTGATCGAGCACCCTCGAGGAGAGCCTGAAGTAACTCGACGATCCACCCACCCGCCCCAAGCGGCCGAGCGCGTCGAGCATGCACCACTCGAAATCCTGGGCGAATGCGGGTTCGAAAGCGACCACTCCCGGCTGTTCGAGCCCGATGGAGGGGGTGATGATCGATTGATGCGCGCCGCCTTCCGAGGCCAGCGTGACCCCCGAGGGCGTGCCCACCAGGATCGACTGCCCGCCGCCGTAGACACCGAACGACCAGGGTTCCAGTGCCCGGGTGACGAACGGGTCGTACAGCGTGCCGATCGGGAAAAGTGGCTCCCCCCAGCGGCTCCAGGTCGAGCCGAGTTCGCCGAGCAGGCTCACCAGATTGACCTCGGCGATGCCCAGCTCGATGTGCCGACCTGTCGAGCCCTCGACCCAATGCAGGATGGTCTCGGCGTCGTCGGCGAACCAATCGGGTTTTGCCGTCGGCGACCAGACGCCGGCCTTGTTGAGCCAGCCGCCCAGGTTCGTGCTCGAGGCCACATCCGGTGCCACGGTCACCACCCGGCGCGCGGCGTCGGGGGCCAGCCGGGTCAGGTCGAGAAGGAACCGGCCGAGGGACTGCTGAGTAGAGCTGTGGCCCCGCAGCGCATTGCCGAAGTCGGTGGGGACAACGGGTGCGGGCGTCGGTGCTACCGGGGCCCGTCGAAGGCGGGCGCTGACCTCTGCGCAGTACTGTGCTGCTGCCGAATCCGGGGCGAAGCCCCGCCACGGATCGCCGCCGCGCTCACCCAATGTGGCCGCGACGTCGGCGAGCTGGCCGGGCGTCAGGAGGTTGGAATGGTTCTGCGGGTGGCCCGCGTTCGGCAGCCCATGGCCCTTGATCGTGTAAGCAAAGACAATGCTGGGACGGTCGTCGTCGATCAGCTCGAACGCATCGATGAGAGCGGCCATGTCGTGGCCGCCGAGCCCGGCGATGGCGGTGTGCAGGGCGTCGTCGGACAGTGTGCGCAGCAATGCGTCGATCTTCTCGAACCCCTCACCCGCGCCGGGTAGTCGGGCTCGGAGTTCACCGGGGGAGCAGCGCAGCAAACGCTGGTACTCGGGGTTGGACATTCCGTCGATGCGGTGCTTGAGGTGCTCGCCACCGGCTCGATCGAAGAGCTCGTTCAGCAGCTTGCCGTACTTGACCGTGAGCACCTGCCAGCCGGCCGCGGCGAACATGGCCTGCAGGCGGGTGGCCGAAATGTTGGGTGAGACCCGGTCGAGGGACTGACGGTTGAAGTCGACAACCCACACGATTTCGCCGAGGTCGCCGACGGTGGGGTCGAGAACGGCCTCCCACACGGCGCCTTCATCGAGCTCCGCATCGCCCACGAGGCTGTACTGCCGCCCCAGGTGACGGGGCCTGCCCACCGTGTCGGCCACGTACCGACGAGCGATGGCTCCCCAGAGCGGCGCCGTCGCACCGATCCCGACCGAGCCGGTCGAGTAGTCGACGGTGTCGGGATCCTTGGTCCGGCTGGGGTAGCTCTGCAGGCCCTGGAAGGCGCGCAGGGTACCGAGCTGGTCCGGGCGGAGCTCACCCAGCAGGTGGTTGATCGCGTGCAGGACGGGCGAGGCGTGCGGTTTGACCGATACCCGATCGTCCCGGGTGAGCTGGGTGAACCACAGGGCGGTCATGATGGTGACGATCGAGGCGCTCGAGGCCTGATGCCCGCCGACCTTGATGCCGTCGGGGTCTTTCCGGATCGGTGCGTTGGCGGCATCGATGATCGCGGTCGACAACCAGAGAATCTTGCGCTCGATGGCGGCCAGCGTGCCGAAGTCCGGCTCGGTGGCATCACGCTCAGCGGGAAGGGCAGGCGCGGCGTCATTCTGCCGCGTGCCGAATCCGCCCACTACGACTCCTTCGTCGAAGATATACGCTATACCCTAGCTAGAAGTGTCTTGGATGCAAGACGCTGGTTCCCGAGCGTGACCGTGGATCCCGATCGAGGAAGGGCCGGGCGTATGACGATCGAACGGCAGGTCCGCTCTGTCGTTCCGCAGAACAGCTCCGCAGTCGATTTGGTCACGGCGGAGATTCGTCGTGCCGTCCTCACCGGCACGTTGGCGCCGGGGCAACGGTTCTCGATCCGGGGTCTGGCCAGTCAGCTCGGAGTCAGCCACATTCCGATCCGAGAGGCTCTGCGCCGACTCGAGTCACAGGGGCTGATCATTCTCCGTCAGGCGCGCAGTGCCGAGGTCGCCCTGCTCACCACCTCCGATCTCGAGGCGATCTACCGACTCCGTTACCTCATCGAACCGCCTTTGGCCGCCGCGTCCGTCGGGCGTCACGACCCGGCCCACACCGCCCTCTTGTGGCGCCTGCTCGAGGGCAGCCGCGATCGGGACCCCGAGCTCGCCTGGCAGGCCCACTACGACTTCCATTGCGCCTTGGTGCATCCCGCGGCCACACCGTGGGACCAACGGGTCCTGGAAACCCTGTGGACGGCCGCTGAGCGCTACACCCATCTGGTCTTCGACCCCACCCGAATCACCGAAGAGGAGCGGGAGCGACGCTTTCAGACCCATCGGATCCTGCTCGACGCGGCCCTGGGCGACGAGCCGGACACGATGGCGGCCGCACTCACCGAGCATCTGCGGGCCAATGAAGAGCGGATCAGCGACCCCGTCCGCCGGCTCGAAGATCGTTCCTGACTGCACAACTCGGGACTTGTGCAGTTCCTGGTCCACGCCTAGGGTGCCAGAATATATCGTAGCGAATAGCTCATTTCCAAGGACGAGAATGCGTGCACGAGCGCTGGCGCGGCCATGACGGCGCCGGGCGGCTGCCTGCCGTGCGAGCTGGAATCGGCGCCGGCCGATGCTGTGGTGTTGCGCGACGAGACCTGGTCGTGCGAAGTGGCTCCCGGTTACGACGTCCCCGGTTGGTACATCCTGCGGGTGCGCCGGCATGCGGAGGGCTGGCAGGAACTCTCCGCCGACGAGCTCGCCGGGTTCGGGGAGTGCTGCCGGCGACTGTCCGGCGCGATCCAGCTCGCCCAAGATGTCAGCCACGTGTACTTCATGAGCTTCGGCGAGAACTACCCACACTTCCATTTCTTACTCACAGCTCGTGGCGCTGCCCTCCCGCCGGAGCTGCGTGGAGGCAACATTCTCGGGCTCCGAGAAACCCATCGCGACCTGCCGGCCGCATTGGCCGCAGTGCCGGCATTGTGGGCGGCCTTGGACGCTGGACCCTCTGACACACCCAACCAATTGATGAGCACCGCACCCTGACAAAGGAGACACCATGAGCGCACCGACAACGTCGTCGACACCCTTCACCCATACCGTGACCGGATCGGGGGTGGCGGCCGGGCTGGTCATCAGCGGCCGCAGCAATCGCCTGGTCGACGCCCCCCGCGGACCGGACGTCCCGTTGATCGTGGCCCTGCACGGCGGCACTTACACCTCGGAATACTTCGACATTCCCGGTCACTCGCTGCTCGACCGGGGTGCCGACCTGGGCATTCCGGTCATCGCCCTCGACCGTCCGAATTACGCCGACAGCAGTCCGCTCCAGGCGGACGACTCGATCATCCTGGCCAACGCCCGCGCTCTGGGCGGTGTCCTCGGTGAGGTCTGGGCTGCCCACGGCGCGAGCACGGGCGGAGTGGTACTGATCGGACACTCCATCGGCGCCGCCGTGGTCACGGCCATCGCCGCGCAGGCGCAGACCTGGCCGCTGCTCGGCATCGCCCTCTCCGGCTGCCTGGTGCGGGTGCCCGAACAGTCCCGGGCAGCCTGGGAATCACTGCCCGACATCCCCATGATCGACCTGCCCACGCCGATGAAAGACCAGGTCATGTTCGGACCGGCCGGCAGTTACGGCGACGACATGCCGGCCGCCAGCTATGCCTCCAACACGCTGGTGCCCAAGGCGGAACTGCTGGACATCACCGGGACGTGGATCGCCGGGCGGGCCGCGACGTGTGCCCGGGTCACCGTGCCCGTCTATCACCGGCAGGGCGAGTTCGACCACCTGTGGATCACTGACGACAGCGAGATCGCCTCATTCCGAGCAGGTTTCAGCAGCGCCCCGACGATTGACTCCCGCATCCAGCCCGGCTCCGGGCATTGCATCGATTTTCACCGGGCCGGCGAGTCGTTCCAGATCGGTGAGCTCGCCTTCGCTCTGGAATGTGCGGTGGCTGCCCACTACCGTTCCTGACGGCCTGCCTTCATGAAGAAGCGGAGGGGAGGTCGTAGATCGTTCTGAGCCAGATCCGGGTCAACGTCTGCTGCACGACCGCCGGATCCGAGAGCGGATGACGACCGAACGACTTGAGCAGGTAACGCTCGTTCATCCAAGTCAAGGCGGTGGCGACGGACTCGGGATCCTCGATGCTGGTCAGACCGTGTCGCCGATCGCGCCGGATGCCTGCGGCCGTATCGGCAATGATTCGCTCGATCAATCCCGTCCAGGCCGCAGCGACCGCGGAATCGGCGGACGCGGCGTCGGACACCGCCTGGAAGAGCCGACCGTGCTCGACCCACAGATCGATGATCATTCGCAGGCTGCGCTCCAAATCGGCCATCGGATCGGCGCCGCCGCGGATCCATTCCGATCCGCCCGCATCGACCTTCAGCGACAATTGTCGGGCCAGGGTCAGCAGCAACTCGTTTCGGTCGGAAAAATGTTGGTAGAAGGCCGTTCGGGACATCCCGGCGGCGCTCGTCCAGGTGTCGATGCTGACCTCGGACCAAGGGCGTTCCTCCAGGGTCGCCGATGCGGCCGCCAGCAGTGCTTCTCGGGCCTGCTCGCGCCGTCGCGCCCCCTTCTCGCGGGGCAGCACGGCGGTGTAAGGGCTATCGGCCATGCCTCATCCTGACACCCGCTTGGTCTATCGACAGCGTGTCTGACAGCGTGTCAGGATTCTGAGCGACGTACACGTGCCGTGGGCGAGGGGTCCGCACGGGAAGTCGTCACGCTCGAACAGGCGACGTGGCCCTGTTCACCGCATGACCGGAAAGACGAGGTCAACGACGCTATTTCCTGGGCGGCAAACGGTCACTGACTTGACCTTTCATCGAGCAGGACCGGCGAACGGGCGTGACGATGGCAAGGCGGACCGGTAATCGGGATGATCTGGCCTACCGATGGGAATCTCGAGGCGCCGAAGAAGTCCCGATCTTCTCGAGGTCGTCAGCGCGAAGACCACCGATGACCACCGCCGAACCGGGCGACTCGGCGATCGAGAAGGCCACGGTGTAGCGGGTGCCCTTGACCGCGGTCACGACGCCGGGCGTTTTCAGCTTGACGCTGCGCCACAGCCGGCGGACATTACGCGTGATCTCCACCGAGTCGCCGACCTGAAGTGCCATCACAGAATCATGCACTCTGTGCGCGGAAAGGGCGTGCTCTACGAAGCCCTGGAAAGGGTGTGCCCCGGGACTCGGTCCGCTTGGTTCACCGGTGCAATGTCCCTGATGCTGACGCCCAGAACGGTAACGGTCTGCGAAACCCGTCCGGCCAGCTCGAATTGAGCCACGTAGAGCTGGGGGGCGAAGGGGGCATCCAACACCTGGGTGACGATGCCCCGAGTGCCGATGGTGACGATCAGACCCCTCGGCGCGCTGGACGTGAGGCCATGACGCGCCCTGACATCCTGACCGACGTTCATGATCTTCATCGACACCCCCGTGTCCCAGCGAATACGCAAGAGTACGCCGGAGTCGCGAAGTCGGGGCCGAAATGTAACGCCGAGACCAAGATGTCTCGTCGATAGGAGAACGTGTTGCTGCGGTGCTGTTCCGGATGCCCCGCCGAGTGAACGACCATTACCCGGCCGCCGCCGAGGGCGAGGTCGACCCCCACGCGGAGCACCCGGTCCAAGACGCCGGCTCGCCGGTCCGCGCCCAGAATGTCGATGGGATGCAGATGATCGGGTCCGCCACGCTCGCTGTCTTCCAGGGCGTCCAGCTACCACTTGCAGCACGGCCTGAGATTTGCTCAGCTTCTCACCGGCGATCTTCGCCGCGGCTCGGACGTGGTGCGTTTTGCGCACCCCGCGCTCGACAAACGACCGGTGCAACTGGAGACCAGGATGGTGCGCATGCCTTCAACGGTTCGGGTCAGCGAGAACGGCCGCTTTCTTCTCGACGCATCCGGCCGTCCCTTCTTCTATTTGGCCGATACGGCGTGGGAGCTGTTTCACCGCTTGACCTTCGGCGAGGCCGAACAGTACCTCCGGGATCGGGCGGCGAAGGGTTTCACGGTGGTCCAGGCCGTGGTGCTGGCCGAGTTGGACGGGCTGCGCACGCCGAATCGCAGCGGGGATTTGCCCTTGCTCGACGAGGACCCGACCCGGCCGAACGAGGCCTACTTCGTCCATATAGATGCCGTCGTCGATCTGGCCGCGTCGCTGGGCCTGCACCTCGGGATGGTGCCGACCTGGGGGGACAAATGGAACCAGAAATGGGGGGTCGGCCCCGAGATCTTCACCCCGGAAAACGCCGCAGTGTTCGGCGAGTACCTGGGTCGACGCTACGTCGACCGGCCCGTGGTGTGGATCCTCGGCGCTGACCGGCCGTTGGAGACCGAACGGCACCACCTCATTGTTCGGGCTTTGGCGAACGGTCTGCGCACGGGTGACAGCGAGCACCTGATCGCGTTCCACACCTGGGGACCGCACTCCTCGTCCGAGTACGTTCACCACGAACCATGGCTGGACCTGCATATCCTGCAGAGCGGCCATGAGCGCAATCGGGAGAACTGGCGGGCCATCGCGGCCGACTACGCGCTCGACCCCGTCCGGCCGGTCATGGACGGTGAGCCGGCGTACGAGGACGCCCAGCACGGATTCGATCTCGAGCACGGCTATCTCGACGATTTCGAGGTCCGCAAGACTTTGTATTGGGCACTTTTCGCCGGCGCCCACGGCCACACCTACGGGTGTTGGCCGGTGTGGAGCATGTGGACCCCGGGGTTGCCGCCGATCGGCGCACGGCGGCCCTGGTACGAGGCGCTCCATCTGCCTGGTTCGGCCCAGATGGTCCACGCGAAAAACCTCCTGCTCTCCCGGCCCTACCTGGATCGCATTCCCGACCAGTCGCTGATCGCCTCGGATGAAGAGACGGGCAGCTATCACGTGCAGGCGACGCGGGACGCCCGTGGGCGGTTCGCGATGGTCTATCTGCCGGCCGCTCGGGTGGACTTCCTGTCCGGTCGCGGACCCCAGCCCGTGGAACTCGACCTCACGCGACTGTCCGGCTCGGAGCTCATCGCCTGGTGGTTCGACCCCCGCACCGGGGTGGCCTGTGCGCTGGGCGCGGTCGAGAAGAGCCCCCGGACCCAGTTTCTCGCCCCGGCGCAAGGGCCCGACTGGGTGTTGGTGGTTGACGATGCGGCGTGCGAGTTTCCGCCACCGGGGAGCCGGACTGCCTGGGAGGGACGCGAAACCGGTCAGGATCTGGCCCGGTAGGTCACCCTGAGCCGGTGCCACCTGCCGTCCTGACCAGAGGTTTCGCCAACAGCATCATTTCGACCCTCCGGTCATCTCGGGTCGACCTTCGGGCGGGTGGCCCACTCGAGAGTTTCCACAATGTGCTGGTACTCGTGTCCAGTGGCCCGGGTCATGCCGAGTTCGCAGGTGCGGTTGCAGGACGCGTAGGCGTCGTGGCTGCGAGTCCCGAGTTCGGCGGTTTCGGGTGCGGTGGCCGCGGCGGTGAGTTCGGGGTGGAGCAGGCCCCGGTCGCCGGCAAAGGCGCAGCATCCCCAGGCGGCGGGGACGTCGACCTGGTCGGCGACCGCGGACGCCACCGCGAGCAGGGCCGGGTTCAGCCCCATCCGGGTGGACGAACAGGTTGGGTGCAGGGCCAGGGATTTCTTGCGCCGCAGGACGCTGAGCCGTGGCAGCAGGACGTCGTGGACGAATTGCACGGCATCGACGGTGCGCAGGTGCGCGGCACGGGGGTCCAAGGATTGTGCGAGCAGCTGTTCGTAACCCTCGGTGCAGGACGACGCGTCGCAGATGAGCGGCAACCGCCCGCCATCGGTTGCGGCCCATAGCGTCGGGATGACCTTCTCGGTCATTCGCCGGTACCCGGTCTCCAGACCCTTGGACTTCCAGGGAGTTCCGCAGCACAGGGCCGAGATGCCCGGAGGGACAGCGAGGATGACTCCGGCCCGGACGGCGAGGGCGGCCAGCGCGTCGGCGGCACCCGGCCCACCGGCCGCAGGTCCGAACATGCGGCCCACGCAGGCAATGGCGTAGACCGCAGCGGCGTCGGGGTGCGGGTCGGTGTGCGGTTCGTATCGGGCGGGACCGCCGGCGGGCAGGTCCCGACTCCATTGCGGGAGCACATCGCGGTCGACTACCTGGCGGCCGACGCGGGTCGCGGCCTCGGCCAGCAGGGGTAGCCGACGGGCCAGGCTCAGGGCCGTCGACGCCGCCGTCGTACCGGCTCGCCAGTGGTTGGCCGCGTAGGTCCAGCTAATCACCTGCGATGCGGAGGCGCCGTCTGTCCGCAGCCGTTTGACCAGATCGCCGGTGTTGATCTGCACGGGGCAGGCAGTCTGGCACATGCCGTCAACGGCACAGGTCTGCAGGCCGTCGTAGCGGTACTCCTCGTCGAGCTCGGCGACGAGAGCGTGGTCGCCGGCCGCCTGGGCGCGGACCCGTTCGCGGCGCAGCGCGATGCGCTGGCGGGGAGTGGTGGTCAGGTCCCGGGAGGGACAGACCGGTTCGCAGTAACCGCATTCGACGCACCGGTCGACTTCGGCTTCGACGGTGGGCGTGATCTTGAGGTTGCGCAGGTGGGCGGAGGGGTCGTCGGTGATGACGACGCCCGGGTTGAGCAGGCCCATCGGGTCGAAAAGCCGCTTGACTTCTCGCATCACGTCGTAGAGCTCGTCACCGTATTGCCGGCGCACGTAGGAAGCCATCATGCGTCCGGTGCCGTGTTCGGCTTTGAGGGATCCGCCATGGCCGAGCACGACCTCGACCATGTCTTGCGTGAAGTCGGTCAGGCGTTGTTCGCTGCGGTGGTCACCGAAGCGCTCGGTGATCATGAAGTGGATGTTGCCGTCCTTGGCGTGGCCGAAGATGACGCTGTTGTCATAGCCGTGCACGTCGAACAGGCGGATCAGTGCGGTGCACGTGGGTAGCAGCGCAGGAACCGGAACGACGACGTCCTCGAGCAGGGCGGTGGAGCCGGAGGGACGGGCGCCGGCGACGACGGCGTAGAGGCCCTTGCGGACGTGCCAGAGCTGGGCCCGGGTGCGCGGGTCGTTGGTCAGGTCGGCGACGGCGGTCAGGGGCAGATCAGCCAGGACGGGGGCCGCCGCAGCCGTGAGGTCCGCCAGATCATCCGCCCGCAGAGCCTGGTATTCCACCAGCAGCGCGGCGTGATCGACGACGGACAGGTCTCGCAGGACATCCGGGGCGTCCGGGTCTTGCTGGCTCACCCGCAGGCTGGTGGCATCGAGCAGTTCGATGGTGGCCGGGCTGGTGGTGAGCAGCGCGGGCAATGCGGCCGTGGCCGCGGCCAGGTCGGGGAAGTAGAGCAGTCCGCTGGCGGCGTGGGGTCGGATCGGCACCGTCCGCAGGACGGCGGAGGCGATGAAACCGAGGGTGCCCTCGCTGCCGATCATGAGGTGGGCCAGGATGTCGGCCGGGGTGGTGTGGTCCAGCAGCGAGTTCAACCCATAGCCCATGGTGTTCTTCATGGCGAACTGGGTGCGGATGCGTCGCACCGAATCCGGGTTGGATCGCACCCGGTCCCGAAGTCGGGTCAAGCCCTCGTGCAAGGCCGGTTCCAGTGTCCGGAGCCGATTGTCGGCGTCGGCATCGGCAGTGTCGATGACGGTCCCCGAGGGCAGGACGACGGTCAGCGACTCCAACGTCCGGTAGGCGTTGTCGATGGTGCCGCAGGCCATGCCGCTGGAGTTGTTGGCCAGGACACCGCCGAGCGTGCAGGCGCTCTCGCTGGCCGGGTCGGGCCCGAGTTTGAAGCCGTGGGGAGCGAGTCGGGTGTTCACCTGGCGGACGGTGATGCCGGGTTGGACCCGGACGCGGGCGCCGTCGTCAAGGATGTCGACGCCGCGGAAGTGACGGCGGGTGTCGGCCAGGATCCCGTCGGTGACTGCCTGCCCGGACAGCGAGGTGCCGCCGGATCGGAACGTCACCGGCATCCCGGCTGCGGCGGAAGCGGCGAGCAGACGGCTGACATCGTCTGCCGAGCGGGGTGTGATGATCGCTGCCGGAACGAGCAGGAAGTGGGAGGCGTCGTGGGCCAGGGCGAGCCGGTCCACGGCCCGGTTGCGCACCGCTCCGGCGTCCGCGGCGCGCAGCATGTTCAGCAACCGGGCCGGCGTCGGCGGCAAGGTCTGGCGATCACCGCTCATGCCGGCTGTGTCGTTGCTGGACAGAGGATTCGCCTTTCCGGACGGGCCCCCGGCGGGGACGCTGCCGATCATGCCTGGACACTGGGGGTAGTTGGCGACCGGACCGCGATCGCGTCGGCGGTCGGGATGGGTCAGGGGATCCTGGGATCCACATGGATCTTGGGTCCGGCGCCGGCGCCGTCCGGACGATGCCCGGCGAGCGCAGGTCCGACCTCACGCAGTCCGACCGTGGCTGCAACCAGCGGGCGGGGATCAACGGATCCGCCGGCGTACGCAGCGATGGTGGCGTCCAGGCCGGGGGAGGCGGACAGCACACCGACGGCGGTCACGTCCTTCAGGGCCAGGATTCGGGTGTCGATGAGGCTGGGGCTACCGGCCAGCCCGATGTAGACAACCCGGCCGGCCGGTTCGACGAGGTCCAGCGCCGCGGCGGGCAGGTGAGCAGCGTTGGATGCCTCGATGACCGCGTCGAAAGGAAGGTCAGGCAGCGTGGTTTCGGTCCACACGTGGTCGAACCCCAGGGTTCTGGAGAAACCTTGCGACCGGGCGGAACGGCCGACCAGATGAACTTCGGCCCCGGCGGCCCGGGCGAACATGGCCGCCAGCAACCCGATCGTGCCTGCTCCGGTGATCAGCACCCGGTCCCCGGGATGCAGCTCGGCGGCCTGGGCCGCGCGCAGCGCATTGCCACCCGGTTCGACCAGGGCTCCCAGCACAGCATCGACGGTGTCGGGCAATCGGTGCAGGGACGAGGCCGGGACCGCCACCTTCTCGGCCAGCGCGCCGGGACGGTTGCCGCGGATGCCGACTTCTTGGCGGTGGTCGCAGACGTGTTGGTGGCCGCGCCGGCAGCGCCGGCAGACGCCGTCGCCGAGCATGGTGTCGCCCATGACTCGGGCGCCGACCCAGGTCGGCGAGACCCCGTCGCCGACGGCGGACACCGTTCCCGCCCACTCGTGACCCAGCCGCATCGGGTAGGCGGCATGACCCTGATGCAGGTAGGCCATGTCTCCGGTGAAGAACTCGACATCGATGCCGCAGATGCCGACTCGCTCGACGTCGACAATGGCTTCACCGGGGACCGGGACCGGGACCGGCACGTCCGTGACCGCGTAATCGCCAGGGCCGGCCAGCTCGAAGGCCCGCATCAAGGTGGTCATGTCATCCGTTCCCAGAAGGTCGGCCGTTCAATGGGCTTCGTGGTTGACGGCCGCCCACATCGATGTCGAGGCGGCGGCCGTCGCGCATCGGGCCTCGAGTCAGATCCGCAGGGCGGACATGCCGCCGTCGACGGTCACGATGGTGCCGGTGGTGGACGCCGCCAGCGGGGAGGCCAGTCCGGCAATCGCGTGGGCGACCTCGTCCGGAGTGACCAACCGGCCGAGTGGCTGTCGAGCTCGCAACGCGTTGGCCGCCGCGGTCGCGTCCTCGGCGGATTCGAGAAGCCGGGCTACCCAAGGGGTGTCGGTGGTACCCGGGGCAACCGCATTCACCCGGACGCCTTCCTGCACGTGGTCGGCGGCCATCGCCAGGGTCAACGCCAGCACGGCGCCCTTGCTGGCGCTGTACAGGGCCCGGTTGCGGACCCCCATCACGGCGACCACCGAGCACGTGTTGACCACCACCGCATGGGCGGAGCGACGGAGGTGGGGCAGAGCCGCGGCGGCCACCCTGGCCATGCCGGTCACGTTGATGTCCAGCACCCGGGCCCATTCTTCGTCGTCGTTGGCGGTGACATCACCTTGGGCGCCGATGCCGGCATTGTTGATCAGAATGTCGATGCCGCCGAACTGCTCGACGACGGCGTCCACGGCGGCCCGCACCGAGGCACGGTCGGTCACATCGCACCTCACGGTGAAGGTTCCGGCCGGACCGTCACCGATGCGGTCGAGGACGGCCACCCGGGCGCCGCGCCGCTGCAGCAGCTCGGCGGTGGTCGCGCCGATGCCGGCGGCGCCGCCGGTGACCACGGCGATCAGCCCGTCGAACTCGCTCATCGAGGGGCCACGACATTCTGCCGCTGGGCGCCCAGGCCGCTGATACCCAGGTCCATGACATCGCCCGGCTGCAGCCAGATCGGTGGGTTCGAGCCCATACCCACCCCCGGTGGGGTGCCGGTGTTGATCAGATCGCCCGGTTCCAGGACGAGGAACTGACTGAGGTAGTGCACCAGGAAGTTTGGATTGAAGATCATCGTGCTGGTGTTGCCGGTCTGGCGGCGCACACCGTTGACCTCCAGCCACATGTCCAGACCGTGTACGTCGTCGATTTCCTCTGCGGTGGCCAGCCAGGGTCCGGCCGGGTTGAAAGTTTCCGCCGACTTCCCCTTGGACCACTGCCCGTTGCGTTCGAGCTGGAAGGCCCGCTCGCTGACGTCGTTGACGACCACGTAGCCGGCGATGCAGTCGCGGGCGTCCTCCACCGAATCGAGGTAACTGGTGCGGCGGGAAATCACCACGCCGAGCTCGACTTCCCAGTCCGGCTTCGTCGATCCGCGAGGAATGCGCACGTCGTCGTTCGGTCCGATGAGGGTGTTGGGCGGCTTGGTGAACAGGATCGGCTCGTCGGGTACGGCCTGGCCGGTCTCGGCGGCATGGTCGCTGTAGTTCAGGCCGATGCACAGGATCTGGTGTGGGCGGGCGATCGGCGCGCCGATCCGCTCACCTTCAAAGGTGCGCACCTGTCCGGAAGCCAACCGGGCGGCGACGATGGGGCGGATCCGGTCCACACCGCCGTGGCCGAAAAAGTTTTCGTCGAAATCGTTGACCACGTCCGCCAGGTCGACGTAGGAGTCGTCGTCGATTCGAGCGACGGGACGTTCGGCGCCGAACGCACCGAGGCGCATGAGGTACATGATGGTGCTCCTAGTGGTGAGCAGGAGGGCGGCCGTCGAAGGTAGCTGCGCCAGAAGCGCTGATGCCTGGCTCGATGAGGGGCCAAGCTTCTCATTGCCGTCAGTCCACAGGCGCTACTCCGGGCGCCGGGAACCGCTAACTCGACGGACGGCAGGGTCGGGTTGCCGGCGGTGGCGATGGGGATGACGCCGTCGCCGGCGGACGCACAGACCAATGCGCTCCGCGGCGGCTTCGGCTTCCGCCGCGATCGCGGCCTCGGGATCGAGCGGCCGTGTCACCGTCATGCCGTGTCCTCCTCATGCGACATCACCACGATCCAAGAACAAAGCACATCAGGGAGGACGAATTCTCTGATGCGCACATCAACAGCATGAATGAGCGTCGGGTCCAAATGTGAACAGCCACGACCAGGTTTGCACGGTCCGCGGCGTTCGCTTATGTTCCATATAACGTTGAATGCAAACATGACGAACAAGCGCACCCGGGCTTCCTGTGTCGTCATGCGCGTGCTCGCCGATGCCGAGAGGGCGTGAAGAAGCGTGTCAGAAGACGCAGCAGATGTGTCCCGACTGGGGCCGATCAGAGTGGGCATCCTGGGTGCCGGCAGCATCGCCGAGCGCGCGATGGTCGATCCTGCGGCGGAGATGGACGACGTCGAGGTGATCGCGATCGGCGCTCGCGACCCCGAGCGTGCGGCCGCCTTCGCGCAACGGCTGGACCTCCCTGTCGCCGGCGACTACCAGAGTGTCCTCGACCACCCCGACATCGACCTGATCTACCTCGCCCTGCCGCCGATCGTCCATGCCGGTTTGGCGGTGCGTGCGCTCGAGGCCGGCAAGGATGTCCTTTGTGAGAAGCCGCTTTCGGCGAACGAGGAGGGCGCGCGACGGATCGCCGACGCGGCGACGGCCAACGGTCGACGGGCGTTCGTCGGCTTCCACTACCGCCTGCACCCCTTCACGCAGCGCCTCCTCGAGGTCATCGCCTCAGGCGTGCTCGGTGCCGTGCACGAGGTGACCATCGATTTCAGCATCCCGCACTTCGTCGTCAAGCCGGGAAACATCCGTCTTGACGGCGATCTCGCCGGTGGCGCGGTGATGGATGTCGGGTGTTACGCCGCCGATCTCCTGCGGGCGGCCTGGGGTGAACCGAAGGTGGTTTCCGCGACCGCGGAACTATATCCGGGCGACCCTCGAATCGATCTGCAAACGGACGCCGTCCTCGACCTGCCGGGTGGCATCCCGGCCCGGGTGCGATCCTCCTTCATCGGCGACGACCGCGGGGCCATGTCGCTACGGGCAGTCGGCAGTGAGGCCTCTCTCGAGGCCACGAGCGTGATCGTCCCGCAGTGGGGCGCGACGCTCACGGTGGTGGCCGGCGATCAGACGATCGTGCAGGAGCGCGCCGCGGAGGGCGACAACAGCTACGCCAAACAGCTGGAGCATCTCATCACCGTCCTGCGCAATGGAACATCCAGTCTGCTCGATGCCGAGCGTGCGGTCGGCACCATGCGAGTCGTCGACGACATCTACCGGGCCGCCGGCCTGCAACCACGGTAACGCGCACGTTGGACGGAGAATCAAGCGTCGGACGGAGAATGAAGATGACCTCGGAACCGCCCCCAGATTCCCAACAGCTCGTCGACGTCGACGACTTCCGCGCGGCGGCGGAGCGGGTGATGCCGCAGGCGTACCGGGATTTCGTGAACAACGTCGGGATGGAACAGACGTTGCACGAAGACTTGGCGGCGTGGGGCCGAATGTTGTTGCGTCCCCGGGCCCTCGTCGACGTCAGCCACGTCGACACGTCGGTCACCGTCCTCGGCCACCGAATCTCCGTACCGGTGATCACCGCTCCCTTCGTCGGGTCCACATTCGTCAATGACGAGGGCGAAGTCGCGACGGCGCGCGGGGCGGTAGCGGCCGAGAGCATCACCACCCTGAGCATGACGGGCGTGCGCAACCCGGAGCAGGTCGGCGCCGTGGCGGCCGGGCGATACTGGCAGCAATTGTATTGGGTTCGGGACCGCGGAATCGTCGAGGATGTGGTCGACCGAGCCGTTGCCGCCGGAGCCTCCGCCCTCTGCCTGACCGTCGATTTGCCGTTGTTGCCGTCTTTTCCCGGACGAATGCGGAAGGCGGCTCAAGCACTCGACCTGCTGTGGCGCACTGAAGAGCACATGATGTATGTCGCGCGCGATTATCGTGACAAGCCGTTCGGCGCGGCGTTCCCAGATTCTGCCGTGACGTGGTCTGACCTGGAATGGCTTCAGGGCCTGACCGACCTCCCGCTGTCCTCAAGGGAATCATTCGTCCCGATGACGCAATTCTCGCCCGCGAGCATGGCGCCGCCGCCGTGGTCGTGTCGAATCACGCCGGCCAGGGGCTGAGGTCGTCCATGCCGGTCGCCCACGCGCTCGGGGCGATCGTCGACGCGGTGGGGGACGATCTCGAGGTCTATGCCGACAGCGGCATCCGGTCAGGGTGGGACGTGCTGCGCGCGATCGCGCTCGGGGCCAGGGCTGTGCTGATCGGTCGTCCGACCCTCTGGGGGCTAACGGTGGGTGGCGCGGACGGAGTCGAACGCGTCATCCGCATCCTGCGGGACGAGTTGGCTGAGGCGATGGCCTTCACCGGCGTCGCCCGCATCGCGGACATCGACCCGTCCGTGCTGGCACCGGTTCATCGGTAGGGGGATGTCATCGTCGCTCGTTGTGGCAGGAGTCAACTTATCTCCCTCCACCACCGCTTTCTGCCCGCCTCCGACTGAAGTTTGGTCCCGGGTCCCCGCCATCAGCTGGATCGATGGCCGCCATCACCAACCTCGGGTCCACCATCGTTGACTTTAGCTGCGAGCATGCAGAAGTATAGCAATCGACCACATTGGTGTGCGTGTAGGAGGTTGTCATGGTGGACCGAGTTTCCGACGATCCGCTCGACCGGCCGGACCTCTCCCAGCGACTGGCACCCGGCCAGCTGGCTCCGGACTTCACCCTCACGACCGTCGACGGCAAGCTGGTCGGCTTGAGGGCCGACGACCGAGCCACCGTGGTGGTGTTCACTTCCAACGGCTGCCCCTACGCCTTGGCCTGGCACGACCGGATTCAGCAGGTCGCCCGCGAGTACGCTGCCCAGGGCGTCCGCGTGCTCCAGATCATGTCCAACGATCCCGAGCACCGGCCCGAAGATGCCCTCGAAGCGATCGCGGTGAGGGCGGCGGAATACGCCGGCCCCGTGCTGCTCGACGCGGACCAGGCGGTGGCCCAGGCTTACGGCGCGACCGCCACCCCTGATGTGTTTGTGGTCGACGCAGACGGTCGGCTTCGGTATCACGGTGCCCCGGATGCCAATCATGACGACCCCGCCGCCGGGGCCGGGTGGCTGCGCGATGCCCTCGATGACGTGCTGGCCGGGCGGCCGGTGGCCCGGCCCAGTACCTCAGCGACGGGGTGCGCGATCAAGTGGCGGGTCGAGGTGCTCTGGTGGGACGGTTGTCCCAGCCACGGCGAAGCTGAATCACTTCTGCGCCAAACCCTGTCCGAATTGGGGCGCGAGGACGTGAGTGTGGGCCGCCGGCAGGTGCGGAACCGTTCCGAGGCGGAGACTTTTGGGTTTCCTGGCTCGCCGACCTATCAGGTCGGTCGCCGCGACCTGTTCCCGGTCGATGCCCCGGCCGCGCTGACCTGCCGCGTCTATCGTCGATCGGACGGCCGAGCGGCTCCACTGCCCGACGCTCCGGAGCTGGCCCAGGCGTTGCGCGACGCACTGGCCCGGCCGTGGGACCTGCCGGGTTGGGTCGCCCGTGGCCCCCGGATCGTCCAGACGGAGCACTGAGACGGTGCCGGCACATTCGGTCAAGCGTGGCGTCAGCCTGTATTCGTTTCAGGAGGAGTACTTCCTGCGCACGCTCACCGTTCAGGACTGCATCCGCATCGCCGGCGAAATGGGCGCCACCGGAATCGAGATCATCCCGGAGCAGTCGATTCCCGGCTATCCGGCGCTGACCGAGGGCTTCTTGGCGAACTGGTTTTCCTGGATGCGGCAGTACGGCACCGTCCCGGTGGCCACCGACCTGTTCCTGGACACCAAGCGCTATCCGGATCGCTGGCTCACCCTGGACGAGCAGATCGCCTCCGTGCACACCGACATCGACATCGCGGTCGCCTTGGGCGCCACGAACATCCGGGCCATCATCAACACCCCGCCGGAGGTGATGGAAGGCGCCGCGTCCTACGCGCAGGAGAAGGGCGTGCGGCTGCTGTTGGAGGTGCACGCACCGTTCCATTACCAACACCCGTGGATCATCGAGCACCTGGAAGTAATGCACCGCTTGGGATCTCCGGCGCTCGGGCTGATGCCGGACATGGGCACGTTCGTCCGACGCTTCCCGCGGGTGGTCAGTGAACGAGCGCTACGGGACGGGGCCCAGCCGCAATTGGTGGACCTGATCGTCAAGACCTACGACGACCACGGCGACACCCATGCACTGGCTGACATCGTGAACTATCGGGGCGGCGGCCCAGTGGATTTCGGCTTGGCCCGTCAGGCCACCCACTACATCTGGACCGACCCGCGATCGCTGCTGCCGCACATGCCGCTGATCGGCCACATTCAGGCCAAGTTCTACGAGATGACCGATGAGGGAAATGAGTACTCGATTCCTTACGAAGAGATCGTGCCGGTGCTGATCGAGGGCGGTTTCGACGGCTACCTGTCCAGTGAGTACGAGGGCAACCGGCACATTCAGGACGCTTTTCCGGTGGACAGTGTCGAGCAGGTGCGCCGACAGCACGCCCTGTTCGCGCGTTTGCTCGGCGAGAACCAGGAGTAGTCATGTTCGATCAGTACATCGTGTGCGAAGAAGGTTTTCGGGCCACAGCCGATGGCGGAGTAGTGCAGGTGCGGATGCCCTACTACCGTGGATTGGGCCTATCGATGGTGGAGTCGGTGGAACTCACTCTGAATGGCGTCCGCATTCCCGCTGCGGACACCAGCCTCAGCGTGCACGGACACACCTATTCCTTTGCGGAGATGCCCGACGTGACCTACGACCGGTGGGAAATGGGCGAGCGGGCCGAGCTCGCGTTTCGAACCGGCGCGCCCCTGGCCGCCGGTGAGCACGAGGTCAGTGTGTCGGTGCGGCTGCGGATCTCGTACATGCCGGTGCCAGGCGGCGGGCGGGACACCAAGCGGCTCGTCGCCGAGGCCGGGGCGGCGGCGTGAGCACCGTACTGATTGTGGGCAGCGGTCCGACCGGATCGACCTACGCCCGAATGCTCATCGAGGGCGTCCCCGACGTCCACGTCACGATGGTCGAGGCCGGTCCGGTGGTCACCGAGCCGCCGGGCATGAACGTCAAGAACATCCCGGACGCAGCCACCCAGGCCACGGCCCGGGTCGCCTCCCAGGGTCGGTCCCACGACGCCGGCGTATCCGGCATTCCCGGCGGCGTCGTCGTCGAAGGCACCGTCACCGCCCGGCAGGGGACCCATCTGATCGGTCGCACCGCTGCCGGATCGAAGGGGATGCCAGCGGCGGCCGGCGCCACCTGCGTGGGTGGCCAGGGCGTGCACTGGACCTGCGCCACTCCCCGTCCGGTCGGGACCGAACGAATCGACTTCATTACCGAGGACGAGTGGGAGCAACACATCTCGGCGGCCGAGCAGCTGCTTCACGTGACCCGATCGGCTTTCGGGGGATCCCCCCAGGCGGACGCCATCCTGGACACCGTCCGGGCCGAGCTCGCACCGGACGGTGTACAGGTCCGCCCCCTGCCGGTGGCCGCCGACATCCGGGCCGACGGAACCTTGCGATGGAGCGGCACCGACGTCGTACTCGGCCCGCTACTGCAGGGCGAGTACGCCGACCGCTTCACCCTGCGTCCGTCAACGCTCTGTGTCGGGTTGGTCCGCGACGGCGATCGGGTCGTCGGGGCGGTGTTGCGGGATCTGATCACCGGGTCGCAGGAACAGGTGTCGGCGGATGTGGTGGTGGTCGCGGCCGACGCGTTCCGGACCCCGCAGCTGTTGTGGGCATCGGGTATCCGCCCGGCAGCGTTGGGCCACTACCTGACCGAGCACCCGCTGTCCTTTGCGGTGGTGGCGGTGCGGGAGGGCGTCCTGCCGCCGAAAGCCGATGCCACCGAGGGGGCTCCGTCCGTCGACCCGATCCGGGCGGTGGTCAGCGTCGGGTACGACGAGCAACGACATCCGTTCCACGCCCAGGTCATGTACACACCGGTTTCCCCGGTACCGCTGCCGGCCGATCACCCGCTGGCCAATAATCCGGGCGGGTACATCGGCATGGGCTGGGGCATCCGGAAATGGCCGCGCCGGGAAGACCAGGCGACCTTCGTGGACGACGACCCGGATGAGAACGGCCTGCCGGGCATTCGGATCGCCTACGACATCACCGATCGGGAGCGTGAGCAGTTGGACCGGGCCCGGGTGTTCCAGCGCCGGGTGGCCGAGGCGTTGGGCGAGTTCCTGCCCGGCATGCCGGTCTTGATGCCGTTCGGCAGTTCGTTGCATTACATGGGCACGGTGCGGATGGGTCCGGCGGACGACGGGACCTGTGTGTGCGACACGTATTCCCGGGTGTGGGGGGTGCCGGGGCTCGTCCTGGCCGGCAACGGGTTGATCCCGACGGCCAACTCGTGCAACCCGACCCTGACCAGCGTGTCCCTGGCCGTCCGCGGCGCGGACGCGTTGGTCGCCGAGTTCACCGGAGTATTGACATGACCAGAGCATTCCCGGCCGCGGTGGACGTCGCGATCGTCGGCAGCGGTCCCACCGGCGCGGCCTATGCCCGGATCCTGTCCGAGCTGGCTCCGCAGGCCACGGTGGCCCTGTTCGAGGCCGGACCGCTGCTGTCCGACCCGCCCGGCCGCCACGTCCGCAACATCGCCGATCCGGCGGAAAAGCTTTCTGCCCAACGTCTCTCGGAGGGCGTGCGGCCGCATACGGCGGCCCAGGGCGAGTCTGTCTACGCCGATCCGAACAAACGGGTGGTCCGGCCCGGAACCCATCTGTTGGCCACCGACTATCAACTGCCGGGTGAGGACGGCCTGCCTGCGCTGGCCATGTCGACCAACGTCGGCGGGATGGGCGCGCACTGGACCGGGGCCTGCCCGCGGCCGGGAGAGGGCGAGCTGATTCCGTTCGTCCCCGACTTGGCCGAGCTGCTGGACGAGAGCGAACGGGTACTCGGGGTGGACCACCACCCGTTCGACGACGCGCCATTCGCCGATCTGGTGCGCGAGCGGTTGGCCGCCGAGTTCAACCCGGGACGCGCCGCTGATCGCCGCATCGACTCCATGCCGCTGGCCGTCCGCCACCTGCCCGACGGCGAATTGACCTGGGGTGGAACAGATGCTGTCTTCGGCGAGGAGACCAGGAGCAATCCCCGGTTCACCCTGTTCCCGCTGGCCCAGGGCCGACGGGTGCTGGTGAAGGACGGGCAGGTGACCGGGGTGTCGGTGCGGGACCGTACCGACGGCACCGACCACGAGGTCGCGGCTCGGTTCGTGGTCGTCGCTGCCGACGCCATCCGCACCCCGCAACTGCTGTGGGCTTCGGACGTTCGGCCGGCGGCGTTGGGTCGATATCTCAACGATCAGTTGCAGACGGTCTTCGCGGTCCGTCTACGCGATGTCGGGGCGGTCACCGAGGCACCGCCGCTCACCACCGTGCCCGCAACCGGCCCGGTCGCCGGCCCGGGTTCCGGCCGGGCGACGGTGCTCGGCAAGGACAGCGGGGTCTCGTGGGTGCCGTACACGGATGCAGATCCCTTTCACGGTCAGGTCATGCAGCTCGACGCGTCGCCGATCCCGCTGGTCGATGCGGGCACTCCGGAGCCGGGTACCATCGTCGGCCTGGGTTGGTTCTGCGGGAAAGATCTGCAGGCCTCTGATCGGGTCGAGTTCGACGACGAGGCGACCGACGAGTTCGACATGCCGCAACCCCGGATCCACTACACGCTCACCGACATCGACGCCGAGACCGCGCGCCGGGCCCGGGAATCGGTGTTGCGGGCGGCGCGCGTGCTCGGCGACTTCATCGGTGACTCCCCGCTCACGCTGGCCCCGGGCGCGTCGCTGCACTACCAGGGCAGCACCCGCATGGGACCGCAGGACAACGGCACCAGCGTCTGCGGTCCGACCAGCGAGGTCTGGGGAGTGTCGGGGCTGTATGTGGCCGGCAACAACGTGATCCCCACTTCGCTGGCCTGCAACCCGACGTTGACCTCGGTGGCGCTGGCCGTTGGCGGGGCCCGCGACATCGCCCGCCGACTCGCGAGCGGAGAGAAGTGATGCTCGAACCGACCATGATCCAGACCCGCGGGTTCCGCAATGCCGACGACGGCTACCAGCTGCGGATCCGGTTGCCGTATTACCGAGGCCTGTGGACCAATCTCATCGACGGCGCCACGGTGACCGTTGACGGGGAACGGACCGAGCCGGCTCAGGTGCGCTGGGCCGTTGCCGGCCGGGACTTCTCGGCCGACGAGCTGGCTACCTCGACCGATACCCGTTGGCCGGTGGAGCTTCCCGCGACCTTGACGGTCTCCCGGGACGAACCGCTGTCCGTCGGTTTTCACGACCTGGCCGTGCAGCTGCGGATCCGGATGTCCTACATCCCCATCGAGTTGCAGCCCACGGTCTGGACCGAACAACGCCGATTGGTGATCACCCGATGACCCCTCCTGCCAATCTGCCGAACGCCCCCTGGCAGTACGGAGTTTCGCTGTACAGCTACAACAACGAGTACGGCGTGACCATGACGCTGGACGACTGTGTCGAGGACGTCGCCGACCTCGGCGCCACCGGCCTGGAGATCCTGGGTGAGACCCATATCGCCGACTACCCGAACCCGTCGGCGTCGTGGATCGACGCCTGGTTCGCCCGACTGGAGAAGTTCGCCCTCACCCCGACCTGTTACGGCTCCTGGGTGGACACCCGCCGGTTCGGCACCCGGCCGATCACCGTGGATGAGGCGATCTGGCAGTTGGAGACCGACATCCGACTGGCGGCCACGCTGGGCTTCTCGATGCTCCGGCCGAAACTGGGCGTGATCACCGATGATCTGGAGCCCGACCCGGTGTGGGAGCCGGCCGCGCTGGCGGTGCTCGACCTGGCCGCCGAAAAGAACATCGTCATCTGCCCGGAGATCCATTGGCCGACGGTGATCAAATCAAAGGTGGTCGACGACTTTCTGGCCTTGATCGAGCGCACCGGTTCTCCGCATTTCCGGCTGTTGCTGGACACCGGGGTCTTCCAGCAAAAACCCCACTGGGGCCAGAGTTTTGTCTCCAGCCGGCTCGGCGACGGGTCGGCCCGGCCGCCGGAGGTACCGGTGGTGCCGGTGGCCGACGCGGAAGCGATCCTGCCCTACGTGGTGCACGTGCAGGCGAAGTTCTACGAGGTCGACGATGACCTGGTCGACCACGAGATCCCCTGGGCGCCATTCCTGGATCTGCTCACCCGGCACGGCTGGGCCGGCTCCCTGTCCTCTGAGTACGAGGGTGCCCACGGTGTCGGCCGCGCCGCCGACCAGCTCCGGCGGCAGCACGCCCTCCTACGCACCCTGTCCACCGCGCGCCGGTAACGCGCTCCCTGTCCGCCGCACATCCTCACTGCCCCGAAAGGTCTCACCATGGCGCGTCCGATCACCCTGTTCACCGGCCAATGGGCCGATCTGCCGTTCGTCGAAGTGGCCCGACTCGCCTCCGAGTGGGGTTACGACGGGCTCGAGATCGCCTGCTGGGGTGATCACCTCGATCCGAATCGGGGGGCGGTGGACGACGACTACCTGGCCGAGAAGAAGGCCGTGCTGGAGAAGTTCGGCCTGCAGGTCTACGCAATCTCCAATCACCTCAAGGGCCAGGCGGTCTGCGACGATCCGATCGACGCCCGACACCGCGACATCCTGCCCGACGAGATCTGGGGTGATGGTGATCCCGAAGGGGTCCGGCAGCGGGCGGCCGAGGAGATGAAGAACACCGCCCGGACCGCGGCCCGGCTCGGGGTGGACACCGTGGTGGGCTTCACCGGGTCGTCGATCTGGAAATACGTGGCCATGTTCCCGCCGGCTTCGCAGGCGTTGGTGGACGCCGGCTACCAGGATTTCGCCGACCGCTGGAACCCCATTCTGGACGTGTTCGACGAAGTCGGGGTGCGGTTCGCGCACGAGGTGCATCCGAGCGAAATTGCCTACGACTACTGGACCACCCGGCGCACCCTGGAGGCGATAGGCCACCGCGATGCCTTCGGGCTGAACTGGGATCCGTCGCATTTCATCTGGCAGGACCTCAACCCCGTCGATTTCATCCTGGAATTTGCCGACCGCATCTACCACGTCGACTGCAAGGACGTGAAGCTGAATTTGGGCAATGGCCGGAACGGTCGGCTCGGCTCGCATCTGGCCTGGGCCGACCTGCGCCGGGGCTGGGATTTCGTGTCCACCGGGCACGGCGACGTGCCCTGGGAGGCCTGCTTCCGCGCGCTGAACTCAATCAACTACTCCGGACCCATCTCGATCGAGTGGGAGGACGCCGGAATGGATCGGCTGGTCGGTGCGCCGGAGGCGCTGGGGTTCGTGAAGTCCAAGCTGTTCGACGCCCCGACGGCCGCCTTCGATGCGGCGTTCTCCCAGACCCGGTGATGGCGATGGCAGAACACGCACCGCTGCGGGTGGCCATGATCGGTGCCGGCTTCATGGGCGCGGCGCACTCCCAGGGTTGGCGCACCGCTCCGCACTTCTTCGACCTGCCGCGTCCGGTCGAAATGGCCGTGATCGTCGGGCGTGATCCCGCGAAGACCGCACGGGCGGCCGAAAAGTTCGGCTGGGCCTCCAGCGCCACCGACTGGCGGGAGGTCATCAACCGTCCCGACATCGATGTCATCGACATCTGCACGCCGGGGGATTCGCACGCCGAGATCGCCATCGCCGCGCTGCGGGCGGGCAAGCACGTGCTGTGCGAGAAGCCCTTGGCGAACTCGGTGGCGCAGGCGCAGGAGATGGCCGCCGCCGCGGACGAGGCAGCCGGGCGGGCCATGGTCGGGTTCACCTACCGACGCGTACCCGCCGTGCAGTTGGCCCGGCAGTTGGTCACCTCCGGCCGGATCGGAGAGGTCCGTCAGGCCCGAGCGGTGTACCTACAGGACTGGCTGTCCGACGCCGAGGCGCCGCTGACCTGGCGGTTGACGAAGGAAGGTGCCGGCTCCGGGGCACTCGGCGACATCGGCGCGCACATCGTCGACACCGTCCAGTTCGTGACCGGCCAGACGGTCGCCCAGGTGAGCGGCACCCTGCGGACGTTCGTGACCGAGCGTCCGCTGCTGACCTCGTCGATCGGGCTGACGGGCACGGCCTCGGCCGACGAGCGCGGGGAGGTGACCGTGGACGACGCCGCCCTGTTCGCCGGAAAGCTGTCCGGCGGGGGACTGGCGACGTTCGAGGCCTCCCGGGTCGCGGCCGGCCACAAGAACGCGCTCCGGTTCGAGATCAGCGGCTCGCTCGGCGCCGTCGCCTTCGATCTGGAGGATCTGAACGCGTTGCAGCTCTTCGTGTTCGAAGACGGCGACACGGCCGGCTTCCGCAAGATCCTGGTCACTGAACCGTCGCACCCCTACATCGCCGGGTGGTGGCCGCCCGGCCACATGCTCGGTTACGAGCACGGCTTCTCGCACCAAGTGGTCGATCTGGTGAATGCCATCGCCGCCGGTGAGCAGCCCCGGCCGTCGTTCTCCGACGGCTTGCAGGTCCAACAGGTTCTCGACGCGGTGCAACGCAGCGCCGCCGACGAGGCCAGCTGGACCCAGGTGGAGTCCTCCGCCGCCTCCTCTGAGTGAGAAAGGGGCCGATGATGGCCTCCTCTTTACCGCCCACGAAGTGGTCGTACATGGATCACTGGGTGACCCAGACCCCGCAGGGGCCGCAACCGCCTGCCTTCAACCGGGCCTACATGGACACCTACATCAAGCAGCTGTCCGCGCTGGGATTCCAGGGCTTTGACACGTTCTTCTTCTACCTACCCATGCTGGCGGGCATGTACGGGTCGGTACCGAACTTTGAGAAGTACCTGCAGGACAACGGGTTCGACAAGATCACCGGCATTTTCTCGGCCTACCCGTACGCGACCAAATTCACCGCCCCGCACGTCCCCGAAACCCACGATCGCATCGTTGCCGACTGCGAATACACGCTGCGGTCCATCGAAGGCCTGACCGGGGTGGAGAACTTCATCGTCATGCCGACCAGCACCTATTTCCAGATGGAGCCGGTCACCGACGAGAAGATCAAGGTCATCGCCGACCTGTGGAACCGGGTCGGCCGGATCACCCTGGACCAGGGGCTCAAGACGACCTGTCATTTCGAGTTCTGGGGCGGCATTCGCACCCGCGAGCAGCTGGACACCTTCTTCGCCTACACCGATCCGGAGTACGTGTACTTCTTCTGCGACACCGCGCAGCACACCATCGCCGGGGTGGACCCGGTGCAGATGTTCCGCGACTACCGCGACCGGTGCACAGGTTTCCACTTCAAGGACACCCACACGGTGGACACCGACGAGGCCTACCGGACCCCGCCGGATCCGGAGTTGATGGCCCCGAACGTGACCCGGTGGTTCTACGAGATGGGCACCGAGGGAGGCCTGGTCGACTTTCCGGCGCTGATGACGGAGATCGTGACGTCGGGCTATGACGGCTGGCTGACCGTCGAGCACGACAAGGCGGACTCCGGCGGCGGCAGTTACGCCGAGGCCACCTGCGTGGCGAAGTGGTACATCGACACCGTCCTGGAGCAGGCCCGGACGCAGGCGTCGGCCAACCTGCACGAGGTGGCGGTGCGATGAAGATCCAGGATTCGCTGCGCTGGGCCTACGCGCTGAACCAGTGGAACATCCGGCTGGACCTGTTCGTCCGCCACGAAGATCAGCAACGAGCACTCCGGACGGTCGCGGCCGTCGGGTTCGACGCCATCGAGCTTTGCGCCGGCACCGGGCGTTGGGACAACCTGGGCCGGCCGGAGGTCATTGCCATCAACCATGGAGGCCCGGACGGACTGCTCGCGTTCCTGAAGAAGGCGTCGGTGCAAACCGTGTCCAGCATGTTCTGGGATCCGGGCCAGCCGGTGGAGGAGGAGGGCTGGGCGTTCTGGATGACCCGCAACCCGGCCGATCATGACGCGATCGTCGAAGCAGCCAAGCCGTTCGTGGACTTCCTGGCCGCGCTCGGCGCCGAGCAACTCGTGGTCCGCCCGGTCGGATCGGCCTGGATGCAGCCGCCTCTCGGCGCAGACGATCTGAAATCCGTTGGCTCTTTGTGGAACCGGGTGGGCGAGTTGGCCCGGTCGGCGGGAGTCGGAGTGGCCGTGCACTACGACTGCCTGGGTGCGGTGCACAGCGCCGACGATGTACGCGGCCTACTGGCCGCGACCGACCCGGCCACGGTCGGGTTGGCCTTGGATACCGCCGAGTTCACCATCGGCGGCATCGATCCGGTCGCGTTCTACCGCGAGAACGCCGATCGCGTCACGCATGTCCATCTCAAGGACACCCGCTTCGCCGACACCGGGGCGGAATATCGGACGCCCGGTGCCGAGGCCAGCATGCTCCACGGCGGTGCCGGCCGGAACATCGAACGCTGGTTCTTCGAGCTGGGCACCCAGGGCGGTCTGGTCGACGTGCCCGCGTTCGTGCAGGCGTTGCGGGACAAAGAGTATGCCGGCTGGGTCGTGGTAGAGAGCGATCACGGTGGCAATCCCGCCGAGCTGGCCATGCTCAACAGCTGGTACCTGCAGCATGAACTGGGTTTGGTGAAGTCGTGACTGCTCCGGAAGCAGCCCCGACCACCGACCCCACAGCCGACTGGGAGCGCAGACTCGCGGCCGCCGAGCTCGCCGCTCAGCGGGCTCTCGGCCGAGGCGCCATCGAGAATGTCTTCTCCCGATACATGCACTACCACAACGCGTTCGAAGACGATCGCATCGTCGACGAGCTCTGGGTCAAGCCGGGCACCGAGGGTGTGCGTTCGCAGTACAACAACGAAGGTGTTTACACCGACTGGGACACGGTGATGGCCTATCACCGGGGGCGCCCGCACCCGGTCGGCAAACTGATCCTGCATTACACCACCACGCCGGTCATCGAGGTCTCCGCCGACGGCACCACCGGTAAGGGACTGTGGCTGATGGCCGGGTTGGAGTCCGGATTGACCGAGCCGGCCGAGGCGGCGAACGTGCCTCCGTTCTTCTTCTCGCCCACCGACGTGGATGGCCAGAAGGTCTGGGCGCACTGGGTTTGGTGCAAGTACGGGCTGGATTTCCGGCTGCAGGACGGCGAATGGCGGATCTGGCACTTCCGCTGTTACGAGGTTGCCCGAGCCCCGTACGACGAGAACTGGATCGCCTTCGCGGCGCACGAGCGGGCCGAGTACGAGGCCAAGCTGATGTACTTCGGTGACGACGGGAAGCCGGTGTTCCTGCCGCCCGTGCAGGGGGAGACCGTGACCCCGAGTTGGCCGTACGCAATCGACTCGGCGCAGCAGCTGGTCCCGGCACCGCCCCGGCCCTACAGCGAGTTCGACGACACCTTCCGATGACCGAACTCCCCCGGATCATGGCCACCGCGCACGGGCACCAACTCGTCGTCGACGGCACGCCGACGATCCTGCTCGGCGGTCAGCTGCACAATTCCACGCCCTCCGCGGTGGATGGCCTGGCGGAGGTCTTTGCCCGGCTCGCGGCGATGCGCTGTTCGCTGGTGGTCGGCGGGGTCAGCTGGGCACTGATGGAACCGCAGCCCGGCCAATTCGACTTCGAACTGGTCGACGCCCAGTGCAGGGCCGCGCGGAGGGTCGGCATCCGGCTGGTACTGCTGTGGTTCGGCGCGTTCAAGAACGCGGTGTCGACGTACGCACCGGCATGGGTGCGCGCCGATCCGGACCGGTATCCGCGGGCGGTGGCACGTGGCTCTAGCCTGTTCAGTTACCCGGGCGCCATGAGAAAGGCCGTGCTGTCGGTGTTCTCGCCGGAGTTGCGAGCCGCCGACACGGCAGCGTTCGAGGCGTTGATGGGTCACCTGGCCGAGCACGACCGGGGACACACCGTGGTCATGGTCCAGGTGGAGAACGAGGTCGGCCTGCTCGGTGACAGCCGTGACCGGTGCGCCCTGGCCGAAAAGGCATGGGCCGGGACGGTTCCGAGCGCGCTACTGCCGTATCGCCGATACGCGGCATCGGGCACCTGGGCCGAGGTCTTCGGTGACGACTGGCAGGCCGAGGAGATCTTCATGGCCTGGTCGTTCGGCTCCTATGTCGAAGCACTGGCCAGCGCCGGCAAACGGCGCAAGGAACTGCCGATGTACGCCAACGCCTGGCTCGGCCCGCAGCCCGGCCAGGACGTCGCCGGGCAGTATCCAAGCGGTGGACCGGGCGCGCGCGTGCTGGACGTCTGGAAGACGGCCGCGCCATCATTGGCCCTACTCGGCCCGGATGTCTACGTTGACGATGCGAAGGCGGGTATGGCCCCGTACGTCCGGGCTGACAACCCAGTCTTCGTCCCGGAATCCAGGTTGTCCGTAGGCAGTCTGTTCTGGGCCGTGGGCGAGCTCGGGGCGCTTGGCTTTTCCGCCTTCGGGATTGAAGACGCCCGCGTTGACGGGCAGTTGGCTACCGCCTACCGCCTGCTGGACGGGATGCGGTCGACGATCGCCCGAGCGCAGGCAGTGGGGCGCTGCGCGGGTGTGCTGCTGGAGGACGGCGAGACGGCCGAGCGTTGTCTCGGTGACTTCACGATCACCGTGCAGGGGAGCCGCGCACTGTTGCGAAACATGCTGCTGGACGCGGGCGTTCCGTTTCCGCCGGACGAGGAGCCGGAACCGGTCAGCGAGGTGAACGGCGACACCCTCATTCCCGCGTTCACCGACCGACGCGCGTTCGGTCTGCTGCTCCTCGACGATGACGGCTCATTGCTGATCGTGGGTCAAGGCCTGACCGTCGACGTCGGTTCGGCCGGAAAGGTGGTCGAGATCGACGAGGTGCGGTCCGGACAATTCTACCAGGACGTGTGGCGCCCTGACAAAGTGCTCAACGGTGACGAACGATTGCAGATTGTCCCGATGACCGGATTGGGTGCTGCCCGAGTCACGCTGCTGATGCTGACCGAATGACCTTTTGAGCCGAAGAAATCATCTCACCCACTACTGCTAGACGAAAGGCAGACAATGACGCAAGACGACGGAATCGCCGGCACGGGAATCAAACTGGGCATCACGCTGTATTCGCTGACCTCTGAATTCGCGGCCGGCCTCTACACGCCCGAGACATTGGTGAAGGCGGTCGCCGACGAGGGTTTCGGGCCCGGCATCGAGTTCAATATCGCCCAGCTCCTGCGCACCTACCCGGACGTGGACGACGACTTCGTCCGCTTCTGGCGTGACGCGATGGACCGCTACGGCCTGGAACCCAGCGCTGTCGGCACCAATCTCGACATGGGCCGACGCAAAGAGCGGGACATGACCCCGGACGAGGAGTTCGAGTTCCTGGCCCGGCAATTGACCACCGCGAACAAGCTCGGTTTCCGAACCGTGGTCATCCGCAGCTGGGGTAAGGACCTGCTGAGTCGATTGCTGCCACTGGCCGAACAGTACGACCAGCGCCTCGCGTACGAGATCCACGCGCCGGCGGGGCCCAATGACGACAAGATTCTGGCCGTTCGCGAGGTCTACGAGAAGCTCGACCCGGACCGGGCCCGGCTCGGGTTCACGGCCGATTTCTCGGCCACAATGCACGGACTGTCGCCGACACTGCTGCGCACCCTTCGGCAGATGGGCATGCCCGAGGCGTACATCCCGGTCATGGACGAGATCTGGCGCAAGCCCGCGCCCATGCACGTCCGCAACCAGGAGTTCGAAGACTTCCTGACGGCCGAGAACTTCGATTTCGCCCAGCTCGGCCCGTTCACCCGGCTGGCGTTCAACATGCACGGTCTGGTCCCGCCGGAGGAATGGCTCGACATCATGCCCCGGATTTTCCACGTGCACACCAAGTTCTACGCCATCGACGAGAACGGCGACGAACCGGCCATGGACATTCCCCGGATTGTTCGCCAGTTCGTCAAGGGGGGCTACCGCGGTTATCTGTCCAGCGAGTGGGAAGGTCACGCCTTCGCCGATCTCGGCGAGGACGACCCGGTCGAACTCGTGCGCAAGCAACACGCCCTGATCCGCCGTTCCATCGAAGAAACCGTCAGATAGGACTGCAGAAATGGCCACTCATAATTCTTTGTTCGCGGCATCCGACGTGCGTCGACACCCTGACGGCATCGCCGTATCCATCCAACTGCCCTGGTATCGCAGTCTCTGGCTCTCGGCGGTGGATGACGTCGCCGCGGCCGTGGACGGAAAAGACATCGCCAAGGATCAGTTGCGCTTCGACCTGGCCGGTCGGACTTATACCGTCGCCGAACTCCCGGACCAGTGGGAAACCCTGTGGTTCGTGGCCGACCGAGCGGACGTGGTCATTCCGCTCGACGCGGCCACCGCGGATCAGGAGCAATTGGACGTCCAGGTGACCTTGACCATGCGGCTGCTCTACATGCAGATCGCGCCCATGCGGTACGTGACCAACCGCGTTCGGGTCGACCGGGTCGTTCAGCTGGCGTGATCGGTGCGCGCGGCGCTCCAAAGCCGCCGCAGATACGCCTGCTGCCAGAAGATCTGCTGTCGTGCGTCGAGAGTGTCGTCCCACAGGAATCCCTCGAATTCGCTGTGCAGCCGGCCGGAGTAGCCGGATCGACACAGCGTCTCGACCAGCTCCGGGTAGGGCAGGCACGGTTCCGATCCGTCCGCGGCGACGGCGAAGAACTTCGTCTGTACATGGCGCAGGTGCGGCAGAACGGCAGCCAGACCGGCGGGCGACCCGCGCCGGAAGAGCGTGTAGGAGATGTGCGCGCCCTGCTGGGACAGGCCGCGCTCCACTTGGTCCAGTCCCGGCACCGCGTCCAACTCGACCAGCAGATCGGACAGGGTGACGCCCTGCGCCCAGGCCGAGGTGATCGTGTCCATCACCTCGGCCGGGGTGCCGTCGGCCACGCAGGACCGGACGAAGGGGTCCGGGATGGCCTGGACGAAAGCGCTGAAGTCCTGCAGCACGCCGAGTCCCGGACATTGCAGATCGTCGAGCGCGTCGATCAGGGACGCCGCGGCCGGGTCGGTGGTCGGCTCGGTGGCCAACTCGACCAGCAGCGTCATGCCGGTCTGCTCGGTGACCGGGGCCAGCGCCGCCAACAGGGCGGGCGTGGCCGTGTTCAGCCGGACCGCGGGAAAGCCCAGACGCCGGGCCAACTCGATCTCGGCCTCGATCAGCGGCAGGCAGTCCACCGGGGACAGCACGGTTCCGGTGCGTGCCCGCTCCAGGTACGCCGAGTAGCAGACCGGGACCACCCCGGTCTCCTGCACGGCGTCCCGGAACGTGCGCACCTCTTCGTCCGGAACCTCCGGGTACCCGATCAGACTCTGTGCACCGGTGATCTCGACGCCCTGGTCCGGGCCGAGGGAGGCCACGGCCGCGAGAGCCCCGGCCAGATCGCGGCGCCGGTGCCAGAAGTCACCGCCGAAGCTGAACAGGGTGACGCCGAGCCGGGCCGGCGGGTTCATGCGGTCACCTCGCGGCGACATCGATCAACGATGACAACCGCCTGGTCATCCGGCCCGATCAGATACGGAATTCGGTTGCCCAACAACACCGCCACCGTATGCGCGCCGGCCGACGGGCTGTCCGCGAGTTCGGCGGTGACCTGGAGCGTGTCCCGGACCGACCACCACGACGTCACATCCTGGGCCACGGCCCACAGTGGCATCGGATGTCCGGCGAAGCCGATCGTCGTACCGTCCGTCATCCACCCGTCGAGCGAGACCTCCAGTCGCTGGAGACAATTCAACGGCAGACTGCGATACCAGTTGAGCCGGATCCCGAGTGTGAGCCGGCGTCCGTCCAGAGTCACGGACTCGATGAGATCGCGCGCGAACATGAGCCAGTCTCACTCACCCGGCCCGATTCCGCCCTCGGAAGGACTTCCATGCCCGTGCACCCAGACGTCGCCGCGCGTTTCCATCACCTCGACGGGCTCTCCAGCCTGGGCGAGGCGTACCGGGACCCGGAGCTGATTCACAAGATTCGAGCGTTCGAATCGTGGGAGCCGCGCACTCCGCCGCCCTCGGTGGACATCGCCGACGCCCGAGCGGACGGACCGCACGGGGCCGTGCCGGTGCGGGTGTACCGGCCGGCCGGACTGTCGGGCGGCGCCCCGTGCCTGATCTGGTTGCACGGCGGAGCGTTCATCGGCGGTGACCTGGACATGCGCGAGGCCGACTGGACCGCCCGCGAGGTGAGTGCTCGGGCCGGCGCCGTCGTGGTCAGCGTCCACTATCGGCTCGCCGTCGGCGGCGTGCACTATCCGGTGCCGCATGACGACGCCGTCGCGGCGGTGCGGTGGGTTCGTGACCGGTCGCCTGACTGGGGCATCGACGCCGAACAAATCGTGGTCGGAGGGGCCAGCGCAGGGGCCAATCTGGCGACCGGCGCGGTGCTCGAGGTGCGAGACGTCGACGACTGGGTGCCGCGCGCGGTGGTCGGCGTCTATGGGGTCTTCCATCCGCTGATCCCGGGCCCGTCCCGGTCGCTGGCGGTCGCCCTGGCCGAGCTACCGGCGGTCTTCACAGCACCGGTGCAATCAGGTGATCCGATGGCCGAGAACTACCTGGGCGGGCCGCTCAGCCGGGCCGACGGTTACGCCTTCCCGGCTCTGGCGGTTCTGGCCGGTCTGTGCCCGCTGGTGTTGCTCAACGCCGAATACGACGCGCTACGCGCGTCCGGGGAGGCGTTCGCGGCGGCCGCGGCGCTGGCCGGGGTCGACGTGACCCAGGTGATGGTGCGCGGGATGCTGCACGGATTTCTCAACCTGCCGGCCGATTGCGCACCGGTGGCTGGCTGCCTGGACGAGATCGCCGCCACTGTCGCAGGTGTCCGATGAGCGAGACGGACCGTCGCATCGATGCCCTGGTCGGGGCAATGAGCTGGGCGGACAAGCTGGCCCAGCTACAGATCGCTTATCACCCGGATCCGGTCGAGGCCGGTCGCATGGTGGCCGCCGGGATCGGCGGAGTGTTCTGGCCGCGTAACGCGGCCGCCACGAATGGCCTCCAGCGGATCGCGATGACGGAGTCGCGGCACGGCATCCCCCTGTTGATCGGGCTGGACGTGATCCACGGTCAGCGGACGATTTTCCCGATCCCGTTGGCCCAGGCGGCGGGTTTCGACCCGGACGTGAGCCATCTCGACGGGCGGGTGTCGGCCGCCGAGGCGGCCTCCGGCGGAGTGAACTGGGCCTTCGCGCCGATGGTGGACGTGTCCCGAGATCCGCGTTGGGGCCGGGTGGTCGAGGGTTTCGGCGAGGACGCCTACTTGAACGCGGTGTTCGGGGCGGCGAAGGTGCGCGGGTTCCAAGGTGGTTCGTTATCGGATCCGGACTCGATCGCGGCCTGTGTCAAGCATTTTGTCGGATACGGGGCGGCCGAGGGCGGCCGTGACTACAACACCGTCGACGTCAGCGAGGAGCGGCTGCGCGGTGTCTACCTGCCGCCGTTCCGGGCCGCCGTGGACGCCGGCGCCGCCACCGTGATGGCCTCGTTCAACACGGTAGCCGGGAGCCCGGTCCACGCGAACCGGCGCCTGTTGACCGAGATCCTCAAGCAGGAGTGGGGATTCCAGGGATTTATCGTCGGCGATGCCGACGGGGTGGCGAACCTGATCCCGCACGGTGTCGCCGAGGATCTGCCCGACGCCTTGCGGCAGGCGTTCGGGGCCGGACTGGACATGGAGATGGGTGGGCATGTCGTGGATGTCGACGGTGTCTGTGCGGTGGGTCCGGGTGAGATCGATCCGGATCGCATCGACGACGCCGTTCGGCGGATACTGCGGCTCAAGATCGAGCTCGGCCTGTTCGACCGTCCGTTCGTCGACGAGACCAAGGAGATGACCGCCCCGTCGGCGGCCACCCGCACGGCCGCCCGGGGAGCCGCCCGGCGCTGTCCGGTGCTGCTGGTCAACGACGGCACCCTGCCCCTGGCGCCTGATCCGGGCCGGATCCTGCTGGTCGGCCCTTACTCCGACAGCACCGACCACCTCGGCGCCTGGGTGCAGTCGTTCGGCGCGCCGGCCGGCACCCTGGCCGACGCGCTGGCCGCGGCCTTACCCACGGCCGTGCTGACAGTGCTGCCGGGAGCCTCGTTCTTCGGCCAGGATCCGTCCCAGCAGGCGGCAGCCGCTGTTGCGGCCGCGGACGCGGATGTCATCGTGGTCGCCGTGGGGGAGCCGAGCTCGATCACCGGCGAGGCCGCCTCCCGCAGTGACCTGCGGCTGCCGGGCGATCAGGAACACCTGATCGCCGCCATCGCGGCCACCGGACGGCCCTTCGTGGTTGTCCTGATCATCGGCCGGCCGCTGGTGCTCAGCGCCTGGATCGACCTGGCTCCGACTGTGCTGGTGGCCTGGCACCTGGGCACCGAGGCGGCGCCGGCCATCGCGGACCTGCTCACCGGAGTGGTCGATCCGGCCGGTCGGTTGCCGATGGCGTTCCCGCGCAGCGTCGGGCAGGTGCCGATCTACTACGACCACGAGAACACCGGCCGTCCGGCTACCACCGAAGGGACGCTGGAGCAGGAGGAGATCGACATCGGCCTGCACGGTCCGGCCAACCTCGCCGACCGATACACCAGCAAGTACCGCGACCTGCCGCTGGGCCCGCTGTTCGGATTCGGCCACGGGCTGGGCTACACGACTTTCCAGTACGACCCGCCGACGCTCTCGACGCCCGCCTTGGCCTGGGAGGACCTGCGGGCCGGTGGGCGCGTCACGGTGTCGGTCCGGGTCCGGAACACGGGCAGCCGACGGGCCGATGAGGTGGTCCAGCTCTACGTCCGAGATCGGGTCGCCTCGCTGGCGCCACCGGTCCGCCGGTTGCGCGGGTTCGCCCGGATCACGCTGGATCCGGGAGCTGGTGAAAGTGTCGAGATATCGATCGACTGGGATGATCTCGCTTTCTGGAGGGAGCACGAGCAGGTGGTCGAGCCCGGGTGGTTCGACTTCTACGTCGGGGGCACTTTGGAGTCGGCCACACCCGTGGCGTTCGCCGTCACCGAACGGACGATGGCCTAGTCGCATATCTGGTCCTGCGCCGAACAGGGGTCGGCAATATCCTCGCGTGCATGCCCGTTGGCCTGAACAGCATCGATCTGAACCTGTTGCGGGTGCTGGACGCCGTGCTCACGGAACGGAGCGTGACCCGAGCCGCCAACCGCCTCGGCATCACGCAACCCGCGGTGAGTGCCGCGCTGGGCCGGCTCCGCCGCCACTTCGCCGACGAGCTGCTCAGCCGGACCGGCAACCGGTATGAATTGACGCCGTTGGCGCAACAGTTGATAGCCGACACCACCATGGCCCTGGCCTCAGCGAGACGGGTTTTTGCATCCGGCGCAAGCACCGATCCGCAGGTGCCGGAGCGGGAGTTCACCCTGGTGCTCTCGGACTACGCGGCGGTGGTGCTCGGCGAGCAATTGTCCCGGGCCTTCGCCGCACAGGCGCCGAAGGCGCGATTGCGGATCGAGCTGCCGACCCCGTACCTGGTCGATCAGGTCGCCGAAACTCTCCGAGCAGTGGATGGTTTCGTCCTTCCCCATGGTTTCATCCATGGGGTTCCGCATGTCGACCTGTTCTCCGACGACTGGGTCGGCATGGTCGCCGCCGACAACCCGGTGCTCGACGCGCCGGTCTCGCTGGATGAGCTTGCGCACCTGCCGTGGGTGCTGACCTATGACACGCGGACCGCCTTCACGCCGGCCCAGCAGCACCTGCGGATGCTCGGGGTCGAGCCGGCAGCGGCGGTCGTGGTGGAGAGTTTCCTTTCCCTGCCGTTCTTCGTGGCCGGCACCAATCGGGTGGCGATGGTGCAGCGCCGGCTGGCGGATCGCATTGCCGGACTGGTCCATGTCACGACATTCGAACTGCCGTTCAAGGCGGTGCCGCTGGTCGAGTCGCTGTGGTGGCACCCGTCCCATCAGCGCGACCCGGCCCACGCCTGGTTGCGGCGGGTGCTGCGGGCCGTCGGTCGCGACATCGCTGGGGTCTCCGCGGCGGGAGCTCAGGCTGCGGAGTCCTCGCCGCTGAGCCAGGCAAGTTCGGGCCGGCCGGCGGGTGAAGCCTGAGAAAGCCAATGCGTCAAACGATCGGCGGCAAACAGCTCATCCAGGACCAGATGCACGGCTCCGGACAGACCGCCCGTCTCGATCGCGGCGGATGGCTCGATCCGCAGCGTCCGGGTGGCCAGCGGTAGCGATCGGCGATACACCGACTCCCGGATCGCGGCCAGCACGTAATCCCCGGCGGTGATGACCGCCCCACCCAGCACCACCACGGCCGGGTTGAAGAAGCTGACCAGAGTGGCCAACGTGCTGCCGACCAATCGACCGGACCGGGCCAGCAGGGCCCGGGCGGCAGCATCGCCATGACGGGCTGCGGTGGCCACGTCGGCGGGTCCGAGCCCACCGTTCGCCTCCAGCAACTTGGCCATGATCGGGCTCGCTCCGCTCTCGGCCAATCGACGCCCCTCCCGGGCGAGGGCGGCGCCACCGGCGACCGCCTCCAGGCATCCGGTGTTTCCACACCGGCAGATGACCGATTCCGCTTCCGGCACAGCGATGTGCCCGATGTCACCGGCCGACCCGTTCGCGCCGCGATGCACCCGGCCGCCGGACACCAGCCCGGCCCCGATCCCGGTACCGATCTTGACGTAGAGCAGGTCATGGGTCTCCGCCGCAGCCGGGTTCGTGCGCAGCTCGCCCAGAGCCAGCAGGTTGACGTCGTTGTCCACCCAGGTCGGTGCGGACCATCTGGCCGACAGACGTTCTCGGATGGGATAAGCGTTCCACCCGGGCATGATCGGCGGTGCCACCGGGAGCCCGGTGGCGAATTCCACGGGACCCGGCACGCCTACGCCGACGCCCCACACGTCGCGGTCGGGAGCGGCTTCGGCCAGCAATGCGTCGGCCTCCGCTTCGACCCGGGCGAGCACCAGCTCAGGACCGTCGGCGATATCGATCGGCACCGAGACGTGGGCCAGCACCTGACCCGCCAGGTCGGCCACGCCGATGTCCATTCCGGTGGCTCCGATGGCCGCCCCGACCACGACACCGGCCTCGGCCCGCAACCGCAGCTGGCGCGGAGCCCGGCCGCCGGTGGACGGCCCCATCCCGCCGAAGGTGACCAATCCGGCCGATTCCAGCTCGGCGATGCGTGCGGTGACCACGCTCCGGCCCAGCCCGACTTGCTTGGCCAGCAGTGGTTGAGTCATATCCGCAGTTCCGCGGATGGCCGCCAACACCGCCGCTAGATTCTCCATCCGTTCAGTCGGCACGATGGTCCCCTTCCCCTACAGCGATAGCCGTCAACACCCATTATGAACGTCTATGTCGCCCATCAACAAAAGTAGGCGCACTTTTCGCCGGAAGTGGACGAGAGTGAGGGAGCGCAGAACCGGTCGCCGGGGCTCGCTCGGACACCGACGTCGAAACCAAGGAGTGTGCCGATGGCCACCGGAGACACCGTCTTATCCCAAGACAGTGTGGCCGTGAGGCGCGACGGGATCGCGGTGTCGGTCACCATCCCCTGGTACCGGAGCCTGTGGTTGTCCAGCGTGAGCTCCGTCGCCGTCCGGGTGGGGGGCGAAGAGGTCGCCGCGGACACCCTGCGGGTCGAGCTGGCCGGCCGCACCTATTCGGTGGCCGAGTTGCCGGAGCAGTGGGACGTGCTCTGGTTCATCCAGGATCGGATGGTGGTGCTGGTGCCGTTGGCCACCCCCCCTTCACTGGGTGAGGTGGTCGACGTCGAGGTGACCGTCGATCTCCGGCTGCCGTACATGCAGATCGCGCCCACCGTCTACGTCACCAACCATGCGTCCGACCGCCGGCGCCTGCCCGCGCACGCGTGAGAGGCAAGAGAAACGAGGAGTCGACGATGACCCAGACTGCGGCCCGGACCGCCGAGACCGCCGTCCCGGGCAGTGATATCAAGCTCGGCCTGACGCTGTATTCACTCACCGGTGAGTGGGCCGCCGGGCGGTACGACTTGGCCGGGCTGCTCGACGTGGTCGACGCCGCCGGCATCGGTCCCGGGATCGAGATCGTGGCCTCGCAGACGCTGCGCAGCTATCCCGCGGTCACCGACGAATTCGTGGCGACGTGGCGAGCCGCCCTGGACCGGCATGGCTTCGTGGCCAGCGCTTTCGGCTGCAACCTGGACATGGGCCGGCGGCGGGACCGGGACATGACCGAGGACGAGGAATTCGAGTTCACCGTCACCCAGTTCCGGTCGGCCCGAGCCTTGGGTTTTCCGTTGTGTCGCATTCAGAGTGTCAAACCGGAGCTGATCCGCCGGCTCATGCCGGTGGCCGAGGAATTGGATCTGATTCTAGGCTGGGAGATCCATGCTCCCTACGGACCGAACACCCCGAACGTGCTCGCCATTCGCGAGCTCTACGACGAGATCGACTCGCCACGGTTGGGTTTCGTGGCCGACTTCAGCTCGACCATGCACAGCATGTCACCGGTCCTGCTGCGCAAACTGACCAAGATGGGTCTGCGCCCGACCGATCTGGAGGTGCTGCAACGCATCTGGGCAAAACAGACATCCATCAACGAGCGCCACGCTGAATTTGTCGAGTATCTGCACAGTCAGGGCATCGCCCCGGAGAGCCTGGGTTCGTTCGCCCGGCTGGCCTTCAACATGCACGGTCACGTTGACCCGTCGGAGTGGGCCGACATCATGCCCCAGATCAAGCACGTGCACGCCAAGTTCTACGACATCGACTCCACAGGCAACGAGCCGGCCATCGACTACCCGGACATCGTTCGCGTCTTCGTCGAGGGCGGTTATGCCGGCTTCTTATCCACCGAGTGGGAGGGCCACGCCTTCGCCGACCTGGACGAGGCCGACCCGGTTGACCTCGTCGCCCGCCAACACGCCCTGATCCGCCGTTCCATCACCGCTGCACTCGCCCGAAAGGCCTGACATGTATCAACTCTCGCCCAACATCGAACTGATCTTCACCGAGGCCGGGGACCCGGTCGAGCGGGTCCGGGCGGCCGCCGCGGCCGGATTCGATGCCGTCGAGTTCTGGTCCACCTTCGACAAGGACGTTCCCGCCATCGCCGCGGCCGCCAAGGATCTCGGCATCAGTGTGACGTCGGTGCTGGCGGAGCCGCGAACCAGTTTCAACCTGCCCGGGGCCGATCTGAATGCGTTCCACGACGGCCTGGCCCGGGGAATTGAGAATGCCCGGTTGTTGGGCTGCCCGCGCATCGTGCTGGGTTCGGGGATCGGCTTTCCTGGTTACAAGCGCCCGCAGAACCTGGCCAAGTTGGTCGACGTGTTCTCCGAGGCGGTCACCCGCAATGCCGGCAGTGGGGTGCAGATGGTGTTGGAGCCGGTGAACGCGCGGGTGGACCACCCCGGCGTGCTCCTCGATCGCACCGCGGACGCGGTGTCGGTGGTGCGGGCGGTCGATTCCCCTGATCTCGGCATTCTCTACGACCTGTACCACTCGGTGGTGGAAAGCGAGGATCCGGCCACTGAGCTGGCGAACGCGGCGGGCACGGTCCAGTACGTCCAGGTCGCCGACGCCCCGGGGCGCGGGGAGCCGGGCAGCGGGGCGATCGACTGGCCGGCCGCACTGGCCGTGCTGCGCGCTTCCGGCTATGGCGGCCCCATCGGGCTGGAGTTCTTCCCGACCGTCTCCTCGCAGGACGCGGTCACTCTCATCCGCTCGGCGGCCGCCGACATCTGACCCACCGCGACGGGGAGCGCGGCGGGCCTCGACGCAACTGCTGATCGACACCGTGCACGAGCCGACCCACCACCGCTACGTCGCCCGCTTCGGCCACACCATCACCGGGTTCTTCACCGACGAACCCGGCTTCCGCGGAACCATCCGCTCGACAACAGGGTTGCCTGCCGATCCGCGCGGTTCGGCCGCGCCCGGCGTCGGGCAGGTCTGTGAGATCGCCCAGGTCCGGTGCAACAACTCGGATCTGAGCGCGCGCATCGTGTCGCCGTACGTCTTGGACCGGCCCGGCTTACAAGGCCCAGCCGGACTTCAACTGCGCTTTCGTCCAGCAGGACCCACCGGGCTGCGCGGCCCGGTCGTGGTGACTATCGCCGGCCCGGCCCCTAGGTCTCCATCAGGCGGCCTTTGGTAGCGGATCAGCAAAACATATGTTGCCAGTCCGCTAAACCTCTGGGAGAGTTCTATCTCATCTGGCCGGCTTGACAGCCCGCTGCCAGCCCTGTTCTCAAGGCCCGCGACATCGACGTCCTCGAAAGGCTACTTCTGATGCCAACCCTCTCGAAGCGGTCACAGCGGATGGTCGCCGTCCTGGCGATCCCGCTGACCGCCAGTCTCCTGCTGTCCGCCTGCGGCAAATCGAGTTCCTCCACCGCCGGGAGCAGCACCAGCAACAACGGCGGCAGTAGCAGCAGCAGCAGTAACGGCGGGAATGCCTCGTCGGAGCCCCAGACCATCTCGTTTGCGATCTCCGTCGCGAACAGCGCTGAGCACTATTACCAGGACACGGTCGCGGCGTACGAAAAGTTGCACCCCGGCGTCACCATCAACATCCTCAAATTGCCCGGTGAGAGCTATACGACAGCTATCTCAACCCGGGTGCAGGCCGGCAACGCGCCCGACGTGTTCCAGGCCGAGCAGGGCAGCGGACAGGCCGACGGTGTAGGCCTGCTGGGCAAGGCCGGCCTGTTGCTGGAGCTGGACGACAGCTTCAAAGCGGGCCTGCCCACCGGCGATGACCCCGCCACTTTCGGGGCCAACGGCAAGATCTACAGCGTGCCGATCGCGTCGACCGTCAACGGCATCGTTTACAACGATGATCTGGCCAAGCAGAGCGGGGTCACCATCACTGCCAGCAGCACGCTGGAAGATGTGATCAAGCAGTGTTCGATCGCCACGGCCAAGGGGCTGTCCATTTTCGGCCTGGCCGGTGCCATCCCCGCCAATCCCGGGATCGCCACCTTGGAACTGGCCACCAGCACCGTGTACGGGCCGACCAAAGACTGGGACAGCCAGCGGGCCGCCGGCAAGGTCAAGTTCGCCACGTCTGACGGCTGGAAGGCGGCGCTGACCGGAATGAAGAATCTGTACACGTCGAACTGCTTCCAAAAGGGCGCTGCGGGTGCTGGTTTCGACGCGTTGACGAACGGGGCCAGCCAGGGCAAGTTGTTCGGTTTCTTCGCTCCGAGCGGGGCGGCCAAGAGCATCATGGACGCAGCCGGCGGTCATGTGAAACTGGTGGTGCTGCCCTTCCCGGCGCCGACCGGAACACCGACCCTGCTCTCGCTGAGCTCCGACACCGTCGTGACGGGAAGTGCGAAGACCAAGAGCCCCGAGTTGGTCAGGGATTTCCTGAAATACTTCATTTCCGACGACGGCAAGAAGGTCCTGGCGAATGCCTACGGGGCGATCCCGGTCAACGCCACCGATACCTCGACCCTGCTGCCGCAGTACGCGCCGGTCGCGGACCTGATCAAGGCCAAGAGCACGCGCGGTTTCCCCACGGTGAACTGGCCCAACGGCAAGGTCTACGACGCGCTCGGTTCGGGAGTGACCGGTCTGTTCACCGGCCAGAAGTCGGTGGACGACGTCCTGCAAGCGATGGACAAGGCCTGGGGCTGAGTCGCTTCGCCGCGGATGAGGTCGGCTGGGACAGCCTTGGCCTCATCCGCGGCGCCGATTCGTCCGCAGAAGGAGACTCTCGATGACGACGACACGCAGTGTGGCGACAGCCGCGCCAACGGAGCCGAGCACCCGCGCCCGGCTCGGCAAGCTGTTGGACTACGGCTACTGGTGGTGGGCCCTCCCGGCTCTCGTACTGTTGATCGCGACCATTTATGCCACGACCGTGTACGGCGGGTTTTACGCCTTCACCGACTGGACGGGGGTCGGTGACTACAATTTTGTCGGGTTCGCCAATTTTACGAACATCTTCCAGACGCCGGAGCTGCTCGGCGCCTTGACCAACACGCTGCTGTTGGCCGGCGGCTTCTTCATCTTCGCCAATGTGCTCGGACTTGGCCTGGCTCTGGCTCTCAACCGCATTTTGAAGACTCGCTACCTGTTGCGCACCTTGCTCTTCATGCCCGTGGTGCTCTCGCCGGTCGCGGTGTCGTTCATCTGGAAGTTCATCTTCGCCTACGACGGGCCGTTGAACCAGGTCCTCGGATCAGTCGGCCTGACGTCGTGGCAGACGGACTGGTTGGCCGATCCGCACCTGGCTCTGGTCTGCGTGCTCGTGGTGATGGTCTGGCAGAACACCGGTTTTGTCATGGTCACCTACCTGGCCGGTCTGGCCACGGTGCCCCAGGAACTCGAGGAAGCGTCTGCACTGGACGGCGCCGGGGTGTTTCGCCGGTTCCGGACGATCACCCTGCCGATGATCCAGCCGTCGGTTGCCATTGCCACCACGCTCACCCTGATCCAGGGCTTGCGGGTGTTCGACCAAGTCCTGGCCCTGACGGGCGGGGGACCGGCCGGAGCGACCGAAACTCTGGGCACCCAGATCTACAAGCAGACCTTCACATTCAATTCGTTCGGCTCGGGAGCGGCGATGGCGCTCACCTTGATGCTGCTCATCCTGGTGTTCAGCGTGCTGCAGCAGTTCGCCACTCGGGACCGCAGCGGGATCGGTCGGTGAACTGATGTTTCGATACACCAGACTGTCGTTGCTCCGGGAGATCATCGTCATCCTGTTCACGCTGATCATGTTGCTGCCGTTCTGGTTGCTGTTGGTCACCGCGTTCAAGCCGGCCGACGATCTGCTCACCACCTCGGCGATATCCATTCCGGCGCATTGGACCCTGCAGAACTTCAAGGACCTGTTCGACCCCGCGACCAACGGTGGCAACAACATCCTGCAGGGTTTCTTCTCGAGCCTGCTCATCACCGCCGGCTCTCTGATCGGGCTGATCGGCCTCGGGGCTCCCGCGGCCTACGTCCTGGCCAGGCGGACAGCGCTGTGGTCCAAGATTTCCTTTTACCTGTTCGTGGTGGCGATCATCCTGCCCACCCAGCTCGGCGTGCTCCCGTTGTACATCGGGGCTCGCACCCTCGGCCTGGTCGGCAACCCGTTCGGCATGATGGTCATCTACACCGGTGTGCTCATGCCGTTGTCCGTCTTCCTCTACTCGGGGTTCTTCCGGCGACTGCCCAGGGACTACGAGGAGGCCGCCACCATCGACGGCGCCGGACGCTTCCAGGTCTTCCGCCGGGTGATCTTTCCGCTGATGTCGCCCGCCACCGGCACGGTGGCGATCCTGGGCGGCCTCATCGTCTGGAACGACTTCTTCACTGCTTTGATTTTTCTCAATGGTTCGCAGTGGCAGACGCTGCCGGTCACCATGTACAACTTCGTGGGATCGCTCGTCTCGCAGTGGAATTTGATCTTCGCTTTGGTCCTGGTGTCGATGATCCCGGTATTGGCTTTGTATATGGTCGCGCAGAAAAAATTCATTCAAGGGTACGGCGGAGGGATCAAAAGCTGATGATGCCAGAGAAACTGATCGAGGCGGACACGTTGACGGTCGACGGCGGCGGGCGGGTGCGGCTCTCAGTGCGGATGCCCTGGTACCGCTCGCTGCCGTTGTCATCGGTGGCAGATGTCGTCTGGTCCGTCGACGGACAGCCGGTCACCCCGGAATCCATCACCTGGACCGTGAATGGGCACACCTACCCGCTGGCGGACCTGCCGCCGCGATACGACGAATGGTGGTACGTGTTGGACTCGGCCGTCATCGAGGGCGAGGTGCCCGCACTCACGGAATCCTCGGAGCACGACGTCGAGGTCGTGCTGTCCCTCTACATCCCCTATATCACCACCGATTTCGGCGTCCTGAAGATCTCCGAGACGGACCGCAAGACCATGCGTCCGGTGGTGGCGAAATGACCGCCGCGATCACGCCCGGTACCCCCGTGCAGGGCGTCACGCTGTACAGCTTCACCCGGGTCTTCCACGGGCGGCAGCTCTCGGTCTCCGACCTGATGCGCAAGGTGGCTGCGGCCGGTCTCGGACCCGGCGTCGAACTGGTCGGCTTCCAGAGCATCCGCGACTTTCCGCATCCCGATCCGGCGTTCGAAGACGAGTTCGCCGCAGTCATCGACGAGACCGGTCTGGTTCCCACCGCTCTGGCCGCCAATGCCGATGCCGGACTGCGCCGGGACCGGATGCTCACCTCGGACGAACTGGTCGAATACATGCGCCCGCAGATCGCGCTGGCCGGCCGGCTCGGATTCCCGGTCGTGCGGGTGCAGATCTCGCTGACCCCGGACGACATGGAGCGGCTGCTGCCGGTGGCCGAAGAACACCAGGTCCGGCTGGGCCTGGAGATCCACTCGCACCAACACCCGAAGCACCCGAACATCCAGGCGCTGCTGGAGCGGTACGAGAAGCTGGGGTCGCCCTGGCTGGGCTTCACCCCGGATTGGGGAGCAAGCCTGCGGGCGGTCCCGCAGACCCTGTTGGACAAGTATCGGAGGCTGGGATACGACGAGGAACTGGTGACCGGGCTGGAGCAGACCTGGTACGAGCACCACGCCGAAGGCCCGCCGATGACCGAGGAGCAACACGGCCGCTGGTTCGGGCAGGTGATGGGGCTCGCCCACCGTTACGGCGCCGCCGACCGTGCGGTGGAGATGGGGGTGAACTTCACGGGTCTGTTCGGCCATGCGCCTGCCAGCGACTGGGTCGACGTCCTGCCCTGGGCGGTGCACACGCACGGCAAGTTCTACGAGATCGACGCTTCCGGCGACGAGCCCACCGTACCGATCAACCAGATCATCGGGGAATGGGTGGAAGCCGGTTATTCACGGGCCATCTCCAGCGAATGGGAAGGGTTCCACTGGAACGACTGGGAGGATCCGTTCACGGTGGTCGCCGGCGAACAGGCGGTCATCCGCAAGGCGGCGGCTGCCGCCGGCTCGAGGGTGGTGCAAGACGCGGCGACCGCCAGGACGCTGCTCCGGGTCGCTGGGTGACGATCGGGATCGAGGGACAGCGAATCGCCGACCTGGGCGACGGTCTGTACCTCAACCCGGTGCTGTCCGGGGACCGGCCCGACCCGACGGTGCTGCGGGATGGCCATGACTATTACCTGACCTACTCGTCGTTCGAGGCGTCGCCCGGACTGTCGCTCTGGCATTCGGTGAACCTGGTCGACTGGCGGCCGATCGGCTTTGCGCTGCCGAACCCGAGCGCCACCGTGTTCGCGTCCGATCTGATCAAGCACGGCGACCGCTACTTTCTCTACATACCCTTCATCCCCGCGCCCTGGGCGCCGGAATTCGGTGAGCAGGCGCGGATCTGCGTGATCTGGGCCAATTCCATTGGGGGCCCGTGGAGCGAGCCGATCGACCTGGGCATCACCGGCTTCATCGACCCCGGGCACGTGGTCGGCGAAGACGGGCGACGGTATCTGTTCCTGTCCGGGGTGAGCCGGGTCCGGCTGACCGACGACGGTCTGGCCACCGACGGCGAGGTCGAACACGTCTACGACGGCTGGAGCTATCCGGACGATTGGGTCACCGAGGCGTACGCCTTGGAGGGGCCGAAGTTGCTGCGCCGCAATGAGTTCTTCTACCTGATCAGCGCGGTGGGCGGCACTGCCGGGCCGCCCACCGGGCACATGGTGATCGTGGCCCGCTCCCGTTCGGTGCACGGCCCGTGGGAGAACTGCCCGGACAATCCCATCGTGCGCACCCGATCCGCCGACGAGTGTTGGTGGTCGCGCGGACACGCGACGTTCGTGGAGAGCCCCGACGGCCGGTGGTGGGCGGTCTACCACGGTTACGAGAACGGCTACCGCACGCTGGGTCGGCAGGTGCTGCTGGAGCCGATCAGCTGGACCGACGACGGCTGGCCGCAGGCCGACGGCGGCGACCTGTCCCGGCCGCTGGCGGCGCCGGTACCCAATCCCGAACGGGCATCTGGGCAAGCGCTGTCGGATGATTTCAGCGGTCCCGAACTGGGAACCCAGTGGGCCTTTCACGCACCGGGACGCACGGAACGTGAACGGGTCTCGTTCGCTACCGGCGGGCTTGTGCTGTCCGGCAAGGGGTCCGGTCCGGCCGATGCCTCGCCGCTGTGTGTGCTGGCCGGTGACCACCGCTACCAGGTCGACGTCGACGTGGAACCCTCGGGGCCCGGGTCGCTGGGTGGCCTGCTGCTGTTCTTCAACAACGCGCTATACCTCGGCCTCGGCGTCGGTGATGGCGGGATGGTCACCTACGTCGGCGGGAAGATCAGCCACTGGCGCGAGCCCGCTCCGGCCGCCGGGAAATTCACGCTGCGGATCGTCGACGACGAGCACATCGTCGCCCTGTACTACCGGGTCGATGACGGTGACTGGGTTCGTCACGGTCTGCGGTTCGAGACGTCCGGCTACCACTGCAACACGGCCGGAGACCTGCTCAGCCTGCGTCCGGCGATCTTCGCCGCCGGCTCGGGTTCGGTGCGATTTGAGAACTTCCGGTACTCGGCCGGCTGAATCAGGAGCCCGCGGTGTAAGCGGTCCATAGCCGCCGGTAGCTGCCGTTCTGGGCGAGAAGTTCTTCATGAGAGCCGATCTCGGCGATGCGGCCGTCGACCATCACCGCGATGCGGTCGCAGGCCCGGGCCTGGGTGAGCCGATGTGCGACGACGATCGCGGTGCGCCCTCGGATCAGCCGGGCCGCCGCGTCCTCCAGCACCCGGGCGCCGGCGCTGTTGGCCTCCGCCGTCGCCTCGTCCAGAACCACCACAGGGGAGTCGCGCAGACCCACCCGGACCAGCGCCAGGTGCTGCTCCTGGGCGGCGGTGAGGGGGTGGCCGCCCGCGCCGACCGGGGTGTCCAGCGACTGGGGCAACGCCCGGACCCAGTCGGCGGCCCCGATCGCTTCGAGCACGGCCCAGATCCGGTCATCGGTGGCCTGCGGGTCGGCCAGCAGCAGATCGTCACGCAGCGTTCCGGTGAAGGTGTGGCTCTCCTGCGACACCATGGTGACCAGTCGGCGCAACTGGTCCGGCTCGACGTCGGCGGCGTCGATCGGCCCTTGGCCCAGGTCGAACAGCACTCGGCCGGAGCTCGGCGGAAACACCCCGGCGGCAATCGCGGCCAGCGTGGTCTTGCCCGCGCCGCTGCCGCCGACCACGGCCAGCGTGGACCCCGCCGGCAGGTCGACGTCGACGCCGTGCAGCACCTCCGGCCCGGTGTCACCGTAGGTGTGCCGAATGCCCCGTAACCGCAGTCCCAGGGCCTCCGGCCGCGCTGGTGCCGCCGTACCGGGCGGCCCGGGGACCGTGATCACCCCGACGATCCGGGCCAGCGCCGCGGTGGCCCGCTGGACCTGATCGAAGGAGGTCAGCAGGGTGCCCAGCGGCCCGAACAGGCGGTGGAACAACAGCACCGCCGCGGTGACGTCGCCGACTGTGGTCGCATCGGCCGCGACCAGAGCGAAGCCGCAGCCGAGGACCGCGCTCATTCCCACCGCCTCAGCCGCGTTCATCGAGACGGCGAACCGGGCGAAGGTGCGGGCCGCGGCGAGAGCCGCGATCAGGGCCCGCTCCGAGGCCGTCTCGATCCGGCGGGTCTGCAGGTCGCCCATGCCGTAGGCGAGCACGGTGCGGGTGCCGTACACCGATTCCAGCAACACCCGGGATCGTTCCGAGGCGCGGCTGCGTTCGGCCGCGTAGAGCGGCCCGGAGCGCGGCAGGTAGTACCGCAGACCGAGGCCGTAGACCGGCAACACGGCCAGGAAGGCGACCGCGAGCCGCCAGTCCAGCGAGACGAATCCGGCGATCGCGAACAGCACCGTGACCAATGAGGTGATCACCCCGGACACGGTCGGAATGGCGGTGGTGAAGAGTTCCACGTCCTCGCTCACCCGGGTGGTCACGTCGGCTGCTCCCGCCCGCTCCAGCACCGCCGGCGCCATCCGTAGCGCCTTCTCGACCACCTGTTCCCGCAGATCCGCGGCCACACAGGAGGCCAACCGTTCCGCCTGCCGCAGGGCCAGGCTGGTGAACAGGGCGGCGAACAGGACCGAACCGGCCAAGGCCAGACTCAGGCCCAGCAGGCTGCCGGAGCCCCGTCCGGCCAACCCGTCGGTGACCACGTCGACCATTCGGCCGAGCAGGATCGGCGTCACGATGGTGGCCACGCTGGCCAACACCGCGGTGACGATGGAGCTGGCCAGCAGACCACGGTGGTGTCCGGCGGCCGCGGCCACCCTGGCCGCGGTGGTCCGGCCGCTGGCAACGGGTAGCACCTGTCCGGGGCTCGGGGTCGCATCGAGAGCGTTGCCGGTCATCGGAGCACCGTGGCCCGATAGGCGTCCTGCTCGCTCAGCTCGGCATGGGTACCGATCCGCACCACCCCGGCCTCATCGATGAACAGAACCCGGTCGCAGCGGGCCAACAGGAGTGGGGAGCTGGTCAGCAGCAGGGTGCGGCGGCTGCCGTCGCGCGCCCGGCGCAGGCCGCCCGCGATGGCGTCCTCGGTGACCGCGTCGACCGCTGAGGTGGGATCGCGCAGCACCAGTACGTCCCGGTCGGCGTGCAGGGCTCTGGCCAGGGCCACTCGTTGCCGCTGCCCGCCGGACAGGTTCGCACCCCGGTCCAGCAGCTGCATCCCGGCCAGATCCCGGTGCCCACTGCTGTGACCGGCCAGTTCCCGGACCTGGACGGACGCCGCGGACAGAGCGCGGTCCACATCGATACGACCGCGGCCGGTCGATCCGGTGTCCAGGGCCGCGGCGACCGACCCACCGAGCAGGTGCACCGCATGCGGCTCGACCAGCAGTTGCGAGCGGAGGTCGGCGTCGGCGATGTCGCCGACGTTCCGGCCACCCAGCCGAATCGCCCCGGAGACCGGCGCCCGCTCGCCGGTCAGCGTCTCGGCGAGGGATTCGGCCAGGCTCAGATCGACGAGCACGACCCCGATCAGCTCACCGGCGGCCACGGTGAGCTCGATCGGGTCATGGTCGGCCAAGGTCAGGTCGTGCCAGACGAATTCCCCGGCCGCATCGGCCGCCCGGTCCGCGGGGGTGACGAACCGGTCAACGCCGGTGCTGGCGAACAGCTCCGCCACCCGCCGGCCGCCGGCCCGGTTCACCGCCAGATCGCGGATGCCGCGGGTGATTCCGCTGACCGGGTCGAGCAGGAAGGCCGCCATCCCGATGACCGTGATCAGGTCGGCCAGACTGATGGAGCCGGAGAGGGCGTACTGCGATGCGACCACCGCGGTGAGCACGACCAACACCCCGGTCGCGACCGCGCCCACCCCGGTGACCAGGGCCGTGGAGGTGGTGGCGGCGATGGCGGCCCGGAGCGAAATCCGGCTGGCGCCCCGGTAGCGGACGACCGCAGGAGCGACGCCGCCGAAGCCGCGCAACGACCGGAGGCCGGCGAGCAGGTCGGCCGCGGTGGCTGCGGCCAGGCCCACGGCCTCTTGGCGCGCCGACAGTCGACGCTCCAGGTAGGGACCGAGCAGCTGCACGACCGCGACCAGAACCCCGACCGCGACCAGTAACCCAAAGCCCAGGACCAGGTCGATGCGCAGCAGCACGAAGGCGGCGACCGCCAAACCCAGGCCGGATGCGATCAGGCCGGACACGGTCTGAATGATCTGGGTGGTGGCCTGGGCGTCCGAGCTGGTGATCGAGAGCAGCTCGCCCGGCCGGCGGGTCCGGAGCACGCTCGGGTCGGTCAGGATCCGTCGCAGTGCCGCCACCCGAAGCCGGTGCACCTCGACCAGCGCGGTGCGGCCGAGCAGGTAGTAGCCGACGGCAGCCGACGACGAGAGCACGGCGAACAAGCCCAGGATCGCGGCGATGCCCCACCCGATGGCGGCCCCGTTCGAAGTGGCCACCGCGTTCCCGATCACCCAGCCGGCCACCACCGGGACCAGGGCTTCCGACACCTGATGGCCAATCGCGAGCAGGCAGCCCGCAGCGATCGGCGCGCGATGCCGGCGGAACATATTCCGGGCCAGACGCGGCGGGGCAGGGGCGGACAACGGGCACCTTCTTGTCGAATCGACGGATCGCCGGAAGCATGTCATTTCGACCCAGCGATTCTTGCGTGGCCGGAATGCACGAACCAACCGGTCGTGCCACCCGCGGAGCAATGCGGCGCGGCTTCTCTCGGGCCCGCAGCGCGCAACCCGCAGGATCGTCGTTACCCCGCCGCGTCGAGTCCGGCGAACGTGTCGGCCACCCAGTCCGCGATGAACGTCGACACGTAGGGGAGATGGTCCAACCCGATGTGCTCGGTGGCGCCCTCCTCCGGGGTGAAGATCCGGAGCTCGCGTTGGGGGGAATTGACCGCCTGGTCGTAGGAACGGTGGGCGTACTCGACCGGGATCTGACGGTCGTTGGCGCCGTGCGCAATCAGAAAGGGCACGGTGATCTTTTCGACCACCCCGTTCAGGTTGACCGCGTCGGCGAAATCGACGAACTCGTGTACATCGGTGTGCCCCCAGACCCAGAGCACGTGCTCCCAGTAGTGCGGCACCGGGCGCTCACCCTCACGTTGCAGACGGCGGCGCTGTACCTGCCCCCAGTCGTGGTTGGCACCCCAGGCCACGCACAGCGCGAACCGCTTCTCGAATGCGGCGGCGCGGGGCGAGAAGTAGCCGCCCAGCGACCAACCGACCATGCCGATCCGGGCCGGGTCCACGTCGGCGCGGGTGACGAGCCAGTCGACCGCCGCGCCGGCCCACACCTCGGCGTCGATCCGGGCCGTCAGACCCTGCAACCGCAACGCTTCGCCCGAACCTGGCTGGTCGATCATCAGGCAGGAGATGCCCCGCTCCGCCAGTTCGATGAAGAACGACGACGAATACATGTGCTCCTTGGTCGAATCCAACCCGTTGCACAGCACGATCACCGGGACCGGCCCGTCGGCCGCGGCCGGCGCCACGCTGAAGTAGGCGGGCAGAGTGGTTCCCTCGTAGGGGATCTCAACTTTGCTGACGCCTGGATCACGCAGTTCGAAGGACTTCTGGGCCAGCTCCAGCACGCGCCGGTAGGTGGGGAGGCGATTCTCATCGGAATGAGCCAGCATGCGCTCGGCCTGGCAGAGGTAATTGGTGGCGCGGAAGTACAGCTGCCCGGCGGTCCGATGGTGACCGGCCTGTTCGGCCTGCTCCGCCTGCCCGACCAACTGGTCGGTCAGTCGGGTCCAGGCCTGGAGGAACTGAGGTGTGCCGGCGTCGGAACCCTGGGCGGCGGCGTCTTTGATCGGCCGGCAGGCCCGATCCACTTCGTCGATCAGGCCGCCGGAATTGAGGGTTGCCACCACGCCGAGATTCCAGACGTAGTTGCCGGGGAAGTACTCGAACACTTGAAGTTCCTCTCGCTTTCAAAAAGATCGGACGCGCACCCGCGGCCGGGGTCGGGCGGGGGCGACCGGCGGAAGTTCCCGGCCGGCCACGATGCGATTGCGCACCGTGCCGATGCCCTCCACGGTCATCTCCACCACGTCGCCGGGTTGCAGCGGCGGGGGCGTGCGCGAGCCGTTCCGCCCCCAGAGTTCGCCCAGGCAACCTCCGTTGCCGCAGGTGCCCGATCCGAGCACATCGCCGGCCCGAACCCAGGTGTCGCGGGAGGCGTAGGAGATCATCTCCGGGAACGTCCAGCCCATGTTCGACAACAGGTCCTGGCCGATCAGTTGGCCATTGACCAGCACCCGCATGTCCAGGGCGAGAAAGCCGTCGTGGTCCAGGAACGGATCGAATTCGTCCGCCGTCACCAGCCAGGGACCCAGGGTCGAGGCGAAGTCCTTGCCCTTGGCCGGCCCCAGGTTGACTCTCATCTCGCGGGCCTGCAGATCGCGGGCCGACCAGTCGTTCAAGATCGTGTAGCCGAAGATCGCCCCCGTCGCCTCGTCCGGGGTCAATGACTGCCCGTCGCGGCCGACCACCACGGCCACCTCGAGTTCGAAATCAAAAGCCTGGCTCCCGGATGGAGCGGCCACGTCGTCCTGCGCGCCGATCAGCGCGTACGGGTTGGTGAAATAGAACGTCGGCGCCTGGTACCACTCGTCGGGGACACCGGATTGGCCGTCCACGCTCTTGCGGACTCCCTCGACGTGCTCCTCGAACGCGACGAAGTCACGCACGGTGGGCGGCTGCAACGGGGGCAGCAGTCGCAGCGCCGTCAGCGGGACACCCTGTCCGCGCAAGGCGTCGGTGCCGACATCCAGAGCGGCCGGCAGTCCCGACCGGACCACGTCGAGCACGCTCAGGCCGTCCGGCAGCGGGTACAGCTGTTCGTCGGCCACCACCCCGCCCCGGACCACGTCGTCCTGCTGGACGGTCGCAAACTTCACGACATCCCCGGCCCCGGGGTGCGGCCCCGACGTACTGTGCTGGTCACGTCAGACCGGCGGGGGGACGAAGAGCCCCTTGTCGGGATCGTTGAACGACCGCTGGGCGACGAACTCGTTCATCGCGTTCGCGGTGCCCCACTGGTCGGACACCTCCGGATTGGAGAAGTCGTACATGTGGGGGTGCCAGTTGTCCTCGTCCAGGATCTGTTCCAGCTCGGTGGTGTATTCCATCGTGTTGCCCGACGGATCCAGGAAATAGCTGAAGGTGTTGTTACCGGCCTTGTGTCGACCCGGGCCCCAGATCTTCTCGACGCCGGCCCGCAACAACCGGCCGGTGCCGCGCATGTATTCGTCGATGCCGCGCATCTCGAACGACGCGTGGTGCAGCGAGGGGTGCGGACCGCGGGCGATGGCCATGCTGTGATGCCATGCGTTGATCCGCATGAACCACATCATCTCGCCCATCCGCGGGTGCATCAGCGTGTCGGACATCGTGAACGCCAGGTGCTTTTCGTAGAACGCCCGGGTCTCTTCGGGTTTCGGCGAGTTGATGACGACATGCGAGAGCCGGACCGGGATCGACTCGCCCTCCTCGATCGCCCGATGCTCGCGCACGGCGACGTCCGAGGAGATCTCCACGGTGCGACCCTCGTTGTCGAAGAAGCGGAACCCGTAGCCGGCGCCCGGAGTCTGCAGAGCGCCCGGTTCACTCACCAACTGCACACCGTCGCCGGCCAGCCGGGCGGCCAGCGCGTCGACGTCGGTGGAATTGGCCGCACCGAAGGAGATGAGGTCGATCCGCTTGTCATCGGACTGACGCAGCCGGACCACGTACTGCTCCGGGGAGCCCTCGGCGGCCAGGAAGGTCAGGCCGGTATCGCTGTGCTCGGGACGCAGGCCCCAGGCGTGGGTGTAGAAGTCGAGTTGGCTCTGGTAATTGGGCACCGCCAGGTCGACGTGCCGAAGATGGGTGATGAGGCGCTCGGTCATGGGGTGCATCCTTTGCGAGAGGGACTTCAGGCGGGTTGGCTGGTGAGCATGGCGATCGAGCGCATCAGGCCCGGGATGTCGCCACGGACGTGGTCGATCTGCCACTGCGCCAGCTGGTTCGACGCGTCGACCACCGTCTTGGCCCGTTCGTAGCGCCGACCGTGGAACTCGTCCCACAGGTCGTCGCCCACGGAGTCGTGGTGCATGAGCACGTCGGCCAGCACCGTGGCGTCCTCCAGGGCCATGGCGCCGCCCTGGGCGATGGTGGGCGGGCAGGTGTGCGCGGCGTCCCCGATCAGCACCACCCGACCGCGATTCCACGGCGCGTCCAGCACATGGGTCTCGAACCAGGTGTAGTTGACCTGCTCCGGGTCGGTGAGCGACTCGCGAATGGCGTCCCAGGGCCCGTGGTAGGCCTGGGAGAGCTGCTTCATGGTCTCCAGCTGCTCCGCTGGCGTGAGCCCGGTCCGATCCTGGGCCGGCTCGACGATGTAGGCGTAGAGGGAGTTCTCGCCGGTTGGGCAGTAGCCGGCGATGTAGGACGGCCCACCGTAGTACAGGTCGGTACGGGTCACGCTGTCCGGACGAGGTCCGAAAGCCCGCCAGATGCCCATCCCGACCTGCCGCGTGTCCAACGACACCCCGAGTTGCGCCCGGGTGGCGGACCGGACTCCGTCGGCCCCCACCACGAGGTCGTAGCGTCCGGTCGTACCGTCGGAGAAAGTCACCGCCACGCGCTCCGCGTCCTGCACGAAATCCGTGACGGTGACGCCGAACTTCAGCTTGGCTCCGCTGGCGACGGCTCGGTCACACAGGATCCGGGCCAGGTCCGGCCGGGGCATGCCCATGGCGGCCGGTAGGTCCGGGCCACCGGTCTTGGCGTCGGGGATCTCGGCGACGATGCTGCCAGCCGGGTCGGGCGCTCTGATGCCGGTCACGTCGAAGGCGTAGCCCTTCTCCTGCAGCGCCTCCCACACACCCAGGTTCCTCAGCTCGCGCAAGGCGTTGCCCTGCAGGGTGATGCCGGAACCGGACGTGGTCACCTCCGGCTTGCTCTCGACCAGGTCGACGGCGACGCCTCCGTCGGCCAGGTGAATAGCTACGGCCGCGCCGGCGAGGCCGCCACCCACGACCAGGACTTGCTGTACTGCTGGCATTCTCGGCTCCTGAGGTGACTACTTGACGGCGAGCGGGTTGACCGGCGAACCGACCGCTCCGGTGAAGGGAATAGGGGCGGCGGTCAGGAAGAAATCCCAGACCCCGTCGGACTCGCAGTCGGCGGCCAGGCTCTCGAAGTCCCACAGCTCGCCCAGGAACAACCCGATGTGCGGAATGGCGATCTGATGCAGGGGTTGGAAGGCCGGGACGTCGAACTCGTTCGGCCGGACCTCGAAACCCCAGGTGTCCGTGGCGATTCCAGCGATTTCGGTGGAAAACAGCCAGTCCGCGGCCGTGAACGAGATCCCCGGGGCGGCACCGCCGGCGTACTCGCCCCAGCCGTCGCCGGCGGCCAGCGACCGCCGGACCCGGGCCAACTGGCCGGTGCGGACACACAGCAGGTCGCCTCGACCGACGGCGACCTGCTGTCGGGCGGCAGTCTGGTCCAGGTGATCCGCGGTGATGGCGAAACTATCCGGTAATTCACCGTTCTCGCCGAAGGCACGGCCCACGTCGAGCAGCACCCCGCGGCCGGCGATCCGGTCGGCCACGGTTTCGATCCCGGTGACCAGGTCACCGTCGCTGGTCACCACCTCACTCGCACGGCGGCCGTTGTAGGCCTGGCCGTGGTCGAAGATGTGGCCCAAGCCGTCCCACTGCGTGGAGGCCTGCAACGGCATGAAGACCACGTCGTCGGCGCCGCCGATGCCGTGCGGAAAGCCCTGACGATTCAGTTCGGCGTCGGTACCGGTATCCAGCATGGTGTGGACCGGGTTGGTCCGCCGACGCCAGCCGCGCTGCGGACCGAAGGTGTCGAATCGCTGGGCCAGGGAAAAGCTCGCGCCGCGGCGGACCAGCCGAGCGCCCTCGACCCGCTTCGCGTCATCGAGGAAGTTGAGCGTGCCGAGCACGTCGTCCGCGCCCCACCGGCCCCGGTTCGAGCACCTCCCCGCGGCTGCCGCAACCATGGCTTCGGGGTCGGTACGGTCGTGACCGATCTCGGACGACGTCACTGGCAGGGCCTTTCTGGGGATGCCTCCTACCCTCGGGCATCGCGGCCCTCCCGGGAAGGCCGATTGACTGATAGCGGACATCGGCCCCGTCGATGCCCGCGCCTGAAAGTCGGCCGGCCGGGAGGGCCGATGAGCGTCACAGAAATGACCGACGCGCAAGTCCCTCTGCGGAAAACGTGATGCGGACGGTCGACAGCGGAGAGTCCGATGCTCGGTGGGTCACTCGGTCGCGGCCGTCGCCCCGGCCGACGGGGACGCTCAGGTCACTCAAGCAACGTGCCCGCGATGAGACAGGCTCGGATGGAGCAAGGAGTTCTATCCGACCCACCATGACTACCCGGCCACCGACATCTTCACCGCCTGCGGGTTGGATGTGGTCGCGGGACGAGCAGAGTGAGGGAACTCCGCCCAACTTCCACCACTCCCTGCCGGGCACCCGGGCGGAGAGCGGGTGAGTCCCGGTCAGGTGCTCGGCCACGCCGGTGAGAGCGGCGACGCGCGGGGCCCGGGAGCCGAGTGTGCCGCTCACCGGCTCACGTCGCCGGGCTTCCGACGAGGCCGTCCGTCAGGAGGTCGATTCCAGATTGCGGCGGACGCCTTCAAGGGTCTCATCGACGGCCTGCTGCAGATGCGGGCCATTCACGTGCTCGGTGTGCAGTCGCAGCGTGAGGGTCGAGGTGCCGTCGCTCGCCGGGTCGACGTCGAGTTCACCGTGGTAATCGTTCGGCCCCGGCGCGCCCCACTCGAGGGTCCGGCCTGCCTCCCTGACCTTGACCCAGGCCTGGCCCTGCACGTCCCGCTCTGGTTGGCCAGGTGGGTCGATGTGTGCGCTGACCTCGACCTTGCCGTCGCCGACGGGATGGGCCGAGGTGATCTGCGGCAGGTAGCTCGGTAGGTTCGTGACGTCGGACAGGTAGTCGAAGAGCTGGTCCGGCGCGATCCGGACGGTCGTCGTGCTTTCGTAGTCACCCATGCGTGCATCGGTTCCCGCGCGGTTTCCCGGTCAAGCACCGCCAAAGCTGGGATCCAGCGCGTTGACTACCGGCCCTGTCAACCGCTACGCCGTGCGGGTCAGACTTCATCGAGTCTGGGGATCCAGATCTCGCGGGCGAAGAGCAGCACGGCAGCGGCGATGGGGATGGCGACAAGGGCTCCGACGATACCGAGTAGCGCGCCGCCGGCGAGGACGGCGACGATGGTGACCAGCGATGGCACTTCGACCGCGCGCCCGATGATCCGGGGGACAAGGAAGTAGTCCTCACCGAATCGGTAGAGCACGAAGAAGCCGATCGTGGCCAGGCACAGCGGTAAGGAAATGGTCAGGGCCGCGGCGGCCACGATGAGACCGGCGACGGTGGAGCCGATGACGGGGACGAGATCGAACAGGGCAACCATGATCGACAGCAACGCAGCGTAGGGAATGGAGAAAATCATCAACCAAGCGAAAGTGAGGCCTCCGGCGATGGCCGAGATGACCAGGTTACCCAGGACGTAACCGCCGACTTTCGCCAGAATGTCATCGCCCATCAGGATCGCCCGGGGCCGGCGGCTGTGCGGGACCATCCGATAGATCAGGGTGCGGATGCGGGGCATGTCGGCGAGCAGGTAAGCGGTCAGGACCAGAACGATCACCGTGTCGGTGATGGCCCCGAAAACTACCTTTCCGGCGCCGAGCAGCCCGCTGAAACTGATACTGCCGGCCGACTGGGAATTGATGAAGGATTGCAGGTTGTCGACGAAGTGGAACCTGTCGTTGAGTTGCCCCAGGAAGGAATTATGATCTTTGGCCCGCTGCAGGTAGCCGGGGGCGTTGTTGATCAATTGCTCGCCCTGGGTCAGGATCGCCGGGATCGCGGCGGCGATGAATCCACCTACGACGCCCAGGATGGTCAGCAGGATGCTGGTCACACCGAGCCAGCGCGGCCATTTGTGCGTCACCAACCAGGAGACCGCCGGTTCCGTCCCGATCGCCAAGAACAAGGCGAGGCCGATCAGGACGAGAATATCCCCGGCGTGCACGAGGAGTTCGATGATGGCGTACGTGACGGCGACTCCGGCGGCACCGGTCATACCGATGAAGAATGGCGACTTCCGGTTGAACCGGGCTCCGAGTTTGCCCATCGGGGCTTCTTCGGTGCTGATCCTGGCGGCCACGGCTTCAGCTTCCGCAACCGGTCCCTCCGGCTCTTGCTCATGCGGCTGGGCGACAAGGTCGTTGTGGCCCTCTGCAGCCGCCTCGGCGTCGGCCCGCCGGGAACCATGCGCAGCAATACTCATGATTCGCTCCTTCCAGCGAGATTGGCCTGCCTTGTTGGTGCGTCGGAGATCGCCGGATGCGTAAAGCTCGGCCGCAGCGGAGTGCGGTGAAGCAGGCTCGGCGGTTTAAAACCAGTGTTTGCGACCCCCGACGAGGCGACCGGTGCTGCCGACGATGGCCAACACGATGCCGACGACCAACAGGATGATGCCAATGGTCCAGAGAATGGATATCTTGGCCAGAAAACCGACAATCAGCAGGATGATGCCAAGAATGATCACGTGATGTCCTTCTGCGAGGGGTGGGGTCCGGCGGGCGATTCGGGATCGCCCGCCGGAGAGCGGGACCCGCCACGGTGGGCGAGGTTCACAACGTCGCGCGGTCGTCAACTTGGACGATCTCGCGCACTGCGGCCATGTCAATGGATTGATTGCTTCAGCTGAGCCCAGACCGGACAAAGCACATTTGTGCCGGTCCGATCTCGATGATTCGAGCGGTGAACTCTCAGACCCGGGCCTGGGTGCGCGAGGATCCGAATCGCACCCACAGCGCAAGGACGATGATGGCGCCGATGATCGAGCCGATGATGCCGGCGGGCTGGAAGAAGCCGTCCTGGCTGTCCTTGTGGAAGATCAGGTAACCCAGGAACCCGCCCACGAACGATCCGACGATGCCCAACACGATGGTCATCAGAATCGACAGATTCTGTTTGCCGGGAACCACGAGACGAGCGATTGCTCCGGCGATGAGGCCGATGATGATCAGGCTGACGATGAGTCCAAGCATGACGAGTCCCTTCAAAAAGGATGGCGCCGCCAGATCTTCTGGGCAGGCGTGGCTGTTGACCAGGGTCCATCTTCGCCACCCTTAGGGCTGGTTCGCTACACCCCTAGGGGGGTCAATGTCGCAGGGAATTCGCCATCCGATCACGCGGCCGGACGGGCACCGTCGCTCTGGTCGACGTCGGGGCGCTGATGGGTGTGGCCCACATGCTGAGCCGGGCACGGGGCCGAGCGCTTGAGGTCGGCAAACGAAGGCGTGGTCCTGCCGGGAGGAGTGGTCGGCGGAACGAGCACTCGATGTGTCCGATGGGGCGGGACCGATACCTCGACACGGGGCTCGAGGTGCAGATCTGGTGTCCGAGGGGGGACTTGAACCCCCACGCCCTTGCGGGCACTAGCACCTCAAGCTAGCGCGTCTGCCATTCCGCCACCCGGACCTGGGTTGCGACCGACTTCGGCCGCGATCGTCGAGCCTACTAGGTCGGGCAACCGCCTCCGAACGGTCTGGGCGACCAGGGTGGTAGGAACAAGAGCATGGCGGACACCAGCGAAAACGGGACTCAGTCGGCGGCCGAAGCAGAGGTCGTCGAGCTGTGTGCCGAGCTCATCCGGTTCGACTCGGTCAACACCGGTGATCCGGACACGATCGGCGACGGTGAGGCTCGGTGCGCGCGATTCATCCAGGACAAGCTGGCGGAAGTCGGCTACGAGACGACCTACATCGAGTCGGTCCCGGGCCGCGGGAACGTGGTCGCGCGTCTGGCCGGCGCCGACGCGTCGCGGGGAGCGCTGCTGATTCACGGGCACGTCGACGTCGTTCCGGCCGATCCGACCGAGTGGACGGTCGACCCGTTCGGCGGGGTGATTCGCGACGGCTACCTCTGGGGTCGAGGGGCGGTCGACATGAAGAACATGGTGGCCATGACCGTCGCCCTGGCCCGCCAGTACAAGCGGGAGGGAGTCGTCCCGCCACGCGACCTGATCTTTGCCTTCATGTCCGACGAGGAGGCCGGGGGATCGTTGGGGGCGCAGTGGCTGGTCGACCATCATCCGGACCTCTTCTCCGATGCCACCGAAGCCATCTCGGAGGTGGGCGGCTTTTCGGTGACGATTGATGGCGACCGCCGGGCCTACCTGGTCGCCGCGGCCGAGAAGGGGGTGGCCTGGGCCAATCTGCGCGCGACCGGCCGGGCCGGGCATGGCTCGATGATCAGCGAGGACAACGCGGTCGCCCGGGTCGCGGCGGCCGTGACCCGGCTGGCCGAACATGAATGGCCGCTGACTCTGACGCCGACGCTGCGATCGTTCCTGGACCAGGCCTCCGAGCTGACCGGTCTCACCTTCCCCGAGGACGACCTGGAGGGCTCGATCGCCAAGCTCGGGCCCATTGCCCGGATCGTCAACGCCACCGTCCGGAACACGGCGAATCCGACCATGCTGCGGGCCGGTTACAAAGCGAACGTGATCCCGTCGACGGCGCACGCGACGGTGGATTGCCGGGTGCTGCCCGGCTCCGAGGAGCACTTCCGCCAGCAGGTGGCCGAGATCGTCGGCGACGACATCGAGATCGACTGGGTCTGGCAGCCACCGCTGGAGTTTCCCTTTGAGGGTTCGTTGGTCGAGGCGATGAAGGATGCCCTGCGGGCCGAAGATCCCGGAGCGCACCCCGTTCCCTACATGCTTTCCGGCGGCACCGACAACAAGGCTTTCGCGCGCCTGGGCATCAAGGGGTATGGGTTCAGCCCGCTCCGGTTGCCGGCCGACCTGGACTTCAGCTCGCTCTTTCACGGCGTGGACGAGCGGGTGCCGGTAGCGGCACTCACCTTCGGCACCCGGGTGCTGGATCGGTTGTTGCGCTCCTGCTGACCTGCGCACACGCAACTGTCGGTGGCACCCGATAGCTTGCTGGACATCTGAACGCAGGATCGAAAAGGAGCACTATGACAACGCTGAAAGATCGTCCGCGCACCGCTCTGCTGGTCGTCGACGTCCAGGGCTCGGTGGTGGACGGCAACCACGCTCGAGACTCGGTGGTGACCAACGTCGCCCAGCTGGTGGACAAGGCGCGGGCGGAGCAGGTGCCGGTGATCTGGGTCCAGCACAACGACGAAGACATCGAGCGGGGCAGCACGGGCTGGAAGATCGTGCCCGAGCTGGACCCGGCCGAGGCCGAACCGCTGGTCGAGAAAAATTACGGGGACGCGTTCGAGGGCACCAACTTGGAGTCGATTCTGGCCGAGCGCGGTATCGGGCGATTGGTCATCGCCGGGGCGCAGACCGATCAGTGCATCCGCTGCACGTTGCACGGCGCCTTCGCCCGCGGCTACGACGCCATTCTGGTGGAAGATGCGCACACCACCGAGGACATGACCGAGTGGGGCGCTCCACCACCGGAGCAGGTCATCGCCCACACGAACCTGTACTGGAAGTATCAGACCGCGCCCGGCCGGACCGCGGGCACGGTCAAGACCGCGGACGCGGAATTCGGTCCGCCGAGCTGACGATCAGACCGGCAGGAAGCGTCGGAGCAGGGCCGTGGTCACACAGGCCAGGGCGACCACGACCAGGAACGGCCATCGCCGCCACGCCGCGAGCGCGGCGACGGCGACGCCGGCCAGCCGGGGGTCGATGACCAGGTGGCGCCCGGAGCTCAGCGTCTGCACGGCCACCAGCGCGGAGAGCAGCACCAGCGGCAGAAGTGCCGCGATGCGCTGCACTTTCGGTCGGTCCAGGACTCGTTGCGGCACCGACAGGCCGGCCAGCTTGGCGCCGTAACACGCCAGGCCGGCGAACAGCACGGCCGCCCAGGTCATGGTGCGGGCTTCCCGGAGTGCTCGTCGCCCTTGGGTTCGTCGCTCTCGCCGTGGACCGGCGGGACGGCGCGAGGGGGCGGCGCAGGCGCGGCCATGTCCTGGGTCAGCGTGGTGTGCGAGGCCATCTCGGCGTCGGCCGCGAGCTGCTCGTCGATGGCGGTGTCCACGTCCGGTTGGGATGACGCCGGGGCCGCGTCCGTCTTGCGGGGCCAGGCGCCGACGGCGATGCCGAAGGCGGCGGCCACCAGCACGGGCACGCCGGGCGGGGTGATCGGCGTGGCCAGCACGGCCAGGGCGGCCGCACCCAGCGCCACCGCCCAAGGCTCCCGACCGCGCAGTCGGGGCGCGAGGAGGGCGACGAAGGCGGCCGGCGAGGCCGCGTCCAACCCGAAGATTCTCGGATCGGCGATCGCGCCGGCTCCGACCGCACCGAGCAGGGTTCCCAGATTCCAGCAGCAGAAGATGCCGACACCGGTGGCGTAGAAACCGATCCGACGTTCCCGCGGGGTGGGCCGGTTGATCGACATGGCGGTGGATTCGTCGATCACGAATTGTGCGGTCACCGCCCGGCGCCAGCCCCGCACGTTCAAGATCGAGGACAGCCTCAGGCCGTAGAAGGCATTGCGGGCCCCCAGCAGGATTGCCGTGGCCGCCCCCGCCCAGGGCGACCCGCCGCCGGCGATCACACCGACCATGGCGAACTGACTGGCCCCGGAGAACATCACCAGCGACAGCGCCATGGTCTGCCACACACTCAGACCGCCGGCCACTGAGATGGCACCGAACGACACCGCGTAGGCGGCCGTGGTCACCGCCACGCCCATCGAGTCGCGGAAGACCTTGGTGCGCAGTACGGGCGTGACCGGCGCCTCGTCGGGCTGCGCCGTGGTCATCGGGGCACTGTATGCGGAGGGTCGCCGCGCAGCCGGCGTTCGGTCGGCGTCGGACCAGGCCACCACCGGTGGACTGGCCCGGCCGGTGTCCGCCCGGTGCGCAGGCGGCCCGGCTGATGCTGGTTGCGCGGTCGTCCCGGGACCGGCCAGAGAATGCTCTACGGCGTCAAATCGGGAAGCAATGCTCCGGGCGAGCGCTTGCGGCGCAACCAGACCCGGCGGCTTCCGTCGGAGAAGCCGAGCACGCGGGCCAGCTCCCAGCCGGCGAACTCCGCGCGCAGCGACAGCATGACGGCGGTGGCGCCGCGAGACATCGAGGCGTCGATGCGTAGCGGCTGGTACTCGAACACCTCGTCGGCGGGTGGGTAGCTGGAAATGGTGTCGCCCTCTTCAGGTCAGGAGTCCGGTGCAGTCTCATTCTCCGCAGCCTCGGCAGCGACCAGCAACCCGGACACCCGGGTCCGCCTCGGCTCGGCCCCGACCTCACGTACCGCGCGGGCCAACAGCGGGCCCAACGCGTGCACCACCGACAGGTGTCGCCGGGCCCGGGTCAGCGCCGTGTAGACGAGCGGTCGGGACAGCAGGCCGCCCGCTTCCGGCGGCAGCACCGCCACCACTGCGTCCCATTCCGAACCCTGCGCCCGGTGGACCGTGACGGCCCAGCCGTGCAGGAGATCGCCGACCATTTTTCCGGCCACCTGAGTTTCGCCGCCGGGAAAGGCGATCCGCAGCGTCTTGTCCTGCGCTCCGACCACGGTGCCGACCTCACCATTGGCGAAGCCGGTCGGTTCGGCCTCCGGGTGGTTGGCGATGGCCACCACCCGGTCGCCGATGTCGAAGCCGCGCACCGTCCCGTGGCCAGGGTTGAAGCGGGCCTTGAGGACCCGGTTCAGCGCCTGGGTGCCGGCCGGTCCGCGATGGACCGGGGTGACGACCTGCACCGCGTCTCCGGTCGCGCCGAACACCCGCGGGATGGAGTCGGTGACCAGTTGCACGACCCGCTGCGCGGCCTCCTCGGACCCGCGACAGGGCACCACCACGACCTCGTGGTCGGTCGGATCGACGGCCGCCAACTCACCCCCGCGGACGGCGGTGGCCAACCGCGCGATCGCCCCGCCCTCGGTCTGCCGATACAGCTTCTTCAGCTCCGTGACCGGAATCACGCCGGAAGCGATGACATCGCCCAACACCTGCCCGGGACCGATCGACGGCAGCTGGGCGGGGTCGCCGACCACGACCAGGTGGGCTTTGTCCGGAATGGCCGCCAGCAGCAGTGCGCAGAGCTCGACGTCCAGCATCGACGTCTCGTCCACGACCACCAGGTCGGCCTCGATCGGGTTGAGGGCGTCGTGATCGAACCCCGCCGAACCGTCCGGGCGACGCCATGCGCCCAGCAGTTTGTGGATGGTGGTGGCGGGGTGGCCGGCCAGTTCCTCGAGGCGTTTGGCGGCCCGCCCGGTCGGCGCGGCCAGCGCCACGCGACACTCGACCCGGTCGGCCAGGGCCACCACCGCGGCGATGGTGCGACTCTTTCCGGTACCCGGGCCGCCGGTCAGGATGGACACCCCGGCGGCGGCCACCTGGGCCACCGCGCTGGACTGGACGTTGTCCAGGTCGGCGCAGCAGGCCTTGATCGCGCGTTTGCCGGCCAGGCTGATCGCGGTCCGGTGCAGCCGCCGCAGGTGGCTGGCGATCGCTCGTTCGGCCCGGTCCAGGGCGGCGCGGGCCGTGCACGGCTGCCCATCCGGGCCCTCGAAGCGGGCGACCAGCGCCTCCTTCTCGGCGTCGGCCAGCGCCTGGTCGGCGGGGACTCCGAACGGCCGGATCATGTCCGCGATCATGGTGTCGGGGGCGTAGGTGTGGCCCTGCCGGGACAGCCGAATCAGCGTCCAGTCGACCAGCGCCCGGCCCCGACGAGGGTCGGCTCGGGTCACGGACGGATCCAGAGCGCGGGCCAGCCGGTCGGCCTGACCCACCGTGGCTTCCGGGATGGCCAGCAGCCGCCAGGGATCGCCGATCAACCGGACGGCCGCGTCATCACCCAGCTGATCGGCCAGCCGGAGGCACCAACGGACCGGAATCTCCTGCGGTACCAACATCTTCGTCAACTCGTAGGTCTGCGACGCGCCCACCCAGGCGGTGAACAAGCGGTCGGCCCGTTTGGGCGTCATCCCGGGCAGGGCCGCCAGAGTGGCCACCGATACCTGGTCCGCGCGGGTCAGGCCATGCTCCGCGAACGTGGCCACCAACGCCGTGCCGACGCCTGGCCACAACCCGGCCGCGCAGAACTCGGTGAAGACGAGTGGGTCCGGGTCAGTGGGAGCGGGGGTCCCGGTCACCCGGCAGCGTCGGCGGCCGGATCGCTGACGTCGGTCAGCGCGGCCGTGATCTCGGCCGGCAGCACCATGTCGGCGGTGGACAGCGAGCCCAGCAGCTGGGCGGCGTCGCGGGCCCCGACGACCGCGCAGGCCACCCCGGCCCGGTCGCGGGCCCAGGCACAGGCCACGGCCAGCGGGGAGATTCCCAAGCCCTCGGCGGCGGTGGCCACCGCTTCCACGATCCGACTCGCGACCTCGTTCCTATGCCGGGCGACATACCGAGTGAACTGCGGAGACGCGCCGCGGGAATCGGCCGGGGTGCCGTGCCGGTACTTGCCGGTCAGGACGCCGCGGCCCAGCGGAGCCCAGGCCAGCACACCCACCCCGTGGTAGGTAGCCGCGGGTAGCAGCGACTCCTCGGGCGACCGCTCGACCAACGAGTACTCGCTCTCGACGGACACGATGGCCTGCCCGTGGTCCTTCATGAAGGTGGCCACCGTGGCCAGCTGCCAGCCGGCGAAACCGGAGACGCCGACATACTGGGCGCGGCCCGACTCGACGGCCGCGCGCAAGGCCGAACAGGTCTCCTCCAGCGGCACCGAAGCGTCGAAGCCGTGCACCTGCCAGAGGTCGACGTGGTCGGTCCCGAGCCGCCGCAGCGACGCGTCGAGAGCGGCCAACAGTCGTCCCCGACCACCCCCGACCCCGACCGTGGTGGTGGCCAGCACGACCGAGGAGCGCGGCACCACGTCCGGAACGAGGGTGCCGATGATGGCCTCGGCCTCGCCGTCGGCGTAGATGTTCGCGGTGTCGATGAGCGTGCCACCGGCCCCGACGAACGCCTCCAACTGGGCCGCAGCCTCGTCCGCGTCGGTGTCCTTGCCCCAGGTCATGGTGCCCAGACCGAGCCTGGACACCGTCAGTCCGCTCCGACCGACCCGACGCACGTCCATGGCTGCCAACTTATCGGGCGGGGTTAGGGGCTCCGGCGGGGCGCGCGGGACCGGTACCGTTTTCACCCGGCCCGCCTGCTCCCGGCGCGGTGCACTCACCGGACGAAGGGTCGGCATGGAACTGGGCCTGTTCACCAGCTACGCGACCAGCGCGGCCGACCTGCAGCGCGCGCTGGACGTGGCCCGGGCCGCGGATGATCTCGGGTTCGCGCGGGTCTGGGTGGCCGAGGCCTACGGCTCGGACGCCGCCACCGTGCTCGCCGCGATCGCCGCCACCACCACCTCGATCGGGATCGGCTCGGGGGTCTTCCAGATACCGGGCCGAACGCCCGCGCTGACCACGATGACCGCGGCCACTCTCGACGCCCTGTCCGGTGGCCGCTTCACCCTGGGACTCGGCGTCTCCGGACCGCAGGTGTCAGAGGGTTGGCACGGTGTCCCCTTCGCCGACCCGCTCGGCCGTACCCGCGAGTACATCGAGCTCGTGCGGACCGGGCTGGCCCGACACCGGCTGATCGGGCCGGGGCCCCACTACCCGCTGCCGCTGCCCGACGGAGCGGGCAAACCGCTGGTGCTCTCGCTCGACCCGATCCGGCGGACCCTGCCCATCTACCTGGCCGCGCTGGGACCCCGCAACGTCGCCCTGGCCGGACGGGTGGCCGACGGGTGGCTCGGCATCTTCCTCGACCCGGACCGACCCGGGCCCGTCCAGGCGCTGCGGGCGGCGGCCGCTGCCGCCGACCGGCCGGCGCCCAAGGTCGCGGTGAGCGTGCCCCTGTCCGTGCACGCCGATCCCGAGATCGCGGCCCGCCCGATCCGACCCCATGCCGCGCTCTACCTGGGCGGAATGGGATCCAAGGAGCAGAACTTCTACCACCGCCAGGCGTCCGACCTGGGGTATGGCCAGCAAGCCGACGACGTGCAGGAGAAATTCTTGACCCGCGATTACGCCGGGGCCGCCGCCTCGGTCCCGTTCGAGTTCTTGGACGCCACCTGTCTGCTCGGCGATCGGGCCCGGCTGTCGGAGCGGCTGGCCCGGTACGCCGCGGCGGGCATCGACGAGGTCGACGTGCAGGTGTTCGAGCCCACGGCGGAGGAACGGATCGACAGCCTGCGCACCTTGAAGCTGGCCGCGGCCGACGCCGGACTGCTCGCATGATCACCGGCGTGACGACCGCCATCACCGTGCACCCGGGCGCGCACATGACCATCTGGGCCGCCATCGTGCTCGGCATCGTGGAGGGCCTGACCGAGTTTTTGCCGGTGTCCTCCACCGGACACCTGACCATCGCCACCCAGCTCCTGGGCTACGACATCACCGACAAGTCGATCACCGCGTTCACCGCGGTCATCCAGGTCGGGGCGATCGTGGCCGTGATCATCTATTTCTGGCGGGACATCATCCGGCTGCTCACCGCCTGGTTTCGAGGTCTGTTCCACCCCGAGCACCGCAGCGATCCCGACTACCGGATGGCCTGGCTGGTGATCGTCGGTTCACTGCCGATCGTGGTGGTCGGCTTTTTGGCCCGGCACCTGATCTCCGGGCCGCTGCGCAGTCTCTGGGTGGTCGGCATCGCCCTGATCGTCTGGGGTGGGGTCATGCTGGTGGCCGAGGCGGTGGCCACCCGGGACCGGGCCGAGGCCGATCTGAACTGGACCGACACCCTGTTGATCGGTTTCGCCCAGTGCCTGGCTCTCATCCCGGGCGTGTCCAGGTCGGGCGCCACCATCTCGGTCGGTTTGATGCGTGGCCTGGACCGGGTGGCGGCCACCCGGCTGTCCTTCCTGCTGGGGATCCCGGCGTTGATCGGCGCCGGCGTCTTCGAGCTGCCCGACGCGCTGTCCGGCGGAGTCGGTGCCGTCCCCACCATCGTCGGCACCGTGGTGGCCTTCGTGGTCGCCTATGCCACCGTCGGTTGGCTGCTCAAGTTCGTGGCCAACCACAAGATCACCGCGTTCGTCTGGTACCGCTGGGTGCTCGGCGCCCTCGTCTTGATCGGCCTGGCCACCGGCGTGCTGACGGACGTGAGCGGATGACCACCATCGTGCTGATGCGGCACGGCCGGTCCACGGCCAATGCCAGCGGGGTGCTGGCCGGACGCACCGAGGGCGTCGGGCTGGACGACACCGGGCGTCGGCAGGCCCAGGAAGTCATCCAGCGGGTCGCCGACATCACCTTCGACCGACTCGTCTGTTCGCCGCTGCAGCGCTGCCAGGAGACCATCGCCCCGCTGGCCCAGGCGACCGGGTTGCCGGTCGAGATCGACGACCGGTTCGCCGAGGTCGACTACGGCGACTGGTCCGGGCGCAAGCTCTCCGACCTGGCCAAAGAGCCGCTCTGGCGGGTCGTGCAGACGCACCCGTCGGGGGCGGTGTTCCCCGGCGGGGAGGGTCTGGCCGACGCCGCCGCCCGTGCGCACGCCGGCATCCGGTCCGTGCTGGCCGCCGCCGGCGACAACGACGTGGTGCTCATCTGCACCCACGGCGACATCCTGGCGTCGATTTTGGCCGACGCCCTCGGCATGCACTTCGACTCCTACCAGCGGTTGGTGCTGGCGCCCGCCTCGTTGTCAGTCATCCGCTACACCGACGTCCGTCCGTTTGTGGAACATGTCAACGACTCGGGTCCGTTGGGCACCCTGCGACCCCCACCCGCGTCCAAAGACGAGCCTGCGGCCGACGACGCGGTCGTCGGCGGCAGTACCGGCTGAGCGCATACGCTGAGAGACGAGATGGCCCGTCAGATTCACGTCTTCCGTTCACCCGACCGCTTCCTGGCCGGGACTGTCGGCACGCCCGGAGAGCGCGAGTTCTACCTGCAAGTGGCCGACGGCCGCCGGGTGTTGTCGGTGGCGTGCGAAAAGCAGCAGGTGGCGGTGCTGGCCGACCGGCTGGGATCGCTGATCACCGAGGTGGCCCGCAGATTCGGGGCACAGATCACCTCACCGCCGATGCAGGCCCTCGATCAACCTCTGCAGGCGCCGGTCGACGCCGAGTTCCGAGTCGGGACCATGGGGCTGGCCTGGGACGGCGCCGGTTCCCAGGTGATCGTGGAACTGTTGGCGCTGTCGGACGAAGAGGTCGGCGAGGACGTCGTCCTGGAGGACCGCGAGGACGGCCCCGACGCACTGCGGGTGTTCCTGAGCCTGGCCGAGGCGCGCGACTTCGCCTCGCACGCTCAGCGGGTGGTGGCAGCGGGACGGCCGCCGTGCCCGCTGTGTTCGAACCCGCTGGACGCGTCCGGTCACATCTGTCCCCGGTTGAACGGCTACCACCGAGGCGCCGCGGGTTGACCAGCGGCAACGATCAGGATGCGGGCAGCATCGCGCAGATCCTGACCCAGGGTGAGATTTCCATCGACGGGCGCATTTCGGATGCCTCCAACCTGACCTTGTTGGGCACCGCCACCTTGGACGGGGTCGATCTGACCTGCGTGTACAAGCCGGTCCGGGGTGAGCGACCGCTGTGGGATTTCCCCGACGGCACCCTGGCCCAACGGGAGGTGGCGGCCCGGCGGGTGGCCGTCTACGCCGGTTGGGATTGCGTCCCGGTGACCGTGCTGCGGCCCGGCCCGTATGGCGAGGGCATGGTGCAGGCGTGGGTGGACACCCCCGAGGATGCCGAGGACCTGGTCGACCTGGTTCCGGCCAACGCGGTTCCGAAAGGCTGGCTGCCGGTGCTGCAGGCCGTCGGGCGCGGCGGGCAGGACGTGGCCGTGGTCCATGCCGACGACCCGGCCCTGGCCGTGCTGGCCGGGTTCGACCTGGTGGTGAACAACGCCGACCGCAAGGGTTCTCATGTCCTGACCCCCGGCGGGGGCCGAGTGCTGGGCGTCGATCACGGCCTGTGCTTCCACGCCGAGGACAAGGTGCGCACCATCCTGTGGGGTTGGGCCGGTCAGGAATTGCCCGACCTGGTCGTGGAGGGCGTTCAACGGGTGGCGACGGGCCTTCAGGGCGACCTGGCCGAAGAGATGTCCGAATACCTGACCGGCGCCGAGATCGCCGCGCTGAAGCGCCGGGTGGCGGTGTTGCGCAAACGTCCGGTGTTCCCGCACCCGCCACGCCACCGCACGGCGATTCCTTGGCCGCCCCTATGACCCGTGATCCGCGGGGACCGGTCCGGATCGCCGCTGCCGGCGTGGTCGGGGCGGGGCGGGTGTTGTCCCGGACGATCGGCAACGCCACCCTCGACCTGATCAGCGGGGGAGCGCGGGCGGTCGAGGTGCTCGAATCCCGGGCGTCCGGGCGGACGCCCGCCGATGCGGTGTTGCGCGTGCAAGTGGTCATCCTCAGTGGCCCCGACGGCCCGCTGTGCGGGGCCGATGCGATGGGGCCCGCCCTGGACCGGGCCAACGAGATCTTCCGCGCCGACGCCGGCATCCGGATCAGGGTCACCGAGGTGCACACCGTGCCCGAGGTCGCGCCGGACGTCGCCCTCGATCCGCGGGCTGACCGCTCCTTGTTACTGGACGACGTGCTGGGCCGGACCGAGTTCTACCGCCGACATTCCGCGGCTCCGGCCGTGCCAACCGTGGCCACGCCGGTCACGGTGGTGGTGGTCCGGTCCATCGCCGGCCACGCCACCGGCTGTTCGCTGGGCATCAGCGCCGACTGGGTCATCGTCGAGGCGTCCCTGTTCGATCCGGACGATCACTCCCACTACGACGAGACCGTGCTGGCCCACGAGATCGGGCACAACCTGAACCTGCCGCACCATCGTGACCCGGGGAATCTGCTGTACCCGGTGTCGTCTCCGCCCGGGCAGGTCCGTGGCACCCGGCTGACCGGCTGGCAGGCGGCGGTCCTGCAGTCCAGCCGCCGGGTGGTGCCCGGGACAGCGCCCGCGTCCCCTTAAGGTCGATCCGTGCGCTCTTGGCCCCGTCCGTCCGTGCCCGCCCTGCCCGGCATCCAGGTGAGCGCCCCGCTTTCGCTGTACGACTCGTCCACCGGAGCCGTTCGGCCGACCGACCCCGGGGACACCGCCACCATCTACGTCTGCGGGATCACCCCCTACGACGCCACCCACCTCGGCCACGCCGCCACCTACCTGGCCTTCGACCTGGTCCAGCGGTATTGGCTGGCTGCCGGCCACCAGGTCAGCTATGTGCAGAACATCACCGACGTCGACGACCCGCTGCTGGAGCGAGCCGAGCGGGACGGTGTGGGGTGGCAGGAGTTGGCCGAACAACAGATCGAGCTGTTCCGGTCGGACATGACGGCACTGCGTGTCCTCCCGCCGGATCACTACATCGGGGCGGTGGAGGCCATGGCCGAGATCGCCGATACCGCCGCGGCCCTGCTCGCCTCCGGGAAGGCCTATCGGGTCGATGATCCCGACTTCCCCGACGTCTACTTCGACATCACCACGACGGGTCGTTTCGGCTACGAATCGCGGTACGACGACGCCACCATGCTCGGCTTTTTCGCCGAGCGGGGTGGTGACCCCGACCGGGCCGGAAAACGTCATGCTCTCGATCCGCTCATCTGGCGAATGGAACGACCGGGGGAGCCGGCCTGGGATTCACCATTGGGGCGCGGCCGGGCCGGCTGGCACATCGAATGCGCGGTGATTGCTGCGAACCGGCTGGGTATGGGCATTGATGTGCAGGGGGGTGGATCGGATCTGATCTTTCCGCACCATGAATGCTCGGCGGCGCACGCCGAGGCCGCCACCGGCGCGCCCCGATTTGCTCAGCACTACACGCATGCGGCAATGATCGGCCTGGACGGCGAGAAGATGTCCAAGTCTCGCGGGAACCTGGTGTTCGTCTCGCGATTGCGCGCCGAAGGTGTCGACCCCCGCGCGATCCGACTGGCGCTGCTGGCCGGGCATTACCGTCAGGACCGGGAGTGGGCCCCGGACTCGCTGGCTCAGGCCGTTTCTCGCCTGAGCGCCTGGTCGGCTGCGGCCACCCGGCCGGGCTCTTCGCCCGATGTCGTGGCCGGACTCGTGCGGGCCCTGGCCGATGATCTCGATACGCCAACGGCGATCGCCGTTCTGGACGCCTGGGCGGCCGAGACGGACTCGGGTGGGTCGGATGTCGCCCTGGCCGTCGATGCCCTGCTGGGAATCGACCTGAGCTGATGTCAGGCGGTATCACCTCTGATTCGGACATCCTCCTCTTGCCATCCGCATTGTCCGCAATTTATTCCAGGAGGACTTCATGACCGATCCGACTCCGGGCCTGCGCGCACGACAGGTGGCACGATTCGGCTGGGTACCCGACCTGCCCGACGCCCGCGATCACCTCTACATGGCGCCGCACATCGCGGTGGGTAACCTGCCGGCCGGCGTCGACCTTACATCCGGTTGTCCGGCCGTGTACGACCAGGAACAGATCGGCAGCTGCACCGCCAACGCCATCGGCGGCGCGTTCGAATTCGAAACGCTGCGCCAGAGTCTGACCGATTTCATGCCGTCCCGACTGTTCATCTACTACAACGAACGGTCCATGGAACACCACGTCGGCACCGATTCCGGGGCGCAGATCCGCGACGGCATCAAAAGCGTGGCCAAGGTGGGTGTGTGCCCGGAGACCGAATGGCCCTACGACGGCGATCAGGCCGAGGGCGACGGCAGCTGGCCGCCCGGCCACCTGGCCGCGAAGAAGCCCACGGCGCAGTGCTACACCGACGCCACCAAGCACCGGGTCACCACGTATCAGCGGGTGCTGCAGACTCCGGACCAACTGCGCGGTTGCCTGGCCGCCGGTTTCCCGATCGTGTTCGGCTTCACCGTGTACGACAGCTTCGAGAGCGCCGCGGTCGCACAGACCGGCACCGTGCCCATGCCGAGCCCGGGCGAGAAGGTGCTGGGCGGCCATGCGGTCCTGGCCGTCGGCTACGACGACAGCACCCAGCGCTTCCTGGTGCGCAACTCCTGGGGCACCGGGTGGGGAGACGGCGGCTACTTCACCATGCCGTACGCCTACCTGACCAGCAGCTCGCTCTCGAGCGACTTCTGGACCGTCCGCATCGTCACCTGATCTGACCTGAGCTGAGCCGCAGCCCGGTTCAGCTCAGGCCGGGTTTGGGGCCGCGGCGGCGCAGGTAGCGTTCGAACTCGGCCGCGATGGACTCACCCGACTGCGGCCGCAGGGGGGCGTCGGCCTCCTCGCGTTCCTCGAGCTGGCGGATGTATGCCGAGATCTCCTCGTCCTCCGAGGCGATCTGGCTGACCTCGACCTCCCACTCATCGGCCTGGGTCGGTAGCTCACCCAGCGGCACCTCGACGTCGAGCACCTCCTCGACCCGGTGCAACAGGGCCAGGGTGGCCTTGGGCGACGGGGCCTGCGAGACGTAGTGGGGGACCGCTGCCCAGAACGACAGTGACGGGATGCCGGCCTGCACGCAGGCATCGGAGAACACCCCGGAGATCCCGGTCGGGCCCTCGTACCGGGACGCGGCGATTCCCAGTCGCTCGGCGGTGGCCTCGTCGTGCGCGGACCCGCTGACCTGGACCGGACGGGTGTGCGGCACGTCGGCCAGCAGCGCACCCAGGCTGACCACGGTCTCGACCCCGTAATCGAGGGCGTACGCCACCAGCTCCGCGCAGAAGGCCCGCCACCGGAAGTTCGGCTCGATGCCGTGGACGAGGATGACGTCCCGGGTCTCGGACGGCAGCCGACAGACGGTCAGCCGGGTGGTTGGCCAGTCGATGGTCCGGGTGACGCCATCGATCAGCCGTACCGTCGGACGCGTGACCTGGAAGTCGTAGAAGCCCTCGGGGTCGAGCTCGGCCAAAGGCTCCGCTTCCCATGCGAGTCCGAGCTGTTCGACCGCCGCAGAAGCCGCGTCCCCGGCGTCGTTCCAGCCCTCGAACGCCGCAATCATGACCGGCGCCCGCAGATCACTGCCGTTCGGGCCCCGCTGCGTCACGGTGCCCACCCTACGTCGAACCGAGCCGGGGCCGGACACCCACCTGCCGCTCGTCTCCGCCCCGAACACACGTGCCTGGGCCGATACCCTGGTACGCGTGTCCACGACCGCACCTTCACCGACCCAGCTGCGGCCGGATGCGACGGAACAGCTGCGCTCGCTGCTGAACGGGAGGATCCTGCTTCTCGACGGGGCCATGGGCACGCTGATCCAGCGTTACACGCTGTCCGAGGCCGAGTACCGGGGCGATCGGTTCGCCGATTGGCCCAGTGACGTACGCGGCAACAACGACCTGCTCTCGCTGACCCGGCCCGACATCATTTCCTCGATCCACCGGCAGTACCTGGACGCCGGGGCCGACCTGATCGAGACCAACACCTTCAACGCACAGCGCATCTCGCTGGCCGATTACGGCATGAGCGAGCTGGCCTACGAGATGAACCTGGCCGCGGCCCGACTGGCTCGGGCGGCGGCCGACGAGGTCACTGCCGCCGACCCGGCCCGGCCCCGGTTCGTGGTCGGAGCCCTCGGCCCCACCAACCGCACCGCGTCGATTTCACCCGACGTCAACGATCCGGGCGCGCGCAACGTCACCTACGAGGAGTTGGTGCAGGCGTACCTGGAGCAGGCCAACGGGTTGGTCGACGGCGGCGCCGACCTGCTCATCATCGAGACGATCTTCGACACGCTGAACGCGAAGGCGGCCATCTTCGCGCTCGAGACCCTGTTCGACGAACGCGGCCGGCGCTGGCCGGTGATGATCTCGGGCACCATCACCGACGCCTCCGGCCGGACCCTGTCCGGGCAGGTCACCGAGGCCTTCTGGAACTCCGTGCGACATGCCCGGCCGTTGCTGATCGGACTGAACTGCGCCTTGGGGGCAGCCGAGATGCGGCCCTACCTGGCCGAGTTGGCTCGGGTGGCCGACTGTTTCGTGTCCTGCTACCCGAATGCCGGACTGCCCAACGCGTTCGGGGAGTACGACGAGGCGCCCGAGCAGACGGCGACGATCCTGCAGGAGTTCGCCGGCAGCGGCCTGGTCAATCTGATCGGCGGGTGCTGCGGCACCACGCCGGAACACGTGGCAGCCATGGCCGCTGCGGTCGCCGGGCAGACCCCGCGGGTCCCGTCCACGCCCGAGATCGCCTGCCGGTTATCCGGTCTCGAGCCCTTGACGATCACCGAGAGCTCGCTGTTCGTGAACGTCGGCGAGCGCACCAACATCACCGGCTCGGCCAAGTTCCGCAACCTCATTCGGGACGGTGACTACAACACGGCGCTCGCGGTGGCCCGGCAACAGGTCGAGAACGGCGCCCAGATCATCGATGTCAACATGGACGAGGGCATGATCGATGGCGTTGCCGCCATGGACCGGTTCTTGAAACTCATCGCCAGCGAGCCGGACATCAGCCGGGTGCCGGTCATGATCGATTCCTCCAAGTTCGAGGTCATCGAGGCGGGTCTGCGCTGCGTGCAGGGCAAGCCGATCGTCAACTCGATCTCCATGAAGGAGGGCACAGAGAAATTTGTGAAATTTGCCGAGTTGTGCCGGCGGTACGGCGCCGCGGTGGTGGTCATGGCCTTCGACGAGCAGGGTCAGGCCGACACCCTGGAGCGTCGAAAGACGATCTGCGACAAGGCGTACCACATTCTCATCGACGAGGTCGGCTTCCCGCCCGAGGACATCGTCTTCGACCCGAACATTTTTGCGGTGGCCACCGGCATCGAGGAGCACGCGAACTACGGCGTCGACTTCATCGAGGGAACGCGTTGGATCAAGCAGAACCTGCCGCACGTCCTGGTCTCCGGTGGGGTGTCGAATGTGTCCTTCTCGTTCCGCGGCAACAACACCGTGCGAGAGGCCATCCACGCGGTGTTCCTCTATCACGCGATCGCCGCGGGTATGGACATGGGCATCGTCAACGCGGGCGCGCTGGTCGTCTACGACCAGGTGGATCCGAAATTGCGAGAGGCGATCGAGGACGTCATCCTCAACCGGCGCCCGGACGCCACCGACCGACTGTTGGAGCTGTCCGTCAGCTATGCCGGGCAAGCCGGTGTCGCCATCACGACGTCGCAAGAGTGGCGTGAGTTGCCGGTGGGGGAGCGGATCACCCACGCGTTGGTGAAAGGTATCGACGCGCATGTCGAGGCGGACACCGAAGAGTTGCGCGCCGACATCGAGGCCCGCGGCGGTGCCCCGATCGAGGTCATCGAGGGCCCGCTGATGGCCGGGATGAACGTGGTCGGCGACCTTTTCGGTGACGGCCGGATGTTCCTGCCCCAGGTGGTGAAATCGGCGCGGGTGATGAAGAAGGCGGTCGCCTACCTGATTCCGTTCATCGAGGCCGGCATGGCCGAAGGCGAGTCCGCGTCCAGCAACGGCACCGTGATCATGGCCACGGTCAAGGGCGACGTGCACGACATCGGCAAGAACATCGTCGGAGTCGTGTTGCAGTGCAACAACTACACGGTGATCGACCTGGGCGTGATGGTGCCGGCGCAAAAAGTGCTGGATGCCGCCAAGGAGCACGATGCCGACATCATCGGGCTGTCCGGACTCATCACCCCGTCGCTGGACGAGATGGTCAATTTCGCGAAAGAGATGGAGCGGCAGGGGTTCGAGATCCCGCTGCTGATCGGCGGGGCGACCACGTCCCGCGCCCATACGGCGGTCAAGGTCGACCAGCACTACCACGGCCCGGTGGTGTGGGTGAAGGACGCGTCCCGCTCGGTACCGGTGGTGGCCGCACTGCTCTCACCCGACAGACGGCCCGGTCTGCTGGCCGAGACCACCACCGACTACGACGCGCTGCGGACCCGGTATGCGGCCAGATCCGAAGCCCGGGCCATGCTTTCGCTGTCCGACGCGCGGGCCGACGGCACCGACGTCGACTGGTCCGACTACCGGCCGCCCCGACCCCGGATGATCGCCCAGCAGGTCCGCGATCTGCACACCGACGATTACCACGCCGGTCCGGACCCGGTGCAGTACGTGCGCACCCTGCGCGACTACCCGGTCTCCGAGTTGCGTGACTACATCGACTGGCAGCCGTTTTTCAATGCCTGGGAGATGAAGGGCAAGTACCCGGACATCCTGAACAATCCGGCGTCGGGGGAGGCCGCCCGGGCTCTGTTCGGTGACGCCCAACGCATGCTCGACATCGTCATCAACGAGAAATGGCTCGCTCCGACCGGTGTGTTCGGGCTCTTCCCGGCCAACGCCCGGGCGGACGACAGCATCGAGGTCTACACCGACGAGACCCGACGCGAGGTCAAGACCGTGCTGCACCAGGTTCGGCAACAGACCGAACACCGGCCGGGCGTCCCGCACCGGTCGTTGGCCGACTTCGTGGCCCCGAAGGAGACCGGCCTGCGCGACTACGTGGGCGCGTTCGCGGTGACCGCCGGGTTGGGCATCGCCGACAAGGTCGCCGGGTTCAAGGAGTCGGTTGACGACTACAGCGCCATCCTGCTGGAGTCGATCGCCGATCGGCTGGCCGAGGCCTTCGCCGAGCGGCTGCACGAACGGGTCCGGACCGAGTTCTGGGGCTTCCAGCCGGACGAGGAGCTGTCCAACGTCGAGCTCATCGCCGAGCGCTACCGCGGAATCCGGCCCGCGCCGGGTTACCCCGCCTGCCCGGAACACACCGAAAAGGCGACCATCTGGGATCTGCTCGAGGTGCGCGAGCGGACCGGGATCGAGCTGACCGAAAGCATGGCCATGTGGCCGGGCGCGTCGGTGAGTGGCCTGTACTTCGCGCACCCGCAGTCGCAGTACTTCGTAGTCGGAGCCATCGGTCGAGATCAGGTCGCCGACTACGCCCGGCGTAAAGGATGGACCGTGGCTGAGGCCGAGAAGTGGTTGGCCCCGAACCTCGGCTACCGGACCGATGCCGAATGAGCGCGGTCTAGGGTGTCCGCTTTCCCTGCACTACGCGCCGTGCTGTTCGACATGGACGGCACCCTGACCGATTCCGAGCGGCTGTGGACGATCGCGATCGATCGGGTGGCGGCCTATCACGGGCGCACCCTGTCGGCCCAGGCCCGGGAGTCGATGATCGGGCAGGATCTCTGGCACGCGATCGCGCTCCTGCATACCGCACTCGGTCTCGACGTCGATCCGCAGGAGACGGCGGCGCGGCTCAATGCCGAGACCGAGGCAGTGTTCCTGGACGGCCTGCCCTGGAAACCCGGGGCCAGGGATCTGCTGCATGCCGCCCGCGCGGCCGGACTGGCCACTGCGCTGGTCACCGCCACCCACCGACCGCTGGTCGAGATCGCGTTGAAAACGTTGGGAGAAGACAACTTCGACGTGATCGTGGCCGGCAATGAGGTGACCCGGAACAAGCCCGACCCGGAACCGTATCTGCAAGCTCTGCGGTTGCTGAAGTTGTCGGCAGACCAGTGCGTGGCGGTCGAGGACTCGCCCGCCGGGTCGACCTCCGCGGCCGCGGCCGGTCTGCCGGTATTGGTGGTGCCGTCGGAGATTCCGGTCCCCGCCGGCCCCGGTCTCGCCTTCGCCGACTCACTGGTCGGCGTCGGCGTGTCCGAGCTGGATCACGTCCGCCGGCAACTCCTCGCCGTGCCCAGCTGACGCTCCCGCGACCGTAGCTCAGCGGCCGCCGGGGGCGGCGCCACCGCCGAATCCGCCGCCGCCGGGCACCCGGCCTGCGCCTGCGCCGTTGCCACCGAGCAATCCGGCACCACTGCGACTGCTGGAACTGCTGGTGGGCAATGGTTCCGACAGGTTGGCCAGGACGACCTGCTGCCCCTGGCTCAGACCCGAGGTGATCTCGGTCAGAGCCGTTCCCACGGCGCCGATCTCCACCTGGACCACCCTGGTGGTGCCGTTGTCCAGCACGGTCACCGAATGAGCGGACCCGATCGAGCTGACCGCCGACGAGGGCACGGTCAGTGCCCCGTTCACGTCGCCGACCGTGATGGTTGCCGAGGCCCCGGATCCGTTGAACAGCGTGGTCGGGGTGGTCCCCAGGTCGAGCACGACCGAGTACGTCGGGTTCGACCCGGTCGCCGTGGCCAGGATTCCGATCAGCGAAACCGTGCCGGCGATGGCCTTGTCCACGCCGTTGACGGTGATGGACGCCGTCTGGCCGACCTTGACCTTGTCAATCTTGGTCAGCGGGATCGAGGTGGTGACGGTGTACTGGTTCGGCCCGACCACAGTGATGACAGCGGTCGAGCTGTTGGCGTTGACCGAGCCGCCCGAGGTCAGCCCGACCGACACCACGGTGCCGGCGATCGGGCTGGTCAGGGTGGCCCCGGCCAGGCTCTGCGCCGCCACCACCAGATTGGCCTGAGCCAGGTCGATCTGAGCCTGGTCGGAGGCGATGTCCGCGGCCGTCGGGGTGGCGTTGCTCTGCCCGCCCGAGCCCTGGCTGCCGCCTGAATTGCCGGACTGGTTGCCACCGCCGGATGCGCTCCCACCGCTGTTGCCGAGCCCGGAACCCGATCCGCCGCCGCCGCTGCCGGCTCCGGAACCGGCGGCACTGCCGGACCTGGTTCCGGAGCCGCCACCGCTCGATGTGGCCGCCCCGCCGCTGCTGGAAGCACCTCCCGAGCCGGATCCGGACCCGGTGCGTGAGCCCGTCCCGGTGCCTGACCCGCTTCCGGTCCTGGAGCTCGTGCTGCTGGCCGACCCGGAACCGGTACCCGTGCCGCTACCCGCAGCGCTCCCGGTCTCGCGGGCGCCGGTCCCGCGCGCGCCGCTCGAGGCGCCGGAACCACCGCCGGTGCCGGACCCGTTCCCCGAACCCGTTCCGGTGGTCGACCTGCCGCCCTGCCCGGTGCCTTGACCCTGACCCGAGGTCGGCGAACCGGTGCCGCTGCGGGTGTCCAGCATCTTCTGCAGCGACGTGATCGACACGGTCAGGCTGTTCTGGTTCTGCCCCAGACCGGTCTGTGCGTCGAGCACCGTCTGGATAGCGGTCTGGCAGTCGGTGAGCGCCGTGGCCGGCGGGACCGAACTGGAGGGGCCGGTGGTCGTCGAGGTTGACGGCGGCGGGGGCCTGGTCCCCCCGTGGGAGTGGGTCAGGGCGTCCGCGACCGCGGTCGCACGTTCGTCCGCCACCTGGATGGCCGCGACGGAGAAGTCTCCGTTGGCCACGGCGTCGATCGCGTGGACGGTCTGGCCGTCGAGGTCATACCGGGCCGGGGCGGCTGTTCCGTCCAACGACACCGTGGTGGTCTCCGTGACCGTCACAGTCGTAGTGGCCGTTGCCGTATCAGGGGAGGTCACCGTGGCCGTGGTGGTCTCGGTCGTGGTGGCGCCGGCCTCGGTGGATGTCACGGTCACGGTGGCCGCCGGGGCCGGGAACCTCGAACCGGAGGTCGACGGGGGACCAGAAGACGACGAGGTCGAGGACGGGATCGTCGAAGACGACGAGGGCGTGGACGGGAGGGTCGAGGACGTGGCCGTCATCGTCAGCAACGCCTTGCAGGTGTTCTCCTCGGCGGCCTGCGCCTCCTTCACCGCTTCGGTCTGCTGGGTGACGGCCGTCTGGCCCATGGTCACCGCCTTCTGTGCCTTCTCCATCGCCTCGGTCGAAGAGCTGCTCCCGCCCGACTCGCCTCCCGACCGGGTCGACGTGGTCTCACCTCCGGTCGAGCTCCCCCCGCGGCCGGACGCGGTCGAGGTCGCGACGGACCCGCTCGTCCGGGCGGTACCGCTGCCGCGCCCGGAGCCCGAGCCGGAGCCCGACCCGGAGCCGGAGCCGGAGCCGGAGCCGTTCTGCGCCCCAGCGCCGCTGGCTGCACCGGTGGTCTTGGCCGCGCCGGATCCACTGCCGCTCCCCGATCCGGAACCGGACCCGCTGCCCGACCCTGAACCCGAACCGCTGCCGGACCCGGACGTCGTGCCTGCGGCCGCGGCTGATGCCGACGCGACCGAAGCGACGCTGGCGGCGGAGACACTGGCCACGCTCGCGGCCGATGAGCTGGACGAACTCGCCGACGAGCTGACCGCGTCGTACACCTGGCGAGCCAGGTCGTAGGTCAGGGTCTGCTTGGCGTCGGTCAGGGCAGTGGTGGCGGTGGTGACCGCATCCTGCAGGTTGGTGGGGTCGAGGTCCGCGAGTTTCTGGCCGGCGGTGACCTGGTCGCCGACCTTGACATTGATGGCGGACACCGTTCCCGCTACCGGGAACGACGCCTCGACCTTGTCCTTCGAGGCGATCGTCCCGGCCGCGCTGACCTGCTGGGTGACCGAACCGGTGGTGACGGCGGCGGTGCGATAGGCCACCGTGGTGCCACGGTTCTGGAAATAGACCACCGCGCCGACTGCCACCAAGGCGACGACCAACAGCAAACCCAGCGCCGACAGTCGCCGGCGGCGTCTGCGGCGGGCCCTGGCTGCCGCCGCGGTGGTCCGATCAGCCATTGGTCGTCGGCACCGTTCCGTTCGAGTTGCCGCCGGCTCCGCGGCCGTTGCGACCGATGGCCGCGGTGCAGGTCCCGTTGGTGGCCGGGGTCAGCGCGATCGTCTTGGCGGCGACCGTGCCGGTGGTATCCGTGCTGCCGGTCACCGTGGCACACAGGCCGACCTTGGCCGCGGACGCGGCCGCCTTGGCGATCGTGGTGTAGGTGGTGGAATCGGTCAGGGTGACCGTCGAGGTGTACTTCTCCTGCTGGCCCTGCCTTCCGGTCGTGACCGACAACGAGACCGTCTGGCCGGACACCGACGTCACCACACCGGACACCCGTTCACCGAAGCCGGCGAAGCCCCGACCGGCGGCACCCGAGGGCGCCCCGCCGCTGCCGTTCGCCCCGCCGCCAGGCACGGCGCCGGAGGGGACAGCGCCGCCCGATCGATACCCGCCGGCGCCACCAGCACCGCCGCCACCGAACCCGCCACCCCCGCCGCCACCGAAGGCTGCGGTCGCCGCGCAGGTGCCGTTCTCGGCCGGGCTGACCACCACGGTGGTGGCGGTCAGAGCGGTCATCCTTCGGGCTGCCGCGCCGCCACCCGCGCTCGGGGCGGCACCCGCGCTCGGCGCCGCGGCGCCGGTGCCGGACGTGTTCGCGGCCGCCACCGCGGTCAGGCAGACACCCGCCTTGACGTCCGCCAGGGTGCCCTTGGCGCTGCTGGTGAACGTGGTCGAAGCCGTCCAGTTCACCGTGGTCTGGGCCGTGCTGCTCTGCACCTGCATGCTGCTGGCATCGATCTCGGCGATGAGCCCGGATGCGGCCGGCCGGAATGCGTTGGCGCCACCGCTGCGAGTACCTCCGTTACCGGCGGCATCGCTGGTGGCGGCCGCGGTCGAGGTGGCCGAGGTGCTGGTGGCCGACGTGGAGGAGGAGCTGCTGCCACAGGCCGCCAGCACCGCGGCCAGGACCAGCCCGGCGGACGTGGCCATGACCACGGTGCGGACTCGAGAGCCGCCCGATCGAACTACCTGCCCGGCGGCCGCGGTGGTCGGGGTCGTGGTGCTGGTCATCATGTGTCCTTCTGTTTCTGAAACTGTCGAAAGGGGGGTTGTGCCGCGGGGCCGCGGGCTCATTCGCTGCGCAGCGCGTCGATGGGAGCCAGCCGGGCGGCCCGGGTGGCGGGGTAGACGCCGAAGATGATGCCGATCGCGATGGCGATGCCGATCGATCCACTCACCGCCAGCGGCGAGACGACCAACGGGGTGGACAGCCAGTGCGGCAGCACCCTGGCGCCGACGATGCCCAGCGCGGCGCCGAGCAGGCCGCCGGCCAGGCCGAGCACGGTGGCCTCGACCAGGAACTGCCGTCGGATGGCGGCCGGGGGAGCCCCGAGCGCTTTGCGCAGGCCGATCTCCCGGGTCCGCTCGGTCACCGACACCAGCATGATGTTCATCACCCCGATACCGCCGACCAGCAACGACAGCGCGGCGATGCCGGTCAACAGGACGGTGAGCGTCTTGCTCACCGAGGTCACCGTGGTCAGCAGCTGCTGTTGGCTGGTGATGGTGAAGTCGGCCGAGCTGGTGCCGGTGATCTCGTGGAGATTCAGCAGCAGCGCGTCCGCCTCCTGATAGGCCGCCGACAGCTGGTCCGCTGTCGCGGCCTGGATGTAGATGGTGTTGACCGAGTTCTTGTTGACCCCGCCGATCACTTGATTCGCGGCCGTCGGCAGCGGGATCAGAACCTGGTCATCCAGGTTGGTAGTCGAATTCGTGCCCGCCGAAGCGAGCACACCCACGATGTCGAAATTCAGCGAGTTGATCGAAATCGTTTGGCCGACCACGTCTTGGCTGCCGAACAGCTCGGTCGCGGTCTCCGACCCGATGACCGCCGAGCTGGTCTGGTTCGTGATGTCGTCGGGGTTCAGGAACCGACCCGAGGACAGCGTGCGCGAGCGCACGCTCGCCCACTCGTCCGTCGTCCCGACGACAGTCGTGGTCCAGTTCGTCGACCCGGCGGTGACCGAAATCGAACTCGACTTGACCGGCGCAACCGCCCCGATGTCGGGGGCTGCCACCTTGGATGCGAGCGCCGTTGCGTCGGTGGCGGTCAGTGTGGTGGCCGACCCGAATCCGCCCCGCACCCCCGACGAGGACGAGGTGCTACCCGGCGACACGATGAGCAGATTGCTGCCCAGCGAAGAGATCTGGGCGCTGACCTGCTTTTGGGTACCCAATCCGAGTCCCACCGTGAGGATCACCGCGGCGATCCCGATCAAAATGCCGAGCATGGTCAGGGCGGAGCGAAGCCGGTGCGAGGCGATCGCCCCGATCGCCGTCCGCAGGGTCTCCAGCCACCTCATCGCGGCACCACCATCGACGGCACCTGCTGGACCCGGCCGTCGCGGACCCGCACGGTGCGGCGGGCGCGCTGCGCCACCTCGGCCTCGTGGGTGATGAGCACGATGGTGCGGCCCTGCTCGTGCAGTTCGTCGATGAGCGCCAGGGCATCCTCGGTCGCGGTCGAGTCCAGGTTGCCGGTGGGCTCGTCGGCCAGCACCAGGGCCGGATCGCCGACCAGCGCCCGGGCCACGGCGACGCGCTGCTGCTGACCGCCGGAGAGCTCACCCGGCTTGTGGCCGACTCGGTCGCCCAGACCAACCCGGCCGAGCGCCTCGATGGCCCGCTTCTTACGCTGCTCCCGGCTCACCCCGGCATAGATCAACGGCAGTTCCACGTTCCGCCAGGCCGACAACGACGGCAGCAGATGGAATTGCTGGAACACGAACCCGATACGCCGGTTGCGAATCTCCGCCAATTCCACCTCGTCCATTTGGCTGACATCCTCGCCCGCCAACTCATAAATTCCGGAGCTCAGCACGTCCAGGCAGCCGATGATGTGCATCAGCGTCGACTTGCCCGACCCCGACGGCCCGACGATGGCGACGTATTCCCCTTCGTCGATTCGCAGTGAGACATCCTGCACTGCATGCACTTCCTGAGTACCCATCTGGTACGTCTTACTCACGTGCTCGAGCCGGATGACCGGAGTCAACTCGTCCGCATCGCTCTCGTCCGCCGATTCGCCGGTCGGCGTCCACAGCGTGGTTGTCATGCTCAGCCCTCGGCCGGCGGGGCTCCGGCGCCGCCGCCACCGACATTGCCGCCACCATTGCCGCCACCATTCGCCCCGCCGTTGCCAAAGCCGCCGCCACCGTTGCCATACCCGCCGTAACCACCGAACCCGCCGGTGCGGGTGCTGGTGCCGCGAGCACCGCTGCGAGCGGCGCCACCAGTTCCGCCGGCCCGGGTGGGCGTGGTCACCAGCACCTCGTCGCCCTCGGCCAGGCCTGCGGTGATCTGGGTCAGCAGGCCCGACGTCTCGCCGGTGGTGACCGGGACCGAGACCTGCTTGCCGTTCACGGATTGATAGACGACCTTCTGGCCGTTCTCCTCATGGATGGCCAGGGTGGGCACGGTGAGGACATCGGCGAGCTGCTTGTAGATCAGCGTGACCGTGGCCGAGGCGCCGTCATGCAACCCGGTCGGTGCGCCGGTGATCGTCACCGTGACCGGGTAGCTGGCTGTGCTGCCGGTGCTGGTGGAGATGAGTCCGACCGTGGTGACCCGGCCGAACAGGGCGGTGGTCGAACTACCCACGACCAGTTGGGCCTGGATACCGTTCTTGATCAACCCGATCTGGCTGTCGTCGACGGTGACCGAGGCCTGCCAGGACGAGGTGCCGACGATCTCGAACGCTCCGCTGGAACTCGTGCTGGTCGTGGTGCCGGATCCGGTGCCCGACCCGGTACCGGAACCGGATCCCGACCCGGATCCCGACCCGCTGGCCGCCTTGGTGCTGGAGCTGACGGACGAGCTGGTGGTGGTCCCGGTGACCTGATCCCCGACGTCCACGTTGACCACGGTCACGATGCCGGCGATCGGGGCGGTCAGAGTGGCATCGGCCAGGGCCTGCTGGGCGGCCGTGACCTGACTCTGCGCGGTCACCACGGCGGCCTCGTCGGCCGACAGCTGGGTCTGCGCCGCCAACTGCGACGGGGTGTTCTGGGTCGGAGCCGACGGCGTGCTGGTGGCGGTGGTGGTGGCCGTCGCGGCGACCGAGCTCGACGACGAGGAAGCCGAGCTGTACGAGGACACCGACGAGCTGAAGGCCGAGGACGCGGCCACGATCGACTGCTTGTCGGAGGACACCTTGGCCTGGTCGGACGCCAGCGTGGCCTGCGCGGAGGCCAGTGCGGCCTTGAGGTTCACCGTGTCGATGGTGCCCAGTACCTGGCCCTGCTTGATCGTGTCACCCGCGGCCACCTTGACCGCGGTGACCTTGCCGGAGGCAGCGAAAGACACGGCTTGCTGGACCGCCGGTGTCACCGTCCCGGACGCCGAGATCGAGTCGGTGATGGTGTTCAGGCTGGCGGCGACGGAGGTCGTCGTCGTCGTCGCCGCGGCGGTGGTGGCGGTCTTGCGGTGCGCCAGCAGCCACCAGGTCACGCCGCCGGCGATGAGCAGCACCACCAGCACGATCGCGACGATCCACTGCCAGCGCAGTCGGCGGCCGGACGTGCGCGGCGGACGCCGCACCGTCGCCGGTGGCACTGACGACTCGGACACGCCTGGATGTGATTCCTCCAGCCGCCCGTCGTCGGTCAGCAGTTGCCCGTGCTCCGCCATTCACACAACCTCGCCACAATGTCGGTCCCTCGTTCGTGGACAGCCGTTGTGACGCTAGAAGCCGATCCTGGACGGCAGCCTGGGTATGGCTGTGTGCCGGCTGTGGGGCACACGCCCCGTCAGGCCCGGTTGGTCCGATTCGACAGCCGAAGCACCGCCGCGGACCAGGCCGGGAGAGTCAGACCCGCGTCGGTCGGCGGGGGGAGCGGGGTGGTGGCGAACAGCACGGCGAAATTGTCGCCGGTCGATGCAAACGTTCTGGACTCCTCCGACAGGTTGGCCGCCACCCCGATCGCCCCCCGGCGGATCCAGAGGGTGCGCGCGTTGTCGTCGGCCGTCACGCGCACCCGGGTGAGCCGGGGGTCGGTCAGGTCCGGCTCGGACCGGCGCAGCGCGGCCAGCCGGCGGTAGGTGTCGAGCATGCGGGTGTGCGGCGGCTGTTCCAGCTCAGACCAGTCCAGCTTGGAGCGCGAGAACGTGGTCGGGTCCCCGGGATCGGGCACATGGGCCGGGTCCCAGCCCATTCGGGCGAACTCGGCGATGCGGCCCTTGGCCGTCGCCTCGGCCAGATCAGGCTCGGGGTGCGCGGTGAAGAACTGCCAGGGCGTATCGGCGGCCCATTCCTCACCCATGAACAGCATGGGGGTGAAGGGCGAGGTGAGTAGCAAGGTCGCCCCGACCGCCAACCGGTCCGGGCCCACCGTGGCCGGTAGCCGGTCACCGATGGCCCGATTGCCGATCTGGTCGTGGTCCTGCAAGAAAACCACGAACCGCCAGGCGGCGGCCGTCTGCCGGTCGACCGGGCGGCCGTGCGGTCGACCTCGGAAGGTCGAGGTCGTGCCGTCGTGGAAGAACGCCCCCTGAAGCACCTTGGCGATGGCCGACATGCTACCGAAATCTTCGTAATACCCAGATGTCTCGCCGGTCAGGGCGACGTGCAGGACGTGGTGGAAGTCGTCGTCCCACTGGGCGTGCAGGCCGTAGCCGCCCGCTTCTCGGGGCGTGGTCAGGCGGGGGTCGTTCTGATCCGATTCGGCGATCAGAGTGAGCGGACGTCGCAGGTGCGTGGACAGCGCATCCACCTCGGCGGACAGTTCCTCCAGCAGGTGCACCGCCGACAGGTCGACCAGGGCGTGCACCGCGTCCAGGCGGAGACCGTCGACGTGGTAGTCGCGCAGCCACATGATCGCGTTGTCCAGGATGTGCCGGCGTACCGGACCGGACTCCGGCCCGTCCAGGTTCGGGCCGTCGCCCCAGGTGTTGGCCCGACTCTCGTGCAGATAGGGGCCAAAACGGGGCAGGTAGTTACCGCTCGGCCCGAGGTGGTTGTAGACCACGTCTTGAATCACGGCCAGGCCGCGGCCATGGCAGGCGTCCACGAATCGCTGGTAGGCGGCCGGACCTCCGTAGGACTCGTCCACGGCGTACCAGCCAACCCCGTCGTAGCCCCAGTTGTAGTCGCCGCTGAAGGCGTTGACCGGCAGCAGTTCGACCTGCGTGACACCGAGATCGACCAGATGGTCGAGCCTCTCGATCGCAGCGTCAAGGGTGCCGGCGGCGGTGAAGGTACCCAGATGCAGCTCGTAGACGAGCCCACCGGCCAGCGGTCGGCCGGTCCAGGCGCTGTCGGTCCAGGCGTAGGCGTCGGTGTCGTAGCGGCGCGATCGGCCGTGCACGCCGTCGGGTTGCCATCGTGACCGCGGGTCGGGCAGGACCTTCTCGTCCCGGTCGAGCCGGAAGCCGTAGTCGACTTCGACGTCCGCGACCTCCTCGGTGGCGAACCATCCGCCGCCGACCGAGCTCATCTCGACCTCCCGCTCGGTCAGGACCAGCGCGACGCTGTGGGCGCGCGGAGCCCAGACGGAGAACTGCATGTCAGTCAGGCCTTTCGCAACAACAGCGCCACCGGGTTCGGATCGAGCAGGTCGCTCAGCGAGACGTCACCCGTCCATGGCCCCGTACCCCGGAGTCGGTCGGTCCACTCGCCGTCGGGTAGGGCGAGGGTGGTGTCGCCCCAGCCGGTGGCCTGCAGACCGATCGGGAGCCGAGTGGCCACGACGACCGCGCCGCCCCGATCGACGGCGATGGCGTGCTCGGCCGCCCGCCCCACGGCGGTCAACGGCCGATACGTGGAAAATGCATCCGGATCGTCGCGTCGCGCCCGCAGCGCCTGGGTGCAGATCCACTGCTTGGAGTCGGATGGTGCATCCGTTGTGGCCCCATCGGTCAACGTCACCAGCGCCTCGGCCATGCCGGCAAAGTCCACCGGCCGCCGGTTGTCCGGATCCACCAGCGAGAACTGGCTGCGTTCGGACCCCTGGTAGACGTCCGGCACCCCCGGGCCGGTGAGCTGCAAGAGCTTGGCGGACAACGAGTTGGACCAGCCCGCGGGGGTGATGCGAGCCGCCCAGGCGGCGAGCTCAGGACCGAGCCGATCCGGGTCGAGCACCGCCTCGACGAACTGGTCCTGGGCCTGCTCGAAGCGTTCGTCGGGGTCGGTCCAGCAGGTCCGGACGCCGGCCTCCCGGGCCGCCTTGCGGGCGTACTCGGCCAACCGGTCGATGGTGATCGGAGCGGCCCCTACCGCCGCTTGGAAGACCAGGTGGGCCAGCGGCGGATCGATGCCCAGCAGGTCGGCCGGCGTGGGCAGCAGGTCGGGCAGCCGACGCAGCCAGTCCCGCACCGCCTCGGACCACTCGCCGGCCAGCTCGGACAGGACCGAGATGCGGGCCCGGGTGTCCTCGCCGCGCTTGGTGTCGTGCGTGGTCAGCGTGGTCATGGCGTGCGGCCGGTCGGCCCACCGAGTCCGCTGGGCCGTGTGGAAATCGCCGGGGGACAACGAGAACACACTCGGATCGGCGCCCACCTCGGTCAGCGAGGTGAGCCGGGTCCAGCGGTAGAAGGCGCAGTCCTCGACCCCCTTGGCCATGACCATGCCGGAGGTCTGCTGGAAACGGGTGCAGACCTGCGTGCCGACCTCGGCGAGCCGGTCCGCCACCTCGGCCAACGGCCCGGCCAGCTCCGGCCGGCGGCCGAGTGCCGTGGCCAGCGCCTGGTCCAAGTGGTCGCGACCGATCGGAAGGTAGCTGCGGTATACGGGAAAGGCCGCCAGCAGGGCCGCGAGCGCATCCTCGGCCCGGTCCACGCCGGGCAGCAACCGGGCCAACCGCAGCACCTCGGCCCGCAGCAGGTGATCGGCGACCTGCTGTTTCAGCGCAAACATCATGGCCGGCCAGTCCACCCGGGCACCGCCACGCAGCTCCAGGTCCAGCTCGTCCAGCGCCGACTGCCCGGCCGGGTCGACGAACAGCCGGTCGAACTCGGCCAAAGCGTCGTAACCGGTGGTGCCGGCGCAGGCCCAATCGGGCGGCAGCTTCTCGCCCGGCTCCAGGATCTTCTCGACGACCACATACTTGTCGCCGATCAGGTCGCGGAGCTGATCCAAGTACCCGGCCGGGTCGGCCAGCCCGTCCGGATGATCGATGCGCAGCCCGTCCACCCAGCCCTCACGTACCCAGCGCGCGATCTCGGCATGCGCGGCCGCGAACACCTGCGGGTCCTCCACCCGGATACCGGCCAGGGTGGTGATCCCGAAGAACCGCCGGTAGTTCAATTCGGCATCCGCCCGCCGCCAACTCATCAGCTCGTAGTGCTGACGGTCGTGCACCTCACGGGCCGATCCGCCGGTGGTCCCGGCCGCGAGGGGGAAGCGATGGTCGAAGTAGCGCAGCTCGCCGCCTTCCACTCGGAGGTCATCGAGTGCGTCGGGTCCGTCGCCGAGCACGGGCAGCCGGATCCGGCCATCGCCGGCGGCCCAGTCCACGTCGAAAGCCGCGGCGCGGGGGGAGTCCGGCCCCTCCCGGAGCAGTTCCCACCACCAGCGGGAAAGCGCTGCCGTGGTCACCCCGACGTGGTTGGGCACGATGTCCACGAGCACGCCCAGCCCGGCCGCGTGGGCCGCGTCGGCCAGGATCGCCAGACCCTGGGCGCCGCCCCGCTCCGGATCGGCGCGGTCGTGGTCGACGACGTCGTATCCGTGGATCGAGCCCGGCTCGGCCGCCAGCAGCGGGGACAGGTACAGCCAGTCCACCCCGAGGCGTGCCAGGTAGGGCACCTGGGCAGCGGCGTCGGTCAGAGTGAAGTCCGCGGTCACCTGGATCCGGTAGGTCGAGGTCGGGACCCTCACGACCCGTCCTTGGCCTGGCCGTCGGCCGGTTTCGCCGCCTTTCGGGGGCGCCGCTTCGGGGCCGGCTTGGGGTCTGGCTCAGGGTCCGGCTCCGGTTCGGGCTCCGCGACGGTCGGGGCGGGCTCGTCCTGCTCGGCCGGCACCACCACCTCGTGGAAGGTCTCCTCGTCATAGGCCTGCGCGGTGGGCAGCGGCGGCGGTGGCACGCTCGGGACGGATGCGGTGGCCAGGGCCGTGACCGCGGCCGGCTGCACCTCGGCCAAGGCCTGCAGGACCACCAGTCCCTTGGCCGCCACCGGCTGATTCGCGCCGGCGACCACGTGGTGCGGGCCCTCGGTCATGCCGTGGGTGTCCACCACCACCCGCCAGGCCGGCGCGTACTCCTCGGACGGGACGGTGAAGTCGAGATCCTGGTCGTGGGCGTTGAACAGCAACAGGAACGACTCGTCCACGACCCGGGCGCCACGCCGGTCCATGCCCCGGATGCCGTTCCCGTTCAGGAACACCCCGACGGACCGGCCGAAGCCGGACCCCCAGTCCTGCGGGGTCATCTCCGACCCCGACGGGTTCATCCAGACGATGTCGGGCAGCGGCTCGCCCTTGCTGCGGGCCACCGGACGGCCGTCGAAGAAGCGCCGCCGCCGGAACGTGGGGTGGTGCCGGCGCAGTCGGGCCACCGACGCGGTGAACTCGATCAGGCTCTCGTCGCAGTCGTTCCAGTCAACCCAGGACAGCTCGGAATCCTGGGCGTAGACGTTGTTGTTGCCCCGCTGGGTGCGACCCATCTCGTCGCCGTGGGCGATCATCGGCACGCCCTGGGAGAGCAGCAGGGTGGCCAGGAAATTGCGCACCTGCCGGGCCCGCAGGGCCAGTACCTGCGGGTCGTCGGTGTCACCTTCGACGCCGCAGTTCCAGGACCGGTTGTGCGACTCGCCGTCGTTGTTGCCCTCGCCGTTGGCCTCGTTGTGCTTGGAGTTGTAGGAGACCAGGTCGCGCAGGGTGAAGCCGTCGTGGGCGATGACGAAGTTGATGGACGCCACCGGCCGGCGGCCGGAGTTTTCGTACAGATCCGCTGAGCCGGTCAACCGGGAGGCGAATTCAGCCAGGGTGGCCGGCTCGCCCCGCCAGAAGTCGCGGACGGTATCCCGATATTTCCCGTTCCATTCCGTCCACTGCGGCGGGAAATTGCCGACCTGATAACCACCGGGGCCGATGTCCCAGGGCTCGGCGATCAATTTCACCTGACTGACGATCGGATCCTGCTGGACGAGCTCGAAGAAGGTGGAGAGTCGATCCACGTCGTAGAATTCGCGGGCCAGGGTGGCCGCCAGATCGAAGCGGAACCCGTCGACATGCATTTCCGTCACCCAGTACCGCAGCGAATCCATCAGCAACTGCAGCGAGTGCGGGTGCCGCACATTCAACGTGTTCCCGGTACCGGTGTAGTCCATGTAGTACTGCTTGTCGTTGTCCACCAGCCGGTAGTAGGCAGAGTTGTCGATGCCCCGGAAGGAGAGCGTCGGGCCGAGGTGGTTGCCCTCGGCCGTGTGGTTGTAGACCACGTCCAGGATGACCTCGATCCCGGCCGCGTGCATCGCTTTCACCATCGCCTTGAACTCCTGCACCTGAGAACCCAGGTCCCCGAAGGCGCTGTAGGTGTTCTGCGGGGCGAAGAAGCCAATCGTGTTGTAGCCCCAATAATTCGACAGGCCCTGATCGAGCAGGGTCGAGTCCTGCACGAACTGGTGCACCGGCATCAGTTCCAGGGTGGTGATACCCAACCGGGTCAGGTGGTCGATCACGGCCGGGTGGGACAGGCCGGCGTACGTGCCGCGCTGGCTCTCCGGGACCTCCGGGTGCCGCGCGGTCAGGCCCTTGACATGGGCCTCGTAGATGATGGTCTCGCTGTACGGAATGCGGAGATTCCGATCTCCGGACCAGTCGAAGAATGGATTGATCACGACCCCGTGCATCATGTGCCGGCCGGAATTGTCGTTGTTCACCGAACCCGGATCACCCAGGTTGTAACTGAATACAGAAGGGTCCCAGTCGACCTGTCCTGTCACGGCCTTGGCGTAGGGATCGAGGAGCAACTTGTTCGGATTGCAACGTGCGCCCTGACCCGGATCCCAGGGACCGTGCACCCGATAGCCGTAACGCTGGCCGGGTTGCACCGCGGGGAGGTAGCAATGCCACACGTAGGCGTCCACCTCGGGCAAGGTCACCCGGGTTTCGGTGCCGTCCTCGGCCACCAGGCACAGGTCGACCCGGGTGGCCACCTCGGAGAACAGCGCGAAGTTGGTGCCGGTCCCGTCGTACGTCGCCCCCAGCGGATAGGGGGTTCCGGGCCAGATATCCATGTGATGCTCCTGTCACAGCGGTGGGTCTGCACTAGGCCGTTCGTCGCTGACCGGCACGCGGGCTTGGAAACCCTACCCGCGCAGCGCCGAGACATCCGGCGGCTCGATCACCACCTCGGCGGATGACGATTCCCCGTTTGCCCCGCTCGACACGCAGTGGTGGTGGGCGACCTGCGGCATGGCCGCCGGGCGCGTCCTGGCCTCGGCGGCAGGACCGGTCGTCGGTGCCCTGGCCTACCCTCGGAGCCGTGCCCGACCCGACGACCTACCGGCCCGCGTCGGGCACGATTCCCGACGAGCCGGGGGTCTACAAATTTCGCGATCCGACCGGCCGGGTCATCTATGTGGGCAAGGCCAACAGCCTGCGGTCGCGGCTGAACTCCTACTTCGCCGACCTGGTGTCCCTGCACCCGCGGACCCGGCGGATGGTGACCACGGCGGGCTCGGTCGAGTGGACGGTGGTAACCACCGAGGTCGAGGCGCTACAGCTGGAATACAACTGGATCAAGGAGTTCGATCCCCGGTTCAATGTCCGCTACCGGGACGACAAGTCCTACCCGGAGCTCGCCGTCACCCTGGGCGAGGAGTTCCCTCGGCTCCAGGTCATGCGGGGCGCGCACCGCAAGGGCGTGCGTTACTTCGGCCCGTACGCGCACGCCTGGGCGATCCGGGAAACCCTTGATCTGCTGTTGCGGGTGTTCCCGGCTCGCACCTGCTCGACCGGGGTGTTCAAGCGCTCGACCCAGATCGGCCGGCCGTGCCTGCTGGGGTACATCGGCAAGTGCTCGGCCCCGTGCGTCGGCCGGGTGACCCCCGGCGAACACCGCGACATCGTCGAGGACTTCTGCGACTTCATGGCCGGCCGGGCCGATCCGATGATTCGTCGGCTGGACCGCGAAATGATGGCCGCCGCGGCCGAACTCGACTTCGAGAAGGCGGCCCGGCTGCGTGACGATGTCGGCGCTCTGCGTCGGGCGGTGGAGAAACAGGCCGTGGTGTTCGGTGACGGCACCGACGCCGATGTGATCGGAGTGGTCGCTGACGAACTGCTCGCCTCCGTCCAGCTCTTCCACGTCCGTGGGGGCCGGGTCCGGGGCCAGCGCGGCTGGATCGTGGACGTGGATTCCGAGGTGGCCGAGGCCGACCCGGACAGTGGTGCCGGCACGGCCCGGCTGGTGGAGAACTTCCTGACCCAGTTCTACGGCAACCTGGCGGCCGAGGAGGCGGCCGAACGCCAGGAGCCAGAGCGCAAGTCGGGCGCGCGGGCCGGCCACGTCCGGCCCGACGCCCCGTCCGTGCTCGCGGTCATCCCGAGGGAGATCCTGGTGCCGGTGCTGCCGGCCGGCGACGCGGACGTGGCGGAGTGGCTGTCCGGACTGCGCGGCAGCCGGGTGTCGTTGCGGGTGGCCCAGCGCGGGGACAAGCGGGCGCTGGCCGAGACGGTGGAGCGGAATGCGACCGAGGCGCTGAACCTGCATCGCCTGAAGCGGGCCAGCGACCTGACCGCGCGTTCAGCGGCGCTGAGCGAGATCGCCGACACTCTGGGTCTGGACACGGCGCCGTTGCGCATCGAATGCATCGACATCTCGCACGTGCAGGGCACCGACGTGGTGGCCTCGCTGGTGGTGTTCGAGGACGGACTGCCCAAGCGCAGCGATTACCGCCGCTTCGCCATCCGGGATCGGCCCGGCGATGACGTGGCCTCCATCGCCGAGGTGGTGCGGCGCCGCTTCAGCCGCGGCCGGGCGGAAAGTGCTGCGAGCGCCGACGACATGGCCGAGGTGGGTCGGCGGGGGATCGATCCGACCACCGGTCGGCCCCGCCGGTTCGCCTATCCGCCGCAGTTGCTGGTGGTCGACGGCGGCGCTCCGCAGGCCAACGCGGCCGCGGCGGTGCTGACCGATCTGCAGATCGCCGACGTGGCCGTCTGCGGCCTGGCCAAGCGTCTGGAGGAGGTCTGGGTGCCCGGCCAGGACGACCCGGTCATCTTCGCTCGCACCAGCGAGTCGCTCTATCTGTTGCAACGTCTGCGTGACGAGGCCCACCGGTTCGCCATCACCTACCACCGGAGCAAACGCAGCAAGTCGATGACCGTCTCGGCCCTGGACGGTGTGCCCGGCCTCGGGCCCAGCCGGCGGGTCACCCTGGTGCGCCATTTCGGGTCGGTCGGGGCACTGCGCGAGGCCGACACCGACGCCATCACCGCCGTGCCCGGGTTCGGGCCGCGGCTGGCCGCCACGGTCTTCGCGGCGCTGCACCCGGACCCCCTCGATCCGGCCGCCGGGCAGGCCGGAGAATCGGGTGCGCCCGATCGTCTGGTCGGCCAGGAAAGAGGTTGACATGCCCAGTCCCGAGACAGAAGGGGGCCCGGGCATCGAGGTCGCGATCGTGTCCGGCCTGTCCGGCGCAGGCCGCTCCACGGCGGCGAAATGCCTGGAGGACATGGGCTGGTTCGTGGTCGACAACCTGCCGGCCGAGCTCATCGCCACCATGGTCGACCTGGGGTCGCGGGCGCACGGCGGGCTGACCCGGATCGCCGTCGTGCTCGACGTCCGGTCCCGGGCCTTCACCGCCGACCTGGCCTCGGTCATCCGCGACCTGGACACCCGTGGCTACCGGCCCCGGGTGTTGTTCCTGGAGGCCAGCGACGCCGCACTGATCCGCCGATTCGAGTCGAACCGGCGGGCCCACCCGCTGCAGGGTAACGGGCGCATCGCCGACGGCCTGGCCGCCGAGCGCGACCTGTTGGCCGAGCTGCGCGAGGAAGCGGACGCCATCATCGACACCACCGATTTGTCGGTGCACCAGCTCCGGGCCGAGATCGAGCGCACCTTCGCCACCGAGGAGGGGCCGCGCCGCTCCTCGCTCACCATCCTGAGCTTCGGCTACAAATACGGGTTGCCGTTGGATGCCGACCTCGTGGTGGACGTGCGTTTCCTGCCCAACCCGTACTGGATTCCGGAGTTGCGCGAGCTGACCGGCCGCGAGGTGGCGGTCTCCGATTACGTGCTGTCGCAGTCCGGCGCACTGGAGTTCGCCGACAGCGTCGTCGGTCTGCTCGACCTGACCAGCGCCGGTTTCCAACGAGAGGGCAAGCGCTACCTGACTCTGGCCATCGGCTGCACCGGCGGCAAGCACCGCTCGGTGGCCATGGCCGAGGAACTCGGTCGCCGCCTGGCCAGCGCCAAGGTGGCAGTCCGGGTCACGCACCGGGATGCTGGTCGGGAATGAGCCCGGGAACCGCAATCACTCCTGCGTCCCGCCCTCGCGTCGTCGCCCTGGGCGGTGGCCACGGCCTGCACGCCATGCTCGGGGCCCTGCTCCGGCTGGACGTCGACATCACCGCGGTGGTCACCGTGGCCGATGACGGCGGCTCGTCCGGGCGGTTACGGCGGGAGGTGCCCGGCATCGTCCCGCCGGGGGACCTGCGGATGGCGCTGACCGCCCTGGCCGGTGACGACGAGGGTGGGCAGTTGTGGAGTCGGACGTTCCAGCATCGGTTCACCGGAGAGGGCGCGCTCACCGGACATCCGGTGGGCAACCTGGTCCTGGTCGGGCTCGCCCAGGTGCTGGGTGATCCGGTGGCCGCGCTGGATGCGGCCGGGCGGATGCTGGGCGCCCGCGGCCGGGTGCTGCCGATGTCGGTCCACCCGCTGGACATCGTGGCCGAGGTGGTCGGGATCGACGACGACCCCCGGGCCGTCCGGCGCATCCGCGGCCAGGTCGCCGTGGCCTCGACCCCCGGCCGGGTCCGATCCGTGTCGGTGGAGCCGGTGGACGCGCCCGCGTGTGCGGAAGCCGTTGCTGCAGTGTCCGAAGCCGACCTGGTCGTGCTCGGCCCCGGTTCCTGGTTCACCAGCGTGCTCCCGCACATGCTTTTGGCGGAGTTGGCGCAGGCGCTGGTGCAGACCCGGGCCCGTCGCCTGGTGGTGCTCAACCTCGCGCCGCAGCCGGGCGAGACCGAGGGATTCTCGCCCGAGCAGCACCTGGACGTACTCTCCCAACACGCGCCCTCGTTCCGCATCGACATCGTGCTGGCCGATCGGGACGCGGTCACCTTGCCGGGACGATTGGCAGCCGCGACAGACCGACTGGGGGCGAAGCTGATCTTGGACGACATCGCGGTGCCCGGGGTGCCCCGGCACGACACGGATGCGCTGGCGCGCGCGCTGCGGCCGCTCGTGTCGGCGGCCGGTTCGGTGGACCCAGAGCTGGAGGGGGCACGCCCATGGCGATGACGGCCGCGGTCAAGGACGAGCTGGCCCGGGTGGGCGTGGCGAAGACGTCGGCGCGCAAGGCCGAGGTGGCCACGCTGCTGCGGTTCGCCGGCGGCCTGCACATCGTGGCCGGCCGGGTGGTGGTGGAGGCGGAGCTGGACACCGGTGTGGTGGCCCGCCGGCTGCGACGCGACATCGGCGAGCTGTACGGGCATGTCGCGGACGTGCAGATGCTCTCGAGCTCCGGAATCCGCAAGGGCACGAGGTACGTGGTCCGGGTGGTCGGCGGTGGTGACCAACTGGCCCGGCAGACCGGGCTGCTGGATCAGCGGGGCCGGCCGGTGCGAGGGTTGCCGGCCCAGATCGTGGCTGGGTCGGTGAGCGATGCCGAGGCGGCCTGGCGGGGTGCGTTCCTGGCCCACGGCTCATTGACCGAACCGGGACGCAGCGCCTCGCTGGAGATCACCTGCCCGGGTCCGGAAGCGGCGTACGCGTTGGTCGGTGCGGCCCGCCGGCTGGGCATCCAGGCCAAGGCGCGGGAGGTCCGAGGGGCCGACCGGGTGGTGGTCCGGGACGGTGACGCCATCGCCGCGCTGCTCACCCGGATCGGCGCCCATACCTCGGTGCTGGCCTGGGAAGAGCGCCGCATGCGGCGTGAGGTGCGCGCGACCGCGAACCGGCTGGCCAACTTCGACGACGCCAATCTCCGCCGCTCCGCTCGGGCCGCAGTTGCCGCGAAGGCCCGGGTCGAGCGGGCCCTGGAAATCCTGGGCGACGAAGCTCCGGAACATCTGTCCAGCGCCGGTGCGCTGCGGATCGCGCACGGCCAGGCCTCGCTGGAGGAGCTGGGCGCGCTGGCCGACCCGCCGATGACCAAGGACGCCATCGCCGGCCGCATTCGCCGGCTGCTGACCATGGCCGACAAGAAGGCCCACGACGAAGGCCTGCCGGATACGGAGTCGGCGGTCACCCCGGACATGCTCGAAGGATGAGAGCGGATCCGGACGGTGGGCCGCCGCCATGGGCAGAGTCGGCGGTCACCCCGGACATGCTCGAAGGATGAGAGCGGTGCAGCGGGGGGCTTGACCGGCGGGTTCGTTCCGCTGTAGGGCGGGCCGATACAGTTGACCCGTCGTCCTCGGCGCTGTGGGCGGCGTCACTGGATCGATCCGGGTCGGGCCCCATGGTGCGCTCGGATCAACCGACTGAACTCATACGAAGGGTGAACACGTGACTGTGCGCGTCGGAATCAACGGTTTCGGGCGGATCGGCCGCAACGTCTGGCGGGCTTTCGACTCGTTGGATCACGACGTCGAGATCGTCGCGGTGAACGACCTGACCGACACCAAGACCCTGGCCCACCTGCTCAAGTACGACAGCGTGCTGGGCATCCTGCCCCACGACGTCTCCGCCGGCGAGGGCGTCATCACGGTCAACGGCACCGACATCAAGGTGCTGTCCGACCGGGACCCGGCCGCGCTGCCCTGGGGCGACCTGGGCGTGGACATCGTCATCGAATCCACCGGTCACTTCACGGCGGCCGAGAAGGCGAAGGCCCACCTGACCGGCGGGGCCAAGAAGGTCATCATCTCGGCGCCGGCCACCGGCGAGGACCTGACCGTGGTCATGGGCGTGAACGACGACGCCTACGACGGCAGCCAGACCATCCTGTCCAACGCCTCCTGCACCACCAACTGCGTCGCCCCGATGGCCAAGGTGCTGCACGAGACCTTCGGCATCGTCAAGGGTCTGATGACCACGGTGCACGCGTACACCAACGACCAGGTCATCCTGGACTTCCCGCACAAGGACCTGCGTCGGGCTCGCGCCGCCGCCGTCAACATCATTCCGACCTCGACCGGGGCCGCCAAGGCGACCGCGCTGGTGCTGCCGGAACTGAAGGGCAAGCTGCACGGCTACGCCCTGCGGGTGCCGGTGCCCGACGGCTCGGCCACCGACCTGACCGTCGAGCTGGCCAAGAATGTGACCGTCGATGACGTCAACGCCGCGTTCGAGGCCGCGTCCAAGGAGGGCCCGCTGGCCCCGTACATCAGCTACTCGACCGATCCGATCGTTTCCAGCGACATCGTCGGGTCACCGGCCTCGGTCACCTTCGATTCGCCGCTGACCCTGGTCCTGGGCGACAACCTGGTCAAGGTCGTCGGCTGGTACGACAACGAGTGGGGTTACTCCAACCGGCTGGCCGACTTCACCGCCCTGGTCGCCGGCAAGCTCTGATCCGACAGACCGGGCTCGGCCGTCGGCCGGGCCCGGTTTCGTCTGCCCGAGAAGTCTTTTCGTTCAAGGAGTGCCCGTGCACACGCTCGATGACCTGCTCGCAGCCGGGGTCTCCGGCCGGACCGTACTGGTCCGCTCCGATCTGAACGTGCCGCTGGACGGCACCACCATCACCGACGACGGCCGGATCCGGGCGTCCGCGCCGACGCTCAAGGCCCTGGCCGGCGCCGGCGCCAAGGTCGTGGTCACCGCCCACCTGGGCCGGCCCAAGGGTGCGCCCGAAGCCAGGTACTCGCTGGCTCCGGTGGCCGCCCGGCTGGGCGAGGTGCTCGGCGCACCCGTCGCCTTCGCCACCGACCTGGTGGGCGAGTCGGCCCAGGCCACCGTGGCCGCACTGGCGGACGGCCAGGTCGCGGTGCTGGAGAACGTCCGCTTCGACCCCCGCGAGACCAGCAAGGTCGACAGCGAGCGCGACGATTTGGCCAAGGATCTCGTGCACCTGGTCGGCGGGGGCGCTGCCTTTGTTTCGGATGGCTTCGGTGTGGTCCACCGCAAGCAGGCCTCGGTCTACGACGTCGCCCTGCTGCTGCCGCATTACGCCGGGTACCTGGTCTCCGAGGAGACCGCGGTGCTGCGCAAGCTGACCGTGGAGCCGGAGCGGCCGTACGTGGTCGTGCTCGGCGGCTCCAAGGTGTCCGACAAGCTGGGCGTGATCACCTCGCTGCTCCCGCAGGTGGATCGGCTGCTCATCGGCGGTGGGATGGCTTACACCTTCCTGAAGGCCCAGGGGTACGGGGTCGGCGACTCACTGCTGCAGGAGGACCAGGTGTCCACCTGTGGCGCCCTACTCGAGCAGAACGCCGAGAAGATCGTGCTGCCGGTCGATTTCGTGGCCGCGGACGCTTTTGCCGCCGACGCGAACACGAAGATCGTTCGGGCCGACGGCATCGAGGACGGCTGGCAGGGGCTGGACATCGGGCCGGACAGCCGGGCCGCTTTCGCGGACGTGCTCGCCACAGCGGCCACGGTGTTCTGGAACGGTCCGGTCGGGGTGTTCGAGATGCCCGCGTTCTCGGCCGGCACGAAGGCGGTGGCGCAGGCGGTCGCCGCCGGTTCGTCCTTCTCGGTCGTCGGCGGCGGCGACTCTGCGGCCGCGGTCCGCACCCTGGGTGTGGACGAGGCCGGCTTCACCCACATCTCCACCGGCGGCGGCGCTTCCCTCGAGTTCCTCGAGGGCAAGGAATTACCCGGTCTGACCGTCCTTGACGACTCGGAGGACTGAGACGTGGCTCGTAAACCGCTCATCGCCGGCAACTGGAAGATGAACCTCAACCACCTGGAGGCCATCGCGCTGGTGCAGAAGATCGCCTTCACCCTGCCGGAGAAGTATTACCCCAAGATCGATGTCGCGGTCATCCCGCCGTTCACCGACCTGCGCTCGGCCCAGCTGGTGATCGAGGGGGACAAGCTCTCGCTCCGACTCGGCGCCCAGGACCTCTCGCCCCACGACTCGGGCGCGTACACCGGTGACATCTCCGGCGCCCAGCTGGCCAAGCTCGGCTGCACCTATGTGCTGGTCGGGCACTCCGAGCGCCGCCAGTACCACGGCGAGTCCGACGCGCTGCTGGCCACCAAGGTGACCGCCGCCTACCGGAACGGGCTCACCCCGATCCTTTGCGTGGGTGAGGGTCTGGAGGTCCGTGAGGCCGGCAATCAGGTGTCTCATTCGGTCGACCAGCTCGACGCCGCTGTCGCGGACGTGACGCCTGAGCAGGCCAAGACCCTGGTGCTGGCCTACGAGCCGGTGTGGGCGATCGGCACCGGGCGGGTGGCCACCCCGGCCGACGCCCAAGAGGTGTGCGGCGCGCTGCGGGCGGCGCTGGAGCGCAAGTACGGCGCCGACATCGCGCAGGGCATTCGCATTCTCTACGGCGGTTCGGTGAAATCCAGCAACGTGGCCGAGATCGTGGCCCAGCCCGACGTGGACGGCGCCCTGGTCGGCGGAGCGTCATTGGACGGCACCGAGTTCGCCGGGCTCGCGGCCAACGCCGTGGGCATCCTGCCCTGACTGCGCCGACCGGCCCGACGTGGCCGCCGACCGGGTTAGAATGGGCCGTTCGATTCACCCTGACCCAAGGCTGTTGATGAAGCTCGCGCTGGAAATCCTGCTCGTGATCACGAGCCTGGCTCTGATTGCCCTGATTTTGCTGCACCGAGGCAAGGGTGGCGGGCTGTCGTCGCTGTTCGGCGGGAGCATGCAGTCCTCGCTCTCGGGCTCGTCCGTGGTCGAGCGCAATCTCGATCGGCTCACCCTCTTCATCGCCATGATCTGGGTGATCTCGATCGTCGGTGTCGGGCTCGTCCTGAAGTACGCCTAGTCATGGCCGGTCACGCCCTGCGGGGAAGCCGGGTGGGTTCCGGGCGCGCGGGTGAGACGGAACGTGGCGACCGGATTCCGCGCCGTCGGCTGGATTTCCACTGCGCCAACGGCCACGTCACCACGCATTACTTCGCCATGGACGCGGAGCTGCCTGAGCTCTGGGACTGCCCGAATTGCGGACTGCCGGCCGGTCTGGACTCTCAGGCGCCCCCGCCCGCACCCAACCACGAGCCGTACAAGACCCACCTGGCTTACGTCAAGGAACGCCGGTCCGACGCCGACGGCGCCGCGCTGCTCGAAGAGGCTCTGGCCAAGATCGCCGCGCAACGAACTCCGCGGGACTGACCCGAGGTCAGCCCCAGCGGATGTCCTGTTGCAGGTGCAGCAGCATCCGGGTGTTGCCCAGCGTGTTCGGTTTGACGAACGGTAGGTCCAGGAACTCGGCCACGCCGCGGTCGTAGGAATCGCGCAGGGCGGCGGCCGCCTCGTCGGTCAGGTCGAGTTCGTCGATCGGCCGAAAACCCAGACCGGCAAAGAACGACACCTCGAAGGTCAGCACGAACAGCCGTCGCAGACCCATTCGTCGGGCCTCAGCGATGATGTCCCGGCACACCGCGTGCCCGATTCCCCGGCCGCGAGCGTCGGGATGCGTGGCCACGGTGCGGATCTCACCGATGTCTTCCCAGAGCACGTGCAGCGCGCCGCAGCCGACAATGGCGCCATCAGTTTCGTCAGTTCCATCAGTCCCATCTGCCCTCTGGGCCACCCAGAACTCGGTCACGTCCTCGTACAGGTTGGCCAGGGTCTTCTCCAGCAACACCGGGCCGGCGTAGAAATCGACGAGATGCTTGATGCTGCGAACGTCGGCGGCCCGGGCCCGGTGGACCGACACCAGCTCTGCCTCGCCCACCGCTGCACCCTAACCGCCTCCTCGCGAAGATCAACTTCCTGCCGCGAAGATCAATTTGCCCAAAAACCGGGGAGAGCGATCTTCGCGGCGGGAAGTTGATCTTCGCGGTGAGCAGGAGCGGGTGGGGACACAGTCTCCGAACAGCTAATCTGAGCAGGTGACCGCCCTGCCCATGCCGGTGAAGGTGTCGGTGGTCACCCTCGGGTGCGCGCGTAACGAGGTTGACTCGTCCGAAATCGCCGGCCGGCTGGCCGCCGGCGGTTACGAGTTGCTGGACGAGGGCCGGACCGATTCACCCGATGTCGTGGTCGTGAACACCTGCGCGTTCGTGGCCAGCGCCAAGAAGGACTCGATCGACACCCTGTTGGCCGCGGCCGACACCGGCGCCAAGGTGATCGCGGTCGGCTGTCTGGCCGAGCGGTACGGCGCGGAGCTGGCCGCCGCCCTGCCCGAGGCGGACGCCGTGCTCGGCTTCGACTCTTACCCCGACCTGGCCGGACTCATCGGCGAGGTCACCCACGGCCACCGGCCCGCGGCGCACACCCCGGTGGATCGGCGCACCCTGCTGCCGATCGCGCCGGTGGAGCGCCCGGCGGCGTCCACCGGCGTGGTGCTGCCCGGGCACCTGGCCAACGGCCCCCGCCGGGTATTGCGCTCCGGACCCGTGGCCCCGCTGAAGATCGCCTCGGGCTGCGATCGGCGCTGCACCTTCTGCGCCATCCCGACCTTCCGCGGTTCGTTCCTTTCCCGACCCCCGGCCGAGATCGTGTCCGAGGCGCGCTGGCTGGCCGAGCAGGGGATCCGGGAGCTGATCCTGGTCTCGGAGAATTCCACCTCCTACGGCAAGGATTTGTCCGGCCGCGAACACCTGGAGCGGCTGCTGGTGGAGCTGGCCGCCGTGCCCGGGGTGGCGCGGGTCCGCCTGTCCTACCTGCAGCCCGCCGAAACCAAGCCCTCGCTGATCACCGCCATCGCGCAGACCCCTGGCGTGGCCGACTATTTCGACATGTCCTTCCAGCACGCCAGCGAGCCGGTCCTGCGCCGGATGCGCCGGTTCGGCTCCCGGGCCTCGTTCCTGGAGCTCATCGACCGGATCCGTGGCGAAGCTCCGGAAGCAGGCATCCGCTCCAACGTCATCGTCGGTTTTCCGGGCGAGACCGACGCCGACCTGGCCGAGCTGGAAGCGTTTCTGATCGGGGCCCGCCTCGATGCGGTCGGGGTGTTCGGCTATTCAGACGAGGACGGCACCGCCGCCGAGACGCTGGACGGGCATCTGTCCCAGGACGAGGTGGACGCCCGGGTCGAGCGGATCACCGCGCTGGTCGACGAACTGGCCGCCCAGCGGGCCGAGGACCGGATCGGCACCGACATCGCGGTGCTGGTCGACGACCTGTCCGAACCGGGAGTGGTGACCGGCCGGGCCGAACACCAGGCGCCCGAGGTGGATGGCACCACCACCCTGTTGGACGCCGAGTCGGCCGGCCTGGGGCAGGTCGTGTTCGCCCGGGTGGTGGCTGCTGACGGGGTCGACCTGATCGCTCGCGCGACCGGTCACGACGGTAGCGCTCGCTCGAAGGACGCCGACCTGATGACCCCCGCGATCGGCGCGCGATGACCGAGCATCAGCCGCGGGTCTCCCTGGTCAACCTGCCCAACGCCCTCACCGTGCTGCGGTTGATCCTCGTTCCGGTGTTCCTGCTTGCGCTGTTCGCGGGCGGCGGTCACACCACCGGCTGGCGGCTGATGGCCACCCTGGTCTTCGCGGCCGCCGCCATCACCGACCGCTTCGACGGCCACATCGCCCGCAAGCGAGGCCAGGTCACCGATTTCGGCAAGATCGCCGATCCGATGGCGGACAAGGCCCTGACCGGGTCCGCATTGATCGGGCTGTCCATGCTTTCCGATCTGGCCTGGTGGGTGACCGTGGTGATCATGGTCCGGGAGATCGGCATCACCTTGCTGCGGTTCGCGGTCCTGCACTACGGAGTCATCGCGGCCAGCCCGGGCGGCAAGATCAAAACCCTGGTGCAGATCATCGCCATCGGGTTGTACGTACTGCCGATTCCGACCGAGCTGCACTGGGTCCGCATGGTGGTGATGGCGGCAGCCCTGGTGCTGACCGTGGCCACCGGCCTGGACTACCTGGTCCGGGCGGCCGCGCTGGTCCAGAAGGTCAAGAGCGGACGGTGACGGTCGGCCCCGCCGCCGCCCTGCAGGCGTTGCGGGACCGGGGCTGGACGCTGGCTGCGGCCGAGTCGCTCACCGGCGGACTGCTGCTGGCCACGCTCACCGAGGTGCCCGGTGCTTCCGACGTGGTCCGGGGCGGTTTGGTGGTCTACGCCACCGACCTCAAACACCGGCTGGCCGGCGTCGACCAGGACCTGCTCGACCGCGAGGGGCCGGTGCATGCGGACGTCGCACAGGCCCTGGCCGACGGCGTCAGGGCGCGCTGCCAGGCCCATGTCGGGGTCGGCCTGACCGGGGTCGCCGGCCCGACCGAGCAGCACGGCCGGCCGGTGGGGACCGTGTTCGTGGCCGTGGCCACGCCGCAGGTCCGGCGCGTCGTCGAGTTGGCGCCGCCGGCCCGGATTCCCAGTCGAGCCCAGGTGCGGCGACGGGCGGTGGACACGGCCTTGGAGTTGGTCGCCAGGGCCGTCCAGGAGTGAACCGCGACGAACTCGACACTCATCTCGGTTCGCGCACGGCGAAAACGTCGCTCCCGGGGCGGTCGGCCGGGGCGGAGTAGCGTCGTTGCCATCCGGGTGAGTGCAACCACCTGGTGAAGGTTCTGTCATCCGCCTGCAACACCGGGCGGTGATGCTGGGACCAGTGCGGAAGGGTACGGCCCGTTCGCGTGTTGCACCCCGTGATGGCACACCAAGATTTGTCGGGAGTAGAGAGGAGAGGCGGCATGTTGTTGCGGAACGCGCTGGGCGACACCCTTCGCAACGCCCGGACCGGGCAGAACCGAACCCTTCGCGACGTCTCGGCCGCGGCCAATGTGTCGCTCGGCTACCTCTCCGAGGTGGAACGAGGCCGTAAGGAGGCGTCGAGCGAGCTGCTCGCCTCCATTTGCGATGCCCTCGACCTGCAGCTGTCCGACGTCCTCGACACGGTCAGCCGCAGCCTGCGCGACGACGCCATGGTCGGCAACAAGGCCGCCATGGTCGGCGGCAAGGTGGCGGTGGTGGGCAATTCGTTCAAGGGCGGCCTGACCGCTTCCAACCGACCCGCGTTCGACCCCAGTCTGAGGATCGTGCTGCCGTACCGGATGCCGCGCCCGAACCCCACTCCGGCCTGATCTGTCGCGGCCAAGGGTCTGAATCGCTCCGTCGGGTCCACCATGACCTCGCCGAACGTCGTATCGTCAGTCGGTTGGCGAAAGCGTCAGGAGCGCGATGCGGGACAGACTGGGCCGGATCACGAACGCCTTGGTCGATGCCGTCGATCGCCGAGGTGCCGACTGGCCGCCGTCCGGGTTGGACCCGATCGCGGCCAAAAATCTTCTCGAGCAGGTTCGGTCGGCTCACCCGGTTGCGGCCGCAGACGCCTCGTCAGCGGACCGGCTGGGCCGGATCTTCGGGCTGACCGACCTGGACCTGGACCTGTTGGTGGCGGCCGCGGCCGTTGACCTCGATGTGGCCTGGTGCCAGCTGTCCAGTGCGCTGGCCGGACTGGACATACCCGGCCACCTGACTGCCGGTACCGCCTTGGAACTGGTGGGACGTCCGGTCGATGACGGGTTCGCCCGGGCCCGGCTGCGGATGGCGGCCCCGCTGATACGACACGGGTTGCTCCGGCTCAGCGGCACCGGCCCGTGGCCCTTTCGTCAGCTCGTCGTGCCGGACCGGGTGCTGGCCCATCTGCTCGGCGACGACACACCGGAGCCGACGTTCGACGCACTCACCGTGCCGGTGCCTTCGGTCGGGTCCGAACTCGCGACCCGGTTGGGGCGGGGGTTGTTGGCCGGCGGTGCCCTGGCCCACCTCATCGACGCCCCGGGCACCAGCGGGCTGGCGACGGCGGTGGCCGCGTTCGCCTCGATCGGGGTGGCGGGGGTGGTGGTTGATTTGTCTCACCGGCCGCGCGAGGTGCCGTGGACCACCGCCGCGGTCGAGGCGGCCCGGGAAACCGGGCTGCTGGGCACAGGCCTGGTCGTCACCGGAGTGGACAGCGCCGACTCGGCCATGCCCGAGTTGCTCCACGTACTGGCCTCGGCACCGGTGCCGGTGATCGTGGTCGACCGACGGCGCTGGGCGCCCGACTGGACACCGGTCGTTCCGCTGACCCTGACCGCGGACGCCTTGGACCGGGCCGCCCGAACCACCTTGTGGCACACCGTCGTGCCCGAGACAGTGGTCGCGACAGAAGGTTTCGGGGACGTGGTGGGGTTGGCCATGACCGCTGAGGAGATCGTGCGAACGGGTCAGGCGGCCGGGCTGACCGCCGCCGCCGACGACACCACTCCCGACCTGGACGCGATCCGGCAGGCGGCCCGGCGAGCCGGTGGGGCCCAGCTGGACGAGAGCGCGCACCGGATCGTGCCGCAGGCCACTCTGGCCGACCTGATCCTGCCGCCGGCCACCCGACAGGCCCTGGACGAGCTGGTGTCCTGGGCTCGGCACCGCGAGGAATTGCTGGGCCGGGCCCGGTTGGGCGGCAAAGGCACCAAGGGTTCGGGCGTGGTGGCGCTGTTCGCCGGACCGCCGGGCACCGGCAAGACCCTGGCCGCGGAGGCGGTGGCCGGTGAACTCGGCCTGGAGCTCTACACCGTCGAGCTCTCCGCCATCGTGGACAAGTACATCGGCGAAACCGAGAAGAAGCTCGAGCGGATCATTCGGGAGGCCGAGGCACTGAACGTGGTGCTGTTCTTCGACGAGGCGGACGCCATCTTCGGGCAGCGTTCGGCGGTCCGCGAGGCCAAGGACCGGTACGCCAATCAAGAGGTGTCCTACCTGCTGCAGCGCATGGAGCGGTTCTCCGGACTGGCCGTGCTGGCGACCAACTTGCGCGGCAATCTGGATCCGGCCTTCTCCCGTCGGCTGCATTTCGTGGTGTCCTTCGTCGACCCGCCTGCCGAAGTGCGAGAGCGGCTCTGGGTCACCCATCTGGAGCCGGCTCCGAGCCTGGACCCCACAGACCCGGTGGACGCCGCCCGGCTGGCCGCGGCCGTCGATCTGGCCGGCGGCGGCATCAAGAACATCGTCATGGCAGCCGCGTTCGCGGCGGCCGCGCAGGGCCAACCCATGGGCATGCGGCACCTGGTCAGCGCGGCCGAGCGAGAACTGGGCAAACTCGGACGCCGAGCGCCCGCTGCGCTGAGCGCGATGGCGCCATGAGGACGGGACACGAGCGGAAAGGCGCGCCCGAGTGACAACGGTCGAACCGGTGGTGAAGAAGTCCGACGACGATTCGGCCTCGGGGGCGCGCAAGAAGCGCCGCGAGGAGGAACTCGAGGAGGCGGGCGTATCGGCCCCCTTCGGGGTGACCGCTCACCGCGGGCAGGGCCCGTCCTACAAGATGCGGGTCAAGGCCTCGCGCCCGGAGATCGGCCCGGACTCCGGATTGAGTGCGCAGGACCGCGCCGGCGCCAGGGAACAATCCGAGGAGGCGGGGGAGGACCTGCCCGGTCCGGCGCCGACGGCCGTCGTGACCACGTCGAAGATCCCGATCCCGGGGGTGACCGCCGAACTCGAACTCGGCGACCCGTTCGCGGCGGCTACTGCGTACGAAACCTTCACCGGAGCAATGCTGCAAAGCGCGCAGCGCCACGACGTCACCCTGCAGGCCGACCGGCGTTTCGCCATCGCCGACCTGGCCGTGGTCGAACAGGATGAGATCGCCTACCGCAAACTCCTCGAGGGTGGCCCGAAAAAGGCGGCCAAGGTCAAGGAAATGGAGAAGAAGTACAAGATCTCCGGATCCGAGGGCAGCGGCGTGGTGGCCATGTCCGAATATCGCGAGGCCATCGAGGAACAGGTCGATCTGGCCGACCGCACCGTCGCCATTTCCGATACCTCCATCCCGTTGATCGACGGTACGTACGAGGAGACCCGCCGGGTCAAGGTGGTGGCCAAGTCGTTGACCGGCGGCCGCAGCCGGGAACACGCCCGGGAACGGTTTGCGAAAAAGTCCGACAAGGCCGGCCTGGTCAAGCATGCCGGTCGGTTGCGGGACGCCGAGCAGGCCACCAGTGAGGTCCAGGGCGTCGGCCGGCACGTGCGCGAGGCCAAGCTGTCGGCCGACCAGCTCACGGTCAAGGTCAAGCAATTCCAGCAGTTTCGCCAGCACGTGAATGATCACGGTCGGTCCGGCAACACCAAGGGCACGAAAATCAAACGGGGCCTGAAGGGCGTGGCCGGCAAGGTGGCCGGCGCCGTCACCGGAGGGGTCTTCCGCCCCGAGATCAGCGCCACGGACGGCGGACATTCCGGGGACTTCGACCTGAAACACGGTTTTGTCTGGAACCGGGTCCGCGGCGAAATGGCGGCGTTGGAGCAGGTCAACAAATCCGCGGCGTACGGCACCGCCACCGGATTCCACGTGTCACTGCAGCAATTCATGTTGATCCTCCGGGAAATTCGGGATTTCCTGGCCGGAGTGGCGATCTGGCTGGCGGTGGCGTCGATCTTCGCGCCTCCGGTGATCCCGTTCGCCACCCTGGTGGGCCTGATCGTGGTCGGCCTGTCCGCCCTGCGTGCGGTGCTGGGGACAATTCTGCTGTCCTGGTCCCTGGTGCAACGCGCGGTGACCGGGAACTGGCGCAAGAAGAATCAACTGAACGCGCAGGCCGTCTCCCAGGGCGGCGAACTGCTGTCCGACGTGGCGCAGACGGTGGCGCTGACCGCCGCCGCGTCGGCCGGCAATGCCGGCGCCCTGGCCGGTGGTTACACCACGACCTTGCAGCAGGTTCAGACGCACGGCTTCGCGCACCTGACCGGGCAGGTGGGGGCGCCCGGCGGCGGGGTCGGGATGGACCTGGCCCGCACCGCAGCGACCAAGACCGTGGGGATCGGCAGCGGTGCCGCCGCGCCGGGCATTGCTGCGGTCGGGATCAACCTGGTCCAGGGTGGCGACCTGGACACCCGGACCCGCGGGGTCCATCAGAGTCGCCACCACGCCCCTTCCCCGGACGGCCGAACCTCGGTCACTTCGGGTACAAATCAACAGGTCTCGAAGCCGGCGTGGCTGGCCGAGGCGACGGCCAGCGAGACCGAGTCGCTGGACGCGGTGACCAAGGCCCTGGTCACCCGGCACGCCGCGAAGCTGGGCGAATTCCACGAAAAGACGCAGCGGCTGGTCGGCGACGCCCGGTCCGCGTCGGCCAAGGCGGCCGTCGCGGACGGTGCCACCTCGACCCTGCCCCAGATGGCCGAAGAGGAGAACCGGGGCCGGTTGACCGAGGGCCAGCAGTCGACCAGCGGACTGGCCGAGATGGCCGCCGCCGCGGCTCCCGTGGCCAAGCGGCTGTCCGACCCGGCCGAGCTGCGCAAAGATCTGGATTCCTCGGCCGGCGGCGGCGGATGACCGCGGTCCGGATGAGTTCGGCCGGGGCCGGGGCCGGGTTCTCGGTCGACGTCGGCGGCACCGACGGGCAGGGCTGGCTACGGGTATCGGCCGAGCCCGCTCCGGGCGCGTTCCACCTGCCCACCGACTGGGCGGCCGGGGCCGTCGATCTCCTCCTGCGCCCGGGGCCGGGGCTGAACGCGCCGGCCGACTTGACCGCCGACGCCGCTGCCGAGTGGCTGATCGCCGAGCCGGCCCGGGCCGAGCCCGACCGCTGGTTCGCAGCGTCGGTCGGCCGGGACGGCGATCAGGCGGACACCCTATGGGCCACCGTGGATCCCGCCGTCGATCACGAGCCGGGAGAGATGCTCGCTCAGGCCGCCGCGTACCTACGGGAGTCCACGCCGACCTCGGCCGACCCGGCCCTGGTGCGCGAAGTGCTGGACAGCGCCTTCCCGGCCGCGCCTGCCGATGAGCCCCTGGCCCGGCTGAGCCGGGTGCTCACCTCGGGCGGCGCCGAACCGCAGGAGCTCGAGCCCCAGGGCGGCACCATCGGCTTCCGCATGGGCACCGACCAGGCGGTTTGGGACTGCCTGGCCGAGGTGACCGACGACTATCTGGTGGTCTACGCCCAGCTGCCGGTCGAGATCATGGACCCGGAGCACGGATTCGAGCTGACCGCGCAGATCAATCGGGAGCTGCAGGTCGGCTGCCTGCTCTCCGACGACGAGGGAACCGTGCTCTATCGCGCCGCCACCGATGCCACCGGTACACCCGCCGCATTCCGCCGCCTGGTCGAACGGGTGCATCGCGAGGTTGCCGCCTGCCTGGAGATCCTGGCCGAGGCCGAGACCCAGAAGCCCTAGAACCCCCCCGGGTCGGCCAGGCCGGCGAGTGCGGTCAGCGCCTCGTCGGCGTGTTCCGCCGGCACGAACAGATGGTCGTGGTGGTAGCCGGCGACCACGTTGGCGGGAATGCCGGCTTGGGCCAGGGCGCGCGCCAGCACCGAGGTGAGGCCGACGGCGGTCAGCGAGGTGACCAACCCGAGTTGGATCCAGGCCATCTCCGCCGATCCGTCCACGCCGGCCTGCCGGGCCTCGGCGACCGGCAACACCAGGGTCGTGCCCTCCGGTTCGACCACGGTGACCAGCGGATTCACACCGGCCGGCACGGGACCGGCGACCGTGGCGAAGACGTAGCGGCCGGGCCGGAGTTGGGGATCGAGGTTGTCCAGCATGCGCTGGAACTCGATCTCCTTCGCGTTCCGGCGGAAGTAGCGATGGAAGGCGTACCCGACGTCGGAGTCCACCGCCACCAGCTTCCACACCCGTGGGTCGATCTCGGGAAAGGTGGTGTCCCCGTGGACCTCCTGCTCGACCCGGGTGATCTCCAGCGTGTCGGCCAGCGGCATGGCCTGCGCGTAGATCTCACCGCCGCCCACCACCATCACCTCCTCGCCGCCCGGTTGCTGCCGGCCCAGGGCGAGGGCGTCGGGCAGCGATCCGGCCGCGAGCACACCGGCGTGCGACCAGGACGCGTCCCGGGTGATGACGATCGTGGTCCGACCCGGCAGCGGCCGACCTATGGATTCGAACGTCTTGCGCCCCATGACCATCGGGTGCCCGGTGGTGAGCAGCCGGAAGTGCCGCAGGTCCTGGAGGAGGTGCCAGGGCATGCCACCGTCCCGGCCGATCACCGAGTTGCGGGCCACCGCCGCGACCACGGTGACACCGCTTTCAAACTCGCTCATACGGCGATGGGCGCCTTGATGCCCGGGTGCGGGTCGTAGTTCAGGATGGCGATGCTGGCCTGGGTGAACCCATCGATGTCGGAGACGGTCGGGTCGAGAACGAGCTGGGGGAGCGGCCGGGGCTCGCGGGTCAGCTGCAACCGGGCCTGCTCGAGATGGTTGCTGTACAGGTGGGCATCGCCCAGGGTGTGCACGAAATCGCCCGGCTGCAGCCCGACCACCTGCGCCACCATCGCGGTGAGCAGGGCGTACGAGGCGATGTTGAAGGGCACACCCAGGAAGACGTCAGCCGAACGCTGGTACAGCTGACAGGACAGCCGGCCATCGGCGACGTAGAACTGGAACATGGTGTGACACGGGGGGAGCGCCATCTTCTCCACCTCGGCCACGTTCCAGGCCGAGACGATGTGCCGCCGGGAATTCGGGTGCTCCCGTAGTGAGCGGATCACGGCCGCGATTTGATCGATGTGGCGGCCTTCCGGCGCCGGCCAGGAGCGCCACTGGTGGCCGTACACCGGGCCGAGCTCACCGTCGATGTCGGCCCATTCGTCCCAGATGCTGACCCCGCGCTCCTGCAGCCACTGCACGTTCGTCGAACCGGTCAGGAACCAGAGCAGTTCCACCACCACCGACCGGACGTGGATCTTCTTGGTCGTGACGAGCGGGAAACCTTCGGAGAGGTCGAAGCGCATCTGGTGACCGAAAACGCTCCGGGTACCGGTGCCGGTCCGATCGGACTTCTCGACACCGGTGGTCAGCACCCGCTCCAGCAGGTCGAGGTAGGCGCGCACGGACTTCAGGGTAAGAGAACTTCGCGCCCCGGTGGGCGAGCCGCGCCTGCGGGGCGGGTTGGCGGGCCAGTCGCGCAGCGAGTGACCGGGACCACACGTCACCCGTTCGGTGCAGAGACTTATCCGCCAGTCGGAATTAGAATTCCACTAGGCAGGATGGGAGATCGATTCAGCAACACAGATACGAGTCGTCAGCAATGCCGGCGTCACATCTGCGGCTTACCTTCCCCAACGTCCTGGCTGTTCCCGCTGTCTCTCGCCCCGGCTCACGTCCCCTGCGTCCCCGTGGAGGCCCCACCCATGTCAGTCGCCTACGCCCCGCCGCCATCCGCTTCGGCGGCCCCGCCGCAGGTCCACCCCACCGATGAGGTGCCGCCCACACCGAAACTCATCACCCTGGCGCTGCAGCACCTGGTCATCATGTATGCAGGCGCCGTCGCCGTCCCGTTCATTGTCGGTGCGGCACTCGGGTTGTCCCAGAAGGACATCGCCATACTGGTCAACGCCGACCTGTTGGTCTGCGGCATCTGCACGATTCTGCAGGCTGCGGGCCTGTACAAGATCAGGTGGGTCGGTAGCCGGCTACCCATCATCGCCGGTGCCACGTTCACCGTGCTCTCGCCCATGCTGGCCATCGTCTTCGCCAACAATGGCGGCAAAACCGGCATGGACGGGATCTTCTACGGCCTGTCCGTGTACTACGGCTCGCTGCTGGTCGCCGGTCTGTTCGGGGTCTTCCTGGCCCGGCCGTTCGCCTACATGATCCGGTTCTTCCCGCCGCTGGTGTCGGGCACGGTCATCGTCATGATCGGTCTGTCCCTGATCGGCGTGGACATCGGGCTGATCACCGGGGACAAGACGCTGACCAGCGTGGTGACCGCCTACCCGACCTCCCTGCCCGCCGGCGCGAGCGTGAGCGCAGGCAGCACGCCGGGCACCTTCAACATCGTCACCGCGAACCCCGACTACGCCAAGCCGTCCTACATCGGTCTGGCCCTGCTGGTCATTCTGGTCGTGGTCCTGGTCAGCCGGTTCCTGCCCGGCTTCCTCAACCAGCTCGCGGTGCTGTTCGGTGTCGTGGCGGGGGTCATCGTGGCCATCCCCATGCACTTGGTCGACTTCTCCAACGTCGGCAGCGCCGGTTGGTTCGGCATTGCCTCGATATTCCACTTCGGAAAGCCGCATTTCGCAGCATCGGCGATCATCTCGATGTGCATCGTGGTGCTCGTCACCTACACGGAGTCGACCGCGGACACCGTGGCCGTGGCCGAGATGGTGGACGCGGACCTGCCGCCCAAGCGCTTGGCCGCCGGTCTGCTCGTCGACGGGTTCTCGTTCATCCTGGCCGGGTTCATGAACTCGTTCCCGGACACTGCCTATGCCGAGAACGTCGGGCTGCTGGGCATTACCAAGGTGAAGAGTCGGTGGGTGGTCGCGCTCTGCGGCGTCTTCCTGGTCCTGCTCGGCCTCATTCCCAAGATGGGTGCGGTGATCGCCGCCCTGCCCAACCCGGTCATCGGTGGCGCCGCCACGATCATGTTCGCCATGGTCGCCGTGGTCGGTATCCAGACCCTGTCCAAGGTCTCGTTCAAGGACAACCACAACCTGCTCATCGTGGCGGTGGCCCTGTCGGTCGGGATGATGCCGGTGTTCTTCACCGACTTCTATTCCAATTTCCCGGAGTGGTTCCGGACCATCTTCGGGTCGGCCATCACCTCCTGCGTCATCGTGGTGTTCGGGCTGAACCTGTTGTTCAACCACTGGCCCGGCCGGCGCGAGCCGCAAGTGATCGACACCGCCGTGCAAGAGGGTGGAGTCGCACCGGGCATTCCCAACGACGGCGTGAACGTCGAGGACGGCTATCCGGAGAATTGGCAGAGCGAGATCGGCTCGCCGGCGGTCAGCACCACTGGGCGCAACTGACTTCTGCGCGGATCCACAGCCCGCTGCGCGGATCCACAGCACGTTTTCCGGTCGATTCGGCCGCGAAAGCGGGTTGTGGATCCGCGCAGTGAACTGTCCGGCCCCGGCGCCACCGAGAATCACGTGAGCGGGCCGATACGGTGTTGCCATCGTGTCCCACCCCGCGCTGATCGGTCCGGTTACCCCGCCGGACGGCTGGAGGCTGCTCGCGCACTCCTCGCCGGCGCACGATCGGGTGGCCCGGCGGCTGGCCTGGTGGGCCACGGCCGCAGTGGTGATCGCGACGCTGACCATTGCCATGCTGCACGTGCTGCCGCCCACATCGGCGGCCAACCCGATGTCCCGCACCATCAGTGAGTACTCGCTCTACTCGGACGGCTGGGCTTTCGACGCCGCGGTGATCCTGCTGGCGTCGGGATCTGCGGCCGTTGCGTTGGCTCTGCTGGCGGCCGGACTCGTGCGCTGGCCGTCCTGGGCACTGCTCATGATCGGCCTGTGGTGTGTCGGGCTGGTCGGGCTCATCTTCTTTCCCAAGCAGGGCTTCGGTGCCGACAGCACCTTCGCCGGTCGCGTGCACTGGACGTGGACCCTGCTCGCCTTTTTCAGCCTGCCCATCGGCGCGCCGCTCTGCTGCTGGCGGCGCGGCCCCGGCCTGGCCCCCGGCCCGTGGCCGCGATGGGTGGCCGGACTCTCCTTCGCCGCCGCCGGTTGGTTCGTGATCCTGGCCGTCCAGACGGTGGTGGGCGCCCTCGGCGTGCAGACCTGGCACTGGGTCGGCCTGGTCGAACGTGGCCTGTCGGTGACCGAGATGGCGGCGGTGCTCGTCCTGGCCATCTGGATCCTGTCGATGACCGGCGGGTCTCGTTTGTCGGACGGCACCGAACCGGGCCCGATCCCCGCATAGGCTTGTCGATGTGGACTGGAATCTGCGCGTGTGCTCCCGAAGCGGACACGAGACCTACGCGCCCACCGAGCCCGCGCTGCGAGACCGACTGCATGTGGACACGCCGGCCGGGGAGTCCTGGCGGTGTCTGCGCTGCGCGACCTATGTGGTGGGCGAGCCCAAGGGCTCCGGCCCGGCCGATGCGGCCCCGGAGGTACCGCGGGGCCGGCTGCTCCGGGACCGCCGGATCATGCGGCTACTGGCCCTGGAACGCGGCATCCGCGGGCTCGGCCTGATCGGGCTGGCCATCGGAGTCTTCGTCTTCCGGAACTCCCGTGGGAACCTGGAGGATTCGTTCAACCAGGACCTGCCGCTGCTGCGTCCACTGGCCGACCAGATCGGCTGGAACATCGACGACTCCAAGATCGTCCGGGGCATCCACGACGTGTTCTCGCTGTCGCCGCTCACGCTGACCTGGATCGCCGTCGCCCTGATCGTTTACGCCGCACTGCAATTCGTCGAGGCCACCGGGTTGTGGCTGGTCAAGCGCTGGGGTGAGTACTTCGCCGTGGTGGCCACCAGCATCTTCCTGCCCTGGGAGATCTACGAACTGACCGAACGAGTCACCTGGCTCCGGGTGACGTTGCTGGTGGTCAACATCGCCGCGGTTCTCTGGTTGCTGTGGTCGAAGCGCTTGTTCGGGCTCCGCGGTGGGGGAGCGGCGTACCACCGTGAACATTCGGCGGAGAGCCTGCTCACGGTCGAGCGGGCGGCCGCGGGGCTCCAGGCCGCCCCGGTCCCGGCGGGTTGAGTCAGTTCCGGTCGGCGCTCGCGGCGATGCGCGGCGGATCGCCCGGATAGAGCACCCCGAGCCGCTGGGTGGCCCGGGTCAGGGCCACGTACACGTCGGCCAGACCGCGACGGGACTCCCGTTCGATCTGGTCCGGATCAACCAGTAGCACCACGTCGAACTCCAGCCCCTTGGCCTGGGTCACCGTCAGCACCACCGCTCGGTCACGCAGTTCCACCGGCCCGTTCGCCACGGCCAAGGCAAGCAACTTGTGCCAGGCCCGGGGCGCGATCACCGCCAGATGTTGCTCGTCGGACCGACCGAGCTCGGCCCCGACCGCCTCCACCACCGCGCCGACCAGCCCCTCTCGGGTCGTTCCCCGCCACCAGGGCGCGATCCCGTTGCTGCGTACCGACTCTGGCGGCCGCAGGTCGGGATCGATCCGGGCCAGCACCCGATCCGCCACCTCGGCGATCTCGGCGGGGGTGCGGTAGTTCACGGTCAGCTCTTCGACCCGCAGATGGTCGTGGGCGTAGGTGTGCAGGGCCGATTCCCAGGACCGCGCCCCGGATGGGTCCGACGTCTGGGCGATGTCGCCGACGATGGTCAGCGAACGCACCGGGCAGCGGCGCATGATGACGCGCCAGGCCATCGGCGACAGTTCCTGGGCCTCGTCGACGACGACGTGTCCGTAGGTCCACTCTCGATCTGCCGCAGCACGTTCCGCGGTCGAGGTGAGCGCGGTCGCGTCGTCGTGCAGCGCGGCCAGGTCGGCGGCCCCGATCATCGAGGCGGCGGCGTCATCGTGGCCGGTGGCCACTTCGGCATCCGGATGCTCCTGCGCCAAACTGTCCAGGACCTCCTGGGCGAACTCCCGCAGTTCCTGCGCGGCAGCGTCGTCGGCCGAGCTGATCGGACCCGCCCCGAGCAACTCCGCCGCCTCGTCCAACAGGGGGACGTCGCCGATCGTCCACGGCCGGCCCAGGGGTCGGGCGAGCAGCGTCCGCTGATGCACCGACAACCCGCGGCCGGCCACCTCGAGCCGCTCCGGGCGCGCATAGAGCTCGGCCAGCAGCCGGGTCGCCGAGAGCACCGGCCAGATGCCGGTCAACGCCTTGGCCAGTGCCTCGTCGGCCCGCAATTCGGCTCTGGTGTCGGCGAAATCTTCCTCGGTGAAAGGGATTTCGGCGGCCAGACCGCTGCGCTGGCGGGCCGCGACCTGACGCGCCAGGCCGTTGACGACCACCCGCAGGAACACCGACCGGGCCCGATTGTGCGGCAGTCGGGAACCCCACGCCCGGGCCTGGGCCGACCGGAGCAGACCGGATTCGAGCCGGAGCCGGCCCAACCCGGTGTCCACCACAATTGGCTGGCGGGGTACCCGCTGCCGGTCCAGCACGGCGTTGCCGATGACCGTGGCCATGGTGATCCGGCCCTTGATCACCGCGACCTCGGGCGGATCGACGGACTCGGTGTGCACCCCGGGGAACAGCTCGCCCACGGTGGCCAGCACCACCGCGTTCTCACCCAACGAGGGCAGTACCTGGCCGATGTAGGACAGGAACGTCAGGTTCGGACCCACCACGAGGACACCGCGGCTGGCCAGCTGGTCGCGGTACGTGTACAGCAGATACGCCACCCGGTGGAGCGCGACGGCCGTCTTACCGGTGCCCGGCCCGCCCTGCACCACCAACACCCCGGCCCGGTCGGCCCGGATGATCCGGTCCTGCTCGGTCTGGATGGTGGCCACGATGTCGCCCATCCGGCCCGTGCGCGGCGCGTTCATGGCCGCCATCAGCGCGGATTCGCCGGCCAGGCCGGAGTCCACGTCCACCACCGCGCTCGGGTCCAGCCCGGCGCCGGCCAGCGCCTGGGGGCTGCTGTCCAGGTATTCGTCGTTGACGTCGATCACCTGGCGGCGGCGCACGCTCAGGTGTCGCCGGCGGACCACCCCGTCGGGTGCGGCTGCGGTCGCCGTATAGAACGGCCGCGCCGCCGGTGCCCGCCAGTCCATGAGCAACTGTCGGTCGGAGGCACCCGACTCGAAGATGCCCAGCCGTCCGATGTGCGCATCGCTGCCATCACTGCGGTCCAGACGCCCGAAACACAACCTGTCCTCGGCCAGGGTCAGGGACGTCAGAGCGGCGGAATGGTGGGCCTGCGCGATCTCGCGCTGGACCCGGCCGCCGGGCGTGTTGTCACTGACCCGGTAGCTGTCCCGCAGGCGTTCCGTTTCCGATCGCATCTCGTCCAGCCGGCGGTACAGGTGCTCGACGTAGGCCTGCTCCTCGAGCACGGCGGGCGCGGTCGAGGATCGGGCGACAAGGGTCTTCCCGAACTGGTCGGCGATGGTCATCTCCCGGAAGGTGCGCAGAACACGAGCGTTCCAGCCTACGGGAAGCTGATGTCCGCCGGCTGCTGGGGACGTCGCGACCGTCGTCGCCGGCCTGCCAGCGCCCGACCGCCAGCCGCGCCGTTCGTGACGCAGATGTGCCGTTCGATCGCCGGTACCGGCCGACGACGCCTGGCGTCGTCACGCGGCGCATTCGATAGGCCGGACAATGAGGCAGTGCAGCAGCGGCCGGACCCGTACCAACGATTGCGGTTGCGTGCCTGGGATCAGGCCGCGGCCCTGGCCGCGCGCGGCACTCCGGCGGCGAACATCCCGGCCGACGTGACTGCGGCCCTGGCCGCCGACATCGATCAGGTGGCGGTGGTGGTGGTGCCCGCCCACGGCCGCTCCTTTTGGATCTCGCTGGCCAAGTCGATGTCCTGGGGCGTCGCCGTCGTCGTTCTGTTGGTCGCGTTCGGACCCAGCGGTGGGTCGCTGCCGCTGCTCCGGCCGCTGCTCATCGGGGCGGTGCTGGTGTGGGCGGTCGGCTTCGGGACCTTCGCCGCCAACCACAAGGTCCGGGTCACCCGGGCCCATTCGATCGCGACGGGTCGGGCGGTCGTCGACCGGACCGCCGTGCTCGCCTTGGCCGGCAATGACACCGCCTGGTCGAAGCGGCTCGGTGCCCGACCGGGCGAGCTCGACGGGTTCGTGGTGGACGGTTCGCTGACCGCGGTGCGCACCGTGCTGCGGGCGACACGGCCGGTGGCCCTGTTCGTGCGCGAGCCGGGCGTGTTCACCGATGACGCCCGGGCCGCGGCCGACCGGTACGGACTGGCCCTGTTCGTGCTGAGTGGAGGCAATCTGGTGCCGATGAGCGGGCTGGCCACCAAAGCGCTGGACGCGTCGGATCCGCTGGGCGCACTGCGCCGGGGCTGGCAGACAGCAGCGGCAGTTCGGGACGAGGAAGATTCCCGAAAGAAAAGGTGATCGAACTGTCGGATCCGGGGCCGGCCGATCGTCGCACGGGTGTCACGCCCGCTACCGAGGAGGACCCATGCGCTACATGATGTTCGTCGCCACCGACACCGAGCCCGACACCGATCCCGCCGCCCCGCCGGACATCCAGGTCTGGGGAACGGACGTCGTCGAACGCGGAAAGTGGGTGCTCGGCGACAGGCTGCGTCCGGTCGAGGATGCCACCACGGTGCGGGTGCGATCCGGCGAGTTGCTGGTCACCGACGGGCCTTTTGCCGAGACCCGAGAATGGATCGCCGGTTTCGACATCCTCGAGTGCGACGACCTCGACGAGGCCATCGAGATCGCGTCCCGGCATCCAATGGCCCGGCTCGGCCGCCTTGAACTGCGGCCGTTCTGGCCCCTGGACGAGAGCTGACGACCACCGATCGAGCGTGAACTCGACCCAGGGCTCCCCGGTTGACCCGTCCGCGGCCAGGTCCGTGGCCGAGGCGGTGGTCGAGGAGCGCCTGCGCCTGCTGGCCGGCCTGATCCGGGTGACCGGGGACTGGGAGCTGGCGCAGGACTGCCTCCAGGACGCGGTGGAACGCGCGCTGGTGCGCTGGCCCACCGACGGAATCCCGGCCAACCCGGCGGCCTGGCTGGCCACCACGGCCGCCCGCCGAGCGGTCGACGAGCTGCGGCGGCGCCGGCTCGACACGCGCAAAATGGCTCTACTGGCCGCCCGAGACGATGGTGATCCGTTGCCGGACAACGTCTTCCATGACGACCAACTCGAACTCGTCTATACCTGCGCTCATCCCGCGCTGCCGATGGCGAGCCGGGTGGCGCTGACCTTGAAGGCGGTCGGTGGACTGACCACCCGACAGATCGCGGCGGCTTTCCTGGTCAGCGAATCGACGGTGGGCCAGCGGTTGTTGCGGGCCCGGAACAAGATTGCGCACGCCGGCATTCGTCTGAGCGTCCCGGCGCCGGACCGGAGGGCCGAGCGGATCGCCGGCGTGCACGCGGTGCTGTACCTGATCTTCACCCAGGGCTACGCGAGGATCGAGACCGACGACGGTGTCCAGCTCGCCGACGAGGCAGTGCGGCTGGCCGCCCAGCTGGCCCGACTGCAACCGGACGACGCCGAGACCCTCGGGCTCTATGCGCTGCTGCTGCTGCAGCACGCGCGTCGCCGGGCCCGGGTCAGCGCGTCCGGCCGACTGATCCCGATGGAGGAACAGGACCGCGACCGCTGGGACGGCGACATGATCAGGGCCGGAGTGGCCGCGCTGGAGGCCGCCGGTCGGACCGAGAAGCCTGCCGGGCCGTACCGGCTGCAGGCCGACATCGCCGCCCTGCACGCGACCGCGCTGTCGGTACTGGCCACCGACTGGGCCGAACTGGTGCGGTTGCACGATCAGCTGGTCCGCGTTCACCCGTCGCCGGTGATGGCCCTCAACCGCGCGGTTGCGCTGGGATTCCGGGACGGCCCCGAGGCCGGGCTGGCCGCATTGGACGCGCTCGACGCCGATCCCCGGTTGGCCGGCTACTTCCTGCTGCCGGCCGCCCGGGCGGACCTGCTCCGACGCGCGCTGCGTCCGTCGGAATCGGCGAGCTGGTACCGGCAGGCGCTGGTGCTGGTGGAGAACCCGGGCGAGCGAGCATTTCTGCAGCGCCGGCTGCACGAGATGCTGGACCGATGCTGAGCGGCGCTACCGTTCGGATCTGCCCACCCGATGTCTGGAGGCCCCGTGTCCGACCCTCTCGCCGATTCCGCCCGTGCGTTCCTGGCCCTGCACCAGCCCGGCCAACCCGTGGTGCTGCCCACCGTCTGGGACGCGTGGTCGGCGAAACTGGTTGCGGGTGCCGGCTTTGCCGGCCTGACCGTGGGCAGCCACCCGGTTGCGGAGTCGATCGGTCGGACCGACAACGAGGGCATGACCTTCGACGAACTGCTCACCCGGGTCGCCCAGATCACCGCCGTCGTCGACCTGCCCACGTCGGTGGACATCGAATCCGGCTACGGCGAGTCGCCGGAGCGGCTGGTGCAGGGCCTGCTCGAGGTCGGCGCGGTCGGGTTCAACATCGAGGACACCGTGCACAGCCAGGGTGGCCGGCTGCGTTCGGCTCAGGAGCATGCGGACCTGGTCGCTGCCCTGCGCCAAGCCGCGGACGCGGCCAAGGTGCACCTGGTCATCAACGCCCGGACCGACGTCTTCCTGCGGGAGGTCGGCGAGCCCGCCGGCCGCATCGATCTGGCCCTCGAGCGGCTCGCGCTGTGTGCCGCGGCGGGTGCGGATGTGCTCTACCCGGTCGGGCGCCACTCGCCGGACGACTGGGCCCGGCTCGCGGCCGGCCTGCCCCTGCCGATCAACGCCATCGCCGCCCCGGAAGCGGATTCCCTGGCGACCTTCGCCGCCGCCGGTGTGGGTCGGATCAGTTTCGGCCCGCGTTGGCAGGCCGCCCTCAGCGCTGCCTCGTCGCGCCTGCTGGCCGCCTGGCACTGACCCCCTCCCCGCGAAGATCAATCTGCCGCCGCGAAGATCAATTCGGCGAGTTTCGGAGAAGTCGATCTTCGCTGCAGCAGATTGATCTTCGCGAGACTCAGCGGGCCGGTACGAACACCACGCGCTCGGAACCGGTGGCCGGCTCCATCCATGCCTGTTCCACATCGGTGAACGGAACCGTGCGCACGGCCAGATCGAAAGCCCCGGCACTGATCTGGGCGGCCAGCTCAGGCAGCTCGGCCAGGTATTCGCGGGTGCTGACCGACCCCTGGCCACTGCCCACGATGTTCAACCGGGCCGCGCGCAGGGCAGCCGACGGAATCTGGGCCGCGGGCCCGGCGGTGGAACCGATCTCGACCCAGGTGAGCGGGATCGACCGGTCGGCGCGCTGGGTGACCACCGCGATCATCGCCGCCGCCGTGGGCGGGCCCCAGACGTAGTCGAGCACCACATCGACGTCGGCCGCCGCGGCGCCCAAGGCGTCGGCATCAGCGTCGCTGTCACCGGTGAGCCGGACCAGGTCGGTGGCACCGAGAGTCTCCAGCCGGCCCAGCCGGTCGGCGTCCCGGCCGGCGGCGATGATCCGGCGCGCTCCGAACAAGCGCAGGATCTGCAGGGCCAGTTGACCGGAGCTGCCGGTGGCCCCGAGCACGAGCGCGCTCGCACCCTCCGGCAGCTCGATGCGCTGCCGCAGCGCGACCCAGGACGACATAGCCGGATTCATCCCGGCAGCCACCCGGACCGGATCGCAGTCCGCGGGCAGCACCACGCTGCGACGGTCGTCGATCACAGTTTGTTCGGAGATCGCGCCCATCGTGGTGTCCGGGAGGAGGAAATACCGCAACTTCCCGTCGGGACCGCGACCGACCCCGTCGACGCCCGGGACCATCGGTAGATCCCCGGTGCTCGTGTAATGCGAGCCCTCCGCCTGGGACCGGACCCGAGGGTGCAGGGCACTGGCCACGACGTCGACCAACATTTCGTGTTCACCTGCCGGCGCGGGGGTCTCGAACGCCTGCCAACGTGGGGGACGGCCGAAGCTCGACACCACAGCTGCCTTCATAATTGTCTCCTTGTAGTTCGTATTACCAACGAATGGTAGTTGGTAATAGGAACGGGAGACAAGTAAGCTGTGGCAGTGATCACGACTCCGCCGGTCGAACCGCTCGAAGACGCGCTCATCCAGACCTCCTTTGCCACCATGGCCGTCCTCTCCCGGCTTGCGGCCGACCACGACCTGTCGCTGACCCAACTACGGGTGATGGGCATCTTGCGGGACCGGCGGCTGCGGATGACCGCGCTCGCCGACTACCTGGGACTGGAGAAGTCGACGCTCTCCGGATTGGTCGACCGAGCGGAACGTCGGGGTCTGCTGGCCCGAGCGGCCAACGACCGGGACGGTCGGGCCATTGACGTGTTCCTGACCGCACCGGGTGCGGAGTTGGCCGAGCAGGTCCACTCGGGTGTGGGACAGGCGCTGCTGCCGCTGACCGCCACCTTGTCCTCGACCGACCGGCGTCGGATGCAGGTTCTGCTGAACCGGATGCTCGCTCCCCATCAGCTCCGGACGGACATCGTCCGGGACCCGACCTAGGGTGACCCCAGCCGCCGACGAGAGGACCCTTCACGATGCTCGAGTACACCGGCGACCTACGCGACGCCACGTTCACCCGGGCCGACCTGACCGGAGCCCGGCTCACCAAGGTCCAACTGAACGGGGCTCGGCTGCGCATGGTCGACCTGTCGGGCGCGCAACTACGCGACGTCAGCCTGGTCGGCGCCGAGATCGACGGCGTGATCGATGGTCTGGACATCAACGGGGTCGAGGTGGCGCCGCTGATCGAAGCCGAACTGGAGCGCCGCGACCCGCATCGTGCGCTCCGCAAGTCCACCGACCCAGCCGACCTGCGGGCGGCGTGGGCGACCGTCGAAGCGAACTGGGCCAGCACGTACGAGCGAGTGGCCGGCATGCCCGAAGGCGCGGTCGACATCTGCGTGGACGAAGAGTGGTCGTTCAGCCAGACCCTGCGGCACCTCGTCTTCGCCACCGATGCGTGGCTGGCCGGCGTTCGGGGCGACTCGCCGCCGTTTCATCCGTGGGGGTTGCCGTTCACCGATGTGGCCGACTTCGTGGAACGACCCGAAGACCTCGGTGTGGACTGTGCGGCCACTCCGACGTACGAACAGGTCCTGCAGCTGCGCGCGGATCGGGTCGGCCGGGTCCGCACGTTCCTGGCCGAAGCGACCCCCGGTGAGTTGGCCCGGGAGACCCACGCCCCGGTGTGGGACAACTACGCCCCGGTGTCGGTCCACCGGTGTCTGCGGGTGATCATCAACGAGGAGATCGAGCATCACCGGTTCGCCGTCAGGGATCTGGATGTGATCGCGGCCTCGTGAACCTGCGGGGTCCCGCGGGCGTACCTCTTTGATGTGCAGGCCGACTTCACCAGCAGTGTGCGGCACTACTACGACCGCAACACCTGGAAGTTCCTGATCTCGGGAAGCCAGCGGGCCATCCACCGCGAGTTGTGGGGCCCGGGAATCGCATCGGTCGGGCAAGCCGTGCACCATGTCCATGACCTCGTGCTGGCTCGGATGCGCCCGTCCGACCGGCGGATCCTCGACCTGGGGTCCGGGGTGGCCACCGCGGGGCTCTACCTGGCGGCGCGCCGGGAGGTCGAGGTCACCGGGGTGACCATCAGCCCGGCCCAGGCGCGGCTGGCCGACCGGTTCACCGCCGCCACGCCCGCGGTGCGCACCGTGCTGGCCGACTTCACCGACTTACCCATTGATCTCACCGATTTCGACCTGGCCTTCGCGATCGAGTCGTTCGTGCACGCAGCGTCCGCCACCGCCTTCTTCGCCCAGGTGGCGGGCGCCCTGGGTCGCAGTGGCACCCTCCTTCTCGTCGACGACTTCCGTTGTGGCGCAGTAGATGACGCGAGGCTCGACGACGTCCGCCGCGGCTGGCACGCGGCCACCCTGGTCTCCGTGGCCGAGGCCGCCGCGTTGGCGGCCGAGCACGGCCTCACCCTGGTCGAGGATGTGGATTTGTCCTCGCGGCAACGGTTGGGCCGACCCCGAGACCGGCTCATCCGCGCCGCCCAACCGGTGCTGCGCCGACTGGGTCGACGGTCGGTGTGGGCGGAGTCGCTGGTCGGCGGCGACGCACTGCAGCGCTGCCACCAGGCCGGGCTGTTGGAATACCACCTGCTCCGGTTCCAGAAGTAATCAGCTCAGCAGCACCAACTGCGCGGTCGTGCGGGTCATGGCCACGTACCGGTCCACGGCGCTTTGCACACCCCCGCCCGGCGCGTCCGATTCGACCAGGACGACCAGGTCGAACTCGAGTCCCTTGGCCAGCTCGGGGGTCAGCGAGCTCACCCGCGGGATCGGTACGAAGGTGAGATCGCCGATGACGCAGGCGATTCCGTCCTGATGACGGGCCAGCCACGCCGTCAGCACCAGATCGCGGTCGGCCACGGCCGCCTCCAGCACGGGCTGCCCACCGCGGCGGATCGACGTGGGCACGTTCGCATCCGGCAGAGCGGCCCGGATCACCGGGTCGGCCCGAGCCATCACTTCCGCGGGCGTGCGGTAGTTGATGGTCAGCCGGCGCAGGTCAACCCGAGTCAGACCGATCCGCCGCAACCGTTCGGTCCACGACTCGGCGAAGCCGTGACGCGCCTGGGCTCGATCCCCGACGATGGTGAAACTCCCCGCTGGGCAACGGGAGAGCAGCATCTGCCACTGGGCGTCGGTGAGTTCCTGGGCCTCGTCCACGACGATGTGAGCGAACGGTCCGGCCAGCTCGTCGGGCTCGGCCTCGGGCAGCGCAGCGCCATCCACCAGCACGTCGCGCAGGTCCGGTTGACGCAACATGGTCGCCAGTCCGTCGCTGTCGTCGGCGGCGATGAGATCGGCGACGACAGCGCTCATCCGCTCCCGCTGTTCGGCTTCCGCGACCTGCCGGCGGCGCCGGGTCCGTTCCGTGGGGCTCAGGGTGCGCAGCCGATCGGTCAGCCGATGGATGTCCTGGTCCCGTTCCATCGTCTCCAAGTTGGCTCCGCTACGGGCGCGGCGGCGTGCTTCGAGCCGCTCAGCGGCATCAGCAATGGACTCGCGCAGGCAGGTCTCGACCGCGTGCAAGTGCTGTTCGTCCGGCGCAATCAAGGCCGGGGCGGCTTTGTCGGCCAACCGGCCGGGCAAGGCGAAAACGCCCTCGCCGGCACGTGAAGATGTCGCCATCATTCCTCCCAGACGCGTGAATCCGCGATCGGGCAACGATTCTGCGACCGGCACCCGGTCTTGCCGCAAGCCCCCGGGTGCGCTATATCTTGAAATGGGAAGGGGTCCGCCGATGTCTTTCGCGATTCGCCCGTTCCATCCCAGCGATCTACCGGCGCTGTACCGGATCTGCTTGCGTACCGGAGCCGACGGTCACGACGCCACCGCTGATTTCGCCGATCCGGACCTGCTCGGGCAGGTCTTCGTCGGCCCTTACGCGACGTTCGAGCCGGACCTGTGTCTGGTCCTGACGCACGAGGACACCCCGGTCGGGTATGTGCTCGGGACCGGCAATTCCGCCGCCTTCGCAGATCGCTGCGAGGCCGAGTGGTTCCCGGTACTGCGCTATCGCTACCCACTGCCCACAGACAACTGGGTTGTCGAACTGGTCCATCGAGGCGTCCAGCCCGACCCGGCCCTGGGCGACTATCCGGCCCACCTGCACATCGATCTTCTGCCCGAGGCCCAGGGCGGGGGGAGGGGCCGCACCCTGCTCACGGCCTTGCTGGATCTGCTGCGCCGGCGGGGCGTGCCCGGGGTGCACCTGACCGCGAGCGCGGCCAACGATCGGGCACTGGCCTTCTACGACCGACTCGGCTTCGGTCGACTCCAGACCAACGGTGGCGGGGTCACCCTCGGACTGCGGCTGAGCTGAACCACTCAGACCTTTGCCGGGTAGGTCACCTCGCGACGCCACGCAGCGGCGTAAGACGCTTCATACAGTGCGTCGGCGATCCGATCCGGAGCGAAAACCTCGCCCTGACCAATGGTTCCGGTGATCGTGAAGGTCATGGCCCGGATGCCGTCCGGTTTCAGCGTGCTGTCGATCGCCCCGACGAGGTTGCGGAGCCCGGCCTTCTGGACCCCGAGCGACGCCGCCCCGGCCCAGGGCCGGTCCGCGGCCACGCTGCCGGTCGCGGTGATGCGCGCACCTTCACTCAGGAACGGCCGGGCACTCTGGACCGCGGTCAGCGCACTGGCCACGCCCAGGTGCAGGTCCGAGAGGAGCTCGCCTACTGACAGAGTCAGTGGGTCCTTCTCGGTCAGCGCGCTGGGGTTGAAGTGCAGATGGTCGATGTGTCCGGTGCGTCGGCCGAATCGGGTCACCGCCTCGGCGAAGGCTGATTCGTCGGTCATGTCGACGGCGCTCCACTCGGCCGTGATGCCCTCGCCCTGCAGGCGCGTGCCAATGGTCCGGACCGTCTGCATCGTCCGGCCTACCAGGGCGACGTCATAACCGGCGCGCCCGAACCGCGCCGCAATGGACGACCCGAGCCCGGGTCCGGCACCGACGAGGAGGAGCACGGGAGTAACCATCCTCAGACCCTAAGCGGGACCGCCCTTGGCGGGCGCCCAAGAGGTAGCTACTCCGCGCGACCCGAGACGCAGCATCAGGCTGTTCGCGACCCCCCGGGGACTTGACCACCGCGCTGCGCCGGCTGGTCGACCCGGGTGTCCGGCGTTCCCCCCAGCTCGGTCAGGGACAGGTCCTCCTGCCGCAGGTTCGACCGCACTCCCACCGTGGTGTAAATCGGCGCCCGGCTGATCCGCGAAGGCGGCAGCGACGTCCCGGTCCCGCTCAACCGGGACTTGCGAGCACCACGTCCTGGCCGGGGGAGCTGTCCCTGTTTCCGGCCAGGCGGACCAAGAACGCCAGTCCGACGAACGCCACCAGCATGACGGCGCAGTAGGCCGCGACACCGCCGTAGCCGCCGTTCACCCCGGGGTTGAAGAACGGGTAGGCATAAAAGCCGGTCGCCGACCCACGGATGAGTGAGTACACGACGTAGACCACCGGAAAGACCATCCACAACAGGGTGGTTCGGATCGAGATCCGTGATCGGGGTGGCCAGAGTAGCCAGTCCAGGACGACCGCGACGGGCATCACCAAGTGGTGCACGGTGTTGACCCACGGTTTCAGGTCACCGAGATCGGCACCGCGCAGCAGGGTGTTGAAGACGATGCCGATAAAGGCCATGTACACCACCGACGCGCCTCGGATCGCGACGTCGACGTCGCTGCTCTGCCGACCACGCGCCAGTCGGGCGGCGGAGACGAGGAAGACGATGCTGGCGAAGAGATTGCCCAGGTTGGTGAAATAGCTGAAGAAACTGACAATGCTGAAGTTGATCTGGATGGCGATGACCAGTTGAGTGATCACCCCGGCCAACGACAGAGCAGCGAAGAGCAGCCGAAACGCGATGATCAAACCGGCCGGTCGGGACATGGGGTCACGCTAGCGTGACCGGCCCCCCGGTGGCGGGGTTCGATGATCGTGCGTCTGTCGGGTCATCGCCCATGTCCACCTCGGCGCCGTGGCCGTTGCCCACATCGAGATGCTCACCGCGGCAGCCGAACCTAGATCCTGAGAGGAGGGCGCCGTCGATGACGTCAATCCAGGTCGACCGCTTGGGTGGCGTGATCTGGCTCGAAGATCGCTTCTATCGGGAGTACGAACAATCGGCTGATCCGAAAAGCCAACGGCAGGCTCGGGTCATACCGCCCGGTTTCCAGAGCGTTCACGGTCTGCCGGGAGACATCCAGGGCGTCGGCGAGTTGACCCTGGGTCCAGCGTCGGTCTTCTCGCAGCGAACGCAGGGAGTTCTTCACGGACGGTCAGCGTTCGCGGGAGGTGCCAATGGCCGAGGCGATGATCCATGCGCTCATGCCGGCCACAAACACAGCCCAGCCGGCCAAACGCATGTTCAGTCCCGCGACGCCCAGGAATCCAGTGGTCACGGCGGTGATCATGGCCACCACGAAGCCGGTGCCCAGACCCTGCAGCATTCGATCACGCTGGTACTCGTCCACCCGTCGGAGCTGCCGGAAACCGGCTCGGACCACCCAAAACAGCGGAACCACCGGGAGAAACGCCCATAGGAACCGCCATGGGCTGTGCCCGTCGAGGTGCCCGAACAGCACGACCACGATCAGCGCAACGCAATACCCGAGCAAGCCCGGGAGGAAATCTCGCAGGTAGGCCCGGTGGCGGGCCTGATCACCGCGACTGACGCCCGCTGTGTCAAGTTTGCTTTCCATTGGTCCAGCATGTCCGCGCCATCCCCTCCTGTCAAGGACGCTTGTCAGGGCTAGAGCGCTGCTCGACCGCATTCCCGGCTCAGCCGGACCACGACCCGGCCTGCTCGCCGACCGGAATGGGCGCCTCGACCGTGTTGCCCGGCGGGGCCAGCGGGCACGCCCAAGCCGGGTCGTACGCACACGAAGGGGGGTAGGCGAAGTTCAGATCGACGACCAGGCTGCCGTCATGCCCGCCGAGGTCGGCACCCTTGACGGTGTCGAGGACGTACCGGCCGCCGCCATAGCTGCGGCCGGGGTCCTTGACGGGCAGGAACAGCCCGCCGCCGTACTGGTCGAGCCACCACACGTCCAGGCGTCCCAGCGCTCCGATCCGGACCCGACCGATGCGTTGAAAACGGACGGTCCCGTCGGTGCCGGTGACCACATCTCGAGTCTCCGCGTCGGCGTCGTCGACGCGAACCTCAAAACGGAAAGCCGGGTCGTAGGCCGCGATCGGTAGTCCCCGGAAATGCGCTCGGTCGGCCGGTTGCAGCGGGGAAGCGGGGTGACTCGCGAAGAGTTCGTCACGCCCTTCGCGCCAGCACGTGTGACCCTCCTCGGGCTCGCTCCTTCGTACGACGTCGTACAGGGCGGCCACTCGCCGCCGCCAGTCCAGGACGTCCAGCCGGTTCACGCCACCCACCCTGGCACGAAATTGGGTTGAACCACCGTCGTGCTGCCTCCCCGACTAACTCAGCCGCCGGAACAGTCGCACGATCGGTCCCGTCGACCTACCGCCGTTGTTTCTCGCGGCGTGTTCGGTCGCCGCCGCCACTTCACTCGGCTCGTGCACGATCAGTCGAGCGTAATGGCGTCGGAGACCGTGATCACCGGGGTTCGCGCTGGTCAGATCGTGGACGGGCGGTACTGCAGGGTCGCTGCCCGGTACTCGGTGTGGGCCTTCGTCGCGAATCGACATACCCGTGTGCTCCAAGCGAGGCGGCCCTCCGACTTGCCCGTCACTGCGAATGGCCGCAATATGACCCGATCGAGCGGTCAACAGGTTTGGTGGGGTCCGCAGCATGACGAGCATTCAGCCGGAATTGTGGGTCGAACGCGCCGGAGACGCTCTGGCCTTCTATCGGGCCGCCTTCGGCGCGCAAGTGATCCACGCGGTCGGCGCCGGCGACGACATCGTCGCCCAACTGAGGGTCGGAGAGGCCCAGTTCTGGGTCAGCGCTGCGGCTCCGGATCGGGGCCGATTTAGCCCGAGCGCGCTCGGCGGCGCCACGAGCCGGACGCTGCTCGTGGTCGAGGACCCGGACGCCGTGGTCGACGCCGCCGTGGCTGCGGGAGCGACCGAGGCCTCCCCGGTCGGCGACGAGCACGGTTGGCGCCTCGGTCGCATCGTTGACCCCTTCGGTCACGAGTGGGAGGTCGGCCGGCCCATCGGGCCATGGCCCCCCGGGGGAGAGAGCAGTCAGACCGGAAGGACGGGAGCGCGGCGGTAACGCTCGTACACCACCCGTGAGCCGAACGTCCTGGTCTCGATGAGGTCCAGCGGAATGTCGTCGGCGACCGGGGGCAGGAAGGGCGTGCCGCCTCCGACGACGACCGGATGGCGAAACAGCCGCAGTTCATCGATCAGGCCGATCTCGATGGCCGCCGCGGCCAGACCGGCGCCGCCGATCGAAATGGTCTTGTCCGTGGCGGCGCCCATCGCAGCCGCTTCCTCGGCCACGGACGCCTCGGCCAGCCGGGCGTTGCCCCGGATTTCCGGCGGCGTGCGACTGAAAACGACTTTCGGTAGAGCACACCACACGTCGGCGAACGCCGCCCCGGGTTCGTTGTCGCGCAACGACGGATCGGTCTCCCAGACCAGCATGGTCTCATAGAGCCGGCGACCGCACAGATAGCCGCCGAGTTGACGGGTTTGCTCGAGATGGAACCCGAACAGCTCGTCGTCAGGAACGGTCCAGCCGAACGCGCCCTCCCGGTCGGTGATGAATCCGTCCACCGAGACGCCCATCGAGTAGATCAGCACGGCGAAAAGCTCATCACACCCCGACGGCTGGGCGCTCGGTGCCCACCCTGCGACCCGCTCATCCACGTAGGCTGCGGCGCGTGTCGGCCACCCGGATCGTGCGCGCCTGCCAGGCGGTCGCGTCGGCCGCTGTTGGGCCCACCCGTGCCTGAAGGTCACACCCTGCACCGGCTGGCTCGGCAGCAGCAGGCCCTTTTCGCCGGCCAGGTGATTTCGGCCGCCAGTCCGCAGGGCCGGTTCGCCAGCGGGGCGGCGATGATCGACGGTGTTCGGCTGGACCGGGTCGACGCGTACGGCAAACACCTGCTGCAGCACTACGAGTCCGACCTGATCCTGCACGTGCACCTGGGTCTCTACGGCAAGTTCACAACCGGATCGGATGAGCCGCCGGAGCCGCGAGGTGCCCTGCGCCTGCGGCTGTCCACTCCCAGCGCCTGGACCGATCTGCGCGGACCCACCGCCTGCGAACTGCTCGAAGAGCCCGCGCTGGACGTGTTGCTGGCGCGCCTGGGTCCTGACCCACTCCGCGGCGACGCCGACCCCGATCGGGCCTTCCGACGCATCAGCCGGAGCCGGGCGCCGATCGCCGCCCTGCTCATGGACCAGTCGGTGGTCGCCGGCATCGGCAACGTCTACCGCGCCGAGTTGCTCTTCCGGCATCACATCGACCCACTGCGTCCCGGTCGAGAGGTGAGCCGCGGTGAGTGGGACGAGATGTGGTCCGACCTGGTCGTTCTGATGCGTTACGGCGTCCGCACCGGCCGCATCGTCACGATCCGGCCCGAGGATCGGGTGAACAAGCGCGGCGCGCCCTCCCGCGCCAATGCCGGTTACGTCTACCGGCGTACGGGTCTGCCCTGCCGGGTCTGTGGCACTCCGATTGCTCACGCGGTGTTGGTGGCCCGGAACCTCTTCTGGTGTCCCACCTGCCAGGCCGAGTGAGACTGCCCACTCGGCGGCAGAGCGGAAGGATCCTGTTGGCCGCGGCGTTGGAAGAGGGGATGGCCGCTCCCGAACTCCTGACCCTGCCCGAGTCCCCCGAACTGTTCGCTCCGGCGCCCACGAAATTGTGGATACCCCGGCATGTCCGCATCATGCGATCCGCGGCCGACCTGCCGCACACCGCCGAGATCGTCCGCCGCTGCGAGGCGGTCGGGGTCCAGGACATCGAGGTTCTGCCCGGCAACGCCCTGACCGGGACGCGGGGGGAGTCGGAGCGGGAGGTGTACGCCCGCGCGAAATCGACCTTGGCAGTCGTCGTGGCCCCACCCAGCGCGCTCAAGCCCCAGCCGATCCCGCCCAGCGCGGACTGGCGGATCGACCTGGCCCGCGGTTGTCCGGCGCACTGCCAGTACTGCTACCTGGCCGGGTCACTGACCGGTCCGCCGGTGACGCGGGTGTACGCCAACCTTGACGAGGTGTTGGACGGCATCCGCACCCACATCGGTCAGGGCCGGGTGACCAGCGGAACGGTCGAGCGAGACGCCGAGGGGACCACTTTCGAGCTGTCCTGCTACACCGATCCACTGGCGCTGGAGCACCTGACCGGTGCGCTGGCCACCGCGATCGGACGCGCGGGCGCCGGCGAGTGGGGCACGAACCTGCAACTGCGCTTCACCACGAAGTTCGACGATGTGCGCGAACTGGTGGGGCTGCGTCATGAAGGCCGCACCCGGGTCCGTTTCTCGGTCAACGCGGCCGAAGTGGCGAACCGTTTCGAGGGCGGCACCGCCCGCGTGCCCGCACGGCTGCAGGCGCTACGGGCGCTGGCGCTGGCCGGCTATCCGGTCGGGTTGACCATCGCGCCGGTGATGCCGGTGGACGGCTGGCGGGAGGGCTATGGGCGGTTGATCGACGACGTGGTGGCCGCAGTCGACGGCGTTCGCAATCTGGATCTCACTGCGGAGCTGATCACCCACCGCTTCACCCCGGCCAGCAAGGACGTGTTGCTGGGCTGGTACCCGCGGACGAAACTGGAGATGGACGAGAACTCCCGCAGCCGCAAAACGACCAAGTTCGGCGGCGTCAAGTACGTCTACCCGAAGCAGCTCATGAGCGAAATGCGAGGCTGGTTCGCGGATCAGCTGGACCAGCAGCTGCCGGACACCAGGTTGCTGTACTGGACCTGAGCGAGCCTTACAGCTGAGGCCGGCTCACGATACGGAGCTAGGGTGCGCGAATGACCGACTCGGCCGACCCTGCCGTGGCCACACCGGATGGGCGCTACCTGGTCGTGCGCGGGCGGCTGTGGCGGCGGTCTGACCCGCGGCTGTCGGAGGAGTTCCGGCAAAACGCTGTCAACGAACTAATGGCCGCCCGCCGGGCGGTCGCGTCTGCGCGGCGGCGGGACAACCCCGACGCCCTACTGACGGCACGGTCTCGCGTTCAGGCCGCCAAGGAGGATCTCGGCGAGCGCGGACCTGTCTGGTGGGACGACGGCGAACCGGATCTGACCAGATACCTGGCCCGAAACACGCCGTATGCCCACTGGTACGCCATCGTTGCCGGCGACCGCGGGCCGAGGGGCTGAAAGCCGTTGTCGAGCATCCGACGGGAGCCCGCTTCCTCGACCGTTCCGGACCCGGAACCGGACAGTGCTGGTCGAGGCGCTGTTCTCGGGGCCGCCTTAGTGATGGCCGGGCGGGGAAGGCGGATTCGGGTTCGGCTCGACCAGGTACGGGAACGTCTGGGACGCGAGCTTCGACGGCCGGTCGACCCCATCGCTGATCCGGGAACCCTTGTTCGCATTGATCAGAAAGGTGTACAGGCTGTCCATGGCGTCGTCGTTCAATGAGCGGCCGCCACAGGTCTCGTGCGAACGACCCGCAATCGCTGCCCGTTCGATTTCCAGAAAGGTGTCCTCACCGTACGGCTTCGACACGTCCCCGATTTGGTAGTCAGCCAGCAACAGCTCGGTGAGAGGATGAATCTGACGGTTGACTGTGTCGTAGTTCTTCATCCCCAAGATGGCGTTCTCCAACTCGGGGCGGCCGAAGCGCTCCCAGCGGACGGGATGCGCGCCGCCGACAAGAGTCTCGCTCACGACGGCGAGCAACAAGCTCTCACCGAGTAGGGGCGAGCACTCGATTTCTACGACGACACTGCGCACGTTCTTCCCGTACGACAGAATTGTGCCGGGATTCGCAAATGCCATTTGGCCGGATGAGATCGTTTTTTTCCAGCGCCAGAGCATCGCTGAAGAACGGATCCCACCGCGGTCCGGCGAAGGCTCGCAGGTTGTCCGTGTGGTCACCCGACAGCTCGTTGACTGAGAACGACACAACGGTGCCCGTGGAGGTGACGCACATGCCCTCTTGCTCGGGCTTGGTGTGACTCTCCGACTCGACCGGCGGCGAGAAGGTCACGTCGGACTCGTCATCCACACCTGGGCCGTCCTGGCCCGACGATGGCAGACCGCCGGGGCGCTCCCTGAAGGAGTGTCGGCCGCCGACATTGCCGCCTGCTGAGCCATGATCGCGCCCAGCGTCATCGTCGATCAGACCTTCCTCGACGGACGGGGGTCAACCGGACTCCTCCGCCTGCTCCGCGCCATCGAGCAATTGCCCGTCAGGGTGGATTCGAGGGACTGGTGTGCCAGCCCGGTGGTGCAGGAAGATCGCCAGCACCGGGAAGACGGCCACCGAGAGCACGCCGGCACCGACCAGAGCGGCGGCGTTCTCAGGTCGCATGACGCCCGACTCGAGCCCGATCTGAGCGAGCGCGACCAGTAGCGGCAGAGATGTCGCTGTCAGGAGCACCATCTCGATCCGCTCCCGCACCACCAGCGACTTCCGGTAGACCAGCATCGCAGGAAGGCCGCGGACGAGAAGGAGCAGAACGAAGAACACCAGCAGCCGCAGTGGGTTCTTGACGATGGATTCGACGTCCAAAGTCATGCCCGAGCTGATGAAGAAGACGGGAATGAAGATTCCGTAGCCGACGGTGTCGAGCTTGTCGTCAAATGCCTGCCGGTCCGACCGGGCGGTGCTCAGCCGCAACACCATCCCGGCGAAAAACGCACCCAACGCAGCTTCCACCCCGAAAACAGCGGTCACCAGCAATAGCCCGACCAGCAGCACAATCGTGACGCGCAAGGTCAACTGCGAGGTCGCATGGCTGTTCTCGGTCACCACTCGGGCGATCCGAGTGTGCGAAAGCAGTCGCGCCAGCCAGGCCAATGAGAGCGCGAGAATTGCGATAGCCGCGATGATCAGCGCTTCGCGCCACGTTCGGTAGGCCCCCAGGAAAAGCGAGATGGCCACGATGGGGAGTAACTCGCCCGCGGCCCCCGCGGCGAAGACGGTCTGACCGAAAGAGCCGCCGAGCATGTTCCGTTCGCGCAAGATCGGCAACAGGGTGCCCAACGCTGTGGTGGTCAGCCCAATCGCCACAGGCACGAACGCATGCACATAACCCACAGCCTGCAGACCGCCCACCACGGCCAGCGAGACGGCAGTACTGATCGACCAGGCCAGCAGCGCCTGTCGGCCGGGCCGCTGGCGGAGTAGGTGCAGGTCCAACTCATAGCCGGCCAACAAGAAAATGAAACCGAGGCCCAGTTCGGCGAGTAGCCGTATGTCCTCCGTCTCGGCCGAACCGAGTCCGTGCGGGCCGATGGTCAGGCCGCCAAGGATGAGAAAAAGCACCTGGGGCGGACGACCGGGAATGATTCTGGTGAGTAGGGGAGCGATCGCCGCAACCACCATGACCAGCAGCAGCGACCACAGGGAGGCTGTGCCCATTAGGCTCGCGTCCCGGACATTCATTCCCCTGTCGCTCTCGGGGGCCGCGATGCGGTCCCCGTCCCTCGCCGAATCGAACTGCGCGAATTGTGTACCCCGCTCTTCGGGTCATCCGCGCTGGGGCCCGAACCGGTCCGGAGGCGGCTCTGACGCATCGGCTGACGGCGAACCTTGCGGGCGGCCCAAAGTCACCCGAGCAACGTCAGCGTGGTGTCTTCGTGGATGACAGAACTGGCGATCAGTACACGGCCGCCGCCGACCGGGAGTTGTTCGGTGACGATGACGGCGTCGTCGTCGACCCGGAATGTGGTCCGGCCGGCCGCACCCTGGTACTGCCAATGGCCGGTCGGGCTGGTGGCGGTGATGGTGGTGCCGTCCGAGGCCACGCTGCCTTCCGTGTCCACTCGAGCAGCATGGCGCTCGGACAGCAGGGTCGCCGGATACAACCGTGCACGCGGAATATCCCCGTCTGACGAACACCTGCCCGCGACCCGTCCCGATGGCCGGGCCTTCCGAACCATCCAGGTGAGACCGAACGTCGATCGTGCTCGAACGACGAGCCGCCGTGCCCTCTTGTCACTGGGGTTGGCCGCCACCGCCGCCGCGTGCGCCGTACCGACATCACCCCGGGCCGATTCCGCTTCGGTATCCCGTACTTCCATTGCATCCACTGCACCGCAACGCTTTTCCTACGGCCCGAAGCCGAGTCAGTTCGCCGAGCTGAGCCTGCCCGGCGGCACCGGACGGGTGCCGGTGGTGGTGATCGTGCACGGCGGATTCTGGCTCCTGGGGTACGGTTCCGGACTCGGGCAACCCTTGGCGGTCGACGTCGTCCGCCATGGCTGGGCTGCATTGAACGTCGAGTATCGACGAGTCGGACCGGGCGAGTCCGCGGGTGGCGGGGGATGGCCGACGACCTGTCTCGACATTGCCGCCGCGGTCGATGCTTTGGCCGGCCCAGGCCAACAGCTGGCGAACGGCCGGCTCGACCTGAGCGCAGTGGTTGGCTTGGGTCATTCGGCCGGCGGCCAACTGGTCGGCTGGCTGGCCGGCCGCCCCGGTCTTCCGAGTGATGCTCCCGGTGCCGCGCCGATCGTCCGGCTGAGCGGACTTGTCGCGCAAGCCGGCGTCCTCGATCTGGTCCAGGCCGCGAATGAATCGGTCGGCGGCAGCGCCGTTCCCGACTTCATGGGCGGCAGCCCGGGGGGGCTGGCGCAGGCCTACCAGTGGGCGTCACCCATCGCGCGGGTACCGCTCCGGGTGCCGTCGATCTGCGTGCACGGTACGACCGACCAGGTCGTACCGATCAGCCAATCGCAACGCTTCGTCGCGGCGGCAACGGCCGCAGGTGACAGCAGCTCGCTCCGGACCTTTCCCGGCGGCCATTTCGACCTCATCGACACGAGCACCGAGGCCTGGAATCTCTGCACCCAATCGCTGGCCTTACTTCTGTGAGCCGGGTCACGTCCTTGCGGGTGGTGTCTGAGGTGGTTCCCGCATGATCCTTTGTGGTCGGATTTTATGCGCTGATCGTGGTGGGGATCACCTCCTGGGTGGCGGGGTCGCCGTCGATGACGGTGAGGCGGGATTTGGCCAGGACGTCCAGGCCGATGTAGCGGCGCATTTCGGTCCATTCGTCGTGCTGTTCGGCCAGGACAGCGCCGACGAGGCGGATCAGCGCGGCCCGGTCGGGAAAGATCCCGACAACATCGGTGCGGCGGCGGATTTCCCGGTTGAGGCGTTCCTGGGGATTGTTCGACCAGATCTGCCGCCAGATCGCTTTCGGGAACGCGGTGAAGGCCAAGATGTCTGGGCGGGCGGCGTCCAAATGGGCGGCGACGGCGGGGAGTTTCTCGGTCAGAGCGTCGACGATGCGGTCGAACTGGGCGTGCACGGCGTCGGCGTCGGGTTGGTCGTAGACGCTGTGCAGCAACGCTTTCACCCACCCCCACGACGCCTTCGGCGTCGCCGACATCAGGTTCGCGGCGTAATGGGTGCGGCACCGCTGCCAGGCCGCGCCGGGCAGGGTCGCGCCGACCGCGTCGACCAGGCCGCGGTGGGCATCGGAGGTCACCAGTTTCACCCCGGTCAGGCCGCGCGCCGTCAGGTCCCGGAAGAACGCCAACCAGCCGGCCCCGTCCTCAGCGCTGGTGACCTGTAGGCCGAGGATCTCCCGGTAGCCGTCGGCGTTCACCCCGGTCGCCAACAGCGCATGAACGTTGACGGTGCGGCCGCCCTCCCGCACCTTCAAGACCAGCGCATCCGCCGCCACAAACGTGTAGGGGCCGGCGTCCAACGGCCGGGTCCTAAACGCCTCCACGGTCTTGTCCAACGACCGGGCCATCTCACTGACCTGCGACTTTGACAGGCTGGTGATCCCCAGCGTGTGGACCAGCTTGTCCATCCGCCGGGTCGAGACCCCGAGCAGGTAGCTGGTCGCGACCACGGTGACCAGGGCCTGCTCCGCCCGCCGCCGCCGATCCAACAGCCAGTCCGGGTAATAGCTGCCCTCCCGCAACTTCGGAATCGCCAACTCCACCGTCCCGGCCCTGGTGTCCCACTCCCGGGCCCGGTAACCGTTGCGTTTGTTGACCCGCTCGTCGCTGCGCTCCCCGTACGGGGCGCCGCAGACCGCGTCGGCCTCGGCCCCCATGAGCGCCTCGGCGAACGATTTCACCATGCCCCGCAACAGATCAGGGCTCGCCTGGCCCAGCTGCTCCTGCAGCCACCCGGACAGGTCGATACTTGGCCCAACGGCCATCGTCGTGCTCCTTCGGTTGAGTTCCTTGGCGGGTTCTCACGAAGGATCACGCGGTGGCCGTCTCAAACGCCTACGCCACGCTCAACAGCAACAACGTCGGACACCACGTCCCTGGACGCAACTGTGAGCCGGCGCAACTCGGGGATACCGGAACCCGGCCAACGGCCTTGGACAGTGTGACGGTCATCCCACGGCCATCGATATGGACCCGGACTACCGGCGAGCAAGACGAGTCAGCTGGTCGCCGTGTAGTCCTCGAACTCCGAGTAGGCGATGCGACCGATCTTTTCCGCGACCTCGCTCCAAGTGTTCCCGGAGATCCGGCTGATCCGGTCACGGAGGATGGCTTCGATCCTGTGCGGGTTGACGCCGTCAACGATGAGGCGGTGTCGAGGGAACAAGACCCCGTCTCGATCCAATAGCGACCGAATCGCTTCCATAGTGCAAATGGAGATGTCAAACAACTCCTCGCCATCGGCTCCAAGTGGTCCGACAACCATTCGCAAATTGATCGGCAGGTCGAGTGGGTGGTCTTGGCGTAGGTCGTCCCAGTTGAACGACCTGATCTGGGCCCGGAAGGGGCTCGACCGATCCATCGGAGCTTGCTCGTTGGACATTCAGACCCTTCCCGCGTACTGGGCCCAATACCCCGCTGCGTTGTCAGCATGCCTGAAGACCGTGTGGTGGCCGTTGCCAGCGCGGCGGTCTTGTGGGTGGGGTTACGGCCGGTGCTGGCGCGATCGGGACGCTGGACGGCGGTTGGCGGCGGTGCTGCCGGCCGCGATATGACCGGCCGATCGCACTGGCGATCTGCGTCGCTTTGGCGCATCTGGTGCGTCGTGCTGGCGGCCCGTGCACGTCGCCGCCGGCGCCGGATCTGCGGATCCGGACTGTTCAGATTGGGCCGCTCGTAGAGTGCGGATATGTCGAGCCCGGATTGGGACGTGATCGTCGTCGGTGCCGGGCCGGCCGGCTGTGCGGCCGCTGCCGCTGCGGTCGGTTCTCGTCCCGACGCCCGGGTGCTGCTGGTCGATCGGGCGGACTTCCCGCGGGACAAGGTCTGCGGGGACGGGATCGCCGCGGCCGCCGTGGACCTGCTGCCCGGGATCGGCATCGACACCGCGCCGATTGTCGCCGGGTTCCCGGCCATCGAGCGGCTGATCCTGCGGTCGCCGCGGGGCGTCATCGCCGATCGGGTTGCCCGCCCGGCGTCCTGGGTAGTGCCCCGCGAGGTGTTCGACGCACGGCTGCGTGCGGCGGTGCTCACCCTGGGTGTGCAGGACCGCCGGCACCGGGTACGCGGGTACTCCCACACTTCGGACGGTGTGCTGGTGGACGGGCTTGGCCGGGCCGGAACCTTGGTGATAGCAACGGGTTCGGACCAATCGGTCACCGCGGCAGGGTCGTCCCCGTCGTCCCGAACCGGAACGTCCGGTACCGAGGCGACGGGCCCCGCACCGGCCATGGCGATCGGCCTCCGCGGCTACGCCCGGACCGAGCTGACCGATGCGCAGGTGCTCTGCCTGTCCGATGTCGGGTGGCCCGCCTATGCCTGGAGTTTCCCGATCGGCGACGGCTGGGCCAATGTCGGCTACGGCGAGATGACCCGACCCGGCCGGACGCCCAACCGGGAGCGGCTGCTGTCCGAGCTGCACCGGCTGACCCCGGGGCTGCGCTCCGAACCGGAACGGCTGCGCGGGCACCGCCTGGCACTGGCCATGCGCCCGCCCCTACTCGGTCAGGGTCGGGTGCTCCACGCAGGTGATGCCGCCGCGTTGATCAATCCGCTGTCGGGCGAGGGCATCTACGACGCGATCCGCTCGGGTGCGGCGGCCGGTCGGGCCGCGGTCACTGCGGACCCGCTGCGCCACTATCGGGCCGCGATGTCGACCGGTGGCCGGCACCGCAGACATGCGGCCGCGCTGACCGCGGCGCTGCGCCGCGCGCCGCGGCTGCTGGAGGCGGGCATCGCCACCGCTGCGCGTGATCAACGGTCGTTCGACGACCTGCTGCAGTTGACCCTGGCCGACGGCCCTGTCACCGCGCGTCTGCTGCGCGGGGTCGGCGCCGATCTGATCCGCGCTGCGCTACGGATGGACTCCCGCGCCGCCTAGCCCGCGCTTTCCTCTACAGGGACCGTCTGCCTCCGGGTCGGCTGGCGTACCTGAGATGAGAGGTGACAGGGGGTCACGGAACCGATTTCTGGGACGGCTCCCATGCGTGAGATGCGTTCTGATCATTGAGTTGTGGCCCCGGAGCTCAGACATCAAACAGGTGTCGACCAGTGGGCGACGTCGTCGAGGGTGAGGTGGATTCCGGCGCGTTCGGCTTGTTCGCGATCTCGGACGCTCAGCACGTTCGCGGCCGCTGTGAAGGTGGGGTGGGTGGTCCTGAGCAGCGGCCAGGGCACGCCCGCGCTTCGGGCATAGGAGCGGCTGGCGCTGAAGATCTGCATTGCTTGTTGGTAGTGGCCGTTGAGTGTGAGGGCGGCGGCGTGGGTTTCCAGGACCATACTGACCGCGCCGATGCCGGACCGATAATAGTCGGCCAGGACTCGGGCGGACCATAGTTGTGCCGCAGCCGGGTCGCCCATCATGATGGCGGCCAGACTTGCCCAGGTGGCCAGGATCCAGCTCGCGTAGAAGTTGTCGAATGTGTGTGCCCTGGTCCAGAGTTGTTGCGCGTGCTGCAGTTCGGCGGGGCCGGCTCGGCCGGCGACGACCTCTGTGCCCAGTCGGCAGATATCGGCGAGCAGCAACAGGATTTTGTCGCCGGTGAGCGCGGCGTAGTGGCGACAGATGGTTTCGGCTCTGATCACCACGTCGGCGTCGCCGCTGACCCAGGCGCCGATGCCGTATGCGATCAGGGCTTCGCCGACGGCAAGTTGCTGGGCTGGGGTGAATTCTTGGGTGTGGTGCTCGATGGCGTCGACGGCGGCGGCGAGGTAGTCGCCGCGGCCGGTGAGGGCCATTGCGGCTCCGTGGCTGAGCCCGGTCAGTAGTTGGTCGCATGTGTGGACCGGGTGGGTCATGGTGTGGGCTAGCCGTGTCCAGCGTTCCCACTCGGCCATCATGCCGTGGTCGTACCAATAAATTCCGAGCCGGGCGGCGAGGTAAACGCCGTCTTGGTCGGGGTCGTCGATGAGGCGGCGTTGCAGGGTCGCCCGGAGGGCGGTGAGGTCGTCGTTGACCTTTTCGAACCAGGCGGTTTCGGTTGGTTCACCGATACGCGGCACCTGGGCGACGAGTTCGTGCACCCACGCATCGCGGCGGTTTTCGAACTGGTCGCGCAAGCGGGGAGCGACGGTGCCGCGGGCGTGTGAGCGGATGGTCGCCAACTGCGCAAAGCGGGAGGGCCGGTACTGCTGGTCGGGTGGGACGGCGATCACCATGGAACGATGCAGCAGGCTGCTCAACGTGGCGGCTGCCGCTGGTACCGGCTGGCCGACCAAGGCGGCGGCCAGAGTGGGTGTGACGGGCCCGGGCACGACCGAGAGGGCCTGGTGCATGACCATTTCGTCTTCGGACAGGGTGGCGCTGCTCAGATCGATCGCGGCGCGCAGGCTGCTGTGATGCCGGTTGGGGCCACGTCCGATCCTGGCCAATCCAGCAAGATCGTCTTTGACCAGATTCATGATCTCGGTCAGGGTATAGGCGCGGGCTTGAGCGGCGGCCAGTTCGATGGCCAGGGGAACCCCGTCGACCGCAGCGCAGATCCCGGCAGCCAGACGAGTCTGTATCTCGCCGACGGCAACGTCGGGCGCGGAGGCTTTCAGGCGGGTCAGGAATAGCTTGATGGCCGGCTGATCGACCAACGTGTCGATGTCGGCGATCTGGGTCTGGGAATGGTTCATGATCGGTAGGGGAGGCAGGGTGAATATTTGTTCGTCATCGAGGTTGAGCGGTTCCCGGCTGGTCGTCAGAATGCTCAGCTCGGTGTCGGTCCCCAGCAGGGCGTCCACCAACTCGGCGATGTCTTCCAGCAGCTGCTCGCAGTTGTCCAGAATGAGCAACATCCGGCGAGTGCGGGTAAACGCGACCAGCGATTGGGTCAAAGTCTCGGCGGCCGACGCGGGTAGACGCAGGGCCGAGCTGACCGCATCCAGAAACTGGTTTCGTTCGTTCGCGGCGCTCAGGTCGATGAACAAGACGCCGTCGGGAAAGCGGTTGGCGTCGTGGCGGGCAGCTTCAATGGCAATGCTGGTCTTGCCGCAGCCGGCGGTACCGACCACGCTGACCAGCCGGCGGGTGTTGATCAGCGCCGCCAAATCTGCGGTGTGCTTTTCCCGACCGATCAGGGCCGTCCGGCGGTGCGGCAACCGCACGGCGGCCTCCGATGCACCTGGGTTCGCCGGTACATCGGGTTGGACTGCAACACTTTGTGACGACGGCCCGGTGGTAGTGGACAGCGCCAGATGGGGATCGTCGGCCAGGATGCGGGCGTGTAGTTCACGGATGTCAGATCCGGGGTCGACGCCTAATTCGTCGTTGAGTAGTTGCCGTAGTCGTTGGTAGGCGTGGAGGGCTTCGTCGGTGCGAGCCGCCCGGTGCAGGCCCCGCATGCGTTGCGCCCAGAGCCGCTCCCGTAGCGGGGTGGCGCTGATGAGGACCTCGAGATCGGCCAGGGCAAGGGGGATCTGGCCTAACTCCAGCAACGCGTCGATGCGCTGGTACGCGACGTCGGCGCGTAGCTCGTCGAGTCGAGCGGCCGCCGGCGCCGCCCACTGTGCGTCGGTGTGCGGGGCCCACGGCCGTCCCCGCCACGAAGCCAGGGCCTGCTCGCAGCGGGAGCGGGCTCGGTCCGGCTGGCCGGACACCATCAGATCCCGCGCCTGACCGGCCAATTGCTCGAACCACAGCGAATCGACCTGGTCGGTGGCCGTCAGCAGCTGATAGCCCTGAGCGTTGTGCAGCAACGTCGTGTACGGCTGGGCTGGCTGATGCTGCGGTTCCAACAGTTTGCGCAGGCGTAAGACGTGCGATTCCAGCGTCTGCGCGTTTTGACCGCGCACGGTATCGCCCCACAACGCATCGAGCAGAGCGTCGGTGCTGACGCGGTGGTTGGCGTGGATCAGCAGCACGCTCAGCATGGTGGTCAGCCGACCCACCGGCACCTTGACCGAGGCGCCGTCGCGGTCCAGCCCGACCGAACCCAGGTCCCGGTAGCGCAATCCCATCCGCGTTTGCCTCTCAGGAAACCGTGGCCCTGGCCCACGGCAGCGCCAATGGCCCCGCCAGGTCCGGACGCCGGTCGTCGGCACCCACAATCAAGGGTGGCGGCGACCGGTTGGAACCAAATTATTCGCCGCAGAGTCGGGATGTGCCCGTCATTTTGGCACATCCCGACTCTGCTACGTCGGACTTCAAAAGGGTGAGCGCTGTCCCGGACGCTGTCCACGACGTACCTGAGCCGGTGGAGTGTGCTCTGCAAGCCCGCCCGGCCCGATACCGATGGTGGTCTTCCGGGGGTGGTTCGGCGAGCAGTCCGAAAACACCTTGCCGGGCCGGACGGCCTTGCTCACCCGGTCCACGACAGGTCAGGCAGGGCGCGGAACCACTCCGCAGCAATCTGTTTCGCCCAGCCGGTCGCCGCCGGCGCAGGGATCGGGGTGTCCATCGGCACGTACTCATTTGTGTTTGCACAGTTCGCCTTCGGTCTGCTCGTACACCCGGTCCTGACCGTCCTCGTCACGCGACTGCTTGGACGACTTGTTCAATTTCGCGGAGGTGTAGTAGCCCCCGGTCGCGGTGGCGAGCTCCGGATCGGCCATCAGCCGCACGCACCCGCGCGACCCCTTCTCCGGAGGCGGGATGAACGGATTGGTCAATGTCTGAATCAGTTTGAACGGTCCGCCGGCCTTGCTGCCGAGAGTGGTCTTGACCGCGCCCGGGCTGACTGCGTTGAACGTCAGGCCCTCGCCCTCGTAGCGGCGAGCTTGGGCGTAGGTGTACATCAGGGCCAGCAGTTTGGCGTTGGCGTAGGCCTGGATCTGCTTGTATTTACCCGGGTAGCTCCAGTCGGTGATCGGCTTGCCCTTCGACTCGACCAGGGCGGTCATGTTGACCACTCGCGAGGGCGTGCCGAAATCGTCAGCGCCCTTGCGGAGCAGGTCGAGCAGGCCGTCGGTCAGCGCTGCCAGCGCAACGTGGTTGATGGCGATGGTCCGTTCGTACCCGTCGGGTGACAGCATCCTGCCGGAGAACGCCGCGCCCGCGTTGTTGACCAGTCCGTTGAGTCCCTTCGGCGCGGCCCGGTGCACAGCGTCGACCAGTTCCCGAACGCCGGCAAACGATCCGAGGTCTCCGGCTACGGCCAGATACTGGCCTTTGCCGTTGCCGTTGGTGACCAGCTGGTCAACTGCCAGTCGAGCGTGGTCGGCGCGGCGGGCGTGCACCAGCACAGTTGCCCCACTGTTACCGATGCCTTGGGCGCTCTGTTGACCAATTCCACCTTTGGTGCCCGTGACCAAGACGGTCTGATCGTCGAGCCTTCCGGCGAATTGGGCGTCGAAATTGCTCATGTTTCTCCTGTTGGATAAGTCCTGCGAGAGCACCATTTGTGACGTCTTTGGGGCGTTGTTCTTCGCCTCCGACGATCTGGACTCGAGCGCCGCGGTCGGCCAAGTCAGTCGTGTAGGGCGTCGTCTCCAGGAAAGACTGGGTTACCTGACTCACTTTCGCACACGCCAACTGGGCTGTCAAACTCAGAACTGGCTAACATGGGTGCGTGGACAACGACACGAGCGGCCGGCCGAGGCTCACAATCAAGGGAGCACGCACCCGGGCCCGGATAGTGGAGAAGGCCGCCGCCCTGATCCATGAGCGTGGGGTCGCGGCAACCACCTTGGATGACGTCAAGGTGGCGGCGGAAGTCAGCGGCTCGCAGATGTACCACTACTTCCCGGACAAGAACGACCTCGTGCAGGCGGTCATCGACTACCAAGCCGACACCATCGTGAACCACAACCGGCGCGCCCTCGGCAGCGCCGACGGAGTCCGAGCATGGCGGAACATGGTCATCACCGGCGTGAAAAGCAGTCAGGGGAAAGGGGGTTGCGCACTTGGCTCGCTCGGTGGTCAACTGGCCGAGAGCGACCCCCAGGCGCGCGCCCTTATCGCGGCCGGGTTCGGCCTATGGGTATCCGCCATCACCGATGGACTCAGAACCCTGCATGACAACGGGAAACTCCCGGCCGACATCGACCCCGACGACCTCGCCACCACGCTGCTCGCCACCCTGCAAGGAGGGCTTCTGCTCGCCCAAGTGCAACGGAGCACCCGTCCGTTAGAGACTGCGGTTGACACCCTCCTCGCCCTTGTCGGCCGATAAGCCGGCGACTGCGCATACCTCTTGGACAAGGTTCGATCGAGATCAACGCCCCAGGTGCATCCCGGTAGGGATGCAAACGCACCGGTCAACGGGCCCACTCAGGTCGCAAGAAACTTTGCTCGAAACCACCGGAGTCGAGCGTGTCCCCCCACCTGCCTCGTTCTTTCGCTCTCGTCATCACTGATTGTGAGAGCGGCTCCGAGGGACCCGGCCGAGGCAGAGCCGACAGCAGCGGTATCACCATGACGGTGCCGGCGGCGACGGTGAATGCTCACGAGCAGCCGGCAGCAGGGTTTCGGCGGGCGATGGTGAGGTGAAGTAGGGCGAGGGAGGGGCTGGCGACAGGGACCGAGAGTGGCACGGGTGCCGGCCGGCGGCCTGCGCCGCTGCTGGGCCAACAAGCGCAACCGCGTGGTTGCGCGATGATCTAGGGTCGCGATCATGCACCGGGCCGGCCTTGTCCAGGATGACCGTTGCCCGTCTGGTTGATCCTCGTCGCCGCAGGTCTGGTGCTGGTGGTCGGTGTGTCGTGGCCCACCGTGGTGCGGATGCGCCGCAGCCGTCGCAGCGCGTTCGGCGTGGCGGTTGCCGACATCCGGTCGCGGATCGAGGCCCTGGACTACAGGCTGGACCAGCAGCCCCCGGGCACCAACGCAACCGCGGCGGTCGACCTGCGCAACACCGCGCAGGCCATGGTGTCGGTGGCCGAGCAGCGCACTTCGACGAAGGTGTGTCGGGACGCCGAGGCAGTGCTCGCCCGGGCCGAACGGGCACTCGACGCTCGACCGGGTTCCAACACGTGAGTCGATCCGGCACCTGGGGGCGTCGACCGGTCACTCCGCCGCGACAATCCGCTCCGCCGCAGCCCCGCGGTCGGTCGAAATTCCGGGTGATCCGAGCAGCGCTGCTCGGCTATGTCGGCATCGGTGTTCTGTCGGCGCTGGCCGCACTGATCTTCGTCGCCCCGGCGCCCTCGTTCGAGGGCAGTTCGGGCAGCCCCGGTCTGGCGGCGATCGACAGCGACCCGGCAGAGAGCTGGTCGGCCTTCAACACGGGCACCGCCGAGCAGCCCCCGGCCTGGAGCGGCGACGACTTTCTGGCCGTGGTGGCCCAGGCGGCCGGCGGGCAGATTGTGCGAATGCCCGGCTCCGCCACCTACCTCGACGACCAGGCTGTACAAGAGGTCATTGCCGGCACGAACTTGCTGGTCGTGGTCACCCCGCCGACCCCTCTGGGTGCGGTGGAGACCACCCGGCTCCGGGACAACTCGGCCCAGCAGGCGTGGGCCGACACCCACCGGCTGCAGTTGATCATGGTGCACGGCCAGGAGGTGTACCTGCCTGTCGGCAAAGCGTTGCAGCTGCTCATCGGTCTCACCCCGCCGGTCGGAATCCCGATGCGGGAAGGCCTGCGCACCGGCGACGCGACCAGCACGGTGATCTCGGTCGCCCAATCGGCGCGGGCCGACGCCCGGGGCAACCGGGATTATCAGGCTCCGAACCCAGCCGGCAGCGAGGCCTACACCGCTGATCAGCTGAAACTGACCGACACCCGCGCACCAACCGCGGCCGAACTGGGGCCGATCACCGCCGCTCTGGACCGCGGCAACCTCTACGTCGCCCCGTCGATCACGCCCGCCCCGTCCTACGGGACGAAGTGGGCGGCGGTCGGGCAGGGCAAGCCGGTCAAAGTTGTCCTGTTGCCCTACGCCGCCCCCGGAGTGGCGCCCATCGAATGGACAGGGGCGTTGGCGGCGCGCTATCCGGCCGATGTGGTCCTGGTGATGACCGGCAAGTGGATCGAATCGGCCGGCCTGGACCGGCAGACCATGGTCGACTCGATCATTTCCACCTACGACCTCGGGGGCTTCGCGATCTCGGCGTCCGCCCCGGCGTACACCGCCATCCTGGACTGGGTGACCGGCATCGACGCCGCCGCGGTCAGCTCGCACGCGTTCAGCCGGCCCTTGCCGGGCCCGCCGGCCAGAGGGATTCCGCGGTGGCTGGCCTATCTGCTACTCGGCACGGCCCTGATCGTGGCGGTCGGCCTGGCCGCCGGCAACCTGGTGGAGCGCCGCCGCGCCCGACGCTCACCGCATCCGCGAGAACAGTGGCGGCAGAGAGTCTTTGCCGCGTTGGCCGACTGTTACGTGCGCGTGTCGAGTACACCGTTCCTGGGGCCAGGTGGACCCGAGTTGCCCGCTGGCGCGCAGCAACACTTGGACGAGGCCTACGCCGGCCTGCTGGAGCTCCGGGGTGCGGATGTCGTCGGCGACACCAGTACCCAGGCGTTGGTGTGGGCGGTGTGGACGGATTTGGATGCCGCCGCGCGGGCGGTGGGGGAGCCGCGGGAGGGCGCATCGGCCACCTTGGATGCAGCGCTGCGCACCGCACCGGATCTTCCGGCCGTCTCCCGTTCGGGGCGCGGCCGATGGCGGTGGCGGCCGACCCATTCGTGGCTGTTGATCGGGCTCGCCGTGGCCGTGGTGGCCATCCCGCTGGTGTCGCTACTGTCCCGTCAGCGGCCGGCTGATCCCGACGTCTTGGCGCTGCGCACCTCGAACGTGGCCGAGATCGGCGCGCCGAACCATCCGGCCGCGGCCACGCTGAGCGCCATCGTGGCAGATCGGGCCCTGCTGATCGCCCAGGTCGGTGCGGGCAAGGCGGACGACGGAGACCAGTTGGCCGACCGGATGGCGAAGGCCTATCCGCACGCGGTGGCGTTCGTCCTGCACAACGGCACGATCGCCGGCGCATCGCTCGGCGCCGACGCCGGAACCGCGAACTACGACGACTATTCACTGATCAATTACTACGAGGACGTGCAGAACCCGGCCGGCGGTGACGTCGCGGTGGCCCGTCAACTGGCGTTGCTCTACGACCAGCTCGGAACCAACGGCTCGATCCATGCCGCCGTGCGCGGCGCCTACGACCCGCCCAACGTCCCCTGGGTACTGATCGCCGGGGGGCTGGTCGTGGCCGCGGTGTTGGCTGCGTTCGTGATCCGAGCGGCGGTGCGGCGAGCCGTTGCCTTGGCCGGAGCCGTGGACGACGAGCGGGGTCGCCGCGACGATCTCCGACTTCGGCTGGCGGCGGCCGCGCCCGGGCTGGTCCGCGCCGCCTCGGCGGACGGCGTCGTCAGAGCTGGGCAGATCCGTACCTTGCTGGACCGCATCCAGACCACCCCCGACGCCGACCTGGACGCGTTGGGCGAGAGGGTCGATGCGCTGGTCGACCGGCGGTGACCTTGGCTTGTTCCATTCGACCCCCTGCGTATCAGGTTTGGTCCTGTTGGGTTTGTTCAGAGCGCGTTCCTCGATCCGTCGGTCCGGTCAGGGGGCAGTCCAGGTCGGCCAAGGCGCCGTTGGAAGCGGCTGGCAGGTCGACGCCGAGACCGGTGCGGTGCTGTCCAGGTTCATCCGATGCAATACGCGGACTGCTACCGGTAACCGTCAATATTCGGCTGACAACTATTCGGTCGATGAGTCGATGTGGTTGTGTCCAGGAGCTCTTGCTGACCTGTTCTTGGGTCTTCGTCGGGGACCCACTGCCGTGACAATGAGGTTGGTGCTGCGCCGTCGCCGGCTTGGAAGCTCTCAGGTCGCCGCTTCGCCGCGGAGTGTCCAGTGCTCTTCAAGCTGTTCTCGGTCCAGGACAAACGTTGCTATTGGCCAGGGGACTCGGTCTGGCGAAGGCGATGTGTATGTGAGATGGACGAGAGCGATGCGGTTCGGGTGGGCGAACACGATCACGTCATCTCGCGAGGTGTCTCGTGCCACGACAGAGATTTGGCGTCCGAACAGTCGATGACCAGGGCCGACTTCGCGGCGAATCTCGGTCTCGAGTCGATTGCGTTCCAGCACCTCGGATTCGGTTTCGCCACGCAGGTCGCGGTAGTGATCAGGGAGTTCGACGCCGTTGATCCAGTCGCGGGCGGTCCATGCGCGTTCCCACCAGAGCTTGACGAGGTCGTCGGTCCGTTCGTCGTCGGTGGTCCAGACGAGCGGTGCGAGGAGATCTGTGAGCCGCTCGAATACGAGTTCAGAGGAGCCGATCAGAAGACAGGCTCAGCTTCGACCTGCTGCAGCAACGCCTGGCCGGCGGGCCCAGCAAGATCGCCGCCGCGGCCGCGGCGCACCCGAACACCTTCCTGGCTTTTGATTTGCACGCCCTGCGCGGAGTCGACCTCCGCGGTCGCCCCTACACCGAACGCCGAGCCGCCCTGGAAGAACTGGCCCGCGACTGGGCGCCGCCGTTGCAGCTGACCCCGGCCACCGACTCGATCGAGACGGCCCGGGAATGGATGACCCTGTACCGGCCGGCGGGAGTTGAGGGCCTGGTTTGCAAGGGCGCCACCACCCGCTACGTCCCTGGCGTCCGTGGGTGGGTGAAGGTCAAGCTGCGTCAGTCGGAGGATGCGATCATCGGCGCCGTTCTCGGCGACATCACCGCTCCTGACGTGGTTGTGGCTGGCCGCTACCGCTCCGACGGGCAACTGGTCATCGTCGGCCGCACCGTCCCTCTCACCAAGGCCCAATCCAAAGAGTTGGCCGGCCAGCTCGAGCCGGCCAGGCCGGACCACCCGTGGCCGGACACGGTGCTGGCCAACCGGTTCAGCCGCGGCCGCGACCGGGTCACACTCACCAAGGTGGAGCCGATTCTGGTCGTCGAGATCTCAGCCGACTCCGCCCGGCAAGGCGGGGTCTGGCGACATCCGCTGCGCTACCAACGTCTCCGCCGCGATCTGACTCCCGTCGACGTCGATCTCGCTACCTGATCGACCACATTTGATCGTCCCCGTCAACGAGAATTGCTCTCGTGCCCATGACTCCGGCGATGGACCCACTGCTTCTGCGCGCCAACAGCGGGATCATCAGCATGAGATTACAATCCGTCTTGGCTGCCGAGAAGCGGTTGAACGTCGAGCTGACAACGGTCGGATCCAAGTACAGTCGCGCCCTAGACCATCAGAACCTCTGGGACACAATATTTTCGATCTTGGACCACGCCGCAGCTCTGTCCCGCATGTTCTGACCGCCCTACTTACCGAAGGACTCAACGAAGGACGACGCGAAACAGCGGGCCAGACGTGACCGTGGAAAGCAACTGCGCCTGTGGTTGCAGGTGAAGGATGGTTCACCGCTGAATGAGCAGGGCCGCCACCCACGGAACACCATCGAGCACTGGGGCGAATGTTGTGACGAGTGGTACCGAAGATGGCCGGCAAAACAGTCGTTGATTCCATCGTCATGGACAAGCCGTGGCCGGGTGACGAGTACTACCTACGGTCGTACAACCGGGCAACCAAGACGGTTACCTACGGCGACGCCCATCGTGGAGCTCAACCACTGCTCGACGAGGTGAAGGCGGTCTTCGACAGGTACCCGGAAGCGCTGGCGTTCGCCCTCACCTACCCCTACGACGGGCTCTGACCCGGCCTCACCGCCGGTAGTCCGGAACGCTCCCTGAGGCCTTGGGCTGGCTCGGGCCGGCCCTGGCCGCGCCGTTCTTCGCGGTTCGGCTACGCCAAATGTTGCTCTCAGAGCGGCTCCACACCCGTGGCAAAGAGTCTCCGGCCTGATCTTCCGTCGTCCCATCCTTCGAAATATGCTTAACGTGCTCACCTGAGCGGCTTGGGTTCTGCGAGGCGCCGCTAGGTGGGGATTCTTAGGGGGTTTGATGCGTCAGCTCAGGTTTCTTGGCTTCCTGATTGCCAGCCTGGTTGCTCTTGCTGGGTGTTCATCGACTTCGACCAGCGCTTCGTCGAGTGCGGTCACGTCCATCGCTCCGGCCGCCTCGACCAGCGCTTCGTCCAGTGCGGTCACGTCCATCGCTCCGGCCGCCTCGACCAGCGCTTCGTCCAGTGCGGTCACGTCCAACGCTCCGGCCGCCTCGACCAGCGCTTCGTCCAGTGCGGTCACATCCGCGCCGGCCTCCTCAAACGTGGCGTCGAGCACGGCTGCGTCCGCTGATCCGATTATCAAGCTGTCAGCCGCTCACTCGGCGGCGCTCATCGCGTTGATGGACCTGCCCGCATGCACCGATGGCATCAGCTGCGTACAACAGCACACGGTGATTACTAAGGCAGCAGCTGCATTCGTGGCCGATGTGGTCAAGGACGGTATCGACCTGGCTGATTACCCCAAGGTCGAAGAGACTTATAACAAGCTCAGTGCCGGTATCAAAGCTTTCAATGCAACGGCTTGCGTTTTGGCCCGCGCTCAGAGCGCCGCGTTGTTTTCCTGCGGTATTGAGGTGCTGACGGCGAAGCTTTCCGCGCAGACGCTCGGGCTTGAACTCAGCACGGCCGCCACGAAGGCCGGTGGCTGAGGTGTGTCCCGACGGGGACAGCTGGGTTGCGGTGTAACCGTCAATCAGAGGTGACGTGGTTTTGTCGCCGTTGGTAGTGCTGGCCACACGTTGTCGGCCCTTATGCGGCAACGTCGCTGATCAGCGCATCAACTAAGCCAACGGAAAAGATCTTGGTCGAGATCGCCGGTTCGCTGCGTGTCACTTCACCCTGACCCGTTATTCGGCTCCCATAATCACTCATTATGAGAGGAGGAAACCCGGCCGGGCAGAGTCGACGCTTGGGGGCTTTACAGTGACGAAATCCGACTGAGTGGTCAGCGGCGCGCCCATCGCAAAGGCGGGGCCGCTGCATTTCCCCGCTGGGTATGTGCCTAGTTGCGTCCAGGGACGTGGTGTCCGACGTTGTTGCTGTTGAGCGTGGCGTAGGCGTTTGAGACGGCCACCGCGTGATCCTTCGTGAGAACCCGCCAAGGAACTCAACCGAAGGAGCACGACGATGGCCGTTGGGCCAAGTATCGACCTGTCCGGGTGGCTGCAGGAGCAGCTGGGCCAGGCGAGCCCTGATCTGTTGCGGGGCATGGTGAAATCGTTCGCCGAGGCGCTCATGGGGGCCGAGGCCGACGCGGTCTGCGGCGCCCCGTACGGGGAGCGCAGCGACGAGCGGGTCAACAAACGCAACGGTTACCGGGCCCGGGAGTGGGACACCAGGGCCGGGACGGTGGAGTTGGCGATTCCGAAGTTGCGGGAGGGCAGCTATTACCCGGACTGGCTGTTGGATCGGCGGCGGCGGGCGGAGCAGGCCCTGGTCACCGTGGTCGCGACCAGCTACCTGCTCGGGGTCTCGACCCGGCGGATGGACAAGCTGGTCCACACGCTGGGGATCACCAGCCTGTCAAAGTCGCAGGTCAGTGAGATGGCCCGGTCGTTGGACAAGACCGTGGAGGCGTTTAGGACCCGGCCGTTGGACGCCGGCCCCTACACGTTTGTGGCGGCGGATGCGCTGGTCTTGAAGGTGCGGGAGGGCGGCCGCACCGTCAACGTTCATGCGCTGTTGGCGACCGGGGTGAACGCCGACGGCTACCGGGAGATCCTCGGCCTACAGGTCACCAGCGCTGAGGACGGGGCCGGCTGGTTGGCGTTCTTCCGGGACCTGACGGCGCGCGGCCTGACCGGGGTGAAACTGGTGACCTCCGATGCCCACCGCGGCCTGGTCGACGCGGTCGGCGCGACCCTGCCCGGCGCGGCCTGGCAGCGGTGCCGCACCCATTACGCCGCGAACCTGATGTCGGCGACGCCGAAGGCGTCGTGGGGGTGGGTGAAAGCGTTGCTGCACAGCGTCTACGACCAACCCGACGCCGACGCCGTGCACGCCCAGTTCGACCGCATCGTCGACGCTCTGACCGAGAAACTCCCCGCCGTCGCCGCCCATTTGGACGCCGCCCGCCCAGACATCTTGGCCTTCACCGCGTTCCCGAAAGCGATCTGGCGGCAGATCTGGTCGAACAATCCCCAGGAACGCCTCAACCGGGAAATCCGCCGCCGCACCGATGTTGTCGGGATCTTTCCCGACCGGGCCGCGCTGATCCGCCTCGTCGGCGCTGTCCTGGCCGAACAGCACGACGAATGGACCGAAATGCGCCGCTACATCGGCCTGGACGTCCTGGCCAAATCCCGCCTCACCGTCATCGACGGCGACCCCGCCACCCAGGAGGTGATCCCCACCACGATCAGCGCATAAAATCCGACCACAAAGGATCATGCGGGAACCACCTCAGACACCACCCGCAAGGACGTGACCATGTGCCTGTGGGCCTTGGCGTGGGGCTGGCGTGCGTGTGCGGGTGGAGGAGTGCGTCTGCGGCGAATAGATCCGCTGCGTGGTCCGCGGCCACCACCACCCGCGGGTGGTCGCCCCTGAGGTGTACTGCCTGTGGGCTGACCGAATCCGCCGAGGGCCATCAAGTGCTCGATTGTGCCGGCTATACCTGTGCGACGGCCACGAACTTGCTGAGCTCCAAAACGGGCACCTGACGTAGAATAACTGGGCCAAAGTCGTTGCGGTACAACGTACTGGCACCCCTGCGTTTCACGGGCCGTCGTGCCTCTGGCATCGGGCTGCTGGCTGCGTTCGTCACGCAGATCGGCCCCCGGAAGTGGTCCCCTAACCCAGACAACGAAGCAGGCGTCCACGACCGGCCCGGCCGCAGAGCTCGCCGACGCCGGGCGGATCGCTAGACATCGGCGCTCCGGCTGACGAACCAGATGCTGCCGGCCAGCATCCGGGAGCGGGGGACAAGCCGGATAGGACCACGGACCCGGCCGCTGATCGGCCGGTAGATGGGGTTGGGATCCTCTGATTGGTGGAGTGGGGTTCATCCGGTGAACCCGTCGATCGACCGATCGAGTTGCGGTGTGCCACGGGCGAAGGTTGACCTATCCGATCGCGGAAGGCGATCCCCAGCAAAAGGATATGACATGAACACCACCATCAAGAGCGCCGGCCGGATCACCGCCAAGGTCGCCGCAGTGGGTGCGGCCGCCGGTCTCGCGTTGTTGATGTGCGGCACCGCCAACGCCGCCACCCCGGCCCCAGCCCGGGCCCAGTCCTCGAACACCACCCACGGCTTCCACGTCTACAACTACACGGCCACTCCACTGACCCTGGCCTCCGACGGCGGCTTCGACAACGAGCCCGCTACCGGCACCGTGTTGTGGCCCGGCGAGGGCGAGGATCTGGAAGTGACGCTTTCGGTGGGCCAGAAGAACACGGGGACCGCCAACTACACCGACGCTTACGGCAACAAGTTCAAGGCCGTGTTCACCACCGAGTTCGCCTACGACGACAGCATCGACGCTTCTGTCCCGACCGGGACCGGCTTCACCGCCTCAAAAGTCGGGTCGGGCCCCAACGAAGGTGTGTTCTTCAACGACGGTGGCGGCACCCTCAACATCGACGGCCAAGACGCCAGCGTCGGTCCCATGGTCCAGAACATGTGCAGCAACGCGGTGGTCACGTGCAGGTTCGACCACGACGTCACCACCCGCTTCTACGCCCCCGGACGGGTCATCGCCTCCGGCAGCAACCCCGATACGAACAAGCATGACGCGCCCCCCTTGTTGACCGTAGGCAACAACGACACCGCCGACTCCTCCGACACCATCGGTGTGGAAGTCAACGCCGGCGGCTCTATCGCCGGCATCGTCGACGTCGGCATCAAGGGATCGTTCTCACACACCTGGGGCAACTCCCACACCTTCGAAAGCTCCTTCGCCGTGACCATCCCCGCCGGCACGAGCCGCGAAATCCTGGCCGCGGACGCCATGGTCAAAGACACCGGAAACCTCACCATGACCTTGAACAACGTCACCTGGCACATCAACGGAGCCACCTTCATCAGCCCAGACACCACCACCGCCGCGAGCTACACCGCCTCCGTTCCCACCCCCATCACCGCGGGCTGAGCCACCAAGAAACAAATCCCACCTCGTCAGTGCCGGGCGGCCACCGTCGCCCGGCATTCACGGCTACCCAACGACCGGTTCGGGGCTGTCCGACGAACGGTGTAACCGGCCGAGCTGGCGGCGTGGCTGCCGGGAAGGTCGTGTGATGTCGGAAAAAATGGAGTCCGTGATTACGGATTCTGAGACGGGCAAATCGTCGCTGCGGGACGCGCATCGGGCCGCGTTGCGGGAGATGGTGAAATCTTCGGCGGCCCGGGGTGAGGTGGTGACGGGGCCGGGCGGCTTACTCGCCGATCTCACAAAAATGGTGGTGGAGATCGCGTTGAACGAGGAGATGACCGAACATCTAGGTTACGAGAGACACGCCGTTGAGGGCCGCGACGGAGCCAATTCCAGGAATGGGTTCCGGTCGAAGACGGTGATTGCGGATGGTGTTGGTGAGGTCGTGGTCGATGTTCCTCGCGATCGTGATGGTTCGTTCACGCCGGCTGTCGTTGCGAAACGACAACGGCGGCTGTCCGGTTTCGACGAAGTAGTTCTTTCACTATACGCGCGGGGAATGACGACCGGTGACATCAGCGCCCATTTCGCGGAAATCTACGGGACGTCGGTGTCCAAGGACACGGTGTCGCGGATCACCGACCGGGTCGAGGCCGAAATGATGGATTGGTCGACCCGGCCGTTGTGCTCGCATTACGTTGCCGTGTTCGTCGACGCGATCCAGGTAAAGGTTCGTGACGGCCAGGTCGCGAACCGCCCGTTCTATGCGGCGATCGGCGTGGACCTGCACGGACATCGCGACGTGCTGGGTGTGTGGGCGGGCACACCGGGCGACGGGGAGTCGTCGAAGTACTGGCTGGCGATCCTGACCGAGCTGCGGAACCGGGGTGTCGCCGACATCTTCTACCTGGTCTGCGACGGTCTGAAAGGCATGCCGGGCAGCGTCGGCGCGGTGTTCCCGGACACGATCGTGCAAACGTGCGTCGTCCATCTGATTCGGAACAGTTTCCGGTATTCGTCGAAGAAGTACTGGCCGGAGTTGGCGAAAGATTTGAAACTCGTTTACGGCGCGGCTGGAGCGAAGGAAGCGGCCGCCGCGCTCGAGGAACTCGACGACAAATGGGGTGGCCGTTACCCGGCGATCATCAGACTCTGGCGCAACGCCTGGACCGAGTTCGTGCCGTTTTTGGACATCGACCGAGAGATCCGGGGTGTGTTGTCGACGACGAACGCGATCGAATCGTTGAACTCGAGGTTCCGGCGGGCGGTGAACTCGAAGGGTCATTTCCCGAACGAACACGCCGCGATGAAGACCCTGTATTTGACGGTCCGGTCGTTGGACCCGAAAGGCACCGGCCAGAAACTGTGGATGACCCGTTGGAAGCCCGTGTTGAACACCTTGGCCATCGTGTTCGCCGACCGGATGCCCATCGCATTGTGATAAAATGGTGTCCGTGATCGAACGATCACGGATTTAACGGATGCCGGTTACACCGTTCGTCTGACACCCCCACCGGTTCCGGGCCCCCCTGAAGGGGCACGCCAGATCGTCTGTGTAACTGGTGGCGGTCCGGCCCACGCGGGACTGTCGCGCCAACGGTGTAAGTGGCTTGATCTGCCTGACCGTGGCGTCGGGCGGGGAGGGTCGTTATGACCGAGACACTGGTGGCCGTGAAGAAGCCGCTGCAGCAGGAGCCGGAGGGCCGGCCGCCGTCGCCGGCTGAGTTGGACGCAGCCCGGGAGTTGGTGCGTCTGGCCCGGGATCGTGGGGTGGCGTTGACCGGCCCGGACGGTCTGCTCAAGGCGCTGACGAAGACGGTGATCGAGACCGCCCTGGACGAGGAAATGTCCGAGCACCTGGGCTATGACAAACACGATCCGTCCGGCCGGAACCGGGGCAATTCCCGTAACGGGATCCGGTCCAAGACGGTGCTGACGGATGCGGCCGGTGAGCTCGAGATCGAGGTGCCGCGGGATCGAGACGGCACGTTCGCCCCGCAGCTGGTCAAAAAGCGCCAGCGCAGGTTGTCCCACGTCGATGAGGTCGTCCTGTCGTTGTATGCGAAAGGGTTGACCACCGGGGAAATCTCGGCGCACTTCGCGGACATCTACGGGGCGTCGGTGTCCAAGGACACGGTCACTCGGATCACCGACCGAGTCATCGATGAGATGCAGGCTTGGTGGACCAGACCGCTGGAGAGCGTCTACGCAGCAGTGTTCATCGACGCCATCATGGTCAAGGTCAGGGACGGTCAGGTCCGTAACCGCCCGGTCTACGCCGCGATCGGCGTCGATTTGGACGGCCACAAAGACATCCTCGGGATGTGGGCCGGCGACGGCGACGGGGAATCCGCGAAGTTCTGGCTCGCCGTGCTCACCGAACTGAAAAACCGCGGCGTCCACGACGTGTTCTTCGTTGTCTGCGACGGCCTCAAAGGCCTGCCCGACAGCGTGTCCGCGGTGTTCCCGCTGGCCACCGTGCAGACCTGCATCATCCACCTGATCCGGGGCACGTTCCGGTTCGTCTCCCGCAAATACTGGGACACCATCGCCAAGGATCTCAAGCCCATCTACCAGGCCGACACACCGGGCGCCGCAGCCGCCGCGCTGGACGCCCTGGAAGAGAAATGGGGCCGGCAGTACCCGGCCATGATCCGACTCTGGCGCAACGCCTGGGCCGAGTTCATCCCGTTCTTGGACTACGACCTGGAGATCCGCCGGGTCATCTGCTCCACGAACGCCATCGAAAGCCTCAACGCCCGGTTCCGCCGCGCCGTGCGGGCCCGCGGCCACTTCCCGAACGAGCAATCGGCGATGAAAACCCTCTATCTGGTCACCCGGTCGCTGGACCCGACCGGCACCGGTCAGACACGATGGGCGGTGAGGTGGAAGCCAGCGCTCAACGCGTTCGCCATCACCTTCGCCGACCGCATGCCCACAGCGGAAACCCGCTGATGGAAACCGCCACTTACACCGTTCCTGCGATAGAGACCCTCAGCGGCTCCGTCGGGCGGGGAGGGTCGTTTGACCGAGACACTGTGGCCGTAAAGGGCCGGCCGCCGTCGCCGGCTGAGTTCAGTTGGTGCGTCTGGCCCGGCTGGCGGACGGCGACGGTCTTCAAGGCGTGACCGGTTCGAGACCGCCCTGGACTTGGCTATGGATCCTCCGGCCGGAACCGGGGTTGCGGAGCTGACGGTGGCCGGTGAGCTCGGATCGGTGCGGGGACGTTATGGCGGACGCAGGTCGTCGGAGGGGCGGCGAAAGGGTTGACCACCGGGGTCGGCGCACTGTCGTCACTCGGATCACCGACCGAGTCATCGATGAGATGCAGGCTTGGTGGACCAGACCGCTGGAGAGCGTCTACGCAGCAGTGTTCATCGACGCCATCATGGTCAAGGTCAGGGACGGTCAGGTCCGTAACCGCCCGGTCTACGCCGCGATCGGCGTCGATTTGGACGGCCACAAAGACATCCTCGGGATGTGGGCCGGCGACGGCGACGGGGAATCCGCGAAGTTCTGGCTCGCCGTGCTCACCGAACTGAAAAACCGCGGCGTCCACGACGTGTTCTTCGTTGTCTGCGACGGCCTCAAAGGCCTGCCCGACAGCGTGTCCGCGGTGTTCCCGCTGGCCACCGTGCAGACCTGCATCATCCACCTGATCCGGGGCACGTTCCGGTTCGTCTCCCGCAAATACTGGGACACCATCGCCAAGGATCTCAAGCCCATCTACCAGGCCGACACACCGGGCGCCGCAGCCGCCGCGCTGGACGCCCTGGAAGAGAAATGGGGCCGGCAGTACCCGGCCATGATCCGACTCTGGCGCAACGCCTGGGCCGAGTTCATCCCGTTCTTGGACTACGACCTGGAGATCCGCCGGGTCATCTGCTCCACGAACGCCATCGAAAGCCTCAACGCCCGGTTCCGCCGCGCCGTGCGGGCCCGCGGCCACTTCCCGAACGAGCTCGGCGATGAAAACCCTCTATCTGGTCACCCGGTCGCTGGACCCGACCGGCACCGGCGACACGTGGGCGGTGAGGTGGAAGCCAGCGCTCAACGCGTTCGCCATCACCTTTGCCCACAGCGGAAACCCGCTGATGGAAACCGCCACTTACACCGTTCCTGCGATAGACCCTCAGCGGCTCCTGCTCTTGACTGTGGCGTAAAGGCTCATCGGCTGGACGGCGAGTTCGGCGTGCCGTTGGGTGACTTGGTGGCTGTTGCGGAGCTGGGTGGCCAGGATCGGTGCGGGGATATGGCGGACGAGGTCGCGGAGGGCGGCGTTGGGGGTGTCGAGGAGGTCGATGCCGAGGCGGCGGAGTCTGTCCATGATCGTCTGCGGGTTGAGGTGTTGCCCGGCGCGGGTGCTGGGGAACAGCCATGGGCTTCCGCCGGTGTTTGCAGTCCGTAGGTTCGGCCGGCGAGCGAGGTGTTGACGAAGTAGCGCGGCGAACGGTTCGGGGACTGGGGCGGTTTCGCCGCCGAAGAGGATGCGTAGTTCGGTGGGTGCGACGTGGATTTGTTCGGTGCGGAGGGCGGCGATGCGGACGAGTGGTTGGGCATAGAGCAGGAGCAGTGTGCCGGCGACTCGGTAGGGAGGGTGTCGATGTCGCCGGAAAGGATAGTGTGCTGGCACCACTGCGTATCAGGTTCAATCCTATTGGGTCTATTCAGAGCATTCCTGGCCTCGTCGGTCCGGTCAGGGGGCAGTCCAGGCCCCTTCCCACAAGAGTCGGACCAGCGAGTCGGTTCGTTCGGCGTTCGTTGAGTAGACGAGTGGCGCGAGCAGATTCGCCAGCCGCCTGAATACGATCGGGGACGACCCGATCTGTGCATGAGCGGCAACCCGGACTGTGATGGGGAAGTTCGAAACGGAGGTCGCTGAAGCTATCGCTGGCCAATATTCATTTAACAGCCCGAAGCTAACCTGGTCTGCGGTGCCGGCGAGGGACTGTGGGAATTCGCGTTCTTCGTGGTCTAACGCGAGGTCGGCGTGGGTGGGGCTGTCCGTTGGCGTTGCGCCAAGTAGACCGTAAGAGCTCGGGTGGCCGGTGTGACCGGCCCACTCAACGATGATCCGGTCGGTGGGCGCCCCCGTCTCGCCGGTGAGGAGTTGGCCGGAGCTATAGATACGAAGTCGCCCCTTGCCGGGGATCTCAATCATCTTCGGCATTGGAGTCCTTTCCACTCGAGTGGCTGGACATTCCATGAATCCCTGCGTATCGAGCCCAATGCTCAGCGGCGTTACCGGCGTGTCGGAAGACCGTGCTGTGGCTGTAGCCGAGCGCATCGGCGACCAACGATGGCGGTGTGCTGATAACCAGATCGGCGAGGGCGCGGTTGCGAGCGGCTCGCAGGTCGACGCCGAGACCGCGGAGTCTGTCCATGATCGTGTTGGGGTGCAGGTGCTGTCCGGCTCGGTTCCCGGGGAACAGCCAGGGGCTGTTGCTGCTGGTCGTGGCCAGGTTTGGCCGGTTCTTGGCGTGAAGTTCGAGGAGGTCGGCGAACGGCGTCGGCAGGGTGAGCGGGTTGCGGCCGAGGCGGATAGTCAGTCCGCCTGGGGTTGGCGCGAGGTCCTGTGTGCGTAGCGCGGCGACCTTGACGAGGGGTTGAGCGAGCAGGAGGAGAAGCATTCCGGCGACTCGGTAGGGAAGCGATTCGCTGCTTCCGGTGAGCAGTTCTCGGATCCATTTCAGCCGCTGCTCCTGGGTCAGCGATGGACTTTGCCGAGCCGAACGGTGATCAATTTTGATAGCCCGATTCAGGTGGGTTTCTCTGGCGTTGACGAAGAAGGTTCGGATCGCGGTCCGTGTTGTCGGGCCGCCGGCCAGGTAGGCGTCGACGTCCTGCTGGGTGCAGGTCGCGGCGGTGCGGCTGTGGGTGGCGTCCAGCCAGACGAGGAACTTGATCGTTTCGCTGATTTCCTGCTTGGCGGCGTGCACTGGTCCGCGGACGGTTCCTTTGCCTGTCAGGGTCCGGATCCGTCGCAGGTGGTGCCAGGTGCCGAATTGACGCACCGGAGTGGCGACCTCTTCGGGTAGCGGGGCGAGCCTGTTGTCGAGCCAGATTTGGAAACGGGCCAGGTAGGGATCACGGGAGGGGAGCGCTTCGGTGGCGACCAGGATTGCCCGCAGATGTTCGATCGCTTTGCTCGCCGACTGCGCGTCCAGTCCGTCGTGGCTGATCGGGATGCTGCCGTCGCCGATGCCGGTGAGGAGGTTCTGGACGGCGGGGGACCGCTTCCAGGTGATGATGCTTTCCGGACGTGCGGCGGCGCAGAGCGCGTCGACCAGACGCTCTGCAACCTCACGACTTTCAGCTGGCGCGTTGGCGACCAGCTGTGCGGTGAGGTCGTCGCGCAGAGCGCAGCGAGCGCAGATGCCGCGGCGGTAGTTCTCGCCTTCGGTGCCGCAACGGCCGCAGCGGAGGTCAGCGGCGATGCCGGCGCAATCTGCGCAACTCGGGCCTCGACCCGGCTCTGCGGGCCCGGGAAGCAACCGGTCGACACCGCAGCCGGGGCAAACGCCGCTGGTCCGCATCGCCACGGTGAAGCAGGTCCCGCAGACTTTGCCTTCCGGCCACCAGGCCCGGTGCTTGCCCGCGGAGCGGCCGCAACGAGCGCAGACGAAGATGCCGGACGTGCGGGGCCGACCGCGGCGGGTGTTCCGCGGCCGCAACCCGGCGGGGGTGTCAGGGGACATCGTCGATGACGCGGGCTCGACGAGGACGGACCGATCGGTTCAGCTCGACCACGTTCGGCGACGACGATGCCGCGTTGGCCGCCTTCCGGCGGCCGCGAGCTTCCGCAGCGGTGACCGTGATGAGGTCCTGCGGTCCGCAGCCGAACACGTCGCAAAGTGCGGCGATCACCTGGAGCGACACCCGCTCGGGCCGCTGGTTGACCAGCCGGAACGTCTGCGTCCGGGACAGCTCGATACCTCGCTCGGCCAGCAGGGGGACCAGCTCGGTGGTGTTGTGCATACCGCGTGCCGCCATCAGCTCGGCCAGGCGCCAGTCGTATTCGACGACGCGCTTCATGCGCCACCGCCTCCTTGTAGGGCCTGCTTGACCGTGCGGTTCAGCGTGGCCTTCAATGTGGCGGCGCGGAAGTCGTCGCTGACGAACTGGTAGATCCCGGTGGTGGATGCGTATTCGTGGCCCATCTGGAACTGGACGAACCGCGGATCCCAACCGTCCTCCAACAGGTGGGTGGCGTAGGAACGGCGCAGCGAATGCAGGTCCAGGCCGTGCGCCGGGAGAGAGAGGTCCGCGCAGTAACGGCGTAGCCGGCGGAGCAGGGCAGGTTCGCCGACCAGGCCGCCGCGTTCGCTCACGAACAGGTCCAGCCCGCCGTCGACGTCCCCACGCCCGTTCGTAACCCAATCGCCCAGAACTTCCGGCGTCCAGCTGAACACAGTCAGCACGCTCCGTGGCTTGTGCGGAGAGCCCTTGCGGGACTTGCCGAACCGGACCTTGCAGACGCCGAACTTCCCGAACTGCCGTGCGTGCGGGTTAACAGCGAAGTCGACCGTCTGCAGATGCCGAAGCTCATTGAACCGCAACCCGAACGAGTAGGCGACCTTGAGCATCACCGAGTCCCGGAACGCCGACTGCCAACCCTTCCGGCTACTCGCGCCGACCCGACCGACCTCGTCATCGGCGTGATCAAACAGCCGTTGTAGCTCGTCCCTGGTGAATGGCCGCTTGGCCGGCTGACCCTCAAACTCCTCGGCGTGCACCGCGGTGTTCCAGTCGAAGAACACCTGCACGGGGTGCGTCCCGAATAGCTGCTGACACAGATCCAGCCACCCGTAGTCGCGGCTGGTGATATAGCCGGTGAAATGGCGAAGGGCTCCCTGGTGGGCGCGGATCGTCGAGTGCACCAGCTTGCGAACCGATCGTAAGTCGCCGAAGTATTCATCGACTAAGGCCGGCGTCCACCGCCACGGATACTCGTTCACCGACTCGAAGAACTGCCGCACACACCTGATCCGCTGATCGATCGTGGCCACCTGCAGGTTCCGCGACAGCTGCTGATTACGCCACCCGGCCAGCATCTCCTCGACGGCCTGGTCCTCCGGATGCAACCATCTCGTCGACCGCACCAGCGTGACCCGACCTGCTCCGTCGACCGCCATTCACACCCCCGAAAGGCCTGTCCATCAGATGCACCAATGTTGCATCCGATGCACCCGGACGTCAATAGGCCCAGCTCGGCGATCCACGAGCACGCCCGCTCAACCAGCCGTCGCGGACCAACCAGCCCCGCCAGAGACCGTCCAAATGGGACCTCGCTCGATCATCCCTGCAGCTCAGGGGCATCAACGTGCCGACACCCGAGCGAAGAGAACGCAGAAGTGGTCCAGTTGCATCTGATGCAATACGCAGACTTCGACCTGACATAATGTCGATTATCGGCGATCGAGACGTGCCTGGCGGGAGCGCGGAGCCCGGGCGCCCCAGAACGATACCGAGATCTTCGCGGTTCGCGTGGCCTGACTCGCACCGGGCGTCGTTGAGATGGTCGCCGTCCCGATCATCACCTTGTTGCTGCCGACATGATCGCGGCTGAGCGATGACATGCACCGAGGATTGCAACGGCAGGTGAGGCCGACCACCACAAAAGGTCAGTACGAAGGTCGTTCTCCGGCCAGCCCCAGACCTGACCGTCCCGGGGTCGCCTTACGGCCCGCCTATATCGTCACAGTGACGTAACTGCGACTTCTGGAGGGACCCGTCCGGACGATCGAGACGAGCGACGGGTCGGATGCCCGGTCTTACCTGATACTGGAACCGTTCACGCATAGTGGGCGACCGGGCACGTACAGCGAGATCTGAAGGCGGCGGCGATGAAGCTCCGACATGGCGTGTCCGGCACCATCCTGGCGGTGTTGCTGATCGCGGCCGGGTCCGGCTCGCCCGCGGCGGCCGATGCTCCGACGGCGAGCCGACCAGGTGTCGTTCCGGCCGCGGTCTCGGCTGCGTCGATCCCGCCGCTTCAGGTCACTACGGTGATGAGCGGCCTGGACATTCCCTGGGATCTGACGTTCACTCCCGACGGGACCATGTTGTTCGACCAGCGCAAGGGCGTCCTCTCGGTACGGCTGGGCAACGGCACCGTCCGGAACGTGGCCGCCGACCTGTCCGACCTCTGGCTGAAGGGCGAGACCGGCCTGGAAGGCCTGGTGGTGGATCCCGGTTTCACCGCCAATCGCTTTTTTTACACATGTCAGAGTCACAACGGCGCCGGGGCGCATGACATCCGGGTCATCAAATGGCAAATAAACAATGACTATTCGGCCGCGACGAGGGTGTCGGTGGTGGTGTCGGGCATCTCTGTGGCCGAGGACTCGGGTCGGCACGCCGGCTGCCGGCTGCGTTTTGACAACAATCAACTGTTGTATGTCAGCACCGGTGATGCCACCATTGGCACCGCGCCTCAGGATCTGACCAGCCTGAATGCCAAGGTGTTGCGGATGACCACGGCCGGGGCGCCTGCACCGGGGAATCCCTTTCTATCCAGCCCAAACGCCCGGACCCGGTTGATTTATACCTACGGGCACCGCAACGTGCAAGGTTTGTCGCTCCGGCCGGGAACCAATGACATGTGGTCGGTCGAGCAGGGCACCTACCGCGACGACGAGGTCAACCGTCTGGTGGCCGGTAAGAACTACGGATACAACCCGATCCCCGGCTACAACGAGTCGGTGCCGATGACCGACCTCAGACTGCCGAATGTCATGAGTGCGGTGTACACCACCGGCGACCCGACCCTGGCCCTGTCCGGCGGAGCCTGGCTGAGCGGTCCCGCCTGGGGCTCGCTGAACGGCGCCTTCATCGCGGCCGCGCTCAAGGACACCTCGGTCCGCGCGCTGACGATCTCCTCGACCAACAGCCTGGTGAGCGTGCAATCCATCCCCGCGCTGTCCGGAACATTTGGCCGGCTCCGATCGCCGCAGTTGGGTCCGGACGGCGCCCTTTACCTCACCACCTCCAACGGTGGCGGCCAGGACCGGATCCTGCGGGTCGCCCCGGTGGCCACGCCGGGTGATCCGGCCTGCCTGGGGTCGCGCGCCGATGCCAACACCCCGGTGGGTGCGGTGACGACCGCGGACGGGCTCTACGCCTTCGTCGTCGCCGCCGACAAGAGCGTCCAGTACTGGACGGTGGGCCGCAGCGGGTTCACCAACCTGGGCGGTCAGGCGCTGTACGGACCCGCGGTCACCTCCACCGATGGTCACCGGATCGATCTGTACGTGACGGGGGTGGACCATGTCGTTTACCACCGCTGGATGGTCAACGGGCAGTGGTCCCGCGGCTGGACCAGTACCGGCGGCATCGGAACCAGCGCGCCGGCGGTGATGGCCCGCGCGCCGGGCGTGCTCGACGTCTACGTGCGCAGCACCGACAACGGCCTCTGGGCACTCCAGGTCGTCGGCGCTGGCCAAGGCCGGTGGGTGGCCCAGCGTGGCGGCCTCTCCGGCGGCCCGGCCGCGGTGGCCGCTCCGGCGGCAAAGGTGGGGGTGCGCGGCACCGACGGGTACTTCTACGAGGCCAGGGTGGATGGCTCCGGTAATCGCACCACCTGGTACAACTCCCCTGGCTTCGGCACCTGCACCCCGCCCGCGTACGCGGCCACCGCCGGCGGCACGGTCCTGGGATACGGACGTTCCGACGGTAGCGCTGATGTGGTGGTCGGCGGAGTACGAGAGCCACTGGGCGGTCGGATCACCGGAACGGTCGCACTTGCTCCGGCCCGGTCCGGTCCCGGCTTCGCCGTTTTCGCCCGCGGGATCAAAGGTCCGCTTTTCCTCTTCGATGCCCGGGACGGTACCTTCGCCCACGGCTGGCAGATGCTCGGCGGAATCCTTGCCCCTTGAGATCAGCTCAGATGGACCATCCGGGTAGCCGGCCGGGCAGCGAAGGCACGTGCGCAAGGAGCGACACGAGCGCGACCTCGTCGTCGGACGAGGTCAGCTCGGCCCGGGCCGCCCGCCGTACTCGATGTCGTACTGCGCACCCTTCAGCGGCGACACCGCGATGACGGCCCGAATCTCGTTCGTGAGGGACCGAGCCCAAACTCCCTCCCTGACCACCTCCATGTCCGGGATCAACGGACCGAGTTCGAGGGCGATGAGCTCGCGCGCCTGCGCCGCCGGAACAAGCCGAACCGCAGGGTTCGGTTCATCTTCCATCACACGAGCATGGCGCTGGAGCGTTGTGATCGGGCCCGCTGCTCGGCCATCTGAGACTCGAACTCCGCCGACCACGTCTCGCTCACCGTGATGCCGGCCCGTCGCGCCTGTTCGGTGCTGAGCTCAACCGGGAAGCCGAAAGTGTCGTACAGCCTGAACAACTCGACGCCGGTCACCCCGGTGGACCGATAGCTCTCCAGTTCCTTGATGCCCTTGCGCAGCGATTTCCGGAACGCCACCTCCTCCTTGGCCAGCACCGCAACGACCTGTGGGCCCCGTTCAGCCACCTCGGGATAATGGTGTTCGTAGATTGCGGCGATGGTCGGAACGATGTCCGAAAAGAAGTTCTGGTCCAGGCCCAGGTCGAACGCGTACCGAACGGCCCGGCGAATCAGCCGCCGCATGACATAACCCTGCGCCTTGTTGCCGGGCCGCACTCCGTCGACGGCCAGGAACGCTGCCCCGCGCAGGTGGTCGGCGATGACCCGCATGGCTTGGGTTTCGTCCTCGTAGAACCTACCCGACAGTTCCTGCAACTTGGCCACAATCGGCCACAGCGAGCCGATGCGGAAAATGTCCGGGGTGTCCATCGAGGCCGCGGTGATTCGCGCCAGTCCGCCCCCGTAGTCGACGTTCTTCCGCGGTAACGGCTCGAATCCGGTGGCGGTGCGCCGATATTGCATGAACACGGAGTTGCCGAGTTCGATGAACCGCCCGCAATCGCAATTCTGGTGGCAGTGAGCACCGTAGGCGGGATCGTGCGCGATGTCCGGGTAGAGATAAAAGACCTCGGAGTCGGGACCACCGGGCTCCCCTATCGGCATCTCGTCGGCTTTACCGCCCCGACACCACCAGTTCTTCTTGCCGTAGAACGCGATGCGCGCCCCATTGGTGCCAATGGCCGCCGCATGTTCTTCGGTATCGACCTCAGCCCGGTCGGTCGAGACACCGGCGGCGGCGAACAGCTCCGTCCAGATGTCCGCCGCCTCGGTGTCTTTGGGGATCCCGTTGGCGGGATCGCCGATGAAACACGAGACATAGATGCGATTGGGGTCCAGGCCCACCCGTTCGACGATGAAGGTCCAGAACTGGCGGAGCTGGTGGTCCTTGAAATAGTCACCCAGGCTCCAGTTTCCGAGCATCTCGAAAAACGTGGTGTGCCGGTTGTCCCCGACGTCCTCGATGTCCTGAACCCGAAGACAGGTCTGGCTGTCGGTCAGCCGGGTTCCCTGGGGGTGGGGAGCACCGAGCAGGTACGGCAGCAACGGCTGCATGCCGCTTCCGGTAAACAGCGTGGTGGGGTCGTCGCGCGGCACCAGCGGCGCCCGGGGTATGACCACGTGACCCTGCTCGACCATGAAATCGAGGAAGGTGCGACGAATCTCGTCCGTGTTCATGGTGCCAATTCCACACCACGTGCGGACTGGTGTCGAGCAAGCTCATCGGGAGTAGAAGACCGCGGTGTGGGAGTGAGACGAATGCGGTCCATATCGCCGGGACCTGCTGGCGGTACGGTTCCGTCGTGGTGGAGGACCCAGGGATTGAACCTGGCGAGGCGCCCCGAGTGCGCATCCCCCTTGGGGTGGAGTGCCGACTGTACGTCAGCCGCTCCACCGCTGCAAGCGCCGCCCGCCGGGCTGGTCCGTCACTGCCTCATCATCGCGACCATGTCGCGGACGCCCGCATCGGGCAGGTAGGCCCGGGTGATGGCGATGCCGATCCGGGGCAGGTCGCCCTCGTCACGGAAGACCATGTACATCGGCGACAGTCGTGGCTGGAACTTGCTCTTGAACGTGTGCAGGGATCGGAATCCGTAGAACGGTTCCAGCGCACCGCCGAGCGTGTCCAAGAGCCTGTCAACCGGCGTGTCGGCGCCCTCGTCGGGGCCGGAACGGGCCAGCGGGGCACCCGACAGTGACACGAACCGCGCTCCCTGTTCCTTGAAGTACAGGCAGGACGAGGCGATCAAAAATTCCATCGCGGACTTGAAACCGTCGTCCGCGCGCCGCATGAGATCCAGGGTCCAGCCTGCGATCTGGCCTTCGCCGGCATAGACCGGCATCCATGACGTGACTCCGTGAACCGTGCCGCCGGCATCGAGAGCCAGCCCGACCAGGACGTCCGGGTCGAGCGCTTCGGTCAGACCGCCGAGGGTGAAGCCCATTTCCGGAAGCTTCTTGTCGCCCAACCATTCCTGGGACAGCAACTCGACCTGCTGCACCAGCTTCCACGGTGCGTCGGCCAGTTTCAGCATTTCGAAGCGGATGCCGGCCTTCGGGGCCTTGTTCAGCGCGGTGCGGATGTCCTGCCACCTCTTGCCCTTGAACTCAAGGTCAGGCAGGTCGATCAGGTTGTCCTCCGCGACCTGGGCGCTCTGCCAGCCCAGCGTCCGGGTGGCCGCAACCGTGGACTCGGTGCAGGAGAAGATGTACGGGACCATCCCCGTCCGCTCGCACAGTCCGACGAACTCACCGATGGTGCCGACCAGAGCATCCGGGGGCCCCACCGGATCCCCCAAGGCCACCGCCACGCCGGCGTGCCGGACGAAGGCGATATAGCCCCGGCCGTCGGTGGAGATCATGTGCCGATTCTCCGGCCAGGTGGTCATCCAGGAGATGGTGTCGCCGCCGTATTGGCGGAGCAACTCCTTGGCGGCGTCCGGCTGGGAGGCCCCGGCGTCCCGGTTGCGTTTGCGCCGCCGGGGTACCCGGAAGGTGCGCCGGGCCGCAATGAGCAGGACGAAGATGGCCAGCGACAGCGCGCTGCTGGCAAAGAACTCTGGGATGCCATCCAGCTCGATGCCCCCACCGCCGATGGCGGAGACAACAACAGCAACGACGACCACCAGGACCAGCGCCAGCAACAGGCCCTGCAGGATCACCTCGGCCCACCAGGCCCACCGATATCCGTGCCGCAGTCCGTTGGCGATGGCCAAGGTGAAGAGCAGCAGCAGGATGGTGACCACCCAGCCGTCGTTGCTGTCGTCAGCGACACCGAGCGGGGTCAGCCGACCGGGCAGCAGGACACCGACGACGTTCGTCGCTGCGACGACGATGACGGCTACGCACGCGAGTAGGCGGACCTCGTGTCGGGTCGGCAGGGCCCGTGCTTTCAACCCCTTGTGACCGGCCAGGCGAGTGGACAACGGCATGCTCAGCAGCACCGCCATCAGGTGCTCGGCATCCGCCATCTGCCCAACGAACAGGAATGAGAAGACGACATACAGCCAGATCGCCAGGCGAAGACGCAGCCGCCAGGGTGGGCGGACCGTCGCGCTGGCCACCGAGAGGACGGCCATCATCCCGGCCGAGAATCCGACGTCCGTTTCTGTGCCGCGCTGAACCGCCCAGTCCCAACTCGAGTTCCGGAAAATCAGAAAAAGTAGGGCCGTGGCCAGGACGGCACCGATCTGGTAGGCGATGGTGATCACCACGGTGCGGGCGGTCCCCAACCGCCATTCGGCGAACCCGGTCAGCAGGGCGAAGGCGCCGGCGACGAACACGTAGTAGACCGGGTATAGGGCGAAGAAGTTGCCGAAGACCAGCGTCCACCAACGCCCGTCCTGGAACGCGGGCAACCCGTAAGCCACCTGGTCGTACCAGGGTTTGCTCTCGATGCCGGACCAAAGGGTGCCGAGAGCCACCGCCAGCACCAAGGTCACCAGCACATAAGCGGACGTGAACGGCACCCGCCGGACCAACCGAACCAGGCCCGGTGTCGGCCGAGTCGACGCACTCGGCTCTCCGGGCGGGGACACGGCCGGGGGCTCGTCCGAGCCCAGGTCGGGCTTGGTGTCAGTCACGGTGAGGCCCTCTCCCACGCCGCCGGGCGCGCGTTCCTTGAAGTGAGATGACCTGCCCATCCTGACCTATGCGTCGGCGGTCGGGGGTACGACCGGCCGTGGTGTGCTGGGCGCGCGGGTCGGTTCGACCCCGGCGTGATGACGGCCCAGCTCATAGTGGGTGCGAACAGCGTGGGCGTCACAGCGGGCGGCATTCGCGCGCGGGCACCTGCGGGTCCAGCCCCGCCGGTCCGCCTCGGCATTCGCAACGATGCCGAGAGCACACTGGGGCCATGAGATTCGGATTTCACTTCATGGACTTCACCATGCCCGGCGGCTCGGCCGCGCTCGCCCCGGCGGTGGCCGAGACCGCCAGGGCAGCCGACGAAATCGGCGCCTCCTGGTTCACCGTCATGGACCACTGGTTCCAGATGGAAGCCTTCCGCACCGCGCACGACCCGATGCTGGAGGGCTACGCGACCCTCGCCTTCGCCGCGGGGCTGACCCGCCGGTTGCAACTGGGCACCATCGTCACCGGGGTGACCTACCGGCATCCCGGGCTGCTGGCCAAAACCGTGACCACGCTGGACGTGCTCAGCAGCGGCCGCGCCTTTCTCGGCATCGGGGCCGCCTGGTACGAGCGCGAACACCTGGCCCTCGGAGTGCCCTTTCCGCCGTTGGCGGAGCGGTTCGAGCGGCTCGAGGAGGCCATTCAGATCGCCCTGCAGATGTGGAGCGAGGACGAAGGTCCCTACGACGGCAAGCATTACCACTTGGCCGAGACCATCAACGTCCCCGCGCCGGTGAGTCAACCGCGGCCGAAGATCGTCATCGGTGGCTCCGGCGAACGCAAGACCCTACGGATGGTCGCGCAGTACGCCGATGCGACCAACCTCATCGTCAGCGGTCCGGATCAGGCACGGGAGAAGCTGGAGGTGCTCCGCCGGCACTGCGACAATCTGGGCCGGGATTACGACACCATCGAGAAGACCGTGCAGGGACCGCGAGCCAACCCGCTGGATGATCCCGACGCTTTCCTCCGGCTGGCCCAGGAGTACGCCGACATCGGCATCGGGCACATCCATACCCGGCCGATCACGCCCGATCCGGTGGGCAGCGTGCGGGCATTTGGAGACGTGCTGGCGCAGCGACTGACCGAGATCGGCTGAGCGGGCCGTCGGGCGTCACCGGGTCGATCAGAGCCGGCCGGCCCCGACGTCACGGGCCAAGTACTGGCCGGTCAGCGTGGCCGCGGTCGCCACCAAATCGGCCGGGGTGCCTTCGAAGACGACTCGGCCGCCGTCGTGCCCGGCCCCGGGGCCGAGGTCGATGATCCAGTCGGCGTGAGCCATCACGGCCGGATGGTGCTCGACCACGATGACCGACTTACCCGCGTCCACCAGCCGGTCGAGCAGGCCGAGCAGCTGCTGGACGTCGGCCAGGTGCAGCCCGGTGGTGGGCTCGTCGAGCACGTACACGGTGCCCTTCTCCGCCATCTGGATGGCCAGCTTCAATCGCTGTCGTTCCCCGCCCGAGAGCGTGGTCAACGGCTGTCCCAGGGCCAGGTACCCCAGACCCACATCTTCCAGCCGATCCAGGATCTGCTGTGCCGCCTGCACTTTGGCCGGACCATCGGCGAAGAAGACGGCCGCCTCGGCGACCGGCATGGCCAGCACCTGGCTGATGTCCCGGCCGCCGAGCTGGTACTGCAGGACTGCGGCCTGATAACGCCTACCCTCACATTCCTCGCAGGTGATGGCCACGCCGGCCATGATCCCGAGGTCGGTGTAGACCACTCCGGCGCCGTTGCAGGTGGGGCAGGCGCCTTCCGAGTTGGCCGAGAACAGCGCTGGTTTCACGCCGTTGGCCTTGGCGAAGGCCGACCGGATCGGGTCGAGCAGTCCGGTGTAGGTGGCCGGGTTGCTGCGCCGTGACCCGCGGATCGGCGTCTGATCCATCGTGACCACACCGTCCCGGCCGGACACCGAGCCCTTGATCAGCGAACTCTTGCCCGACCCAGCCACACCGGTGACCACGACCAGCACGCCCATCGGAATATCGACGTCCACGTCGCGCAGATTGTGCGTGTCGGCCCCGCGGATCTGCCGTACTCCGGTCGAGGTCCGCACCGACGGTTTCAGGCCGGCCCGGTCGTCCAGGTGCCGGCCGGTGAGGGTGCCACTGGCCCGCAATCCCGCGACCGTCCCCTCGAACATCACCTCTCCCCCGGCGATCCCCGCACCCGGCCCGAGATCGACTACATGATCGGCGATCTCGATCACCTGCGGTTTGTGCTCGACCACCAGCACGGTGTTGCCCTTGTCTCGCAGGGCGACCAGCAGGTCGTTCATCCGGCCGATGTCGTGGGGATGCAATCCCACGCTCGGCTCGTCGAAAACGTAGGTCACGTCGGTCAGTGACGATCCGAGATGGCGGATCATTTTGGTGCGCTGGGCTTCTCCGCCGGACAGGGTGCCGGCCGGACGGTCCAGGGACAGGTAGCCGAGCCCGATCTGGGTGAACGAGTCGAGCAGGTGCTGCAGACCGGCGAGCAGCGGTGCCACCGACGGCTCGTCCAGCTCACGGATCCAGTCGGCCAGATCACTGATCTGCATCGCGCACAGTTGGGCGATGTCGTGGTCCTTGATCTTCGATGACCGGGCCAAAGCGGAGAGCCGGGTTCCGTCGCACTCCGGGCACACGGTGAACGTCACCGCCCGTTCCACGAAGGCCCGGATGTGCGGCTGCATCGTGTCGACGTCCTTGGCCAGCATCGATTTCGAAATTTTCGGGATGAGCCCCTCGTAGGTCAGGTTGATGCCCTCGACCTTGATCTTGGTCGGCTCCTTGTGGAGCAGATCGTGCAATTCCTTCTTGGTGTAGCGACGGATCGCCTTGTCCGGATCGAAAAACCCGCTCCCGCGGTAGATCCGACCGAACCAGCCGTCCATGCTGTACCCGGGAACGGCGAGTGCGCCCTCGTTGAGGGACTTGTCCGCGTCGTACAGGGCAGTCAGGTCGAAGTCGGTGACCGACCCGGTCCCCTCGCAGCGCGGGCACATGCCGCCGGTGATCGAGAAGCTACGCCGTTCTTTCGTTGTCGTTCCGCCACGCTCCAAGGTCACCGCACCCGCACCGGAGATCGACGCGACATTGAAGGAAAACGCCTGCGAAGAGCCGATGTGCGGCTTTCCCAACCGGCTGAACAGGATCCGCAGCAGGGCGTAAGCGTCGGTGGCCGTGCCCACGGTGGAGCGCGGATCGGAGCCCATGCGCTGCTGATCCACCAGGATCGCGGTGGTCAGCCCCTCCAGCAGGTCGACGTCCGGACGGTTTGCATTGGGCATGAAGCCCTGGAGGAACGCGGGATAGGTCTCGTTGATCAGCCGGTGCGACTCGGCCGCGATCGTACCGAACACCAGGGAACTCTTGCCCGACCCGGACACACCGGTGAACACCGTCAGCCTGCGCTTGGGCAAATCGACGTCGATGTCCTTGAGATTGTTCTCCCGGGCACCGCGCACGCGGATCAGATCGTGGGCGTCGGCGTCGAGTGCGGCAGGCTGCGCGGTGTTCATCGGCGGCGGTTCTCTACTTGCCGCGCAGCCCGATCGGATTCCCGTCCGGGTCGGCGAGCACGCAGATCCGGGCTCCCGGGGCCACCTCGCGCGGCGCCACCTGCTCCGAAGCCCCGGCCGCCAACAGCGCCTGTCGGATCTGGTCGAGATCGTCGACATCGGCGTAGGCGACGGTGGTCTCGGTATCTCGGGCGGGATTGAGCGCGATTTCGAACCCGCCGACGTTGAAGCCGACGTAGTACGGCTGGTCCGTGTGTGGGTCGCCGTACAGGGCCGTGTAGACCTTCTTGGCCGCGTCCACATCGGACACCGGGACGACCAGGCTGCGGATGGTGGGACTCATGACGTCTCCTTCGTGGGTAGTGACGTCATCGACGTTAGGGCGGCAACTGTGGCCCCGCTTCTCGATTCCTGACCGGTCACGGCAGCTGGTCGATGCGGATCAGATTGCCGGCCGGGTCGCGGACGGCGCAGTCCCGGATGCCGTAGAACTGGTCGGTCGGCTCCTGGACCACCTCCACGCCCGCCGCCTGCAGCCGGGCAAACGTCGCGTTCAAATCCGGTGTGGACAGGACCAGGATCCCGTAGGTGCCCTTGGCCATCATCTCCAGTACGATCCGGCGCTCGTCGTCGGTGACACCGGGGTCGGCGGCCGGCGGGTGCAGCACGATGGACGTCTGCGGCTGATCCGGCGGGCCGACCGTGATCCAGTGCATGCCGTTGTAGCCCACCTCGTTTCGGACCTCAAAGCCGAGAATGTCGCGGTAGAAAGCGAGAGACTGTTCCGGATCGAGATGGGGCAGGAACGCCGAGTGGATCGTCAGGTCCATGGCGAACACGCTACGGGCCGGCCGTGACCCGGGCCCGGACGGGACGTGTCACCCGCTGGGCCACGCAGGCCGGCATGGTGGCCCCCTCCCGAGCCGCCTCTCGGCGATACACGCTGGGCGGCATGCCCACCAGCTCGGTGAACCGGGTGCTGAAGGTGCCGAGCGACGAGCAGCCGACCGCGAAGCAGACATCGGTGACGGACAGGTCGCTGCGGCGGAGCATGGCCATGGCCCGCTCGATCCGGCGGGTCATCAGGTAGGAATACACCGATTCGCCGTAAGCGGACCGGAACTCTCGAGACAGGTGGCCGGCGGACATGTTCGCCCCCCGGGCCAGTCCATCGACGTCCAACGGCTGCGCGAATTCCCGGTCGATCCGGTCCCGGACCCGGCGCAGTCGGGCCAAATCCTCCAGGCGCTGCGTCGCCGCCGATCTGCCGGACACCTGAAGAATCGTGCCATATCGCCGGCGCCCCGGATCAGCACGGGGCGCTCGGACCGCCGCCCCTATCCAGCTTTCCGAGCACACGTCGCGAAACTACTCGCCGGGACGGCCACCGGGAAGTTCTTCACCGGCGGGGCTCGAGGCGGGCGGGCAGGCGAGGTCGGGCGCCAACAACATCCGCAGCAGACTGTCGGCGACGTCCGCCGCGTCCAGCGCGGCGTCCTGCGTGGCGCCCGGAACGCCCAGGGACAGCTGCTGCAGGCCGACGGCGACCGACAAGGCGATCACCGAACGTCGGCGGGCCTCGTCGGGTGCGAACCCGAGATCGCCCAGCAACTCGGACAGGAAGGCAACGCGCCGCCCGATGACCCGGTCGACCGCCGCAGCGACACCCTCCCCGGACGCCTCCAGATACAGCCGCAGCTCGCCCCGGCCGACACCGCGGCGATGCGCAACACCTGCGACCAGAAGCCGCAACCGGTCGTGCGCGGTAGCGCCCCGGGAGGCCTCGGCGATGATCGCGTCGGTGCGGTTCGCCTCCCACCGGTCGATCACGGCGGCGATGAGCGCAGCCCGATCCGGAAAGTGCCAGTAGAACGATCCCTTGGTCACCCCGAGCTCGCGCGCCAGGGCCTCGATCTTGATCGCCGACAGACCGGACTCGGCCAGGGTGCGGGTGGCCGCGTTCACCCAGGCGTCAGCCGAGCCCTGACCGGCCCTTGTCGCAGGCATCTCCATACGGTAGCGTATGGCCGTTCCATACGGAACCGTATGGGACTGCCGAGATGGGAGAAACCATGCCGCACAGCACGCCTGCGCTCAGCTCGCTGGCTCTGGACGAGATCCCGGCGCCGGACTTCGCCGACGTGAACATCGTCCAGCTCCCGGCCTCGGCCACCACGGACCCGGCTGTCTGGGCCCAGACCTTGTTCAGCCGGCGAGGACTGCCGCGCTGGGTGGGTGTGGCCATGGCTCTGCGCCAGCTGCTGGTGCCCCTGATCGGCGTCCGTCGGGCGCCCCGGGACGTGTTCGCGGTCGACCGGACGTTGGGGGACGAGGTTCTGATCGTCGCCCGGGACAGCCATCTCGATTTCGCCTGCGCGGTCGGTGTCGACCCGGAGCGCCGCCTGGTCCGGGTGACCACCAGCGTCAAGCTGCACGGGGCCGCCGGCCGGATCTACTTCGCGCCGGTGCGGATGTTTCATCCGGTCGTCGTGCAATCGATGCTGGCCAAGACCGGTCGTGTCCTGGCCGCCGTCTGACATCAGCTGAGATCACCCTGATCTCAGCGCGTCTTCAGCGGCAATGACTCGGCGTAGGCCCGACCCACCGCAACCCATCGCTCCAGATCCGCGTCGGTGTCGATGGCCGACGGATGGACCCTGAGCCAGCCGTCCATCTCCCGACCGCGCATGACGAACCGGTCGATGCCATGGTTCCCGGTCAACGATTCGGTGTCGTCGGGCGGGCAACGCAGCAACAACCCGCCCTGGCTGCCCGCGCTCACCGCCAGACGGCCATTGATCAGGAACGCCAGGCCGCCGAACATCGGCTTCTCGGTCACGCCGCGCTGACCCGCCAGCGTCTCGCGCAGCCGGTCCGCCAGGTCACGGTCGTACGCCATCGGTTGATTCTAGGAGTTCCGCTGTCCGGGACGCCGGGTGGAACAGCAACGGGTGATGGACATGCATGTGCACGTGTTCGATCCGCAGCGGTTCCCGTGTCGCTCACCGTCACCCGACCTCGGCCAGGTCGGCCACCGGCGCCTCGAGCCGTGGACGCCGCGGCCACATCAGCCCCAGCACGAGCAGGCCGCCGATGATGCCGGTGATCCCGGCGATGGTGAAGATGGCGTCCAGGCCGGCCGCGGAGGCCGTGTGCAAGGCGTTGGTCACGGCCGCATGATCTCGGCTCTGCGCGACGATCTGCTGCGCCTGGCCGCCGAGCAGCCGGTGCGCGGCCGGTGAGTCGCCGCCCAGAGAACGGGTGGCGACCGTGGCGAACACGGTGCCCAGCACGGCGATACCGACTGCGAACCCGAGCTGCCGCATGGTGTTCACCATGCCGGCGGCCATACCCCCGCGCTGCATCGGCACCGCCGACATGGCCGCCGACGACAGCGTGGGCGTGGCCACGCCGACTCCGATCCCGATGACGGCGAAGCCGGCCAGCAGCGCCGGCCAACCCGAATCGGAGGAGATCATGACCGCGTCCAGAACGGCGCCCAGCCCGATGACGATCAGTCCTCCACCGACGATGGGCCCGGGGGCGCGACCGTGCACCAGTCGTCCGGTGGCCCCGGCCACCACGAAGGCGCTGGCGGCCATGGCGAGCGTGACCAACCCGGCCGAGATCGGGGACAGGCCGAGCACGCTCTGGGTCCAGATCGACGAGTACGTCAGGGCGGCGAAAGCGGCGAAGTTCAGCACCAGGGCCGCGAGCAGCGTGCCCACGAACGAGGGTCGGCGCAGCAGCTGCAGGTCGACCATGGGCTCGGCCACGGTCGCCTCGATGACCACGAACGCGGTGAACGCCAGCACAGCGACGACCAGCGGCAACCAGACGGAGGGCGCCGACCAGGCGTGCGTCCCCGTCCGGATCAAACCGAGGGTGAGAGCGCCGACGCCCACGGTGAAGGCGGCGATGCCGGGCATGTCGATGCGCCGAGCCACTTCGGGCCGATCCTGGGGCAGGACACGCAGCGCGAGCAGGATGGCCACCGCGCTGATCGGTACGTTCACGTAGAAGATCCAATTCCAGGACAGGGTCTGAGTGAGCACCCCGCCCAGCACGGGCCCGATGGCGGCGGCGGCACCGCTGACGGCGCCCCAGATGCCGTAGGCCGTACCCCGGTCCCGGCCGGTGTAGGACCGGTTCAACAGAGCGAACGTGGCGGCGAACATGGCCGCGCCACCGATGCCCTGCACGGCCCGGGCCGCGATCAGTACCCCGGTGGTCGGGGCGAAGCCGCAGACCAGCGAGGACACTCCGAACACGGCCAGGCCGGCCAGGTAACCGGTGCGATGACCCACCCGGTCGGCCACGCCGCCCACGCCCAGCAGCAGAGCGGCCAGGGTGAGCGCGTACGCGTCCACCACCCACTGCAGGTCAGTGAACGAGGTGGACAGACTCCTCGCCATCTGAGGCAACGCCACGTTCACGATGGTCACGTCGATCAACAGCATGAAGGTGCCGAGCGAGATCACCGCCAGCGGAAGCCATTTCTTCATTGCCAGTCCTTTCTGGGAAACTTCGGTCTATCCCCACTCTCCGGCCGGATGCCCACGCCGTCACAGCCAGCGAGCGGAAGTCGTAGATTTCCTCCATGACGTTGGCCTCGTCGCCGGATTCCACCCGGATCGATCAACTCGATCGCGATATCCTCCATGCGCTCCAGATCAGTCCACGGGCCGGTTTCGCCGTGCTGGCCCAGGTGTTGGCGGTATCGGAGCAGACGGTGGCCCGCCGGTACGCCCGCTTGCGCCGGGCCGGGGTGGTCCGGGTGATCGGGCTGGTGGACCCGAGCCGGATCGGACAACTGGATTGGATGCTGCGGGTCTCCTGCCGCCCCCATGCGGCGCTACCGCTGGCGCAGGCGTTGGCCACCCGCGCCGATGTGTCCTGGGTGTCCTTGACCGGGGGCGGTGCCGACATCCTGGCGTCAATCCGGGCCCGGTCGGCCGACGAACGGGACGAGTTGCTGCTGGGGCGGCTCCCTCGCACCGCCCAGGTCCTGAGCATGACCGCCGCGGTCGTACTCAGCCGGTTCGGACACGAGAACGACGCCTGGGTGCGTTACGGCAGCACCCTGTCCGACAGCACGGTCGCCGAGCTGTTCGCCGGCTCGCCCCACCGGCAGCCCATCGGCAGCGGTGAAGGCGAGCGGCTGGGACCCGCCGACCAGCCCCTAATCGATGCGTTGGGGGTCGACGGGCGAGCCTCGATCGCCGCCTTGGCCGCGGTCACCGGCTGGACCCATGGCCGCACCAGTCGCCGCCTGGACGTCCTGCTGGCCAGCGGAACCCTCTATCTGGACGTGGATCTGGCCGTCGAGCTGCTCGGATATCCGGTACTGGCAATGTTGTGGCTCAATGTCGAGCCGGGGCAATGGGATCAGATCGGCATGGCCCTGGCCGCCCAGCCCGAGGTCAGCTATGCGGCCGCCACCACCGGACCCTCGAATGTGGCTGCGTCGCTGTCGGTGCGGGACGTGCGCGAGCTCTACTCGTTCACCAGCTCGCTCGGAAATCTGAGTGCCGGGATCCGCGGCCTGCAGATCGAACCGGTGGTGCGGCGCATCAAACAAGCCGGGTCGGTGCTGGAGGGTTCCCGGCTGCAGATGCCCACGCTGCCCCCGGTGTGGCGCTGAGCCATACCATGCGCAGGTGGCGCGCGGTCGAACCCCTCCGGAGGACTATGCCCGTCTTGCCGTGGAGGGCTCCAACATCGCCCACGCGATCGTCGACGGCAACGGAAAAGTGTTGTACGCCAACAAGATGGCCCGGCGATTGCGGGTGGTGACGGGCGGTAAGCCGGACGAGCGGATCATCGACGGGGTCAACCGTTCGCTGGTCTCCGGGGAGCTGGTCGACGTCGAGATGGGCACCGTCCGGGTGTCCACCAAGATCAGTCGCCGACGCATCCCCATCCAGGTCCAGGCCCTCCTGCAGCCGATCGCGCGACCCAGCGGATCAGCCAAGGTCGTGCTGGTGACGGCGCAGGACGGCACCGAGGCTCTGCGGTTGGAAGAGGTCCGGCGGGACTTCCTGGCCAATGTGTCCCACGAATTGAAGACCCCGGTATCGGCCATCTCGCTGTTGGCCGAAGCGGTGGACCAGGCGGCCGGCGACGCCGAAGCGGTGCGCGCCTTCGCCGGGCGCCTGGTCAACGAGTCCCGCCGACTCAACGACCTGGTCGCCGACCTCATCATGTTGTCCCGGCTGCAGGGCGCGGATCCGCTCCCGACCCGCACCGTGATCGAGGTCGACGCGGTGGTGGCCGAGGCGGTGGCCCGGATGAGCACCGTGGCCGAGAAGTTCGGCATCGAGTTGGTGGTGGGTCCGGAGACCGGCGCCCTGGTCCGGGGCGACCGGTCCGTGCTCATCACCGCGCTGACCAACTTGATCGACAACGCCATCCGCTACTCGCCGGCCGGCACCGACGTATCCGTCGGTATCGCGGCCACCGATTCCGTGCTCGAGATCTCGGTCACCGACCGCGGGATCGGCATCGCACCGGAGCATCAGCGGCGGGTCTTCGAACGATTTTTCCGGGTGGATGAGGCCCGTTCGCGCAGCACGGGTGGCACCGGTCTCGGACTCGCCATCGTCAAGCACGCCGTCGCCAACCACGGCGGCCGGGCCCTGCTGCAGTCGGAACACGGTTCGGGGTCGACGTTTTCGCTGCGTCTACCGCGTTTCAAGGAGAGGACCGCGGCCCCGGCTCGCAAGACCCGGGGGAAGTCCCACAAGTCCGGGTAGGGGCGACCGGGGTTCGTCGGCCGGTGGCCGACGTGAAAGGGTGGGCGTGCGAGCTTTCCCCGGACGGACAGGACGCTGATGCATGACATCGCCGTGTTCAGCGGCAGCGCCCATCCGCAGCTGGCCGCCGAGATCTGCACCTACCTGGGCACCCCGTTGCACCCGGTCCGCTTCCAGCGGTTCGCCAACGACTGTCTGGAGGTGCAGCTGCAGGCCAACTGCCGTGAGCGCGACGTCTTCCTGGTGCAGCCGTTGGTCAAACCCGTGCAGGAGAACCTGGTCGAGCTGCTGCTGATGCTGGATGCGGCCCGCGGCGCGTCGGCGGCCCGGACCACCGTGGTGATGCCGCACTACGCCTACGCCCGTTCGGACAAGAAGGACGCACCCCGGATCTCCATCGGCGGTCGGCTGATGGCCGACCTGATGGTCACCGCGGGCGCGAACCGGGTGTTGGCCATGACCCTGCACTCCCCGCAGGTGCACGGGTTCTTCAGCGTGCCCGTCGATCATCTGCACGCGCTGCGGGAACTGGCCGCGCACTTCCGGCTGGGCGACTTGTCCAACACGGTGGTGGTCTCCCCCGACCTGGGCAACGCCAAGGAGGCCGCGGCGTTCGCGCGACTCCTGCGGGTACCGGTGGCCGCGGGCGCCAAGCAGCGGTTTCCCGACGACCACGTCGCCATCACGTCGGTCATCGGCGACGTGCAGGGCCGGGACGTGATCATCCTCGACGACGAGATCGCCAAGGGCAGCACGGTTGTCGAGCTGGTTCGGGTGCTGCAGGGGCGGTCCGTCGGCACCATTCGGATCGCCTGCACGCACGGGCTGTTCGCCGACGGCGCCGTGCAACGCATCGCCGAGCTCCCGGGGGTGGTCGAGATCGTCTGCACGAACACGGTGCCTGTCCCCCAGTCGGTCCGCATCCCGAAGTTGACCGTGCTGTCGATCGCGCCGGCCTTGGCCGAAGCCATGCGCCGTATCCACGACGGGGAGTCCGTCTCCGCCCTGTTCGATTCCCCGAAGCCGATCCAGAGCCCGGGGCTCTTCTAGATTTCCGGGTGCTGCTTGACCATGGTTTTCGTCGCCCGCAGCCGCCAGGCATCGGCCAACAATCCGGCCAGTTCCGACGCGGGAAGCCGCTCCAACCGCACCAATACGGCCGGGAACCCGTCGAAATGCGGGATCGTGAAATAGATCTCGGGGTCGTCGGCGATCAACGCCTGTTTGCTGTCCTGGTCGGCCACCCGGACGGCGAGAATGTCTCCGGCCCAGGCGTTTTCCCCCAGAGCGACGCGGTCCTTGACGCCCAGCGGCCGCTCCCACGCGATCGACCGGCCGCGCAACTTCCACGCCCGCCAGCCGTCGTAGATCGATTCGGCCGTCACCCCGGGCAGCTCGCCGGCTGCCTGCGCCACGTCGGCCCAGGTCCCCATCAGCGCAACCGCTCGGCGTCCCGGGCAGCCGTCACCACCAGGGCGGCCAACTCGTTCAACTCTGCCCGGTCAGCCGCTTCGGTCAGGGCGGTGAGCACGTCCTCGGCAGCGCAGCGCACCTGATAGAGCCGGTCGGACAGGTCAGCCCGCTCAGCGGCGGTCAGCACCAGGGCGTCGGCGGGAAGGTCGCGTCGAAGCAGCGCGCTGCGATGTTCGTAGGCACGCTGCCGGCAGGCCTGCGCACAGTAGCGGCGCCGACGTCCGATGGCGCCGGCATCGGCGGGCAGCTCACGCCCGCACCAGAGGCATCGCGCCGCCGTCCTGGTGGCCAGGCCCGTCGCCACTGTCATCGGCTCATTCTGCCGGTGCGGGCCGACGGGCCCGGTTCGACAGGCCGTGCCAGACTGGCCGCCGTGCCCGGGCGAGGGCGGTTCGCCGCCGGATGAGCAGCTTTCTGGATCTGCCGCGCCCGCGAGCGTTTGCCCATCGGGGTTGGCACCTCGACGACCTGGCCGAGGCGGAAAACACCATGGCCGCCTTCAAGCGAGCGGTCGACGAGGGCTTTCGTTACCTGGAAACCGACGTGCAGACGACCGCCGACGGCCGGTTGGTGGTGTTCCACGACGCGGTCCTCGACCGGGTCACCGACGCCCGGGGACCGCTGAGCCACTGCACCTGGGACCATCTGCATCGGGTGCGGGTGGCCGGAACTCACCCCATCCCGGCCTTCGAGGACCTGCTCGAGCTGATGCGGGCGCACCCCGACGTCCGGCTCAATGTCGACGCCAAGACCGACGCGGCGGTCACCCCTCTGGCGCAGGCCCTGGAGGAGTCGGGCCTGGCCGACCGGGTCTGTCTGGCCGCGTTTGCGGACTCTCGGCTGGCCCGGCTGCAGGCGTTGCTGGGACCGGACGTAGCCACCTCCCTCGGTCCGCGTCGGATTGCCCGGCTGGCGCTCACCTCCGGGCGGGGCCGGAAGCCACCGGCGGCGGTGGCTGTGCAGGTACCGCCGCGGCTGCGCGGGTGGACGGTCGTGCCCGGGATCCTGCTCAGCGCCGCCCATCGGGCCGGGCTGGAGGTCCACGTCTGGACCATCAACGAACCGGCTCAGATGCACACGTTGCTCGACGCCGGTGTGGACGGGATCATGACCGACCGGCCGGATCTGCTGCGCCAGGTGCTACAAGAGCGAGGATCGTGGTGACACCCGCTCCGAACAGCCCCATGTGCTTGCGCTAGTCTTTCCCGGCCCCGCACTCGCCGAGGTGCCGGATCGAGCGTCGCCCATCCCACGCTCGAGTGGGAACGAATCCTCCCTCGGCGGCGTTACTCATGGGTAGAACCGGGTGATCGGGGCGGGGACGAGTTCGTCACCAGACAGGCCCCCGGCGACATGTGACGGCCTGCTTGGCCGCATCTAGGAGAGGAACACGATGGCTGACCGCGTCCTGCGCGGCTCCCGCCTCGGCAGCACGAGCTACGAGGCCGACCGCAACCACGACCTGGCACCCCGACGCACCGCCACCTATCGGTGCCCGCGGGATCACGAATTCAGCGTGCCCATGGCGGACGACGCCGAGGTTCCGGGCACCTGGGACTGCCGGATGCACGGCCTGGAGTCCACCCTGGTCGACGGGTCGGTGCCCGACGGCAAGGCGGTCAAGCCGCCCCGCACCCACTGGGACATGCTGCTGGAGCGTCGCTCCGTCGAAGAGCTCGAAGAGATCCTCAACGAGCGGTTGGCCGAGTTGAAGTCCCGCCGCACGGCGTCCTGACGGGCGGCTGCCGGCGCTTCAGCGCTTGACCAACTCGGTGAGCTGTTGCCAGCGCCGGCGCGCACCCCACTCGGTGATCTTGAACAGCGCCTCGCGCATGACGTCGCTGCTCATCTTGGACACGCCGATCTCGCGTTCGGTGAAGGTGATCGGAACCTCGACGACCCCGAATCCGGCCTCGATGGCGCGCAGCGTGAGGTCGACCTGGAAGCAATAGCCGCGCGAAGACACCTGGTCCAATGGCAGTGTGCGCAACACCTCGGCCCGGTAGGCGCGGTAGCCGGCGGTGACGTCATGCACCGGGACTCCCAGTGCTACCCGGGAGTAGAAGTTCGCTCCGCGGGACAGCGCCTCGCGGCGTTTCGGCCAGTTCACCACGGAACCGCCAGGGACGTAACGGGACCCGATGGCCAAGTCGGGATGATCTGGGCGGCCCAGAGCGGCCAGAATCCGGGGTAGCTGTTCGGGGGCGTGGGAGCCGTCCGCGTCCATCTCCACCAGAACGTCGAACTTGCGTTGCAGGCCCCAGCCGAATCCGGCGATGTAGGCCGCGCCCAGCCCGTCCTTGGCGGTGCGGTGCATCACCGAGATCGCCTCGTCGGCGGCCGCCAGTTCGTCAGCCAACTCCCCCGTGCCGTCCGGGCTGCTGTCGTCCACGACCAGGACCGATGCGTCCGGCACCGCGGCCCGTACCCGACTCACAATGCGGGGCAGATTCTCTCGCTCGTTGAAGGTCGGGATGATCACCAGCACCCGCTCGATGATGGGCTGCGGGTCGCTCACGTTGCTGCATCCTCCGGGCTCGGTTCGTTCGGGCGGCGCGCACGTCGCCGGCTCCGCAGCGTAACTGCCGCGAGCAGCAGCATCGTGCAGGCCGTGACCGTCCACTCCAGCGGCGCGCCCACGTACGAGCCGGGCGTGCGGGCGTCGATGAGCGGGACACGGGCATCCAGGTAGCCGGGGGTGAACAACGGCACGCTGCCCTGCACCGTCCCGTCCGGCCCGATGACCGCGGAGACCCCGCTGGTCGCCGACACGAGCACGGCCCGGCCGTACTCCACGGCCCTGACCCGGCTCATGGCCTGCTGCTGGTAGGTCTCGTTCGTGTACCCAAAGGTGGCGTTGTTGGTCTGGACCACCAGGACCTTGGCGCCGCCGTCGATCACGTCTGCGACCAGGTTGTCGTAGACGACCTCGAAGCAGATCACGTCACCGACGTCCACTCCGGCGATTTTCAGGTTGCCGGGGGTGGTGCCGGGGAGGAAGTTGCCGGCCAGGTCGACCCACGAGGTGAAGAACCGAAAGAACGGCCGCCAGGGCATGTATTCGGCGAACGGGACCGGGTGCCGTTTCGTGTATGTCGCGCCCGGACCGGTCTGTGGATCCCAGACGATGCCCATGTTGTAGTCGCCCTTGGAGCCGGTCCCGGCGTCGACCACCGCGCCGACCAGGATCGGCACCCCGATGTCGGCGGCGGCGGAGCTGATCACCGCGGCCGCATCGGCATTGGTGTACGGGTCGATATCCGAAGAGTTCTCCGGCCAGATGACCAGATCGGGTCGGGCCGCCTGACCGGACCGGACGTCGGCGGCGAGTTGGTGGGTCTGCTTCGCGTGCAGGTCGAGCACGGCTCGGCGGCGGGCGTTGAACTCCAGGCCCGGCTCCGGGACATTGCCCTGGATGACGGCGATCTGGGTGGTCGGTTGGCCGGCGGCCGAGATCTCGGTGGTCCGGCCGATGACCCCGAATCCGAACGGCAGCAGCACGGCGACGATCCCTACCACCAGCGGCCGCCACTGCCGGTGCCAGGCGGCGAGCGCGGCGGCAGCCAGCGAGAAACCGGCCAGCGCGGTCAGGAAAGTCAGGCCGGGAGCGCCGAGCAGCGATGCCGCGGGCAGCAACGGTCCGTCCGCCTGGGAGAACGCGATGCCGCCCCAGGGAAAGCCGCCGAACGGGAACCGGGCCCGCAGCGCCTCGCCGGCCAGCCACGCGCCCGCCGCCCACACCGGCCACACCGGCAGTCGACGGGTGCAGGCGGCGAGGACCGCGACCGCCGGGGCGGTGAGCAGCGCCTCGGCGATACCGAGCGCGACCGCCACCCCGCCCACGTACACGGTGGTCCACCAGAGCAGCGGGAGGTAGAACGTGAGCCCGAAGACCAGGCCGAGACCGAGGCTGGGTTTGATGGTCCGGCCGTGCACGGCCAGGCCGAGCAGGGCGAGGCCGAGGATGGCCGCCCACCACGCGGTGCTGGGGGCGAAGGCGAACTGCAGGCTGACCCCGCCCGCCGCGGCGGCCAGGATGCGCAGGCCGCCGGGCCCGCGCAGGGCCTGCAGCCGTGCCCCCCACCGGGTCCGACGCCCGCTGGAACGCAGATCGCGTCGGGTCCGCCGCAGCAGCGCCGGCGACGCCGCGGCCACCGCCGCGTCGGGCTCCGCGGTCTGCGCCGGCTGGGTGGGCATCGGTCCAGATTAGGGCGTCTCGCACACGTGCGATTCGCCCTACGGTGCCTGATTGCGCCCTCGCAGGCTCGGCGACTACGGCCGGGTGGGTGTCGCCGGAGTCTGCTCGAACAAGCCCGTGTCGAACACGACGCGGCCGTCGACCAGCGTGGCCACGCAGGTGGGCAACTCCTCCTGCAGATCGGGCAGCAGCGGCACCCGGGAACGCGGGTCGGTCGACCATCGGGCCACGGCCGGATCAACGGGCGGACGCACCAGCGCGCCGGCCCGAAAAATGCCCAGATGGGCCGGCGCCCCGACGCCGATGGTGCCCACGCCCCGGTCGACCCGACCGGCGGCGCGGTGCCCGCCCCGGGTGTGCGCGACGAAGGCCGCTCGGGCCGACAGCCCCGACCCGTGCGTGCGGTGGAACACCGCGGCGCGCACGGCGGCCCACGGATCGGCCGCGGTCACCGGCGCGTCCGAACCGAGCGCCAGCGGCACGCCGGCAGCGGCCAGGGCCGCGAACGGATTCATGCCCGCGGCCCGGTCGGCCCCCAGGCGTGTGACGTACATGCCCGGCTCCCCGCCCCAGAGCGCGTCGAACAGGGGCTGGACCGACGCCACCGTGCCGGTGGCCGCGAATGCGGCGATCGCGTCGGCGTCGGGCATCTCGGCGTGTTCGATGCGCGGGGTGACCGCAGCCAGCGCCACCGTCCCCGGACGCTGCGGACCAGACAGCCGCTCCGCGGCCCGGCGCAGACCGTGCGCCACCGCGGACACCGCGTCGTCGCCGATGGCGTGGAAACCGGGCTGCACCCCGGCGGTGGCACACGCCCAGAGGTGGTCGGCGATCTCATCGTCGGTCAGATACCTGTTCCCACAGATGCTCTGGTCGTCACGGTAGGGCTGATGCAGGGCTGCGGTGCGGGAGCCGAGGGCGCCGTCCACGGACAGATCTCCGGCCAACCCGCGGGCGCCGGTCTCGGCCATCAACAGGCGGGCCTGGTCGGGGTCGCTGACGGCCGCGGCCAGGTAACCGAGGACCGACACCGGACCGTCCAGGGCCAGCAGGGCGGTCAGGTCCTCGCGCGCGGCCGGATCGGAGCCGGCGCACTCGTGGACCTCGACGACCCCCTGGGCCGCGGCCGCCGTCAGGAATGAACGCTGGGCCGCCAGCCGTTGCCCCGAGGACAGCAGGCCTCGGGCCGCCGTTCGGGCCGCCGCGTGCGCCTCCCGGCGGAGGGGGCCCTGGGGGTCATAGCCGGGCAGATCGGCCGGCACTGCGAGCGCCGACGTGATCAGGGCCGAGTGCACATCCACCCGGCTCAGGTAGGCCGGACGCCGGCCGAGGAGTGCATCCAACTCCGACCGAAGGGGCACGTTCGGACTGTCCCAGCCGGTTTCGTCCCAGCCGTGACCCCAGAGCACGCCCTGGGGATGGGCCGCGGCGAAGGTGCCGATTCGGGCCAGGCAGTCCTGGGCCGAGGTGGCGCCGGACAGGTCGAGCCCGGTGAGGGCCAACCCGGCGTCGGTGCAGTGCACGTGCGCATCCACGAACCCGGGCACGACCAGCAGCCCGTCCAGGTCGACCACCCGGTCGGGCGGCCCCGCCGTATCCGTCGCGTGCTCACCGCCGATCCAACTGATCACCCCGTCGGTGACGGCCAGAGCTGTGGCGTACGGGTCGGCCGCGGTGTGTACCCGCCCGCCCCGCAGCAACGTCATCACCGGTCCAGTCAACCCCACCGGACACCGCCGCACATACGCACGGAATCCAACATCGCCGGCATCGGGCGGCCTTGCCGTCCCACTCCTGCCACGTGGCGAAACACACTGTGGGAGCGACCGATTACGCCCGCGTCAACACCATCGGTCCGACCGATCGTTACCCATCCGTGACGCATCGGTGTTGCCTTCACCGTGGGCGCGTGCGAGATTGTGCGAGTTTCCGTGGGTCGACGGCGATCCACCTGCATCCGGAGGTCAACGGTGACTGGTTCCGATTTCGAGGATTATTTACGACGTTCGGGCATGAATCGGCGGCGCGCCCTGCGGCTGCTCGGGGCCGGCGCATTCAGCGCCGCTGCCCTCCCGATCCTGGCCGCGTGCACGGGTACGACCAGCAGCGCAACAACCTCCTCTTCCTCGTCCAGCAGCTCCAGCTCGACCAGCTCGGTGGCCTCGTCCTCGGCGTCGGACACGAGCTCCAGCTCTATGGCCTCCAGCGCCGGCTCGGCCGCGTCCTCGGCCTCGGCAGGCGGCGGCAGTGCCAGCGTTCCCCAGGTCGGCGGGACGGTGAGCTTCGGCTCCAACTACTCCGACGCCGTGCCCAAGGCGGCCATCCAGTCGGTGTTCGACGCCTTCAAGACGGCGTCCGGCGCGACCGTGAAGGTCAATACGGTCGACCACAACTCGTTCCAGCAGAACATCAACAACTACTTGCAGGGCAGCCCGGACAACGTCTTCACCTGGTTCGCCGGTAACCGCATGCAGTTCTTCGCGGCCCAGGGCCTGCTGTCCCCGATCGACGACGTCTGGTCCGGGTTCGCCGACCAGTACTCCGATGCCTTCGTCAAGGCCTCCACCGGCGCGGACGGCAAGAAGTACTTCGTGCCCTTCTACAACTATCCGTGGGCGTTCTTCTACCGCAAGAGCGTGTGGGCGGCCAAGGGCTACACGGTGCCCAAGACCATGGACGAGCTGAAGACGCTGGCGGCGAAGATGAAGAGCGACGGCCTGGTGCCGATCGCCTTCGCCGACAAGGACGGCTGGCCGGCCATGGGCACGTTCGACTACCTGGACATGCGGATGAACGGCTACCAGTTCCACATCGACCTGATGGCGCACAAGGAGTCCTGGACCGACCCCAAGGTCAAGGCGGTGTTCGACTACTGGAAGGGCCTGCTGCCCCTGCACCAGGACAACTCGCTCGGCCGGACCTGGCAGGAGGCGGCCCAGTCACTGGTCAAGAAGGAAGCCGGCATGTACCTGCTGGGCATGTTCGTCAACCAGCAGTTCCCCGCGGCCGACGCGGCGGACCTGGACTTCTTCGCCTTCCCGGAGATCGACTCCACCATCGGCATGGACGCGGTGGAGGCCCCGATCGACGGCTTCCTGGTCAGCAGTAAGGGGTTGAACGACCAGAGCAAGGCGCTGATGACCTACCTGGCCTCCCCCGCCGCCCAGCTGCTCTACCTGGGCGGCGATGCCAGCAACGTGGCCGCCAACAAGACCGCCGACACCAGCAAGTACACCGCCTTGCAGAAGAAGGCGGTCGACCTGATCGGCTCGGCCAAGAGCATCTCCCAGTTCCTGGATCGTGACTCCCGCCCCGACTTTGCCAGCCCGGTGGTCATCCCCGCCTTCCAGCAGTTCATCAAGGACGGCGACACCGACGCCGTGACCAAGAATTTGGAGGCGCAGGCCAAGACCATCTACGCCTCCTGATGGCGTCGATTTCACGGACGAACGGGGGCTGCCGGTGACGAACACCTCGACGGCAGCCCCCGTCGCCTCCCCGGCACCGAAGGCTTCGGTGCCGGGGGACCGACGCGTCCGGAAGCTCACCCGCGGGGACAAGGTCATCGTCGCGTTGATGATCGGTATTCCCACCCTGCTCGAGGCCGTGCTGGTCTGGTTTCCGGCGCTTGCCTCGATCGCATTGTCCTTCGCGACCTGGAATGGTGTGGGCGCATTTTCGCGCATCAAATGGGTCGGTTTCGACAATTACCACAACATCTTCACCATTGACCCGAACTTCTGGCCGGCGCTGGAGCACAACCTCATCTGGCTGGCCTGGTTGGCGCTGATCGCCACCCCGCTGGGCATCTTCTTCGCCGTCCTGCTGGACCGCGAATTGCCCGGCGGCCGCATCCTACAAAGCATCTTCTTCCTGCCGGTGATGTTCTCGCTCGCCCTGATCGGCGTGGTCTGGCAGTTGATCTTCTCGCCGGATCAGGGGTTGATCAACGGGGTCTTCGGCACCCATATCGACTGGTTCGGCAACTCCAACATCAACTTGTGGGCGGCCCTGGTCGCGGCCAGTTGGAAGCACGTCGGCTACATCATGATTATTTACTTGGCCGGTCTGAAGGGTATCGACCCGTCGCTGCGGGAGGCGGCAGCGATCGACGGCGCCTCGTCCCGGCAGACGTTCTTCCGGGTCGTTTTCCCGGCCATGAAGCCGATCAACATCGTGGTCGCGGTGATCACGGTGATCGAGGCGCTGCGCGCCTTCGACATCGTCTACATCATCAACCAGGGCACCAACGGCCTGGAGCTGCTGTCCACCTTGATTTTCGCCAACAGCGGCGCCGCGGCGCGGGTGGGCTATGCATCCGCCTTGGCGGTGATCCTGCTGGTCATCGCGCTGGTGCCGATCATCACCTACCTGAGCCAGGCCTTCAAGGAGGAGAACCGGTGAGCACGATCGTTACCTCCACGCCGTCCCCACGCCGGGAGAAGCAAAGGATCCCCGTCGGGTCGCCGCTGACCCGGGGCACCCGGGGCGGACGCATCGCGCTGCTCATCTTTCTCGTCATTGCGGCCGTCCTCTGGCTGATCCCGCTGCTGTGGACGTTTTATACGTCACTTCGCCCGGCCGACTACTTCAAGGATCATTCGTACTTCTCGGTGGGCGGTTCGTACAGTTTCTCCAACTACAGCGACGCCTGGAAGCAGGCCGGCCTGGGAAAATTCTTCCTCAATTCGTTGTACATCACGGCGCCCGCAGTCCTCATCACCTTGCTATTGGCCAGCCTGGCTGCGTTCAAATTGTCCCGGGTGCCGTGGCGGTACAACATTCCGCTGCTGATTCTGTTCACGGCCGGAAACCTGCTGCCCCAGCAGGTGTTGGCCACGCCGTTGTTCCAGCTGGCCAAGCACACCCCACTTCCGCTGTCGGTGTCCGACTCGGGCTCGTTCATCAACACCTACTTCGTCGTCATCATCGTCAACGTCGCATTTCAGTTGGGCTTCTGCACGTTCGTGATGAGCAATTACATGCGGGCCCTGCCGATCGAGCTGACCGAGGCCGCTCAGGTGGACGGCGCCGGCACCTGGCGGCAGTACTACAACATCATCCTGCCGTTGTGCCGACCGGCCCTGGCCGCGTTGGCCACGCTCGAAGTCATCTTCATCTACAACGACTTCTTCTGGGCGTTGCTGCTGGTGCAAAAGGGTGAGCGGCTGCCGATCACCTCCGGACTGAACAATCTCAACGGCGAATTCGCCCAGAACTACACGTTGCTGTCAGCCGGGGCGTTGCTCTCCGCCATTCCGGTGCTCATCATCTACCTGGTCCTGCAACGCCAATTCGTGGCCGGCCTGACCCTCGGCGCGAACAAGGGATGAGGGGCCGGCGACGTGCTGGCGACCCAGCGGCGTGAACTGATCCTGGCCGCCGTCGAACGTGCGGGCGGGGTCCGGGTCAGCGAGCTGACCGAGTTGTTCGGGGTGTCGGACATGACGGTGCGCCGCGATCTGGAACATCTGGAGGCGCATGGCTGGCTGCGCAAGGTGCACGGCGGCGCGGTGTTGGCCACCAGCAGCACCGAGGAACCGGGATTCGAGGCCAAGAGCGTTCTCCAGCAGCCGGCGAAGCGGGCCATTGCAGCCCGGGCGGCCCGGCTGATCGAGGCTCACTCGGCGATCGCCCTGTCGGCCGGCACCACCACCTGGATGATGGCCCGGAATCTGCAGGCCGCCCCCATGCCGTTGTCGGTGGTGACCAATTCGACCACCGTGGCCGACATGCTCTCGGGCGGGTCCAGCGAGATCGGCGTGGTGCTGACGGGTGGGGTCCGGACCCCCAGCGCCGCCCTGGTCGGGCCGATCGCCGACCGCGCCATCGGCTCGCTGCACGTGGACCGACTGTTCCTGGGCGTGCACGGGATGGATGCCGAGGCGGGATTCACGACCCCCAATCTGGCCGAGGCGCACACCAACCAGGTGCTGGTGGCCAGCGCGCGCCAGGTGGTGGTGCTGGCCGATTCCACCAAGTGGGGCACGGTCGGGTTGGCCGAGTTCGGGCGGCTGTCTGCGGCCGATGTGCTCATCACCGACGACGGCATCCCGGACGCCGCCCGGCAGACGCTCGAGGAGCAGGTCGGTGAGCTCATCGTGGTCCCGGTGCACGACATGTCCCTTGACGGCGTGGGCGCAGGTGCTCGTTCGGGTCGGTTGTAGCCGGTCTGCCGCCGGATTCCCGTCGGTGTTTGAGACAGTGAACCGGTGACGAATCCCGCCGGTGCCGCCACCGAGACGTCTCCCGCACCGTTCGACACGCCCGCCACCGGGTTGACCGCGGCCCAGGTGGCCGAGCGGGTGGCGGCCGGTAGGACCAACGAGACCGGGGCCGCGTCGTCCCGCACCATCGGCGCCATCGTTCGGGCCAACGTGCTGACCCGGTTCAACGCCATCCTGGGCGCGCTGTTCGTGCTGGTGTTGGCGGCCGGCTCGGTGGTGGACGGACTGTTCGGGATCGTCTTGATCGTCAACTCGGCCATCGGGATCGCCCAGGAATACCTGGCCAAACGCAAGCTGGACCAGCTGGCGCTGCTGAACGCCCCCATCACCCGGGTGGTCCGGGACGGGTCCCTGACGGAGATCCCGACCGCGCAGGTGGTGCTGCACGACCTGATCGAGTTGCGGACCGGCGACCAGGTGCCGGCCGACGGACAGCTGTCCGCCGCCACCGCGCTGGAGGTCAACGAGTCCAACCTGACCGGCGAGTCCGATGCCATCGGCAAGAGCGTCGGTGACGGAGTGCGTTCCGGCACCAGCGTGGTCGCCGGTACCGGCCGGTTCGTGGCCGCTGCGGTCGGCGCCGACTCGTACGCCAACACGATCTCCGCCGAAGCCCGGAAATTCACCCGCACCCACTCCGAGATCCAGGCCTCGGTGAACAAATTGCTCACCTACATCACCTGGATCATCGTCATCGCCCTCCCGCTGCAGCTCTGGTCGCAGTGGCGGGCGGTCGGCAGCCAGGGCTGGCGGGAGGTGGTCATCCGCTCGACCGCCGGGCTGGTCGGTCTGGTCCCCGAAGGCCTTGTCCTGCTCACCTCCGTGGCTTTCCTGCTGGCCGCGGTCCAGCTGGCGCGGCAACAGGTGCTGGTGCAGGAGCTGCCCGCGGTCGAGGGGCTGGCCCGGGTGGACGTCGTCTGCCTGGACAAGACCGGCACCCTGACCATCGGCGACATCGCCTTCGAGGACCTGCTACCGCTGGACGGGGCCGATCCCGGTGACCTCCGGGAAGCGCTGGGCGCCCTGGCCGACGATGCGAACGCCAACGGCACGCTCCAGGCCGTGGCCGACGCGGTGCCGCCACCGGCCGGGTGGGAGCGCACGGACACGGTGGCGTTCAACTCGGCCCGCAAGTGGAGCGCGGCCACCTTCGCGGGCGGACGGGGGACCTGGCTGCTCGGCGCGCCCGACGTGCTCTTGGCCGAAGGCGATCCGATCCGGGACCGGGTGACCGAGCTGGCCGGTCAGGGGCGCCGGGTGCTGCTGCTGACCACCTCCGCGCAGCCCCTGGACGGCCCGACGTTGCCTGCCGACCTGGCCCACCGCGCCCTGGTGGTGCTCTCTGAGCAGGTCCGGCCGGACGCGCGCGAGACCCTCGCCTACTTCAAGTCCCAGGGGGTGGCGATCAAGATCATTTCCGGTGACAGCCCGGTCACCGTCGGTGCGATCGCGCGGCGGGTCGGGCTCGACTTCGGTCCGGACGGTTGCGTCGACGCCCGCACGATCGGTTCCGCGGCCGAGGAGCTGCGCGAGATCGTCGAGCAAACCACGGTCTTCGGTCGGGTGTCGCCGGAACAGAAGCGGGCCCTGGTCAACGCCCTGAAGCTGAACGGGCACGTCACGGCGATGACCGGCGACGGGGTCAACGATGCGCTCGCGCTCAAGGACGCGGACATCGGCGTGGCCATGAACAACGGCGCGCAGGCGACCAAGGCGGTGGCGCAGCTGGTGCTGCTGGACGGCCGTTTCTCGCATCTGCCGTCGGTGCTGGCCCAGGGCCGCCGGGTGATCGGCAACGTGGAGCGGGTGGCCAACCTGTTCGTGGCCAAGAACGTGATGAGCCTGGTGGCCATCGTGTCGGCGGCGCTGGTCGCGCTGCCCTTTCCGTTCCTGCCGCGGCATCTGACCCTGGTGTCGGCGGTGAGCATCGGCATCCCGGCCTTCTTCCTGGCCCTGGGACCCAACGAACAGCGCTACGTGCCCGGCTTCCTGCGGCGGGTGCTGCGCTTTGCGGTCCCCTCCGGGGTGATTGCCGGCGCCGTGGTGCTGGTGGCGTACCTGATCGCCAAGGCTGACTCGACGGTCCGGCTGGCGGAGGCCTCCGGCCAGTGCACGATGAGCGCCGCCCAGACCGGCGCCCCGCCGGATCCGGTCTGCTGGTACCCCGGCACGGTCGCCACAGCGGCCCTGCTGACCACGTTCTTCTGGATCCTGGCTGTCCTGGCCCGGCCGGTCCGGGCCTGGAAGGTGGGCCTCATCGGCGCCATGGTCGGGATCTCGGTGCTGGCCTTCGTCCTCCCCGCGGCCCGTCGATTCTTCGACTTCGCCGCCTCACCGACTCTGATCGGCGAGGCCCTGTTGGTCGGCGGCGTGGGGGCGGTTCTGGTGGAAGTGGTCTACCGGTTCACCCGTGGGTCAGGCCGAGCATCGCCCGGTCGGGGGTGAGAGCAGCGGAGGTGAGCGCCGGAGGTGGCGTCAGCCGGGCCAGGGGGTAGTGCGCTGCAGGGGTGGCCAGCCGGTGTCGCGGGTCTTCTCGGCCTGGTCGGCGTGGCCGCCACCGCGGACTCCGAACAGGCGGTGGGCGAACAGCAGATAGATGACCACGGCCAGGTTCAACAGCAGGGTGATGATCTTCAAGGCACTGACGCGGACGAAGAGTTCGTGGATCTCGATGGGGAGGAACACGGCCGTTTCCACCAGGGTCAGGTACTCGGCCCACCGGCGCGCCCGCCACAGGCCGATGGCCTCGATGCCGTTGACCAGGGCGTAGACGGCGATCGCGACGCCGTAGAGGTACAGCCGGCCGGACGGGACGGCGAACAGGCGGTCGAGATCGTGCAGTATTCCCCGACCGGGAGTGTCGGTCAGCGGTCCGCCCACCGCGGCCTGCAACCGGTTCAGAACCCGGGTGTAATCACCCTCGAGCTTCTGTCGATTCTTCGCGAACAGGAAGATCGCCACCGCCACGGCGCCGATGAGCAGGAAGTGGATGACCCGGTCGACGGCGATCAGCCGCAGCACGAAACGGTCCCGCAGCGGCCGACCACGCAGCGGCAACCGAAGCTGATGATCGGGGTGTCGGCTGTTCCGGCGGACCGGCACCGGACCATCGAGCGGCAACCACGCGTCGCAGCGCAGACACCGATGCCAGGTCACGCAAGGATGTCGATCGTTCTCCTGGACCAGAAGGTCCGGATGTGCCGTGGTGGCGGCCGCGGTCGCATCGGTCAGCAGGTGACCACGCAGTGAACAGCCGACCAGCTCGTACCGCAGCCGCAGCCGCCCCGGTCGGCGCCGATCGACGCCCACCGGGAACTCCGTCTCGGAGGTCCCGGCCGGATTCGCCTCGGATTGAGGTTCCAAGAGGTGTTCCGCCGGATCCGGATCAGGACTTGATCAAGCCCTTGAGCAGTTCCAGGGGCTTCTGCTGCTCACCCTGCTGGGCGCCGAGCACGATCAGGACGGCGGTGATGGCCGGGGTGACCCACTGGGCGATCCGAAGCTGCTGCTGAGCGGAGGCGACCTCGGGCGGAGTGTCCTTCGAGGGGACGACGCCACCCTCGGCGGGCACCTCGCCGGCCTTGCCCACGACGGCACCCTTCCAACCGGAGAAGGCGGTGCTGGCCAGAGCGACGCCGGTGAGGGCGGCCTTGATGGCGGTGTTGCTGCCGGCCCCGGTCTGACCGGCGATCCGACCCTTGTTCGCCACGATCAGTCCGATGCCGCCGATGACGTGGGCGCCGATGGCAGCCGCGTTGAACGGCGCCCATCGGGCCCAGCCGATCGAGGCGGTGCGGGCCCGGTCGGTGGAGTCCTTGACGCTATTCGCGGCGCCGTTCAGACCGATGGCGCCCATCAGGGAACCGCCGAACCAAGCGGCCAAGCCGACGTCGTGCATGCTGCGGATGACGGTGTTGCGACTGGACATCAGTTACTCCAATTGAGAAAGGAAACATCACACACGCGAGCCGAGTCCTCGCCGGCTCGAAGCGATCGCTTCGAGTAACCCGACGGGATTGGCCGGGCGCACCACGATGTGTTCGCGGCCAGATTGTCCGCTCGCCCCAACGACTTCAGGCTCTCCCGAGGACGTTGACGGTCCACATCAAGGTGACCGTCCCCTTTACTCCGTAAACGCCAGCCGATGTGACCTGGATCACCAACGTCCCTACTAGGCCTTGCGACCGGGCCGGTCCGCGGGCATCAGCAACACGGCCAGGGTCATGAACACGGCGACCACGGCGACCACCACGAACACCGCGTGCGAGGCATGGGCCACGGCCAGCGCCTCCGGCTGCGACCGCTCCTCGGCCAGGACGCTGTTGGCGATGGCCCCGAACGCAGCCACCCCGACCGCGCTGCCGATGCTCCGGCTGAACAGGTTGTTCCCGGTGACCACGCCCCGCTCGCCCCAGTCCACGCTGGACTGGGCGGCGATCAGGATCGGGCTGGCCACCAGACCCATGCCCAGCCCGATGATGAAGCAGCTGGCGGCGATCTGCCACACCGACGAGTGCTCGGTCAGCAGGGTGATGAGCACGCATCCGGCGACGGCGATGACGCCGCCGATCAGCGCCGTGGCCCGGAATCCGATCCGGAGGAACAACCGGCCCGCCTGGGCGGCGGCCACCGGCCACCCCACGGTCAGGGTGGCCAACGCGAACCCGGCGACGATCGGGCCCACCCCCAACGATGCCTGGGCGAAGGTGGGCATGTAGGAGGTCAGGCCCAGGGTGATCGCCCCGACCAGCAGCGAGGCCAGGCTCGACCCGATCAGGAGGCGGCGGCGGAACACCCAGAGCGGCAGCACCGGCTCCGCCACCCGTTGCTGGACGAGCACGAAGGCAACCAGCAGCGCCGCACCGACCACGAAGCAGGCGATGCTGGCGACCGAGTCCCAGGCCCAGGCCTGGCCGCCCTCGAGCAGGGCCAGGATGAGCAGCGAGCAACCCACGGTGAGGGTCGCGGCCCCGGCGTAATCGATGCGGTGCTCACGGCGTTCGATCTTCTCGTGGAACTTGCGCTGGAGCATCCAGGCGGCCAGCAGGCAGAGCGGGATGTTGACGAAAAAGATCCATCGCCACGAGGCGAACTGGGAGAACACGCCGCCCAGGGCCGGCCCGATCACTGCGGAAACGCCCCAGACGCTGGCCAGGTAGCCCTGCGCCTTGGCCCGCTCGGCGACCGTGTAGATGTCGCCGGCGATGGTGATGCTCATCGGCTGCACTGCGCCGGCTCCGAGCCCCTGGACCGCCCGGAAGGCGATCAGTGCCGGCATCGACCACGCGAAACCGCAGAGGATGGAGCCGAGCAGGAACAGCGCGATTCCCAACAGGATGATCGGCTTGCGCCCGAACAGGTCGGCCAGCTTGCCGTAGATCGGCACCGAGACCGCCTGCGCGAGCAGGTAGATCGAGAACAGCCAAGGGAATTGCGAGAAGCCGCCGAGGCTGCGCACGACGCTCGGCACGGCGGTGGCGATGATGGTCGAGTCGAGCGCCACGAGGCCGGTGGCCAGCATCAGGGACAGCAGGATGGGTCCGCGCTCGGAGCGCAGCCCCACCTGTTTGCGGGTGACCACCTCCGCCTGGGTCGTACCGGTCACCGCAAGTCCTTATGCATGCTCACGATTCTTGCAGCCCCGGCCGGCCCGAGAACATTCCCGCCGGTCAGTCGAGGCCGGTGAAGTGGGCCGCGAAGGCGAGCTGGTCGGCGTATTCCGCGGCCAGCGCCCGAATCGGCTTGCCCACGCCGTGGCCGGCCCGGGTGTCGATCCGCAGCAGGATCGGGGCGTCCGGGTCGGCCTGGCAGAACTGCAATTGGGCCCCGAACTTCAGGGAATGGGCGGGTACCACCCGGTCGTCGTGGTCGCCGGTGCAGATCAGCGTGGGCGGATAGGCCGTTCCCGGGACCAGGCGGTGCAGCGGTGAGTAGGCGAGCAGGGTGGCGAACTCGTCGGGGTCGTCCGGGCTGCCGTAGTCGCTGGTCCAGGCCCAGCCGATGGTGAACTGGTGGAAGCGCAGCATGTCCAGCACGCCCACCGTGGGCAGACACGCCGCCCACAGGTCGGGCCGTTGGGTCAAGGCGGCCCCGACCAGCAGCCCGCCGTTGGACCGGCCGTGCACGGCCAGCCGGTCGGTGGTGGTGACCCCGTCGTCGACCAGGCGCTGCGCGCAGGCGAAGAGGTCGTCGAAGACCTGCTGCTTGCGGTGCTTCATGCCGGCTTCGTGCCACGCCGGCCCGAACTCGCCGCCGCCGCGGAGATTGGCCACGGCCAGCACTCCCCCGGCGCCCACCCAGGCTGAGAACAGGGCCGAGAACGAGGGCAGGACGGGGATGTCGAAGCCGCCGTAGCCGTAGAGCAGGGTGGGAGTCGGTTCGCCGGCGGCCCCGTCGGCGCGGCGGACCACGCTCATCGGCACGGGCACGCCGTCCGAGGACGGCGTGCGCAACCGGGTCACCACCATGGGCGCCACCTCGACCCCGGGCGTCGGGAGCTCGGCCAAGGCGCCGTCGCTCCATCGGTACAGCCGTAGCCGGTGGGTGAACGAGCTCGTGCCCGTGAACAGCTCGTCCGAATCCGCATCCCCGTGCAGCCCGGTGATCGCGACAGGGCCGTCGAGATCCAGCGCGGCGCGGAAAGTGCCGTCCATCTCGACGATCTCCAGTCGGTGCGCCGCGTCCACCGACCACTGCACGCACAGGGCCCCGCTGGTGAGTTCCGCCCCGACCAGCACCCGGTCGTCGTCGCCGCGCAGGAGGTAGTTCCAGGCTTCCGGGGCGGTCAGATTCACGGCCACCAGGGCACCGGCGGGAGCGTCCCGCTCGGTGCGCAGGTAGAGCGTGTCACCCGTCATCCCGACCACCTCGTGGGCCGCGTCCAGCTCCGGGACGACCACGATGTCCTGGCCGGCGATGACCGTGCCGCCGTTCTGATCGTGCAGCCGGCGGACCGTGATGGTGGTCCGGGAGTCGGTGCCGGGCGAAGCGGACAGCACCAGGTAGCGGCCATCGTCGCTGACCCAGGGTGCGACCATCCACTGCCGGTCCGGGGCGGCCCAGACGACGTTCTGCGCCCCGTCGCTGATCCGATACCGGACCAGCTCACCGGCCGGCAGCGCGGCAGTGTCCTCGTCGTCCTGCGGCTCCGGGTAGCGCCAGTACAAGACAGATTCCGCGTCCGGCAGCCAGGTCGGCGAAACCCATTTGCTCCAACGGATCTCGACACCCAGGTCGACCGGGTCGAAATCCTCGGACAGTTCCACGGCCCGGATGGTCAGCCAGTCCGAACCGGCGTCGGAGCGCGCGTACGCCAACCGTCCGCCGTCCCGGGTCTGCCCCAGCCCGGTCAGGGCGGCGGTCCCGTCGGTGGCCCAGTCGTTCGGGTCGAGCACGATCCGGCCGCCCCCGGCCAGCAACTCGTCGACGGTGGGTGCCACCACCAGCCGGTCCTGGTCCAGATGTCCCGGATTGGAGATCATGAAATACCGACCGCCCCGCTCCCATGGGACACCCAGGCGAGGCGCCGTGAGCAACCGGGTGACTTCGGCGAGGAATCCCTCCCGGCCCGGCAGGGCTTCGAGAAAGGGTGCGGAGACCAAGTTCTGGGCGGCGACGAACGCTTGGGTGCGCTCGCCGTCGGGATCCTCGAGGTAGCGGTACGGATCCTCGATCGCGACGCCGTGCAGGATTTCGCTGGTGTCGTCGCGGTCGGCGGGAATCGGGCGGGTCACCGGCTCATCCCACCACCCGGCCCGATCCGTGCGGTCCCGGGGACCGTCCCCGACCTATTCGCCGACGGCGGGCACACCCTCCACGTAGGTGGGGCGATCCTCGAACGGGGTCGACAGCACGATCGTGGTGCGGGTGGAAACGTTGGCGGCGGCCCGGATCTGCCCGAGCAGGCCCTCCAGCGCGGCCGGCGACTGGACGCGGACCTTGACGATGTAGGACTCGACCCCGGCCACCGAATGGCAGGCTTCGATCTGCACGAACTGCCGGAGTCGCTCGGGATAGTCGTCGTCCTGGGCCGGATCGATCGGGGTCAGGGAAACGAAAGCGGTCAGCGGCAGCCCGACCATCTCGCCGTCGATGCGGGCGGCATACCCGCGGATCACCCCACGCTGCTCCAACCGCCGGACCCGCTGATGCACCGCGGACACGGAAAGTCCGACCCGCTCGGCCAGATCGGTGTAGCTGCAGCGGCCGTCCTCGGCCAGCACCGCCGTGATCCGGGCATCGATTTCTTCCAGCACGGCTATCCCCCCACCTGCGTCAACTGGCGCGACGCATTGTTGACCAGTATGGGGCCTTCGTCCCCTACGACCACTATGTCCTCGATGCGGACGCCGAACCGGCCCGGCAGGTAGATGCCCGGCTCCACCGAGAAGGCCATGCCCGGTCGCAGTTCCAGGTCGTTCCCGGCGACCAGGTAGGGGTGTTCGTGCACCTGCAGGCCGATGCCGTGGCCGGTCCGGGTGATGAAGAATTCGCCGTACCCGGCGTCCACGATCACGCCGCGCGCGGCGGCATCGATTGAGGCGGCGGTGGCGCCGGGCCGGACGGCGTCCACGCCGGCCTGCTGGGCCTGCCGGACGATCTCATATACCTGCGCCGCCTCCGGGTCGGCCGGCCCGGCCACCTGGTAGGTGCGGGTGCAGTCGGAGTAGTAGCCGGCGTGGCTCGGCCCGCCGATGTCGACCACCACCAGGTCGCCCGGCTGGACGATCCGATCGGAGGCCTCGTGGTGCGGGCTGGCTCCGTTCGGACCGGATCCGACGATGACGAAGTCGGCCCGGGCATGCCCGTCCGCGACCATGGCGGCGGTGATGTCCGCGGCCACCTCGTGCTCGGTGCGGCCGGGGTGCAGCCAACGGGGTATGTCCCGGTGCACCCGGTCGATGGCCGCGCCGACCGCCTCCAGTTCGGTGATCTCTGCGGACGATTTGCACATCCGCAGGCCGGCCAGCAGGTCGCCGGCCAACCGGAGGTCGTGGCCGAGCAGGGCATCTCGCAGTCGCCAGGCGTGACCGACCGGCATGTCGTCGTCCACCGCAACCACCTGGGCGGCGCCCAACCGGCCCGCGAGCAGGGCATGCGGGTCACCCCCGTCGCTCCAGGTGCTGATGGGCAGGACCTCGTCCAGGGCGGTCCATCCCGGTCGCTCCAGGGTCGGGACGAGCAGAAAAGCGTCGCCTCGGGCCGGCACCGCCAGGCAGGACAGCCGCTCGTGGGATCCGACCGACACCCCGGTCAGGTAGTGCAGGTCGGCGCCGGGCGAAACGAGGACCGCATCGACCCCGGCCGCCGCCGCCGCGGCCGCCAACCGGCTCCGCCGGTCTTGAAGCGTCGGCTCGGAATTCATTCCGCGAAGCCTAGGCCCGGAGGCCCGCCGCGAGCCGGTTCGGGTCGTGGGCGCGCCCGAACCGCTTCGGTAACGTTGTCGGGCATGTTGCAGCTGCTCGATCTGGCGGGCATTTATTTCCGCGCCTTCCACGCCGTCCCGACTTCGATCACCGCCCCGGACGGCCGGCCGGTCAACGCGATCCGGGGGACCCTGGACATCATCGGGCGGGTCATGGCCGACGCCCGGCCCACCCGGCTGGTGGCCTGCCTCGACCTGGACTGGCGCCCGGCCTTCCGGGTCGAGTTGCTGCCCTCCTACAAGACCCACCGGGTGGCGGTGCCGCACGCGCACGCCCCGGACGTCGAAGTGGTGCCGGACGAGCTGTCGCCGCAGATCCCGGTGCTGCTCGAGGTGTTGGCGGCGATCGGGCTGGCCACCGCCGGGGCGGAAGGTTTCGAGGCCGACGATGTCATCGCCACCCTGGCCGACGCCGAGCGGGCGGATCCGGTCGAGGTGGTGACCGGTGACCGCGACCTCTATCAACTGGCCCGCGACGAGCCGGTGTCGGTCCGGGTCAGGTACCTGGGTGCGGGCATGAGCAAGGTCGTCGTGCTCTCCGCGGCGGACGTGGCCGCCAAGCACGGCATCCCGGCCGGCCGGTACGCCGACTTCGCGGCGCTGCGGGGGGACCCCTCAGACGGCCTGCCCGGGGTGTCGGGGGTCGGCGACAAGACAGCGGCGTCGCTGGTGTCCAGGCACGGCGCGGTGGAGGACATCCTGGCCGCCGCGGCCGACCTGTCGTCGGGCCTGGCCTCGGGCCCGCGGGCCAAGGTGTTGGCGGCCGCCGACTACCTCGAGGTAGCGCCGCGGGTGGTCCGGGTGGTGCGGGACGCACCGGTGACGACGGTTCCCGCCGGCGACGGTCGGCTGCCGGCGGCACCGATCGACCCGGCGGCGCTGATCGAGTTGATCAAGGCGAACGGGATCGGCGGCCCGGTCAAACGTGTGCTGGACACGCTGACCGACCTGTCCGCGTCATGACTACTGGGGAACGCCGACCTCGTACTGGCCGCTGGTGTCCTTGACCGTGATGGAGACGGTGCTCGGGTTGCCCTTGTAGGTGAGGGTGCAGTTGAAGGTGGTTCCCGCTTTGACCGCCTCATTGGCCGGGCAGACCACATTGGACACATCGGTGGCAGCCAGGCCGTAACCGGACGGCGGCGCCGAGGTCAGGATCTGAGTGACTCCCTTGGCCACGGCGGTGTTGTCGAGCACCTTGTTCTTCAGCCAGCCCGGCCACGCGAACAGCAGTACCGCAGCGATGGCCAGGACCACGATGACGGCGGCCGCACCGATGATCAGGCCCCGGTTCGATTTCTTGGCCTCGGGCGCACCGGGCTGTCCGTACTGGCCCACCGGCTGGCCGAAACCCTGCTGTCCGTAACCACTCTGGCCATACCCGGACTGAGTGGGCTGGCCGTAGCCGGACTGCTGGCCGTAGCCGGCCTGCCCGTACCCCGGCGCCGCCGGCTGGCCGTAGCCGCTCTGGGCGGGCTGGCCGTAACTGGGCGCGGCTGCGCCATACCCCGTGGGGGCGGCACCGTATCCTCCGCCGTCGTAGCCACCGCTGCTGCCGTAGCCGCTGGGCTGGGCACCGGTGGTGCCGTAACCGGGCTGCTGACCGTAGCCCGGCTGGCCGTAGCCAGGCTGCTGCTGCCCATAACCCGGCTGCTGCCCGTAGCCGCCCTGGTCATAGCTACCCGACTGGCCGTACCCGCCTCCCGGCGCGGCGGGGTTGGTCCCCGACTCCGGCGCCTGACCGTATTCACCCTGCTGGCGCGCCCAATCCGGCTGGCCGCCCTGGCCGTACGGCGTACTCATGGTGCCTCCTACGAGACTTCCGACATCGCTGCTGGTGATCCAACCATGAGTGACGGCTCCGCGGGTGTCGGCACCCGCTTCGCCCCGCTCACATCAACGCTGACCCACCGGCTGGGTCACCGCGCTCAACCCGTACCCAACGACACGACACCGCGCCGAATGGCCTCGACGGCCTGCCGGGCCGTGCGGGCGACATCGGGCCCTGCCACCAGCCGGATCTGGTCGAGCAGGTCGACGACCTGCCGGCACCAGCGGACGAAGTCGCCCGCGGACAGGTCCTGGCCGGACTCGGCGGCGATGCCCAGCGTGGTGGCCAGCGACCCACCGCGCACCCACGCGGCCAGTGCGGAGGCGAAGCCGAGATCCGGCTCGCGCGTCACCGGTAACCCGGAAGCCCGCTCGTCCGAGGCGATCTCGGCCCACACGGCGACCGTCGCAGCCAGCATGCCCGGGGCCGGCCGTTGCGGCGGACCATCTCGCCGGGCCTCGAACACCAGCACGGACACCGCGGCGGCCAGGCCGGCCGGGTCGGTGCCCGACCAGGTGCCCGAGCGCAGGCACTCGGCCACCACCAGGTCACTCTCCGACCAGATCCGGGCCAGCATCACGCCCGCCGGGGTGAGGTGCTCGCCGTCGACGAAGCCCCGACGACCGAGCAGGCCGAGAATGCGGTCCAACGCCTCACCGAGCGAATTTCGAGCACCGGCCACCTTGGCCGAGAGCGAGACGTTCTCCGCCGTCAGCCGCAGCCAGCGCCGGGCCCACTGCAGGTGCTCGCGGACGTCGGCGCAACCATGCACCGGATGGGTGCGGACGGCGCGGCGCAGCATGACCAGATCGGCGTCGTCCACCACTCCCGCCGTGGTCGGCGATGCGGTCCGCACGGTGCCGTCGGTCACCGCGGCGGCGATGCCGGCGGCAATGTCCCGGCGCACCTGGGGCGAGCGGTGCTCAACGTGCTTGTCCAGCCGGATCCGGCCCAGGACCGGTACCGATCCGTGGAAGTCGGCGGCCGACAGTCGGCCGGCCCAGCGGCCGGTGGTGACCACCAGCGGTCGGGAGACACCCTCGGCGTCCAGGCCCGGGTCCAGCACCACGGCCAGCCCGGCCCGCCGCCCGGCCGGCACCGAGATCACATCGCCGCGACGGAGCCCGGCCAGGTCGTCCCGGGCGGCGTCCCGTCGTCGCGCCGCACCCGCCCGGGCCTGCTGCTTCTCCGCGGCCGACAGCTGGTTGAGCAGGTCCAGGTATTCGGCCACGTCGCCCAGGTGGCAGGTCATCGAGGTGCGGTGGGCGGCGATGGCGTCGCTGTTACGGCGCACCTGCCGGACCAGCCCGACGACCGAGGAATCGGCCTGGAACTGGGCGAAGGATTGTTCCAGGAGCTCCTTCGCGGCGTCCCGGCCCAGCCGTCCGAGCAGGTTGACGGACATGTTGTAGCTGGGCCGGAACGACGATCGCAGCGGATAGGTGCGGCGGGACGCCAGCCCGGCCACGGTGCGCGGGTCCATCCCCGGCGCCCAGACGACGACCGCGTGGCCCTCGACATCGATCCCGCGCCGGCCGGCCCGCCCGGTCAGCTGGGTGTACTCCCCGGGGGTCAGGTCGACATGCCCCTCACCGTTGTACTTGACCAGCTTCTCCAGGACCACGGTCCGGGCCGGCATGTTGATGCCCAGGGCCAGCGTCTCGGTGGCGAACACGGCCCGGACCAGGCCGGCCACGAACAGCTCCTCCACGGTTTCCTTGAAGGCCGGCAGCATCCCGGCGTGGTGCGCCGCGATGCCCCGCTCCAAGGCTTCCCGCCATTCCCAGTAGCCGAGCACGCCCAGATCAGCCTCGGGCAGATCGGCGGTGCGCCGGTCCACGACGGCACGGATTTCGGCGCGCTCGGACTCGGTGGTCAATCGCATGCCCGACCGCACGCACGCAGTCACCGCGGCATCGCAACCGACCCGCGAGAAGATGAACGTGATGGCCGGGAGCAGTCCGGCGCCATCGAGGCGCTCGATGACGTCCACCCGGTTGGCCGGCCGGCCGGCGGAATGGCCGGAGCGGGCCGGACGCTTCCCCCGACCTCTCTCGACCGGGCGGGACCAGCGGTCCGCGGTGTTCTCGGCGTCGGCGACGGCTCGGCTCAGCGACGGATCGATCCGGGCCTGCGCGGTCACCTGATCGCCGTTCGGGGCCAGGCTGAACAGGTCGAAGAGCCGACGCCCGACCATCATGTGCTGCCACAGCGGCACCGGGCGGATCTCGTCCACCACCACTGCGGTGTGCCCGCGCACCTCCTGCAGCCAGGCCCCGAACTCCTCCGCATTGGAGACGGTGGCCGAGAGCCCGATCACCTGCACCTGGGGCGCGAGCTGCAGGATGACCTCCTCCCAGACCGCGCCGCGGAACTTGTCGGCCAGGTAGTGCACCTCGTCCAGCACGACGGCCGTCAGGCCGCGGAGATCGTCAGAGCCGGCGTACAGCATGTTGCGCAGCACCTCGGTCGTCATCACCACGATCGGGGCGTGCGAGTTGACCGAGGTGTCGCCGGTGAGCAAGCCCACCGCGGCGGGTCCGTGTTCGCCCACCAGGTCAGCGAATTTCTGGTTGGACAGGGCCTTGATCGGGGTGGTGTAGAAGCACTTCCCGCCGGTGGCCAGGGCCCGAGCGACGGCGAACTCGCCCACCACGGTCTTCCCCGCCCCGGTGGGCGCGCAGACCAGTACGCCCTGGCCGTCCTCGACCGCCCGGCAGGCCTGCACCTGAAAATCGTCCAGCCGGAACGGCCGGGTGGCCGCGAACGACGTCAGCTTGGGGTAGGCGGCCGACTCCCGCGATCGGGCGTAGCGCTCCGCGGGTGAGAGCGCAGCTTCTTCGGACGGAACGGCGCTCGACACGTTGTCAGCGTGCCACGAGGGTTCAGTCGAACAGGCGCCGCAGCGTCGTGCCGGCCAATTCGACCGCACCGGGCTCGTGTCCGTTGGCGATCAGGTTGACGATGACACCGTCCACGCCGCGATCCAGGATGCGCTCCTGGACCAGGCCCGCCACGTCGTCGGGGGTGCCGACGAACATGCGCGACTCCATCGCGCGGCGACGGTCCGGATCCAGCGCATCGAGGTCGACACCGGTGCGGCGCAAGTGTTCCACCAGCTGCCGACGCGCGTCGTCCCCATTCTCGGAGATGACCGCCGAGGCCAGGAAACTGGTCTCGATCTCGGTCCGGTCCCGCCCGGCCTCGGTGCAGCGCTGCTCCAGTGCTTCCAGCTTGCGCGGCAGATCCTCCGGCTCGCAGATGATGTTGAGGTGCTGGGCGTACCGGGCGGCCAGTGCGAACGTCTTCTTCTCGCCCGATCCCCCGATCAGGATCGGCAAGTCGTCACGCACGCGTGGCTCGTTCATGGCCGACTCGGTGTGGTACCACTTGCCGTCCACCGTCGGGCGCTGCCCTCGGAGCATCGGCACGATGATCTCGAACGCCTCGCCCAGGCGGTTGAACCGATCGGTGAAGGTGCCGAACTCGAAGCCGAGCTGGCGGTGTTCCAACTCGTACCAGCCGGCCCCGATGCCCAGCACCGCCCGGCCGCCGCTGATCACGTCCAGCGTGGTCACCGTCTTGGCCAGCAGAGTCGGATTGCGGTAGGTGTTCCCGGTGACCAGCGCGGACAGCTGGATCCGCTCGGTCAGGGCGGCCAGCGCGGCCAGGGTCGAGTACGACTCCAGCATGGGCTGGTCCGGCGTGCCGATGCCCGGCAGTTGGTAGAAATGATCCATCACGAAAACGGCGTCGAAGCCGCCCGTTTCCGCCTCTTTGGCCTGCGCCGCGACCGTTGGGAACAGCGCAGCGGTCGGGGTGCCGTAGGAGAAGTTGGGGATTTGGTAACCCAGGCGAATGGTCATGACTCAACGGTAGATACACCGGATGCGCTGCGTGCGGCCGGGCTGGATCAGCCGCGGACCACCGCTTGCCGACCGTTCCGGCTCAGGTCACGTCGCCGAGGTCGCGGTGGTCCAGCGGTGTCGGCTGGTCGATGGCCGCCGCTTCGCCGGTCGCTCCGGGGCCGCCCGCGGGCAGCGGCGAGGCCTCGTCGTCGGCCAACTCGCCCAGGCCCTCGGCCAGCTCCCGGCGGCCCTTGCGCCTGTCGTGCACGCGGGTGATCTGCACCGCCACCTCGTAGAGCACGGCCAGCGACACCGCCAGCGACAACATGGTGACGGGGTCGTTCCCGGGCACCACCAGGGCGGCCAGCACGACCATGGCGAAGATCGCGTAGCGGCGGGCCTTGGACAGCCGGGCGCTTTTGATCACGCCGGCGTAGTTGAGCATCACCAGCAACAGCGGAACCTCGAACGAGAGCCCGAAAATGATCAACATGGAAATCAGGAAGGTAAAGTACTTGTCCGGATCCAGGCCGGAGGCGACGAAGCTGCCGGCGAAGCCGAGGAGCACCCGCAGGCCCTCCTTGATAACCACGTAGGCCAGCACCGCGCCGGCCACGAACAGGCTGGCCGCGCTGACCACAAAGGTGATGGCGAACTTGCGCTCGCGTTCGTACAGGGCCGGGGTGATGAAGGCCCACAGCTGATACAGCCAGACCGGTGAGGAGAACACGAACCCGGCCATCAGGGCGGCCTTGAACCGGATCTGCAGGGGCGAGAACGGGGTGGTGGCCAGCAGGTCACAGCCGTTGCCGTTGAAGGCCACCCGTGGCGGTGAGGGGACGGAGCAGTACGGGTTGATCAGGATCGCGCTCAGGCTGGGGATGTGCAGGGCGGGGATGGCCAGGGTGAACCAGATGAACCCGATGATGGTGCCCAGGGCGATGCCGATGGTGGCGAAGACCAGCCGACGACGGAGCTCGTACAGATGCTCCATCAGCGACATGGTGCCGTCGGCTGACTTCCTTTCGCGACGCGGGACCAGGCGCACCGGTGCTCCCTTCTCCCGCGACTGGATCTTCCAGCCGACTCCCGCCATTCGATGCTACCGACGACCCGGCCTGGTGACCGCGAAGATCGACTTGCCCCGGCGAAGATCGACTCGGCGATTTTTGGGCAAGTTGATCTTCGCAGGGGCAGTTGGATCTTCGCGGGGTCAGGGGGTCTGGTCGTAGCCGGCCAGCGCTGCCCGAGCCTTCTCGGCCACCTGTGTGGCCAGATCGGGCCGGTCCTCGAGCACCGCGTCGCCGCCGAGCGACAGCATCAACCGGACCAGCCAGTCGTCCCCGCCGCCGGCCCGCAACCGGATCCGCTGGCCCGTCCCGCCCGGCGGTGCGGCCAGCCGCTCATTGGCGTAGTACTCGGCCACCCAGGCCGCCCCCGGCCCCAGGGTCAGCGTGGCCGACGGCTGCGTCGGGTCGGCGGAGAACATCTGCTCGGGCACGTCAACGTCCACCCACAGCGGCGCCTGCGCGGGTTCGTCGGTGATCCGGGCCTGGTCGATCCGGTCCACCCGGAAGTGCCGGATGCCCTGGGCCAGGTGGCAGAAACCCTCCAGGTAGGCGTGCCCGTCGGTGACCAGCAGCCGCATCGGGTCCACCACCCGCTCGGTGACCGTGTCCCGGGAGGCGGTGTAGTACCGGATCCAGAGCTGCCTGCTCTCGTCGATGGCCTGGCGGACCAGGCCGAGCGCGGCCGCCGGCGCCGCCGCGGCCACCTGCACCGCGTCACCGGGGTCGGCGGCCACCGTCTCCAGTTTGGCCAGGGCGGAGTGGACCACGTCCGCGTCGACCAGCGTCGGCAGGTCGCCCAGCGCCCGGAGGGCCACGGTGAGCGCGACCACCTCGTCCGGGGCCAGCCGCACCGGCCGTTCGATGCCGGCGTCGAAGGCGATCGAGACGGTGCCGCCGTCCTCGTCCAGGACCACGTCAATGAGGTCGTCCGGGTAGTAGCCGGGCAGCCCGCAGACCATGAGCAGGTCCAGGTCGGCGGCGATCTGTTCGGCCGGCACGTCGAACTCGGCGGCCAGCTCGGCCAGGGAGATGCCCGGGCGCCGGACGATGTGCGGCACCAGGGCGAGCACCCGGGCCAGTCGGTGCGAGGCGGTTTCGCTCATCGGCCCATCCCGGGCAGCGACGGATCGGCTGTTTCTTCCCCGGCCCGGTCGGGCTCGGCGGTGCTGCCGGCGGCCCCACGTAGCAGCCGCAGCACCGCCTCCCGCAGGTCGACGGGTTGCTCGACGACCACGTCCGGACCGTTCCCGGCGATGGCTCGGGCGGTGTCCCAGAGATGGCCCATCGGAATCTGCATTCGGTCCCACCCCGGCGGCGCCGGGTCGCCCGCCGGGACCGCCTGCCGGCGCAGCCCAGCCGCCGTGCCCTGGCGCAGCCGCACCACGGCGGTGCGATCGGCGGGACGATCCACGGTGTCGGCGACCTGGCGCAGCAGATCCAGACCGGCCGGCACCCGGTACCCGCCGGGACGTCCGGTGGTGCGGACCTCACCGGAGATCCGCGACAACCGGAACGTGCGCTGGGCGCGTCGGGTGCTGTCGAACCCGGCCAGGTACCAACGCCCGGCCCAGGACACCAACCCCCACGGCTGCACCGACCGGGTCTCGGCCGGCTGCCCCGGGTTCTTCCGATAGGCAAAAGTGACCGCCCGCCGCGCCAGCACGGCGGCGTACAAGGGGCCGAATGCGGGGTCGCCGGTGCGCACCCGCGGTTGCAGCAACCCGACCGCGGAGCGCGACTCGTCGGCGCCGGCCGGGGTGGGCGCGGCGTCCCGGATCTTGCGCAGGGCGTCACTGCCGGCCGACTCCAGAGCGGTGGTCTCCCAGAGCCTGCCGGCCAGCGCCAGGGCTGCCTTCTCGGCCGCGGTGAAACTGAGCTGGGGCACCGCGAACTCGCCGGGCAGGATCCGGTACCCGTCCTCCTCGTCGACGTGCAGCGGGATGCCCAGGTCGCGCAGCTCGGTCTTGTCACGCTCGAAGGTCCGGAAGAACGCTTCCTCAGTGGGCGGGTCGGCGTAACCGGCCACATGCTCGCGGATCCACAGCGCGGTCCGATGCCGAGGCGCATTGACCAGGGCGATGACCAGGTTGAGCAATCGCTCCGCCTTCGCCGTCGCCACGCTGCCAGCCTGGCACACCCTCTCCCCCGCGCTGATCAGCGCGAGAATGGGGCGGGCCCAGGAATCGCACATGAGGGTGACAACCCGCCCACATGTTGGACGTCCATGGCAGCAAGAATCGTCCGAGCGGTTGCTTTCATCCCCGTTCGCCGTTTTGTTCCCCGTGGCAATTCCCTGCTGGCTCCCCCATCCGCTCTCGTCGAGGAGAGTTTCATGTCCGGCTTTCGTCGCCCGCTCGCCCTGCTCGGTTCCCTGATCATCGGCTTCGCCCTGTCGGGAGCGGCGATGGCGACGGCCGCCACCCCGGCCGCCACCCCAGCCGGCTGTCCCACCACGGTCGTGCACGCGGCCGGGAAGCATTTCACTGCCGCTGATCTGGTCAAGCGGCCCGACCTGCGTTGCGCCGACCTGCACGGCGCCGTGCTCACCGGCCTGACACTGGACCAGATGCACTTGGACGGAGCCAATCTCGCCGGCGCCGACCTTTCCAATGCCTCGCTCATCCAGGGCGAACTGACCGGGGCCGAGCTGACCAACGCCAAGCTGGTGGACACCGATCTGTCCCAGGCCACTCTGGACAACGCCGACCTGACCGGCGCCAACCTCTCGGGCGCCGACCTCGGTCAGATCGATGCCCGCAATGCCGTCTTCAACCAGGCAAATCTGCACGGCGCCAGCCTCACCCAGGCCCAGTTGACCGGTGCGCACCTGGCCGGGGCAGACCTGTCCAAGGCGAAGTTCACCCAGGCGCACCTGAACAACGCCGACCTGACCGGCGCGAACATCAGCGGCGCGAGTTTCACCCAGGCCTACCTGACCGGCATCACGACCATCGGCCTGAAGGGCACGCTCAATTGGCAGCTGTATCTGCAAATCGGGGCGGCCGTTCTGCTCCTACTCTTGCTGATCCCGTTCCTGGTGCGGACGCTGCGGGCCCAGGTGACCCCCGGACAAAGAATCCGGATGTTTGTTTTCGGCCTGATCGGCCGAGTCCTGGTGGCCGGGGGTGCGATGCTGGCTGCGGGTGCGTTGATCAATGTGTTCACCAGCGCGACCGGCTTCTCCAGCGCGACCACCTGCACCAGCGCGCTCTGCCCATTCGGGACCGCCGCCGGATTCTGGGGCATCTCCGTGGGCGTCGGCGCGATCATCGTCGGCTCCGGGCTGAACTCCGTGGCCGCTCGCATCCCGGGGGCGGGGCTCCGCCGCGCCCGGATGGCGGGGTATCCGGGCGGTCCCGGCGCGGTCACCTTTGTCGGCGCCCAGAGCACCTACCCGGCCCAGGGCACCTTCCCGGTCCCCGGCGGCTACCCCGGCACCGGTCCGGCCTATCCCGGCACCGCTCCGGCCTATCCCGGTACGGGCCCGACCTACCCTGCACCGACCCCCGCCGGATTCCCCTACCCGGGTGCCACGTACCCCGGCCCGACTGCTGCCACCGCTCCGGGCGCCACCCCGGCCTACCCGAGCGGCTACGGGGTTGCCCCCAGCCTGTTCCCGGACCCGAACGACCGGTAGTGATCAGAGCGTTTCCAGCAACTTGGTCACCCGCTCGTCCTCGGACCGGAACGGGTCCTTGAGCAGCACGGTTCGTTGGGCCTGGTCGTTGACCTTCAGGTGCACCCAGTCGACGGTGTAGTCGCGACCGGAATCCTGTGCCCGGGCGACGAATTCGCCGCGCAGCTTGGCCCGGGTCGTCTGCGGCGGGGTGGTGGTGGCGGCCATGATCTCCTCGTCGGTGACCACTGTGGCCGCGCGTCCCCGGGCCACCAGCAGCGTGTGCAGGCCGCGACCCGGCCGGACGTCGTGATAAGCCAGGTCGAGCTGGGCGATGCGCGCGTCGGCCAGATCCAGACCGCGTTTGCTCGCGTATTCGTCGATCAGCTTTTTCTTGATGACCCAATCGATCTCCGTGTCGATGCCGGACAGGTCACCGGACTCGACCGCCTCCAGGGTCCGGCGCCAGAGATCGAGCACCCGCTCCGAGATCGGGTCGCTGCCCCGCCGCTGCACGTGTTCGGAGGCCTTGGTGAAGTACTCCCACTGCGCGTCCAGGGCCGAGATCTCGCCCCCCGTCGCCAGTTTCACCTTCCGCCGACCGGTGATGTCGTGGCTGATCTCCCGGATGGCCCGGATCGGGTTGTCGAACGTGAAGTCTCGGAACGGGATACCCGCCTCGATCAACTCCAGCACCAGGGCGGCCGAGCCGACCTTGAGCAGGGTGGTGGTCTGGCTGACGTTCGAGTCGCCCACGATCACATGCAGCCGGCGGTAGCGCTCCGCGTCGGCGTGCGGCTCGTCACGGGTGTTGATGATCGGCCGAGACCGGGTGGTGGCGCTGGAGACGCCTTCCCAGATGTGGTCGGCCCTTTGCGACAGGCAGTAGGCGGCACCCCGCGGGGACTGCAGCACCTTGCCCGCGCCGGCAATCAACTGCCGGGTGACCAGGAACGGAATGAGACCGTCGGCGATGCGGGAGAACTCCCCGGCCCGGGCGATGAGGAAGTTCTCGTGGCAGCCGTAGGAATTGCCGGCGGAATCGGTGTTGTTCTTGAACAGGTAGATGTCACCGCCGATGCCCTCCTCGGCCAGCCGGGTCTCGGCGTCGGAGACCAGGTCCTGCAGGATCCGTTCGCCGGCCTTGTCGTGTGCGATCAGCGTGTACAGGTCGTCGCACTCGGCGGTGGCGTACTCGGGATGCGACCCGACGTCCAGGTAGAGACGAGACCCGTTGCGCAAGAACACGTTCGAGGAACGACCCCAGGACACGACGCGGCGGAACAAATACCTGGCGACCTCGTCGGGCGAGAGCCGCCGCTGGCCGTGGAACGTGCAGGTGATCCCGAATTCGGTTTCGATGCCCATGATCCGCCGCTGCACGCGGCCAGACTATGCCCCGGGGTGGGGGCCTCCGGGGCCTCCGGGGGCTCCGTCAGGTATCGGGCCCGCCGCATCGGGTTCCCTGGCCCGGCTCAGCCCCGCCGGGTCGCGTCCCGGACCTCGCCCACCAATTCCTCGACCACGTCCTCCAGGGTGATCGCACCGACCACAGCGCCGTCCGGCTGGGTGACGGTGGCCAGGTGCTGACCCTGCCGGCGCATGCCGTCCAGCGCCGTGCGCAGCGGCGTGTCCGCCGGGACGGAGGGCAGCGGCCGGATCCACTGCGCCGACACCGGTTCGTCACGCCGTTCGGGCGGGCTGGCCAACGCATCCCGCAGGTGCAGATAGCCCGTCCACCGTCCGTCGGGCTCGCTGACCGGGAAGCGGGAGAAGCCGGTGCGGGCGCTGGCGCGTTCCACGTCGGCCGGGGTCGCCTGGGCGGGCACCGTGACCACCGTGGACATCGGCAGCAGCACCGATGCCACGGTGCGGGTGTCGAACCGCAGGGCCGAGGCCAACCGCTGATGGGCGGGCAGGTCGAGCAGACCCTCGGCCGTCGACTCCGCCAGCATGGCCGCGACCTCGTCCCGGGTGAAGGCCGAGGCCACCTCGTCCTTGGGTTCGCGCCCGGTCCACCGGACCACCATGGAGGCAAAGGCGTTGAGCCCCCGGACCACCGGGCCGAGCATCCGGGAGATCGCGTAGAGCGGCGGGGCCAGGGCCAGCGCGCTGCGTTCCGGACCGGCCAGGGCGATGTTCTTCGGGACCATTTCCCCCAGCGCCACGTGCGCGCCGACCACCAGCAGCAGGGCCAGACCGAACGAGACCGGGTACACGGCGCCTTCCGGCAACCCGATTGCGGTGAACACCGGCTCGAGCAGATGGGCGACCGCGGGTTCTCCGGCGGCGCCGATGATCACCCCGCACAGGGTGATGCCCAGCTGCGCGGTGGCCATCAGCACCGACACCTCCTCCATGGCCCGCAGCGTCGTGCGGGCCCGCCGGCTGGTCACCGCGAGTGGTTCGATCTGCGTGCGCCGGGCCGAGACCAGGGCGAACTCGGCCGCCACGAAGAATGCCGACGCACCCAGCAGTCCGATCACCACCAGCAGCAGCCACCAGTTGGCGGCCATCACGCCACCGGTCCCACCGCGGACACCAGCACCGTCTCGACCCGGCGGTGCACGACCCGGCTCACGGTCAGCCGCACCTGGTAGGCGCGGGGCACGTCGACGTCCGGCTCGGCCGGCAGGGCCCGGTCCCGGTCGTAGATGTCGCTGACGATGTCCGGATCCAGGTCGGCGGACAGGACTCCCAGGCCGGTCTCCGCCGCCACCACCGCGTCGATGGTGATGGAGTCCCCGGCCCGAGCCAGCCGGTCCAGCCGGTCCAGGATCAGGCCGGCCACGGTCTCGTAGGTGCCCGACTCGGGCAGGCTCACCCCGGTCCGCTCCCGGATCTCGTCGGGGCGCGTTTGCCCCGGGACAAGCCACACCCCGTCGGACCGTCGGTAGGGTCGTCCGCCGGGGGCATCGTGCTCGTCGGTGATCTCCCCGATCAACTCCTCGACCACATCCTCCAGAGTGAGAATGCCGGCCGTGCCGCCGAACTCGTCGACCACCACGGCCAGCTGCAGGCCGCGTTCGCGCAGCTGATCGAGCAGCGGGCCGAGGGCGAGGGTCTCGGGCACAGTGGGCACCGGCACCATCAGCTGCTCGGCCGAGATCGTGGCCCGCTCGTTCGGCGCGATGGCCACGGCCCGTTTGACGTGCACCTGTCCCAGGATCTCGTCGGCGTCCGCGCCGATGACCGGAAAGCGGCTGTGACCGGTGCGCACCGCCGCGGCGACCACATCGGCGGCGGTGGCGTCCCGGGGCAGGAAGGTCACCCGCACCCGGGGGGTGAGCACGTCGGCGGCGCTCTTGTCGGGGAAGTCCAGGGTGCGGGCGAGCAGACCCGCGGTGGGCGCCTCGAGGGTGCCCTGACCGGCGGACCGGCGGACCAGCGACCGCAGCTCCTGGGGAGAGCGGGCCGAGCGCAGCTCCTCCTGCGGCTCGATGCCGATCAGTGCGAGCACCCCGTTGGCGACGCCGTTCAGGGCCCAGACCAACGGGCGGAAGATCCGGGTGGCCACCAGCTGGGGTCGGGCGATCCAGAGCGCGGTCTCCAGCGGCTGGGCCAGGGCCAGGTTCTTGGGCACCAGCTCACCGAAGATCATCGACAGCACCGTGGCCACCATCAGCGCGACCGGCACGGCCACCGACTCCGCCCCCGACGCGCTCAGTCCGAGCGCCTCCAGCGGGGTGACCAGCAGCGCGGCCAGCGACGGCTCCATGACGAAACCGAGCGCCAGGGTGGTCACGGTGATCCCGACCTGGGCTCCGGAGAGCTGGGTCGACAAGGAACGCAGCGCCGACTGCAGGACCTTGGCCCGGCTGTCACCGTCCGCCGCCTTGCGGGCGACCGCGGCCCGATCCACGGTGACCAGGCTGAATTCGGCGGCCACGAACAAGGACGTGCCCGCGATGAGTACGAAGGCGACGAGCAGGAGAAGGAGTTGGCCGAGCACGCGTGTCAGTTTCCCGAACCGAAGCAGCTGAACGCGGCCATCTCGTCGCCGGCGGCGGCCACCGCTTCGGCCAGTGCCGCCGCCGGGCCCGCACCAGCCAGTAGCGCCCGGTGGTAGTCGACCATCACCGACGACGCCACCTCATCGGCCACCTTGCTGACCGCGGCGATGACCGACGACACCCCGCTGCGGAGCAGGGCCGCGGCCAACCCGAGCGGCTCGTTGCCGGGCAGGTAGGTGCTCTGGCCCACGTCACAGCTGGAGAGCACGACCTGGTCGGGCAGGGTCGGGTTGGGCGCGATGTCGTACGCGTAGAGCGGGCCATCGGCCAGCAGCACCGAGGAGAAGAGCGGGCTCTCCGGTTCGTGGTGGCCGTGCGCGGCGACGTGTAGCAGACCGCCGGCGGGGATCTGGGCCAACACCGCCTCGCCGGTGGCGTCGGTGCCGGTGAGCAATCCGGCCCCGGGATGCAGCCGCGCCACCTCGCCGGCCTCGGCCGCCGAGTGCTTCAGCTGGGGCCCGGCCACCGCCAGCACCCCGCGCAGGTGGGCCCGGCCCGGGCGTCCGGCGCTGGCCAACGCCGAGGTCACCGAGGAGGTCACCGAGACCGGGCGGCCGGCCAGTCCGGGGAGCAACGGGAACGGCAGCACCGCGATCTCCTCCGCGGCCGAGATCAGCAGCGGTCCCGGGCGCAGATCATCGACCAGCGGTGAAAGGAGCTGGTCGGCCAGCCGTCCGAACTCCGCCCGCAACGACCGTCGGGCCACGGCCCGGATGGCGGCCGGAACCCGGTCGGCGGCCAGCGTGTTCAGGTCGGCCAGCCGGCGCTGATGCCGGGGGTCGGAATGCGACCAATCGCCCAGAGGAACGAACCGGGCTCGACGATCGGTGATGACCAGGGCGTACACCTGTCCCGGACCGACCAGGTAGGCCACCACGGTGGGCTCGGTCGGGTCGGCGGCCAACAGCCGTTGTACCGCGGTCAGGGTGAGAGGCCGACGGGCCGCACCCGACCCCGACGTCACCCAGGAACGGGCTCGGACGTCATGGCGCAGCTCGGTGACCCGGCGACGCAGAGACGGATCGGGGCGTCCGGTCAGAGCCGATTCCCGCGCCTGCTGGGTAGCCATCCGCAGCGAACCGAGGAGCTCAGCCAGTTCCGGATCGGTGGGCGGGTGCACCGCGGGAAGTCGGGTGGTCACCGCGCGGGCCCGCTCCAACCATTGCAAGATCTCCGCCGGCGAACCCCCGGCCACGGCCGTGCGCAGCCCGAGTTGACCCAGCCGCCGGCCATGGACGGAGACTCCGGACTGCATGTCCTGGGATCCGAACCGGGCCTGAACATCGGCGAGATCGTTGAGTCCGCGACGGAGCTCGGCCAGCCCTGCTCGACGCTCACCCCGATCGAGAGCGATTCGGCCGCGGATGAGGTAGGCATGCAGTCGCACCGAAAGCGCTGGAGCGCGCACCCCGGCCATCTGATCGACGGTTTTCGCTGCATCGGCAGCGCGGCCCGCATCCAACTCCGTCTCAGCTTGGACGAGGTTGGCCGCAGTCGCTTCCTCGGGCAGATCGGCCTCGGTCAGTGCCTGGGCCAGCTCGCGGGCGCGCCGGATTCTGCTTGTCACCGATCGACCTGACGCGCCTGTCTCCGCCCGGATTTGAGCGGTCCTGGCGATCAGCGCCACCTGGCGCATGTGGTGCCGACCGGTGACCGCGACGGCGCGGCGGGCGAAGGCCGCCGCGCCCGAACTGTCACCTTCAGCGGTGCAGATCTCGGCCAGCAGCAGCAGCGCCTCGACCTGCTCGGCCGGGGTCTTCTCGGTCACGAACTCGGCCAACGCCCGCTCGGCGTACTCCTTGGCCTCATGAAGCAAACCAGCGCTGTACAAGACCCTGGCCCGGTCCAGGACGGGCTTTCCGACGGGCAGATCGGCGTCGACCCGGCCGGCCTCGTCCATCGCCGCCAAAGCACCGGGCAGGTCGCCCTGGAGGTGCAGAACGTCACCCAGGTTATGACCGGCGAAGTAGGCCAGAATCGCCAACCGAGCCTGCTCGGCGAGGTCGCGCGCCGCAGTGAAGTCAGCCGTGGCGGCGACCAGCCGGCCCATCGACTCGTTCACCACCCCGCGTCGGATCAACGCCGTGCATCGGGTGCGGTCGTCCGGAGGCGGTCGGTGCTCGACCGCGTTGTTCAGCGCTTCCAGTGCGGCTCCGAATGACCTGGCTTGATGCAGAATCACGCCCTTGGCGGAAAGTGCGACCGGTATTTGGGCGGGGTCCAGAGCGACCGCTTCGTCGAGCAGCGCCAGTCCCTCATCCACCCGACCGGTCTCGGCCAAAAAAGCAGCCAAATTGGTCAACAGCCGAGCACGAAGGGCGCTTTCTTCTGGAAATGCTTCCAGTTGCTGCAAACCGCGACGGGCCAATCGGACCGCCGAAGAGAACCTCGCCGCATTTCCCTCACGTCGAACTCGGTCGAGCAGGTCTCGAATCGGAGCAATCGGGTCGGATGGGACGGAGCCGGTCGGGTTCCGGCGCCTGGGCACCTGACCATTGTCACAGCTGTATCGCCGGCGTCACAACCGGCACGGTCACCGACGGGTCCGAGTCCGCGGTCGGTGACAGGGTGAGCTGCACCGGGCCGAGCGGCACGTGGGCGAAGACGAAGCGTCCGTCGGCGTCGCAGAGGGTGGTCAGGGTGCGATCCCCGGCCCGCACATCCACGCGCAGTTCGGCCCCGGGTGCCGCCCAGCCGTCCAACCGGGCGAAGCCTGGACCTTGCGGTTCGACCGCGACCATCACCGTGAGGTGGTCGCTGGTGAAGGTCACCCGGCGGGCGTGTTCGACCTGGACCTCGCCCCGCGTCCCGGACAGGGCGAGCTCGGATTCGACCAACCGGGCCATCTCGGCGTCCAGATCGGTCGCCTCGAGAGCGAACAACACGATGTCGGGAAGTATCGGTGGCATGGGGTCGAGCGTGTCGTAGATCTTGGCGATCTCGGCCAACAGATCGAGGTCGACAGCGTCCATCGGCACGCGGCCGAGCTCTGGGTCTCCCGCAGTCATGACCAATCCTCGCCTTCCAGTCGGTGACGCAGCTTCTCCAGGCATCGGCCGCGGGTCGGACCGATCGAACCGATGGGCATGCCCAGCTCCCGAGCCACCGAGACGTAGTCCGGGCGGGGTGCGAAGGCGATCACGGCCAACAGGCGACGGCACCGCTCGGACAGCGCCGTCACGTGGTCCCACAGCCGGCGCTGCTCGTCGGACAGCACCGCGGCCGACTCGGCCGAGGGTTCCGGCGGCAACACGTCATCGGTGGGTTCGCCGGAGGCGCGCAGGTTGCCGGTGGCTCGGTCCCGCCAGGCCTGGCGGCGCAGGGTCACCGTCAGCCAACGGACCACGGCGAGCGGATCCGAGATGGAATCGCCCTTGCGAACGAGGGTCAGAAAGGTCTGCTGAACGGAGTCCTCGGCCTCGGCCGGTGACAGACCGCACGACCGGGCGGTGTGCCAGAGCAGCGGGGTGACCAGCCGCACCAACCGTTCCATGCCATCGGCCACCCCGGCGCGGAAATCGGTGAAGGCGGCCGCGGCCCCGGTGACAAGATCGACTACTTCGGTACCCGAGCCACGCCGCTGAGTCGGGATCGGCAAAGCGACACGAGAGGTGTTGGGTCGTTCGGTCACACCCGCCGTACCCGTCATCGTCGTTCCGTTCTGCGTGACCGCACGTCGCTGAGATCGTTCGTCGCTCTGCTGGTCCAAGGGTTTTCACCCGAATCTGTCTTCAGGAGTAACGGTCCGCCCGCGCTGATACCGGATCCGGGGTGACCTGGACCACAGAACCGACGAAACGGTTGATCGGCATCATTCTGACCCCTCCGCTGGGGACGCCGGGTAGTCGGCCAGGTGTTCCGCGAGGTATCGACCGGCGGCCAGCGGGGCGGCGAAGCTGGTCCCGCTCCACAGCCCGAAGCCGCTGCGGTAGTCGTCCGGGTCGATGGTCGCCCGCTTGCGGCCGTGTGGTCCGGTGACGGAGACGATCGGTTGAAAAGAAGCAGTGGGAAACTTCGGCAGCGTCGACACCACGTTCGCCCCGACTGCCTGGTCCCGGACCCAGTCGCCGTCGTTGGAGAAGAGCGCGATCGTGTGGCCGTCAGGGTTGAGTGCCCGAACCGCCCGCAGCCGGCGGTGCTGGCGGACGAACTCGGCGTGATCGGCAAACCCGGCCGGGTAAGAGCGGCGCTCGGTGCAGTCGTTTCCGGCCGCGACATAAATACGGGTGCGACCACAGGCGAGATGAAAGAGCTGGGCCTCCAGACCGGCCGAGAACAGCTCATCGTCGAGTTCGGCGTAGTAGCCCAACGACAGCACCAGCACGTCCGCCCGGCCCGGTTCGTCCGGGCCGCCGCCCTCGACCTGCCTGATCGACAAAGTTGTGAGCGCATCGCTGAGCTCACTTTCGGGGACGACGCCATCGGCATCCATGATGCGAAGGGTGGAAAGCTCCGCACTGGGGCAGCTTTGCCGGAGTAGCCCGGTGATGAAGGTCCCATGACCGGCGTGAGCGGCCAGCACCCCGGACATCCAATCCGGCACCGCTCCGTCGCCCTCCGGGTTGGTCTGCTGATTTCTCGGGAGGGCCGCGTCCATCCCGACGTGGGTTCCGTCGGGCAGGGTCAGGTCAGCCCACACCGTCTCGTTCGGAGCGAGGAACCACTCGTGCTCACCGATTCCGGTGTCCAAGGTGACCACGTGCGGACGACTCACCCTCGGCGTCGGTGGTAGGGGCGAGGCCACCGTCACCGCTACCGGAGTACGGCCACCGGAGCCCGATTGCTGGTAGGACGGGTCGATAAAGGCGTTGGCGTGCGGAATGATGCTGTCGCCCGAGACGACAGAGTTGGCGTGCGGAATGATAGAAGTGCCCAGAATGAACGTCGAGGCGGACATCAGGTGGTCCAAGCCGACCACCTCCGTGTACCGGGGGGCGGTCTCCGACTCTTGGCCTTCACCCACATCCCGGCGGCCGTAATGGTCGTTGTTTGCCCGTAGCCGCCGAAGCGTCTCCCAGACGTCGACGGGCGGTGGGGCAGCGTCCCGCACGACACTTTCGAAGTGCACCCGAAGGACGACCGGAGCACCGATGTCGAAGGCCCGCAGGTGTAGCGAGCGTCGCCGGAGATGTTCGTCGATCTCGGCCTGCCCCAGGGCGACCCCATGGCGAGTCGGCACCCCCGCGGCGAAGTCGTCGAACGGGTTCCACGGATCCCGCCGGCGTAAGCCGGAGGCGGCGGCCGCCGCGTCGATGGCCGCGAACACCTCGTCGAAGTAGACGACGGAGGCCAGGGTGACGAGCAACCGATCCGACACGTAAGCGGTCTGGTGGGGCGTGATGTCGCCGATCTTGCCGGCCGTGGTCGGATCGAGGATGCGGGCGTTGTAGCGGACGAACGCGTTTTCGGGCGCGGGCATGAACCCCTCCTGGTTTCGGCACGGTGGCGCACCATCCGTACCACCACCGGCAGGAGGCACGGCAGGTCAGGTCTGATACGTCAGCGCAGGAATGGGGCCAGCACGTCCCGGCGGGTGTGGACCGCCCCGGGCAGGCCACGAGCCTGCAGCGCCGCCAGGTAGGACGCGGCCAGGATCGGGGTGGCGAACGAGGTGCCGTTCCAGGACGCGAAACCGGCCCGGAAGCCATCCGGGTCGATCGCGCCGCGGGCGCGGCCCCCGACCGGCCCCCGGGTGAGCCGGACCGGCTGATCGGACCCGTCGAGGTCGGTGGGCAGGGCGGACACCACGCCCACCCCGACCGCGGACGCGGTCACCCAGGGCCCGTCGTTGGAGAACAGGGCCAGGCTGCCGTCGGTGTTGGTCGCGGCCACCGAGACCAATGGCACCAGGTCCTGGTCGGTCGTGAACGGGTCGGTCATGGCGAACGCAGCCGGGTAGGACGGCTGTTCGGTGGCATCGTTCCCGGCCGCGCAGAACACCGCGACCCCGGCCCGGGCCAGCCGGACCAGCTGCACCTTGACCGTCGAGTTGTAGTGCTCGTCCTGGACGCTCTCCGAGTAGTAGCCGAGCGAGAGCACCGCGGCCTGGATCCAGCCGGGCTCTGCCTCGGCCCGGTCGGCCACCGCGGTCAGGCCCTTGACCAGGGTGCGCTCGGCCACGATTCCGTCCGCTCCCATGATGGCCACGGCGTGGATGGCGGCGGCCGGGCAACCCTGCCGCAGCAGCCCGGCGATGAAGGTGCCGTGGCCGACGTGCGAACCCAGCGCGCCGATCAGGCTGAAATCGGGACCCATCGGCTCGGGGGTCTGGGTGGCCGGCCCGGTCAGCGGATCAGGCAGCACCTCGAGCACGAGGTCGTCGGTCACCGCGTAATTGGTCACCGGCGCGCCGACGTCGAACCACGGGTGCCGGCCGACTCCGGTGTCCAAAACGGCGATTCCGGGCCGAGGCTCGCTCAGATCCACCGGTGCCGGCCAGGCCAGGAACAGGGGTCCGCGGCCGGGATAGTCGGGCACGCCGTAGTGATCGAGCCCAGGCGTACCGATGCCGGCGGCGAGTGGGTTGCCGCCAGGTTGTTCGGCGGTGCTGAGCAGATGGTCCAGCCCGACCTGGCCGGTGGTTGCCGGTCGGCCACGAAGACCGGCGAGCACTGACCAGGCGTCGATGCCGTCCGACCATCCGTCGCCGTCCGGGTCGAATCGGATCGAGCTCGGCCGGGCCACGGCCCGGTGTCCACGCTGCGCGAGAACCGGCGCCAGGCCGGTCAGCCACTGCTGCCAATCCCGACCGGCCAGCAGCCGGCTCGGGCAGTACACCGTGCTCCCCAGCACCGCCCCGTTACCGGTGGAGGGGTGCAGTCGAGGATCGAGCAACCGGGCGCGGTGGGCGATCAGCAGTCGGCGTAGCCGGTCCGACCCGTTGACGGTGCCGTAGGCGATCATGCGGCCAGGAGTGCGGCGTCGGGGCCGGGATACATCGAGGTCAGGACTCGGCCGGTGGCTGCCCATCGGGCTCGGGGGCCGCGGCCCGGTCCGGCTCGACGCTCTCCTCCACGGTGGCCGCTTCCAGGGTGGCGTCGGTCTCGGTCGGCAACTCCACCGGTTCTTCTTCGGCGGCGAGCAGTTGTTCCAGGACCACGCCGGTCAGCCGCCGGAACGTCCGACCGGGCAGCTCGCGGTCCAGGACCGCCACTTCCAGCTGCGCCGAGGCCACGGTCCGGGGCGCGTTGTCGCCGCCCGCGCCCAGCGCGGTCACCGCAGCCTGCAGCGCGGGCCGGAGCTCCCAGCCGGGGGTGAACGCCTTCTCCAGCGACGACAGCACCGGCTCGGTCGCGCCGCCCATGACCACGTATCGGGTTTCGTCCGCGATCGAACCGTCATAGGCGACCCGGAACAGCTGATCGACCGAACCCGGTCCGGGCAGGCCGACCTCGGCGACGCACAACTCGACCTCGTACGGCTTCTGGTGCTCGGAGAAGATCGACCCCAACGTCTGGGCATACGCGTTGGCCAGCCAACGGCCGATCACATCGCGGCGGTCGTAGGAGTAGCCGCGGACGTCGGCCAGTCGGATCCCGGCCGTGCGCAGGTTCTCGAATTCGTTGTACCGGCCGACGGCGGCGAAGCCGATCCGGTCGTAGATCTCGCTGACCTTGTGCAGGGTGTTGGGCGACCGGTTCTCGGCCACGAACAACACCCCGCCGGCGTAGGTCGTGACGACCACGCTGCGGCCCCGGGCGATGCCCTTGCGGGCGTAGTCCGAGCGGTCCCGCATGAATTGCTCGGGCGAGGCGTAGAGGGGCATGGTCATCGCAGGGTCATCCTCAGCCGCCCGGGTTGATCAGTCGGCCGGCCACGACGGCCTCGGCCACCGCCCCGACCGCGTCCTCGGTCCATTTCACCGCACCAGCGGCGGTCACCACGACGACCACCGGGTAGATGCGCCGGCCCAGATCCGGCCCGCCGGTGGCCGAGTCGTCGTCGGCGGCGTCGTACAGTGCCTCGACGGCCGCGCGGACCGCGGCAGCGACGTCGGAATCACGCTGGAACCGTTTCTTCAGCGCGGATCGGGCGAACATCGAACCGGAGCCGACCGCGTAGTAGTCGTGCTCCTCGTAGCGGCCGCCGGTGAGGTCGTAGGAGTAGATCCGGCCCGCGGTCGTGGGGTCGGGCCGATCCAGGTCGTAGCCGGCCAGCAGGGGGACGACGGCCAGACCCTGCAACGCCTGGCCCAGGTTGCCGCGGATCATGGCCGAGAGTCGATTCGCCTTGCCGTCCAACGACAGTTGAATGCCTTCGATCTTCTCGTAGTGTTCCAGCTCGAGCTGGAACAACCGCACCATCTCCAGTGCCAGTCCGGCGGTACCGGCGATGCCGACGGCCGAGTGCGAGTCGGCCACGAAGACCTTCTCGATGTCCCGCTGGGCGATCAGGTTGCCCATGGTGGCCCGCCGGTCTCCGGCCACCACGACACCGTCGGCGCAGTTCAACGCAACGATCGTGGTGCCGTGCGGAAGGTCGTGGGGCACGCCGCCAGAACTCGGGAGCAGTTGGGGCTCGGCGCTGGCCAGGAAGTCGGTGAAGGAACCGGTTCCGGGGGCGAGATACGTCGCAGGCAGTGCTGACGCCGGCCATCCGGGCCTGGTCACGCTCGCGCTCCCCCCGTGGCCGCAGGGTGGATCACTGGCCGCCCTTTTGCACATAGCTGCGGACGAAGTCCTCGGCGTTGGTCTCCAGGACGCCGTCGATTTCGTCGAGCAGGTCGTCGGTCTCCGCGGCCATCTTGTCGCGCCGTTCCTGCCCGGCCGCATCGACGCCCGCCTCGTCCTCGTCGGACCCGCCGCCGCCTTGCCGGCGGGTCTGCTCCTGCGCCATGGTGTGCTCCTGTCAGAGGTTGCGTCCCGCACATACGACCCTACCCAAAGCGATCAAGCCCGCCCGGGCACCGAAGCGATCAGGCCCGCGTGGTCAGGGCGTCCACGAGTTCGACCGCGTCGGCGGCCTGATCGAGCAGTCGGCCGACATGGGCCTTGGTACCCCGGTTCGGGTCCAGGGTGGGGATCCGGACCAGCGACTCCCGACCGACGTCGAAGATGACCGAGTCCCAGGAGGCGGCGGCCAATCGGTCCGGGTATTTGGCGACGCACCGACCGCGGAAGTAGGCCCGGGTGTCCTCGGGCGGCATGGTCATCGCGTTCCGCACGGCGTCCTCGGTGACCAGCCGTTTCATCGACCCTCGGGACACCAGTCGGTTGTACAGGCCGCGGTCGAGCCGCACGTCGGCGTACTGCAGGTCGATCAGGGCCAGCCGGGGGGCCGCCCAGGTCAGGTTGTCTCGACCGCGGAACCCTTCCAGCAGGCGGAGTTTCGCCGGCCAGTCGAGGGTGTCGGCGAGTTCGAACGGATCCCGGGCCAGGGCGTCCAGGCAGTGCCGCCAGGTCCGCAGCACCTGCTCGGTGTCGGCATCGACGTCGGAGCCGTAGCGGTCGGCCACGTAGGCCGCGGCGGCCTCCGCGTAGCCGTGCTGGATCTCCAGACCGGTGATCGTCCCGCCGCCGGCCCGGTCGACGGTCACCGCCAGCGTCGGATCATGGCTGATCGTGTGGACGGCCTGCACCGGGTTGACCAGGTCGACCGGCGGCATCGGCCAGCTGTTCTCGATCATGTCCAGCACCAGCGCGGTCATGCCCAGCTTGAGGTAGGTCGCGGTCTCGGCCAGGTTGGCGTCGCCGACGATCACATGCAGCCGTCGCCAGCGGTCGGCGTCGGCGTGCGGCTCGTCCCGGGTGTTGATCAGCCCGCGCTTGAGGGTGGTCTCCAGCCCGACCTCGACCTCGATGTAGTCCGACCGCTGGCCGAGCTGGAAGCCGGCGGCCTGGCCGGCCACACCGATACCGACCCGGCCCGCCCCGGTCAGCACCTGACGGGAGGCGAAGAACGGCAGCAGGCCGGAAATCAATGCTGGAAAGGGGGTGTCGCGCCGGCAGAGGTAGTTCTCGTGGGTGCCGTACGAAGCGCCCTTGCCGTCGGTGTTGTTCTTGTACAGCTGCATGGCCTTGGCCCCGGGGACGGCCGCGGCGAGTACGCCGGCCGCCTCCATGACCCGCTCGCCGGCCTTGTCGTAGAGCACTCCGTCGAGCGGGTTGGTCACCTCCGGAGCCGAGAACTCCGGGTGCGCGTGATCGACATACAGCCGGGCGCCGTTGGACAAGATGACGTTGGCCGCACCGATGTCGTCGATGTCCGGGTCGGCCGCACCGAACAGGGCGGCCAGGTCGTAACCGCGGGCGTCCCGCAGCGGCGATTCCACCTCGTAGTCCCAGCGTGGGCGCCGGGCCCGGGGCGCAGCCACCGACGCCGCGTAGGCCAGCACCACCTGGGTGGAGGAGATGACCGGATTGACGCCCGCGTCGCCGGGCACCGAGACCCCGTACTCGACTTCGGTGCCCATGATCCGCCGTGCCGTCATGACTGCACAGTAGGGCCTGGCCCTTTCAGGCGGCGGCCGGAACCGCTAGTGCCGGCGAGATGTCCATGTGTACGCGGTAATCCACGATCTGTGGGCCGGCCATGGTGATCACGGTGACGCAGGGCAGCGCCAGCGGGCGGCCGTCCGGCGCCTGGGTGTGAATGGTGAACCGGCAGAACAGCTGGGCGCCCAGCTCGGCCACCTGGTCCACCGTGTGCCGGACCCACGGCAGCCCGTCAATGGCGCCCTGGGTGGTTCTCCAGGCCAGCGTTGGGCGAGGCAATTCACAGCGCCGATCTCCCGGAGCGGGTGCTGGTCGTGGCCAGCGGCGGGCTGAGCCACTGGCTGCCCACCAACGACCCCCGGGACCCGTCGGTGGACGGGGTCAAACGCGAGTCGCTGATCCACGGCCGCGCCGACACGCAGGCCTTCGCCGCGGCTCGGGAACCCCGGGTCCGGGCCATGGGCGGCAACCCGCAGGCCCCGGTGAACGCAGGCTGGGACCGGTGGTTCCTGGAGCGGCTGGCCGCGGCCGACCTGGACGCGGTGACCGCCCTGGGCCACGAGGGTCTGGAGAAGGAGGCCGGCACCGGCGGCCACGAGATCCGGACCTGGCTCATCGGCCTGGCCGCCGCTCGGGAACCGTTGCGGTGGAGCGGGTACGAGCCTGTCCCGGAGTGGATCACCGGCATGGGCGTGGGCACCAGCTTCGCCGTCTGACTCCCTCGCGAGGGCAAAGCCGGGTGGAACCTGCGAGCGACCTTGACCTGATCTGAACACAAGGGGCGCAGGCTTGCCGTTGTGAGCACCTCTGTGGATCCCGCTTCCTGGGCGGGGATGTCGCGGCTGCTGCGGCGTACCGGATTCGGGGCGACCGGCGACCAGATCGATGCTGCGGTCAAGTTGGGCCCGCAAAAGTATCTGACGTCCGTGTTGGCCGCTGATCCGGACTCCGATCCCGGCGCGGTCAGCACTCCGGCGCCGACCTTCGCGGCCGTCGCGCCGCTGGCCAAGGGCGCCGACAAGGCGACCCGGCAGGCCCGGAATCAGCAGGTCGCAGCCCAGATGGGCACCTTGACCGGCTGGTGGATCAAGCGGATGGCGACCGTGCAGCAGCCGTTCGGGGAAAAGCTGACCTTCGTCTGGCACAACCATTTCTCCACATCGGCCAGCAAGGTGCGCAAGGCCTCGTTCATGCTCGCCCAGAACGAAAAGCTGCGAAAACTGGGCCGCGGCAACTTCCGCGACCTGGCCTACGCCATGCTCACCGACGCCGCCATGCTGGTGTGGCTGGACGGCCAGCAGAACACCAAGGGCGCCCCCAACGAGAACCTGTCCCGGGAGTTCATGGAGTTGTTCGCTCTGGGTCACGGCGACGGCTACACCGAGACCGACGTTCGCGAGGGTGCGGTGGCGCTGACCGGCTGGCGGATCAGCGCCGACGGCTCCACCGCGGTGCGGCCCCAGCTGCACGACGAAGGCCAGAAGGTGGTTCTGGGCGTTACTGGGAATCTGGACGTCGGCGGGTTCTGCGACGCGGTCCTGGCCCAGCCGAACGCGTCCCGCTACCTGGCCACCCGGACCTACGGTCAGCTCGTCTCCGATCGGGCTCCCACTGCCGCCACCGTGTCGGCCGTCGCGGCCGCCTACGGCGCCGATCGCAACCTGACCCGGATGTTCACCGCCATGCTGGGCAGCCCCGACTTCTCCGCCGCGGCAGGAACCAGCGTGTCCACTCCGGTGGAGTGGCTGCTCGGCGCGGTCCGCGCCCTGAAGGTGCCGACCAACGACGCCAACTCGAAGAAGTTCGTCCAGGTGCTTCGCGCGCTGGGTCAGCTGCCCTTCTACCCGCCGAACGTGGGCGGCTGGCCGGATGGCACCGCATTTCTGTCCACCGCCGCGGCGGACCTGCGCATGAAGACCGCGGCCGGGTTGGTCACCTCGGCCGACCTGGGCCCGGTGTCGAGCGCGTCGGCGAGCGGGCGGATCGACGCGGTGCGGCACCTGCTGGGCGTCCCGACCTGGTCAGATCGCAGCCTGGCGGCGCTGAAGAACGCCGCCGGCGATCCGCGCACCCTGACCGCAGTGGCCCTGAACACCCCCGAGTACCTGGTCGCCTGAGGAGGCTGTCATGAACACCGTCACAAGGCGCCGATTCCTACTCACGTCCGGCACCGCAGGCGTCGCCGCCGCCGCGGCCGCCGGCGGCTACCTGACCTGGCCCGCGCTGCAGCAGGCGGCGGCCACCCGGCCGTTACCGTCAGGCACCCCGATCCTGGTCCTGGTCACTCTTTACGGCGGCAATGACGGCCTGAACACGGTCATCCCCTACGCGGATCCGGCGTACCAGCAGGCCCGGCCGGACATGGCCTATGCCGCCGACCAGGTGCTCCGGCTCGACGATTCGCTCGGGCTGAACCCGTCGATGAAGGGTCTGGCCGGTCTCTGGCAGAGCAAGCAGCTGGCCATCGTCCGGGGCGTCGGCTACCCCAAGCCCGACCACAGCCATTTCCGGTCGATGGACATCTGGCAGACCGCCTCCCCCGATGCCCCGGTGAACACCGGCTGGATCGGGCGGTGGATGGATTCCTCCGGCGACGACCCGCTACGGGTGATCAACATCGGCTCGGTGCTGCCGCCGTTGGCCGTGGGGGCCAAGGGCGCCGCGGCGTCCCTGGCCCTGGGGCGGAACCAGCCGCTGCCCACCGTGCTCGCCCAGGCCTGCACGGCCCTGGGCCAGACCGATTCGACCGACACCGAGTATCAGGCCCTGGTGGCCGCGTCGTTCCACGCCGAGCGGTCGGTGGACGCGACCTTCAACCCCATCCTGGACTCCCCCGACCCCGGCGAAGAAACCTCGGCGGCCGGATCCGCCGGCGGTCAGAACAACCTGTCGGCCCAGCTCGACCTGGTTGCTCGTTGCGTCAAGACCGGTGTGCCCACCACCGTGTACTGCGTCAGCCTGGGTGGATTTGACACCCATGCCGACGAGAAAGGCACCCAGGAAGCGCAACTCGGCCAGTTCGACGCGGGCGTGTCCGGATTCCTCACGCAGCTGCAGGGCTCGTCCCGGGCCGCCGACGTGGTCGTGGTCGCGTACACCGAATTCGGCCGGCGGGTCGGGGCGAACGCCTCGCACGGCACCGACCACGGCACCGCCGGCCCCCTGTTCGTGGCCGGCCCGGGGGTCAAGGGCGGTTTCTACGGTGAGCAGCCCAGCCTGACCGACCTGGATGACGGAGACCTGAAGTTCTCCACCGACTTCCGCACCGTCTACGCCGAGTTGTTGACCAAGGTGGTCAAGACCGACCCCACCCCGATCGTCGGCAGTACGGCTGCGCCATTGGGGTTCCTCGCCTAGCACCCGTTCGCGATGACGTTGTCGGCGTTGATGGCGCGGTTGACCCGATCTGGCCGACCGTCGTGGTCCGACCCGGTGGTGGTGGTCGATCCGGCCCGGCCTGATTGACTGGATCAGCCGGCCGCGGTAGGCGTGTCGTCGGCGTTCCGGGTGATGGGTGGCTCTGTGATCGCTGGCGAGATGGACGGTCCGGTCACGGTGTTCACGGCCCGGGACGTGTTGACCATGAATCGGGACCAGCCGCGGGCCGGGGCGGTCGCGGTGCGGGCCGGGCAGATCGTGGCTGTCGGTGACGTCGATGAGGTGACCGCAGCTGCGGGTGGCCGGTCGGCAGTAGTCGACCGGACGTTCCAGGATCTGGTCCTGGTACCCGGATTTTTGGAGGCGCACGGTCATCCTCTGTTGGGTGGGACGGCACTGACCCGACCGTTGCTGACGTATCTGCCGGTGCCGAACCCCTACGGGCCACCATTTCCCGGTGTGGGCTCCAGGGCAGAAGCACTAGAGCTGCTCCGCGGGTACGTGGCGGCGGCACCCACCCCGCAGGAGACGGTCCTGGCGTGGGGGTACGACATGGTCGCGATGGGCGGTCACCTGGATCGGGATCAGCTGGACGCTGTCTCGACCACTCAACCCATCCTGGTGTGGGACGCGTCCGAACATTTCGCTTACGCCAACACCGCGGCCTTGACGAAATACGAGGTCCGGGCCGAACACACCACCATCAACGGGGTCATCGCCGATGCGGATGGACTTCCCAACGGTCAGTTCTTGGGTACCACGGCCGCGAGCTGGATTCTGCGGGAGCCCATCAGGGCGTTGAGCGAGCCCTCGGTCGCGTTGGCGCACGTGGCCTATCTGATGGACCTGAGTCGAAGCCACGGCATCACCACCACCTCCGAGCTCATGTTCGGGGGCATCAGCCTGGATCTCGAGCAGGAGGTCTACAGCAGGTACTTCAACGACCCGGCCAACGGGCAGCGGTGCGTCGCCGTCGCAGACGCCGCCACCATCCTGGCCAGCCACGACGGAGACATCTCCACCGCGATCGAGCACGTCCGCCGGCTGGCCCAGGCCAGCACCGACCGGCTGCTGTTCCGGGGGGTCAAGTTCTTCGCCGACGACGCGTTCCTGAGCCTGGGCATGGTCATGGAGGACCCCGGGTACACCGACGGCCACCACGGCATCTACATCACCGACCCCGACGACATGGCATCGAACTGGGGACCGTGGTGGCGGGCCGGTTTGCACCTGCACGTGCACACCAACGGCAACGGCGGGAACAAGGCCACCATTGCGGCTCTGGAGCAACTGATGCGGGAGCACCCACGCACCGGCCACCGCTTCACCCTCGAGCACTACGGCATCTCCACGGCCGCGATGACCGCCCGGATTGCCGCCGCCGGGGCCGTGGCCAGCGTCAACCCGTACTACCTGTACACCCGCAGCGAACTCACCGCCCCGCACATCGGAGCCGAACGCGCCTACACCGCAGCCCGGCTCAAGACCCTGGTCGACGCCGGAGTCATTACTTCCATGCACTCCGACACCCCGGTCGGCCCACCCATCCCGCTGGAATGGGTGTGGGCCGCGGTGAACCGGTTCGGCCTGTCAGGCCAGGTTCGCGGACCTGAAGAGAGGGTCACCATCGAGCAGGCGATGCGGATGATCACCATCGACGCCGCGTACACCCTCGGCGTCGATGACCGGCTCGGCTCCATCGCGACGGGCAAGTACGCCGACTTCACGGTGCTGGAACAAAACCCGTACAACGCCCTCCCCGAGGCCATCCGCGACATTCGCGTCTGGGGCACCGTCCACGCCGGCCAGCCCCGCCCCGCACCCTGAGGAAACCGACACGAGTCTATTGCGGCCGATCGGTTGTTTGCGGGAGTCCCGGGCCGGACTCGGGCAGATCAGCTGGTTCGGAGCGACCCGGTGACTTCGCCGGCGCCGTGCCGGGTGGCCACGCAGTAGAAGCTCTTGCGGCCTTCGAGGAAGTCGACATCGGTGGGTGGGATGACGTCGGTGTCGAAGGTGCCGTGACCGGCGCTGCCCAGATAAGCCGCCAGCGCGCCCTGGGTGCACGTGCTCTTGACCACGGGGTCCTTGACCAGGTCGGAGGCAAACGGCGTGGCCGTCGAGGGGGCGAGGACGCCGGTGGCGTAGGCCTCCCAGTAATGCGCCCGGCCGCAGGAGGGAACCACGGCGGCGGTGATGTGGTCGCTGATGTCGACCATGCCGGCAAAGCAGGTACCGACCGTCAGCGCCTTGACCGCACCCGTCGACGCGCTCGTCTGGGTCGGGGCAGGCGAGGTCGGCGACACCGGAGTGACGGGCTGGGTGTTCGTCACCGGCGGGAGGACGGAGCCATGGGTGGTCGGCGGCAGGGTCGATGCCGGGGCCGGGGAGGTGACCGACCGGGTGGGCGAGGTCAGCGGCGCCGCCGTGGTCGGGCTCACGCCGGCCAGTCGCGCCGGCTGGCCGGCCAGCCGGGCCTGCCCGCCGACCAGCAGCGCACCCACCACGATGACCGCGGCCACCACCGCTGCGACGGCCAGCACCATCCAGCGGCGACCACGTCTGGCCGGGGGCGCTGGCGTGCCGGTGGACGGCTCGTCACCCGCCGGCGCCAGGGTGGGCGTGGGTCCGTGCCGGACGGACGGGTCGGGATCGGCGGACCCCGGCCGAGCCATCAGCGGGCGAAGACCGCCGGCGGCGCCTGGATGCCCACCCCGCACCGCGGCCAGCGCGTCGCGCAAGGCCGCCGCGGTCGGGTAGCGCTCGCCGGGCAGCGGTGACGTGGCCCGCCAGATCACCGTCATCAGGTCCTGCGCGTCGGGCCCGCCCACCGCCGGAAGCGGCTCGTTGAGCAGCAACAAAAGCTTGGCGATGGGCGGTGATGTGCCCGACGGATCGCTGCGGGGCGGGCGGCCCTGCAGGAGCGCGTAGAGGGTGGCGCCGAGCGCGTAGGTGTCCATGGCAACGGTCGGTTCGGAGCCGCCGAACGCCTCCGGCGCCGCGTACGACGGCGTGAGGGATTCCATCGTGACCGAGTAGCCGTCGCCGCCGGGGGGAAGCGCGGCCAGGCCGAAGTCGGCCAGCGCCGGGCTGCCGTAACGGGAGATGAGGATGTTGCCCGGCTTCACGTCCCGGTGCAGGATGCCTTCGCCGTGCGCCGCGACCAGGGCGTCGGCGATGGCAAATCCGACGTCGAGCACTTCGGGGACCGGAATCGGCCCCTTGGCCCGGATCTTGTCGGCGTACGACCCGCCCGAGTACAGCTCCATGACCAGGTAGGGATGGTCGTCGGCGGTGATCCCGCCGTCGTAGATGGTGACGATGTGCGGATGTGCCGACACGCTGCCGGCGGCCACGATCTCCCGAGTGAACCGGCGACGGTCGCGCGCGTCGGCCAGCCTGCGGGTGTCCACCTTGACGGCGACGTCCCGGTCGACCGAGATCTGGTGGCCGCGGTACACCGTCGCGAACCCGCCCCGGCCGATCTCCTGATCCAGCCGGACACCGGGCACGATCGGCAGACCAGGCGGACGGACCGCGGTGGTCCGGTCAACGCCGTCGTCGTTCCCGTCGGCCGGGTCCGAGCCGGATGTCATTCGGACATTGTGCGGGACATCATCACGATCAGCGGGCCTTGATGAGTTCAGATCCACGGAGTGGACCGCAGCCGGTGCGCCGTGGATCACGCGGCCGGCCCCTGGGGCATTCTCGGGGTCACGCCGTGAGGAGCCGGCACCGGCGCCGGTGATACCAGTGGCGCTACAGGTATTGGCCCGTATTACTGGCCGTGTCGATGGCCCGAGAACCCTCCGACTGCTTGCCCGACACCAGGGTGCGGATGTAGACGATCCGCTCGCCCTTCTTGCCCGAGATCCGGGCCCAGTCATCGGGATTGGTGGTGTTGGGCAGGTCCTCGTTCTCGGCGAACTCGTCCACGATGGCATCCTGCAGGTGGCTGATGCGCACCCCGCCCGGGTTCTGCGGCGTCTCGATCCGCTCCTTGATGGCCGACTTCTTGGCCCGGTCCACGATGTTCTGGATCATGGCGCCGGAGTTGAAGTCCTTGAAGTACAGGACCTCCTTGTCGCCGTTGGCGTAGGTGACTTCCAGGAACCGGTTCTCGTCGGTCTCCGCGTACATCCGCTCGACCGTGGTCTGGATCATCGCCTGCACGGTGGCGGCCCGGTCTCCACCGAACTCGGCCAGGTCGTCGGCGTGGATGGGCAGACCGGTGACCAGGTACTTGCCGAAGATGTCCCGGGCCGCCTCGGCGTCAGGCCGCTCGATCTTGATCTTCTGATCGAGCCGGCCGGGGCGCAGGATGGCCGGGTCGATCATGTCCTCGCGGTTGCTGGCCCCGATGACGATGACGTTCTCGAGCCCCTCCACGCCGTCGATCTCGGACAGCAGCTGGGGCACGATCGTTGTTTCCACGTCGGAGGACACGCCGGTACCTCGGGTCCGGAAGACCGAGTCCATCTCGTCGAAGAACACGATCACCGGGGTGCCGTCGGAGGCCTTGTCCCGGGCCCGTTGGAAGATCAGCCGGATGGTCCGCTCGGTCTCGCCGACGTATTTGTTCAGCAGCTCGGGGCCCTTGATGTTGAGGAAGTAGCTGGTCACCCGCTCCTCGCCGCGGGCCTTGGCCACCTGCTTGGCCAGCGAGTTCGCCACCGCCTTGGCGATCAGCGTCTTGCCGCAACCGGGCGGGCCGTAGAGCAGCACACCCTTGGGCGGGCGCAGCGAGAATTCGCGGAACAGCTCGGCGTGCAGGAAGGGCAGCTCGACCGCGTCCCGGATCTGTTCGATCTGCCGGGAAAGGCCGCCGATGTCGCTGTAGGAGACGTCCGGCACCTCTTCCAGCACCAGGTCCTCGACCTCGGCCTTGGGCACCCGCTCGAACGCGTAGCCCGCCTTGGAATCGACCAGCAGCGAATCACCCGGACGCAGCGCGATGTCCATCAACGGGGCGGCCAACCGGACCACCCGTTCCTCGTCGGCGTGCCCGACCACCAGCGCCCGCTCGTCGCTGAGCGTCTCGCGCAGGATGCAGACCTCACCGACCGTCTCGTAGGCGCCGCCTTCGACGACGGTCAGCGCCTCGTTCAGGCGCACCTGCTGGCCCTGGTGCAACTGCTCCACCTCGACCGACGGCGACACCGCGAGCCGCATCCGGCGGCCGCCGGTGAACACCTCGACCGACGAGTCGGGCCCGGGATTCAGGTAGGTGCCGTAACCGCTGGGCGGCTGGGCCAGCCGGTCGACCTCCTCTTTGAGCTGCAGCAACTGACCCCGTGCCTCACGCAGGGTGAGGACCAACTTGTCGTTGCGCTCGGACAGGGCCGAGATGCGCTGGGCTGATTCCGAGAGCTGCCGCTCCAGCGGGCGGGTGTCCACCGGCGAGACCGCCAACCGGCGCCGCAGCTGCGCGAGATCTTCGTTGAGCACCCGGATCTGCGCGATCAACGCCGCCGGGGTCTGCTGGTACACCGATTCGTTGGAGGTCTGACCCTGCTCGTCCTGTGCCACCGGTCCTCCTTCGCATGTTCGCCGAAACCCCGGTCCAGTCTGCGACTCCGACTGTTTCAGCGGGATAACAACCCAAAGACGAGGCTACCGGGGCACACCGACAGCCCGGCGGCATTTGTCCGCGTCGTCCGGCATCAGCAGGCCCGAACCCCCGTCGGGCCGCCGACGGTCTTCGAATCCGTTCCCCGATCCTTGGCGTGATTACATACTTACAGATGTTAGGGTCCGGGCGTGGGAGAGACACCGACGATCTACGAGTGGGCCGGCGGACGTCCGGCGTTCGAGCGTTGGCTGGGTGAGTTCTACGACCTGGTGGAGGGCGACGACCTGCTCGCGCCTGTGTTCGGCGGCAAGGTGACGGCCGAGCACCGGGATCACGTGGCCACCTGGTGGTCCGAAGTGATGGGCGGGCCGGCCGCTTACTCCGACAGCCTCGGCGGCTACCCGCAGATGCTGGCCAGACACCGCGGGCTACACGTCTCCGCGGACCAGCGGCTGCGCTTCGTCACCCTGCTCTCGCAGGCCGCGGACCGGGCCGAGCTGCCGGCCGACCCCGAGTTCCGCGCGGCCCTGATGGGCTACGCGGAGTGGGGTTCCCGGCTGGCCGTGCACAACTCCGGCGACGCCACCGACGTGGTCGAACAGGCCCCGGTGCCGCGCTGGGGCTGGGGCGTGGCCCCGCCGTACCAGCCCTAGAGTCAGCGGCCGGTACTGGTGGGTCGGCGGTGCGGCCGGGGCGCGGCCACCCCCGGCGCCATCCGTCGCGAGGTCAGCAGGAACGCGGTGTGCCCGATCATCCGGTGCTCGGGGCGGACGGCCAGCCCGACCAGATGCCAGGGCCGGTGCAGCGTCTCCCAGGCCTCGGGTTCGGTGAATCCGCCGTGCTCGCGCAGCTCCTCGGCGATCCGGGAGAGCTGCGTGGTGCTGGCCACGTACACGGTGAGCACCCCGCCGGGAACCAGCGCGTCGGCCACGGTGGGCAGCACCGACCAGGGTTCGAGCATGTCCAGAACGACCCGGTCGACCGGGCCACTGTGTTCGGCCAGGTCGGACACGACGAGCGTCCAGTTCGCCGGGCGTTCGCCGAAGAATCGCTCCACGTTCCGGACGGCGTATTCCGCGTGATCGGCCCGGATCTCGTAGGACAACACCGAGCCGGACGAACCCACCGCCCGCAGCAACGAGCAGGTCAGGGCGCCCGAGCCCGCGCCCGCCTCGAGCACGCGGGCGCCCGGGAAGATGTCGCCCCAAGCCACGATCTGGGCCGCATCCTTGGGGTAGATGACCGCGGCCCCGCGCGGCATGGACAGCACGTAATCGGTGAGCAGCGGCCGCAAGGCCAGATAGGGCGTGCCGCCGGACGAGGTCACCACCGACCCCTCGGGCAGACCGATCACCGCGTCGTGGTCGAGGATGCCGCGGTGGGTGTGGAACTGCGCCCCCGGGGTCAGCTCCATCGTGTACTTGCGACTCTTCGGGTCGGTCAGCTGCACGCGGTCGCCCACCACGAAATCGCCCGAGTGGGCCATGCCTTGCTCCCTGATCAGCTCAGTCGGCCCGGCGGGCCTGGGCCAGTATCCGGGACAATGCCGCCGCCGGCAGCACGCCGACCGGCTGCCCATCGGCGCCGATGAGCAGGAAGGTCGTCACGGTCGAGGACTCGGCCCGCAGGGCGACCTCGGCGGGGTCGTCACCGTCGAGCACCAGGGCCTGGGGCGGGATCGGGCGGACCGCATGCCGGGCGGGGGCCCGCGGGTCCTGCCGGGCCAGCGCGATCGCGGCCGTCTCGTCGAGCAGGCCGGTGGCCAGCCCGTCGGGCCCGGTCAGGATGACGGCCCGGCCGGCCGCCGCCCGCAACGCCATGTCCACGGGGACCTCGACGGGCAGCTGCACCACCGGCCGCGCCAACGCAGCCAGGGTTGCGTCCGCCGGCCACTCCACGGCCCGGTCGGCGCGTTGCTCGGACAGCGCACCCATGGCCACGAATAGCGCCATCGCGAGCGAGATCCCGCCCTGCAGGATCCCGCCCCGACTTCCGCCGAACTGCACGACGGCCCAGACGACCAGGGCCAGGGCGACCAGGTATCCGCCGACCGCCGCCACCAACGTGCCCAGCCGGCGGCGGCCGAACCAACCCCACACCCCGGCCCGCAGCACCCGTCCGCCGTCCAGCGGCAACGCCGGCAGCAGATTGAACACGGCCACGATGCCGTTGATGAACGCCAACTCCAGCAGCAGCAACCACGGGATGGTGTTCCGGTCGGTGCTGCCGACCAGCAGTGCGAAGATCACCGTGAGCACGACCGACAGACCCGGCCCGGCGGCCGCGATCACCGCCTCTTCCCGCGCCGTGGCCGGGGACCGGCCGAGCTCGGAGACGCCGCCGAGCAGATACAACCGGACCTCGGTCACCGGGACACCCAGGGACCGCGCAGCCAGGCAGTGACCGAGTTCGTGGACCAGAACGCTGGCCCCGAGCAGGACCCCGAGCAGGGCCGCCACCCAGGCCGCGGTCGCGGTCGAGGTGCCGGGCACCGCGTTCCGCACCACCGGGGTGGCCAGGAAAACGATGATCGCCACCGACAACAGCCAGGACCAGGACAGCACGATTTCGATCCCACCCAGCCGGCCGACGGGAATGCCGCCCGAGGTGCGGGGGGGCCGCGGGGCCGGGGAGGTCACCTTCGCAGGTTAATGTGCGGCTCGAGTGAGACAGACCCGAGCCGGGAACATCGTCACCGACGAGAGGGGGCATGCCGTGCCGCAGAGTTCCGCCGAGGGCAAGGACTGGATCCGGGACCGGGTCACCGCGCTGGGCGCACAGGAGCCGGTCGAGGTGCTGGACATCGGGCCCGGGGTCGGCACCTACGCGAAACTGCTGGCCGGCCCGGCGGTGTCGCGACTGGTCGGCCTGGAGATCTACGAGCCGTACGTCACCACCTACCGGCTCCGCAGCTACTACGACGAGATCGTGGTGGGCGACGCCCGCGAGGTCGATTTCCCGGCCGTGGACGTGGTCATCCTGGGCGACGTGGCCGAGCACATGAGCGAGGAGGACGCGATCGCGCTGTGGGACAAGGCCCGGGCGGCCGCCCGGCGCGCCGTCTACCTGTCCATCCCGATCGTCCACTACCCGCAGGGTGAGATCGAGGGCAACCACCACGAGGTCCACGTGGTCGACGACTGGGACCACGACAAGGTGCTGTCCTGCTTTCCGGGCATCGGTGACTCCTGGACCGGCACCGAGGTCGGCGTGTACGAGGCCCGTACCGGCTGACCGATCAGCCCCAGCCGCCGTACACCGCGGCCAGCGACGGCTCGCCCGACAGTCGGGTCAGGCCAACGACCTGCGCGAAAATGGTCTCGGCGCCGAAGAGCAGCTCGGCCAGGTCGGGGGCGGCGCGGCCCAGCTCGGTCGCCCAGCGTTGGGCCCGTCGCTCGGCCCGTCGGGCGGTGAGCACGGCCAGTGGGCCGTTCTCGTCGGCCACGGTCAGCCGGGCCAGCCCTTCCCGGTGCAGCCGGTCCGTGAGTCCGCTCCAGGCGCGAGCGGGATCCGGACCGCGCAGCGGGGCCAGCACCTGCAGGGTGGCCCGGACCCGATCCTGGACGTGATCCGGCGGATCGTCGGTGCGGACCCGAGGGTCGGGGGCGAACTCCGCCTGCAGCTCGGCCGCACCATCCCCGGACACGACGATCTGCACATCGCCGGCGGCCAGCACGGTCTGGACGGTCAGCACCGCCGACGCGGTCGGCCAGCCGGTGACGTCGAGCGCGGCGAGCAGGTCGGGCACCTCGAAGATCCGTCCCCGACCCCGGGCGCCGGGCTCGGGGATACGTCGGGCCAGGGCCAGCGTCTCGATGGTCTTGTTCCGCCACCGCACCTCGTCGGGCATGTCGCGCTCAGCCCATTCGGGGCCGTCGTGCCAGGCCACCGCGTCGCTCCGGTGGGCCAGCACGGCCCCGGCGTTCTCAGCCCGGAAGGCCAGATCCCAGTCCTCGCCGCCGTAGCCGACCATGCTCGCGTCGAACCCGCCGATCTCGGTGAACAGCCGGCGCGAGCAGGCCATGGTGGCCGAGATCAGGAAGCGGTAATTGCGCGGGTCGGGCCGCAGTAGATCGCCGGTCCGCGCGTAGGCGTCCCGCAGCCAGGCCGGCTCGGTCAGCTCGACCGGTCCCGGGGCCTGCCCGGACATCCACTCCCGCCACCGCGGCGGGGTCCAGCCGGTCAGGTCGGCATGTCGGCGCCGCCCGCCGACAAGCGCGTCGGGCAGCACGGCCGGCAGTCGGGTGAGCCGGGCCAGGTAGTCCGGTTCCGGAATGGTGTCGGCGTCCAGGAAAACCAAGACCTGGCCGTCGGTGGCGGCGGCGCCCAGGTTCCGGGCCGCGGCGGCTCGGAAACCGCGGTTCTCCTGCCGGACCAGGGTCGCGCCCAGCTCGGCGCCGGCGGACAGGTCGGGGGGTCGGGCCGAGCCGTCGTCGGACACCACCACCTGCAGCCGGGTCCGCGGGTGGGTCTGGCCTGTCAGCGCGGCCAGAACCAGATCCAGGCCGCCCTGACTCTCGAAGTGGGTGACCACGACCGACACCTCCGGCGCCGGTTCGGGCGGGGAAGGCAGCAGGTCCCAACGGTTGCCGGGTACCACCCACCCTCCGCCGGGCAGGGGCAGCGGGCCGGTCATCACCAGCCGCCGAGCAGGTCGAGCAGCATCTGGGCCGTCTCCGGGGTGGACGGCCCGACCCGCTGGTCCCGGTCACGCCAGGTGGATCGGGGATCGGCCAAGGCGGCCCGCACCCGCTGAGCCAGCTCTCCGGACCGGTAGCGGTGAACCGCCCCGGGCAGCCGGCCGGCCAGCTCGTCGGAGTACCCGCCCGCAGCCACCAGCGGCCGGCGGCCGATCGCGATCCAGTGGTTCATCGACGCCGACGCCGACACCTCCCGATGCGGCGCCAGCGGCACCCCCACGATCTGCATCCGGCCGACCAACTCGTCGTCCGGCAGGTACCCGGTGCACTCGAAGCCCACGCCGGCCCGGTCGGCCGCCTCGCCCAGCCGGTCGAGCAGATACTCCTGACCGTCCGATGGTCGCCCCAGGGCCTGCACGCTGACGGCCAGCCCGGCCAATTGGGCGATCACCTCCAGGTGCCCCTTTCCCGGGTAGAGGAAGCCGAGAATGCCCACCGTGGGCGGGTGGCCACTCGGAACGGCGGCATCCCAGACGTCGTCGATGGGCAGCGGCACGACCTGCGCCTCGGCTCCGGTCAAGCGGTGCAGCCGAACCGCTTCATGACGACTGGAGACCACGAGCAGATCGGCGGCGCCGACCATGGCCGCGTAGTCGCGGCGGCGGCGGTCGGCCAGCTCACCGTCCAGGTCCGGGTCGGGCAGGTCGTGCAGAGTGAGCACGAGCCGGCCACCGCGTGTGTGCAGCCGTTCCCACACCTGCGCCACCACGGCCGGCCCACCCGGGGTCCGGGTGAACAGCCAGTCATTGACGTGTAGGTGCACCCGATCGACGGTGCTCGGCAGGGCGTCCAGGACGTCGGGCAGACCGCCGGGCTCGGGCACCCAGTCGGTCTGGACGTTCGCATCGAGCCGGGCCGCCGCCGCCGCCACCCGGGCGGCCAGCGCGACGATCGCGTTCTCGGCCGGTCCGGTCCAGAGCAGAGCGGTGGTCACGCCGAATCGGTCAGGCCCAGCCGGGCGAGGGTCGCGGCGTGTCGGTCGAACCCGGCCCGGATCAGCTGGGGCCGGTCCGCGTACCAGTCCCTCTGGAGTCGGTGGATTTCCTGGGCGGACACCGCCTGCGGCCCCACCCGCCACGACCCGTCCAGCGCGGCCCGTCGCGCATCACCAGGTCGCCGGACGTCCATCGTCGTCTCGACCCGAGGATCGGCCGGACTGACCACCTCCCCGAGCAGCACCCGGCCCGGGTCCCGGACCTGCCCGGACAGGGACACGGCGGCCAGGATGCGCTCGACCAACCCGATCAGGACGCGATTGCCGGGGTGGTTGATGGTTGCCCAGTCGCCGGCCTGCGCCGGATCGAGCAGGTCGCTGATCCCGACGTCGCAATCGCGCGTCTCGCGTCGACCCAATTCGGCCCGGGAGTCGTGGGCGATGTCGCGGATCGCCGCCGGGTCGAGGTCGACGTCGAAGCGGTCGATGCCGGTCGCCGCCGACGCGAGGGTGCGCAGGTCGTGGTAGGGCACCCCGGGCGGATCCGACCCGGGATCGAGCGGATCCCGGATGATCGCCTGGAACGGCAGCAACCCGGAATACCGCAGCACCGGCCAGCGCAGCACCGTGGCCCCGGGCGGCAGCTGGGCCGACACCTGGGCCGTGCCCAGCGGCAGGTCGCGGTAGTCGGGCCGGACCGGCTGGGTGACCAGGTACCGAGTCCGGCTCAGCAATGTCGTCAGCGCGGGCAGGTCGGCCTCGGTCAGCTCGAACACCGGCGGGATGCGGACCGCGGTCACCGCGTCGCCCAGGGCCAGCTCCAGCAGCACCCGGACCGATTCGGCCTGGCAGTTCCCGTACACCACCAGCACATCCCGACCGTCGGCGCCGGGAACAGGCACCTCGGGTAGGCCATAAAACGCGCCGTAATGCCGGGTGCGACCAGAGGGCTCGTCCATCACGACTGCGAGGTTCCCATCCCGGGAAGATGGAACCCGTGCCGGCCCCGTCTTCGCCCCCGTTCCCGTGGCGGGTCGCGTCGGTGCCTGCCGGCCACCCGTACGTGCAGGCCCTGCGGGCACCCGGTGACACCCGGGTGGACCTGCGGCCCGACCCACCCCCGCTGGTGGTCGATCCCCTGCCCGGCCAGTGGTGGCCGCCGCGCTGGCTGGACCCGGATTACGTCGACGCCCACGCCCACGAGGTCGACCTAGTGCATCTGCACTTCGGGTTCGACTCGTTCCCGCCCGAGCAGCTGCGGGCCTGGACGGCCGCCCTGCGCCGCAACGACCTCCCCCTGGTCCTGACCGTGCACGACCTGATCAATCCGCACGTCGACGACCCGGATGCGCACCTGGCCCAACTGGACGTGCTGGTCCCGGCGGCGGCCGCCGTGGCCACCCTGACCCCGGGGGCAGCCGCCCTGATCCGCCGGCGGTGGGGGCGAACCGCCACCGTCATTCCCCATCCGCATCTGGTCCCGCTCGATCGACCGGCGCGCCACCCGGCACCGGGCGGGCCGTTCGTGATCGGGGTGCACGCCAAGGAGCTGCGGGCCAACATCGACCCGGTCCCGGTGCTGGACGCCCTGCTGCGGGTGGTCGACGGCCGGCCCGGTGTGATGCTGCGGGTGGATGCCCATCCGGGCGCCGTCAACCCCGCCCCCGTCGACGCCCGGCGGTCCGAGCTGCGCCACTGGATCGATCGACACCGCGCGGATCCGGGCGTGGACGTGCGCGTCCATCCCCGGTTCTCCGACGACGAGCTCTGGACCTACCTGGCCGAGCTCGACCTGTGTGTGCTGCCCTACCGGTTCGGGACCCATTCCGGATGGCTCGAGGCCTGCGTGGACCTGGGGGTGCCGGTCCTCGTCCCCGAGGTGGGCTACCTGGCCGAACAGCACGGCCACCCGTCGTTCCCGCATCCGCGCAACGCCGACCCGGAGCCCCTGGTCGACGCTGTCGGTTACGCTCTGACTCACCCCCGCTGGGCCCTACGACGTGCCCCGGACCGACTGCGACAGCGAACCCTGATCGGCGACGCGCATATCCAGCTGTATTCGGGGGCACTGGAACGAAGGCGGAGGAGTTCCGCGGACCGCCCCACCGGTTGACCCGCCCGGACGTCCGGAAGGTCGCCTGACGACTGGGCGCACGACGATGTGTCGACGATGAGGAGGTGGCGTGTCCGGATCGCTGCAGATCGGCCAGACCGGCGAACGGCTCAAGGTGCTGATCATCGCCCCGCTGCGTTTTCCGTTGCGGGAGCCGTTCTCCGGGGGGCTGGAGGCGCAGACCTGGGCGTTGGCGCACGGACTGAGCGAGCGCGGTCACACCGTCGAGGTCGCCGGCCCGGACGGCAGCGACGACACCATGGTCACTCATCGGATCGGCGCACTGCCCGACGCCGGTTCTGAACGTGCCGACATCAGCGACCAACCGGCGGTCCGGGACGCCGAACGCCGGTTGTACGACGGCTTGATGACCGACTTGGCCCAGGGCCTGTTCGGCTCCTTCGACCTGGTGCACAACAACTCTCTGCATCCGAGTCCGGTGGAGCGGGCCGCCACCCTGCCGGTGCCCATGGTCACCGGCCTGCACACTCCACCGCTGCCGTGGGCACCCCGGCTGTCCGGCCGCCCCATCGGCCGGTTCGTGGCCGTGAGCCGAGCCACCGCTTTGTCGTGGCAGCCGTACCTGCACGCCGAGGTGGTGCGCAACGGGGTGGACACCGCGGCCTGGACGGCGGGCCCCGGCGGTCCGGGCGCAGTCTGGTTCGGCCGCATCGTGCCCGAGAAGGCTCCGCACCTGGCGGTGGACCTGGCCCGGGCGGCCGGGCTGCGGTTGACCCTGGCCGGCCCGATCATCGACCGGGCCTACTTTCGATCCGAGCTCCAACCCCGGCTCGGAGCCGGGGTCGAGTACGCCGGGCACCTGACTCGGGCCGAGCTCACCGGATTGGTGGGCTCGAGCGCGGTGACGTTGGTCACGCCGGTCTGGGACGAGCCGTTCGGCATGGTCGCGGTTGAATCCATGGCCTGCGGTACGCCGGTGGTGGCCTTCGCCCGGGGCGGCCTGATCGAAATCGTGGAGCCGCACACCGGCCGCCTGATTCCCGGGCCCGACTCGGGGCGTCCGCTCTACTGCGCCGAGCTGGTCGGGGCCGTGGACCGGATCGGCGCGGCCCTGGCGCTGCCGCGCGATCAGGTACGTCGGCGAGCGGTGTCGTCGTGGAGTCTGGACGCGATGGCCGCCGGTTACGAGCGGGTCTTCGTCGACGCGGTCCGGGCCACCCGGGACTGAACATGATCGGCTACTACGTCCACCATCACGGACGCGGACATCAGCAGCGGATGGAGTCGATCACCGCACACCTACGTACGCCGGTCACGGTGCTGTCGTCACTGCCGCCTGTTCCCGGGCCGGCCGACTGGATTCGGCTGCCGCTGGATGCGGACCGCACCCCCGGCGACGCCACCGCGGGCGGAGTGCTGCATTGGGCCCCGCTGCACCACGCCGGGTTGCGCAGCCGGATGGCCACGATCGCGGCGTGGATCGACCGGGCCGCGCCCCGTCTGGTGGTGGTGGACGTCTCGGTCGAGGTCACCCTGCTCTGCCGGCTCGTCGGAATCCCGGTGGTCGCCATGGGCATGCCCGGTGACCGCTCGGACCGAGCCCATCGGCTCGGATATGACGCGGCCACGGCGATCCTGGCCCCGTGGGCAGCCGAGTTCGCTTCCCCGGGCTGGCCGGCCGACTGGCCCCAGTCCTGGCAGGACAAGACGTTCTACGCCGGCGGCATCTCCCGATTCGACGGTGATCCGGCGCCGATCCGGCGGCCCCACGCCGGTCCGTTGCGGGTGGCGGTCCTGTGGGGGGCCGGCGGCGGGGACTCCCCCGCGGCCTGCTCGTTTCCCGGCGATGTCGTCGTGCGGACGGCCACCGGCGGGCACGACGCGGACGCGGTGTTCCAACTGCTGAGCTGGTGCGATGTGGCCGTGGCCCACGCCGGCCAGAACGTGGTGGCCGAGCTGGCCGCCACCCGCACCCCGGCGGTGGTAGTCGCCCAGGATCGCCCGCACCAGGAGCAACTGGCTACGGTGCGTCGACTGGACCGGGCCGGAATTGCGGTCGGGGTGGCGAAAATGCCCACCCCCGAGGCTTGGCCCGACCTGCTGGCCCGGGCCCGCAGTCTCGGCGGCCAGGGCTGGGCGCGCTGGTCCCCCGGCTACGGCGCCCGGGCCGCGGCCGGGTTCCTGGACGGCCTCGTCGCTGACAGCGAAGCTGGCATTCACGCCGAGATCCAAGCCGCCGCCCTGCGGCCGGCCGTCAATGACTGATCCGGTCGCGGTCATCACGCTGGTGGCCGGTCGGGCCGGACACCTCCACCGCCAGCAGCAGGGACTGCTAGCGGGCGACCGGCTGCCCGACACCTACGTGGTGGTGGCCATGGACGACCCTGACGCCGCCGAGGCCGCCCTCCGGGGGCCGCTGGCCGGGTCCTGCGACATCAGGGTGATCAGGCTGGATGCCGCGGACATCGCGGCTGGGCTTCCGCTGGCGGGAGCCCGGAACCTCGGAGCCGCGGCGGCGCTCGAGCGGGATGCGAAGACCCTGGTGTTTCTCGATGTCGATTGCGTACCGGCCCCGGGCCTGGTGGCCGGCTACGCCGCGGCGGTGGCGGCTGAGGCGCACCCGGCCCTGCACTGCGGAGTGGTGCGCTACCTGGCGCCCGGCGCCCTGGACGGGTTCGCCGAGTCGGGCCCTCTGGACACCGGCTCGTTGGTGGCCCAACCCCATCCCGCCCGGCCCGCGCCGGAATCCGGCTCGCACCCGTCCGCGGACTGGCAGCTGTTCTGGTCGTTGTCCTTTGCCGTCTCGGTCGTCACGTGGCGGCAACTGGGTGGGTTCAGCCCGGAATACGTCGGGTATGGCGGTGAGGACACGGATTTCGGGTTGGCTGCGCACACCGCGGGGGTCGAGGTGTCCTGGACCGGCGGGGTCGACGCCTTTCACCAGTACCACCCGACCCAGTCCCCGCCGGTGGCCCACCTGAACGACATCCTGCGCAACGCCGCCGTTTTCCATGATCGCTGGCACCGCTGGCCGATGCTCGGCTGGCTCACCGCCTTCGCCGAACGCGGACTGGCCCACTACGACCCGGTCAGCGACAACTGGCTGGCCGGACCGACTCCCAGCGACACGTCCGGATCGAAGATCCGGCTCAGCGAGACAGCCGTACCCAGAAGAACAGGGCCAGCAGCGCGGTGACCAGGGCAATGCCCCCGACCATCAACCCCCAGTTCACCGGTGAGCCGGTGACCCAGTTGACAATCAGGCAGCCGGCCGCCATCACCACGATCGAGACCACCAGCACAATGATCGAGAGTCGCCGCTGCTCCGGCGACATCGATCCATTGGACGGCGGGTTCCGCCTCGGTTCCGGTCTGGTCATAGTGCGCACCTCTCGCCGACCGCATCCTGCCCGACCGGTTCCCAGGGCGGACGGGGACGAATCGTCGTCCCGACCCAGCTGACCCGCTAAAGTCCGCATGTGTCACAGGATCCGAACAAAGTGACCCTGGCCGACATTGCCCGGTTGGCCGGAGTCGGACTGGGGACGGCGTCACGGGCCCTGAGTGACGCGCCGCGGGTGTCCCCGGCCACTCGGGAGCGGGTCCGCCAGGTCGCCGATCGATTGCACTATGTCGTCTCACCGTCGGCAGCCAATCTCGCCACGGGACGAACCGGTCGGGTGGCTCTGGTCGTACCGCATCTGTCGCGTTGGTATTTCGGCGCCGTGTTGGAAGGCCTGGACACCGGCCTGCGGGCTGCTGACTTCGACCTGTTGTTGTACACGGTCGGAGATCTGGTCGACCGGCTCAAGTTCTTCGAACAACTGCCGGCCCGGCGCAAGGTGGACGCCGTGGTGGTGGTCGCGTTCCCGGTTGAGGAGCCGGAACGGCAACGCCTGGCACTCATGGGCGTGCAGGTCATCGCCGCGGGTGGGCAGAACGTGGCCTACCCGCATGTGCGGATCGACGACTACGACGCCGGTCGACAGGCCGTGGATCATCTGCTGCACCTCGGCCATCGGCGGATCGGCATGTTGGAGGCCGTCGATCCCGATCAGCCCCGACTGGTCGCCCCGCGGTCGATTGCCTACATCGACGCGCTGGCCGAGCACGGCATCGAATTCGACCCGCAGCTGGTGGTGAGTGATGACTGGGGTGGCGAGGAGGGGGCGAGATCAATGAGCCGGCTGTTGGGCCTGCGCCATCCACCGACCGCCGTGTACGCGCATTCGGACGAGGTCGCCTACGGCGCGCTGCGGACCGTCCGGCGGGCGGGACTATCGGTCCCGACGGACATCTCGGTCGTGGGCATCGATGATCATCCCCAGGCCGCGACCAGTGATCTCACGACCGTTCGGCAAGACCCCTACGGGCAGGGCACCCGGGCGGCGGCGATGCTGATCGCCCTGTTGCGCGGCGAGGAGTATCAGCACGCGGTGACCCTGCCCACCGAGTTGGTCGTCCGCGGGAGCACCGCGCCGCCGCGACCCTGACCGTCGACCCGGACCCCGAGATACTCCGGCCCCACGAGCCCGGCAGCAGCAGCGCAGCTACCCGGTCTGGTCGTGTTGCCACCACACGGTGCTCTGCCGCCCCAACCGCTGCCGATCACCGTTGCGATCGCTTCGAATGAGCAGGTCGGCAACGGGTAGCGGCACGTCGTCTTCCCCGAAATTCACCATGCAGTGCCATCCGTTGCTGCGCGCAAAGTGCAGGATGTCGCGTCGAGAGGTGTCCAACCACTCCACCTGATCGTCGGCGGGGGTGAGCTTGCGGCGTAGAGCCAACGCCTCCCGGTACAGCTGAAGGGTGCTGGACGGGTCGCCGCGCAGCCGTTCGGCAGCGTAGTCGGCGAACCAGGCCGGTTGGGGTAGCCAAGCCCCGTTGCTGCCGAAGCCGAACGACGACCCGGTGGCAGTCCAGGGCAGCGGAACCCGGCAGCCGTCCCGGCCTTTGAGCTGGTGGCCGGTGCGTTCCCACACCGGGTCCTGCAGGACCTGTTCGGGCAGATCCGCGACTTCCAGTAAACCGAGCTCCTCGCCCTGGTACAGGTACGCCGAACCGGGCAGTGCCAGCATCATCAGGGTGGCCGCCCGGCCGCGGGCGGCGGCGACGGTGGGATCGATGCGCGGTCGGGTGCCGTTGCTTAGTAGCCATGCATCGAGATCGGTGTGCGGTGGCAACGCGAAGCGGCTGGAGTGGCGGGGCACGTCGTGGCTGGACAGGACCCAGGTCAGACCGCCGCCGACCCCTTGGTGATCCTCGATGGAGCGTTGCACGACGCGGCGGATCTGGTCCCAGTCCCATTCACATTTCAGCAGGGAGAAGTCGAAGACCTGACCGAGTTCGGTGGGACGGGCATAGAGGTAGGTCCGGCTGCTGGTCGGGTGCCAGGTTTCGGCCACGGCCATCTTGGGCGGGTCGTATTCGTCGAACACCGCCCGCCAACCGCGGTAGATCTCATGGACCTCCTCCCGGTCGTACAGCGGGTCGGTGCCGTCCACAGGTAGCAACTGGTCGAGATGAGGTTGGCTGCGCAGCGGTTCGGTCAGGTCCTTGGCCAGGGAATGGGCGACGTCGATGCGGAAGCCGTCCACGCCCCGATCAGCCCAGAATCGCAGCGTGTCCAGGAAGTATTCGTGAACCTCGGAGTTGCCCCAATTCAGGTCCGGCTGCTCGCGGGCAAACAAATGGCAGTACCACTGACCGTCCGGCACCCGTTCCCAGGCGCTGCCGCCGAAATGTGAGCGCCAATCCGAGGGCGGCGCGGCCCCGTCCGGACCCGAGCCGTCGCGGAAGATGTAGCGGTCCCGGTCTGGCGATCCCGGCCCGCCGGCCAGCGCCGCCCGAAACCACGGATGGCCTTCCGAGGTGTGGTTGGGCACCACATCGATGATGATCTTCAGGCCGAGCCGGTGGGCCCGCCCCACGACGGCGTCGAAATCGTTCACGCTGCCCAGACGGGAGTCGACGTCACGGTGGTCGGTGATGTCATAGCCGCCGTCGGCCAGCGGGGACGGATAGAACGGGCTCAGCCAGATGGCGTCGATGCCGAGATCCGCCAGGTAGGGCAGCCGCTCATGCAGACCGATCAGATCGCCGACGCCGTCGCCGTTCCCATCGGCGAAGCTGCGCGGATAGACCTGATAGACCACGGCGGTGCGCCACCAGTCCCGGCGCGGGTCCTGATCAATGAGTTCAGACATTCAGCTGCGCGCATTCCCCTTGTCAACAATGTCGGCCACTCTGATCAGCCTTTGACGGCACCGGCGAGCATCGCCCGGACGAAATACCGTTGGAAGATGATGAACACCACGATCGTGGGGGCCATGATCATCAGAGCGCCCGCGTTGAGCAGCACGACGTCGGTGGAGTGCGCACCCACGAAAGCCTGCAGCGCGCCGGCCATGGTCCGCTTGTTCGGGTCGTCGATGAGCACGATCGCGAGCAAAAAATTATTCCAGGTGGACAAGAACATCAACACGGCCAATGACGCCAGCGCGGGGACCGCGAGCGGGAGCTGGATGTAGAAAAAGCTCTTCCAAGGGCCGGCACCGTCGATGGACGACGACTCGGAGATGTCTTTCGGCACGGATTGGAAATGGGTCCGCATCCAGAACACCGCGAACGGCATGTTCAATCCGATCAGCGGAACGATCAGCCCGAGACGGGTGTTCAGCAGTCCGAGACTTTGCATCTGGTAGTACAGCGGGACGACGACGACCTCGAACGGCAGCGTCAATCCGAGCAGCAGGAGCAGGAAGAACACCCCGCCGAACGGGATCTTCAGCTGGGCGATGGCGTATCCGGCCATCGCCGAGATCAGCACCGCGATGGGCACCACACCCAGCACGATGATGGCGCTGGACTTCACCAGCGTTCCGATGTTGGCGACGTTCCAGGCATCCACGAAGTTGTGCCACTGCGGGTGGGTGGGGAAGGAAATACCCGCCGGGGAGCTGCCCTGCGGCTGCAGAGCCGCCGAGAGCATCGAGATCAACGGGAAGACGGAGAACAGTGCGGCGGCCGTCAGCAGAATGGCTTTGGGGCTGGCGTCGCGAAAGCGAACGAGCATGATCGGTCACTTCTCCCGGAAAAAACGCTGGATGGGCAGGATGACCAGCAGCACGAGGATGCTCAGCACGATCGCCAGCGCCGACGATTGGCCGACCCGGTTCTCGGTGAACGCCAACTGATAGATCTGCACGCCGGGAACCTGGGTCGAATATCCCGGGCCGCCCTGCGTCGTCATGTACACCACATCGAAACTGGCCAGGGCCGAGATGATGGTGATGGTGACGCACACGCCGATCTCCTGGCGCAGGCCGGGCAGGGTGACCGAGCGGAACTGGGCGAAACGGCTGGCGCCGTCCAGGTTCGCCGCCTCGTAGATGGTCGGATCGATCTTGCCGATGCCGGCCAGCAGCAGCAGCGTGCACAGCCCGGTGGCCAGCCAGGTTCCGACGAACCCGAGCGCCGGCAGCGCAAAGGTGAAGTCGCCGAACCAGGCCCGGGTGATCGATCCCAGCCCGATGGCCCGCAGGAACTGATTGACTACGCCGTTGTCGGCATACATCCAGGTCCAGGCCACGCCGGCCGCTGCACCGGGAATGATCTGCGGCAGGAACATCAACGTGCGGGCAAGTCCACCAAAGAATTTCGACTTCATCTCCCGGACGATCGAGGCGACCACCAAGGCCACGATGATCGGCAGCAGGGTGAAGAAGATGATCAAAATGAAGGAATGGATGATCGACGCGAGGAGCTCTTTCTCGGTGAACACCCGCCCGTAGTTGGCCAGGCCGACCGGGATGGCCGCGGACAGGCCGTCCCAGTTGTAGAACGAGTACTGCACGGTCTTGAGGATCGGGTAGAACTCGAAGATCAGGAACATGACCAGGGCCGGCAACGCGAACAGCCAGCCGGCCCAGCCGCGGGCGTCGTAGCGCGTTCCCGAGCCGCCCCCCAGCCGCCGCCACCCAAGGGTGCGGCGGCTGGGGGCGACCGTGGCGTCAGCGACGTCGACCGGCGCGAGAAGACCATCGACAGTGGTCATCTCACTTACCGACTTCGTCCTTGTACTTGGCCTGCACGTTGGTCACGAACTGCTGGGCGGTTGACTTCCCACCCAGCAGCAGCTGGCTCTCCGGGCTCCAGGCCTGGTCGGAGATACCGGCCGTGGCGTTCTGCACGAACGGCACCTGTCCGCCCGCCGCGGACACGGCGTTGAACGCGGTCAGGACGTCACCCAGCACCGAGCCGGACTTGATGGTCGGCGCTGCCTGATCGCTGGTACCAGTGGGCATGAAACCGTTGTCGATGGCGATCTGCCGGGCCTCGTCGCTGGACAAGAAGTTCAGGAACTGGGCGGCCGCGTCCTTGTTGGTCGACTTCGCCGGGATACCGAAGGCCGTGGCCGCATCCGACATGGCGGCCACCTGACCACCGGCCGTCATCGGTGGCATGGCCATGAAGCCCACATTGCCGGGCAGGTTCTTGTCCAGGCTGGTGGCGTCCCAGTTCCCCCACGGGAAGAACAGGCCCTTGTTCGACGCGAACAACGCGTCGGCCGCGGTGGTGTCCAGGGCGTTGACCCCACTGGGGAAATAGCCCGCGGTGTTCCAATCCACCACCTGCTGCGCCGCCTTGACCGACTCCGGGGTGTCGATGGTCGCGTTGGGTGCGTTGAACACCCAGGCCGCAACCTTGTCCGGACCCATCGCCGAGTTCAGTAGCAGCTGGTAGGGAAAGACCCCGCCGCCCGCCTTGTTCGCCACCACCATGCCGGTCAGACCGGCCGCCTTTGCCTTGCCCATCAACGCGGTCAACTCATCGGCCGACTTCGGGGCGGCGGTCATGCCGACCTGGGTGGCCAGCTTCTTGTTGTAGTACAGGCCGGTCATGGTGAACCCGCTCGGCTTGGCATACAGCGAACCCCAACCGGCCACTCCGTTTTCCGCCCGGAACTGGGACAGCTGGGACTTGGGCAACTTGTCCCAGCCGAAGGCGGTTGCGTAGGAGTCGAGGTTGGTGAGCAGGTTGTTCTTTGTCCCCGAGGTGATCGAGATGACCCGGATCAGGTCCGGCGGGGTTGCCGAGGCCAGCTGACGCGGCTCGTTCTGAGTGGTGACATTGTCCGGGTCGTACGTCGGGGTGATGGTGATGTTCGGATATTTCTTGGCGAATGCGGCGATCAGGGCGTCATCAACCGCCTTCAGACCCTGGCCGTCGTACAACTTCAACGTCACCGCCTGCGCCGGCCCCGAGGTGTTCACCGGTCCGGACGAACTGCTCGACGAGCTGCTGCTGCTTGCACTCCCACCCGGGGCCGAACACGCCGCCAACACGACGGCGGCGGCAACCGCGACGGTAGAGACCAAGACGCGACGAGGCGTCCGAGTAGTACCACCCAGCATGAGATCTCCTGCTTCATTGAAGGATCGACCCGGCCATCCGGCCAGCCGCTGCAACAACACTTGCTTGACGGGGATCGAGTGGAAACGCTTCCGCAACAGATCGTGACGCATCGGTCGCAACATGTCAAGAGTCGCAACTGCCAAGGTTTTTCCGAGGGCCACCTGCACTCACCGGTCTGGAGGCTGGCAACGTGGTCAATGGAAGGGCTTCTATCTTCTCCCTCATTCGGACCCCGCCACGGGGGATGACTGACTGCACCAACCGATCGGGGAGAGAAGACCGGCCGCGAGGGCGAGGCCCGCAGTCGCGGCCGTGGGCATCGCACGATGGACAACCCGGATGTGCACTCCGGAATTATCGGCACGACCCTGACGCCCAGCTCGGCAATGACGGCCGGTCGTTCGGGCAGTCGTTCGACATCCCGTCGTCCGTCGCCGGCGAGGTGTCCGATCCCGATTCGCCGGCTTCCTCGATCTGATCGTCAGGAATGACGGTTGTGAGAGCCGTGGGGGTGTCGGAGGCGGCCCCGAGTGCTCGCAGCACTCCGCCTGATCAGGACGATTCAGAATGATCCGGTGGGCACCTGGAATGTGGACACCCCGGGGGTGGTCGTGCTGCCGAACGGCCTGCGTGTCCGCGGTCGTGGGTTGCGAAGTGGCGTTCCTGCGGACGGCGCGACGCCCGAGTTCGGGCTGTACCTGACGGCCAAGCCGCATGTGGAGGCCGGGTGGGAATCGTGCTGGGTGCGATGGCCCGACTTCCGGTTGCCCCAGTCACCACCTGACGCCATCCGGGACCTGGCGAACGCGTACCAGCGGTTGTCCGCCACCAGGGTCGAGATCGCCTGCAACGGCGGCACCGGCCGAACCGGCACGGCGTTGGCAATCCTGGCCCGGTATGCCGGGTTACCGGCCGACGACGCCGTGTCGTGGGTCCGTGCCCACTACCGTCCGAGCGCCGTGGAGACGCCGGGGCAACGGCGTTTCGCGCGTCTGGCTGACCTCGGGCGTTGAGAGCGCGTCTGTCCCCGCCTGAAGAGGCGAGCCACCGCCCGTTCGTCCGCCATCTGTGCGAACATGTGTTCGTGCCCACGGACGCCACGATCCTGCACGCCGACCTGGATGCGTTCTACGCCTCGGTCGAGCAGCGCGATCATCCGCACCTGCGCGGACGGCCCATCGTGGTCGGCCACGGAGTGGTGCTGGCGGCCAGCTACGAGGCCAAGGGCCAGGGCGTCCGCACCGCCATGAGCGGCTACCAGGCCCGGGTCGCCTGCCCGGACGTGATCGCGGTCGACGCCCACTTTGCTGCCTACACCGCGGCCAGCCGAGCCGTGTTCGAGATCTTTCGCCAGACCACGCCCCTGGTCGAGGGCATCTCGGTGGATGAGGCGTTTCTGGATGTGTCTGGGCTACAACGGATCTCGGGATCGGCCCGGGACGTGGCGGAGCGGTTGCGACAACGGGTGGCGGCTGAGGTCGGGCTCCCGATCACCGTCGGCGGAGCCACCTCGAAGTTCCTGGCCAAGGTGGCCAGCGCCTACGCCAAGCCGGACGGTCTGCTCATCGTGGCGCCCGGGCAGGAGCTCACCTTCCTGCGGCCGCTGGCGGTCGAGAGGTTGTGGGGGGTCGGCAAGGTCACCTCGGTGAAGCTGCGGGCCTGCGGGATCGGGACGGTGGGCGAACTGGCCGACACGCCGGAGTCGATGCTCAGCAGCATGCTCGGTCCGGCGACGGCTCGGCATCTGCGCGCACTGGCCCACGGCCGCGATCCCCGCCGCGTCGTGGTCGGGCGGCGCCGGGCCTCGATCGGCTCGCAGTGCGCCATGGGCCGAGGTCCGCACCGACCGGCCGAGATCGACGAGATCCTGCTCGGACTGGTGGACCGGGTCACCCGGCGGATGCGCGCCGCCGACCGGCGTGGCCGGACCGTGGTGCTCCGGCTCCGCTTCGACGACTTCGGCCGGGCCACCCGCTCGCACACCCTGCCGTACCACACGGCCGGCACCGAAGCCGTGCTGGCGGCGGCCCGGGAACTGCTGGCCCAGGCTCGATCTCTGGTGGACCTGCGCGGCATGTCGATGGTCGGGGTGGCGGTGACCAACTTCGGCGATCTGGAGGCCGAGCAACCGGAACTGCCGTTCGGTGAGGCTCCCGCCGGCCGTCGCCGGGTTCCGGCCCGGCCCGGGGCCCTGGACTCGGCCTTGGATCTGGTCAAGCAACGCTACGGCGGCACCGCCATCACCCGGGCCGTGCATCTGGGTGGACGCACCGGCCCGGACATGCCACTGCTGCCGGACTGAGCCGTTACCTTGGGCTCATGCCCAAGCCGGTGGCGCCGTCGACCGAGATCGAGGTGGGCGGGCGCACCGTGCGGATCACCAATCCCGACCGGGTCTACTTTCCGGCCACCGGGGCCACCAAGCTGGACCTGGCGCACTACTACCTGTCCGTCGGCGACGGCATCGTCCGGGCGCTTCGGGACCGGCCCTGCATGTTGCACCGGTTTCCGGACGGGCTGGCCGGCGACAAGGTGCACCAGAAGCGCCTGCCGCACGGGCCGCCGCCGTGGGTGGAAACCGTCCAGCTGTACTTCCCGCGCTACAGCCGTACCGCCGACGAATTGTGCGTGACCGAATTGGGCAGCGTGATCTGGGCGGTGCAGATGTCCACGGTCGAGTTCCATCCCTGGAACAGCCGCCGAGCCGACACCGAATCTCCGGACGAATGGCGGATCGACCTGGATCCCATGCCGGAGTGCGATTTCGACCGGGTCCGCCGGGTGGCGGGCGTCGTGCACGAGGTTCTCGACGAGATCGGCGCGGTCGGCTGGCCGAAGACTTCCGGCGGGAAAGGCCTGCACATCTATGTCCGGATCCGGCCGGAGTTCGGCTTCGCCGATGTCCGCCGGGCCGCATTGGCTTTTGCCCGTGAGGTCGAACGTCGGGCGCCGCAGGAGGTCACCACGACCTGGTGGCGAAAAGACCGGGATCCGAAGATGCTGTTCGTGGATTACAACCAGAACGCCAGGGACCACACCATCGCCAGCGCGTACTCGGTCCGTGGGGTGCCCACCGGCACCGTGTCCACACCCGTGCGCTGGGACGAGATCGACGAGGTGGTTCCGGCCGATTTCACCATGGCCACGGTGCCGGCTCGATTTGCCGCGCTGGGCGATCTGCACGCCGGGATCGACGATGCCGTGTTCTCACTACGGCCGCTGCTGGAATGGGCCGAGCGAGATGCCCGTGACGGGCAGGAAGATCCCCCGCCGGCCACCGAACTATAAGGCGGAAACGCCGAAAGCCGGTGACCGCGAGGACGGCCACCGGCTCGACTGCGCGGATCAGAAGTGACCCAGGCCCGGGGCGGGGGCGTTGGCCAGCACCTCCTCGTAACGGGCCTGGCGGATGCCGGCCACGAAGTCGCTGGCTTCCTCCTTGTCGCGCACCACCTTCGACACCACCACGGTCGCGAACATGGCCGCCAGGATGCCCATGCCGACGGTGTAGCGGCTCTGTACGGAGATGTCCAACAGCATGAGGTTGACGAAGTTCCAGACCAGCGTGATGGCCATGAACGCGATGGAGGCTCCGAAGAATGCTCCGGTGTTCTTGCTCGCGGGCTTGGGGGTGGACGGATGGCTCATGACAGGTCCTTTCTGTCGCGCCGAGGCACGACGGGAGGCCCGGCGGCCGGTCGGCCGTCGAGGTGGAAAGGGAGTGCGTCGTTCAGTTCTCCGCGTTGACTTCACTGCGGCGCCGGGCGCGTCGGCCCGCCTTGGCTGCGCGGCGGTGTCGAGCCGACACCACCGCCTTGACCATGGCGTGTCGGCGGCCGTCGAGCTGGTGCACCTTGAGCACCTGCTCGAGCTTGGTGTGCCGGATCCGGCTGGCCTGCTTGGAAATGCCCTGCGCGTAACCGATGTCGCCGTAGCTGATCTGCGGCAATCGATGCCGCAGGGTGTGCACCGACTGAGCCTCGATGATGTCCAGCACCACCCGGGCCCGGGACAGGAGCTTCAGCTTGCGCAGTTCGTAGTCCACCTCGGCCTGCGCGTCGTCCTCGTCCGGCCACCCGCCGGCCGGCGGCTGCGCCCCGAGCGCCGCCTCCGCCAGCAGATCGGCGATGTAGTCGAACATTTCCTGCAGCTCCATGACGGAAGTCTGGCACCGACAACTCACGTTGTCAACGACAAATTGAATTGTCGCATTCGATCCGACCGACGAGGTGCCGTGATACCTGCGCAGTAGGGTCCAGGCATGCCGACGAGCGTCCACATCGTCCTCGACCAGGCCGATGGAGCCGCATTCGGCTCACTGCAGCATCGCCCGACATCCCGCCAGCAGCGGTATCGGATGGGTCGCGCCCTGCGGCACAGCGTGTCTCGCTCGTCTTTGGGGAACTGGAAAGCGAAGTCCGGCCGCCCGGACCCAATCGCCTTGATCATGGAGTCGCACGAGGGCCGGTTGGAGCGGTTGATCCCGATCCGGGTCGGCCGGATGGTGGCCTCGCCCTACGGATTCCTGCGGGGCACGGCCATCGTGATGGCCGCCGACGTCGCTTCCCTCCCGCGGACCGGGATCACCCCGGTGATCTGCGGTGACGCCCATCTGGGCAACTTCGGCTTCTACGCCTCCCCGGAACGGGACCTGGTCATCGACCTCAACGACTTCGACGAGGCCCACCCGGGCGGTTGGGAATGGGACCTGCGCCGGCTGGCGGCCAGCATCTGGGTGGCCGGGCGGCAGAACGGTTTCACCGAGGAGGTCTGCCGGGCGGCCGTGGCCGCGTGCGTGGCCTCGTACCGCGAGGAGGTCCGCTACCTGGCCGACCAGCCTCTGCTCTCCCGCTCCTACCAGCGGCTGGACGTGCGGTCGCTGGAGGCCAACACCAGCCAGGATTCGCTGCGCGCGGAGATCGCTCGGGCTGCGGCCCGGGCTCGCTCGCGCACCAGTGACCGGGCACTGCCCAGGTTCACCACCCAGGAAGGAGCGCGGCGCCGGATCGTGGCCGAACCGCCGCTGATCACCCGGGTCTCCAAGGCCGACTATGCGTTGCTGGCCAAGGGTCTGGACGACTACCTGGCCACCCTGGCCCCGCATTGGCGCCGCGCGCTGGGTGGCTACACCTTGGTCGACATCGCCCACCGGGTGGTCGGGGTGGGCAGTGTCGGTCTGCGCGCGTACGTGGTGCTGTTGGAGGGCAGCAGCCCGGACGATGTGGTGTTCCTGCAGCTCAAGCAGGCCCGACGCTCAGTGTTGGCCAAGTATGTGCACGGTGACTCGGCCTGGCACGCCCACCAGGGTCAGCGGGTGGTCGAGTACCAACAGGCGTTGCAGACGGTGAGCGACCCCCTGCTGGGCTGGACCGAGGTCGACGGCCGGCAGTATTACGTCCGCCAGTTCCGCAACATGAAGGGCTCGGTCGCGTTGGACAACATCGACGCCCCGGCCCTGGCTGACTATGCCGGTGTGGTCGGCCACCTACTGGCCAAGGGTCATGCGCGGACCAGCGGCGCCTCGATGATCTCCGGTTACGTGGGCGGATCGGACAAGCTGGATACGGCCATGTCCCGGTTCGCCCAGGCCTACGCCGATCAGACCGAGGCCGACCATGCCGCTCTGGTGAAGGCGGTCGAACGCGGGCTGCTGCCGGTTGAACGCGGCATCTGAAGAATTTAGTTAGATCCTTGACAGTGAGGGGACCTGTAGTTAGAGTTCTAACTATGCCTCCTCCGGATCGAGCGTCATCCTCCAGTCTGGATCTGCTCCGCTGGATCGGGTGGGCCCAACGCAAGGCGGGCGACGACTGGATCCGCGCCCGTGAGATCAGTTTCGAGCAGGGCTTCGTCCTCGGCTACCTGGTCGAGAACCCCGGGTCCATCCAGCGCGACATCGCTGCGGTCAGTCGGACCAGTGCGGCCAGCGTCTCCAGCCTGCTGCAGGGACTCGAGCGCCGCGGCCTCATCGAGCGCCGGACCGAGAGCGGCGACGAACGCAGTAAACGGGTCTACGCGACAGCTGCCGGCGCCGAACTGATCTCGGGCTTCGACACGGCCATGGCCGCCACCGAAGACACCATCCTGGCTCCGCTGAACTCCGGCGAGCGGGCCACCCTGCACAGCCTTCTGCTCAAGATCACCGCGGAGTTACCGCAACCGACGCGGTAGTTCCCGCCCGTTCCACCCCACTTCCACTCCGGTGACCACCGGCGTGTGTTCCTACCTGCCCACAAGGAGGCAGCCATGACCACTCCCATCATTGAAACCTCAACCGGCGCAGACACTATCGGCAGCAATCGGTGGTACCTCTCGGCCGCGCCGATCGTTCGGGCCCTGGTGCACCTGTGCGTGCCGATGGCCGCGGCGATGATCGTCGGTGCCGTCTACAACGTCATCAACGCCGGCTTCATCGGCTCGCTCCACCACACCGCCCTACTCGCCGCGATCACCTTCGGCACCCCCCTGCTCGGTCTGGTCATGGCCATCGGCGGGATGTTCGGCGTGGGCGGCGGCGCGCTCATCTCGCGGCTGCTGGGCGCGGCCGAGCACGAACCCGCCCAGGCCGACAAGATCAAGCACGTCTCCTCCTTCGCCGTGTGGGGCTCGGTGATCGTCGGGGCCGTGTTCGCCGGGTTCGGGCTCCTGTTGGTGCACCCACTGGTGTCCGCGCTCGGCGCCGACGCCACCGCCGTGTCGGCAACCACCTCGTACGTCACCGTCATGCTCTGCTTCGTGCCCGTGCTGGCCGCTGCGTTCTGTCTGGAACAGATCGTCCGGGCCGAAGGCGCCTCCCGGGCCGCCATGATCGGTCTCATCGCCTCCACAGTCGCCAACGTGGTGTTCGACGTGCTGTTCATCCTGGTGCTGCCCTGGGGTGTGGGTGGCGCGGCCTTGGCCACGGGTCTGTCCAATGTGGTCACCATCGCCTACTTCGCCCTCTGGCTGCACCGGCACAGCGCGCACGTCAGCCTGGCCCCGCGCTGGTTCACCCTGCGGCGCAACGTGATCAAGCCGGTCTTAGGAGTCGGTGTCGGGGAACTGCTGCAGTCCGCCTTTCTGATCGTGACCTCCCTGGTGCTGAACAACCTGGCCGCCCATTACGGCGACGGGCCGCTCGCCGCCATGGGCGTCGCGGTCCGGATCGCCCAGGTGCCCGAGTTCCTGGTCATGGGCGTCACCCTGGGCGTTCTGCCGCTCCTGGCCTACTCGTTCGGTAAGGGTGATCGCGGCCGACTGATGTCGGCCCTGGGGACCTGCGCGATCGTGGTCGGCGGAATCGGCGCGTTTTTCTCGATCACCGTGTTCCTGTTCCGGCATCAGTTGTTTCACCTGTTCGTCGCCGACCGTTCGGTGTTGGCCATCGGGGCCACGATCATGACGGCGCAGCTCGTGGCGATGGTCGCCAACGGGTTCACCGGCCTCTTGACCTCGTTCTTCCAGGCCACCGGGCGGGCCACGCCGGCAATCGTGCTGTCGATGGCCCAGGGCATCCTGTTCCTCCCGATCGTGCTGCTGGGCAATCTCTGGTTCGGCCTGCCCGGCATCATCTGGGCGCTCACGGTCAGTGAGGGACTGGTCTTCCTCCTCGCCGCGGCCATGTTCCTCGGATCCCGGGGTGTGGTCGACCGCGGGCTGGCCGAGGGCAGCCCGGAGCGGGCCGAGGAGGCCCTCGAGCAGCCCTGAGCCCAGGTCCGTGCAGGTCAGGCCGATTGTCGGGGCGACTGCCTACCATGTCCAGCGTGACCGATCGACATCTGGCCCGGATCGCGGCGCTGCTGCGCAAGGCCGAGGCGACCGAGTTCGAAGCCGAAGCGGACGCCTACCTGCAGGCGGCCCAGCGGCTGGCCACGTTGGCTTCGGTCGACCTGGCCGTGGCCCGCGCGCACACCGCCCGGCGGGAGCAACGGACCGCGCCCATCCAACGGGCGGTCGAGATCGGCCCGGCGGGCAAGCGCGGCCTGCGTACCTACGTGCAACTCTTCCTGGTCGTGGCCCGGTCCAACCAGGTCACCTGTGACATCGCCCGTGATTCGGCCCGGGTGTTCGCCTACGGGTTCGAGACCGACATCGACGCCGCGGAAGCGCTGTACGCCTCCCTGGTCGTGCAGATGGTGCGGTCGTGCGAAGCCTTTCTGGCCACCGGCGCCCACGCGGCCGAGTTGGTCCCACGGCTGGTGGCCACGGGGCGCCGGGTGACCGTGGAGCACCGCCCGGTGCACGCCACCACCGCTCGGATCAATTTCCAAATGGCCTTCGCCGCTCGAATCGGAGCCCGGCTGGCCGAGGCGGCGGCAGCGGCTCGGGCCGAAGTCACCGACCGGCCGAACGCAGTCGCGGGCGTGGCGCTGGCCTTGCGGGCCAAGGAGATCGACATCAAGCAGCACTATCGGGAACACAGCACCGCGCGGGGCAGCTGGGGCGGTTTCCGGGCGACGTCGGGTCCGTCCGAGTTGTCCCAACGCGCCGGCGATCGAGCCGGGCGAGCGGCCCGGCTGGGCGAGCAGCGGTCGGTGGGCGGCGCCCGGCCGGCTCTCGGCAACGGGCCGTGACACCCCCGCGCGACCCGCTGCTGGCACCCGCGCGGGACGCGCTCGCAACACCCGCGCGGGACGCGCTCGCAACACCCGCGCGGGACGCGCTCGCAACACCCGCGCGGGACACGCAGCGGTCCCGGGTCTATGCCGGCGAGCACCTGGTCCACGCCCTGTTCGACCGGTCCGACCGGGCGCCGGTGGTCCGGCTGGCCGGATCCAGCGTGACGCTGCCGGTGGAACGCCGATTCGGCGACATCGCCGGCGTGCAGCGTTATGTCGACGCGGTGCTGGCCTTGAACTGGATGCGCGACTATCCCCGGGCAGCCGTGCCGGTGGGGGTCCGAGCCCGCCGGGGCCGCCGGCAGGCGCACTACGAGCGGAACGGGGCGGTGATCGCGGTGCCGGCGCCGACGCACGGGGCGGTCCGGCCTGGGAGCATGTCCGGACCGACCTGGGCGCTGCGCGAACTGGTCGTGCTGCATGAGATCGCCCATCACCTGGAGCCCGATCCGAGCGCGCCCGCTCATGGTTTGGCGTTCGTCGGGCGGCTACGCCGGATCGTCGAGGAAATCGTGGGGCCGGAAGCGGCCTGGCTGCTCACCGTGGCCTGGGCGGACCAGGGCGTCCGGGGCTGAACCCGGGCCCGACCCCCACCCCAGGAGTGGGCCCAGCCCCACCGACAACCGGACCAGGCCCGGTCACACTGAACGGCATGACCACACCCGCGCGGCGGCCGACTCTGGGCACCTACGTGGGTACCAGCTGGGCACTGATCGGCCTCGGTTTGGCCGACCTCCTCCTGCTTCCCCTGGTCATCATGGCGATCGCGCTGATGATCATCTGGGTCGGGATCCCGCTGCTGGCCGGACTGCTGAGCCTGGTCCGGACCACGTCCATGGCCTACCGCCGATTGGCCGGCCAACTGCTGGGCGGGCCGGTGTCGCCGCCCTACCGAGCCATCGAAAACGTCGGCTGGGGCGAGAGCCTGCGGATCCGGCTGTCCGACCCGACCACCTACCGGGACCTGATCTGGCTCCCGATCGCCGCCGTGATCGCGCTCCCGCTCGGCATTGTCGCCCTGGTGCTCTACCTGATCTTTCCGCTCGGCCTGCTCGCCTCGCCGGTCATGCTGCGCACCTTCCTGGCCCTGGGTGGCGCCGTGCTGCGCCAGGCGGACAGCGACACTGCGGCCGCCGCGCTCACCGCCCGAATCGGCGCCCTGGCCCAGTCCCGGGCCGACGCGGTTGATTCCCAGGCAGCCGAACTGCGCCGGATCGAACGCGACCTGCACGACGGCGCCCAGGCCAGACTGGTCGCGCTGTCCCTCAATCTGGGCCTGGCCGAGCAACTCGTGCAGAAAGACCCGCAGGCCTCCCGGGACCTCATCGCCGAGAGTCGCAAGTCCGCCGGGGTCGCCCTGGCCGACCTGCGCGATCTGGTGCGCGGCATTCTGCCGCCGGTGCTGGCCGATCGCGGACTGGTCGGCGCCGTGCAGGCGCTGGCCCTGAACCACCCAGTGGACACCGAGGTCGACCTCCAACTCGTTGCCCGCCCGCCGGCCCCGGTCGAGTCCGCGGTGTACTTCGCTGTCGCCGAGGCGCTCACCAATTCGGCCAAACATGCCGCGGCCCAACAGGCCTGGGTCTGGGGTAGGTACGACGACGGTCGGCTGCGGATCAACGTCGGGGACAACGGTGTGGGCGGGGCCACCATCGCCCCGGGCGGCGGGCTGGCGGGACTTCAGCGGCGCCTGGCAGCATTCGACGGGTCGGTGTCGGTGGCCAGCCCGCTGGGTGGCGGGACGATTGTCAGCTTGGAGTTGCCGTGCGAGTTGTCCTGGCCGAAGACCTAGCCCTGCTCCGGGACGGCCTCATCCGGCTGTTCCAGGCGAACGGGTTCGAGGTGGTCGAAGCCGTGGACAACGGCCCGAGCCTACTCCGGGCCCTGCTCACGCAGCGGCCGGACGTGGCTGTGGTCGATGTCCGACTCCCGCCGACTTTCACCGATGAAGGCCTGCGGGCGGCCATCCAGGCTCGCGAACGGATTCCCGGACTGCCTGTCCTGGTTCTGAGCCAATATGTCGAACAGCTCTACGCCCGGGAGCTGCTGGCCGGCGGTCAGGGCGGCGTCGGTTATCTGCTCAAGGACCGGGTCTCCGACATCGAAGCGTTCCTGGACGCGGTTCGACGGGTGGCGGCCGGCGGCACCGCGATGGATGCCGAGGTCATCTCTCAATTGCTGCACCGTCGGCGAGCCTCATCGCCGGTGGCCACATTGACGCCCCGGGAGACCGAAGTGCTCGGTCTGATGGCCGAAGGCCGGTCGAATGTCGCCATTGCCGCCCGGCTCTTTGTCACCGACAAGGCCATCGGTAAGCACACGAACTCGATCTTCAGCAAGCTCGGACTGCCGGTCAGCGACGATGACAACCGGCGGGTGCTGGCGGTGTTGGCCTACCTGAACAGGTGACGAGCAGGCCGACCAGGTTGCGCGATCAGTACTCGTAGGTCACTATTTGGTCACGACATGGTTTCGACACGCCGTGTCTGCTTGCACTGTCGCACCGGGGATGCGCCATCCGCAGCTTCCCGTCGACAGAGGATGCCCGTGGTTGCCACCGACCTGGACCTGCCTACGCCAGTGATGCCGAACAGCCGTACGGATGATGCGCCTATTGGCCGCCACCGAGCCCAGCGGGGACGTTCCGCCGCATGGGTGGGGCGGATCGTGTTGGCTGTCGCCCTGTTGGCCGGGCTCCTGCTGCCTCCGTCCGGACCCGGGTCGACTCCGGCCTCAGCCGCCACCCCGCCGCGCCTGACCACCATCGTCGCCTGGGCACAGCGCGCGGCCACCCAACACATCCCCTACGTCTACGCGGGCGGTCATGGGGACACGCCCGGCCCAAGCGGCGCCGGCGGGGTGGACTGCTCGGGCTTCGCCCGCTGGGCCTACTCGCAGGTCGGTTGGGACATCGGCAGCGGGTCCGGGGAGAGCATGCGGACCTCCGGACTGTTCACCCAGACCAGCCATCCCGTCCCCGGCGACCTGGTCTTCTTCGCCGACCCGGGCGGCCCCGCCTACCACGTGGGCGTGTTCATCGGCTTCGCGGCGGACGGGGTCGGGCAGATGGTGGACGCGCCCTACACCGGTGTCGACGTGCGGGTCGACCGGTACACCCACAACATCATGGGCTACTGGCACTTCAAGGCGGCAACCGCGGCCGACAGCGGACCGCTGGTGGCCGCCACCCCGCCACCGGCGGTGGTCACAATGAACGAGGGTGACTTCGTCCTCCGGCCTGGGAGTGCCGAGGTCTACCGAATCGTCGGCGGCGCCCCGGTCTACGTCTCCACGTTCGCAGTCTTCGCGCGCATCCCCGCCATCAAGCGGCCGACCGGGGCCCAGTGGGCCGCCCTTCCGGCCACCCCCCGCAACGGCACCCTGGTGGTCGACAACTCCACCCGACGGGTCTACGAGATCGCCGGTGGGGCCCCGGAATTCGTGTCCAGTTTTGCCGCCGTGGGCGGCCCCAGGGCGTCAATCCAGATCGACCCCGCGGCCGTGTCTCATGCCGGCGGTGGCGGCGCGTGGAGCCATCTGCGCCAGTACCCGGCCGATGGCACCTATCTCAAGGGCTACACCAAGCCTGACATCTACCGGGTGACCGCCGGTCGCGCCGTACACGTGATCAGTTGGGCCGCCTACGGCGGGCCGCACCCGTTCGTCACCGTGGACGTGGCCGTGTTCACCTTGGCCGGGCATCCGGCGCCGTTCAACCACCTCGCCGCCTGAACCCCGGATCTCACTCGTCGATGACGTGGACCGCGGCCTCCTCGGCGCTGGCGCCCGCCCCGTCGATGCCGACATCTGCGGCCAGGAGATCCTTCTCGGTGTCGAACCCGTCACCCAGATCGGGATCGACGAGCCGGCCGGCCCGATCGTTGCCGACCTCGTCGCCGTATTCGTCGTAGAGGCTGTCCGGTTCGTTGGCGCCGACCTCAGGCGTTTCCTGGGCCAGCCACTGGGCCACGCTCAGGCCCTGTTCCTCTTCGGACTGGGTCGGCACGTCCACCGACGGTTCGCGGTCCGGCGGCGAGTAACCCTCGTCCAGCGGATCGGCCACGCCGCGGTCGATCAGCGTGTCGGCACCGTCGAGCTGACTGGCCACCCCATCGGCGCCGTCCGAGTTACTGCCAGGCATGGTCTCGTCGATCCGGTCGCTGCCCAGTTCCGTGGCGTCGAGGTATCCCTCAGACATATCCGCACTCTCCTTCGTTCATGGCGATCCTGTTCCCCAACCGTAGCCAGGTACCACCGCGGGGTTATCCCCAGTGGGCGACGACCAGTGCCCGGCACCATGCGGCAGGAGTGCGGCCCGGCCCGGCGGCGGTGGGATCAGCGCCTCGGCGTCGGACAGCCGGTCCGGGGCGGCCCCTGGATCCCTACTTTGCCCGGATGCGCCGCAACCGAGTTCTGGCAGGCGGCCACGAGCAACAGAGTGAGAGCGGCAACCGCCAGCCCGCCCCGCCGCCCTCGCTCGGGGACGCCGCACCTGCGGGAAAACCGTGGACCAGCAAGGTCCGGGATGTTGCCTACCGTCGATGTGTTTCGCATAGGCCGAACCCAGGAAGCCGGGTCGGTGGCGGCATCGGCACCAATGACCCGTTCCCGGGGAACGAGTACCCCTACCGATCAGCAGTCGGCGTCGGCGTCGGCCCCACAACCGTCGGCGGCCAGTCGGTCGGCGACGAGTTCGCCGATGACCGCGAGCTGGTCGAGTTGCTCCGGAGTGAGGGCGTCGATCATCAACCGACGCACTGCGGTGACGTGCCCCGGAGCCGCGTTCTCCAGCGCGCTCAAGCCTCCGGCGCTCAGGACCAGGAAGGCGCCCCGGGCGTCGGTCGGGCACTCCTGCCGGCCGACCAAGCCGCGCGCCTCCATCCGGCGCAGCTGATGCGAGAGTCGACTTTTCTCCCAACCGATGGACAGGCCCAGATCCCGCGCCCGCAGTCGGCGATTCGGCGCCTCCGACAGCGCCACCAGCACCGCGTAGTCGGCTGTGGACAGACCTGAGTCTTTGGCCAGCTGACGGTTCAGCGCGGCCTCCAGCGGGGTGCGCAACCGCTGTAACGCACGCCAGGCTCGCGCCTCGCGTTCGTCCAGCCACTGCGTTTCGGTCATCAGGCCAGGTTACGCCGATCGCGTTGACGCGTCAGCTAACTATCCGTGATCTCAGCCGTCACTCTGTTCGGCCAGTTTGTGCTCGAACACGGGCACGTCCCCCACAATCGGGTTGGTCCGCCGGGACGGAGCCAGATACTTGGTGAACAGGTTGACGAAGGCGGCGAGCCGATTGCGCCCGCCCAGCAGCAGCACGATGTGCAGCAGCATCCAGGTCAGCCAGGCCAGGGTGCCGGTCAGCTTGATCGAGTACTTCTTGGTGATGGCGATGTCGCAGACCGCCGCCCGCCGGCCGATCGTGGCCATCGTGCCCTTGTCCCGGTAGCTCCATGGATGGATGGGGCGGCCGACTATCAGCGCCTCGATCTCTTTGCCGATGTGCTTGCCCTGCTGCTGCGCCGGCGTGGCCAGCTGGGGCAGCGGATCGGGAGTGATGGAGACGTCACCCGCGGCGAAGACGTTCTTGTGCCCGATGACCCGGAGCTCGTCGTCCACGGTGATCCGGCCACCGCGGCCCTGGGGCAGGCCCCAACTGGCCACCGCCTTGGGCACGGCGACACCCGTGGCCCAGACGACCACGCCGGCCTTGAGGAACGACCCGTCCCCGAACTCGACGCCGTCCGGTTTCACCTCCGCCACCGAGGTGCCGAGCCTGAGCTCGACGCCCCGCTCGCGCAGGGCCTGGGCCGCGTACTTCTGGAGCTTCTCGTCGAACGGTCCGAGCACCTTCTGAGTCATCTCGACCAGCACGATGTGGGTGCGCCGGGGGTCCAGCTCGGGATAGATGGCGGCCATGGCGTCGTTGCGCAGCTCGGCCAGCGCGCCGGCCATCTCCACGCCGGTCGGGCCAGCCCCCACCACCACCATGGACAGTTCTTCGCCCGACTGGGACGCGGCCGCGTGCTCCAGGCTGGTGAAGATCCGGTCGCGCAGGGCCAACGCCTGGGCCCGGGTGTAGATGGCCATTGTGTTCTCTTCGGCGCCCTTGGTGCCGAAGTAGTTCGTGGTCGCCCCGGTGCACAGCACCAGGTAGTCGAAGGCCATCTCGCCGCCGTCCTTGAATTGGACGGTCTGATGCTCCGAGTCCACCTTGACAACCTCGCCCTGGCGGAAGTTCAGGTTCCTCTGCCTGGTCCGCGCCGCCCGCAGGAAATAGGTGACGTCGCCCGGGTTGAGGCTGGCCGTGGCCACCTGGTAAAGCAGCGGCTGGAACGCGTTGTAGGTGTGCCGGTCGACCAGCGTGATGTCCACGTCGGCCTTGCGGAGCGCGCGAATCGTCTGGATGCCGGCGAAACCGCCGCCCACCACCACCACGTGCGGTCGGCGTCGGGCCCCCGACACTCGGGCCGGGGTTGTGCTCTGCTCGGGCATCGGTTCCTCCTGGTGAGGCCGTGCCGACCGGTACGGCATGGTTCGGCGTGGTCGGCGTGGCCGATTCTGGCACACGACCGGACCCCTCACCCTGTTCGGGTCACCCGGGTGGGGGCCCTCGTCGGGCCAGGAAGACCGTCAGCTCGGTCACCAACATGATCTCGGCCACGGTGGCCACGGACTGCCAGAAGGCCCAGGCGGCCGGGGCCCCGGACCCCAGGGTGTCGATGCCGAAAGCGGCCGTCAACAGCAGGATCAGCGCGACCGCGGCGACGGCGGCGGTGGCCAGAGCGAGCCGGAACAACCTGCGGTCCAGGCGCAGCGCGGTCAGCGTGAGGCCGATCGGCAGCGCGCTCAAGGTCATGATCGCCCCGACCATGTGCACCTTGGCGTGCCAGGAGTGCTGCAGTCCGCCGGCGTCGGTGCGGATCACCGCGATCACCACCGTGCCGAGGACGCCGGCGCCGATGAGCACCGCCGCCGGCCACCACTGCACGCCGCTGTTGAAGTAGACCACCGCCGCGCTGCCGGCGACGCACAGCATCCAACCGGTGAAGATCCAGCCATACGGTCCGACGCCGTACTGCGACACGGACACGGTCGGCGGCAGGTAGTCGCCGGAGGCAATCTGCACGGCCAGCAACCCGATCCAGGCGCCGGCCACCAGAGCCGGTCCGAGCCACTCGGCGATCGCGCGCCGGGTCCGTCGCGGGGTGGTGATCATGTCGGCGCGAGGACGAGATCGAGGTAGCCGGGCCATGTCCCGGCTGTGGTGGTGACCGTGCGGGCAGCCACCAGGCCGCGCACCACTGCGCGGGTGACCACGTCGGCCGCGGCCGCCAGCAGGGCGAACCACTCCATGTCGGTGGGCTCCGAGCGCACCGCCGTGGACAGCCCGAAGACGGTGTCACCGTCGACCCCGGTGTGGATCGGATTGACCGCCCGGGCCAGCCCGTCCTGGGCGCAGCCGGCGAGCTTGCGGCACTGCGCCTTGGTCAGGGTGGCGTCGGTGGCCACCACGGCCAGCGTGGTGTTTGTCACCTGATGCCGTCGCTGCGCCTGAAGTTCGCGCCACCGTTCGAGATCGACCCGGCCGGGCGGATGGTCCAGGTCCTCCGGCCACAGCAGCCGCTCACCCCAGAGTTCTCCGGTCCTCGGGTCCACCGCTGACCCGGCCGCGTTCACCACGGTGAGGGCGGCCACCGTGGCGCCGCCGGCCACCCCGGTCGAGGCCATGCCCAACCCACCCTTGAGCCCACCGCAGACCGCCCCGGTGCCCGCGCCGACCGAGCCCAGCCGACCGTCGTGTCCCGCGAACGCGGCCAGGGTCGCGGCAGTCCCGAAGCCGGCATCGGGCCGACGCGCCGGGTCCCCGCCGCGGCCGAGGTCGAACAGCACCGCCGCGGGCACGATCGGCACCACCATCCCGTCACCGACGTCAAAGCCGATGCCCCTGTCCCCCAACAGATCCGCCACCCCGCTCGCGGCGGCCAGCCCGTAGGCGCTACCACCGGTCAGGACCAGTGCGTGCACCCGCGACACGGTCGCGGTCGGGTCCAACAGGTCGGTCTCCCGGGTGCCGGGTGCGCCACCGCGCACGTCCACCCCGCCCACCGCCCCCTCCGCCGGCGGCAGCACCACGGTCGTCCCGGTCAGGTAGCCGCCGTCCCTACGGTCGTGATGGCCGACGCGCAGACCCGCCACATCGGACAGGTCGTTCCTCATCGGTGTTCTCCGGCCAGGAAAATCATTGCGGCACGGGCGAAAACCTCGGTACAGGTGAGGATGTCGGCGACCTCCACGCTCTCGTCGGCCTGGTGGGCGATCCATTTGCCGCCCGGCCCGTAGACGACCGTGGCCAGTCCGGCGTCCCGGGTCAGGATGGATCCGTCGGTGGTTCCGGGCACCCCACCGAACGCCGGCAGAGTCCCGTGCACGGCCCGATGCGCTGCTGCCAGCGCGGTGATCACCGGGTGATCGACCGGGGTGTCCACCGGGGGACGGTCGTCGATGACCTCGACCCCCACGATCACACCAGGGTCGCAGGCTCTGTCCACCACCTCGCGGATCCGGTCGAGCACCGCGGCGTGCTCGAGACCGGGCACCGTGCGGACGTCCACCCCGACGGTCGCGGTGGCCGGAATCACATTGAGCTGGGCGGGTTCTCCGGCAGCGAGCACGGTCGGGGTGAGGAAGACGCGGCCGAGCAGCGGGTGGTCGCCGACCTCGGCCGCCAGGGCGTGTTCCAGCTCGGCCAGGCCCAGCACACAGCGGGCCGCGGCGGGCAGTGGACTGCGGCCGTGGTCGGGCATGGCTCCATGTGCCATCCGCCCGGTGAAGGTGATGAGCAGCCGCAGCGCGCCCTTGGCGCAGGCACAGATCTCACCGCCCTCGGGCTCCCCCACGATGACCCCGTCGATGGGACCCAGGGCGGCCGCATCGATGCGGGCGAAGTGCTTGGCCCCGGCCATCAGTCCCTCCTCGTCGGCCAGCGCCGCCACGATGATCCGACCCGGGAAGCCCTGCTGTTGGACGGCCCGGGCGGCGTGGATCATGGCGGCCAGCCCGGCCTTCATATCGGCCGAGCCGCGACCCCGCAAGTGGCCGCCGACGATGTCGGCGGCGAACGGCGGAAAAGTCCACTGCTGGGGGGAGCCGGGGGTGACGACGTCGGTGTGACCCTCGAACATCAGCGTCGGCCCCGGCCCGGAGCCCTCGATCACACCCACGACGTTGGGCCGCCCAGGCGCGATGTCGGTCATCGTGACGCTCCAGCCGAAGCCGCGCATGACCTGGGCGACCAGGTCGGCGGCCGGTTGCTCGACTGGTTCACCCTGGGTCCCGACCACCGTCGGCAGCGCGACCAGCGCCCGCGCCAGAGCCAGCACGGCGTCCGGGTCGATACCGTCAGGCATCATCCGGCTTGGATGTCCCCGGTGGCCAACCGCTCCCTGACCTGGGTCAGCACCGCCGCGCTGGCCCCGTAGGTGTGCTCCTTGGCCGGATAGATCCGGCTCCGAACCTCCTGCGCGTAGGCGGCCACCCCACCGGTCATGTCGTGCTGCAGATCGGCGTAGCGACGCACGAACCGGGCCCCGCTGCCGTCCCGGATGCCGAGCAGGTCGTGAAAGACGAGCACCTGCCCGTCGGTGTGCGGGCCGGCCCCGATCCCGATCACCGGCACCCGCAGGGTGGGCATGATCGCTTCGGTCAGCCCGCCGGGAATGGCCTCGAAGACCAACGCGAAGCAGCCCACGTCCTGCAGCGCCTGCGCGCCGGCGGCGATGGCCAGCGCGGACTCGACGCTGCGGCCCTGGGCCAGGAAGCCGCCGAGGGCGGTCGCGGTCTGCGGGGTGAGCCCGACGTGCCCCATCACCGGGATGCCGGCCCGGACCACGGCGGCCGCCCGGGACACCGACATCACGCCGCCGCCTTCGAGTTTCACCGCGTCGGCGTGCGCCTCCTTGACCACCCGGATGGCGTTGGCCACGGCCTGCTCGTCGCTGATCTCGTACGAGCCGAACGGCAGATCCACCACCAGGAACGGGGTGCGCACGGACCGTCGGGCGGCGGCAGCCAACATGATCATTTCGTCCACGGTGACCGACACGGTGTCCGGATAGCCGAGCACGGTCATGGCCCCGGAGTCGCCAACCAGCACCACGTCCACCCCGGCCAGCTCGGCGGCCCGCCCGCTCGGGAAGTCGTAGGCGGTGACCATCACGATCGGCTCGCCGGCCGCCTTCATCGCCTGCAACCGCGGGATGGTCACCGCCGGGCGATCACTCGGCGTGGCCGGCGGGGTGGGGCGGGTCGACATGTCAGGCCTCTCCATTGAAATCGGTCGGCACGAAACCGGTGGGCAGCGCAATGTTGTCGATCAGCCGGACCAGGCCGACCGGGGCCGCCACCACCAGCACGGCCGGACGACGGGCCACCTCGACCGGCAGGAAGGTCCGATCGTCCAGGACGGCCAGGTATTCGGGCTCGACGCCGGCCGAGGTCATCGGCCGGCGCGCGGCGGCGACCAGCGTCGCCGCCGACCGTTCCCCGCGGTCGAACCGCTCCCGGGCAGCGCGCAACCCACGAGACAGTGACAGCGCCGATTCCCGTTCGGCCGGCGTGAGCCGGACGTTGCGGCTGGACAAGGCCAGTCCGTCCGGCTCGCGCACCGTTTCCACCGCGACGATGTCGATGTCCATGTCCAGGTCGGCGACCAGGGCCCGGACCACCCGGAGTTGCTGGGCGTCCTTCTGACCGAAATAGGCCCGGTCCGGCCCGACCATCTGGAACAACTTGGTCACCACGGTGGTCACCCCGGCGAAGTGGGCGCTCCCGCGCACCGCGCCCTCGAACGTCTGGACCAAGGGGCCGTGCAGGGCCACCGTGGCCGAGAATCCGGGCGGGTAGACCTCGCCGGCCGGGGGCGCGAACACCACGTCGGCGCCCGCGTGCTCGGCCACGGCGAGATCGTCGGCCTCGGTGCGGGGGTAGGCGGCGAGGTCAGCGGCGTCGTTGAACTGGGCCGGATTGACGAAGATCGACAGCACCACCGCGTCGCACTCGGCGCGGGCCCGACGCAGCAGGGCCTGGTGACCGGCGTGCAATGCGCCCATGGTGGGCACCAGCCCCACGCTCTTGCCCCGTTGCCGTAACGCCGCTACCTGGCCGCGCAGCTCGGCCACCGTGCGCACCACCTTCACGAACGCACCTCCCGCGCAGTCTGGGACATCATCCATTGCGTGGTCGCGACCATCTCGTCGTACATCCTCAACAGGTCGGGCGCCCGCTCCGATACCGCGCGGCGGTGGGCGGCGACCGTGCCCTCGTCGCCTCGGGCCACCGGTCCGGTGAGCGCGGCCGGACCGATGGCCGCCCAGTTGTCCAGGGCCGCCCGGGCCAGCGGCAGCACCACGGCGGGGTCGACCCCGGCGTCACGCAACAGTCGTGCCGCGGCCCACTGCAGCGTGATGAGGAAATTGGCCGCCATGGCCGACCCGGCGTGATAGGCCGCGCGGTCTGCCTCGGCCACTGCGAACACCTGCAGACCGAGCGTCCGGGCCACTGCGGTCGCCGCCGCGGCAGCCCGCTCGGAGGTCGCGGCCAGCGCCGCAGGCACCCCGGCCAATGAGTGCTCGGTGCCGGTGATGGTCATCAGCGGGTGGAGCGAGAAGGCGTCCCGGGAGGCTCCCAGGGCCGCCAGACCGGTTGCCCCGGATAGGTGACCGAGCACCGGGCCGGGGCGGATGGCGCCGGCCGCCGCCGCGATGGCGTCGTCGGGCACGGCCAACAGGACGATTTCTGCGCCGGCCCCGTCGTAACCCCGGCCGTACGGCTTGTCCACGCGCTGACCGTCCGCGTGCAGGAGCCGGTACAGGGTGGCCCCGACGCGGCCCGCACCGACGATGGCGATCGACGGCAACGTCCGGCCGCCTGCAACTGCGGGGGGCACGGTGGACCCGGCCGTGGCCGGAGGATCCACCGTCGGACTCATGTCGTTATTGTCCCCGGGGGCCAGCCGTGCGGCATGTCCGCAACGAGTGCAACGGGACACACCCGACCCGAGAACCCATGGTCACCGCAGGTCAGCGCGGGCGATCCGGTCCCTGCTGGTCGGGCGGCGGCTGAAACCAGGACGGCGGTCCGGACGGGCCGCCCTGCTGCTGCGGGCCGGATTGGGGGCCCTGTGGTTGTGGTCCGGACTGGGGGTAGCCGGGTTGACCCGGGCCGGCCGCATGCGCGCCGCCGGAGGGCGCCGGCCGCCACTGGCCGGGCGGGTAGCTCTGGGGCACCTGGTAACCACCGCTGGGCGGGGTGGATTCACCCGCGGGCAACTGGGCCGGACCCGTGTGCGGGGCCGGGGCAGAGCGCTGCTGCGAGAGCGCACGCGCCGAGGCCGCCCGGGCCGCGTCGGCCTCGGCGCGGTTGGCCGCCGAGCGCATCGAGTCCTGGTCCTCGATGGAGATCTGCGCTTCCCGTTCGGCCACTCGGACGGCCTCGGCCACCTCGGCGGCCGACGTTCCCTCGAACCAGTCCTTCACGTCGTCGTCGATGTCACCCGGGCGCGAAACAGGTTCGGCCGGATCATCTTTCGGCGGCTCGTAGCGGAAGACACCGTCGTCGCCCTTGGTGCCCAAGGTGCGGGCGAAACCCTCGAGCGCCTTGGAGAAATCGGACGGGATCATCCAGACCTTGTTCGAGTCACCCTGGGCCATCTGCGGCAGGGTCTGCAGGTACTGATAGGCCAACAGTTCCGGCGTCGGCTTGCCCGCCTTCACCGCGCTGAAGACCTTCTCGATCGCCTTGGCCTGGCCCTGGGCCTGCAGGTAACGAGCAGCCCGATCGCCCTGCGCCCGCAGGATCCGGGACTGCCGCTCGCCCTCGGCGGACAGGATGGCGGCCTGCTTGGCCCCCTCGGCGGTCAGCACCGCGGCCTGCTTCTGACCTTCCGCGGTCTTGATCGAGGACTCCCGGAGGCCCTCCGAATTCAGGATCATCGCCCGCTTGTCCCGGTCGGCACGCATCTGCTTTTCCATCGCCTCCTGGATGGAGGGCGGCGGGTCGATGGACTTGAGCTCCACCCGGGCCACCCGGATGCCCCACTTGCCGGTGGCGTCGTCGAGCACCCCGCGCAGCTGTCCATTGATGGAATCCCGACTGGTCAGGGTCTGTTCCAGGGTCATCCCACCGACGACGTTGCGCAGCGTCGTGGTGGTCAGCTGCTCGACCGCGACGATGTAGTTGGCGATCTCGTACACGGCCGCCCGGGGGTCGGTCACCTGGAAATAGACCACGGTGTCGATGGACACGGTCAGGTTGTCCTCGGTGATCACCGGCTGCGGCGGAAACGACACGACCTGCTCGCGCAGATCGATGCGGGCCCGGATGCGATCCACGAACGGCGACAGCCAGACCAGGCCGGCCGAGCTGGCCTTGTGGAAACGGCCCAGCCGCTCGATCACCGCGGCCTGCGCCTGCGGGATGACCTTGACCGATCGAATGATGATCAAGATCACCAGCACCACGACGACAATGGCGACGATCAGAACCGGATCCATGACACACCTCTTCTACGAACGAGCATTACGGGCCCCAGATGACGACCGCGGTGGCCCCGCGCACCTCGACCACCGTGACCCCGGTACCCGGTGGGAGGGGTCTGTGACCGTCCACGCCCTGGGCGGACCACACCTCGCCCCCGATCTTGACCTGGCCGCCTCCCGCGTCGACGGTGGAGATCACCGTGGCCTTGGAACCGATGACGGCGTCGACGCCGGTGCGGATGGGAGCGACCTGCCGGAAGTGCCGGAGCAACGGCGGCCGGGCCCCGAGCACGAGCCCGACCGACACCAGGGCGAAGATCAACAACTGCAGCCACAACGTCCCGACGAACAGCGCCGCCCCGGCCGTGACAATCCCCGCCCCACCCAGCATGAGCAGCACGAATTCCCCGCCCAGCACTTCGGCGATGGACAGCAGGACGCCCCAGCTGAGCCACACCCATGCCGGCATGAGGCCATCCTGCCACGCACGCCTGTGGCCGGGCCGGGTCAAGTACGAGGCGAGAGTGGTTCGTGATACGGATGAGACGAGGCCGCCACCTCATCCCGGCCCCGCCGCCCGGTCGCCGGGAGACCGGCTCAGGGGGCTTGGGTGACGAAGTCGATGAGCCGCTCCACGGCGGTGATCAGCGGGGTGGCCAGGTCGCGGTAGCTGCGCACGGCACCGTTGACTCGGGACCACATGACCGCGGTATCGGCAATGCCGAGCGCGTCGCATACGCCCTGTTTCCAGTCGACCCCGCGCGGCACCTGCGGCCAGGCCGGGATGCCGACCGCGGCCGGGGTGACGGCCTGCCAGATGTCGATGAACGGGTGCCCGGTGACCAGCACGTGCGGCGAACCGATCGAGGCGGCGATCCGGGATTCCTTCGAGCCGGGCACCAGATGGTCGGCGAGCACACCCAACCGGCGGTGCGGCGCCGGCTGGAAGTCGGCCACCGCGGCGGACAGGTGGTCCAGCCCGTCCAGCGGCTCGACCACGATGCCCTCGACCCGCAGGTCGTGCCCCCAGACGCGCTCGACCAGGGTGGCGTCATGCACGCCTTCCACCCAGATGCGGGCCGCCTGCGCGACCCGGGCGCGCTGCCCGACCACGGCGCGCGATCCCGACGCCGTCAGGCGCGGGGCGGCGGGGGCGGCCGCCGGCCGGATCAGGGTCACCGGCGCGCCGTCGAGCAGGAACCGGGCCGGTTCCAGCGGGAAGACCCGGGACCGGCCGTGCCGGTCCTGCAGCGTGACCGCCGTCGCGGTGCAGGCGATCACCAGCCCGCAGAACCCGGAAGGCGCGTCTTCCACGACCACGTCCGCCGTGGCCGGCACCTCGGGAACGAGAATTCGGGCCCGGGGTTGGGCGAGCACGTCGCGGCCGTAGCGATCCACGCCGGCCGACGCTACGGGCTCCGGCCCCGGACCTGACGTAAGTTGGCCCGCATGTCCGCCGTGTCCACCGTCCGCGCCGCCACCACCCTGGCGTTGTGGGCGGCCGCGCGCCGTGGCGGCACCAGCGCCGACGAGGTGTTGGCGGCCCTGGCCGGCACCGGCTATGCCGCCGGTGTTCGGGCCACATCGCCCGAGATCGCGGAGTTGACCGGACTTCCCGGACCGGGCACGGCCAGCGCCGGGTCGGCCGACCTGTTGCCCCTGCTGGATCGGGGTGGGCCGGTCGAGTTGCTCCTGCCCCACCCGGGTGACCTGCGCGGACTACCGCCGCAAGGCCGCATCACGGTGCCCGCCCTGGACGCCGGGGCGGTCGTGGTGCTGGTCGGTCGCGGCGTCGGGGTGGTGCCGATGGACGGTCAATGGCGGGTCTTCGACTGTCCCGGCGGCCACCCCGGGCTCGATCTGATCACGGCCGCCGAGATGATCGACGGCGCCATGGCCCACGCCACGGTGCAGCTGCAGCAGGCCGATCTGTCCCGGCCGGCGGAGCGGGTACGGGAGCGGGTACGCGACATCATGCTGGCCGAGGCGGTGGATCTGCCCGCAGGCGTGCCGCCGAGGGCGTCGGCCCTGCTGGCCAAGACCATCTCGCTCGAGGCCGTCCTGGCCGTCGCGGCCGGACACGAGACGGCCGCGTTGACCAGCCGCGAACTCGGACTGGTCGATGATGCCTTGCGGCCGCTGGCCGGAGCGGTACGAGAAGGCCGACGGGCGGCAGTGAGCACGGCCGTGCGAGCGCTGGCCGACCCGGCCCCGGCCCGCTTCTAGCTGCCCCGGGCGGCCAGTTCCAGCGCGCCGGCCAGGATCGTCAACATCGAAGCCGTGGCCGACGCGGGAATGGCGGCGGCGGGATGTTCGGTGAGCAGGCTGGCCACATAGGTGCGACCGGACGCGGTGGTCACCCGATAGTTCAGCGTGACCACACCCGGCTCCGAGCCACCCTTGAACCAGATGCTGGGGAAGGCGGTGGACGACAACGGAATTCCGCCCGAGTTCACCGACAGGATCTGACTCAGCGGCGCCAACCCGGGTGCTCGGGCCAGGTCGCCGAGGGAGGCGTAGACCCGGCAGATGTCGGTGGCCGAGGCGAACCATTCCAACGAGTCGATGTCCCGTGGGCTGGTCCAGCCCGCGAGATCCAGGGCCGACATTGCCACTGTGTGGGTCTGGCCGAGCAGGGCCACCCGACCCGCGGTATCCGCCCCGAGGTACCGATTCGCCTGTTGCGGATAGTCGGACAGCTTGAGCACGAACAGTTCGCGGGTGGCCGGAAAAGGAATGTTCCGGGCCGGGTCGGCCATCTGCGAGTCCGTCATGGCCTGCTCCACGGCGGCCCGGCCGACCAGGCCGAGAAGCAGGTCGGCGGCGGTGTTGTCGCTGATCGAAATCATCAGGATGGCGGCCTGCTGGACGGTGACCGTGGTCCCCGTCGCGGCGTTCTGCAGGTCGCCCGAGGGCAGGCTCTTGACTGCGTCGGTCACCGTCAACCTCTGGGTCCAGCTCACCTTTCCGGCCGCGATGGCCCGGGCCAGGGCGTCCAGCACGTAGAGCTTGAAGGCCGAGCCCAACGGGGCCGCGGTGCGGGCGTCCAGTCCGTGCACGGTCCGGCAGCTGTCCCCGTCGACCTGCGCCACCAGCAGCCGAGCCGTCGGGACCACGGCCTTCAGGGCGGTGTCGACCTGGGCCCAGGACGCGGCCGGAGGCGTGGACGTGGGCAATGTGGCGCTGCCGGAAGTCGCTCCGACCGGGATCAGTCGCAGCCCGCTGATCCTGCCGTCCGCGCCCACGGACAGCCGGAGCTGCAGCGTCGTGCCCGCCACCTGGGTGGTCGCCACCAGAACGGTCGGTGTGGAAGTGACCACCCCAGTCACCCGCAGCCCCTGGAGCTGCTTCAGCGTGGTGTTCAGCTCGACCGCGGGCACGGCGGCCAGGAACGCCGGGGCGAAGTGCGCCGTAGTTCGGCGTCGGGAATGGGGAGTCGACCGAGTCGGCCCAGTAACCAGGCCGCCTGGGCTCCGGCCGGGGTGGTCGGCAGGCTCGCCCCGGCCGCCGCCGACGATCCGGCCACCGCGGGGCTGGGAGCCACGCTGACCGGGGCGGAACTTGCGGACGGCGTCGCGCTGCCGGTGGATGAGGGCGACACCGACGAGAGGGTGGCGGACGTCGCCGGGCCCGACGTCGAGCTGTTGGACGAGGTCGAGGTGCCGCTCCGGCCGCTGCAACCGGCGATCAGCACGGCCGCCGCACCGGCCAACGCCACGTTGCGCATCCATGACCGTCGGCCCATGGATGGCATTGTCGTCCCCGCCCGGGGCGTGAGGGGACGGAACGGACCGACCGACGACAAACGGGGCGCCGACATGGTCGACGCCCCGCTCGCGGTGAGATGTGGGTCAGCGCCCGAAGACGTCCTTGGCGGCGTCGCCGACCTTGTCGCCGGCCTGCTTGACATTGGCGCCGGCCTGGTCGCCCTGACCGCGGGCTTCCAGGTCGTCGTTCCCGGTCGCCTTTCCGGCGGCTTCCTTGACCTTGCCCACGGCCTCCTGGCCGGCGTGCTTGATCTTGTCCCCGATGCTCATGGCAGCTCCCGTCGTCGTCCTTGACCCGCACCGGCCTGCCGATGCGGAAGATCGTCGGTTGCCCGACAGTCTCATTTGCGACAGTAACCGGTCCGGCTGCGGGGTAAACCACCCCCCGGGGTGGTCGGGCTCAGGCGACGCCACGCCGCACGTCCGGCGCGCCCACTCGGGCCGCGTCCGCGGTGCGGTCGTCGGGCTGCAGCTGGGATTCGATCTCGGCCTCGACCCGGGCCCGGTAGTGGGCCACCTCCAGGTCCACGGCCGCCGCGTCCCACTCCAGCGTGGGGGCCACCAGGCGAGCCACCGCAGCGGCAGCGGTGACCCCGCGGTCCTGCGTGTCGATGGACACCCGGGTGCGTCGGGTCAAGATGTCGTCCAGGTGCAGCGCGCCTTCGTGCGAGACGGCGTAGATGAATTCGGCGGCCAGGTAATTGCTGGCCCCGGGCAGCGACCGGCCCAGGTCCGGATCATCGGCGATGAGCGCCAACACTTCTCGTACCGCACTGCCATAACGGCCGAGCAGCCGTGACAAGGTCGACTCGGGCAGGTGAGAGGTGGCGGCCAGCCGGTGGACCGTGCGCAGTAAGCCTTGGTACCCGGATGCCCCGACCAGCGGGATCCGCTCCGTGCAGGACCCCGGCGGCACCGGTTGCAGATCCCCCACGGCCCGGTCCACGGCGTCCTTGGCCATGACCCGGTAGGTCGTGTACTTGCCGCCGGCCACCACTACCAGGCCGGGCGCCGGACTGGCCACCGCGTGTTCGCGGGACAGCTTGCTGGTCTCGTCCGACTCCCCCGCCAGCAGCGGGCGCAGGCCCGCGTACACCCCGACCACGTCGTCCCGGGTGAGCGGAGTGGCCAGCAGCTTGTTGGCCTGGCCCAGGATGTAGTCGATGTCGGTCGAGGTGGCCGCCGGGTGGGCCAGGTCGAGACCCCAGGCCGTGTCGGTGGTCCCGACGATCCAGAAGTCCGCGCTCCAGGGGCACGGGATGATGAAGAGCAGACTCTTCTCGGTTTCGGTGATCAGACCGGTGTCCGAGTCGATCTTTTCCCGGGGGATCAACACGTGCACCCCCTTGGACGCCTGCACCCGGAACTGGCGCCGCCCGCCGGACAGCTGCTGGATGTCGTCGGTCCACACCCCGGCGGCATTGATGACCCGCTTGGCCCGGACGTTGATCCGTTCGCCCGACTCCAGATCGGTGACCGAGGCGCCGACCACCCGGTCGCCGTCCCGCAGGAAGGCCACCACCCGGGCGCTCGAGGCGACCAGAGCGCCGTAGTCGGCGGCGGTGCGGGCCAGCATCATGGTGTGCCGGGCGTCGTCGAGTTGCCCTTCGTAGAACAGGATGCCACCGGTGATGTCGGCGGCGCCGGACCGGAAGGTCTTGGATGTCCGTTTCTTGCCCAGCATGCGCATGTGCGAGGGGACACCCCGTCCCGCGCCCAGGATGTCGTAGACACCCACCCCGGTGCCCACATACAGCCGGTCCCACCAGCCGTGCAGCGGGTAGACGAACGCCACCGGCTTGGCCAGGTGTGGGCACAGCTCGGTCAGGATGAGCCGGCGTTCCCGGAGCGCCTCGAAGACCAGCTTGAAGTCGAGGTTCTTCAGGTAACGCAGCCCGCCGTGCACCAGCTTCGAGGAACGGCTCGAGGTGCCGGAACCGAAGTCGCGGGCCTCGACCAGGCCGACCGACAGCCCTCGGGTGACCGCGTCCAGCGCCGCCCCGGCCCCGACCACGCCGGCCCCGATCACCAGCACGTCCAGTTCTCGACCGGCCATCGCGGCCAGCGCCTCGCGCCGGCCTTTCGGATTCAGCGGTGTAGCCACAAACATGGACCCATCATCCCTGCTCCGACGCGACGGGCTCGGGCCGGCATCGGGGCGGCCCGATCAGTCCGATCAACCGGCGGCGGCGGCGATCTCGGCGGTGCCGAAGCCCAGGGCGTGGAACCCGCCGTCGACCATGACCATCGACCCGGTGGTGGCCGGGAACCAGTCCGACAGCAGTGCGCAGGCGGCCTTGGCCACCGGAGTCGCGTCAGTGGCGTCCCATCCCAGCGGGGCCCGATCCGTCCAGCCGTTCTCCAGGTCCGAGAAACCGGGGATGGACCTGGCCGCCATGGTCTTGATCGGTCCGGCGCAGACCAGGTTGACCCGGATGCCCTTCGGGCCCAGGTCGCGGGCCAGGTAGCGGGAGGTGGCCTCGAGCGCGGCCTTGGCCACGCCCATCCAGTTGTAGGCCGGCCAGGCCTGCCGGGCATCGAAGTCGAGCCCGACGATGGCGCCGCCGGCTTCCATCAGCGGCAGGGCGGCCACAGCCAACGCCTTGAGGGAATAGGCCGAGGTGTGCAGGGTGGTGGCCACGTCCTCCCAGGCGGTCTCGGTGAACACGCCACCCAGCGCACCCGCGGGGGCGAAGCCGATCGAGTGCAGTACGCCGTCCAGGTGCGGCACGTGCTCGGCCACCCGGCCGGCCAGCGAGTCCAGTTGAGCCTGGTCGGTGACATCGAGTTCGATCACCGGCGCCTCGGCCGGGAGCCGCTTGGCGATCCGCTCGACCAACGAGAGCCGGCCGTAGCCGGTGAGCACGACATTCGCGCCCTGCTGCTGCGCCATCCGGGCCGTGTGGAAGGCGATGCTGGCGTCCGTGATCACTCCGGTGATCAGCAGGTTCTTGCCCTCGAGAATGCCCATGCGTTGCGTTCCGTCCTTCGTTGTCAATGACCCATGCCCAGGCCGCCGTCCACCGGGAGTACCGCGCCGGTGATGTAACCGCTTTCGTCGGAGGCGAGAAAGCTCACCGCGGCAGCGATCTCGGCCGGATCCGCGTAGCGGCGGGCCGGCACCTGGGCCAGGATCTGCTCGCGACGCGCTTCCGGCAGCGCCCGGGTCATGTCGGTGTCCACGAAGCCGGGTGCGATGACGTTGGCGGTGATGCTGCGGGAGCCGAGCTCCCGGGCCACCGACCGGGCCAGCCCGACCAGGCCGGCCTTGGAGGCGGCGTAGTTCACCTGTCCGGCACCTCCGGACAGCCCGACCACCGAGGAGATGAAGATCATCCGGCCCCAGCGTTTGCGCAGCATGCCGGACGCCGCGCGCTTGGACACCCGGTACGCGCCGGTCAGGTTGGCGTCGAGCACGCCGGTGAAGCTGGCCTCGGACATCCGGAGCAGCAGGGTGTCGTCGGTGATGCCGGCATTGGAGACGAGAATCTCGACCGGCCCCTGGTCCGCCTCGACCTGGGAGAACGCGACGTCCACGGACGCAATGTCGGTGACGTCGCAGCGCACCCCGGTCAGACCTTCCGGCGCCTCGCCGCTGCGGTGGGTCACCGTGACCCGATGACCGTCGGCGGCCAGCCGCCGGGCAATGGCCAGTCCGATACCCCGATTACCCCCGGTGACCAGCACGGATCGCCCTTGCGGCGGGTCGGGGGTGGTCACGGCGCGTCCTTGGAGTCGATGCAGCTACCGGTCGGTGCAGCGCGCCGTGGTCGCCGCGCCGCACCGGAAACCCTAGCGTCGGGAGAGGTTCCGACGTGCATCAGGGGATGCGGCCGCCCAGGACCAGCGCACCCGCCGCGCCCAGCAGTACGCCGAGGGTGCCGAAGATCAACCAGGGCCGGGACACGTCCTTCTGCTGGATCTCGTACCCGATCTGCTCCCCCAGCTGCGCGTAGACCGAGCGCAGCTCCTGGGCGGTGGCGGCAGTGTGGAAGTCGCCACCGGACGCCTGGGCCATCTGCTGAATGGTCTGGCTGTCCAACGGGACCGGGATCACGCTGCCGTCGTTGGTGATGGTGCCGTGGGTGGTGCCGAAGGCAATGACCGAGATCGGAATGCCGGCGGCCTTGGACGACGCGGCCGCCTGCACGGCGTCCCGCCCGGTGGTCTGCTTGCCGTCGGTCATCAGCACGATGCGTGCCGGAGCGGCTTGGTCGGCGGGTCCGCTGGGTGTGATGGTCTTGTCGAACGCCTGAATGGCCTGGACAGCCGCGATGATGGCGTCCCCGCTGGCCGTGCGCTCGTCCAGCTTCAGTCCGGCGATGGCCTCCTTGGCCGCCTGTCGATCGGTGGTCGGCGACACCAGGACGGTGGCGATCCCGGCGAACGACTCGATGCCGAGGTTCACCCCTGGGGTCAGGTTGGTGGCGAACTCGGTGGCCGCGGCCTGGGCGGCGGCCAGCCGGTTCGGGGACACGTCGGTGGACTCCATCGACAGCGAGACGTCGATGACCAGGATCACCGTGGCCCGGTTGCGGGGCACCTTGGCATCGGCGGTGGGCCCGGCCAGGGCCACGGTCAGCAGGGCCAGGCCGAGGAGCACGATCGCGGTGGGCAGGTGCCGCCACCGTCCCGGCCGTTTCGGCGCCACCTTTTCCAACAACTCCAGGTTGGCGAACCGCAGCGTGTGCCGTCGACGGCGGTACTGAGCCAGGATGTAGCCGATCAGCAGGGCCACCACCACGCCGCCCACCACGAACCACCACGGGTGGTCGAAGGTCACCGGACCACCCCCACGACCGGGGCCGGCGCGCCCACCCCGGACGGGCCGCCCGACCATCCGCGCTTGCGGCCGAGCACGAACCGGAGCACATCGGCGATCCAATCCCGATCGGTGCGCAGAGTGAGCTGGGCGGCCCCGGCCCTGCGCAACGCCAGCGCCACCCGGGCGCGATGCTCCTGGGCCGCCTGGGCGAAGGCCGTCCGGACCCGGGCCGTGGTCTGGATTTCCCGGCTGCGCCCGGATTCCGGATCCACCAGGGTGACCAGCCCGACGGCCGGCAACTCCAGGTCGCGCGGGTCGAGCACCTCGATCGCCAGCAGGTCGTGCCGCCCTCCCAGCGCCCGCAGCGACCGCTCCCAGGCCGGCGGTCCTTCGTCCGGCATGTCCCCGAGGAAGTCGGAGATGACCACGGCCAACCCGCGGCGACGCGGCGGCCGGCGCAGCTGCTCCAGCGCGGTGGCCAGGTCGCCGCGCTCCCCCTGAACCGTGCGGGGGGTACTGGCCAGGGCGCGCAGCAGGTGCTGCAGGTGCGGACCGCCGCCCCGGGCCGGGTAGCGGGTCAGGTGGGGTCCGGCAGCGATGATCGCACCGATCCGGTTGCCGCCGCCCTGGGTCAGGTGGCCGACGGCCGCGGTCGCGGCCACGACCAGATCCCGCTTCTCGCAGCCGGTGGTGCCGAAGTCGAGCGAGGCCGACAGGTCGGCGACGACCCAGGTCTCCAGCTCACGGTCGGCCACGGTCTGCCGGATGTGCGCCTGCGTCGTCCGCGCGGTCGCCGACCAGTCCATCCGGCGCACGTCATCGCCCGGGTAGTACAGCCGCGAATCCCCCGGCTCGGTGCCGGGACCGGGTACCAACCCGAGATGGTTGCCCTGGAGCAGGCCGTCGAGCCGACGCTTGACGGTGAGCTCGAGGGTGGTCAGAGCCGCGTCCAGCCGGGCCGGGTCGGCCGTCGACGGGGGCTGGCCGCCGACGTGCTCGGGACCGGCGGCCAGGCCCGCGGCGTCCGGCCGCGGCGTATCCCGGGCGCGCAGCCGCATCAGGCGGCGCCGGTGTGGGAGAACGGGGTGATGTGCGGCAGCGGGATGGCCCGCAGCAACCGGGTCAGGATGGTTTCGACCGGGATCCCGTCAGCCAGGGCGTCATAGGAGAGCACCAGCCGGTGCCGGAGCACGTCGGGAGCGACGTCGACGACGTCCTGCGGGACGACGAAGTCCCGGCCGCGCACCAGGGCCAGCGCCCGGGCGGCGGCCACGATGCCCAGGGAGGCCCGGGGCGACGCCCCGTAGGACAGCCAACCGGCCACCTCGGTCATGCCGTGCTCACCCGGCGTCCGGGTGGCGTAGACGAGCCGGACCACGTAGTCGACCAAGGCGTGGTGCACGAAGACGTTGGCCGCCACCTTCTGCAGGCGCGACAGTTCGGCGATGGGCAGCACCTGGTTGGCCACCGGCGGGACCACACCCATCCGGTAGACGATCTCGCGCTCCTCGTCCGGCTCCGGATAGCCGACCATGAGCTTGAACAGGAACCGGTCGCGCTGGGCCTCGGGGAGCGGATAGACCCCCTCGTTCTCGATCGGGTTCTGCGTGGCCAGCACCAGGAACGGGTCGGGACAGGGATAGGTGACACCGCCGATGGACACGTGCCGCTCGGCCATCACCTCCAGCAGGGCCGATTGCACCTTGGCCGGCGCTCGGTTGATCTCGTCGGTGAGCACGAAGTTGGCCATCACCGGCCCGAGTTCGGTGTCGAACTCCTCCCGCCCGGCCCGGTAGATGCGAGTGCCGAGCAGGTCGGCGGGCACCAGGTCGGGGGTGAACTGGATGCGGTTGAAGGTGCCCCCGACGACCTTGGCGAAGGTCTCCACGGCCAGGGTCTTGGCCACCCCGGGGACACCCTCGATGAGTAGATGACCCTTGGCCAGCAGCCCGACCAGCATCCGTTCCACCAGCCGGTCCTGCCCGACGATGACCCGCTTGACCTCGAACACGGTGCGTTCGAGCAGGGCGGCGTCGCGTGCTGGTCCGGGACGCTCCGCGCCGACCGGCACACCGGGTACGCCGGTGGGTGGGGTGGGCTCGTGCCCACCGTTGTCGACCTCTGCCGTCACCGGTGACTCCTGGCTTCTCGCGAACTGGGCGCCTGCCATCTCATCATGGCCCGGCTTCCTGGGAGGGGGATTGGAACGCCTCGCCCGGCTCCCCCGACTCGGAACTGTTCCAGCGGGCCAGGTCGTCGGGGGTGTCGAGATCGGCAATCAGGCGGGGGTCGGCGGGGACGGTCGCAAATTCAAGACCGGCGAGCAGCTCCCGGACCCCCCGATCGGCCCAGCTGGATGGCCCCGCCGCCGCGCGCAGCGCACCCAGTCGCCAGACCCCGAGCAGCCACTGCCGGCGACCCGACCGGTCGGTGGCCAGCACGCCGTCCAGCTCGGGGTCGGCTCCCAGCCGATGCCCCAGCTCGGCCACGAATCCGGCGGTGAGTCCGGGCAGGTCGGCGGCCAGCACCGCGACCGTGGTCACGTCGGGCGCAGCGGCGAGCGCGTGCAGGCCGGCCACCACCGCCGCCGCCGGACCCGAACCGGGCGGGTCCTCCCGCGCCACCGTCACCCCGGGCAGGGCTCGATCCGGGCCGACGACCCCGATCTGCGCGCCGGCCACCGCGGCCACGGCGACCTCGATCAGCGTTCGATCGCCGATCCGCAGGCCCGGTTTGTCCACACCGCCCAGGCCGCCCAGCCGGCGGCCATGTCCGCCCGCGACGATCACGGCGGCGTCGACGGCGTTCACCTGACCAGGATGCAGTCCGGCCCGGTGGCGCTGATCGCGCGCACCGGGCCGGCTTCCCCGCAACCGCCGCCGGGTCAGGTGCCCGGGCGGGTGGCGCCAATAAACCCGTTGCCGAATTCGGCCCCGGTGACGTGCACGTAGGCACCCGAGTAAGGCGCCTCGACCATCATCCCGTTGCCGGCGTACATGGTCACGTGGTGGATCGTGCTCGGGTCCGAGGTGTCGTCGGCGTAGAACATCAGATCGCCCGGCATCAGGCTCCCCGAGTCGATGTGCTGACCCAGCGTGTACTGGTACACCGAGTACGCCGGGATGGAGATGCCCTCCTGCGCCCAGGCGTACGAGGTCAGCCCGGAGCAGTCGAACCCGACGACATTGCAGTCGTTCTCGGCGCCATCGGGTCCGCAGATGCCCAGGGTCGGGCCGGAGCTGTTGCCGCCGCCCCATGAGTACGGCGTCCCCACCCATTGCTCGGCCGCGGCCACCGCGGCCTGACCCTTGGCGGCGCTCCAGGCACCGGCCGACGAGTTTCCGGTGTCATCGCGGGACGAGGCCACGTTGTCGTTGGAGCTGGTCGTGGGCGCGGGCGCCGGTGTCGGCGCGGGCGCGGGCGCGGGCGTACCGCCGTACTGGGCGGCCGAATCGGGCAATGACTCGCAGGCGATTCCGTTGCCGTTGCGATCCAAGCCGGCCCGGTATCCGGGTTGCCCCTTGTGAATGGGCGCCGCGTGCGCCGCCTCGGCGTCGGCGCAACTGGCGTAGTAGACGAACACTTGCTTGGCCTTCAGCTTGGCTGCGGCCACCCGGGCCGCCTCCAGGGCAGCCGCGTTGTTCTTGGCCGCCCGGGCCGCCGCCGCCCTGGCCGCCGCCGCCCTGGCCGCCGCGCTGGCCGCCGAGTTCTTCGATGCCGTCAGCGCCGCGGCCGCCGCTTTCGCCGAGGCCGCGTTGGCGGCCGCCAACTGCGCAGCGGCGACCCGGGCCGCCGCCGACTTTGCCGCCGCCACCTTGGCCGCTGCCTGCTTGGCCGCGGCCGCCTGAGCTGCCGCCACCCGCTGCGCCGCCGCCTCGGCCGCCGCCGCTGCGGCCGCTTGCGCCGCGGACGCCCTTTCGGCTGCCGCCTTCTCGACCGCGGCCTTGGCCGCCGCCTGCGCCGCTGCCGCCTGCTCGGCCGCCGCTTGCTCCGCCGCCGCCTTCTGGGCGGCCGCTTGGGCTGCGGCTGCCGCCGCGGCCTCGCGGGCCCGTTCCTCCGCCTCGGCCTTCAGCCTGGCCTCTTCGGCCTGCTTCTCCTGGACCCACTCGACGTACTGGGCACGCTGCCCCTGCAGCTCCGACGCATGGTCCAGCGCGGTGTCGTAGTCCGTCTGCTCCTGGGCGAGCTGGCTTTGCAGGGTGGTCAGCTGCGCCTGACCTTCCTTGAAGGCGTCGGATGCGCTCTTCTCGGCGGTTTGGGCGCCGGTCTGGGCCGCGGTCGCACGTTGCTGCGCGGCGACCGCCTCGTCCGCGGTCGCCTTGGCCGCGGCCTCCAGGGTCGCCTGGTGGCTACGCGCGACCTGCAGGCCGCCGATGACGTCCAGCTGGTTGGCGGCTACCTGTTTGATCAGCTGTTCCCGGGACAGCAGGTCCGTCGCGTCACTGGCGTCCAGGTAGGCCGACACCGAGCCGAGCACCGAGCCCTGCCGAAACGAGGCAGCGGCGAAGGCAGCTGCGGCATCCTCGGCGTTGTCCACTTGGCCACCGGCCTGCTCGGCATTGGTCGCAGCGCCGGCCGCGGCCGCCTTGGCGGCAACGACGTCCTGCTGGGCCAGCTGCGCGTCGATCATGGCTTTTTTGACGAGCTCACCCTTGAGCTCGAGATCTCCGCGCAACCGGGTGATGTCGCCCTGGGTCCGGGTCATCAACCCGTCGACCCGGCCCACCTCGGCGGCCGCTGAGGTGGCCGCGTCCTGGGCGCCGGAAATATCGGAGTCCGAGGGATTCCAGGGCTCCGGGGGAAGATCGGCGTTCGCCGTGGTACCGATCAGCAAGAGCGCCACCACCGAAACGGCGACAAGGCTCCCGGAGCCGATCCGGCGGTGCGTGAACCGTGGTCCGGTGACCATCCGAGGTCGACCGGCCCGGCGCGACCGTAGGTCTGTCACCACAACTGTCCTCTCCCACGCCACGAGTTCACATTCGTCTCAGTTGTCAATCCGACACGCCAGGTAGCACCCTGCCACTTCAACCTCACCTATGCCAATAGTCCCTGGCGACACTCTGGTCCCAATTCGGACATAGCAGACCAATGTCACCCTCAATGCGGGATCGACCCTGGCTCAGCCTCTAGTTGACATTGAGGGTTTGACCGCTCGGCTCCCTCTGACGTGCGAGAAACTGGAGCCGTGACCGCCGAAGGAGTGACCACCTCGACCCATCCGATCGCGCCCGCCGGCCGGGTCGACCGCCTCGCGTTGCTCGGCTTCGTCGTCGGCGGTCTCGGGCTGGTGCTGGTCATCACAGGTACGTTCCTGCCCTGGCTGGCCTCCGGTGAGGTGCTGCGCAACAGTTACCAAGTGACCGGGGTGGCAGCCCGGTTGGCCATCGGCGGCGACGGTCCGGTCCCGGCGGTGCTCGGTTGGTGGCCGCTCATCGGTCCGGTGTATTTCCTGCCCGTCCTATTGGCTCTGCTGCAGTGGCGGCGGGTTGCGGGCGTCCTCGCTCTGTTGCTCGGCCTGCTCGCGGCCTTCCTCGGCCTGGCGGCCCTGGTTCTTGCTGGTGGTCACTCGGCGGCGGGTGTCGGCCTGGTAGCCACCGGCCCGATCGTGTTGGCCATCGGCGGTCTGCTCTACGGCGCGGCCGGCGGCCTGTTCGCGTTTCGGCCCCGGCGTCGTTGACGTCAGGCCGAGTGGGACAGCGCAGGAACCGCGCCGCGGTCGACTGCGTCGAAGAGCAGATGCCCGTCTCGATACGGCCACGACCACCGCAGGCACCACCGAGATTGCTGTTACACCCTCGAGAGAGATGGAATCGATGAGCGACTATCAGGGATACCCCGGCCAGCAACCCGCAACTGGCGGCTGGGCGCAGCAGCCCCACTGGTCCGGCCCGGCACAGCCCGGTGCCGGCTGGAACCCGAACCAGACCTACCCGCAGCCGGCGGCCCCGGGTTACCCCGCCACCGCGGCGCAGCCGGTTGGATACGACCCCCGGTCCCCCTACGGCCAGTCGCCCTACAGCCAGCCCCACAACCAGCAATGGCAGCCCGGCGCGCCCGGAGGCCCGTCCGCCCCGCCGCCACGCAAGCGCACCGCGCTGGTCGTCACCGTGGCCGCCGTGGTCGTGGCCCTGTTGGCCGCCACCGGAGTCTGGTACTTCGGTTTCCGCGACAGCAAGGGCGCCGGCGGCCAGACCTCACCGCAGGAGGCGGCCAACGCCATGTTGGTGTCGCTGAGCCAGAAGGACCCGGTCGGGGTGGCCGACCAACTCGCCCCGTCGGAGGCCAAGCTGTTCGGCGACCTGACCGGCGACGTCCTCACCGAGCTGAAGCGGCTGCAGATCGTCACGCCTGACGCCAGCCAGGGCAACCTGACCGGCGCCACCGTGACAGTCGCCGGCCTGACCTACGACCCCAGTCCGGACACCATCAACGACCACGTGTCCGTGGTCAAGCTGACCGGCGGCACCATCACCATCACCACCGATCCGGCCAAGCTGCCGCTGACCGACAAGATCAAGCAGGCCGCCGATCAGTCGAAGCGGGCCACCCCGACGACCAAGACCTACAACATCGCCGACGAAGTGGCCAAGCGCGGCGGCCCGATCCGGGTCGCGACCGTACTCGAGGGGGGCAAGTGGTACCCGAGCCTGTTCTACACGGCCGCCGACACCTGGGCCCAGCAGAAGCATCTCGGTAGTCCGACGGCGGCCGACGCCATTGCGGCGACGGGCGGCGACACCCCCGAGGCGACCATGGATGCGGTCATCAAGGCCCTGTCCGACCGGGACCTGGCCGGCTTCATCGCGCTGCTGCCCCCGGATGAGATGGCCGTGCTGCACGACTACGGCCAGATGATCGTCCGGGCCGCGAACATCGGCAAGAACACGTCGGCCGCGGTGAAGGTCAGCAACACCAGCTGGAACGTCTCCGACACCACCGGCGGGAAGCTGGTGTCGATCAAATCGCTGACCGTCACGGTGAACGGCACCAGCACCACGATCGCCCACGACGGGGACTCGCTCACGGTGTCCACGGCCGGCAAGGCCCCCGTCACGGTCACGGACGCGACCATCGACAGCTACCTGGACGAGCTTGGCACGGGCGGCTCCGTGGTCGATCCGACTCTGAAGGACATCATCAAGCGCGAGTACAAGCAGGTGCTGGGGATCGGTTTCGTTCTCACCCAGACCAACGGAAAGTGGTTCTTCAGCCCGCTGCGGTCCTATGTCGGGATCTTCACCCAGCTGTTGAAGGGCCTGCAGCCGAGTGACATCGATTACTTCTTGACCCAGATCCACCGGTAATTCCAGTTCGACAGCGCCGGTCCCGGCCGCCCACCAGGGTGGGCCGGGACCGGCGCTTTCGTTCGGCGGGTAGCGTTTTGCCTCAGCTGCGAGCGTCCGGATCGGAGCGGGTGTGCGCCGGACGCTGCCCGTCCGATCCGAGGAGACACCGTGCCTGCCGACAGCCTCAACTCGTTCTCCGCCCAGCAGACGCTGACGGTGTCTTCGGGCGGCGGGAGCCGGGACTACCAGATCTTCAACATCACCGGCCTGGATGGCCTGGAGAGCGCCGCGCATCTGCCCTACTGCCTGAAGGTGCTGCTGGAGAACCTGCTCCGGACCGAGGACGGCGCCAATATCACCGCCGACCACATCCGGGCCCTGGCCGGTTGGGATCCCAAGGCCGAGCCTGATACCGAGATCCAGTTCACCCCGGCCCGGGTGATCATGCAGGACTTCACCGGAGTGCCCTGCGTGGTCGACCTGGCCACCATGCGCGAGGCCATGGCCGATCTGGGCGGCGACCCGGACAAGATCAACCCGCTGGCCCCGGCCGAGATGGTCATCGACCACTCGGTCATCGCCGACGTGTTCGGCCGGGCCGACGCGTTCGAGCGCAACGTGGAGCTCGAGTACGAGCGCAACCGGGAGCGCTACCAGTTCCTGCGCTGGGGCCAGACCGCCTTCGACGAGTTCAAGGTGGTGCCGCCGGGGACCGGGATCGTGCACCAGGTCAACATCGAGCACCTGGCCCGGGTGGTCATGTCCCGGAACGGGTTTGCCTACCCCGACTCGTGCGTCGGGACCGATTCGCACACCACCATGGTCAACGGCCTGGGCGTGTTGGGCTGGGGCGTTGGTGGCATCGAGGCCGAGGCGGCCATGCTCGGCCAGCCCGTCTCGATGCTCATCCCCAAGGTGGTGGGATTCAAGCTGACCGGTGAGATCCCGGCCGGCACCACCGCCACCGACGTCGTCCTGACCATTACTGAACTGCTCCGCAAGCACGGCGTGGTGGGCAAGTTCGTCGAGTTCTACGGGGCCGGCGTGGGGGCCGTGCCGTTGGCCAACCGGGCCACCATCGGGAACATGAGCCCCGAGTTCGGCTCGACCGCCGCCATCTTCCCGATCGACTCGGAAACCATCGACTACCTGAAACTGACCGGCCGCCCGGCCGAGCAGGTGGCACTGGTCGAGAGCTACGCCCGGACCCAGGGCCTGTGGCACGACGCCGACCACGAGCCGGCCTACTCCGAATACCTCGAGCTGGACCTGTCCACCGTGGTCCCGTCGATCGCCGGACCCAAGCGCCCACAGGACCGGATCGAACTGTCCGACGCCAAACCCGCCTTCCGCAAGGCCATTCACGACTACGTGGACGCCGGCGGCGAGAGCCCGCAGACCGTGATGGACGAGGCGCTGGACGAGTCGTTCCCGGCCAGTGACCCGCCCTCGGTCACGCCGGCGGCGGCCGACGACGACATGCCGGTCGGACAGCGCTGGTCGGCGGCCGACGGAGCCAGCGGACGCCCGTCCAGGCCGACCGCGGTCACGCTCCCCGAACGCGGCGAGTTCGAACTCGATCACGGCGCCGTGGTCATCGCGGCCATCACCTCGTGCACCAACACCTCGAACCCGTCCGTTATGCTCGGCGCCGCATTGCTGGCCCGCAACGCCGTGGACAAGGGCCTGACCAGCAAGCCCTGGGTGAAGACGACCATGGCCCCGGGCTCGCAGGTGGTCTCGGACTACTACGACCGGTCCGGCCTGTGGCCGTACCTGGAGAAGTTGGGCTTCAACCTGGTCGGTTACGGGTGCACCACCTGCATCGGTAACTCGGGGCCGCTGGAGGACGAGATCTCGGCAGCGGTCAACGAGGCCGACCTGGCCGTGGCGGCGGTGCTGTCCGGTAATCGGAACTTCGAGGGTCGGATCAACCCGGACGTGAAGATGAACTACCTGGCCTCGCCGCCGCTGGTCATCGCGTACGCCCTGGCCGGAACGATGGACTTCGACTTCGAGACCCAGCCACTGGGCACGTCGACGCAGGGCGAGCCCGTGTACCTGCGCGACATCTGGCCCAGCCCGGCCGAAATCGAGCAGACCGTGCTGTCCTCGATCACCCAGGAGATGTTCACCCGCAGCTACGCCGACGTCTTCGACGGGGGCGAACGGTGGAAGTCGCTACCGACGCCGCAGGGCAAGACGTTCGAGTGGGACACCGAGTCGACCTACGTCCGCAAGCCACCGTATTTCGACGGGATGCCGGCTTCTCCCGCGCCGGTGGGAGACATCTCCGGTGCCCGGGTGCTGGCCAGGCTCGGCGACAGTGTGACCACCGACCACATCTCCCCCGCCGGCGCGATCAAGGCCGACACCCCGGCCGGCAAGTACCTGACCGACCACGGGATCACCCGGAAGGACTTCAATTCCTATGGCTCCCGGCGCGGCAACCACGAGGTGATGATCCGCGGCACCTTCGCCAACATCCGGCTGCGCAATCAACTCCTGGACGAGATCGTGCCCGGTGGGGTGCAGGGCGGCTACACCCGCGATTTCACCGTCGCGGACGGTCCGCAAGCGTTCATCTACGACGCCGCCCAGAACTATCAGGCGGCCGGCATTCCGCTGGTCGTGTTGGGCGGCAAGGAGTACGGATCGGGCTCGTCCCGGGACTGGGCCGCGAAAGGCACCGCGCTACTCGGCGTCAAGGCGGTCATCGTGGAGTCGTTCGAGCGGATCCACCGCTCGAATCTGATCGGCATGGGCGTTATTCCGCTGCAGTTTCCAGACGGTGAGAATGCGGCGTCGTTGAAGTTGGACGGGACCGAGACGTTCGGCATCAGCGGGATCACCGCGCTCAACGACGGGTCCACGCCCCGCACGGTGCACGTGAAGGCGACCAGGGAAACGGGCGAGACGGTGCAATTCGACGCCGTGGTCCGGATCGACACCCCCGGTGAGGCCGACTACTACCGGCACGGCGGGATCATGCAGTTCGTGTTGCGCAGCCTGCTGGCCGGCTGAGGATCGGCTCGACCGGAGGCTGCCCGACGCCTTTACCCGCGTCGGGTCGCCCTGGCGTCGATGACGACGTCGATGACCGCGACGACCAGGGCCAGCACGACGAAGCCGAGGGCGACCAGGATCCCGTGGCTGAAGGCCGTGTTCCAGGCCCCGGCCTTTCCGGTCATGGCGGCGAAGAACACCGCGCCGACCGCAGCGATGCCCAGTGCCGCTCCGACCCGCTGACCGGTTTGCAACAGCCCGCCGGCCGAGCCCGCCTCGGCCACCGGAACCTGCGACAGCGTGATGGTCTGGTTGGGCGTAATGACCAACCCGCCGCCGAGCCCCGCGAGCAGCAGCGGGATCACCGTGGCCAGCCCGGTGCCGTGGTCGGGAAACAACTGCACGGCCAGCCAGGTCCCGGCCAGCCCGAGAAGAACCAGAACCAGCCCGAGCAGCACCAGGCGCCGACCCAGGCGGGCCACCAACCGGCCACCCAGGATTGCCGTCGAGGCGGAGCCGACCGCAAACGGCAGCGTGGCCAGCCCGGCCAGTAGGGCCGAGTAGCCCTGCCCGTTCTGCAGGAACAGCGAAAACACAAAGAACAACGGCGTGAAGCCGGCGAAATACAGGCTGATCATGCCGATGCCGAACGAGTACGACGGCGATCGGAACAGCTGCAGGTCCAACAGCGGCTCGGCGGCCCGGCGTTCCCAGGCCACGAAGCCCACCGCGAGCGCCGCGGCCACCGCCAGCAGCCACCACTTCTTGGTACCCGGCCACTGTTGTGCCTGGACCAGGGGCAGCAGCAGCGCCACCACCGAGAGCCCGAGCAGCAGCACACCGACCACGTCGAACGAGTGCCGTCGTCGATTGTCCCGCTCACCGTGCGGAATGAGCCGCCAGGACAAGATCATGGCCACGATCCCGACCGGAACGTTCACCCCGAAGACCAACCGCCAACCGTGCTCCGGGCCGAACACCTGGATGAGCACGCCACCCAGCAAGGGGCCGATCGCGGTGCACACCCCGAGCACGGTTCCGAACACGCCGAAGGCGCGACCCCGCTCGTCCCCGCTGAACAGTTCCTGGATCAGCCCGGTGATCTGCGGGGTCAACGAGCCGCCGGCGAAACCCTGGAGCAGCCTGGCGATGACCAGGAATGTACTGGTCGGGGCCAGCCCGCAGGCCAGACTGGCCAACGTGAACAGACCCAGCGCGACGACGAAAACGGTGCGCCGGCCGTGCATGTCACCCAGCCGACCGGCCGGCACCAGGAAGAGCCCGAAGGCCAGCGCATAGCCGGACAGCACCCACTGCAGCTGGTCGCTGGAGGCATTCAGACCGGCGCGAATCGCCGGCAGCGCCACGTTGACGATCGACACATCCAGCAGCACCATGCCCGCACCGACCAGGGCAACCGCCAACGCCCGCCAACGGCGTGGATCGGGACGCTCCTTCGGCGCAGCGTCTGTGGAGGTGAGGGGGGAAGTCTGGGGCACGACCGAGAGGTTCCCAGCGGGTGGGGGGCTCAGCCGGAAACGCGCCGCCAAGGGTGCATTCCGATGGGCCGGGAATTCGTGACGGGCTGCTCAGGAGTTGATTCCGGTCGATTCCACTCCTTGCACGATGAAGCGCTGCAGCCCGAGGAAGAGCAACAGCAGCGGCAGGATCGAGAACGCCGCGGCCAGGAAGAGCTCGTGCAGGTTCACCGTCTGCGCGGTCAGGAACGTCGACAGGGAAATCTGCACCGTGTAGGAGCTGGCGTCCTGGGCTATTACCAACGGCCACAGGAAGGCGTTCCAACTGCCGATGAACGTGATGGTGGAGATCGCTGCGAAAAACGCCGGAGAATTCGGCAGCACGATCCGGAAGAAGGTGCCCGGGTACCCCAAGCCGTCGATCCGGCCCGCCTCTTCCAATTCCCGGGGAAAGTTCACGAAGTACTGGCGGAACAGGAAGACGATCAGGGCCTGGAACAGACCCGGAACGATCAATCCCTGCAGCGAACTCACCCAACCCAACGTCGACACCAGCACGAAGGTGGGTACGAAGGTCACCGCAGCCGGAATCAGCAGCGTGGCCACGATGGTGCCGAGCACGAGATTGGCGTGCCGGTAGGGAATCCGAGCCAGTCCGTAGCCGGCGAAGGCGCCGATGAGAACGGCACCGACGGTCTGGATGACCGAGATCACGATGGAGTTCACCATGCTGCGCAGCATGGGCACGGCCGGGTCGGAGAACAATTCCGGGATGTTCTCCCAATGCACGGTGGACGGGAAGAAAGTCCAGTGCGGCGAGGTGATGTCGCTGTTCGAGGACAACCCGTTGCGCAGCAGGAGATAAAACGGGAGAACGAAGATGACCGCGCCCAGGGACAGCGCGAGGTAGCGGAAAACGTTCCCGACTCTCTGGGCCGGCGTCTGCAAAATACCGGTCCGACGCTTCGGGTGCGCCCGCACCTCGGTGTCGGTCATGTGTCGTTCCGTCGGCCCAGCCGCAGGAACCGGGCCTGGAGCACGGTGAAGATGGCGATGACCAGGGCCAGGATGACCGCGCCGGCGCCGCCTCGGCCGAAGTCCTGTTCGTTGCCCAACGCTGTGTAGTACAGGTACACCAGCGGCGGCCGGGCGTAGGGCGGGTAGCCGCCGCCGCCGGATGCGCCGGCGTTGGCCAGCAGGTTGTAGAACTCGTCGAACGACTGGAAGGCACCGATCAGCAACAGCACCAGGATCGCCACCGACGAGGTCCGCAACTGCGGAAACGTGATGTAGCGGAACGTCTGCCAGCCCGGCTTGGCCCCGTCGACGGCGGCCGCCTCGTACAGGATGGTCGGGATCCGCTGCAGGCCGGCCAGGAAAAGGATCATGTAAAAACCCAGCTGCAGCCATAGCCGCAGGGACACGATGACCAGCCAGTACCAGGGCGGGTGGGTAACCGACAGCCAGGGCACGGACGACAGCCCGAACAGCCGCAGGATCTGGTTCATCAGCCCGAACCGGACCCCGGAGAAGATCGACATCTTCCAGATCAGCGAGGCCACCACGTACGAGCAGGCGGTGGGCACGAAGTAGACCGAGCGGAAGAACCCGCGCAGGAACTTGGCCCGATGCACCAGCAGGGCCAGACCCAACGCGCCGGCGTAGGTGGTGGGCACGATGAAGAGCGCGAAAACCACGAACGTGCCCAGGCTGGATAGGAACGCGTCGTCGGTGAGCATGAACTTGTAGTTGTCGAAGCCGACGAAGTGCGTCGGGTTCACCGTGTTCCGGGCGTCGAAGAAGCTGAGGTAGACGCTCCAGATCATCGGGATATAGACGAAGATCAACAACCCGAGGAAGAACGGCCCGACGAACACCCAGAACCACAGGTTGCGGTTCTGTGGCCCGGCCAGCCGGCGACCCAGTCCCGACCTGGTCGCCGGCCCCGGGGATTGCGTGGTGGTCACACGGATTACTTCAGGATGCGCTTGAGTTCCGCGTCCACCGTGGTCTTGACCTTGGCCAGCTCGGTCGTCGGATTGGCCCCACTCTTGATGATGTTGGTGACCGCGTCGGACAGGGCCGAGCCCATGGCCGGGGACCACAGCAGCGGCGTCTGCGCGTGTCCGTACTGCTGCAGGATGGTGACCGCGTCGGCCGCCTCACCCGTCTTGAGCTTGCTCGCCTTGTCCGCCAAGCTCTTTCGGGCCGGGATGTGGAAGCCGTAGCTCTGGGCGAAATCGAGCTGATCGTCGGTCTGGTCGACCCACAGCCATTTGATGTAGGCCTTGGCCGCGTCCACGTTCTTGGATTTGGCGTTGACCGTGGCGCCGTAGGCGCCGATCGGCACGGACTGCTTGCCCACGGTGGCCGAGAACTTCGGCCACGGCAGCACCCCGAAATCGTCGCCGAGCGCGGTCTTGATGGCCGGGAAGTTCCACAGTCCGGTCCACTGCATCGCGCACAGACCTTGGGTGAACGCGTCCGGGGCCGACCAGTCGTTGGGCGCCCCGAGCAACAGGTTGCCGCTGGTGAACAGGGTGTGCAGCTTGCCGAAGGCAATACCGACGTTCGGGTCGGAGAATCCGAACTGGTTGTCCGCGGTCAGGTAGTCCGCACCGACCGACCACAGCGTCGGCCCGCCGGCCACGCCGGCGCCACCGTCGTTGCCCAGGAAGAGGCCCTTGACGTCGGAGGTGGTCAGCGTCTTGGCCGCCGCGATGAGATCGTCGAGGGTCTCCGGCGGCTTCACGCCGGCCTTGTCCAGCATCGACTTGCGATACACCATCAGCTGCATGTCGATGACCTGCGGAATCGCGAATAGTTCGTCCTGGTAGGTCATCCGATCGATCAACGACTGGGTGAAATCGGACTTGGTGTCCCCCAGGATGTCGCCCAGCGGTACCACCTGGCCGCTTTGGATCATGTCGATGGACGGACCGTTGCCCCACTCGAACACATCCGGTCCGCCGTCCGTGAGCAGTGACGCCGACGTCTTCTTCTCGTAGTCGCCCGGAGTCCACTGCACCTTGACGGTGGCCGATTTGTAGGCCGCGGCGTACTTCTCGACCGCCTGCTGGGTGCCGGTCTCGCCGTACTGGTGATACCACTGGTTCAGCGTGACGCTGCCCCCGCCGCCGGCCGCCAACGACGAGCTGGTCGCGGAGGACTCGACCGCGGACGAGGCGGAAGAGGCGGACGATCCCGCCGATGCGGCCGAGGTCGAGCTGGATTCGGAGCTGGACGAGGTCAAACTCGAGGAAGACGATGTCGAGCTCGACGTCGAATCGCTGCGGCCGTTGTTGGAGCCACAGGCGGCGGCCAGACCGCCCACGGCCAGTGCCCCGGCCACCCCGAGGAACCGGCGGCGGTTCAACGCAGAGGGGGTCCAGAGGTCGGTGCGATCGTTCATGTCGGGCTCCCAGCGTCATTCGAATACGGCGATCGGATCGTAGATCAACACCGTCGGGCCGAGCCGGGCAGGACGCCCAACGCTCAGGCGTCGGAGAACCGGCCGATGGTGGCCATGGCCCGGCGGAGCGACCGGGCCGGGTGCCCGTCCAGCTGATCGGTCAGGAAGTCGTAGCTGTGGGCGAGCACGCCGGCCGAGCGGGAACCGGCCGCGGCCGCGGCCTGCACCGAGGCCAGCCAGTCGGCCAGGTCACCCCAGCCGGGGGCGGCGAGCGACCCACCCACCCGCTGCACCGACAGCGCGGCGCACAGGTTGGCGAAGGCCATCCGATTGCGCAACGGCCATTCCCGCAGTGTGCCCAGGATGAAAGCAGCGGCAAAGACGTCACCGGCGCCGGTCGGGTCGACCGCGTTGACCGGTAGCGACGGCACCCACTCCTCCTCGCCGGTGGTCGAGTCCAGACCGATGGCCCCCTGGCCGCCGCAGGTCACCACCACCACCGGGACCAGGTCGGCCAGGTGCATCAGCGCGGCCCTTGGGTCCTCGGTGCGGGTGTAGGCCATGGCCTCGGCGCTGTTGGGCAGGAACGCGTACAGGCTGTCCAGCCCGTCCAGGTGGGACGTCGGCCAGGCCCCGCTCGGATCCCAACCCACGTCCCCGAACAGGCGAGTGCCCGACGCCCTGGCCTCCTGGACCCAGGACTCCCCGATCTCGCTCAGATCGACCACTCCGGCCCGGGCCGCCGGGGGATGGCTGACCAATTCGGCCACCGGGATCGGCGCCGGATGGCTGTGGGTGACCATGGCCCGGTCCCGGTACACGGCCAGGGAGACCGTGACCGGTGAATGCCAGTCGTTGATGCGGCGTGAGGACGACAGATCGACACCCTCTTCCCGCAGGATGTCGTACAGGAAGTCCCCGTACAGGTCGTCGCCGAACACCGAGGCCAGGCCGGTGCGCAGGCCGAGCCGGCTGGCCGCGATGGCCAAGTTGGCCACTCCACCCGGGCACGAGCCCATGCCGTCGGCGATGAGTTCGACCCCGGCCCCGGGCAGCGCCGGTAGGCCGGTCAGCACCATGTCGAAGAACGTGGTGCCCTGCATGAACACGTCCAGCGGAGCGGTTTCCTCGTTCGCCTGCATGTCCGGACACCCTGCCACTGTGTGGTGGCGCCGCGACACCGGGAGGCGCCCTGGATAGCGTGGACCCGTGCGATTGGCGATCTTGGGCGGCGGCGGATTCCGGGTCCCGCTGATCGTCCGCGCGGCCGCCGCCCGGTGGTCCGCCGGGCGCGGCCCGCTCATCGATGAGATCGTCTGCTACGACGTCGATCCGTCCCGGAGCGCGGCGATCGCTGCCGTGTTGGCCGGGGTTTCCCGGCCGCGGCTGCGCTGGACCGATTCCGTCGACGACGCCCTGGCCGGGGCCGACGCGGTCTTCTCCGCCATCCGGGTGGGCGGCGCCGCGGGCCGGGCCCGCGACGAGCGCCGGGCCCTGGACCTGGGACTGCTCGGTCAGGAGACGGTCGGGGCGGGCGGCCTGGCCTACGGGCTGCGCACCCTGCCGGTGGTCCTGGAGCTGGCCCGCCGGCAGGGCGAGCTCGCCCCGGGTTCCTGGCTCATCAATTTCACGAACCCGGCCGGGATGGTCACCCAGGCCCTGGCGCCGGTGCTGGGCGACAGGGTGATCGGGATCTGCGACTCCCCTGCCGGTCTGATCCAGCGGGTCATCCGGACCCTCGGGGTGAAACACGCCGAGGCCGATTACGCCGGCATCAACCACCTCGGCTGGCTGCGGTCGTTGACCGTGGACGGGCGAGATCTGTTGCCCGATCTGCTGTTGGACGACACCTTGATCGACTCGTTCGAGGAGGGCCGGCTGTTCGGGCCGGCGGTGCTGCGTGCGCTCGGCGCCGTCCCGAACGAATACCTGGCCTTCTACTATTTCGCGCGGGAACTCACCGACCGGCTGCGGACCGAGCCCACCCGGGGCGAGATTGTGGCCGACCAGCAGCAGGTCTTCTACGCCCAGGTGGATGCGGCATCCGCGGCGGCCCGCTGGGTCGCCACCCGTGCGCAACGAGAGGCGACCTACCTGGCCGAGACCAGGCCTGTGACGCACGCGCGGGACGAGTCGGACACCCAGGGTGGCGGTTACGAACACGTTGCCCTGGACGTGCTCGATGCGGTCACCGGCGGTCCGGCCGTCGAGTTGATCGTCAACGCGCGCAACGGTTCTGCCCTCCCCCAGCTACCCGCCGAGATGGTCGTCGAGACGCTGTGCCGGGTCGACGCCAGCGGCGCTCAGGCCCTGCCGGCGGGTGATTTCGACCTGCACCAGCTGGGCTTGGTCGCCGGAGTTCGAGCCGCCGAGCAGGCGGTGATCGACGCGGTCAGGTCTGCGTCCCGCCAAGCAGCGGTGGCCGGCTTCGCGCTGCACCCGCTCATCGGGTCGTGGCCGTTGGCGGACAGGCTGGTCGCAGGCCTGCTCGCCGATCATCCTGACCTGGCGGCCCGACTGAGCTGACGGAGCTGGCGCTACTTCTTCTTGACCCGGGTGGCGCCGCCGCGCCCGCGCAACGGGATCTCCGCGTCGACCAGCAACCGGTGGATGAACCCGTAGGACCGCCCGGTGCCCTCGGCGAGAGCCCGGATGCTCTGGCCCTTCTGATATTTCTTGGCCAGGTCCACGGCCAGCTTGTCGCGAGCCGGGCCGGTGATGCGGGCGCCCTTGCGGATGTCCTGGGTCGCGCTCACCGCTACAGCGCTCTTCGCCTTTTCGGCCACGAATCGCCCCTTCCTCCTCGATCCGGACGCGGACCCGCAGACCGGTCGAAGACAATGATGGGGCGCGTCGTGCCGGTCCGCCACAGGAGCGGATACACGGCAGCGGTCAGGCCAGCTCGACCAGGGACAGGTAGTCCTCCGACCACAGGTCCTCGGTGCCGTCGGGGAGCAGGATGACCCGTTCCGGGTGCAGCGCCGAGACCGCCCCGGGATCGTGGGTGACGAGGACGACCGCACCGGTGTAGCGGTGCAGTGCGTCCAGCACCTGTTCCCGGCTGGCCGGGTCGAGGTTGTTGGTCGGCTCGTCCAGTAGCAGCACGTTGGCCGCCGAGGACACCAGACCGGCCAAGGCCAGCCGGGTCTTCTCGCCGCCCGACAGCGTCCCGGCCGGCTGGTCCAGCTGCTCCCCGGTGAACAGGAACGCGCCCAACAAGTTCCGCAGTTCCTGGGCCCCCGCATCGGGTGCGGCCGTGCGGATGTTCTCCCACACGGTGCGCAGCGGATCCAGGGTCTCGTGCTCCTGTGCGTAGTACCCCAACCGCAGGCCGTGCCCGGCGTCGACCTGGCCGGTGTCGGATCGCTCCATCCCGCCCAGCAGCTTGAGCAGGGTGGTCTTACCCGCACCGTTGAAGCCCAGGATGACCACCCGGCTGCCCCGGTCGATGGCCAGGTCGACCCCGCTGAACACTTCCAGCGACCCGTAGGACTTGGACAGGTTGGCGGCCGTCAGAGGCGTCCGCCCGCACGGGGCAGGGGCCGGGAACCGGATCTTGGCCACCTTGTCGGCCACCCGCACCTCGTCCAGGTGGGACACCATGGCCTCGGCCCGCCGGACCATCTGGTGGGCGGCGGCCGCCTTGGTCGCCTTGGCGCCGAGCTTGGCCGCCTGGGTCATCAGCGCGTGCGCCTTCTTTTCGGCGTTGGCCCGCTCCCGACGGCGCCGCTGCTCGTCGGTGGCCCGCGCCTCCAGGTACTTCGGCCAGGTCATGTTGTACAGGTCCAGAACGCCGCGGACCGCGTCCAGGAACCACACCTTGTTGACCACCGCGGCCAGCAGGTCGACGTCGTGGCTGATCACGACCAGACCCCCGGGGTAGCCCTTGAGGTAGTCGCGCAGCCAGGTGATGGAATCGGCGTCCAGGTGGTTGGTCGGCTCGTCCAGCAGCAGCTGGGTGTCCGTACCGCCGTCCCCGGAGGCGGCGAACAGGATGCGGGCCAGCTCGACCCGGCGGCGTTGCCCACCTGAGAGCGTCCGCATCGGCTGGGCCAGCACGCGATCGGGCAAGCCCAGGTTGGAGCAGATCCGGGCGGCCTCGGCCTCGGCCGCATAGCCACCCAGGGACGAGAACCGCTCCTCGATGCGACCGTAGCGGTCGATCGCCGCGTCGCGCGCCGCGCCGGTCAGCTCGGCCATCTGGATGTGTACCTTCTCCAGGTCGGTGACCATCTGGTCCAGCCCCCGAGCGGAGAGCACCCGGTCCTTGGCCGCGACCGACAGATCGCCCTCGCGTGGATCCTGGGGCAGATAGCCGAGCGAACCCGACCGGGTCACCGTGCCCGCGTAGGGCATACCCTCGCCGGCCAGGGTGCGCAGGGTGGTGGTCTTGCCCGCCCCGTTGCGCCCGACCAAGCCGATGCGCTCCCCCGACTGCAGGCGCAGGGTGGTGTCAGCGAGCAGGATCCGGGTCCCGGCCCGCAGCTCCAGGCCGGTTGCGGTGATCACGTGGGGTCATCTTACCGGGGCCGGGACTTCGATTCCCGGAACGGGAAGATGTCCCGAACCACACGTCCGGTCTCAGGCCGACTTCGTCCGCCGGGTGGTCCGCTTGCCGGTCCCGCCCTCCTCCTCCGTATCACCGGTGGCGCCGGATGTCGCAGCCTTCTTGGCCGCGGTCTTCTTGACCGGCGCGGACTCCTCATCCTTGGATCCGCCCTTGTGCCGCTCCACACTGCGCTGCAGCGCGGCCAGCAGGTCGAGCACCTCGGCGTCCTCGTCAGTCTTCTTGGGCTGATCCGGGAACGCTTCCTCACCTTCGAGTTTGGCGTCGATGAGCTGCTCCAGCTGAATGCGATAGTCGTCCTGATGCTGCTCGGGGTGGAAGTCATCGGCGTAGGAGTCGATGAGCAGCGAGGCCATCTGCTTCTCGGCCGGGGAGACCTTCACGTCGGTGTCCAGGGACTTGAAATCGGCTTCGCGCATCTCGTCGGGCCAGCGCAGAGTCTGGATCACCAGCACGTTGTCCCGGACCCGCAGGGCCGCCAGCCGGGTCTTCTGGCGCAACGCGAAATGCACGATGGCCACCCGATCGGTCTCGGCCAGCACCTCGCGCAGCAACATGTACGCCTTGGGCGACTTCGTGGCCGGCTCGAGCAGATAACTGGTGTCGTACAGCACCGGATCGATCTGGTCGGCGGGAACGAACGACAGCAGGTCGATCTCACGATCCGCGCTGGCCTCGGGCAACGTCTTGAAGTCCTCATCGGTGATCATCACCGTGCGCCCGTCCGGCGCCGTGTAGGCCTTGCCGATGTCAGCGAACTGGACCACTTCGCCGTCCACCTCGCACACCCGCTGGTAGCGGATGCGGCCGCCGTCGGCCTCGTGCACTTGGTGAAACTTGACATCGTGGTCCTCGGTGGCTGAGTACACGGCCACCGGCACGTTGACCAGTCCGAAGACCAGGGAGCCTTTCCAGATCGATCGCATGGCTCATTGTTTCCCGGGACCGGTCAAAATGCACGCTCCGGTCGCGATCACGGGTCGGTGCTGATGGAATGAGGCGATGGCGACCTCCTTGAATCCGTACTTGAACTTCCGCGACTCGGCCCGCGTGGCGCTCGAGTTCTATCACTCGGTCTTCGGCGGGGAGCTGACGGTGAACTCCTTTGCCGACTACGGCATGGGCCCGGAGATGGGCATTGGTGAGGACGAGAAGGACAAGGTCATGCACGGACAGCTCGTCGCCCCCAACGGCCTCACGCTGATGGCCGCCGACGTGCCGCTGAGCATGCCGCTGGTCGAGGGCAGCAACATCTCGGTGTCGTTGTCCGGCACCGACTCCGAGCCGCTCACCGACTACTGGAACAAGATTTCCGCCGACGCCAAGGCGGTGGCCGCACCGTTGGCCAAGGCGCCATGGGGAGACACCTTCGGGATGTGTACGGACAAGTTGGAATCAACTGGCTGGTCAACATCGGGGCGCCGCAGAGCTGAGCGTTCGCGGCCCAGCAGCGACCGAGAACAACTCTCAGGCCGACGGATTTCTGGACTCTGGCCGACGGACGGGCACCGAGGTCACTCGCTGCTGCGTTCGAATGTACATGCCGTGTTCGAACACAGCGCCGAAAAATAGACGTTTGGATGCGCCGGACCTATTGACCGGGTACAGATGTTCGGATACCATGGGTTCATGTCGGGGGAAGGCTTCGCAAGTCTGGAGCAGGCGGAAACGCTGCTCGACTCGCTGCTGACCGGCGTCGACGAGGTCATCCACGGCAAGTTCTGGCGGGTCGGTGGGAACGAGCTGCTCGAGCTGGGTCGACAGCTGGAGTTGCTGGGTCGCAAGGTGTTCGCTGCGCAGGCCCGTCTGGCTGGGGAGGTCGACGCCCAAGGCTTGGCCGCGACGCGGTCATGTTCGTCGACGCGCTCGTTGCTGCGGCAGGCCCTGAGCATCTCCGCCGGAGACGCTGGGCTGCGGGTGAAGGCGGCGCGGGCGTCGTTGCCGCAGGACCTGCCCTCAGGTGGGGAAACCCCACCGCTGTACCCGCACCTGGGCGCGGCGATCGACGCCGGTCGGATCGGGGTCGAACATGTCCGGACCACGCTGGCCACCCTGGAACGACTGCCCCAACCCCTGCGGGCCGAGGCTGAGGCGGCGCTGGTGGACCACGCGGTCAAATTGGATCCGAACATGTACGACCGGGCCGCCCAGCACCTGGAGAACAGCGTCAACCCGGACGGGCACCTGGCCGACGAGACCGCATTGGAGCGAATGGATCTCAGGATCGGCCGGCGGAACCCGTCCACCGGACTGACCCCGGTCTCTGGGCACCTGGACGACCTGGGCGCGGCCGCAGTCCGCACCGCGATCGGCGCCCTCGCCGCTCCCGCCCCCGCCGTGAATGGGGTCCCCGACCCGCGCAGCGCAGGGTGTCGGGCGGCACAAGCGTTGGCGCACCTGTGCAAATGGTTCCTCAACCACGGCGATGCCCTCGACACCGGCGGGGAGCGGCCGCACCTGACCGTGACCTTGAACTACGACACCCTGCTCGGCCAGATCGGCACCGCCACCCTGGGCAATGGCGACATTCTCTCCGCCGCGCAGGCCCGGCGGCTGCTCTGTGACGCGCAAATCGTGCCCGCCGTGTTGGGCGGCGACTCCGAAATCCTGGATGTGGGCCGGAGCATGCGGACCGCGTCGGTGGCCATCCGCCGCGCCCTCGCGCTCCGCGATGAAGGATGTGCGTGGCCGGGTTGTGATCGTCCGCCCGGATGGTGCGACGCGCACCACATCAACTGGTGGGAAAGAGATTTCGGTAGCACCAGCGCTGAAAACATGACGCTGCTTTGCCCGTATCACCACTCAGAAATCCACAAGGGCCAGTGGACCATGGTCATAACCAACGGCCGACCCGAATTCATACCCCCACCCTGGATCGACCCTACTCGAACACCACTGCGCAACACCTTGCACGACGTGCAACCACGGTTGCAGGTGCTGAACCATGCCTAACGCTGGGGGACCGGCATGCCCGGACCGAGTCCGACCAGCCCGGCGTGCCAGGCGACGTAGGCGGGCGCGCCCCGACGCTAGCCCGGCGGCCGAACCGTGATCTCGACGGTCATCGCACGCAGGGCCACCTCGTCCAGCACCACCCGACGCGGTTCGGGGATGTCCGGGAACGAGCGACGCGGCAGTGCGGTCAGACCGGCCAGCCGACGGTCGGCCAGTACCCGATCGATCGCGCCCGGGTCACCGCCGACCACGAGCCCCACCAGGCGGTGCAACTCGGGCATCACCACCCGGGCGGCCAAGTCGGCGGCATGTTCCAGCGAGGACGTCAGCTGATTGTCGCGCCGCCGCGCGTAGCGCTGCTGCGACCAGCCGCCGGCCGCGGTGCGGCCCTGGACGTAGGCCCGACGGGTCGACGACTCCTCGACCACGCCGCGCTCCGCGACCCCTACCGAATGCGCGCCGGCCCGGACCAGCAGCACGGCCACCGGTCCGAGACCGGCGATGTGGTCCAGCACCGCTTCGATGGGCTCTCGAGTTCCGCGGACCATCGGTGGGAACGGCACGGCGATCCGCGCAGTGGTGCCGTCAGTGCCAGCCAGGCCGACACCCGAGGTATCAACGGTGATCTCGGCCAGCCCGCCGTTGCGTACCCCGAACCGGTTCACCCAGCCGACCAGCGCGTCCGGGGCAATCTCCAGGACCACTCCACCGCCCGCGGCGGCTCGGCGGCGGACGCCGGTCACAGTCCCGCGCCAAGCGTGCGGAGCCCGTCCGTGGCCACCGGGACCCAATCGGCGGTCACCTACGACACGTCCATCACAGTGGCCTACGCCGCCAGGATGCGGGCCAACGGGTCACGGCGCCCGAAGGCCGGGATACGAACGAGCCCCCTTGCCCGTTCACAATGCAGAACCCGCGTCCCAGAGCCGGGCGGAATGCCCGGCCAGGGTGGTGGCCGACGTCGCGGCCCGGTCGTCGGTCAGCGAGGCGACGTAGTCGAGGATCCCCCGGCCCCTCCCCCAACGCAGCGCATCTTTGGCCGTGGGCTCGGCCGACTCGCCGGGCGGGACAAGGAGTTCCGGTTGCTCGCGCAGTACCCGCCGGTACCCAACCGTGGCCAGCTCGACCAGGTCGAGCAGCCGGCGCGGCGCCCGGGCGGCGTCCATCGGATCGCGCAGCCATGAGTTGAGGTCGGCGGCCAGAGCGGTCAGCACCTGGGCCTGACCGCGCTGGAACATGGCCAGGTCGGGTCGGTCCAGCACGTAGCGCTGGTGCACGAACTTGAGCACCGAGACCTCGTGCCAGGCCTGTCGATCCAGCCGCACATGGCCCGATCGCGGGCTCGGGTTGGCGGCCACCTGCACGCTCTGTTGCAGGTGCGCGATCCAGCTGCTGGTGAAGGCGCCGACCGCGCGCTCGGCGGCCAGCGACGAGTCGAACGGCACTGCCAGCAGCCCGTCGACCAGGTCGGTGCCTACCCGACCGACCGCCACCGCGAATGCCTCGTCGTCGAAGATCCAGTCGTCTTTGCCCGACATCCGTCGGCGGAGGAGTTCCATCGCATGTCCCGGACTTCGGTCGTGCGCGCGCAGCTCGCGTCTGGGCATCCGCTCCAGTTCGACCCGGCGCTTGGTCCAGGTCCGGAATTCGGCGGCCACACTGGCATGCTGCAGCACCCCGGCGCGGTGGAAATCATCGAGATCATGCAACGAATAGGCGATGTCGTCGGCGATATCCATGACCGAACACTCGACGGTCTGGTGCAGCGGGCCGATCGCCGGGTAGGCGGCCAACACCTCGCGCATTTCATCGACGTCGGGCGCATAAGCCGAGAACTTGCCCGAGCCGGGACCCTCGATCGCCGGACCTCCGCCTTTGGGCGCCGGCGTCAGCGCACTCGGATGCGGTTCGGGGTAGCCGAACCGGGCCCACGGGTACTTCAGCACCCCCGCCCGGACCGCCGCGGTGAGATCGAGACCCTCGCCCTCGCTGTGCACGTCGAGTTCGGTCAGGATCCGGAACGTCTGGGCGTTGCCCTCGAAGCCATCCGCCAGCCCGAACCGGGTCCGGGCGACCCGATCCAGCACCTGCTCGCCCAGATGCCCGAACGGCGGGTGGCCCAGGTCGTGCGCGCTGGCGGCCGCCTGCACCACCACCGGGTCGATGCCGCCGAGCCGCTCCAACAATTCATGGTGCGGGCCATTCCGCAATCGCACTGCAATGGCCCGGGCGACGGCGGTGACCTTGATCGAATGGCTGAGCCGGTTGTGCACCGCCTGGCCGGCGGCGCCCTGGGTGATGACCTGGGTGACCGCGGCCAGTCGGGAGAAGTACGGCGAGAACCGGATGCGTTCCAGGTCGGTGCGGAACGCCTCATGCGCATCCCGGCCACCGTCGGCCGCCCCATCACTGCGCCGACGTAACCGCGGATCCACCCGGCTCAAGCTACCCGGCCCCGAGGTGCTCACAAGAAGCCGTCGCGTTTCACGCGGCGCCTAGTCGCGAGGGAACCGACACAGCTCGTGACGATCGCGACGACCGAAATATGTGACGTCTGGGTGGGATAACGTGCCGCGATGGCACTGGAACTGCGGCCCAACTGCGAAGGCTGCAACAAGGACCTGCCGCCGGCCGCGCTCGACGCGATGATCTGCAGTTATGAATGCACCTGGTGCGCCGGCTGCGTCGACCGGCTGGGGAATGTCTGTCCCAACTGTGGCGGCGGATTCACCCCCCGCCCGATCCGGCCGGCCGGCGAGTGGCGGCCGGGCTTGTCCCTGCTGCTCCGTCCGGCTTCGACCGAACGCGTTCAGATGGGATTCAGCTGGCCGGAGGCCCAGGCGTTCTCGGCCACGCTAGCCGACCGGCCGCCGCAGGAACGATGATTCTGATGCAGGTGTGGTGTCGGGCGAGCTGCCGCTACGTCACAGTGAGATCAACCGCGAACCGGTTGGCCGGCACGTCCGCCTCAGATGTTGAAGCCCAAGGCGCGCAGCTGCTCCCGACCGTCGTCGGTGATCCGCTCCGGACCCCACGGCGGCAGCCAGACCCAGTTGATCTTGTAATCGGCGACCATCTCGGCGCCCGGATTCAGCAGGGCGGCGCCGACCTGTTCCTCGATCATGTCGGTCAGCGGACAAGCCGCGCTGGTCAGCGTCATGTCGATGGTCAGCACCTGGTCGTCGCCCACGTTGAGGTCGTAGATCAGGCCCAGGTCGACCACATTCACCCCGAGCTCGGGGTCGACAACGTCGCGCAGCGCCTCTTCGATCTCGTCGATGCTGGCCGTGGATACCGGCGCCAGCGGCTCCGTCGAAGGGGTGACCTCGCCGTACTCGGCGAAGCTGGTGTCCAGATCGGCGGCCGTCCGGCCGGCGCGGTCGGCCAGATCGTCGGTTCGGCCCGCCCTCTCGTCGGTCCGGTCGGTGTCCTCGCTGGTGGTCATACCGCCTGCCTTTCCTGTTCTGCGGCCTGACTGACCGCGTCCTTGAAGGCCATCCAACCCAGCAGCGCACACTTGACCCGCGCCGGATATTTGGACACGCCGGCGAACGCGATGCCGTCACCCAAGGCATCTTCGTCGCCGGAGTCGGCGCCCCGGCTGGTGACCATGGCGCTGAACTCGGCCAGGGTGGCCAGGGCCTGGTCCAGCGGCTGCCCGATGACCAGGTCAGTCAGTACCGACGTCGAGGCCTGGGAGATGCTGCAGCCGGTGGCGTCATACGACACATCGGCCACGACATCGTCCTTCAGCGCGACCCGCAGGGTGACCTCGTCGCCGCAGGTCGGATTGACGTGGTGCACCTGGGCGTCGAACGGATCCCGCAGTCCAACGTGATGCGGGGCCCGGTAGTGATCGAGAATGATCTCTTGGTACAGGGTTTCCATCTTCACGGGGTGACTCCGAAGAAGCGTTGGGCCTCGCGGACCGCCTCGACGAGCACGCCGATCTCCTCGGGTGTGTTGTAGACGGCCACGCTGGCCCGCACCGTGGCCTGCAGCCCGTAGCGACGGTGCAGCGGCCAGGCGCAGTGGTGGCCCACCCGCACGGCCACCCCGGCATCGTCCAGGATCTGCCCGACGTCGTGGGCATGAATGCCGTCGACCACGAACGACACGGCCCCGCCGCGCTTTTCGGTCGTATTCGGGCCGATGATCCGTACCCCGGGGGTGGCCGACAGTTCCTGCAGGGCCAGGCCGGTGAGCTCGGCCTCGTATCCGGCCACCCGGTCCATACCCAGGGTGCTCAGGTAGTCCACCGCCGCGCCGAGCCCGACCGCCTGCGAGGTCATCGGGACCCCGGCCTCGAACCGGGCAGGCGGCGCCGCGTAGGTCGAGTGGTCCAAAAAGACCTGCTCGATCATGGATCCGCCGGTCAGGAAGGGCGGCATCTGTTCGAGCAGCTCGTACCGGCCGTAGAGACCGCCTACACCAGAAGGGCCGAGCATCTTGTGTCCGGAGAAGGCCAGGAAATCCACGCCCAGCTCGCGGACATCGACCGGCGCGTGCGGCACCGACTGGCAGGCGTCCAGGACCGTCAGCGCACCCACCTTCTGGGCCGCCGCAACCAGCTCGGCGACCGGGTTGACCGTGCCGAGCACGTTCGACTGGTGGCTGAACGCGACCACCTTGGTCTTGGCGTTGATCAATTCGCCGATATCGGACAGGTCGAGCCGGAAGTCGTCGGTGAGCCCGAACCAGCGCAGGGTGGCTCCGGTGCGGCGGCAGAGTTCCTGCCAGGGCACCAGATTCGCGTGGTGCTCCATTTCGGTGACGAGGATTTCGTCGCCAGGACCGACCGCGAATCTGCCCCCGGAGCCGGGCCCGATCGAGGCGTTCGACAACGAGTACGCGACCAGGTTCAGGCCCTCGGTGGCGTTCTTGACGAACACCAGCTCCTCGGGCCGGCCGGCGCCGATGAAAGAAGCCGTCAACGCCCGAGCGTTCTCGTACGCGTCGGTAGCCTCCTCGGCCAGCTGATGCGCGCCCCGGTGAACGGCGGCGTGATGGGTGGTCAGGTACTCCTGCTCGGCATCGATCACCGGCACCGGACGCTGCGAGGTGGCCCCGGAATCCAGGTACACCAGCCGCTTCCCGTCCCGGACCGTGCGGGCCAGGATCGGGAAGTCGGCCCTGATCGCGTCGATGTCGAACGGGCTGTCGAGGGCGACATCGTCCGGCTGCACCGGCCGGTCCAGGGTGCGCGCGAAACCGACGTCGTCGCCTCGGGACAGGTCGGTCGCGCTCGGGTGGGTGAGCGTCACGCCGTCCCCACCACCTCGGCCGCGTTGGGTTCGGTGGCGAAACGCACGTAGCCGTTGGTCTCCAGCTCGTCGGCCAGATCCGGCCCGCCCGACTCGACCACCCGGCCACCGGCGAAGACGTGCACGAAGTCGGCCTTCACGTAGCGCAGGATCCGGGTGTAGTGGGTGATCAGCAGAATGCCGACGCCGTCCCCTGCGGCCGACGCCGCTTCGCGGTAGCGGTTCACCCCGTCCGAGACCACCCGCAGCGCGTCGACGTCCAGGCCCGAGTCGGTCTCGTCGAGCACCGCGATCTTGGGTTTGAGCAGGGACAGCTGCAGGATCTCGTGCCGCTTCTTCTCGCCCCCGGAGAAACCTTCGTTGACGCTGCGGTCGGCGAAGACCGGGTCGATCTCCAGCGCCTGCATGGCGCCCTTGACCTCCTTGACCCAGCCGCGGATGGCCGGAGCCTGGCCACGGACCGCCGTGGCGGCCGAGCGCAGGAAGTTGGAGGTGGACACCCCGGGGATCTCGACCGGGTACTGCATGGCCAGGAAGAGGCCCGCCCGGGCCCGTTCGTCCACGGTCATGGCCAGCACGTCAGCGCCGTCCAAGGTGACGCTGCCCTGAGTGACCCGGTACTTCGGGTGGCCGGCCAGCGAATAGGCCAGCGTGGACTTGCCGGACCCGTTCGGGCCCATGATCGCGTGGACCTCGCCCGAGGCCACGGTCAGGTCGACCCCGCGCAGGATCGGCTTCTCGGCCGCGTCGGTGATCACGGAGACGTGCAGGTCCTTGATGACCAGGGTGCTCATATGTCTGTCGTCCTTCTCGTCTTGCAATGGCCTGGGTCAGTACCCGGCGATCGCCAATTCACGTTCGATGGATGCCCACGTGCGCTCGTAGACCGATTCGATCCCGATGCGCTGCAGCACTTCGGCGAAGAATCCGCGCACCACCAGGCGGCGGGCGGCGGCCTCCGGAATGCCGCGGGAGAGCAGGTAGAACATCTGCTCGTCGTCGAATCGGCCGGTCGCGCTGGCGTGTCCGGCGCCGACGATCTCGCCGGTCTCGATCTCGAGGTTGGGCACCGAGTCGGCTCGAGCACCGTCGGTGAGCAGCAGGTTGCGGTTCATCTCGTAGGTGTCGGTGCCCTCGGCCGTCTTGCGAATGAGAACATCACCGACCCACACGGTGTGCGCGCCGGACCCCTGCAGGGCGCCCTTGTAGAGCACCCGGGACTTGCAATGCGGTTGGTCGTGGTCGACGAACAGGCGCTGCTCCAGATGCTGGCCGGCGTCGGCGAAGGTCAGGCCGAGCAGCTCGGCGTCCCCGCCCGGACCGGCGTAGTCGACGGTGGTGGTGAGCCGGACCAGATCGCCGCCGAAGCTCAGGGCGACATGCTTGACCCGCGCGTCCCGACCGACCCGCAGGTGGTGGGTGGCCAGGTGCACGGCGTCCGCGGCGCCGTCGAAGACGGCCACCACGGTGGCGTCCGCGCCGTCGGCCAGATCCACCTCGACGGTGTCGATCAACTCCGCCGATCCCTCGTACACCAGCACGATCTGGGCCTTCGCCTGCCGACCCACCCGGATGAGGACGTGCCCGGCAACTCCGGATCCGGCGTCGCGCAACAGCAGCCGGGTGCGATCGACCGGCGCGGTATGGGCCGGGACGTCGACCACGGTGACCATGTCGCTGGCGTTCCAGCCGCGTGCGGCCGGGCGATCGGTGGGCCGGTAGCCGGTGGAGCCGCGCAGGACGTCCGCCTCGGATCCCGCCACGGTGGACACCGTGACGCCGTCCGGCGCCTCGACATCGAACCGGTAGGCATCCCCGGACAGCGGTGCGTCGTCGTGCAGGCCGCGCAGGCGGCGCAGCGGGGTGAACCGCCACACCTCCTCGCGGCCTTGCGACACCGGGTGGTCGGCCAGGTCGGCCGAACCCGCTGGGTGCAGATGGGTGGCCGGGGCCGCGGTGGTGCGGCCGCCGACGTGGGTGTGCGCAGCCGGCGAGTCGATGACACTCGTCACCCGACGGCCCCTTCCATCTGCAATTCGATCAGCCGGTTCAGCTCCAACGCGTATTCCATGGGCAGCTCGCGGGCGATCGGCTCGACGAACCCGCGAACGATCATGGCCATCGCCTCGTCCTCGGTCAGACCCCGGCTCATCAGGTAGAACAACTGCTCCTCGCTCACCTTGGAGACGGTGGCCTCGTGCCCCATCGACACGTCGTCCTCGCGCACGTCCACATAGGGATAGGTGTCGCTGCGAGAGATGGTGTCGACCAGCAGGGCGTCGCACTTGACCGTGGACCGGCTGTGGTGCGCGCCGGGATTGACCCGGACCAGGCCGCGGTAGGAGGTCCGGCCGCCACCCCGGGACACCGACTTGGAGATGATGGTCGAGCTGGTGTGCGGGGCCAGATGCAGCATCTTGGCCCCGGTGTCCTGGTGCTGGCCCTCGCCGGCGAAGGCGATGGACAGCACTTCACCCTTGGCGTGCTCCCCGGTCATCCACACGGACGGGTACTTCATGGTGACCTTGGAGCCGATATTGCCGTCGACCCATTCCATGGTCGCGCCGGCTTCGGCCCGGGCCCGCTTGGTGACCAGGTTGTAGACATTGTTCGACCAGTTCTGAATGGTCGTGTAACGGCACCGGCCGCCCTTTTTCACGATGATCTCGACCACCGCGGAATGCAGTGAATCCGACTTGTAGATGGGCGCGGTGCAGCCCTCGACGTAGTGGACGTAGGCGTCCTCGTCCACGATGATCAGCGTCCGCTCGAACTGGCCCATGTTCTCGGTGTTGATCCGGAAGTAGGCCTGCAAGGGGATGTCGACGTGTACACCCTTGGGGACGTAGACGAACGATCCGCCCGACCAGACCGCGGTGTTCAGCGCCGAGAACTTGTTGTCGCCAGAGGGAATGACGCTGCCGAAATACTCCTGGAAGATCTCCGGGTGCTCGCGCAGCCCGGAATCGGTGTCCAGGAAAATCACACCCTGCTGTTCCAGGTCTTCGCGGATCTTGTGATAAACCACCTCGGACTCGTACTGCGCGGCTACACCGGACACCAGCCGCTGCTTTTCCGCCTCCGGAATTCCCAACCGGTCGTAGGTATTGCGGATGTCGGCGGGCAGGTCCTCCCAGGACTCGGCCTGCTTCTCGGTGGAGCGGACGAAGTACTTGATGTTGTCGAAGTCGATGCCGGTCAGGTCGGCGCCCCAGGTCGGCATGGGCTGACGCTCGAACAGCTCCAGGGCCTTGAGTCGGCGAGTGGTCATCCACTCCGGCTCGCTCTTGCGGGCGGAGATGTCGCGGACCACGTCCGGGTTGACGCCGCGGCGGGCCGACGCTCCGGCCGTGTCGGTGTCCGACCAGCCGAACGCGTACCGGCCCAGGGTGTCGATGGTTTCGGCCTGCGACTGCAGGCGATCGGACGCAGCCTGCGACTGCAGGCGATCGGACGCAGTCAGCGGGGTCAGCGGGGTCAGCGGGGTCTGCGGGGCCTCGGGTGCGATCGTCATACGGTGGTCCTCATCTTCCGTGCGGGTATGTCGGCCCGGGTGAGCGGGATGAAGGTGGTGCAGAACGAGTCGCCGCGGGCGATGGTCGCGAGCCGCTGGGCATAGGTACCCAACGCCTGGGACATCACCGCGAATTCCTCCTCGCACAACTGTGGATAGCGGGCGGCGACATGGCCGACCGGGCAGTGGTGCTGACACAGCTGCACCCCGACGCCGACCTCCTGCACGCTGGCAGCGAAGCCGCGACGAGTGAGCGCGTCCGCCACCACGCGAGCCCGACCGGCGGCATCGTCCGCGCGGGCCAGGTCCGACTGGGCGTCGGCCAACAGTCCGCCGGCGCGCTGACGGGCGAATTCGGTGACCGCTTCGGGCCCGCCCCGCTCGGCCAAGAAGTCGAGGGCGGCCACAGCCAGGTCGTCATAGCCGTGCGGCAATCGGGATCGTCCCAGGTCGGTGAGCACGTAGGCGCGGGCCGGACGTCCCCGCCCCCGCGGCCGAGCCGCCGGGGCCTCGCGTCCGCTGATGGCACCCTCGGCCAAGAGTTGGTCCAGATGACGGCGCACCCCGGCGGGCGCCAGCCCCAGCCGAGTGGCCAGCTCGACCGCAGTCAGCGGACCGCCGGCCAGCAGCAGTCGCACCAGGGCCTGTCGAGTGCCGAGCTCCCCGGCCGGTTCCCCCGACGGCATAGCCGTCGAAGTGGACCGGGAGGTTTTCACAACACCAGTGTTCCCTTTTTCCGGCCAAAGATCAACGAGTGTTCTCGCAGGTCAGGGTTGCCTAACCTGGCCTAGTGGCATATCGGTCACTGTCGAGGCCGGGCTCCTACACTCCTGCAGGTGACCCCAGTTGGACCAGTCGGCGCAGTCGATCAGGTCGATGAGGGCACCGTGACCGACACCGGCACCGACCCCGACACCGGCCTGCTCGACATCGTGGAACGCCGACAGCTGTGGCGGCTCCGACGCTGGGGCACGGTCGGCGCGCTGCTGATGGCCTTCGGCTCGACCTCGTCCTACGGTGCGGCCACGCCCATCCCGAACCCGCTGGACGGGCTGCGGGTGGTCGGGTTGTTGTCCCGGATCGGACCCGCCGCGCTGGCCTGCTCCTACTCGGGCATCGGCCTGCTGGTGCTGTGCTGGTTCCTGATCGGCCGTCTGGCCACCCCCGGCCGGACGCGCCAGCTGTCCCGGAGCCAACTCACCCACACCCTGGCCATGTGGGCGGTGCCGTTCCTGATCACCCCGCCCATTTTTTCCCGGGACGTGTATTCGTACCTGGGTATCGGCGCGATGTTGCAGCACGGCTTCGACCCGTACCAGCAGGGTCCCTACGACGCGCTCGGGGACGGCAACCCGCTGGCCCACCAGGTGGACGCGCGGTGGCAACACACCAGTAGCCCCTACGGTCCGGCCTTCCTGCTCGTGGTCCGGGCCATCGTCGCGGTGACCGGCAACCATGTGCTCCTCGGCGTGCTGCTGCAGCGGTTGGTCGAACTGGTCGGCGTGCTGCTCATCGTGATCGCCCTGCCCCGGCTGGCCCGTCGGTGTGGGGTCGATCCGGTGAGCGCGCTCTGGCTCGGCCTGCTCAACCCGTTGGTGCTGTTCCACCTGATCGCCGGCGGGCACAACGAGGCCCTGATGCTCGGCTGCATGCTGCTGGGCGTGGAGATCGGGCTGAGCGAGCTCGATCGGGTGGCCTCCACCCTCCCACTCCGGCTCATCGGCGGCACCGCTCTGATCACGGTCGGGGTCGGGATCAAGGCCACCGCGGCGCTCGCCCTGGCCTTCCTGGTAGTGGCCGTGGCCCGGAAGTGGGGCGGGCGTTGGATCGACCTGCTCCGGGTCGGGGCGATCGTGGCCGGCACCGCCGTCGTCGTCTTCGCCGCACTCACCCTGGCCGCCGGGGTCGGACTGGGTTGGGTGCACGCCCTGGCCATCTCGGGCAGCGTGCGCTCATTCCTGTCGGCGTCCACCGCGCTGGCCCTCGGCGCGGGTCAGCTCGGGCTGCTCATGGGACTGGGTGACCACACGGACGCGATCGTCGACATCATGCAGCCGATCGGTCAGGGCATCGCCGTGCTGATCGGACTCTGGGTGTTGTGGCGGTGCTGGCGGCCGGCCCGGGGCGGCGGGCCGCTGCTGAACCCGGTGCAGGGCCTGGGACTGGCCCTGGGCGCGCTGGTACTGCTCGGCTCGGTGATCCAGCCCTGGTATCTGCTCTGGGCCGCACTCCCGCTGGCCGCGTCCACCGGGTTGTCGGTGTTCCGGCGGACCACGGTGTGGCTGACGGTGATCTTCTCGGTGATCATCATGCCCAACGGCGCCACCATTCCGGTCTTCACCATCGCGGCGGCCGTGGTGGTGGGCGTCGTGGTCGTGGGCGTGGTGCTGGTCCAACTCAGCCGGCGGGGCCTGCCGACCGCCCAGGGTCGCGAACATGGTCCGCTCGACGCACCGCCCGGGGTCGGCCCGGACCGCCCGGGCGGCGACAGCCAGTACGGTGACGAGGATGTCCGCGACCCTGTCCTCGGCCCGGCCGGCCGGTGAGTTCGATGATTCCGGCGGCCCGCTGTGGCGCCGCCCCGCGTTGCTGCGCGTCTTCGCCTGGGCCGCCGCGGTGGCCAACGGTCTGATTGCGGTCACCGGCGCCACCGTCCGGGTGACCGGATCCGGTCTGGGCTGCGCGACCTGGCCGCAGTGTCAGCCCGGGTCGCTGGTGCCCATCGCGGCGACCGGTAGCGCCGCTCTGCGCCAGGCCATCGAGTTCGGCAATCGCACCCTGACCACGCTGGTGCTGATCGCGTCCCTGGGCACCTTCGTGCTCACCCTGCTGGCTCGTCCGCGCCGGCGGCGGATCATGTGGTTGGCCGTGGCCGGGCCCGTGGGCGTGCTCTTCCAGGCCGTCTGGGGTGGTGTGGTGGTGCGCACCCAGTTGTCCTGGTGGGCCGTCGCGCCGCACATGCTCATCTCCCTCGTGTTGTTGTTCTTCGCCATCGCCGTGGTGGTGGGACTGCGCGAGGGCGACGGACCCGCCCGGCCGCTGGTGGCGCCGTGGCTGCGGGTGCTGACCGCCGTGCAGGTGGTCGTGTTGGCCGCGTTGTGCCTGGTCGGAACCCTGGTCACCGCAGCCGGCCCGCACGGCGGGGACGCGAAGACGACCCGGCTGGACGCCCCGATCCCGACGCTGGCCCACGCGCACGAGACGCTGATGTTCACGTTCCTGAGCCTGGCCGTGGTGCTGCTCGCCGGATTGTTGATCACCAAGGCCGCACGCCGCGTGCTCACTGCGATGTTCGTCGTCGTCGCCCTCACCCTGGCCCAGGGCACGCTCGGAATCGTGCAGTACGCGCTGGCCATTCCGGCCGGACTGGTTGTGCTGCACGTTCTGGGTGCCGTCTGCGTCGTGGCCGCGTCGGCCTGCCTGTGGTTCGTGGAGCGGGTGCGCTGACCGTCGGCTATGAACGCCCGGCGCTCAGCGGCCGGTGCCGGCGATCTGCTTGCGTTCCTGTGGGGTGACCGTGACCCGGGCGGACAGTTCCCGGTCCCAGGAGCCGATGGGCACCCCGGCGGAGTCGGCGGCGGCCCGGGCGGAAGCCTCGTCCGGCAGCACCGCGTCGACGAACCGGCCGTTGCCGGCCACCACGACCAGTCGGAACCCGACCCGGCCGATGTGCTCGATCACAGCCACGGCCGGACCACCCTGCTCGGTCACGAACGCCCGGATCCTCCCGGCCGGATCGCTCACCAGGGCCACCCGACGACGTGCAATCCGATGGCCGCGTCGACCGCCCAGGCCACCGAGATGGCGGTCAGATACAGGTTCGACAGGTGGAACAGGGTCATTGGTTGAGCCGGGGCACCGCGCATCACCTTGACGTGCAGGGCGTGCGCGGCGGCCAGGAAGGCCAGCCCGACTGGAGCGGCCACCGCGGCGTAGATCCACGACGAGGCCGGGATCAGTAACAGTGAGCAGGCCACCATGGCCCACGAGTAGAGGACGATCTGCCGCACGACCACCCGCTCGGTAGCCACCACCGGGAGCATGGGCACCCCGGCAGCCGCGTAGTCGGCGCGGTAGCGCATGGCCAGCGCCCAGGTGTGCGGCGGGGTCCAGAAGAAGATCACCCCGAAGAAGACCCAGGCCGGCCAGCCGATGCCACCGGTCACCGCGGACCATCCGATGATCACCGGCATGCACCCGGCCAGGCCACCCCAGACGATGTTCTGGCTGGTCCGACGCTTGAGCCAAAGGGAGTAGACGAAGACGTAGAACAGGATGGCCACGACGGCCAGGACCGCCGCCTGCCAGGTGGTGGTCCACCACAGTTCGACCGCAGCAACCACGCCGAGGACGATCCCGAAGACCAGGGCGTTGCGGGTGGGCACCTCGTGCCGGGCCAGCGGCCGGGTCCGGGTGCGCTTCATGACCGCGTCGATGTCGGCGTCGACCACGCAGTTCAGGGCGTTGGCGCTACCCGCGGCCAGCGCGCCGCCGACCAGGGTGGCGAGCACCAACAACAGGTTCGGCACTTCGCGGCGAGCCGCGAACATGGCCGGGATGGTGGTGATCAGCAGCAGTTCGATGATCCGCGGCTTGGTCAGCGCGACGTACGCGGCAAAACGGGACCTGGTCGACCGAGTCGGGGTGTCGACCGCCGCTTCCGCACGGCCGGACGCCTCGTCCGACGTCCGCGCTGTTCCCAACTGCCTGGCTCCGTCCGGTTACCCGGTTCCGCCCGGGGAACCGTCGTTGCATCCGATCCTGATCATCGTAGGGTCCACCGCACCACCCGGGCCGCGCCGCGGGCGGAGCGGGCGTGTTCGTCGGCTCACCACCACCGCCCCGGCGACCTGTCGGAGTCGCGACTGGTCCTGCTGGCCGCCTCGCACACTCGGCGACTGGTCCTGCTGGCCGCCTCGCACACTCGGCGGGCTAGGCTCGCCTTGGCCCGGCCGGGAGGCTCGTTCACCCGGATTGACCAGCACCGACGACCATGCGGCGGCACCGGCCGGAACCACCGCTGAACAGGAAGGCACGCTTTCGTGACCACCACAGTCGACATCGCCGAGATCACCCGGGCCTCACATCCCGACGATTGGTCGGACACCGACTCCCGAGCGGTCGACACCGCTCGGCTGCTGGCCGCGGACGCGGTGCAGAAGGTCGGGAACGGGCACCCGGGGACGGCGATGAGCCTGGCCCCGTTGGCGTACACGCTGTTCCAGAAGGTCATGCGCCACGATCCGGTGGACCCGAACTGGCCTGGGCGGGACCGGTTCGTGCTCTCGGCCGGACATTCCAGCCTGACTCTGTACATCCAGCTGTATCTGGGCGGTTGGGGCCTGGAGCTGTCGGACCTCGAGGCGTTGCGGACCTGGGGCTCGAAGACACCCGGCCACCCCGAGGTGCATCACACCAAGGGCGTGGAAATCACCACCGGTCCGCTCGGCCAGGGGCTGGCCTCGGCCGTCGGGATGTCCATGGCCTCCCGTCGTGAGCGCGGCCTGTGGGATCCCGAGGCCGCGCCGGGCGAGTCGCCGTTCGACCACTTCATCTACGTCATCGCCTCCGATGGGGACATCGAAGAGGGCGTGACCAGCGAGGCGTCCTCGATCGCCGGTCGGCAGCAGCTGGGCAACCTGATCGTCTTCTACGACCACAACGAGATCTCGATCGAGGACGACACCAACATCGCGCTGTCCGAGGACGTGGCCGCCCGCTACGAGGCCTACGGCTGGCACGTGCAGAAGGTCGAGGGCGGCGAGAACGTCACCGGCATCCTGGCGGCGATCGAAGCGGCCAAGGGCGTGACCGACAAGCCGTCGTTCATCCAGTTGCGCACGATCATCGGCTTCCCGGCGCCGACCAAGATGAACACCGGCAAGGCCCATGGCTCGGCCCTGGGCCCGGACGAGATCGCCGCCACCAAGAAGATCCTCGGTTTCGACCCGGACCAGAGCTTCGAGGTCGACGACGTCGTCATCAAGCACACCCGTCTCGCCGTCGATCGCGGCGAGGAGGCCAAGGTGGCCTGGACCAAGACGTTCGACGCCTGGGCCTCGGCCAATCCCGAGCGCAAGGCGCTGTTCGATCGGCTCGTCGCCCGTGAACTGCCCGAAGGCTGGACGGACGCGCTGCCGCACTGGGATCCCGACCCCAAGGGCATCGCCACCCGAGCCGCCTCCGGGGCGGTGCTGTCGGCCATCGGTCCGGAGCTGCCCGAGCTCTGGGGCGGGTCGGCGGACCTGGCCGAGTCGAACAACACCACGATCAAGGGCGCCGACTCCTTCGGCCCGACCGCGGCCGCGACCAAGGAATGGAACGCCAATCCCTACGGTCGGACTCTGCATTTCGGCATCCGTGAGCACGCCATGGGGGCGATCCTGTCGGGCATTGCGCTGCACGGCCCGACCCGCCCGTACGGCGCCACCTTCCTGCAGTTCTCCGACTACATGCGCGGCTCGGTCCGGTTGGCCGCGGTCATGGGCGCCCCGGTCGTCTACGTCTGGACCCACGACTCCATCGGCTTGGGCGAGGACGGCCCAACCCACCAGCCGGTCGAGCACATGGCCGCGCTGCGGGCCATCCCCGGCCTGGCCATGATTCGTCCCGGCGACGCCAACGAGACCGCCTTCGCCTGGCGGGCCGTGCTGGAGAAGCAGAGCGTCTGGAACACCGGACCGGTCGGCCTGGCCCTGACCCGGCAGGCCGTCCCGGTGCTGGCGGGCACCTCCTACGAGGGCCTGGTCAAGGGCGGCTACGTGCTGCATGACGCCGAGGGCGAGTTGCAGGTCATCCTGATCGCGACCGGCTCCGAGGTGCAATTGGCTGTGGCCGCCCGGGAGACGCTGCAGGCCGAGGGCATCGGCACCCGGGTGGTCTCGATGCCGTGCCTGGATTGGTTCGAGAGCCAGGACGAGGCCTACATCGAAAGCGTGCTCCCCCAAGCCGTGACCGCGCGAGTCTCCATCGAGGCCGGCATCTCGCAGCCCTGGTGGCGTTGGATCGGCAGTCAGGGCCGCCCGATCTCGCTGGAGCACTACGGGGCGTCCGCCGACGCGGCCACCCTCTTCCGCGAGTTCGGCATCACCGCCGACGCCGCCGTCGCTGCGGCCAAGGCCTCGCTCGGGGCCACCAACGCCCCGGACCCCGTCTCGCTGGGCACCACCTCCCTGGAAGCCGCCGAAGAAGCATCCAGCGACTCGAATCCGCAGTCGCCGCAGCAATCGTCCTGATCTCGCCTGATCGACGAGAGAAATCGAAGGAGAGAGAACATGACTGACGCACTTGCCGACCTGTCCGCCGCCGGGGTGTCCCTGTGGCTGGATGACCTGTCCCGGCAGCGCCTGCACAGCGGGAACCTGAAAGAGCTGATCGAGACCAAGCACATCGTCGGGGTGACCACGAACCCGACCATTTTCGCGGCCGCCCTGGCCAATGGGGAGTCCTACCAGAAGCAGGTCAGCGAGCTCGCCGCCCAGGGCGCGGACGTGGACGACGTGGTCCGGGCGACCACGTCGGACGACGTCCGGGACGCCTGCGATCTGTTCGCGGATGTATTCGCGCGCACCAATGGGGTCGACGGGCGGGTGTCGATCGAGGTCGATCCTCGGCTGGCCCACGACACGACGAAGACCACCGCGCAGGCCCAGGAGCTGAGCAAGATCGTCGATCGGCCGGCGGTGCTGATCAAGATTCCGGCCACCGTGGCCGGACTGCCGTCCATCACCGCGGTATTGGCCGAGGGCATCAGCGTGAACGTCACCCTGATCTTCTCGCTGGACCGGTACGCGGCCGTCATCGACGCCCACATGTCCGGGCTGGAGCAGGCCCGGGAGAACGGGCACGACCTGTCCAAGATCCACTCGGTGGCATCGTTCTTCGTCTCTCGGGTGGACACCGAGATCGACAAGCGGCTGGACAAGATCGGCGGCCCCGAAGCCGAGGCGCTCAAGGGCCAGGCCGCCATCGCCAACGCCCGACTGGCCTACCAGCTGTGGGAGAAGACCTACACCGGCGACCGCTGGGCGGCCCTGGAATCGGCCGGCGCCCACAAGCAGCGTCCGCTGTGGGCCTCGACCGGGGTCAAGGACCCGAAGTACGACGACACCCAGTACGTCGTCGAACTGGTCGCGCCGGACACCGTGAACACGGCCCCCGAGAAGACCATCGACGCGGTCGACGACCACGGAGTCATCCGCGGCAACACCATCGCAGGCACCTACGGGGCCGCCTCGGCCACGTTCAGTGCACTGCAGGCCCTGGGCATCGACCTGGACGACGTCTACGACGTGCTCGAGTCCGAGGGCGTGGACAAGTTCGAGAAATCGTGGGAGGAGCTGCTGGCCACGGTCAAGAAGTCCTTGGACGAGGCCAAGGCCGCGCTCTGACCTGACCTCTCCCCGCCCCACCGTCCCGCCCGCCGCCCTGGGAAGTTGATCATGGGTTTCAGCCGGCCACCAGCAGCGTGTCTTGGACGACACGCCGCGACAGCCGACCTGGAACCCATGATCAACTCGTGGGGAGCAGACGGACTGACGCCGTGCCAGCCGATCGGGAGTCCATGACCACCGCCGAGAACCCGCTCCGGGACCCCCGGGACAAACGGCTGCCCCGGATCGCCGGGCCGTCCGGCATCGTGATCTTCGGGGTCACCGGCGACCTGTCCCGCAAGAAGCTCATGCCGGCCATCTACGACCTGGCCAATCGGGGTCTGCTCCCGCCCGGGTTCGCGCTGGTCGGGTTCGCCCGGCGGGACTGGACCAATGACGACTTCGGCAAGGTCGTGCACGACGCGGTGCGCGAGTACGCCCGCACCCCGTTCTCCGAGGACGTCTGGCGGCACCTGGCCGAGGGTTTCCGCTTCGTACCCGGTGCGTTCGACGACGACGCCGGTTTCGACACCCTGGCCGCGACGCTGGCCGACCTGGACCGGGTCCGGGGCACCGGCGGCAACCATGCCTTCTACTTCTCGATCCCGCCGGGCGCCTTCCCGCTGGTGCTGCAGCAGCTGCGCCGGTCGGGGCTGGCCGACCCGCACGGCGACTCGTGGCGCCGGGTGGTCATCGAGAAGCCGTTCGGGCACGACCTGGCCTCGGCTCAGGACCTCAATGCCGTCGTCAACGAGGTCTTCCCCACGGAGTCGGTGTTCCGCATCGACCACTACCTGGGCAAGGAAACGGTCCAGAACCTGCTCGCGTTGCGGTTCGCCAACCAGCTCTACGAGCCCATCTGGAATGGCAACTTCGTCGACCACGTGCAGATCACCATGGCCGAGGACATCGGCATCGGCGGCCGGGCCGGCTACTACGACGGCATCGGCGCTGCTCGCGACGTCATCCAGAATCACCTGTTGCAGTTGCTCGCGCTGACCGCGATGGAAGAACCGGTCGCCTTCGATCCGAGCAACCTGCGTCGGGAGAAGGTCAAGGTGCTCTCCGCCGTGCAGCTGCCGGCCGACCTGGGCGCCGGCACCGCCCGCGGCCAGTACGACGCCGGCTGGCAGGGCGGCAGCAAGGTCAAGGGGTACCTCGAGGAGGACGGCATCCCGGCGACCTCGACCACCGAGACCTATGCAGCCATTAAGTTGCTCATCAACAACCGGCGCTGGGCCGGAGTGCCGTTCTACCTGCGGGCCGGAAAGCGGCTGGGCCGCCGGGTGACCGAGATCGCCATCGTGTTCAAGCGGGCCCCGCACCTGCCGTTCTCGCGCTCCGACACCGAGGAGCTGGGGCACAACGCGCTGGTCATCCGGGTGCAGCCGGACGAGGGCGTGACCATCCGGTTCGGCTCCAAGGTGCCCGGGCCGGCCATGGAGGTGCGCGATGTCTCGATGGACTTCTCCTACGGGCTGGCCTTCACCGAGGCCTCGCCCGAGGCCTACGAACGACTGATCCTGGACGTGCTGCTGGGTGAGCCGTCGCTCTTCCCGCAGGACGAGGAGGTCGAGCTGTCCTGGAAGATCCTCGACCCGGTCGAGCGCTACTGGGCCAGGTCCAAGAGTGCCGTGGATCAGTACCGGTCGGGCACCTGGGGGCCGGCCTCGGCCGACGCCATGATGGCCCGCGACGGCCGGGCCTGGCGCCGGCCATGAACTCAGAAGTCGCGCCGTGATCATCGACCTGCCTTCGACGACCTCGTCGGCGATCAACCGCAAACTAGTGGACCTGCGCGAACAGGGCGGAGCGAACACCCAGGGCCGGGTCCTGACGCTGGTCATCGTGACCGAGGAGGGCGCCGGTGAGGATTCCATCGAGGCGGCGAACGGTGCCTCCTTCGAGCACCCGTGCCGGGTCATCGTGGTGGCCCAGGGCTCGAAGCGGGGCACGCCTCGGCTCGACGCGCAGATCAGGGTCGGTGGCGACGCGGGTGCCAGCGAGGTCATCGTGCTCCGGCTCTACGGCGTCCTGGCCGACCACGGTGACGCGGTGGTCATCCCGCTGCTGCTGCCGGATGCGCCCGTGGTGGCCTGGTGGCCGGAGGCAGCTCCGGACGTGCCCGCCAACGACCCCATCGGTGTGCTGGCGCAACGCCGGATCACCGATGCGGCAGCGACCAAACGACCCCTGGCCAGCCTGTCCGGCCGGGTATCCAGTTACCAGCCGGGTGACACCGACCTGGCCTGGACCCGGCTGACCCAGTGGCGAGGGCTGCTGGCCGCGGCCCTGGACCAGCCGCCGCACGAGAAGATCACCGCGGCCACGGTGGCCGGCGCGTCCGACTCCGCCTCGGCCGACCTGTTCGCGGGTTGGCTGGCGCTGCGGCTGCGCTGTCCGGTGCGCCGGACGGTGGTCGACAAGGCCGGTTCCGGTCTGCGCTCGGTCACCCTGACCACCCGTTCCGGCGAGATCAGCCTGAACCGGCCGGACGGCGACACGGCGGTGCTGTCGGTGCCCAATCAGCCGCAGCGACAGGTCGCACTGCCCCGCCGCAACCTGCGCGACTGCATCGCCGAGGAATTGCGGCGGCTGGATCCCGATGACGTCTACGCCGAGGTGCTGGCGGATGGGCTGGAACTGATGAAAAAGCAGCGGAGCACAGCCAAGCCGGCCACCAAGAAGGTCGCGACCCGGAAGAGCTCGGCATGACTCCGGTCGTGCTGGTGTCCGCAAACGGCGACGTACTGGCCGCCGCGGCCGCGGCCAGGTTGATCACCGTCCTGGTCGACGCGCAGGCCGAGGGCCGGATCCCGGGAGTCGTGCTCACCGGTGGTGGCACCGGTATCGCGGTGCTGGCCCACGTGAACTCGTCGCCGGCCCGGGACGCCGTCGACTGGAGTCGGGTCGAGCTGTTCTGGGGCGACGAGCGGTTCGTGGCCGCCGACGACCCGGAGAGAAACGACAAGCAGGCCCGGGACGCGTTGCTCGACCACCTCCCCCTCGACCCGGCCCGGGTGCACGCCATGGCCGCGTCGGGCGCCGAGTTCGGAGATGATCCGGAAGCGGCCGCCGCCGCATACGCCCAGGTGATCGCCGACCGGCCCGGGTTCGACGTGGTCATGTTGGGTGTGGGCCCGGAGGGTCATGTGGCCTCGGTCTTCCCCGACTCCCCCGCCGTGCACGAGACCACCCTGACCGTGGTCGCGGTGCGCGACTGCCCGAAGCCGCCGCCGACCCGGATCTCGCTCACCCTGCCCACCATCCGCACCGCCGCGCAGGTGTGGCTGATGACGACCGGTGACGGCAAGGCCGATGCGGTGGCCAAAGCCTTGGGCGGGGCCGGCGAGGTGGATCTGCCCGCGGCCGGCGCCGTGGGCACCGCACGCACGCTGTTTCTGCTGGACCCGGCGGCGGCCTCCCAGCTGCCGGCCGGCGTGGCGTAGCTCTCAGGCACTCGACTCGCCAGCGGCGGGTCGCCGCGGGCAGACTCGCCTTGCCCTCCCTGCCACCGATGTCCGAGGAGTTCTGCTGTGTCGACCAACCTGCCGAGTTCGAAGCCCGTCAACGTCACCGTGACCGGCGCGGCCGGCCAGATCGGGTATTCGCTGCTGTTCCGGATCGCCTCCGGGGCCATGCTCGGCCCGGACACCCCGGTCAATCTGCGGCTGCTGGAGATCACGCCCGCGCTCAAGGCGGCCGAGGGCACCGCCATGGAGCTGGACGATTGTGCCTTCCCGCTGCTCGCTTCGGTCGAGATCACCGATGACGCGCGTCAGGCGTTCGACGGCACCAACATCGCGCTGCTGGTCGGGGCGCGGCCGCGCGGCCCGGGAATGGAACGCGGCGACCTGCTGGCGGCGAACGGCGGCATCTTCAAGCCGCAGGGTGAGGCGATCAACGCGGTCGCGGCGGACGACGTCAAGATTCTGGTGGTGGGGAACCCGGCCAACACCAACGCGCTCATCGCGAGGAGCAACGCCCCCGACGTTCCGACCGAGCGGTTCAGCGCCATGATGCGGTTGGACCACAACCGGGCGTTGACCCAGGTGGCCCGCAAGCTCGGCGTGCCGGTGGCTGAGGTCCGCCACATGACCGTCTGGGGCAACCACTCGGCCACCCAGTACCCCGACCTGTACCACGCGGAGGTGGGCGGCCGACCGGTGGTGGATCAGGTCGACCGGGAGTGGCTGGAGAAGACGTTCATCCCCACCGTGGCCAAGCGCGGCGCAGCCATCATCGACGCCCGGGGCGCCTCGTCGGCGGCGTCGGCGGCCAACGCCGCCATCGACCATGTGCACGACTGGGTGCTGGGCACCGCCGTCGACGACTGGGTGACGTCCGGCATCGTCTCCGATGGGTCCTACGGCATCCCGGAGGGCATCATGGCCGGGTTCCCGGTGACCTCGGACGGCGGCGCCTGGCGGGTCGTCCAAGGGTTGGAGATCGACGAGTTCTCCCGCACCCGGATCGATGCCACGGTCGCTGAGCTGGCTGAGGAGCGGGACGCCATCCGCACTCTCGGGCTGATCCCGGGCTGACCCGGCCGGCTCAGTTCGCCGAGGTGCCCGACTTCAACACGGCCAGCAGCGCCTCGCCGTCGGGCACACCCAGTCCGGTGCAGGCGTCCCACCCCTGGCCGGCCCGGTAACCGCCGTTGTTGCCCTCGGTGATGTCGCGCAGCCCGGCCGGGACGGTGCCCTTGCTCGCGGCGGGATACAGCCGGGTCTGCAGCGGGCCGATGGGGCGGCCCAACGACTGCACCAGTCGCGCCGTCAACGCCGCCCAGAGCGGGGCGACCGCGCTGGTGCCGCCGTACACCTGATCGGTGCCGTCCACTCGGACCTGGTAGCCGGTCCGCGGGTCGGCCACCGCGGCCACGTCGGGGACGCCGCGGCCGGCGCCGCCGGCGGTCGAGGCGGGCACCCCCACAGCGGACTGGTAGTCCGGCAGCGGGAAGGCATCGCTGACCCCACCCCCGGTGGCGCCCTTACCGGTGCCGTTGTTCCAGACCACCTCTGAGCTGACCGCGCCGGTACTGGTGTTGGCGTGCAGGCTGGTCCCCCCGCAGCCGAGCGCATGCGGGCTCGAGGCCGGGAAGTCGCAGTGGTCCTTGCCGTCGCTGGTCCGGTCGGCACTGCCGTCGTCACCGGCCGCCGCGGTGACCACGATGCCCAGCACGGCGGCGTCGGCGAAGGCGTCGTCCATGGCCGTGCGGGCCTGGTCGGTCCACTCGTCCTCGTCCTGGCCCCAGCTGATGCTGATGGCGGCGGGCGTCGGGGTGGCGTGGGCGGCGGTGCTGACCGCATCCAGGAAGCCGGCGTCGGTGTTGGGGCCGAAGTAGACGACGATGTCGGCCTTGGGGGCCATGCCGCCGACCACGTCGATGTCCAACAGCACTTCCCCGTCCGCGCCGCTCGGGTCCTGGCCCGGCTCGTTCTGCGCGCCGTCCACCCCGACGGCCTTGACCGACGGCGTCGGCAGTCCGAGCCCGGCGAAGTAGTCGTCCAGGTCGGCCTGGGCGAACCCGCCGCCGAGCTCGATGATGGCCACAGTCTGCCCGGATCCATCGGTACCGGACGGGAAGTGGTAGATCTCGGCCAGCTGCACCGGCGTGTAGCTGACGCTCACCGCGGCCTTCGGGGCGATCCGGAACCGCATCCGGCCCTGGGGCCGGGTGTCCAGGCCGAGCACCGCGGTAACGACCTCGCCCAGCTCGGCGGGCACGCTCAGGTCCCCTTGGCGGGTCCGCACCGTGCGCAGGTCTCCGCTGGCCGGGTCGCGCACCTGCGCCAGCCGGAGCGAGGTGCCGAACAGCGCTTCCAGGTCGGTGACCGACCCGCGCACCCGGACTCGGCGAGAGCCCAGGTCGGACGCCACCACTGTGGCTCCGGCCGCCTCGATCGTCGCGGTCAGCACGGCCAGGTCGGCGGGGGTCGCTCCATAGCGCTGAGCCAGCTCGGCCGGGGTGAGCGGACCCGGCAACGGGTCGGGCAGCGGCGCGCGGCGGCGCAGCACGACGGTGATCTCGATCTGCTGGTCCGCCGCCGGGGCCGTGTGCCCTGCCGGCGATACAGGTCGGGTGCTGCCGGGGACGGGGACGCGGCCGGTTGGGTCGGGGAGCTCGGTCATGCCGTCATCGTGCATCAGGGCACCGACAGTGCATCGTCGGCCATCGGCGCCGGGGAAATCCGGCCGCTCGCGACCCCGAGGCCCTCGTCCGGCCGGTCGCGAGCTGGAGCAGGCCCGTAGGGATCAAGTGTCACCCAGGGTGAGATTTCTCGTTCCTGCCCTTCCCATTCGTCACCCCATTGGCGCTGCTCAACGCGAAGTTAATGACGGAGAGTCCGAATTCTCGCTAGCATCGACCCGAATTCTTGGCGTCGACCCGTCCTCTCCGGTCGATGCGCCGAATCAATCGTGCGGTCGGGTGCCGCAACGTCGGACAGCGAAGTCCGTGCCTGAGTCCGGACCTCTCCGGAACGATCTTCGAAAAACGGGGCGGTGACGTGACGACGCAGCTGGCGGCCAAGACCGTGGCGCCGTCGTCGGCCACCTCCCGCTTCACCCCGGGCCTGCGCCGACTCGCCGGAATCAGCGCGTCCCTGGTCGGCACCCAGGCCCTGACCAGTGTGCTCGGGCTCGTCTTCTGGACCCTGGCCTACCGGCGGTTCGCGACGTCCGAGGCCGGTGTGGCCGGCGCGGCGGTCTCCCTGATGATGCTGCTCTGCTCGCTGGGGTCGCTGGGACTGGGGACGCTGCTGATCGCCCGACTGCCGGCCACAGATCCCAAGCAACGCCGGGTCCTGGTCCGCACCAGTGTGCTTGTCGCCGGCGTGGTCAGCGCGCTCCTGGCCCTGTGTCTGCCCCCCATCGCGGTACTCGTCTTTCACGCCGTCAACCTGCGACCGCTGATGGCCACCCCCGCTGACCTGATCGGATTCGCGCTCGGTTGCGGCCTGATGGGGGTGGTCGCGGTGCTGGACCAGGCCGTCCTGACCATCGGGGCGGGGACCTTGCAGCTGGAGCGCAACGTGCTCGCCAGCGTGGTCAAGATCGGGGCCCTCGTCGCGTTCGGCGCCGCGGGCATGACCGGGGGGATGACCATCTTCCTGGCGTGGACGGTCGGCAGCCTGTTGTCCCTGCCGTTGGTCTCCTGGCGCACCCGCGGCAGCGGGACCGACACCACCGGCCAGCCCTGGATCGACCTGCGGGTGCTGCGCGGTCTGGGGCGGATGGCCATCAGCCACCATTCCCTGAACATCACCCTGCAGGCCGCGTTCCAGATCCTCCCGATTCTGGTCACCGTTCTGCTGTCGGCCCGGGAGAACGCGTACTTCAACTCCGCGGTGTTGGTCTCGGGCTTCGTCTTCGCGCTGCCCTACGCCGTTGCCATCGGCCTGTTCGCTTCCGGCGAGGGCAGGGAAGCCGACGTGATCGGCCGGATGAAGCTGACCTTGCCGATCAGCCTGGCCATCAGCCTGGCTGCCTATCTGCTGCTGTTCCCACTGGCCGGGGTGGTCCTGAACGTGTTCGGCGCCTCCTTCGCTCAGGAGGGCGTGAACATCCTCCGGGTGCTGACGTTGGCCGGTTTGCCCTTCGTGGTCAAGGACCACTACGTGGCGCTGCGGCGCGTGCAGGGTCGAACGACCGACGCCGTGCGCACCCTGCTGTTCTTCCTCGTGGTCGAGCTGACGGCTGCCGTCCTCGGCGCCCATTGGGGCGGCACGCTGGGTCTGTGCGTGGGCTGGTGCGTCGTGTTGTTCGCCGAGGCCATCCTGCTCAGCGTGAGCCTGTCCCGCGCCTGGCGCAGTGTGCCGCGCCTGGGGCACCTCACCGGACCGACGGAGGCGACGGCCCTGTTGACCTCCGAAGTCGACCCGGACTCGGCCGTCGTCGCGGCCGGAGCCGCCAGCCCGACCGAACTCGCGTCCAGCGTGATCGTGAGCGAAGACAATGCCTTCGGGAGCGTCCCGTCGATGGCGGTGGCCTCCACCCTGCTGGCCGACGCGCAGGCGGCGTCATCCGAATCGGCCGACCCGCCCGACACGGCCGGGTCGAACGAGCCGGAGCGGCTGGTCGAGCCGCGCCCGATCCGCCGCCCGCGGAACCTGGGCGGGCCGCTCCTGCTCGTCATGGCCTGCGGGATGTTCCTGTTGTCGGTGGCGGCCAACGAGTCGCGCCGATCCAACCCGACCGTCGTCTACCAGTTGCTGTGGATCGCGGGACTGACGGTGATCATCGGGCCGGCCCTGGTCCGGGTGCTGCTGTCCAGCACCGGAGCCCGGGAGCGGTTGACGCTGGCCTTTGCCGTGCCGGTCATGCTCGAGCTGAGTCGCCTCGTGCTCAGCCCGATTTCCTTCGTGGGTCACGACGAACTACTGCACAGCAACACGCTGCGGCTGATCGACGAGTCGTCCCACCTATACGGGATGAACCCGCTGCTGCCGGTGTCCAGCTTCTATCCGGGTCTGGAAATCGTCACCGACGCGATCCAGCGGGTCACCGGGCTCTCCGCCTTCGTGTCCGCCTGGATCGTCCTGATCCTGGCCCGCATGATCATGACGCTGGCCGTGATCGGCCTGATCCGGACGGTCACCCGGTCGTCCCGGGCAGCCGCGGTGGGCAGCCTGCTCTACCTGTGCAACCCGCAGCTGCTCTTCTTCAACTCGCAGTACAGCTACCAGACGCTGGCCCTCCCGCTGGCCGTCTTCACCGTGTACGCCTTTGTGCAGCGTCGCCGCGGAAGTCGGCTCGCCTTGGCCTGGCCGCTGACCGGGCTGGCCGGTGTCACCGCCGTGCATCACCTGACCGCCGGTCTGCTGGTCGCCGCCTTTGCGGTCTGGTTCCTGACCGAGGCCGCCTTCGGACGCCGGCGCATCGTCGCCGCCCTGCGCGCTACCACCGGGCAGGCCGACGAGGCCGGCGTGGCCCGGCGAATGGCCGAGCGCGCCGGCGAACTCAAGGCCCTGGCCGTGATGTGGCTGGCGGGCACCGCGCTCTCGCTGGGGGCCGCGGTGATTCCGGGAAATCCGGTCGGTCCGTACCTGTGGTCGATCGCGACGAACTACGACTCCGGAGTCAGCGGACTGGCCGAGGGCGCGGCGCCCAAGAAGGTTTTCTCGGACAGTGCCGGGGCGGGCCCGGCGCCCTGGGAGCAGGCTCTGCTCATTCTGTCGGTGCTGATGGCCGGCCTGGCGTTGCTGCTGGTGCTGCATGCCCTGCGCACCCACTTCCGGGCCCGCAACGTGGTGGCCACCGTGCTCTGCCTGGTTGCGCTGGTCTATCCGGTCATACCGGCCGGGCACCTGACCGTGGCCACCGCCGAGGTCGGAGACCGGGCGTCCGGGTTCGTCTACCTCGGTCTGGGCGCGATCGTCGGGGCCTTCCTGGCCGCCCGCCGCCTCCGACTGGCCTGGGCCCTACCGGTCGGTGCCCTGATCACCGCGGTCTTCCTGGGCGGCGTCGTCCTGGGTTCCGGACCCACGGCCCGCCAGCTGCCCGGCCCGTACCTGATCGAGGCGGACGCGCGCAGCATGGACGCGGACAACCTGGCCGCGGCGAACTGGGAGTCGAGCAACCTCCCCGGGGACAACCATGTGTACGCCGACCGGGACTCGGGCCTGCTGGCCTCCGCGGTGGGCGGCCAGTTCACCGTTCGGCACCTGTCGACCGGGATCGACGCTTCCCGCCTGCTGCTCGACCCGAAATTCACCGCCGACGACCTGGATCTCATTGAGCGTGCCGACTTGTCCTACCTGATCGTCGACAGCCGGCTGTCCCAGGGCCTGCCACATCTGGACGTGTACATCGAGAACGGCGAGTTCGAGCAGGCCCGGACCGAGCCGGTACCGGCCGCCGCCCTGGCCAAGTTCTCGACCATCAGAGGCGTGTCGCTGATCTACGACAACGGCTCGATCAAGATCTACGACATTCGGGGTTTGCGCCATGCTGACTGAATCCCCTCCGCCGACCGCCGTCAGGTCCTCGGTGCCGGACGCCATTGTTCGCGGTGCGCTGTGGCTGCTGGCGCTGGGCATCGCTCGGTTCACACCCGCCTGGGTGGCGGCGCCGGTGGTCATCCTGGCGGCCGCGGTGCTGCTCGACCGGCTGGTCCGCCATCGGGGCCGGGGTGTGCTGGACGCCGCCCTGTTCGGCCTGACCGGTGCGGTCCTGGTCTGCGTGGGTCTCGGCCTGGTCCTCAACCTGCTCCCGGTCGGCCTGACCCGCTCGTCCTGGATCATCGGTCTGGCCCTGGTCGGAGTCCTGGCCCTGGCCCTGTCCGCCCGGTACCCCCTGCCGCCCAGCGCATTCCGGCCCCTGCTGCGCCAGATACCCGATACGAGTTGGGTTTTCGCTTTCGGCGCGATCGTGGTCATCGTCCTGTCGATCGCGTTGTCCGCCCGGGTCACCCGGAATGCCGACACGCCGCCCTTGCAGATGTCGGCTTCGGCCGTCGTCGATGGCCACACCAGCGTCACCCTGTCGTCGGGCACCTCCTTCGACCGCATGAGCCTGGTCGTCACCACCAGCAACTCCTCCCAGGTCGTGGTGGCCGACCTGAGCGTGACACCCGATGTCGCTCAGGTCGTGTCCGTTCCGGTGGTGGCCGACGGGCGTTCCACCGTCGAGCTGTTGGACCAGAACCACACCGTGATCCGGGATCTGATCATTGACACCACGACCAGGAGTACCTCGTGACCGCCCATCCCTCCGTGGCCTTCCCGCGTCGATCCACGCCCGAGCGCCCGCTGCGAGTTCTGCACGTGGTGCACCGCTTCCTGCCGGAGTTGGGCGGGACGGAGACACACACCGCCGAGGTGACCCGACGGCTGGCCGCACGAGACGAGTTCGACGTGCACATCATGACCACCGACCGCTCGGGCCGGCTGCCGACGCGCGAGGTGCAGGACGGGGTGACGATTCACCGGCACCGCGCTTGGCCGCGCCGCCGGGACTATTACTTCTCCCCCCGTATGTACCGCGAAATCGGAAGCGGTGGCTGGGACGTCGTTCATTTCCAGGGTGTGCACACCCTGGTCCCACCACTGGGCATGCTGGCGGCCCGGCGAGCCGGGATCCCCTACGTGCTCACCTTCCACAGCGGCGGTCACTCGTCGGCCGCCCGCACGGCGGCGCGGGACACCCAGTTCCGACTGCTGACCCCCCTGCTCGCGCGGGCCGACCGGCTCATCGCCGTCAGCCGCTTCGAACGTCAGCGGTTCAGCGCGGCCACCGGCCTCCCGGTCGATCGGTTCAGCGTCATCGGCAACGGCGGGGCCCTCCCGCCGCCCGAGACGACCGTCGCCGCCATCCCCGGCCGGATCGTGTCCAGCGGTCGCCTGGAGCAGTACAAGGGGCACCACCGGGCCATCGCCGCGCTGCCCCTGGTGCGCGCCGCGGTCCCGGACGCCGAGCTCGTCATTCTGGGCGCCGGACCCTACGAAGATGAGCTCCGGGCCCTGGCGGCTCGGCTGGGCGTGACCGATCAGGTCGAGATCAAGCATCTCCCGCCGGCCGACCGTCGGGCCATGGCCACCGAGCTGGGTCGGGCCAGTGTGATGGCCGCCCTCTCCTCATACGAGGCCCACCCGGTCGGGGTGATGGAAGCGGTGGCCAGCGGCTTGCCGGTGCTCGGAAGCGACATCGCCGGGATTGGCGACCTCGTCGAAGACGGACTGGTCACCGGGTTGGACCCGGACGCCGGCCCGGCCGAGACGGCGGCTGCGCTGGTCACGATGCTCCGCGCGCACGAGGCGGCCGGCCCGCGGGTACGGCCGAACATCGACCTGCCCACCTGGGACAGGTGCGCGGACGAGGTCGCCCGCGTGTATCAGCGGGTACTCACCGCGCGAGTGTCCACATGAGGGCGGTCGCCGCCGTCCGGCCGACGCCGGCCCCGGCCCCGGCCCCGGCCCCGGCCCGGAATCGTTCGCTGCGAGTGGTCCATGTCATCACCGCCCTGGACATCGGCGGTGCGGAGCGGCAACTGCAGTGGATCACCGCCGCCTCGGTGCACTCGAGCTCGACCATCGCCCTGTACGCGGGCGGCCCGGTGGCCGACGCCATGACCGCCGCGGGGGCCGATGTCGACATCGTCGAGCTGGGTCGCCGGGGCAAACTCCGAGGTTTTGTGCGCCTGGTCCGGATGCTGCGTCGGGTACGACCCGAGGTCGTCCACGTGCATCTGCTGGCCGCGCAGCTGTGGGGCATCCCGGCCGCCCGACTGGCCGGGGTGCGGACGGTCATCTCGTCCGAGCACTCGCTGATGGACACCAACATCGAGAACCGCCCGCTCACGCCGCTACTCCGACGCGTATATCTCACCCTGGAGCGGATGTCCACACACACCATCGCCGTCTCCGACCGGACCCGCCGACGACTGATCTCCTCGGGTGTGGCCGGTCGACGAATCACCGTGGTGGACAACGGGATCGATTTCGAGAGCCTGCACTTCTCGGTCGACGAACGGACTCGGGTGCGCGCCGAATGGGGTGTCCCCGACGCGGCCCAGGTAGTCGGCGCGGTCGGGCGGCTGGAAGCGGTGAAACGACTGCCCGAGCTGCTCACGGCGCTGGCGCCGACTCTTTCGCCCAGCCGTTACCTGGTCATCGCCGGTGACGGACCCCAGCAGGCCGAGCTCGCCGAGCTCGCCGCACAACTCGGTGTCACCGACCAGATCCGGCTGCTCGGCCCTCGTCGCGACATGAGGGCCGTACTCTCCGGTTTCGACGCGCTGATCAGCCCTTCGCTCAACGAGACCTTCGGCATGGCCGTGGTCGAGGCGCTGGCCTGCGGACTCCCGGTCGCCTACGCCCAGTGCCCCGCGCTGGAGGAACTGGATCCGCGCCCGGCCTGGGCGATTCCGATCGACACCACCTTGGAACAGGCCGCGCCGATCGAGGCCGAAGCCATCAGACGCGGTGTGGACCAGGCGCTCGGGGCGGCCGGCCGCGGACCCGGCGGCCGCTTCCCGGTGCCGGCGGCGCTGACCGAACGCTACGGAGTGGGTCGGGCCGCAGCCGCGATCGACGAGCTCTACCGCCAGCAGCGGCGCAGCCGGTGACGTGGCTTCGGCGCGGTCGGGCCGCCGTGGTCCCGCTGATGCTCGCGGCGGTGTTGGCGACGTCCGGGTGCGGTGGCGCGACCGATCAGCACAACGGTCCGACCGGACCCACGACCACCTTTGCCCGCCAACCGACCGCCGGCTTCGTGACCGCCTCCGGTCGCCAGTTCCTGGTCGACGGCAAGCCTTTCCGGTTCGTGGGCGTCAACATCTACGACGCCGCAGCCACGTCCAAGTACTCCTGCAATTCCGCCGCGGCGATGAACCCGGACGAGCTGAAGTCGGCCTTCGCCACCCTGCACGACTCCTACGGCGTCACCGTGGTCCGGTTCTGGGCCTATCAGACCTATACCGATGGTGGGCGTGACTTCTCGGGTGTCGATCAGGTCGTCGCGGCGGCCAAGGCCACCGGCATTCGGCTGCTCCCTGTACTCGAGGACGGGCCCGGTTATTGCACCACCTTGACGCCGCCCTCCCCGAAGGCCCAGTACGAAGACGATTCTTGGTTCACCGAGGGCTACAAGAAGCAGTACGGCACGGCCATCCTGTCCTTCCGCGATTACGCCAAGATCATGGTCGAGCACTACCGGGACGAGCCCACGATCTTCGCCTGGAGTCTGGTCAATGAGGCCGACACCAGTGCCCGGGACGATCAGAACCGTTCAGTGCTCGTTGATTTCGCCACCGACATGGTCAGCGTGGTGAAGGCCGCGGACCCCCGGCATCTGCTCACCCTGGGTACCCAGAGCAACGGGGCGGCCGGGGCCAGCGGGCCCGATTTCACCGCCGTCTACCGCGTGCCCGGCCTGGATTTCGCCGAGGTGCACGACTGGGGCTACTGGGGGTCCGACGACGAACCCATGCCCGGTGGATCGGGATCCGCGACCCCGGATCCGAACTCGGCGGCCTGCCAACAGATCCACGCCAAGGTCGGCTGTTCGTTCGCGATGGCGGTGGCGCTGGGCAAGCCGTTGGTCGTCGGCGAAGCGGGCATCAACCGCGGCTCGGGCAACCCGGTGGACCTGGGCAATCGGGCCACCAAGCTGAACGCCAAGATGTCGGCCGCATTTGCGGCCGGGGCATCCGGCTACCTGCTGTGGCGGGTCACCCGCACCGTGACCGATCAGTACGACATCACCCTCGACGATCACGACCCGGTGCTGGACGACCTGTCCACACAGGCGCGGACGCTCGGCTGATGACGAAGGAGAGTAGGCCCCGATCGGAATCCGACCGGGGCCTGCAGTCCGGGCTCAGGCCACCGCGGACAAGTTGTCCACCGTGTCCCCCCGCGGCGGGATCGGCGCGCTGTCCTGCACCTCGCCGACCCGGCCCAGGGCGGCCCGCGTCCGACCGACGACGTACCCGATGCTGGTGGTCGCCAATCCGGCCACGATGGCGCCGGCCCGCTGCAGCGCGACCACTCGCGAACCGTGGTGTCCGCGCACGGCCTGGCCGGCATTGCGCAGCACCCCGGCCGGCAGCACCCGACTCACGTACGCCTTTTCGCTGGCCAGAGCGGACTCGGTCCCGACCAGTCGGGAGACCACGGCCTTGGACAGCCCCTCGGCGTAACAGCGGCGGAAGAAGTAGCGCGGGTGCACGCGGTCCGCGCTGACCCGGTGGTTGACCTTCAGCGACGGGTCGTAGCGCAGTTCGACATCTGGGTGACGCTGCCGCACGCGAATGCACAGCTCGGTCTCCTCGCAGCCCAGCGGGATGCGCCCGATGCGGCCGACCGCGGAACTGAAGCCACCCACGGTTTCGAAGGCGAGCCGGCGCAGGGCCATGTTGGCACCGATGAAGTTGCGCACCGGGGCCACCGCGGTGGGCTGGCCGGTGTAACTGCATCCCACCACCCAGTCGAACTCGGTGGGTAGCCAGCCGGGTCGCTGCCCGGGCCAGACCGGGTCGGCGTACCCGCCCACACCGAAGACCTGCGGCTCGCCGAAGTGCTGGCAGAGGAGTTCGATCCAGTTCGGGGCGGCCGCGGCATCGTCGTCGAGGAATCCGACCACATCTCCGCGAGCAGCCGCGATGCCCGAATTCCGGGCCCCGGACAGACCGGGCCGCTGGGTGCTGGAGACGACGCGGACGAGAGGCCGTCCGGAAAATTCCTGACCCGCTTTCGCGAGCAGATCATCGTTGTGATCGATGACGAGCAGGATTTCCAAGGGCGCGATTGTCTGCCTGGTCAATGAATCGACAGCTCCGAGAATATCGGACCAGCGGCGCATCGTATAAGCACACACGACCGCAGAAACGCTGACCGCGCGCAATGACACGGTCACGCGGTGGCCTCGTCTCGCCCCAGTTCGTCCAGCCGGCGAACCACCGAGGCGGTCGGAGTCCTGACCGATTGAGTCAGGCGACGCCGCCGGCGACGCGAGGCCACCGAGAATTCACTCGCCTCGACGGCGACCGGCCGACGTCGGCCGCGCCGCCATTCCGTGCCGATGGTCTTGAGGACTCGGAGTCCGTCCTTCATCGCGTTCAGATTGCTTTCGCCGAAGACCCGGTCGAGCTCGACGCTGGGCACTTCCCGCACCTGGAGCCTGGCCGCCGCAATCCTGCAGTTGATCAGGGTTTCGATCTCGAACCCGTCCCCCCAGAGCATTTCGCTCGAGCCGTGAGCGGGATCGGGGAGGTCCAGGTGAGGCAGCACATCAACCCAGAAAGCGTTGTAGCCGTAGCACAAGTCGGTGAAGGCGGTACGGAAGGTCAGGTTGGTCAGGGTGGTCAGAGCCCGGTTGCCCCAGTGGCGAAGCGGGGTGATGTCGTGGCTGCCGCCGCCGGGCAACACCCGGCTGCCCTTGGCGAAATCGGCCCCCGCCATCAAGGTGGCGACGAAGTCGTCGATCTCACCCGGATGGGCCGAGCCGTCTGCGTCGAACATGACGATGATGTCGCCTGTAGCCTGCGCAAAGCCCACCGCCAGCGCATTTCCTTTGCCGCGCCGGGTTTGCTGCAGGAAACGCGCATCGGGCCGGACTCGGGCCACGACCGCTTCCGTGTCGTCCACCGAATGGCCGTCGACCACGATGATTTCAGCGTCCAAGGGCAGCGTCGGCAGCACCAGTTCCAAATTGCGGGCTTCATTGCGGGCCGGCACGATCACGCTGACTCTGGGCCGGCCGGCTGGGCGCGGGCGAACGAACATGCGGGTTCCCTCCAAGTATTCCGGGGCGACCGGTCTCGGCACCGACTCCCCGTGAGATTCAGGCGACCGAATCGCCCCACGGATCCTGGTCATCACCACGTGAACACCGAAACTGGAACTCATCACTCGAATGCTCCGGGGGCTTGGGGACACACTGTTACTTGTTGAACATGTGTGGCGTCGTCCGAGGGTCATTTGTCCATTCGGTCCGACCCGTGTACCCGATTGGTATCGTGACGCACGCCACTTTGTTGCTGACTGTGATCAGTCGTGCACCCGAAACGACCGTCTCGCCAGGTTCTGCCGGCCTTCCTCGACAGGACATTCGAAGTCGGGATGGCTACCCTCGTGGAGGCGTCGTCGAGGCGTCTACAGCGTGAGGAGTCCAACGCCTTGAGGTCGAAACCGCGGCCGAATCGGGTGTGCCAGTGCGGCCATCCCGAGGAAGCTCACGAGCATTTTCGAGCCGGCACCGACTGCAGCCTGTGCGCTGACCGGTCCTGCCCGCGATACCGACCGGTCCGCGACCGGACGTGGCTCGGTTCCGCCGCCTCGACCGCCGCCCCCCTTCCGGTCGAACCCGGGCCGGATGGTGCCTCGGCTTCGCGCCGCCCCGGAGGCACTCGCCAGGATCCTGGTGATTGAACGCCCGACATGAGGAGCGATGTCTGATGCGTGCTTCCAGGAGGAATTCGCGTCGAGTTGCTGTCGTGGTCGTCGCCCTCGTGGCCGCCGGCGTACTGGGCCAACCCGCGTGGGCGACCGGGTCCGCACCCCTGGCAGTACGAGATGGGTCGGGCTTCGTGACCCGCTCGGGCAATCTGCTCATGCTGGGTGGGGCGGTCTTTCGTTTCGCCGGAGCGAACGAGTACTACCTGGGCCTGGACGACAACGTGCGCGACGGTGCGGGCAACCCGACCTACCCAACACACACGCTCATCGCCGACGCACTGCAGTCGGCCGTGCGCACCGGGGCGACGGTGATCCGGGCGCAAACGCTGGGCATCAGCGTGGGGTGTGCGGTGTGTTTTGAGCCCACGAACGGAGTCTTCAACACCAGCGCCCTTGATTCAGCCGACTATGCCCTCGCTCTGGCCGGCCGGCTCGGACTCAAGGTGATCATCCCGCTGACCGACCAGTGGCGGTTTTACCACGGCGGCGAATCGACCTTCACCGGCTGGCACGGCTACCCCAATGACCCCAACCTCGGGGTGAACGCATCGAACAGTGCGGCGCAGCGCCAGTCCGAGGCCCACTTCTACTCCGACAACGCCGTCGTGCAGGACTTCAAGTGGTACATCTCGAACCTGCTCGGGCACGTCAACCCGTACAACGGGATCGCCTACAAGAACGACCCGACCGTGTTGGCGTGGGAGACCGGTAACGAGATCTGGACGGCTACCCCCGCCTGGACCTCGGACATCGCCCAGTACATCAAGCAGTACCTGGGTGCGCGCCAACTGGTCGCGGACGGCTCCGCCGCGTCCGGGATGTCGGTGGCGAACGCGGCCATCAACTCGCCCTGGATCGACATCGTGGGCGGTCACTTCTACCCCGTCGACGTGGACTGGATGCAAGCGGACGCGGCCGTGGCGGCCGCGCACCAAAAGGCCTACGTGGTGGGAGAGTTCGACTGGCGGGTGGGCTCGGCCACCAGCGCACTGATCCGAGCCGTCCAAGGCGATCGCCACATCTCCGGCGATCTGTACTGGGTGTTGATGCCCCATCTGCCGGACGGCAGCCCGGAGCCCAATTCGGCCGGCTACGCCATGTGGTCACCGGCCGTCAGCCCGTCAGCCGCGTCTCTCCTGTCGACCTTGGTGGCTCATGCCAATTGGATGGCCGGCGCGCGCTGACGGCAGTGCCTGGCACACTCCTCCGGTGACGACCATGGCCCCGTGGATCACGAATGACCAGCGCCGGGCCCGGTTGGCCCGCAGGCATCTGCTGCTCCCGGACGGGCGCACCGACGACGTGGTCGCCGTCGCCGACGCCGTGGTGGCCCTGCACTCCTCCGATCCCGCCTCGGTCTACCTGTCGGCCTGGGCCCGCATGCGGCATCCGAGCCTGGCCGCCGTCGAGCGGGTGCTCTACGACCCGCCCGCGTTGGTCAGGCACCACGCCATGCGCCGGACGCTGTGGGTGATGAGCCCTCAGGTGGCCCGACTGGCCCACGCCGCCTGCACGACCGGGCTGGTCAAGGCGCAGACCACCCGCACCGTCGGCATGATCGAGCAGGCCGGCATCTCCGAGAACGGCGCCGCCTGGCTCGAGCAGGCCAAGAGAAAAGTCCTGCATGCGTTGCATTCTCGCGGTCGGGCCAGCACCCGGCAGCTCGGGGCGGACGTCCCCGAGCTCACCGAGAAACTCCTCCTAGCCCCCGACACCCGTTACGCGGCCTCGCCTTCCGCGCACACCCGGGTGCTGTTGCTGCTCGGCTTCGACGGCGACATCGTGCGGGTCCGGCCGTCCGGTTCCTGGATCAACGGCGCTTACACCTGGGCGGCCATGGACGAGGTGCTGCCAGGGGGGATCGGTGGGCTGGATGCGGCGCCGGCCCGCGCCGAGCTGGTCCGGCGCTGGCTGCGCGCCTTCGGGCCGGGCACCGCCGCCGACCTGCAGTGGTGGCTGGGCAGCACGGCCGCCGCCGTCAAGCGGGCTCTGGAAACGGTCGAGGCCGTGCCGGTCCGGCTCGACTCCGGACCCGGATGGATCCTGCCCGACGACACCGACCCGGTGGCCGAACCGGAGCCGTGGGTGGCCCTGCTGCCCGGTCTGGACCCGACCGTGATGGGGTGGCAACAGCGCGACTTCTACCTCGACCCCGCCTTGGGACCGCACCTGTTCGACCGGAACGGCAACGCCGGCCCGACCATCTGGGCCAACGGTCGGGTCGTCGGTGGCTGGGTGCAACGACCGGACGGCGAGATCACGATCAAGCTCCTGACCAGGGTGAGCGCCGACCTGCGCCGCCGCGTTCTGGCCGTCGCTGATGAGCTGCGCGACGTGCTCGGCGACGACCGATTCACCGTGCGCTTTCCGTCCCCGGTCTCCACCGCCCTGCGATCGTCGCCCTGACCGGGCCGCCTGTCCCCGCATCGATCACGGCGTCCGTTCACGGGGCTGGGGTAGATTTCGCCGTCCCGACCGGCGCCGGGGAGCCCGGCGCCCGGCCCAGCGAGAATGGGAGGTAGCGCGAATTGTCCATCGACGATCTCATTGAGCCCAGCAGCGTCAGCGGTTGGGACCTGGCGCTGGCCGTGCTGGTCCTGGTGGTCACCTGGATCGCGTTCCGGCTGGTGCGGCGCATCACCCAGGCCGCCGTCGACCGCATCGGCGGACTCTCCGTCAACACCCGGTCGATCCTGGTCCGAGCAGCGAAATACCTGGTGCTGCTGTTGGGCATCGGGGTGGCCCTGACGTTCCTGGGCGCGCAACTGCAGCCCTTGATCACCGTGGCGCTGGTGGTCATCGCGGTCGTGGCGCTGTCGCTGCGTGGTGTGGCCGACAACTTCGGCGCCGGCATCATCCTGCAGACCCGGCACACCATCGCCCTGGGCGACGACATCGAGTCGCAGGGTTTCCGCGGGGTCGTCACCGAGCTCAACGGCCGGTCGGTCGTGATCAAGACCTCCGCGGGCACGGCGGTGCATCTGCCCAACGCCGCCCTGCTGAGCACGCCGCTGATCAACTACAGCGAATACGGGTCGGAACGGTCTGCGCTCGAGGTCGCGTTGATCGCCCCAGGGGACATGGACGCGGTCACCAGCTCACTGGGACAGATGGTGACCGAGGTGGACGGCGTGCTCAACAGCCCACCCCCCACCACCCTGGTGCACGCCGTTGACGGTGACCGGGTCACCTTTTCGATCCGTTTCTGGCATGCCCCGACCCTTTCCTCGACCACCCGCTCCGCCGTCGCCGCCGCGATGGGCGAGCATTTCCGCCAGGCCGGGGTCGGTGTTGTCATCAGCCACGCAGAACAGGGACGATCGAACCCGGAGTAGATGCGCACGCTCGGCCCATTACTGCCAGGCGGCACTGCGTCCCAGATAGACGAGAACGGCCAGCACCCGGCGGTGATCGTCGTCGGTGCTGGACAGGCGCAACTTGGTGAGAATCGACGCGATGTGGCCCTCGACGGTGCGCTCGGTCAACCAGAGACGCCGCGCGATCCCGGCGTTTGTCCGACCTTCGGCCATCAGGGCCAACACTTCTCGCTCCCGCCCGGTCAGGACCGCGAGTGGGTCGTCATCGCGGGAGGCGGCCGTGATCAGCCGGGCCACGACCTCCGGATCCAATGCCGATCCGCCCCCGGCCACCCGCCGCAGCGTGTCCAGGAAATCGTCCACGTCCAGCACGCGGTCCTTGAGCAGGTATCCGAATCCGCCTCGGGCCACCAATTCCACGGAATGGCGGGTCTCGACGTGCTGCGACAAAAGAATGATCCCGACCTGCGGCCTTTCCCTTTTCACCTGCCGGGCCACCCGGGCCCCGTCGTCGGTGAGATCGGGCGGCATGCGCACGTCGATCACGGCCAGATCCGGCTCGTGTTCGGCGATCGCCGCGGCCAGGGAGACCGCGTCACCGGTCTTGGCCACCACCTCGTGCCCGGCGTCGACGAGCAGTCGGGACAGACCCTCCCGGAACAGGGCCGAGTCCTCACCGATCACGATGCGCACGGCAGGAACGCCTCCACCGATGTGCCCAGCCCGGGGCGGCTCTGCACCTGCAGCCGGCCACCGGCGGCAGCCACCCGGTCGGACAGGCCCGCGAGGCCGGCCCCCAGTCGCACCTCGGCTCGCCCGCACCCGTTGTCCGACACGGTGACCACCAGTCCGGATGAGTCATGCCGTACGTCCAGGTCGATGCGTTCGGCCTGCGCGTGTTTGATCGCGTTGGTGACCGCCTCGCTGGCCACGAAGAACGCGGTGGTGGCCACATCGTCGGGCACCGGGCCGGCGTGCACCTTCATCCCCACCGGCACCGGCAGCCGGCTGATCATGCTGGTCAGCGCGGGCCCCAGCCCGTCGTCCAGACTGCTCGGGCGCAGTCCGTGGGCAATCTGCCGGAGCTCGGCCACGGCCGTGCCCAGTTCACCCACCGACTCGTCCAGCAGGCCGTTGATGTCCACCGTGCCGTCGCCCAGATGTCGCTGGGCCACCCGCAGATTCATGCCCAACGCGACCAGCCGCTGCTGGGCACCGTCGTGCAGGTCGCGTTCCAGCCGGCGGCGTTCCTCGTACCCGGCCTGCAGCAGCCGGGAGCGGCTGGAGGCCACCTCCTCCAGTGCGTTGGCCAACCCGAGCCGCATCCGCACGGCCTCGACCAGGAAGGCGGTCGCATGGGCGACCTCGCGCAGCAGTTGCGGCGACGTCCGCGAGCCGGCAGCCAACACGCCCACCCGGTAGTCGGCGATCATCACCGGCACGCCGCCGGGGGGCACGGTCGCGGGTCCGGACCCGAAGAACCCCACCTCGCCCAGCAGGTAGTCGATCCGGACATCGGGGTCCTGCAGCGCGGCCGACAGCACGCCCTCCAGATCCTCGGGCAGAGCCCGGCCGACGCGGATGTCGCCGCGGAAGCGGCTGATGGCCTCGAGCACACTGCGCCGACGCGGATAGAGCTTTCGGTCCACGGCCTCTCGCAGCCGCTTGCGCAACGGTGACAGGGCCGCGGCGCACACCGCGGTGGCCACCGCCGCGACCCACGGTGAACTCCGGCCGAGGGCCACTCCGGCGACCACCGAGGTGAGGCCGAACAAGCCGACCAGGATCGACGTCACCACCGCGTAGGTCACCGTGGCGGCGACGGCCCGGTCCACGTCGTAGAGCTCGTGGCGCAGCAGACCGATGGTGGTGGCGGTCGGTACCGCCAGCTGGACGACGAACAGAGCCACCGCGGTCAGCAGACCTCCGTTGCTGCCGAACAACAGCCCGTCGATCCAGCAGACCAATAGGCCGGCGGGGAGCGTGCACGCGCCCAGCAGGAACCACTTCAACTGCCGGCGGGCAATACCCTCGGCCCGCCGGAAGCGCCTAACCACCGCGATCACGGACAACACCAGGACGGTCATGAACCCGGCCAGGCAGGTGGCCACCACGCCCCAACCGGCCACCGCCCACCCGCCGTGCGCGGCCGGCACCGGGTTCGGCATGTCCTGATAGGGCTCATCGAACGTGCGCTCAACGAAAGGCTGCACGATCGACATGGCCAGGAAGGCCACGCAGAAGGCGACGATCAGCCAGCGCCAGCGCGGGGAGAGCAGCCGACCGCTGGGGAAATAGAGCACCAACAAAATGGTCGGAAGCGACCACAACATGAACGATGCCGTGCCGAACGCCACCCACCACGGCGACACCGGAAAGCGTGCCGGTAGCTGGGCGTGCATGTCGCCGTAGACGTCCGACATGGTCAGGGCCGTGCTGACCAGCCCGTAGAGGCCCAGCAGTGGCCCGATGACCAGGTGGGGACGACGCCGCAGCACGAGCACGGCCAGCACGATCGCGTAGAGGCCGAGACCATCGCTCAGGACGACATTGGAAATGTCGTAGGCATTCGGGGCGGCAGTGACCCAGAAGATCGCCGTGACCGTGGCCGCAACGGACAGGCCGAGCTGCGCGGCCACGACCACTTTCGGCACTGTCCACCGAGTCATCTGGAAAGGCTAAATCCAGGCTGCCTTCCTGACCACCGTGCTGGTACGGGTGTGGGAACACCGGCGCGAAAACCGGCGTCCGTCCCGATGTGCCGGACGCCATTCCCTTGCAGGTTCCTGGTGTTCCCATTTCCGCGTTCAGGAGGCCTGAATGTACGTCCGCATCGGATTCACCATCTCCGTGTTGCTCGCTCTCATCGACCTACAGAACCTCGTCGATCGGGGCCACATACCGCTCGTCGTCACCGTGGCCGGCGCGGTCCTCGGGGTGCTCACCCTCCTCGGTGTGGCGGCTCACCGGCGGTCGGGAGTGCCCATGATGGTCGTGGTGATCGTCAGCCGAGTGCTGTCGGCGGTGCTCGCGATCGGTGGTCTGATCGCCACCCAGTCGCCCACCGGCGTTCGGTTCGCCCTCTGGGTCTACCTGGCTCTCAGTGCGGCTGCAGTGCTTCTGCTCGCCCGAGGCTTGGCCCAGCGACCGCGCGTCGGCGTCTGAGGAAAAGCAGCCCGCGGAAGGGGGTCAGAGCTCGTCCGGGACACCCTCGGGGGTGTCCACGCCGGTCAGCTCGGCCAGCACCGAGTCCAGCTCGTCCGGCTTGATCAGCACCTCGCGAGCCTTGGAGCCCTCGGAGGGTCCGACGATGCCGCGGGTCTCCATCAGGTCCATCAGCCGGCCGGCCTTGGCGAAGCCGACCCGCTGCTTGCGCTGCAGCATGGAGGTCGAGCCCAACTGTGAGGTCACCACCAGGCTGATCGACTCGATGAGCAGGTCGAGATCGTTGCCGATGTCGGAATCGACCTTCTTGCTGGCGTCGGGTTTGGCCGCGGTCACCCCGTCGGCGTACTCCGGCTCGGCCTGGGTCTTGACGAAGGCCACGACTTCCGCGATCTCCTCGTCGGACACGTACGCGCCCTGGATGCGCACCGGCTTGCCCGCGCCCATGGGCAGGTACAGGGCGTCGCCCATGCCGATCAGTTTTTCGGCCCCGGGTTGGTCCAGGATGACCCGCGAGTCGATCAGCGACGAGGTGGCAAAGGCCAGCCGGGACGGCACGTTGGTCTTGATCAGGCCGGTGACCACATCCACCGACGGCCGCTGAGTGGCCAGCACCAGGTGAATACCGGCGGCCCGGGCCTTTTGAGTGATCCGGACGATGGCGTCCTCGACGTCCCGGGGCGCGGTCATCATCAGGTCGGCCAGCTCGTCGATGATGCCCAGGATGTAGGGGTAGGGCCGATAGACCCGCTCCGAACCGGGCGGTGTGACGATCTCGCCGCGCTGCACCTTGCGGTTGAAATCATCGACGTGCCGGACCCCGTGGGCGAGCATGTCGGTGTAGCGCTGCTCCATCTCCTCGACCAGCCAGGCCAGCGCGGCGGCCGCCTTCTTGGGCTGCGTGATGATCGGCGTGATCAGGTGCGGAATGCCCTCGTAGGGGGTGAGCTCGACCATCTTCGGGTCGATCAGGATCATCCGGACCTCGGCCGGCGTGGCCCGCTGCAGGAGCGAGACCAGCATCGAGTTCACGAACGAGGACTTGCCCGACCCAGTGGCCCCGGCCACCAACAGGTGCGGGGTCTTGGCCAGATTGGCCGTGACGAAGCCGCCCTCGACGTCCTTGCCCAGCCCGATGACCAGCGGATGATCATCCTTGCGGGCGTCCGGTGCGGCGAGCACGTCGCCGAGGCGGACCATCTCCCGGTCCGAGTTCGGCACCTCGATGCCCACCGCCGACTTGCCCGGGATGGGCGCCAACAGCCGGACCGAATCGGTGGCCACGGCATAGGCGATGTTGCGGGTGAGCCGGGTGATGGCCTCGACCTTGACCCCCGGGCCGAGTTCGACCTCGTAGCGGGTGACGGTCGGGCCCCGATTGAACCCGGTGACCGCCGCGTCCACCCGGAACTCGGCCAGCACGCCGTTGATCCGGTTGATCATGTCGTCGTTGGCCGACGAGTGCTGCTTGGGCGGCGGGCCCAGCTTGAGCAACGGCGCCGGCGGCAATTGATAACTGCCGTCCAGGGCTCGATCCAGGCTGAGCTGGGTCTCCGGACCTTTCGGCGGCCCGGTCGGCACGGGCACCGGCACCTTCACCGCGCGAGTCTTGGGCGCCGGCGATGGCCGGCCCACGACCGGAAGGGCCAGCGTGGGTGCGGTCGCCTCGGCCAGCTCTGGGTCCAGCGGCGGCACGTCGTCGCCGTTCTGGCCCTGACGCCGCCGGGACGGCCGGCGCAGCCGAACGGTGGCCTGCAGATCCTCGGTGGGCTCGAGGCCGGCGGAATGCCACGGCTCCAGGTCGGGACCGTCCGCGGAGGCTTCGGTGTCCGTGTCGCCATCGGTCTGTGGAGTCGGGCCTCCGCTGACCGTTCGCCAGCCGCGTCGGGCCAGGTCCGGCACGTCCCGCAACGCGGTGCCGGTGACCAGGAGCAGACCGAAAGTGGCCACCAGCACCAGCAGCACCAGCGCCACCGCGGCGTGCAGCCCCAGGTAGAGCGGGGTGCCCAGCCAACCCACGAGACCGCCGGCGGCCGACCTCGCCGCGGTCGAGTCGTGAGCCGGGCCGCCGATGGCGCCCAGGTGTGCGACCTGGAATCCGGCGGTGACGGCCAGGACCAGGAAGATGATGCCGAAGATCCGCCGCGGGCCACTGCCCGCCGTGCTGGACGCCCGCATCAGCAGCACCGCGCCGATCAGCAGCGCCAGCGGCACGACCACCGCGACCTGACCGACGACATACCGGGTGGCCAGGTCGATCCCGGCACCGACCGGACCGGCGGCGTGGAACCAGGTTCCGATGGCCGACACCAGGGCCAGCGCGAGCAGAGCCAGGGCGAGGCCGTCGGTGCGGTGCGCCGCATCGAGTTCGCGGGCGGCGCCGGCGCCCCGCCCGACGGTGCGGACGAGATGACCGAGCCCGGTGGCCAGGGCGCCCCACATCCGGGCCAGTCCTCGGCCGAACGCCCTGATCGCCCGGCTGAACGCCGACGGCCGGTGGACCTGGCGGGTGGGGGCGGATCCAGCGCGGCCGGTCGTCGGGCGCGCGGCACCGGTTCGCGCGGTGCGGGCGGCGGGACGCGGCGCTGGCTTCGTCGTCTTGCCCGTCGCCGACCGAGCCGTCTTCGCCCCCGGGCGAGCGGCGGTCGTCTTCGGGCGCGAGGAGGTCGGCGTCTTGGCAGCCACCGACTCAGGTTAACGGCTTCCGTACCACCTGTCACAGAGGCCACACACGCCACAGTCGACCGACATATCTTGGGGGTCGCTGATCCGCTCGATATTCCGCGAGGCCCAACCCGAAGGAGCACCACCAGTGGCGCGCATCGTCCGACCGACCGCCTACGGCAGCCCCGACGTCCTGGAGGTCGCCGAGGTTGCCGTCCCCGTACCCGGACCCGGCCAGGTCCTGGTCCAGGTCAAGGCGGCGGGGGTCAACCCCATCGACTGGAAGGTCTACAGCGGTACGTTCCACCAGGTCGACGACAAGCACAAGGACGAGGTCGTCGCAGCCGACTCGTTGCCCAAGCTCGGCCGGGAATGTGCCGGCATCGTCACCGCGATCGGCGACGACGTGTTCAACGCCGGGATCGGCGACGAGGTGATCGTCTACCCGGCCGCGGCCGCCTACGCCGATTTCGTCGTCGTCCCCACCAGCGCCCTGATCGCCAAGCCGGCCACTCTGGACTGGGCCCAGGCCGGTGGATTGATGCTGGCCGGGGTGACCGCCGCTCATGCCCTGCACGCGGCCGGCGTCCGGGCCGGAGACACCGTCCTGGTCCATGGCGGCTCCGGCGGCGTCGGACTGCTGGCCATCCAGCTGGCCGTCGATCTCGGCGCCACCGTCATCGCCACCGCCGCCGAACGCAACCATGAACTACTGCGCGAGCTCGGTGCCACCCCGGTGACCTATGGTCCCGGCCTGCTCGACCGCGTCCGGGCTCTCGCCCCCGACGGTGTGGACGCCGCTCTCGACCTGATCGGCACCGATGAAGCCCTGGACACCTCGCTCGCGCTGGTCGCTGACCCGGGCCGGATCGCCTCCATCGCCGGCGGCCCGCGCCGCGGACCCGCCGGAGTCAAGATCCTGGGCAACGCGCCCGGCGCCGACCTGGGCACCGAGATCCGGCAAGCAGCCCGACCCGAGCTTGCTGACAAGGCCGGCACCGGGCAGCTGCGCGTCCTCGTCGCCTCCACCTATCCGCTCGACCAGGCCGCCGAGGCCCACCGGGCCGGCATGGCCGGACATGCCCCCGGCAAGCTCGTCCTCATCCCCTGACCGAAATCCCCTGACCGAACCCGGGGTGTGATGCGGCCTTCCCGGTCGTGCCCTCAGCCCAGCGCCCGCAGGTATCTGGTCGTCATCCAGCGCTGGACCCACCCGCTGAGCGGCCCGCCCAGACGGGCCAGTGGGCTGGCTGGACGGGAAACGGCCGAGACAGTGAAGGTGAGCACGCCGTCTGCGCCGCGCACGAGCAGAAAAGATTCTTCGCCGGACACCGGGTGGCCGGGCAACGAGCCATAACTAAAACCCTGTCGATCGGGTTCGTCCACCACGCCGACCACCCGGCAGGGAATGCGCACGGCCGCCGCACCCAGGCCGAGCCGTAGCACCACCACCTCACCGGGCTCGACCCGACGCGAGGACGTCCACACCCGCAATCCGGAACGGGCCTGCACCTGCCAGCTCATCAACGCCTGACCCGCGACCGCAAAATCGGCGGTATCGGCCAGCCGTCGGGTCCGGGCCAGAAGGGAATAACCGGGAGGCGGGTTCACCACCTTCCGGTCCACGGCCGGATAGGTGAGTTCCTGGGCCTTCAGCCGGGCCACCTCGGCCTCCGCCAGCAGGGTGATCGCCACGGGTCACCGTTTCCCGCGACTCGGCGGGTTCACCCGCTCTCGAAACGGTCCGGGTCGCCGGCCCCGCGCCGGATGATCTCCGGCTCGCCGCCGGAGAAGTCGACCACGGTGGACGGCGTGGTCCCGGCCTCACCGGTGTCGACCACCGCGTCGAGCAGATGCCCGAGCCGCTGGTTGATCTCCCAGCCGTCGGCCAGCGGCTCATCCTCCCCGGGCAGCAGCAGGGTGCTGGACAGCAGCGGCTCGCCCAGTGCCTGCAGCAGGGCCTGGTCGAAGGCATGGTCAGGAATGCGCACGCCCACCGTCCGCTTCTTCGGGTGGGACATTCGGCGGGGCACCTCGCGGGTGGCCGGCAGGATGAACGTATAGGGCCCGGGAGTGGCCGACCGGATGCTGCGGAAGACCGAATTGTCCACGTGCACCAATTGCCCGAGCTGGGCGAAATCAGCGCACATGAGGGTGAAGTGATGCCGTTCGTCCAGATGCCGGATGCGGCGGATCCGTTCCAACCCTTCGACATTCCCGATCCGGCAGCCGAGGGCATAGCTGGAGTCCGTCGGGTAGGCGATCACCCCGTCACCGTTCAGCACGGCCACCAGCTGCTGCACGACCCGCGGCTGCGGGTTGTCCGGATGCACGTCGAAGTAACCAGCCACTCCTCCACGCTATCCAGCGTGGCTGGACCGCGCTGTTCGGATCACCCGACCCGGAGCTGCGACCACAGGAAGCCGGTCGCGTCCAGCGGGCCGCTGCCGGTCCCCGCCGCGGCCCCCGCACCCGGCCAGGCGTGGTCCAGGCCGGTGACCAGATCCCGGACCACGCGCCGTCCACCTGCGCACACCCACCTCGACACCACCGCCGCCGAGGTGGCGGTGACCGTGGGCGTGGCCGCGCATCCGTCCGAGGCCAGGAACGGGGCCAGCGAGGCGGCGACGCCGGGGAAGGTGGCCCCGTCCGGCGCCGGTCCCCCGTTCACCGGCACGCTCTTGTCGGCCGTGCCGTGCACGGCCACGACCGAGACGGTATCGGGGTGCGGGCAGTTCATGGTCAGGGACCCGGCCACGACCCCGAGCCCGGCCAGGCTGCCGGGTCGGGCGCAGGCCCAGGCGTAGGCCAACATGGCCCCGTTGGAGAACCCGACGGCGTACAGCCGCGGACCGGTCGCGTCGATGGACTTCAGGGCGGTGCTCAACGTGGTCAGGAACCCGACGTCGTCGGTCCCCAACTCGCTGGCCGGCGGGCAGCAGCGACCGGCGTTCCAGGTGTCCTGGAAACTGTCGAGCAGACCGTCGGGATAGACCACGACCAGCCCTTCGCGATCGGCCAGGGCATCGAAGCCGAAGTTGGCCTCCATGGTGGACGCGGATGTGGCCGCGGGATGCAACACGACCACCATCGCGGCGCCGGCCTTGGCACTCGCGGGGTGATGCACGATGGCGGTGCGTTCGCCGTCGGCGGTATGCAGGGTGACGATCCGGGTCGGCGGCACGCCGGCCGGAGCCGAAGAGACCGACGGGGCCGTCGACCCAGGTGCCGCGGTATTCGCGCGGCCGGGTGGCGACGCCGAGCACCCGGCCAATAACACGGTCAGGGCCAGGGCCAGGGCCGTCCGCCGTTTCGCCCGCGCCGACCCCCTGAGCAAAGACATTGCCGGCCAACGCATGCCAACAGTGTGCCGGTGATTTCCGGCCGCGCCGTCGCCCGCATCGCCGTCAGGTGGTGACGTCCGCCGCACCGTCGTGGGACCGCACACCGCCTCGCCCACCATGTGCGCAGAACGGAACCGGCGAGTAATTACGCGGACACCGCCGGAGCACGTCCGACCCGGAATATTTCCTCACCGGCCGGACCATCGGTGTGCCGTCCCGGGCTCCGACTGTCGCTCTCGCGGCCGTGACATCCCTCCCACCACGCCCTGACTGGAGCATCGATGAGTTCCACGATCGACAAAACCACCATTGCCGCCCCACCGGACGCGACGCCCGGCAAGCGCGGCAAGCGGTGGATCGACGACTGGCGCCCGGAGGACAAATCCTTCTGGGACAACGGCGGCTCCACCGTGGCCCGCCGCAACCTGATCTTCTCGATCCTGACCGAACACATCGGCTTCTCGGTCTGGAGCCTGTGGTCGGTCATGGTCCTGTTCATGGGCCCCGCCTACCACGTGGACGCAGCCGGGAAGTTCCTGCTCACGGCCATGCCGACTCTGGTCGGCGCGGTGCTGCGGCTGCCCTACACGTTCGCCGTAGCAAAATTCGGCGGGCGCAATTTCACCATATTCAGCGCCCTGATGTTGCTGCTGCCCTGCATCTTCATCGCGATCGTGTTCGCACCCGGGGTCAGCTTCACCACCCTGCTGATCGCCTCGGCGGTGGCCGGTGTCGGCGGCGGCAACTTCGCGTCGTCGATGACGAACATCAACTCGTTCTATCCGCAGCGGCTCAAGGGTTGGGCGCTGGGCCTGAACGCCGGCGGCGGCAACCTCGGCGTGGCCGTGGTCCAGCTGGTGGGCCTGCTCGTCCTGGCCACCGCGGGTGCCACCCACCCGAAAGTCATGGTGGCCGTGTACATCCCGCTCATCGTGCTGGTCGCCTTGGGCGCCGCGTTGGCCATGGACAACCTGACCATCGCCAGCAACGCCAAGGGCGCCATGCGGCGGGTCTGCCGGGACGGCAACACCTGGATCATCGCCCTGCTCTACATCGGCACCTTCGGCTCCTTCATCGGTTTCGGCTTTGCCTTTGGCCAGGTGCTGCAGATCCAGTTCAAGGGCACCTTCTCGACCCCGGTGAAGGCGCTCTACCTGACCTTCCTGGGCCCGCTGCTGGGTTCGCTGATCCGCCCGGTCGGCGGTTGGCTGGCCGACCGGTGGGGCGGCGCCAAGGTGAGCTTCTACAACTTCATCGCCATGGCCGTGAGCACCGCGATCGTCCTGGTGGCCGCGCAGCAGAAGTCGCTGCCGCTGTACCTGGTCGGATTCATTCTCTTGTTCATGTTCAGCGGGGTGGGCAACGGTTCGGTCTACAAGATGATTCCCGCCATCTTCCGGGCGAAGGCGGCCACTCGCATCGCCGCGGGAGACGACTTCGGTACCCAGACATCCGAAGCGGGGCGGCTGTCCGGTGCGTTGATCGGCGTGGCGGGGGCCATCGGCGCGGCCGGCGGTGTGCTGGTCAACCTGGTCTTCCGGCAGTCGTTCCTGGCCACCAAGTCCGCCAACGCGGCCTACGTCGTTTTCATCGCCTTCTACGTGGTCTGCGTCGCGGTCACCTGGGTCGTCTACCTGCGCAAGTCGGATAAGCAGCTGGAAGGTGTGTAGCCCGCTCACCGGATTGTCGGGATCCGGATGAGCGTGCGATGGCCCGGCCGAACCATCGGCCGGGCCATCGGTCTGCTGGTGCTCCTGCTCATCGCTGCGGCGGTGGCGCTGCCCCGGTGGCGGCTCGGCCAGACGTCGGGCACGCCGGTGGTCACCCCGATCCCGCCGGCTCCGGTGGTGGGAGACTGCTTGAACGCCCCGCTGCCGGCCGCGTTCAACGTCAACAGCTCGGCTCAGGGCGTGGACAGCTTCTCCCAGCTGTCCCTGGGCCCGTGCCGGGGCGTGCGCTACGGCGAGGTCACCGCGTTGACCGATTCGATCGGCCCGAGTGCGGCCGGCACCGCACCGGGGACGGCCGGCACCAGGGTCGACGACTTCTGCAGTGCCGCAACGCAAACGTATTTGGGCACCGGTTCCGCGGCCGAGATCGCCCCGTGGGTGCCGCAGACGACGAGCGGGTCGCTCGTGCTGGCTCCCTCTCCGCGACAGCAGGCGGCCGGGCAGGACTGGTTGGCCTGCGTGATCTTCTTCCCCACCACCGATCCGTCGGCGGCGAGCGCCAGCGCACCCCTGAACGCCCCCCTGCGCGGGGCCTACCTGAACGGCGCGAACGCCGCCCTGATGGGAGTCTGCCCGACCGACGAGAAGTGGCGCGGCGGCCTGCCCGGGGGCTGCGCCGCTCCGCACCAGGTCGAGGTGTTCGGGCTGGGCAATTTCACCGAGGCCAGCCTTCCCCGCGCCGATCTGGAGCGGAGCTGCGGGCAATGGGTGCGCACCGTCACCGGGCTGGCGGATCCGACCGCCGCGGCGGCGCTCGCGGTCCGGGTGGTGGCCACCGATCCGGACGGCGCCATCATCACCACCGCGGACATCCCGGCCAGCTCGTACACCGTCTGCGGGGTCGCCGTGCAGGGTTCGCGCCGGCTGAACGGGAGTTTGATCGCGGTCGGGAACCACCCGCTGCCCTGGGCGTGAACTGCGGAACCACTAGGACCGGGCGGTCACCCGCTCGGGCTCATCAACGTTCGCCATGGTCACCGGGGTCGCACCGGACTGTGGCCGCCGACGTCGGGCGATCGCGCCGGCCAGGACAGCGGCGCAGGCCATCAGGGCCAGGACCAGGGCGACCACGGCCAGCACGGTGGGCAGGGTGGTGCCGGCCGCGGCCGCGGTGCTGGCGCTGACCGTCACACCCGATCCGGTGGAGCCGGACCCGGCCGCGCCCAGGGCCAGTACCGGCGCGGGATAGTCGACGTCGTCGGCGGTCTGGCCGGCGGCCGGCACCTGGATCCAGGACACCACGGACCGGTCGCTGTAGGTCTGGATGGCCTTGAACGTGAGTGAGGCGGTTTCCGGCAGCTGCCCGGCGATGAGGGTGAACTCGCCGAACGAACCGGGCTTGATCTCCGCGCCCGACTGCGCTTTCCAGTCCACCTCCGAGACCGCGGTGGTGATGTCACCGTCGTCGGTGTGGATCGGGGTGGCCAGGGTGATCGACTTCTGCGTCTCGGTCCAGCCCGGCATGGCCAGCATGTCCACCGAGGCCATCGGGGTCGCGGTCGGCAGGGCCACCCGGACCTCGATGGTGCTCAGCTTGTCGCTCTCGGTGGGCACCCGGAACGTGATGGTGGCGTCCGAGCCACCGGCCACCGCGTCGTCACCTTTCACGGTGACATGAGCGGCCGCGGGCAACGCGCCGACCAGCAACAGGGCGCCGACCAGGGGCGCCAGGGGCAAGACTCGCATGGGAAATGTCGTCCTTTCCGGCCGCCGAAGGTCAGCGGATCCGAATCGTGAGCAGGGTGGTGGTGGAGTCGATGTCGCTGGTCTGGGTGTTGATCGCCAACGTCCAGGAGCCGGTGCTGGACAACTCCACCCGACTCAGGTCGTAATGGCCGCGGCTGGTGCGAACCAGCTGGACCGGCACCACGTTGTCCTGACCGGGCAGGGTGAAGCGGCCCGAGGCGGCGACGACGTCGAGGGGTTTGCCGCCGGCGTCGGTGTAGCTCAGATGCAGGTCGTCCAGGCCGGCCCGGGCCGGGGCCACCACCACGTCGACGTTGACCCCGGCGGTCACCGACACGGTCTGGTCCACGATCGGGAAGTAGGACTCGTCGGCTGGGGTGGTGGAGACCAGGATTGAGGTGACCCCCAGTACGACCAGGGCGATCCCGGCTTCGACCAGCACACTGCGGCGGAGCCGCCGGGCCACAGTCGGGTCGGAGCCGTGCTGCAGCACCGGCCGGACCGCCGTCGACACCGGGACCATGGTGCTGACGCCGCCCGATCCGCGGCCGAACGAAGCGTCCGGATCCGCAGTTGTCCCGGCCGAGGACACCGCGGGCGCCGACCCGGCAGTCACGGTGGCCGACGCGGTGTGCAGCGAATAGTGCCGCCGGACCCGAGCCCGACCGAGGGCGCCCAGGCCCAGCATGACCGCCACCAGACCAACCTTCACCAGCAGCAGTACGCCGTAGGCGGTACCGGTCAGGGCCCCCCACTCGCGCACCTGCCGCCAACCTGCGAACGTTCCGGTGATGACCAGGACGAGGACGGCGAATTCGGCGTAACGCGACCACCGGGGCAGGACCGACGTCAACCCCGCGGGCGGGCGCCGGAGCAGGACCACCGCGAGGACGGCCAGTCCCCCGATCCAAGCCGCGGCCGCGGCCAGGTGCAGCACGTCGGACGGGAATGCGAAGGCCGACAAATCGCCGGTGCCGGCATGACCGACCGACGAGGTGGTGACCAGCAGACCCAGTCCCAGCACGAGCGTCCCGCCGATCAAGACCGGGCGCGGCCACCGCCGCAGACCCAGGAGCAGACCGGCGACGGCGGCCAGCAGCACCAGCCGGGCCAGCGAACTCACCCCGAACCGGGTCGGCAGCACCTGCGCGATGAGTTGCGGGTCGAAGGTCCAGTACAGCGACAGACCCTCCGAGTAGGGACCCTGCAAAAGGAGTCCGGCGACGGTGCCGACTGTGGTGGCGCCCCAGGCGATCCAAAGCAGCCGGCGCGCTCCGCGCACTTCACGGCCGCCGAACCACAGGAGCGCCAGGAACGCGAGGGCACCGAGCAGCACCAGCATTCCCAGGTAGAAGACGAATCGGGACACGCCCAGCAGGTCGGCCGCGGCCCGGCCGGCGGTGGCTTGGTCGGCGGCCGCTGCGGCGGCCGCGCCGGTGGTGGCGCTGGCCGTCTTCACGCTGAAGGTCGAGGCCCCGAACACCGTATGGGTGTCCGCGGACAGCACCCGCCACAGGATCGTGTATGTGCCGGGCGGCAGATCGGCCTTCAACCCGTCGAGCACGGTGGTCGCGCCGTCGGACTGGGTGATCTGCCCGGTGTCGACCCGGGTCCCGTCCGGGGCCAGCACTTTCACGGACCCCGCGGATGTACCCACCGGCTGGTCGTAGTGCAGCTCCACCTGCTTCGGTCCGGCCGGCACCACCAGACCGTCACCCGGGGTGGACTGTACGAGGGTGGCGTGGGCCGACGCGGGCAGTACCGGGAGCACCATCAGGCCGACGATCAACACCCCCAGCGCGGCGAACCGGCGGGGGATGGTCATCTGTCGAATGCGCATGCATGCTCTTGAACGCGGGGTACGTCTCACGACACGGTGGTCAGCAACTTCTGACATTGGGTGATCTGCGCCTGGGAGTCCGCGGCGATCTTCTGGGCCAGGGATTTCGCCTGCGGATTCCCTCCGTTCGCAATGGTGTCATCGGCAATTTTGAGCGCGGCCTGGTCGTCGGCAATCACGTCGTTCAGGTACTTCTTGTCGAACGCAGCCTTGGTCAGCTTGGTCAACGCCACCGAGGGATCGACTCCGGCATCACCGCCGTGGTCATGGTCGCCGGCATTGGGATCCGTCGAGGGCATGGGCTGGCCCCACGCCTTGGCCAGCGCGGACATCTTCAGGTAGTTGGGGGTCAGGTTGTCGTCGTTGATCACCGCGATGGCCTTCACCTCGGTGTTGTCCGAACGGGTCGGAGCCATTTCGGCGAGTTGGCTGGCCACCGCGAAATGCGGCACCATCCAGCTGATGAAAGCGGTGTCCCAGCCGTTGTAGTCGGTGGAGACACCGCCCACCACGGTCGGCGCACCACTCGCTTCGGCCACGCAACACACCTGGCCGACGATGTCGACCGAGGACGTTGCGCTGCTGTCGGTCCCGCCTGCACCCGATGCCGCAGCCCCACCGGCGGTCGGCAGCGCGGCGTAGCTGCAGCCGGCCAGCAGGGCCAGTGCCGCAGCCCCGATGGCCAGCCGCAACCGGCCTGTCCAGGTTGACATCTTTTGTCTCACAGTTACTTTCCGGCCGAGGAATAGTCCTGGGTCCCGCTCGGGTTCCACACTGCCTTTGCCCCGGCCTCACCGGTCCGGTAGGTCAAAACCAGGACGAAAATCGCCGCCGCGGCCACCGCCACGGCGCTCCCCATCCCGACCCAGACATTGGCCACCCGCAGTTTCAGCCCGACCGCCACCACACTCAGCAGGAACAACACCAGCGCGGCGATCAACAAGTCACCGCCGAGTCGCGCGTGTTCGGCGACCAGCGGGCCGCTCAGGTTTCCCGGACTGGTGAGCTCGGCACCCAACGAGGACCGAAGATTCTCGCCGCTCTCCTTGGTCACGAAGAGCGTCGCCAGGGCAATCCCGGTCACCGCCAGCAGCGGCCATTTCAGGATTCCCCGCCATTTCGGGACGAGAAAGGCCAGGCCGACCAATCCGGCCAAGGGCGCGAGCACCACGGCCACGTGCAGCACCAATGCGTGCACCGGGAGCCCGTGGAACGACGAAAACATCAGCAATCTCCTCGTATCTGCTTGACCTGACCGGTGCGCTGCCGACCCGTCAGCCCAGCTTGATCACGCCGGCCGTGACGGTGATCTTCTCGGCTGCCAGCGGCTGGGTGGCCGGCCCGTTGATCACCGAACCGTCCTTGACGGAATAGGTACTCCCGTGACAGGGGCAGATGATCGTCCCGCTGGTGGCATCGACGTTCGACACGATGCAACCCTGGTGCGTGCACACCGCGGTGAAAGCCTTGTACTGGCCCGCGGTCGGCTGGGTGACGACCACCTTGGAGTCCGGGAAAATCGCTCCCCCACCCACGGCGATGGCCGAGGCATTCCCCAGCGTGTTGGCCGCGGCGGCGCCGTTCGAGGCGGCCGAGTCGGCCGCCGAGGGCGGGGTGGTGGCACCCGAGTTGACCACCGATGCGCCGCCGATGGCGTTGAACGTGGTGGCCGAGTCGACGGTCGGAGCCGACGTGGACGTGCTGCTACCGGCGGCCGAACTGCTGCTGCCGCAGGCGGCCAGGGTGGCACCGGCGGCGACGAGCCCGCCGGCCTTCAAGACGACGCGACGATCGATTGACTCGCTCATGGTTTCTCTTTCCCTGTTCTCGGAAACGGTTGCTGGTCGGTCGGTCTCAGGTTCCGGGCTTGGACGCCGACGGCGACGGCGACGCGGCCGACGACGAGCCGCCACCGGTGCTGATGTCCTGCTTGGGCGCGGGCACGCCGAAGGCGGAATACGGTGCGAACTGGATCTCGTGCGGCATGGCCTCCATTGGGATCTCACCGATCAACTTGCCGTTGTCGGTGTCCCAGATCTGGACGCCCTCGACCGGCTGACCACCGAGCAGGAAGGGATAGCGGGTGGTGTCCATGCCGTGGTTGAGCGTCCAGAGTTCCTTGCCATCCGGGCTCAGGCCGGTGTGAGCCGGGATGACCGTGCCCTTGGAGCTCCACAGCGTCTGGTAGTTGGACGTGGCCACCTTGTAGATCAGGTTGTCGGCCGTGGTCACGTAGGCGAACTGGCTGTCCGGGCTGATGCTGATGTGGATGGGTGACCCCGGGATCGGCAACTTCTTGATGATGTTCAGGGTGGACGTCTCGAGAACCCAGACCTCCTTGAAGGCCAGACCGGCCAGCCAGACGTGCTTGCCGTCCGGGGTCAGGTTCACCCCGTGCGCGGTCGCGGGCATCGGGATCTGCTTGACGATCGTGTTGGTCTTCCAGTCGATCACTGCGAGAGTCTTGGCCCCGTCCACGGTCACGAACATGTAGGGCGTGTCGATGGCCTTGCCGTCCCAGTACATGCTGGGCGAGATGTAGTCGGGGCCCTTGCCGACGGGAATGGACCCGATCTTCTTCATGGACGCGGTGTCGATGACCGTCACGTCGGCGCCGTACTGGTTCGCCACGTACAGCCGCTTGTCGTCCGGCGTCAGAGCGATGTGGTGCGAGCCCACGCCGGCATCCACCCGACCCACCTCACGCAGCGTGAGGGGGTCGTATTCGATCACCGTGGAGACGTCGTAGGTGAAGGCGGTGACCGTGAACATCCGCTTGAAGTCCTTGGTCATGACGATCGCATGACAGTCGCGCAGGTTCGGGTACTTCGACGGATCCGTCCGCTCGTGGAACGGGCCCTCGTTGTAGATCGTGGTGACAACGTTGTGAGACTGCGCGTCGATCATGTACAGCTTGTTGCTTTGGCCGACGCCGAGCACGGCCATGCCGTGCCAGCCCATCACTCCGCCCGCGTTCGCGAGGTCGAAGGAGGCATCGGAGTCGGACCCACCGGCCGCACCGGGGGCGGAGGCGCTGGTGGTGGTGGTGGACGACGTGTCCTTGGATGGCGAGCATGCGGTCACTGCGGCCAGGGCGACCGCGCCGGCCGATCCGGCCAGAAAGCCCCGCCGACTCGGTCGGCGTGCTGGGGTGACCGGCGGGTCGACCGGGGAGATGTCGGGTTGGTCCATGAGGGCTTCCTCTTTCGGCGTTCGGTGCACCGCGGGTTCGTGCGCACAGGGGTGGAAGGGGTCGATCACTGACCTCGACCGAGCAAGAATTTGTCCGATTTCACCGATGGGCAGCGTCGACTGGCGGTGCGGGCAACGGCAATAATCCGGGCTCTATATTTCGCGGTGGGTCCCGGGTAATGACGTGAGTATCAACGTCCCCGCACAACGCGCCGACCCGCCGGTGAACTCCGCGCGCATGGCCGCCTTGGCCGCCTTGCACCCCGTTGCCCAGGTCATGGCCCACACCGGCGAAGGACGGTCGCGGTGCGGAGATCGTCATGGGTCAGCCATGTTTGGCCAACGCGACAGAAATGCGATCGGAATACGCTGTCCTCGCAGCTTGCACATCGAACTTTGGCCCACAGTTGCCGAACGGGGTGATCCAGTCGATGATGACGAAGACCGGGCACCTGTCCGGAGAATGTGCGGAATTGAATAAACATTCAGCCTGTCGCCATCTCGGGGCCGCGTGGCATGACGTTGTCAACGGCCCGACCAATTGCACCTGTTCCTGTCACGAAAACGTCACCAGCCTCTCGCCGCGCTGCCGACACGAGCTGACGCACTACTCGTGTCCGGGCACATCGGCCGGATGGGACCCGGTGTTGGATCGGGCCGCCGACTGCGCCTGCGTGTGTCACGCAGCCCCGGTCCCGGTATCGCTGGAATGCCAGGACGAGTTCTGGCACTACGCCTGTCCGGGTCAAGGCGCTGCGGTGGAGTTGGTCTCCGGACAGCCGATCGACTGCCGCTGCTTCTGCCACGACAGCCCACCGAGTTCCGGCTGAGCGCGTAGGCCGGGACTCCCGGTCAGCCGCTGGTGCGCTGTGCGGGCACCATCCGGAGCCCGGCGTCCAGGGCGCCGGCCAGCAGCGTCCGCAGCTCCCGGATCCGAGCCGGGTCGGCGGCCGGGCTGACGCTCGAGACCCCGACGATCACACCCTCGCGCGACAGCACCGCCGGCGAGCGGGCGGAACCCAGGGCGGCCTCGTCGGTGCGGACACAGAACAACCGACGATGTTCGGCCTCTGCCGCGACCTGATCGTTCACCGACGGATCGCTGGTGGCGGCAAAAGCCAGCCAGGCGCCGGTGAGATCACCGTGCCGGTAGCTGCGTGCCGTCCAGCCGATCTGTCCGCTCTCGGCCTGCTCGCGCAGATCGGGGCAGGCCCAGGGCGAGACCAGCCGCACCACGGCCCCGGCGTCCAGGCAGGCGCTGACCTTGCGCGCACCCACCGGACCTCCTCCGATGATCACCACGAGCCGGCCGGACAGGGCCAGGTGGAGTGGGAACACGGCCGGTACCGGGGTACCGGACGGTTCGACCGACAACATCCGGGCGGCTTGCGTCATGGGGGCATCACTTTCGTTGTTCACTACCTCGATCCGATGCTCTCGTGTCGACGTGTCCGGCTCGTTACCCCTGCGTGCCGGGCTCGCGACCAAACGCGAGACGCCTCAACCCTGGTGCGGACCGACGAGCACATCGCCGGAGTCGTCCACCCGAACCGACCAGGCCGGCAACGGCGGCGCGCCGGTCGTGGAGCAGCCGGTGGCTAATTCATAGGCGTTGGCGTGCAACGGGCACACGACGATCCGCTCATCGAGCTGACCGTCCGCGATCGGCCCGCCGCGGTGCGGGCAGACCGCCCCCAGCGCATACACGGCGCCGTTGCGCAGTCGGAAGACCGCGACTTGATCTCCATCCACTACGAAGGCCCGTCCTTCACCGGGCGGGATCTGGCTGACCGGGCCGATATTGACTCCGGCGCTCATCGAATCGGCACCCGGGGCAGGACTTCCAGCGGGAGGGAGGTCCGGAACTGGCCCGGATCAGCGGGTTCGCGACCCTCCAACCACGGATCCCGATACCTGGCCACGGTTTCGGCCATCGCTGCGTCCAACTGTTCGGCGATGCCATCGCTGTCGTCCACAATCAGGGCGCGAAGCCGGTCCAGACCGATCCTGGGCACGAATGTGTAGGTGCGCTCGAGCCAGTTGGCGTTCTCCCGGTAGTACTGCATGAACCGGCCGGCCAGCACGGACACCTCCTCGGGGGAGCCGACCGTGGCCAACAGGTCGCCCTTGCGGATGTGCGCTCCGGCGGCGCCGCCGATGTAGATCTCCCACCGGCCACCCTCGATGGCTACTACCCCGACGTCCTTGACCAGCGACTCGGCGCAATTGCGCGGGCATCCGGACACCGCCAGTTTCATCTTGGCCGGCGACTCGATGCCCTGGAACCGGGCCTCCAGGGCGATGCCCAACGCCGTCGAGTCACCCGTGCCGAACCGGCAGAACTCCTTTCCGACACAGGTTTTCACGGTACGGAAGCTCTTGCCGTAGGCATAGCCGGAGGGCATGTCCAGGTCCGCCCAGACCTCGGGCAGCTTCTCCTTGGGCACGCCCAGCAGGTCGATCCGCTGCCCACCGGTCAGTTTGATCATCGGGATGTGGTGCTTCTCGGCCACGTCGGCGATCCGGCGCAGCTGCTCCACCGAGGTCACCCCGCCCCGCATCTGCGGCACCACCGAGAAGGTGCCGTCCTTCTGGATGTTGCCGTGCACCCGGTCGTTGATGAAGCGGGCGTCACGTTCGTCGACGTAGTCGTCCGGCCACATGATCCGCAGCAGGGACGTCAGCCCCATCTTGGACTTGGCATCATCGGCACCGTCCGGGGCCAGCGCCGCGAACACCGAGGACACCGCGTAAAGCTTCAGCTCGCGGATCTTGGCCATCAGGGTGGGCTTGTCGTAGGGAATTCCGGGCACGTAGTAGTTCGCGGCCGGGTCCTGCTCGACGGTTCCGCCGGCCGCCCATTCCACGATCTGGGCCACCATGGTCTTGCAGGTACCGCAGCCCTTGCCGGCCCGGGTCTTGTCCATGACCGCGTTGACCGTTTTGCATCCCCCCTCGACGGCATGGACCAGAGCCGCCTTGGACACGCCGTTGCAGTTGCACACCTGGGCGTCGTCGGCCAGTTCCGCCGCGCCCACCTCGGCGGTTGGTGTGCCCAGGTTGAACATCATCTCCAGCCGCTCCTCCGGCAGCGGCAGACCGCGGTCGAAGGCCTGCATGAGGAACGCGACCTTCGACGAGTCGCCGAGAACCGTTGCTCCGACCAGCTTCTCGTCGCGGATGACGAGAGACTTGAACACCCCCCGCTTCGGCTCGGAGAACACCAGGTGCTCGTCGGTGTCGCGCTCCGGCCCCTGTAGGCCCATCGACGCGACCTCGACCCCAGCCACCTTGAGCTTGGTCGCGGTCCGCGAGCCGTGGTAGGCGGCGTCGAGATCGGCCCCGGTCAGATGGTCGGCCAGTACTGCCGCCTGTTCCCACAACGGAGCGACCAGGCCGTAGACCTCGCCGCGATGCTGCACGCACTCCCCGACGGCGTACACGTCGTCGTCGTCCATGGTGCGCATCTGGTCGTCCACCACGATGGCCCGCTCGACGGTGAATCCGCTGGTCACCGCCAGCTCGACGTTGGGCCTGATGCCGGCGGCCACCACGACCATGTCGCAGACCAGCGCAGGGTGCTCCAGCAGCCAGATCCCGGTGACCTCGTCCTCACCCAGGATGGCGGTGGTCCGGGCCTTGAGGTGCACCTCGATGCCCAGCTTCTCCACGCTCTGCCGCAGGATCTCCCCGGCCTGCGGTCCGACCTGGGCATTCATCAGGTGGGGACCGGCGTGCACCACGTCGACCTGCAGGCCGTAACCCTGCAGACCGCGGGCCGCCTCCAAGCCGAGCAGACCGCCGCCGATGACCACCGCCCGGGTGCGGTGCTCGTGCCGGGCGTAGTCGATCATGGCCCGGGTGTCGTCCATGGTCCGGAACGCGAACACCCCGGGGGTCAGCGATCCGTCGTCGCGGTGCAGGCCCTGCATGCTGGGCATGAAGGAGCGGCTGCCGGTGGCGATGATGAGCACGTCATAGGAGACGGTCAGGTCATTCGAGGTGTGCACCAGTTTGGCGAACCGGTCGATCCGGGTCGCTCGCACCCCGGCATGCAGCACGATGTCGTTGTCCTGATACCAGGCCAGAGTGTTCAAGTAGATGTCGGCGTCGCTCTCCTCGCCGGACAGCACGTGCGAGAGCATGATGCGGTTGTAGTTGCCGTAAGGCTCGTCTCCCAGCATGGTGATCGAGAACTGTTCGGCGCCCCCCCGTTCCAGGATCTCTTCCACGGTCCGGGCGCCGGCCATGCCGTTTCCGATGACCACCAGTCGGCGGCGGCTGCCCGGCTCGACGTCCTGCGCCTTCGGGTGGCGCAGCGTGGCCGTCATCAGATGACCACCATTCCCAGGTCGACGACCAGGTAGCCGGAGACGCCGACCGGCGCCGCGGCGTGCAGTTCCAGCGCCGAGCCACCCTCGACGTCCTCGACCACCCGCATCGGCACGTGCACGTCGCCCTTGGCCCCGATCGGGAAGTAGCGCATCGGCACGCCGTCCTGCATGAGCACCACGGTGACCAGCTCGTCGCTGGTGTTGCCACCGCGGAAGTACAAGGCCTGGGCGACAAACCCGTCGGGCACCACAAAGGTGAGCTCGGGGTGCAGCAGCTCCGGCTTGTCGATCCCGAGTCCGCGGAACGGATAGACACCTTGCAGAAATTTGTTCTGGCTCGGCACGTGATTGGCCCTTCTTCGTGGGGATCTCGACACTCGGCGCCCGGTGGGACCGACCGACGGTGGACGGGGCGACGCCACCGGGAGGCTGGGCAGGACCACGGGCCGCTCGGGCAGCGTGGCCGGGCGGGTGGTCATCAGGTGGTCGTCATCCGGCCCGCCCGCGCGCTCGACCTGCACGGCGCAGGCCTTGAACGCCGGCATCTTGGACAACGGGTCGAGCGTCGGGTCGGTGAGCGCGTTGGCGCTGGACGACCCGCCCCAGTGGAACGGCACGAACACCGTGTCGGCCCGGATGGTGTCGTCGACGGTGGCCCGGAAGAAGGCGACGCCGCGGCGGGAGGACAGCCTGACGATCTCGTCCGCGGCGATCCCGAGCCGACGGGCCAGGTCCGGGTGAAGCTGGGCGACGGGACCGGTGTGCAACAGGGCGCCGACCCGCCGGGTCTGGTTGCCGCTCTGGTATTGCGAGGCCAGCCGACCGGTGGTGAGCACGTAGGGGAAGTCCGCGTCGGGCGTCTCGGCCGGGTCGATCTGATCCACCGCGAAGAACCGGGCCCGACCGTCCGGCGTGGCGAACCCGTCGGCGAAGAGCCGCGGCGTACCCGGGTGCGCCGGGGTCGGGCAGGGCCAGAACACCCCCTGCTCGGCGTCGATGCGTTCGTAACTGATGCCGGCGTAGTCGGCGATACCACCGGCGCTGGCCCGGCGCAGTTCGTCGAACACGGTCCGCGGATCGTCCGAGAAGAAGCGGCCACGGCCGAGTTTGCCGGCCAGCCGGGCCAGCATCTGCAGGTCGTCCAGGACCCCGACCGGGGTGTCCAGGGCCCGCCGGCGGCGGATCACCCGACCCTCCAGGTTGGTCATCGTGCCCTCCTCCTCCGCCCACTGCGCGGTCGGCAGGACGACGTCGGCCAGACCGGCCGTCTCGGACAGGAAGATGTCGGACACCACCAGCAGGTCGAGGGCGGCCAGCCGCTCGGCCACCCGATTGGCATCCGGCGCGGATACGACCAGGTTGGACGCCAGCACGAGGAGCACCCGGACGCCGCCGGGAGTGCCTATCGCGTCAAGCATCTCGAACGCCGATCGGCCGGGCCGGGGCAGTTCGGCCGGGTCGATCCCCCACACTGCGGCCACGTGGGCCCGGGCCGCCGGGTCGTCGAGTTTGCGGTAGCCCGGCAGCTGATCGGCCTTCTGGCCGTGTTCGCGGCCGCCCTGTCCGTTGCCCTGACCGGTGATGGTGCCGTAGCCGGAGTAGGGCTTGCCCACCAGGCCGAGGGCCAGGGCCAGGTTGATCCAGGCCTGGGCGGTATCGGTGCCGCTGCGATGCTGCTCGGCCCCGCGCGCAGTCAGGATCATGGCCGACGGCGCCCGGGCCAGGACCCGAACCACCTCACGCAGCTGCGCGACCGGAACGCCGGTCAGCCGTTCCACCCGGTCCGGCCAGTAGGCCACAAGTCGGGCTCGCACCGCCTCGAATCCGGTCGTCCGGGTCCGGATGTACTCCTGGTCGATCAGTCCGTCGTGCACGGCGATGTGCAGTAGCCCGTTGGCCAGGGCCAGATCGGTGCCCGGCCGCGGGGCCACATGCAGGGCCGCGCCGGCGGCGGTGGCGGTACGGCGCGGGTCCACGACCATGTGCACGGCGCCGGCGGCGCGGCCCTCGTCGAAGTACTGCATGGCCGGCGGCATGGTGTCGGCCGGGTTCCCGCCGACCACCAGCACGGCCCGGGCCTGGGCGATGTCGGCCAGCGGGAAGGGCAGCCCCCGATCGATCCCGAACGCCCGATTGCCCGCCGTGGCGGCGGAGGACATGCAGAACCGCCCGTTGTAGTCGATGGCGCTGGTACGCAGCGCCACCCGGGCGAACTTGCCGAATTGGTAGGCCTTTTCATTGGTCAGGCCGCCGCCGCCGAAGCAGCCCACGGCATCGAGGCCATGGGCCTTCTGGGTCGTGCCGATGGTCTCTGCAATTAGGTTCAGGGCCTCGTCCCAGCTGGCCGGGCGGAGCCGGCTGGTGCGATCGCCGGGTCGCTCCCGCAGGAGCGGGGACAGCAGCCGGTCCGGGTGGCCGAGCAGGTTGGCGGCCGACCAGCCCTTCGCGCACAGACCACCGCGGTTGGTCGGGAAATCGGGCTCCGGCTGCAGATCGACCATCAGCCGCTTCGGGGTCAGCCGCACCCCGCACTGCAACGAGCAGTAGGGGCAGTGAGTCGAGACGGCTGATGGTGCTGGGGAAATGTCCACAGCGGTGTCCCCCACCATCTCCCACCACCCTTCCGACCCCGGCCTCCCTCTGGCTAGATCTTGGGTACCGCCCTCGACGGGCGGTATCCGGCGGGTTACTCGCTCGTTCCGTTCTCCGCACACCACGTCGTCATCGCGGTGAGCGGACCTGGACACGCTCCGTAACACGGGCGCCTTGTCGACGTGATGAGCGCGGCACACCCTGGTCAAGTGGATCTGGCCAGCGCAAAGGGGGGACCTGCGGGGGAAAAGGACATCGGGGAGCTCACCGGCTACACCGTCGGTATCACCGCTTCCCGCCGCCGGGAGGAGTTCGGCGCCGCCCTGGAGAGACGCGGGGCGGCGGTCGTTTACGCCCCGGCCATCCGGATCGTGCCGGTGGCCGACGACGAGGTGCTGCGTCAGCTCACTCAGGAATGCGTCGACAAGCCCCCGGACATCCTGATCGCCACGACCGGCATCGGGTTCCGCAGCTGGATCGAGGCGGCCGATGGCTGGGGAATGGCCGAAGCGCTCCTGGAAGCACTGGCCACCAGCACCCTGCTGGCCCGCGGCCCCAAGGTGCGCGGTGCCATGCGGGCCGCTGGGCTGTCCGGCGAGTGGTCACCGGAATCGGAATCGATCAACGAGGTGCTGGAGCGGCTGCTCGAGATGGATCTGACCGGGCGGCGAATCTTCATCCAGGAGCACGGTGAGCCGCTGCCGGACGTCGTCGATGCCTTGCGCGACTCCGGCGGTCACGTGATCGAGGTGCCCGTCTACCGGTGGACCGGGCCCACCGATCCGGCGCCCCTGCAGCGGATGTGCCGACAGGTCGCCGGCCGCGAACTCGATGCGATCACCTTCACCAGTGCTCCCGCGGCGGCCAGCTTCCTGGCTGCGGCCACCGAGTCCGGCCAACGCGAAGCGGTGCTGAAGTCATTGGGTCACGACGTGCTCGCGGTCGCGGTGGGTCCGGTGACCGCGGCGCCACTGGAACGGGCCGGGCTGGAGCCGGTCCAGCCGGCGCGGGCCCGGCTGGGCGCGATGGTCCGTGAGATCTCGATCCAGGTGCCGGCCCGGTTCGGCCGGCGCATCATGGCCGCCGGCCACGCCCTGGAGATCCGCGGCCACGGTGTCGTCGTGGACGGGTCGTTCGTCTCGCTCAGCCGCAGCGCCATCGCCCTGCTGCGGCTGCTGGCCCGACAGCCCGGTCGAGTGGTCAGCCGGGCGGAGCTGATCAACGCCCTGGATACCCCGGACGAGCACGCCCTGGAGACGGCCATCGGACGACTGCGCAACGCCTTGGGCGACGCCCGAATCATCCAGACCCTGGTCAAGCGGGGCTACCGGCTCGCGTTCGACCCTGAGGCCGGGCAGGACTGGCGGTACTGACCGGCGGTACTGACCGGCGGTACTGGCGGGCGGGACTGACTGACCGGCCGGGTGGTCCCCTGCCTTATTTCATCGGCTGTTGACTTCTGAGTTCGGGGCCTTACGATGAATTCATCGTCTGTTGAAATACCTCGGTCGGAAGGATCTACTGATGTCTCCGGTCTCGGCGGCCATCCTCGCTCAGGGTCTGGTCAAGAAGTTCGGTGCGTTCTCGGCCCTGGACGGACTCGATCTGGACATCGCCCAAGGCGAGGTGCACGGCTTCCTGGGTCCCAACGGGGCCGGTAAATCGACCACCATCCGGGTGCTGCTGGGTCTGCTCCGGGCCGACGCCGGCCACATCCGGCTGCTGGGCGGGGATCCTTGGAAAGACGTGGTCGAGCTGCATCGCCGGCTGGCCTACGTACCTGGTGATGTGGTGCTCTGGCCGGGTCTGTCCGGCGGGGAGGCCATCGATCTGCTCGGCCACCTGCGCGGTGGCCTGAACGAACACCGCCGCGCCGAACTCATCGAGCGGTTCGAGCTGGACCCGACCAAGCGCGGACGGCAGTACTCCAAGGGCAACCGGCAGAAGGTGGCGATCGTGGCCGCGCTGGCCGCCGACGTCGAACTCCTGATCCTGGACGAACCCACCTCCGGACTGGACCCGTTGATGGAGGCTGTCTTCCAGGACGAGATCCGGCGGGAGAAGGCCAACGGCCGGACCATCTTGCTGTCCATCCACATCATGAGCGAGGTCGAGGCACTGGCCGACCGGGTCAGCATCATCCGGCAGGGCCGGATCGTGCAGACCGGAACGCTGGCGGACCTGCGCGGCCGGGCCCGGGTGCACATCACCGCGATCCTGGCCCATCCACCGGCTGACCTGGGCGGCCTGACGATGATTCACGATGCGGAGCTCGACGCCCGTCGGCGGCTGTCCGGCACTGTCGAGCCGGACCGGATCAACGACGCCATGGCCACCTTGGTCCCCTACGAGATGTCGGCGCTCACCGTCTCTCCGGCGTCGCTGGAGGACTTGTTCCGGCGCCAGTACGGCCTTGAGCCGTCTCGAACATGAGCGCCACCCTCACCGGCACCCGACCGCTGCTGAAAGTTGCCCTGCGGCAGAACGTCCGGAACATCGCCCCGTGGGTGGGGCTGATCTCGGCGCTGTCGGCGTCCTCGATCCTGGCCTACGAATGGATCTTCACCTCGCCCGCCGAGCGGGCCACGCTGTCCACCACGCTGGGCGCGAATCCCGCCCTGGCCCTGATCTTCGGCCCGGCCCGGGACCTGGCCACGGCGGACGGGTTCAACGCCTGGCGGGCCGGTCAGCTCGGGCGTTCTTCGCCGGTCTGATGGCCATCCTCATCGTCATCCGCAACAGCCGGGCCGACGAGGACTCCGGCCAGGCCGAGTTGGTCGCGTCCGGAGTGCTCGCCCGGCAGAGCCGGTTGGCGGTCGCCGCCCTGTTGGCCACCATCGCCTCGGTTGCGCTCGGCGTGGTCTGTTTTCTCCTCACCCTGGCCTGCGGTGGGGGCGCGGCGGCCACGCTCACGCTGTCGGCCACGTTCACCGCATCCGGACTCATGTTCGGGGGGTTGGCCGCGGTGACCGCCCAGTTGGGCTCGGACGCGCGCACGGCCAGCGGCTTGGCGGTGGCCGCGCTCGGGGTGTGCTTCGCCGTGCGCGGATACATCGATTCCAGCGGCGGTGCCGACGCGCTGACCTGGCTCACTCCGCTGGGCTGGCTGGAACAAACCCGCCCGGGCGGAGGAACTGACGATGCGAACCGCGGCTGGCCGCTGCTGATCGCGCTCGGGTTCGCCGTCGTCCTGTTGCTCGCGGCGTTCGCCCTGCAGGCCCGGCGAGACTTCGGGCAAGGGCTCATCGCGCCCCGTCCGGGACCGGCCCGGGCCGGTCTGGTCGGCAATGTCTGGGGACTGGCCTTCCGACTCAACCGGGGCTCGATGCTCTCCTGGCTGATCGCCTTGGCCGGACTGGGACTGCTGCTGGGCAACCTGGCCACCGCGATGTCCCAGGTCCTGGCCGACAACCCCGCTCTGGCTGACGTTCTCGCCTCGGGCGCGGCCGGAGCGGGAAACCTGACCTTCGCCTTCGTGATCACCATCCTGGACCTGGTGGCCATCATCGCCGCAGTGGCCGGCGTGCAGGTCGTGATGCGCATCCACGCCGAGGAAAGCGACTTCCGGGTCGAACCACTGCTGGCCGGATCGTTGCGTCGGCCGGCCTACCTGGCCAGCAATGTGGTCGTGGCCCTGCTGGTGTCCGCGGTCGGACTCGTCCTGGCCGGCACCGGCATCGGGCTGGTCGCCTCCGCCCGGGAGCCCTCCATCTCTACCGTCGACGTCATCGGTCAGGCCGCCGCCACCGTTCCGGCCACCTGGACACTGATCGCTCTGGCCGTGGCCGCGGTGGGCGCAGAGCCCAGCCGACGATTGATTGGTTGGCTCGGGATCGTTGCCACTTTCGGCCTGACCATTCTCGGACCGACCTTCAAGCTGCCCACCTGGGCCTTGGACATCAGCCCGCTACGGCACGTACCGATGGTCACGGCCGCCTCTCCGGCCTGGAGTGGGCTGGCCTGGTTGACCTCGTTCCTTCTGCTCTTCCTGACCGTGGGCTTCACCGGATTCCGCCGCCGCGACATTCTGTGATCACTCACATCAGCGGCAGTGCCGCCGCCCCGAAATCGAAAGCGGAACGGGTCAGCCCGTTTCCACCCGTGGCCGCCACATCGCACTGAGCCGGGTTCGGAGTCGGAGGTGTGGGCCACGGCCCCAAGCCCTCGTCCCGACGGCCGGAAGCGGCGCGCCCATCGACGCGGTGGGCCGGCAGGAAAGACCGGTCGAGGCCATCGCCGGCATCCTCGCCCGGTTTCGACGGCGCGGCGAGGGGGACCACTACCAGGGTGAAACGAATCGAACCGGCGGCCTTTCGGACACCACGATCACCGCGCGCTGGCCGCAGGTTGCACGTCGGCCCGCGCGGACGGAAGGTGTAGCTGCCGGCCGGCGCCGCAGTTCGCCGGCTGAGCCACCCGTTCCGCCCCCACGACCCACTCCCTGCAGGCCGACGACAAGGACACCGGAAATGACTCCTCAGCCAACCCCCGCCGACAAGTTCAGCTTTGGGTTGTGGACGGTTGGCTGGCAGGCCCGGGACCTGTTCGGCGAGGCCACCCGGCCGGTGATGGCCGGGGTGACCGCCGTACACAAGCTGTCCGAGCTGGGCGCGTACGGGATCACTTTCCACGACGACGATCTCGTCCCACCGGAGAGCACCGCCGCGGAGCGGGACACCATCATCAGCGAGTTCAAGCAGGCGCTGGCCGACACCGGCATGGTGGTGCCGATGGTCACCACCAACCTGTTCGGCGATCCGGTGTTCAAGGACGGCGGCTTCACCTCCAACGACCGGTCCGTCCGCCGCTACGCGCTCCGCAAGGTCATGCGCAACATGGACCTGGCCGCCGAGCTCGGCGCCCAGATCTACGTGTTCTGGGGCGGCCGGGAAGGCTCCGAGGTCGACTTCGCCAAGAACGTCCGGGCCGCCCTGGACCGGTACCGGGAGGGCATCGACCTGCTGGCCCAGTATTCGATCGACAAGGGCTACGGACTGAAATTCGCGATCGAACCGAAACCGAACGAGCCGCGTGGGGACATCCTGCTGCCCTCGATCGGCCATGCCATCGCGTTCATCAACGAGTGCGAGCACGCCGACATGATCGGTATCAACCCGGAAACCGGCCACGAGCAGATGGCGTCGCTGAATTACACGCACGGCATCGCCCAGGCCCTGTGGCACGGCAAGTTGTTCCACATCGACCTCAACGGCCAGAAGGGGCCGCGTTACGACCAGGACCTCGTATTCGGCTACGGCGACCTGCTGCAGGCGTTCTCGACCGTGGACCTGCTGGAGAACGGCGCCCCGGGCGGCGGCCCCACCTACGACGCCGATCGGCACTTCGACTACAAGCCGCTGCGCACCGAGAACATCGACGGTGTGTGGGAATCCGCCCAGGCCAACATGGAGCTGTACCTGACGCTCAAGGAGCGCTCCCACGCGTTCCGCGCCGACCCCGAGGTCCAGGACGCCCTGGCGGCCGCGTCGGTCGCCGACCTGGAACTGCCCACCCTGAACTCCGGCGAGAGCTACCAGGACCTCCTGGACGACCGTTCCGCGTTCGAGGAGTACGACCTGGAGGTGCCGCGCACCAAGGGGTACGGGTTCGCCCGGGTGCAGCGGCTGGCGCTGGAGCATCTGCTGGGCGTCCGCTGACGCCGTCGGCGACTGCTATTCGAGCACGACAATCACCGAAAGAAGCCATGACCATGGAGTACCGCCTGCTGGGCGCGACCGGTTGCAGCGTGTCGAGCCTGACTCTGGGCACGATGACGTTCGGCGACGAGAGTCCCGAGGAGGTCGCGCACGCCCAGTTGGACACCTTCCTGGACGCCGGCGGCAACCTGATCGATACTGCCGATGTCTACTCCACCGGGGTGTCCGAGGAGATCGTCGGCCGCTGGCTGGCCGACCGCCCGGCCGAGGTGCGGGACCGTGTCGTGCTGGCCACCAAGGGCCGGTTCCCGATGGGCAATGACCCGAATGAGCTGGGCCTGTCGCGGCGTCACCTGCAGCGGGCGTTGGATGCCTCACTGACCCGTCTCGGGGTCGACTGCATCGATCTGTACCAGGTGCACAGCTGGGATCCGCTCACGCCGATCGCCGAAACGTTGCGCACCCTGGACGGTTTCGTGCGGGCGGGCAAGATCCGCTACGTGGGGCTGTCCAACTTCACCGGTTGGCAGGTACAGAAGGCGGTCGCGACGGCGACTGCGCTGGGGCTCGAACTGCCGGTCACCCTGCAGCCGCAGTACAACCTGCTGGTGCGCGAACTGGAATGGGAGATCGTGCCGTCCTGCCTGGACGCCGGGCTGGGTCTGCTGCCCTGGTCACCCCTCGGCGGCGGCTGGCTGACCGGCAAGTACACCCGCGACCGGACGCCCACCGGAGCCACCCGGCTGGGCGAGAACCCGGATCGCGGCGTCGAAAGCTACGTTCGACGCTCCCGTCAGGACCGGACCTGGGCCGTGGTCGACGCCGTGGCGGCGATCGCTCAGGACCGCGGCGATTCGATGGCCCAGGTGGCCCTGGCCTGGTTGGCGGACCGCCCCGCGGTGACCTCGGTCATCCTGGGCGCCCGCACCGTTGAACAGCTCACCGACAACCTGGGCGCCGCCGGGCTTCACCTGGACCCGGCGGAAAGCGAAAAGCTCGACGCGGCCAGCGATCCGACCCCGGCCGACTACCCCTACGGCGGCCCGGGCTCAGACCAGCGCAGCCGCAAAATCCAAGGCGGACGCTGACGATCTGGGACTCCGGTCCCGGGCTCAGCCGCCGATCGTGAAGTGGAACGGGAGAGCAGCGCTCTCGTCGGTATAGCTCGACATGCCCTCGACCCCGGTGGGCTGCAGGGTATCGACGTAGAGGAAACCCTGGACGGCAGATCCAATCCGGCCCGAGGGGGTCAGATGCACGGTGATCGTCGCTTCGCCGCCCGCCGGGATCGTGACCGGAGTGGCGCCAGGTGCGCTCGGGTCGACGGTACCCAGCAGAGGGTCGCCGGTGCTCGAGGTGACATCGCGGTAGAAGGCCTTCGTGGTCGCCACCGCCTGCATGCTGGTTTGGCCGGGGTCGGCGCCGTCGGCTGGCGTCGGGCCGATGAGGGACGGGAATGCGGCCCACAACGCGGACGCGACCGGGTGCGCGGTATGGGTGGCGGTCGCGCTTGTCCCGGTGCTGGATTCGATGTCCGGCGAGCTGGGCGCGTTGAGAGCGGTCGGGTTGTCCAGCGGCATCAGGTCGAAGGTGATCGGGTCGGTCGCCGCCGCGCCGACCGTCAGTCTGCGGGTCTGGGTGGGTACCAGCCACGCCGGAACGGTCTCGGTGTTCAGCGGCAGCGCGATCGTGGCAGTGAATGGATCCGAAGGATCAGCAGCCTGCGTCGCGACCAGCGGATAATCCTGATCGGTCAGCAACCGGGCGTCGACGAAGTATTGCCTGGGCGCCGGACCGGTGTTGTGAATGGTGATCGTCTGGATCGAGCCGCGCTTCTTGCTGATCACGGTTCGGCGGCTGTTCGGAATTCCTTTCGTCGATACGCGGACGCGATTCAACGCGACGACCCCACTGAAATGCTGAGGCAGAGCTGCGCCGGCGACGGGGTTTTCGAGTTCGACGGTCAGTTGCCAGACGCCCGGCACGGGGTTGGCGTGCTCGATCTGCAGACCGTTGTCCACGACCGTCCCGGAACTGTCCTGACGCTGGTTCAGGGTGGTGTCGATGGGTTCTCCACTGGGGTCGGAAAGGTGAGCCACCACCGGATTGGCCGGCGTTCCCGACTGTGCCAGCGATACATCGAGGTCCCGGGCGCCGGCCGGCACGTCGAACAGATAAGTCTCGGTCTGCGCCGGGGAGTAGTCGCGGCCGTTCCCGGTGCTGAAGGTGCCGCTGAAGGTGGCGGCCTTGTCGGGCCGCACCTTTTGTACCGCTTGCACGACGAAAGATGCGGTGGTCTTCGCACCGAACCGTCCGGTCAGGACGAGTGACGAGGCCACGGCCGATGCCTGCGGTGCGGTGGTCCTGATGGTCAGGGTTTGCTTGCCGCCCGGTGGCAAGATGAACGACGACGGGGTGACCGCGCCTGCGCTCCGGTCGACGTAATCGGTGGTGGTGAGGGCGGTCGGCCCGGTATAACCGGCGGCGCTCGCGCCGGTCCACACAATGGCGGTCCAGGTTCCCGGGGCGGGGTCGTGCAGTTCGATCCGACCGAAGTTACCGGTTCCCTGCGGCAGGGAGTAACCGCTGTACGTCTTCTGCGGATCGAGCAGGCTGATTCGCACGATCTTGCCGGCAGGGCCGGGCCAGCTGATGGTCGCCGCCAGACGGTCGGTCCCGACCGGCACCTTGAACGTCATGGTCACGTATTTGCGGGTGATGCCGTACCCGTCGACGAACGTGGTGGGCGTCGTCGCCGGCAACGTGACCGTTTGCGTCTGGCGGCCGGTGACCTCATCCACGGCCCGGAGCTGCGCGGTGACCCGTTGGACGCCAACTCCCTGGTTGGAGACGGTGATCTGCTTGGTCACCGACTGGCCGGGCCCCGCGACCGCGTCCGTTTGGGTGTCGCTGAGCAGTAGGCCCGACCCGACCGGACCGGCCGGTGCGTGGTCGACGCTGGCAGCGAGCTGCACCGCGCGGTAGCTGTTGAGCAGTCCGGCGCCCTGCAGGTCAGCCGGCAGGCCCAGGTCGTCGGCGGAGCTGTCCAAGATCTGCCGGATCTGCTGCGGTGTCGGGGAGGCCCCGGCATGGGCTTTGCGAAAGGACTGGATGACCAGCGCCGCCGCGCCCGCGGTGAACGGGGACGATTCGCTCGTGCCGCCGAAGTTCAGCAGGTTCGTCGGGTTGGAGTTGTCATCCGAACATCCTCCGTACAGCGGATCTCCGTTCGCATCGAGTTGGTCGGAACAGACCGCCCAGTTCAGGTCACCCGGCGCCAATAGATCCGGGACCCGCCTGGTTTGCGAGATGCCGCCCGAGGACAACGACGACAGCTGGTTGCTGGTCCAGCGGCCGTTGCCCAGCTGAAAGCCGTAGAAGGTGTTCTGCGCGTAGATCTGCTCCGAGGTGCTCGCTCCTGCCCCGATGACCCAGGGATCGGTGGAGCCGGTACCCGAGGTGTTGCCGCTGCCGGAGTCACCGGTGCTGGCCACCACGGTCACCCCGGCGTCCACGGCATCGTGGTTGAACAGGCTGATCGGGTCCTCGGCATTGTCCGGGTAGGGGTTGGAGCCGAACGACTCGTTGAGCACGTCGACGTGGTCGACATTCACCGCCCAGTCGATGGCCTGGATGATGGTCGAGGTCGGCGCTGTGAGCAGCGCGTTCGAGAAGACCTTCAACGCCACCATCGACGCCCCCGGTGCCATCCCCTGCACCCGAATCGTGCAGCCCGCCGGCAGCGGGTGGGCCGCGCTCACATACGTCGACAGGTCGTAGGCCACCCGGCCCTGGGCCGCGATGGAGCTGGCGTCGCCGAAGGCTTCCGCGCCGTCGGACGGCGCATTCGTACCGTCGCCGGAGAAGTCCTGGTAGTCGGTGATCACGTGCGAACCGTCGGCCCGGATGAAGTCGGGCTGATCGATGTCCAGTCCGTCGGCAATGAAACCGACTTTCACTCCGGCTCCGTCGTAACCCAGTGCGCGCGCGGTCAAGGCGTTCGGATCGTCCGATGCGGTATGGGTCAAGGCCAGCGCTTCGGGCTCGAGCAGGGGCTTGGCCGCGTCGGTCGGGCACACCTTCTGCGTCGGCGGGGACAACTGAGTTCCGGCGGTCGCGCCGTCCTTGACCCGGGGCGTCAGCCGCCAGATCAGATCAGGAACCACGCCGGCCACGGACGGGTCAGTGCTCAATGTCGGCACTGAGTCTGCCGGCACCGTGGCCGCGACGGCGTTCACGGTGGCGTAGGCGTGGGTCGTCGTGCCGCCCAATGCGGCGATCTGGCTCCGCACCGGCGCTTGATCTCCGCCCAACACGGCGGCCCGGTGCCCCGCCCCGGCCTTCGAGGCGGGCGCTTCGGGATGCTGGTTCTTCAACGTCACGATCACTTTGACCAGCCCGTCCGACGGCCGGGACGCGGCGGCCGGAGCGGACGTCGCCGACGCACTCGCCGTTCCGCCGAGCACCGTGGCGGCCACCACGGCGGCGACCACCGCTGCCGAGCCAAGCCGACCGAGCAGCACCGATGACCGCTTCATGCAAGACCCCTGTACCGATCGACCTGACCACCGACAGCTCACACTGCGCGCCTCGAGCATGAGCCGCAACCCCTGGAGCAAGTCCTCGGTTCCGCCGGTCACCGACGTCACTGGCCGTCGCGCAACCAGGCCAGAACCGCGAGCACGCGACGGTTCGTCTCCTGGGAGTCGGAGATGTCGAGTTGTCCAGGAGGTGACTGACGTGTGCTGTCCTGCCGCAGGCATTGTCGGCGTCGCCCGAGGAGCCGCCGTGCTGGCCTGGCCGTTGGATGGCGCAACTGTGTCAGGCTAGAACGCGTAGCCATCGGACGATCCTTCATCGAGCTGGCCTGCAGAGCGACATCTGGCCCATCGGGATGCGGCCTGTCGGGGGGTGGAGAATCAACGACAAAGGGAGCATTTGTCTTGACTTGGCCGTGCCAGGCTGCTGACGGTCAGGAAAAGTGGGTCCGTCTGAACCGAGGGAGTAAGCCTAGTGATCGCCTTGTTCGTGGCCGGCGGGGCCTTGTTCATCTTCATCTGCGTGTGGGGCATCAGTAAGCAGCGGCCCCGTGGTCGATGAGCACGCTTTCTATGGTGAACGCCGTCATTGTCTGGTTCCGGCGAACGGGTTTCTGACATGACCCCCTTGCTGGCTGCGGCGGCAGTCGCGCTCGTGGCGCTTGTCGCCGTACTCTTCAATCGAACGCGGCGGCGGTGACGGTGCAACGCGACCGCGTAGGCGTAGCGGAGTCCGGCCTCCGCGCCGATGCCGAACACCGCGGGCAGGTGGAACGAACCGGGTCAGCATCACTGGCTTGGGTCTCCTTCAGAGTTCGGTCCTCGCGGAGCTGCGGAGGATCACAGGCAGGAGCCTGCTGAGCCAGATATCTCTCGCCGCTGTCAGTTCGTGGGCGGTGCGCCGGGGTCGGCAACAGGTGCGGGTTGCTGTCTTGGGTCGCGAGTCTGCCGATAGGTTAGGCAACCGCAGACCGCATCCACAGTCGAAGGATCCCGCACGGGGATCGTTCTCTGGCGGCATGACAAGCAATGCCCCGGCGCGGATATGCGCGCACCACCTTCGGACACTCCGACCGGCTGGCAGGACATGTCGTTCCTCGAACAAGCGGACGGATCGTTGAGCGCACTCTGGTCGCCGGGACCGAACCAGTCTGGCAGGACTAACGCTGGCCGGTCATCGATGACGGCCGGGCCGCCGATCGGTGCCGGTTCATCAGCTCGAGCACCAGAGTTCCAGCGATGGCGACGACCCCGTCAAGTGTGACCGGGCTGCCGGCCATCCTCATCCTGTTGGCCATCCTCGCGATCCTGGTCAATATCGGCGTCGCGATCGGCCGACGACGGCGCAGCAGGCGCGACGTGTGGCCTTCTCCTCCAGCGGGTCGACCTTGTCGTGGCCGAGACGATCGCCCGCGAAGTTACCGGCCTTGCCCAGCCCCGTCTTGGCCTGGTCCGCATGTTGCGACAGCAACTCGTCGGCCTTGCCCTTGAGTTCACCGAAATCGACCACCAGTGACTACTTTCCGTCGGTCGGGGTCGCCATCGTTTCTCGACCGGTGATCACACTAGCCACGCTTGAGCATTCGCTGGTCCCGGCCGCTGAACGCCCGGAACGCAGCCGGGTCGGCGGTCAGACGGCGAGCACGGTGGGCACGATCATCGGGCGGCGCCGGTAGGTGTCGCCCACCCAGGCGCCGACCACTCGACGCACCGACTGCGCGACGCGGTGGGTGTCGGTGACTCCATCCGCCTCGAGCTGGGCCAGCTCGGCCTCGACCAGCGGCACCACCCGGTCCAGCGCCCGCGGATCATCGGAGAACCCGCGACCGTGCACGGTGGGCGAGGCCACCGCCCGACCGGTGTGCGCGTCGATGGCCACGGTGATGGAAATGAAGCCGCCCTCGCCCAGGATGAGCCGGTCCGACAGCGTGTTCTCCCCCACGTCGCCCACCGCGTTGCCGTCCACGTAGACCATGCCCACATCCACGTGCCCGGCGATGCGGGCGCGACCCTTGACCAGGTCGACCACCGTCCCGTTGGGCGCCAGGATGATGCGCGAGGGATCCACCCCGGTGAGGGCGGCCAGCCGGGCCTGGGCGCGCAGGTGCCGCCACTCCCCGTGCAGCGGCAGGACATTGCGCGGCCGGACCGCGTTGTAGAGGTAGAGCAGCTCTCCCGCACTGGCGTGGCCGGACACGTGCACCTTGGCGTTGCCCTGGTGCACCACCGCCACCCCGAGCCGGGCCAGTTCGTTGATGACGGTGAACACGCTGGTCTCGTTGCCCGGGATCATCGAGCTGGCCAGGATGACCGTGTCCCCCTCGGTCAGGGTGACCGTGCGGTGGTCGCCGCGGGACATCCGCGACAGCGCCGACAGCGGCTCCCCCTGGGACCCGGTGGAGATCAGCAGCACCTGTTCCGGCGGCAGCGCCAGCACCTTGTCCAGCGCCCGGACCAGGCCGTCGGGCACCGTGAGCAGCCCCAGCTCCTGGGCGATCTGCATGTTGCGGACCATCGATCGACCCACGAACGCGACCTTGCGATGGTGCAGGGCCGCGGCGTCCAGCATCTGCTGCACCCGGTGGACGTGGGAGGCGAACGAGGCCACGATGACCCGCTGCCGGGCGGTCCGGATGTAGGACTCCAGCACCGGCCCGATATCCCGCTCGGGGGCCACGAATCCGGGAACTTCGGCGTTGGTGGAGTCGACGCAAAACAGGTCCACGCCTTCCGCACCCATGCGATGGAAGCCGCCGAGGTCGGTCAGCCGGCCGTCCAGCGGCAGCTGGTCGAGTTTGATGTCCCCGGTATGCAGAACGGTCCCGCCGGGGGTGCGGATGCCCACCGCCAGGGCGTCCGGGATCGAGTGGTTGACCGCGAAGAACTCCAGATCCCAGGACCCGACCCGGCGCCGCTCGCCCTCGGCCACCACCTGCAACACCGGGCTGAGCCGGTGCTCCCGACACTTGGCCGCGATCAGGGCGAGCGTGAATTTTGCCCCGACCACCGGAATGTCCTTGCGCAGCTGCAACAACCAGGGCAGCGCACCGATGTGGTCCTCGTGCCCGTGGGTGACGACGACCGCATCGATGTCGGCCACCCGACTCTCCACCAATCGGAGATCAGGCAGGATCAAATCCACGCCGGGTTGGGCGTCCTCGGGAAACAGCACCCCGCAATCGACCACCAACAGCCGGCCGCCGAATTCGTAGACGGTCATGTTGCGGCCGATCTCGCCGATCCCGCCCAGTGCGGTCAGCCGCAGCGCTCCGGGCGCGAGCGGTCGGGGGGCCAGCGGCGCTTTGGGCCGTTCGGGTCGGTTCACCGGAGCGGCTCGATCTCGTCCAGGTCGCGGGCGATCTGCTCGGTCTGCTCGTGGGTGGCCGGGATCTGCGGCAGCCGCGGATCGCCGACACCGAACCCGGCCAGCCGCAGCGCGGCCTTGACGAACACCAGCCCGGACCCGCCGCCGGTGCGGGACATGGCCAGGTGCGCGGGGAGCAGCGCCTCGTGCAGCTCCCGGGCGCGCCGGAAATCACCCGCGTTGGCGGCATCGACCATGGCCCGGACGTACGGCCCGACCACCTGCGAGATCACGCTGATCACCCCGACCGCCCCGACGCTCATCCAGGGCAGGGTGATGACGTCGTCGCCCGAGTAGTAGGTCAGGTCGGAATTCGCGATAACCTGCGAGCCCAGGTACAGATCACCCTTGGCGTCCTTGACCGCGGTGATCCGGGGGTGCTCGGCCAGCCGCAGCAAAGTGTCCGGATCGATGCCCACCACCGATCGGGCCGGGATGTCGTACAGGATCACCGGCAGCTCGGTGGCGTCGGCGACCGCCGCGAAATGCGCCAGCAGGCCCGCCTGCTGAGGCCGCGAATAATACGGGGTGACGACGAGAAGTCCGTGAGCGCCGGCCTTCTCGGCCTGCTTGGCGAGTTGGACCGAGTGTGCGGTGTCGTACGTGCCGACGCCGGCGACGACGGTGACCCGGTCCCCGACCGCCTCCAGGGTGGCCCGCAGGATCGCATCCTTCTCGGCGTCGGTGGTGGTGGGCGACTCCCCCGTGGTGCCGCTGACCACCAGACCGTCATGACCGGAATCGGCCAGCCGCTGGGCCAGCGCGGAGGTTTGCTCGACGTCCAGCTCGCCGGCCGCCGTGAACGGGGTGACCATCGCCGCCAGCGTCGTGCCGAATGGCCGACCGGGGCGACCGGACGGTCCGGCCTGCAGCGTCGTCATACCTGTAACCTACCGTCCGCAATCCCTACGCTGGGTCAGCGAGTGATCCCGGTGTGCCCCAGCGAATACCGGCCGGGAAGCGGCATCAGGGCCAGGCCGTGCGGGCCGTCACCGACCGGAATGATCTGCACCACGGCGCCGGTCCTGGTGTCGAACACGTAGACCACGTTGTTGTAACGCCCGGAGACCCACAACCGGGTGCCGTCCGCGCTGACGTTGCCCATGTCCGGGCTGCCCCCACCGGGGATGGTCCACTTCGCCTCGATCGCCCCGGTGTAGGCGTTCAGCACCGACACCGACCCCTCCAGCCGGTTGGTCACGTACAGCTGCGTGGCGTCCCGGGACAGGTAGAGCCCGTGCGCCCCCTGACCGGTGGCAATGTGCCTTCTCACCTTGTACGTGTGCGCGTCCAGGACCCAGACCCCGTTGGAGTCGGAGTCGGCGATGTAGTACACCGAGCCGTCCGGCGCCAGTTTGATGTCCTGCGGCCCCATCATGGTGTTCACCTGCGGCATCGAGATGGTGCGCAGCACCTTGTGGCCGGGGATGTCGACGACGATCACCGCGCCGGCGAACTCGCAGGTGAAGACGGCCGTCTTGCCGTCCGGACTGAAGTCGGCGTGATCCACCCCGGCGCATTGGGGCACGTCGGTGGTGTCCTTGATCGTCCAGGTCTTGGGGTCGTACCAGACCAATTCCCGGTATTTCTCGGCCACCGAGATCGCGTACCTGCCGTCCGGGGTGAAGTACATGTTGTAGGGATCCTTGACCGAGTACGTCGCCCCGCACTGGCCGGTGGCCGGGTTGATCTCCCGGATCACGTTGCCCTCGTCGTCGGTGGCGTAGAGCTGGGTCATGTCCCAGGACGGCACCACGTGCTGGATCTCGATGCCGACCGGGCACTTGCGCACCACTTGGTAGCTCTTCTGGTCGATGACCCAGACGTCACCCGACTTGTTGTGCGGCACGTAGGCGTAGGCCGGGTACTTGGCGAACTTCGCCTGCACCATGCCGGCGCCGGCATCCGCGTAGACGTTGTGCGGGTCGGTGACCGCGGGCATGCCCGGCAAGCCGGTGGCGGGGGTCGTACTCGACGTGGGCACGGCGGAGTGCCGGGACGGTCCCGACGACGCCTCGGGCGAGGTGCCGCTGACGATGGTCGTGGTCGGGACCGACGTCGGCGTACTGGTCGCCGACAAGGGCGCCGAGGCGGGGCCGGCGGAGCTGGTCGGGGCGGTCGACGGGGTCGACGTGGAATCGGCGCTGTTGCCCTGACACGCCGCCAGGGCCAGGAGTCCGGTCACCGCCAGGGCCATCCGCCACCGTCGCACCATGGGCTCCCCTCGATCGGACCACCGGGCCGGTGCTCGAAGGGACGGTAACAGCAGGTCGGGACCGGGGCCCTCAACCGCCGCCGGCCAGCGGCGTGGCGGCCATCAGCGTGCCGTCGGACAGCCGGCTGATCCGGAAGTCGGCGAAGACGGCAGGCGCCTCGCGCTGCAGCACGGCCAGGATGGCCACGGCCAGACCCCGGATTTCCACGTCGGCGGCATCCGTCGCCCGCACGGCCAGGAAGTGCCGCCAGGCCCGGTAATTCCCGGTCATCACCAGGGCGGTCGCGGTTGCCCCCGGCAAAAGTCGTTGGGCCAGTTGCCGGGCCTGTCGGGCGCGGTCGGCCGTGGACGGGCCCGCGGCAGCCAGGACGGCCTCCCGGGTCTGCTCCGCCGCTTCCGCCACCTTGGTGAATTGTCCTGCCAGTCCAGGGGTCTGGACCAGCAACTCGAACGGAATGACGCTCGGCAGGCCACCCTCGGGCACATGCCGGGGGGAGAGTTCGGAATAGGAGAAGTGCCGGTGCCGCAGGATCTCGTGGGCGACCGAGCGAGAGATTCCGGTCAGGTAAAAGGTGGCGCTGCTGTGTTCCAACACCGACAGGTGGCCGACCTGCAGGATGTGGGTCAGGTAATCGGCCGTGCTGGCGGTGGCCGGGTTCGGGCGATCCCAGGACTCGTAGCAGGCCCGGCCGGCGAACTCGGCCAGGCCCTGGCCGCCCAGTTCCTGCGCGGAGAACTGTGTCGGGGGCAGGAATTCCGTGCGGGCCACCAGAGCGACCCGGGGATCGACCGGTGTGTCCGGCGACTCGTTCACCGGTGGGTCACAGATTCCCGCCGGCCGCCGTCGGAGCCGGACCGCCGCCGTCGTCGCCGACCCTTTCCCGGGCCATGAAGCTCTCCACCTGGAACCAGTCGCTGGCGCCGCGACGCGCCACGTTCAACAGGGTGGTCATCGACGCCACCTCCTCGACCTGCTCGGACAGGAACCAGAGCATGAACTGCTCGCCCAGGAAATCCTGCTCCTGACGGGCCGTGGCGAACAGCGCCTTGACCTGGTCGGTGACCGTCTGTTCCTGGGCCAGCGCGGTCGACACCGCGTCGGCGATGTCGGCGAAGTCGTTGCGCACCGCGGCTACTCCGGGGATGACCACCTTCAGGTCCCGGTCGAGCATCCAGCGCACCATCATCATCGCGTGATTGCGCTCCTCCACCGACTGCCGGTAGAAGTGCGCGGCCAGTCGGGGCAGATCCTGGTGGTCGAACCAGACCGCCATGGCGATGTACTGCTGGCTGGCGGCGAACTCATGGCCGATCTGGTCACCCAGGAGCTGGACGAAGCGGGACGGGACATCGGCGAGGTCGGTCGATTGCGTCACCCGCCCATCGTAGAAGACACCACTTTGACGTCACTTTGCCCTTGAAAGGTGTCAGAAGTGGTGTCATGCTGGCGTCATGGATCTCACCCCTTATCTCCGCTCCTTGCGGGACGACCTGATGGCAGCGGCGGCCATCGGCGACGAACAGGTCCGCCGCGCGGCCGACGTGCTTTCCGGCGCCATCGAGCCCTCCGCCCGCCTGGCCCTGATGAACGCCCTCTCCGATTTCGCGGCCGAGGTGACCCAGGCCCTGGAGCACGTGGTCGTCGACCTGCGACTGGACGGTCGTGATGTCAAGGTCTCGGTCACCGAGCACACCCCTGCTGACCCGGTCGACGCCGAACAGCCGGACCCGCGGGACGATCGCTGGAGCGAGGCCGACAAGCTGCGGCGCGCCGTACAAGACGCCGGCGGTGAGTTGTCCCGAACCACGGTTCGGCTCTTCCACGATCTGAAGAGCGAGGCCGAGGTGGCCGCGTCCGATCAGGGCGTGTCGCTGAACACCTACATCTCCCGCGCCGTCTCCGACGCCGTGCGCGCCGCTGCCACCGGCAACAAGCCGCGCAAGGGTGGCCGGCGCACCGTCTCCGGCTTCGTCCAGGCCTAGAAAGGTTCTCTGCCATGCCTTCTTTTCTGACTCCCACGGCCATCACACTGGAGATCCGCAACGCCCACGGGGTGGTCGCGGTCGACCTGGCCGAGGTCACCACGACCACGGTTTCGGTGGTGGCCACCGAGTCCCACCCGCTCGGATTCCTGGACGACCTGTTCCGGTCCCTGCCGGCCCGGTTCCGGCCCGAGTCCGCGCCTGATTCCGCGCCCGACGACGCTCCGGCCGAGGAGGCCGACAACCGGGGCGAGCTGGCCCGGGTGGAGTTCGACGACGAGCACGCGGTGCTCGTGATCGACACCGATCCGGTCTCGACCGGTTGGAAGACCGGCTGCGAGGTGCGGATCAGCGCCCCCCTCGGGTCGGGGGTGCGCGTGGCGGCCAAGTCCGCCGACGTCACCGTGACCGGCCTGACCGGACCGGTTGACATCCGTACCGCCTCGGGCGATGTCTCGGTCGACCACGTCGGCGCCCACGGCTGGCTCAGCTCCTCGTCCGGGGACCTGGTCGTCGAGCGAGCCGCGTCCGACCTGGACGTACGCACCGCCTCCGGCGACATCTCGGTCGGGAGTGTGGCCGGTCGGGCCGTGCTGCACGGCACCTCCGGCAACGTCGAAATCCGCTCAGCCGCGGGTGATGTCGAGGCCCGCAGCGTGTCCGGCAACGTCAAGGTGGCCGACGCCCACGCCGGTCAGGCGCGTCTGGTCGCGGTCAGCGGAGACGTGCAGATCGGCGTCCATGCCGGCACGGCCGCGTCGCTCGACCTGCGCACCGTGTCGGGCAAGGCCCGCAGCGAACTCGAGGTTCTCGACGAGCTCCCGGCCGAAGCGAGCGCCGCCTTGGGCATCGTGGTCAACACCACGTCCGGCGACATCCGCGTGCACCGCGCCGCCTGACCCTCCCTGCGCGGATCCACAGCACGTCGCGCGGATCCACAGCACGTTTTTCGGCCGAAACGAAGCCGTGAACGTGCTGTAGATCCGCGCTGGTGGGTCAGGCGAGCAGGGCCAAGCCCCCGCGGCGGGGGTCGGCGGCGGGGCCGTCGGCGGCGGCCACAGCCACGCCGCCGAAATAGGGCTTGATCTCGTCCCAGATGAGCACCTGCTCGCCGTCGGCCAGCAATGCCGCCGCGACCTCGGCCGGGAAGCCGGGCTCCAGGTGCACGATGTCCGGGGTGGCCGACACCCGCGGGGCGGCCACCGCATCGACCGTGGACCGGCCGTCCAGCAGCACTCCGATAAGGACCTGCAGCAGGGCCGGGCGGATGCGGCTGCCACCCGCCGCCCCCCCGGCCAGCAGCAGACGGTCGCCGCTGTCGGTGACCATCAGCGGAACCATCATCGAGGGCATCCGCCGTCCGGGGACGAGCTCGCCGCGCAGCAGCTCGCCCTCGCCCAGCATCGAGTTGCCGTGCACGCCGCCGACCCACACGCCCGACCCGAGCCCGAGCGAATGTGTGGCGGCACAGGCATTCCCACTGGCATCCACGGCCACCACCGAAGTCGTCTCGGCTCGCTTGGGGACGGCCCGGAGCGCCGACACCAAGGCGCGGGTGCGGGCCACCGGACCGGCGCTCAGCGAGCCGGGTTCCAGCGCCGCCGCGGTGGCCGCAAAGGCGTCGAGATCGTTGCTCCGGACCCGGATCTCACCCGGCCCGAAGCGCGCCCGAGTGGGCGTCAGCTCGACGACTTCGTAGGCCGCCAGGTCCTCGATCGACAGGGCACCACCGTCGGCGCGGACCGCCGCCGCGAAGTCCTGGGCCCACGGGCCGGTGTAGAAAGGGTCCGACCCGTGGCGCAGGTACTTGTCAAAAGTATCGGCCAGCCCCTCGTGATAGAGCAGCTCGTCCGCCACCAGCAACTGGGTCAGACCGCCGGGCGAGACCTTCTGGTAGATCTGGGCCCCCGCACCGGCCACCATCGCCGGCGCGACATCGGGTAACAGATCGGCATGGGCGGCCGAGAAACTCACTCCGCGGGCGGCCAGATCACGGGCCGGAGCGACGATCTCAGGCCAGGGCAAGATTCCCCACCGTCGGTGCAGCTCGGCCACGCCGGCAGGCGTTCCGGGTACGGCGACGGTGGGCCCGCCCATGGCGTACGGGACAGCGGCCACGCCGCTGAAGGCGACCTCGATCACCGTCGGCGCCTTCGCCACCGTCCCGTCCAGACCTGGCACGGCCACAAAGAAGTCGAGACAGTGCACGGCGCCGGTAGCCGCCTCGTAGACGGTGGCGAAGCCGCCGCCGCCGAGCCCGGTGAAGATGGTCTCGGCCACGCATCCGGCCAGGATCATGGCCGCCACCGCGTCGACGGCCGACCCGCCCCGCCGCAGTACCTCTTGGCCCACCCGGGCGGTGTCCGGATGCCCGGCCGCGACGCCCGCGGGGAGTTCTCCGGTGCGGTCGGCCATCACGAGGGCGAAGCGTACTGCGCACACCGGCGGCCGGGCTGGGTCACCGCCATCAGACGGTGGTCGCGGCGTGGACCCGGACGGTCAACGACCACTCCTCGCGGATCCGTCCTCCCGATCGGGTCAGGGCGAGGTGCACCGTCGCCACACCCGTGGCCAGGCCGAGGATCGTGAGGACGCGCGGGAAGCTGCCGCTCGCCGACGGGTCCGACGGAGGTACCGGATCAACGGTGGCCGATACCGCGCCGCTTGACCCGGACACGGTGACGATCCAGCGGTACCCCTGGGACCCGGCCCCGGTGACCGGGGAGCGGAACTCCTCCCCGACCACCAGGTCGATCGCGGTCGGAAGACTCACAGCGCCGGACCGATGACCACCCCGGCGTGCCACCCACCGCCGTCCCGCCAGAAGTGCTGCGTGCGGTTGTCCCGGAGCTGCACGATCACTTCCAGGTTGAACCCGAAGCTGCTCTGCAGGATCGACAGCACGCGATAGACGTCGGTGCCGAATGTGGCACTCGTCCGCCAGACGCCGTCGGCACCGCGCCACCAGTGCTGCAGCTGACCGGTGGTGAGGGCCACGACCAGCTCGTAGTTGCCCGATGCGAACTCGTCGCCACGGCCGAACTGGCCCTCGATGAGCACCGGCGCATAGCTGCAGTTGGCCGCGAAGGTGGCCCCGCTCGACCACGCCCAGGTGGTGCCGTCGGCCCGGGTCCAGTGCTGGAGTTGGCCGCTCTCGAGCAGGCAGACCAGTTCCAGATTTCCGCGGCTGGTCTGGATGAGCGAACCGCCGGCCTCGCGCACGCCCGACCCGAACACCGGACCCACGTTCCAAGTGTTGCCGGTGCGCCAGTAATGCTGGAGCTGGCCGTTGGCTCGGGCGGTGACCACCTCGAAATTGTCTCCGTAGCTGCCTTGGACGAATCCGGGTGTGCCTACGCCATCAGGCGGCCCGAACGTGGCGCCGTCGTTCCACGTCCCGCTGGTCTGGTTGAACCACCAGTGCCGCAACCGGTGCGAGACGGACCCGTAGATCACCTCGAAGTTCCGGTTGAACGTGGTGCCGGTGGCCGACGGGGCGGTGGCGACGTCAGCGGCGAAGCCGGCGGTCTGCGCCCAGGGCATGGCGGCGGACCCGTTGTCGCGCCACCAGTGCGCCATGACGTTTCCGGGTGCCGGCACGAACAGTTCGAAATTGTCGTGGTTGGCCCCGTCCCCGCTCTCGACCATGCCGCCGTTGTGGTTGGACCGCTTGCACCATGGGTCGGGATCGGTCCCCCGGATCCCATACATCGGGTTGGTGTCGATACCGATCACGCCGTAGCCGATCCAGCCGAAGCCGCCGGTCCCCCAGTCATCCGCACCCGGGGTTCCACCCCACGAGTTGCGGATCAGCCACGCCTGCTTGGCGTCGTCGAATCCGACCACGTCGACGACATGGGTGCCGTCCGCGTGCTGGTTCGGCGCAGGTCGATACACCGTGCTGATGTCGCTGTAGCCGTAGAAGTCGTCGTAGATCACGATCGAGCTGGCTACCGCCGGTCCGACCAACCAGATCCAGTTCTTCATGTCCTCGATGTGGTTGAGCGAGGTGTACGCCGGGATCTTGACGGTACGTCCGGCTCGGTCGGCCGATGGCGTGACAGTGGTGTGTTCGGTCGAACCGGTGCCGCAGTTGCCCGGCGCCGGATTCCAGTACCCGCCCGACCGGTCCGCCGGGAACGGCCAGGGGATGCAGCCCGGGTCCGCCTGTCCGTTTTCCTGGACCCAGTTGAACGAATTGACCGCGTCTCCGCATTGGCCGACCACGACACCCAGACCGCGGACGATGTCGCCCTCCGACCGCGGGGCCCAGGTGCAGTGCTCGATGCGAGTCATCGCCTCGATCACGCCGGTCGGGGCGAAGATCCAGCAATGCTCGGAGTCGAACTGGTCGCGGGTCCTGGTGAAGATGTTCCACCCGTTCCAGGTGCGCCAGTCGACGGCCGTCGGGCGGGTGCCGCCGGCCCCTCCCGCCGACCCCATCATGTGCGGCGCGGGCCGTTCCCGCACCAGCGCCGGCACGTCGACGCGGCTTCCATCGGCCGGCCGCTGCCCGATCGGCGGGCCCCCCAGCAACCGCTTGCGCAAGGCCCGGTGGTCCGGGATCTCTGGATTCACCCGCCAACCCAGATCGTGTCGTTCGATCGCGGCGCGCACGTCACCGTAGGTCTTCATGGTCTCGATTCCAATCTCCTCGTCACATTTCTGCGCGGAAATGATGCGCGTCCTGAGGGAGCAGCCCACGTTCAAAGTTGATACCACCCGCCCTTTTCCGCTGGTGACACGAATAGCCGGCCGTCGTTCGGGGGGCGGCCCGAAATCCGATTGCCAGAAACGATGACCAAGGTCAGAATGTTTGCTGCGAGGTAGTTTCACCATCTGCGAGCGTCACCGATGTGTCAAAGGGGGCCAGGTGAGCTGACGACAACGATAGTTTTGTTTCTCTGCGCCATTCGTCGGACCGGGGCCTACGGGCGCGGATTCGCCGGAGCCCGGCCGTTCAATTCCGCAGTGGTCGATTCCGCACGCCGGTGGACCGAATGCCCGCGCAATCACCGTTCGACTGCGCCAGTCAGCCGATTTCCGTCCGGTCGATACCGACGACGCCAGATTGGGTCAGGACGGCGGGCGCGAGGTTACCGCGATCCCGGACCACGACCTCGGCCAGGCCGAGCCAGGCGGCCATCCGCCGCAATTGCTGGACCGCCGGCCCCGCCGTCGTCGCTGGATCCTGACCGGGCTCGATCCAGGACGCCTGCACCAGCAGCGCTCCCCCCTGCCGGTCGGCTTTGAGGTCGAACCGGCCGACCAACTCGTCCCCGAGCAGGAACGGGCAGACGTAGTACCCGTAGACCCGCTGCGGCTCCGGCGTGTAGATCTCGATCCTGTAGTGGAAGCCGAACAGCCGCTCGACTCGCGGCCGGAACCAGACCAGCGGGTCGAACGGACAGAGCAGGGCGGCCGCATTTACCCGGCGGGGCAGCCGGGCTTGCGTGTGCAGGAACGCCGGGGCCGTCCACCCCGGCACCACAACCGGCTCGAGCACGCCGGCGTTGGTCAGCTCGACCACCGCCGCCCGGGCCTGAGCGGTGGACATCCGCCAGTAGTCGGCCAGGTCGGCGACGGTGGCGACACCATAGGCCCGGGCAGCGATCTCGACCAATTGACGCAGCCCCTCACCCACCTGAAGAGCCGGCATCGCCTGCACCGGGGTCGGCAGCACTCGCTCAATGAGGTCGTACTGCCGCTCGAATCCGCGTCGGCTGGCACACCCCAGGACGCCCCCGGCGAACAGCCCCTCGCAGGCCCGTTTGGCCTCCGACCACTCCCACCAGCCCGGACGGCCCTTGACGCCGGTCTGCAGGATCTTCTCGACCGCACCGGCACCGATCGGCCCGTATTCCCGGACGATCTCGACCACGGCCTCGAGCAGCTCGGGTTTCTCGCGGGCGATCTGCCCGGCGAATCGGGCGCTCCAGTGCTTGCGTTCCCACCGCAGGGCCGGGTACAGCTCGACCGGGATGAGCGACGCCTCATGGGCCCAGGTCTCGGTCAACACCCGATCGCGACTCCGAGCAGGCCAGGCGGCGCGCTCCAGCAGTTGCTCCGGATAGGGCCCGATGCGGGCGAAGAAGGGCATCCGGTGGGCGCGGGCGAGCACGTTGACCGAATCGATCTGAATGACCCCGAGCCGGTTCGCCACCCGCCGCAGATGTCCGAGATTCGGCCGGTCGGCGACGAACTCGCCGTCGAGGCCGGACGCCGCCACCGCGATCCGGCGCGCCTGCGCGGCCGTGAGTACGCGGGTCGATGAAGCCACGATGTGACCGTACGGGACGACACCGACGCACTGCCGGTAGCGTCGTCGACCATGGGTGTAGCGGCGGTCCGGCAGGCGGGCCCGGACGACGCGCAGCTACTGGCCCGACTACAGCTGGAGATGTTCGCCAGTCATCCGGCCTACACCGAACAGCTGCCGCTGGCGGTCCTGGCCACTGGCCTCGAGCAGCAGACGGCGGCCTGGACGCAGCGACTCGCCTCGATCGGCCCGGTCCTGCTCGCCACCGAGGGCAGCGAGGCGGTCGGGCTGACTGCGCTCGGGCCGCCGGAACAGGGCCCGGGTGAGATCGAGCTCCTGCTGGTGCTCCCCCGCTGGACCCGCCGCGGGCACGGCGGACGCCTGTTGGCCGCGGCGTCCAACCAGTTGCGGGAGGCCGGGGCCATTCGCGGCAGCGTGTGGGCGCTGGCCGGTGATCCCAGCGCGGAGGCCTTCCTGGCCGGGGTCGACTGGCACGCCGATGGATCCACCCGCGGTTTCGACACCGGCGAGCAGGTCGTCACCGAGCTGCGCTACACCGGCTCCCTCGACCTCCTGCTGATCTGAACTCCGTTCGCTGCGCGGATCCACAGCACGTTTTCGTCAGGAATCCACACCCGAAACGTGCTGTGGATCCGCGCTGCGTGCTGTGGATCCGCGCGAGGGAAGGGTCAGCCGGCCAGTTCGATGGCGTGCCGCATGGCGGCCCGGGCCCGGCGGCGATCGCCGGCCAGATCGTAGGCATGGCCGAGGGCGTACCAGCCGCGCCAATTCTCCGGGTCGGCCTCGACGCGCTGCTTGACCACCTCGAAATGGGCGTCGGCGGCGACCCGCTCCACCCGGCCGGACGGTCGGCGCGGCAGGTCGTCGTCGTTGGGCAGATCCCCCTCGGCGGCCAGCGTGTGGGCCAGCCGGGCGGTGGCCGCGCCGAAGCGCAGCTCGAACACGACCAACACGGCGCCGATGAGCGGCAGGAGCAGTACCCCGATCCCGAGCCCAACGGCGACCAGGCCGCCCACTCTGATCAGGTCCAGGGCCCGCTCGGTGAGCAGTACGAAGTACACGACCAGGACAGCGACCAGGACCGCCACGATGATCTTGATGCGCACGAGCTAGTCCAGCTCCAACAGCTGTTCCAGCCCGACGGTCAGACCCGGCCGCAGTGGCGCCGCCCGGACCGCGGTGAGCACACCGGGCATGAAAGAGCTCCGGTCGAAGGAATCGTGCCGGATGGTCAACAACTCGCCCGGACTGCCCAGCAGCACCTCCTGGTGCGCGACCAGGCCGGGCAGGCGGACCGCGTGCACGTGCACCCCGGACACCGTCGCGCCGCGGGCGCCGTCCGGGTCGATGGTGGTGGCGTCGGGGACCGCACCCAGGCCGGCCGCCGACCGGGCCTGACCGATGGCCGCAGCCGTGGCCAGCGCGGTGCCGGACGGGGCGTCGACCTTGCCGGCGTGGTGCAGCTCGATCACCTCCACCGAGTCGAAGAACCGGGCCGCCTGACGGGCGAAGCGTTGAGCCAGCACCGCCCCGATGGCGAAGTTCGGCACCACCAGCACGCCGACGCCGGGCCGTTCGGCCAGCAGCTCGGCGAGCGCGGCCAGTCTGTCCGGACCCACGCCCGAGGTCCCGACGACCACGTGCATTTCGTGTTCGGCCGCGAATGCCACGTGCTCGAGGACGGCCGACGGGTGGGTGAAATCGACGACCACCTCGGCCTCGGCCGCGAGAAGTTCGGCCAGGCCGCCGCGCTCGGGGGTGGCCACCAGCGACAGGTCGGGCGCGCTGGCCACCGCGGCGCAGGTGTAGCTGCCCATCCGGCCGCGGGCACCGAGTACACCGACCCGCAGGGTCACCGGGCCACGCTTCGCGCGGCGGATCCGGTCAGGGCGGTCAACCCGCTGGGCAGCTCCGACGCGTCGGCGAACGGCCCCACCACCGCACCGGTGAGCGGGCGCGAGAGCAGCTCGCGCGTCAGCACCGCGACATCGTCCCGGGTGACGGCCTGGATGGCGGCCAACTCCTGGGCCACCGACCGATGCGCGTCCCGAACCAGCAGGTTCTTCCCGATCCGGCTCATGCGGGACTCGCTGTCCTCGAGCCCGAGGAGAAAGCCACCGGTCAGCTGGCCCTTGGCCCGGTCCAGTTCGTCGGCGGTGATGCCGTCAGCGATCACGTCGGACAGGATGCCGCCGATGAGGTCGGCCACCGTGCCCAGGTTGTCCGGCTGGCACCCGGCATAGACGGAGAACGCACCCGCACCCGCGTACGACGAGCTGGCCGCGTAGCAGGAGTACGCCAGGCCCCGCTCCTCGCGGATGGTCCGGAACAGCCGGGAACTCATCCCCCCGCCGAGCACGGTGGAAAGAATCGCCAGCACGGAGCGACGCGGGTCGGCCCGGACCAGGCCGGGGACGCCCAGGCACAGGTGGACCTGTTCGGTGTCCCGCTCGACCACCAGCACCTCCGACCGGGGCCGGAACTGCCCGCCGGCCGCACGCTCCGGGACCGGGGTCACCGCGGGGGTCAGCCGGCCGGTGAAGGCCTGGCGGACCCAGGCGACCACGTCGGCGTGGTTGATGCCACCGGCCACCGCGACGACCATCTTCTCGCTCTGGTACCGACGCCGGTAGTAGCCCGCCACCTGCGTCCGGGTCATGGCACTGATGGAGGCTTCGGTGCCGATCACCGCATCGGCCAGCGGATGTCCGGCGAACACGGCGGCCGCGAAGGCGTCGGCCAGGGTGTCCTCGGGGTCGTCGTCGCGCATCGCGATCTCTTCCAGGATCACGGTGCGCTCGATGTCGACATCGCCGGACGCGACCACGGCGTCCAGCACCACGTCGCAGACCAGGTCGACGGCCAGCTTGGCCTGCGAGGCCAGCACATGCGCGTAGTAGCAGGTGTACTCGTGCGCCGTGAACGCGTTCAGCTCACCGCCGACGGCGTCGAACGCCATGGCGATCTCGGGTCCGCTCCGGGTCCGAGTTCCCTTGAACAGCAGGTGCTCCAGGAAGTGCGAGGCGCCGCTCAGTTTCGCCGTTTCATCAATCGAACCAACGCCCACCCAGACGCCGACCGAAGCGCTGCGCGCGCCGGGCATGCTCTCGGTGATCACCCGCAAACCACCGGGGATCACCGAGAGCATTACCACGCTGCCGTCGTCGCCGCGCTCGACCACCTGGGTACGAACACGCGGCGACATGAGACGGATACGGCGCAGGTCAGACGCCGGCCGGCGCGGGCGCCTCGGCCGCGACCGGAATCAGGCTGATCTTGCCGCGGGCGTCGATCTCGGCGATCTCGACCTGCAGCTTGTCCCCGACGTTGGCCACGTCCTCGACCTTGGCAATGCGCTTGCCGCTGCCCAGCTTCGAGATGTGCACCAGACCGTCCCGACCCGGGAGCAGCGAGACGAAGGCGCCGAACGCGGTGGTCTTGACCACCGTGCCCAGGAACCGCTCGCCCACCTTGGGCAGCTGCGGGTTGGCGATCGCATTGATCATGGCGATGGCCGCGTTGACCTTCTCCGCGTCGCTGCCGGAGACGTAGATGCTGCCGTCGTCCTCGATCGCGATGTCGGCACCGGTCTGCTCGGTGATCGAGTTGATCATTTTGCCCTTCGGCCCGATGACCTCGCCGATCTTGTCCACCGGGACCTTGATGGTGGTGATCCGCGGGGCGAACTCACTCATCTCGTCGGGCGCGTCGATGGCCTCGTTCATGACCTCGAGGATGGTCAACCGGGCGTCCCGGGCCTGCAACAGCGCCTTGGACAGGACATCCGAGGGGATGCCGTCCAACTTGGTGTCCAGCTGCAACGCGGTGACGAACTTCTTGGTCCCGGCGACCTTGAAGTCCATGTCGCCGAACGCGTCCTCGGCGCCCAGGATGTCGGTCAGCGCGACGTACTCGGTCTGCCCATCGACAGTGTCCGAGACCAGACCCATGGCGATCCCGGCGACCGGCGCCTTGAGCGGCACACCGGCGTTGAGCAGGCTCATGGTCGACGCGCAGACGCTGCCCATCGAGGTGGAACCGTTGGAGCTCAACGCTTCCGAGACCTGGCGGATGGCGTAGGGGAACTCTTCCTTGCTCGGCAGCACGGGCACCAGGGCCCGCTCGGCCAGGGCACCGTGCCCGATCTCGCGCCGCTTGGGCGAACCGACCCGGCCGGTCTCACCGGTCGAGTAGGGCGGGAAGTTGTAGTTGTGCATGTAGCGCTTGCGGGTCTCCGGGGACAGCGTGTCCAGCTGCTGCTCCATGCGCAGCATGTTCAGCGTGGTGACCCCCAGGATTTGGGTCTCGCCCCGCTCGAACAGGGCCGAACCGTGCACCCGCGGCAGGTAGTCGACCTCGGCCGAGAGCGGCCGGATGTCGGTCAGACCACGGCCGTCGATGCGGACCTTCTCGCGCAGGATCCGCTGCCGGACCAGCTTCTTGGTCACGCTGCGGAACGCGTTGCCGATCTCGGACTCACGCCCGGCGAACTGCTCGCCCAGCGCGGTGTAGACATCGGCCTTGACGGCGTCGGTGGCTTCGTCCCGCTCCTGCTTGCCGGCGATGGCCATGGCAGCCGCAAGGGGCGCCGCGGCTGCACCTTCAACGGCGGCATACACGTCGTCGGCGTAGGGCGGGAAGAGCTTGAACTCGGCCACCGGCTTGGCGGCTTCGGCGGCGAGCCGGGACTGGGCCTCGCACAGTGTCTTCAGGAACGGCTTGGCCGCCTCCAGACCCTGGGCGACGACCTCCTCGGTGGGGGCGACGGCGCCGCCGGCGACCTTGGCGAAGGTCGAATCGGTGGCCTCGGCCTCGACCATCATGATGGCCACATCGCCGGCATCGGTCACCCGACCGGCCACGACCATGTCGAACACGGCCAGCTCGAGCTGGCTGTGGGTCGGGAAGGCCACCCACTGGGCGTCCTTGCCCGGCTCGGTCACCAGGGCCACCCGGACCCCGGCCACCGGGCCGGAGAAGGGCAGGCCGGCGACCTGGGTGGACGCGGAGGCGGCGTTGATGGCCAGCACGTCGTAGAGCACGTCCGGGTTCAGGGCGAGCACGGTGATGACGACCTGGACCTCGTTGCGCAGCCCGCTGGTGAAGGTCGGGCGCAGCGGCCGGTCGATGAGCCGGCAGGTCAGGATGGCGTCCTCGCTGGGACGACCCTCGCGGCGGAAGAACGAGCCGGGAATGCGGCCCGCGGCGTACATCCGCTCCTCGACGTCGATGGTCAGCGGGAAGAAGTCGAACTGGTCCTTCGGGTGCTTCCCGGCGCTGGTGGCCGAGAGCAGGACGGTGTCCTCGTCGAGTGTGGCCAGGACGGAGCCGGCGGCCTGCTTGGCCAGCCGGCCGGTTTCGAAGCGGATGGTGCGGGTGCCGTAGGCGCCGTTGTCGATGATCGCTTCGGAGCTGGTGGCGGTGGGGTCGGACAAAATTTCTCCTCGTGTGCGTACGCCCACTCGGACCCCTTGTCCGGGTGGGTTTGCCGCCTCACGAACGCTGATTGCCGGCCATCGATCGAAGCCACCGGACATGTCATTCCGGAAGCCACTACCGAGGACCGGCCGTTCGCGAATCTCTTACCCGCGAGCGGGCTGCGTGGCGAGGACGGCTGGTTCGGTTGTTCAGACGGCGGACGACCATCGCTGGTCGCCCGCCGTCGGCGCGACTATCGACGCAGGCCGAGCCGCTCGATGAGCGAGCGGTAGCGACTGATGTCGATGGTCTGCAGGTAGCGGAGCAGGCGGCGACGGCGACCGACCAGGGCCATCAGGCCGCGGCGCGAGTGGTGGTCGTGCTTGTGCAACTTGAGGTGCTCGGTCAGATCCGAGATCCGCTTGGTCAGCATGGCCACCTGGGCCTCGGCCGAGCCGGTGTCGGTCTCGTGCAGCCCATAGCTGCCCAGGATTTCTTTCTTCTGTTCGGCGGTCAACGCCACGTGCTGTACTCCTTGAACGCTGTCACGTGCTCTGCCCGCTCCGGACGAACGCCGGGGGGATGACGGTACCGGCCGCCACGGACTGCAGCCGGACCCAACCACTCATGCTACCAGCGCGCGAGGCTCACCCGACCCGACGCACCCTCACTGTTGATCATGCGGCTTGGTACGCGACACGCCGACGACGCGCCGGAAGCCAGTCCGATTTGCCTGACTTTTGTGCATGATCAACTGGACTGGGCGGGGTCGGGGTCGGCGGGCTCGGCGGCCAGGACGGCGCGGGTGGCCTGCACGTCGTGACCGATCTGCTCGACGAGTTCGGCCACCTCGTCGTAGCGCTGCTGGTCGCGCAGCTTTTCCACGAACTCCACAGCGACCCGGCGGCCGTAGAAATTCGCGTCCTGGTCCAGCACGAACGCCTCGACCGTGGTGACCTGGCCGGAAAAGGTGGGGTTGCTGCCGACCGAAATGGCCGCGGGCAGCCGACGGGTGCCGAGGACGAACCAGCCGGCGTAGATCCCGTCAGCCGGGATGGCCGCGTACGGCTCGGTATCCAGGTTGGCGGTCGGGTAGCCGAGGACGCTGCCGCCCCGGCCCTCGCCGTGCACCACGAACCCCTCGACCCGGTGGTGCCGGCCGAGTGCGGCAGTGGCCGCGCGCATGTCGCCGGCGGCGATGAGGGCGCGCACGGCGGTCGACGTGACGGTGACCTGGCCGCCACCGACCAGCTCGACCGGATGCACGGTGAACCCGAACCGCGGCCCGAGTTCGCCGAGAAGCTCCACGCTGCCCTGGCCGCCGTGCCCGAAGCGGAAGTTCTCTCCCACCACCACCGCCGCGGCATGCAGCCGGTCGACCAGCACGTCGTGGACGAACTCTGCGGCCGGGGTGGCCTGCACGACCGGGGTGAACGGCAGGACCAGGAACACGTCGAAGCCGAGCTGCTCGGCCAGTTCGGCCCTCCGGCGCAGGGTCGTCAGCTGGGCGGGGTGGCTGCCGGGACGTACCACCTCGGCCGGATGCGGGTCAAAGGTCATCAGCACAGCGGGCACACCGAGCTCCTGGGCCCTGGCCACGGTCGCGGCCGCCAGCGCCTCGTGTCCGCGGTGCAGGCCGTCGAACACGCCGATGGTGACCACACACCGACCCCACCCGGCCGGAATCGCCTCCAGCCCGCGCCAGCGCAGCATGGTCGTCAGCCTGGCACAGCCGGTCAACCGGCCCAGACCAGGAGGGGCTTGGCCCGCTCGCCCGAGTCGTGGACCAGAGCGAGGAACTCGGTGCCGGAGAAGGCCGCGACCGGCCCGGGATGGCCGGTGGGTGGCAGCGTCCGGCCGTGTCGCAGGTCGGCGGCCTGCTCGTCGGTCACCTGGCGGGTCGGGAACAGGCGGGACACGACCGCTTCCACCGGTTCCAGACCGTGCTGGGCCACCGACACCAGCCCGGCCGGCGGGTCGGTGCGAACCACCCGCTCCCCCGGGACCCGCACCGGCGGACCCTCGGGCCCGTAGACGTCTACCGCCGACTCGAGCGAGAACGGTCCGACCCGGGTGCGCCGCAACGACGTCAGGTGGCCGCCGACGCCCAGGGCTGCGCCCAGGTCGCGGGCTAGCGCGCGCACGTAGGTGCCGGTCGTGCAGTCGACCACGACGTCCAGATCCAGGTGAGCGCTCCGGCGCACGGGGGCCACCAGTTCGAACCGGGCCACGTGCACCGGCCGGGCCTTGAGTTCGACCTCGACACCGGATCGGACCAGGTCGTAGGCGCGCCGGCCGTTCACCTTGATGGCCGAGACCGAACTCGGCACCTGGAGCAGATCACCGCTCAGGGACCGCAGGCCGGCGAGGATGGCTTCGTCGCTCACCCCGCCGGGATCGATTTCAGCCACGACCGAGCCCTCGGCGTCGTCGGTGGTGGTGCTGCTGCCCAGCCGGATGGTGGCCAGGTAGGTCTTGTCGGTCAGGGCCAGCTGCCCGAGCAGCCGGGTGGCCCGACCCACCGCGAGCACGAGCAGACCGGTGGCCATCGGGTCCAGCGTCCCGGCGTGCCCGACCCGCTTGGTCCGCAGCAGGTACCGGACCCGGCCGACCACGTCGTGCGACGTGCACCCGGCCGGCTTGTCGACGAGCAGGAACCCGGTGGGGTCAGCGGACACGGGTGGATCCGTCCAGCGACCGCACATGCTCGGCCAGGAACGCGGCGACCTCCGCCTCGTCGCGGCTCTCGGCCTCCTCGATGGCATCGCTCAAGGCGATCTCGGCGTCGATGTCCGCCTGGTTGATGAGCTCCCAGCGGTGCAGGTGCAGGTGCACCGGCACATCCTCACCTCGGGCCTGCGCCAGCAGCACCAGGGCCCGGGTTCGCAGCCACCAGGTGACCAGCCGGAACAGGCCGATCGCGGTGAGCACGAACAGGGCGGCGAAGGCGTACCGGAACGAGGTCACGGTCGGCCGACCGTCGACCGCAGTCCAGTCCACGATGCGGCCGACCACAAAGGTCCCGACCACCGCGCCCACGAAACCACCCACGTTGACCATGCCGGTCGCGGTCGAGATCCGATGCCGCGGGTTGTAGTCGCGGGCCAGCAGGAAGGCCACCGACGAGGCGGGCCCGCCGATGGACAGCACGGCCACGACCAGCAGCACGACCGGCGTGGGTGGCCGACCGTCCGGCCAGGCGATGAGCACCAGCCACCCGGCCAGGCAGGACAGCCCGACCCCGACGGCCAGCGGGGTACGCACCTCGGGCCGCCGGGACACCACCTGCCCGATGATCAGGTTGGCCAGTACCCCGCCGAGCACCAACTCCAGCATGGCCGACGAGGCGGCCGCGGCACTCCACCCGAGGCCCTGGGTCAGGTACGGGTAGCCCCACAGCACGCCGAACGTGGTCGGGCCGATCATGCAGGTCAGGTGGACCCAGAAGCCCAGTCGGCCGGCCGGTATCCGCCAGGCGCTGCGGACCTCCGCCAGAACCCGGCGACCGCCCACCGGCCCGGTGGCCGCTCGCACCTCCGCCTCCTTGAACGGGGCCGCGGTGGTCTTGCGGAGCAGCAGCAGGGCATAGGCCAGCGACAGGGCACCGGCCACGGCAAAGGTCTTGGTCCAGCCGAAGGTGTGCAGCAGGGCGGTGAGTGGGACCGTGGCCATCAGGTTGCCCAGGGCGCCCATCAGCGCGGTGAAGCTGGTGAGCACGGCGTACCGGCGGGCCGGGAACCAGCCGGCCACCAGCCGCAGCACCGAGATGTAGGTCATGGCGTCGCCGCAGCCGAGCAGCCCGCGGGCCAGCAGCGCCGGTACGTAGCCGGTGACGAAGGAAAAGACGATCTGCGCGGTGCCTTGAGCGATCGCGGCCGCCAAGAGCATGCGGCGCGGGCCCCAGCGGTCGACCATGATCCCGGTCGGTACTTGCATGGCTGCGTACACAGCCAGCTGCAGCATGACGAAGGACGCGAGCTGGGTCCCGGTGAGCGAGAGCCGCTCGGCCGCCAGCGGTCCGGCTACACCGAGGGTGCTGCGGTGGAAGACCGCCAGGACGTAGACGCCGGCGCCGACCGACCACACCAGCCACGACCGGGCCGGAGCCTTGGCTATCCGGTTCGGCCCCCGGGCCGGGAGAGTCACCGCCGACTCGGGGTTGCTCCCGTTGGCGGGGGACACACTCATCACTTCTTTCCAGGTCCGTCAGGAGTCGATTCGGCCGGACCGGCAGGCCCACACAGAAGACGACGTCCACGGCCCCGCTGTCGTTTCCCCGGTGTGGCGAGACCAACAGTCATTCGCCTGGCGAAACACTCGTCCGGGTCAATCGGGCCGGTTGCGGGTGCCACCGCAAGATCAGGAACCGGCGGGACGCTCCGCGAACTCAGGCTCGCCCTGCGCACCCTGGCCGGCATCCTCACCGTCCGCGTCTTCGTCGGCGTCATCGCCGGCGTCATCGTCCGTGCGCGGCGCCTTGTACGGGTCGGCCTCACCCGCGTAGCTGGCCCCGGCCGCCCGCTCGGCCACCTCCGCGTCGGCCGCCCGGGCCTGGGCCAGCAGGTCGTTGATGTGCTGCGCGGTCTCGGGCACGGCGTCCATCTTGAAGACCAGCGTCGGGGTGAAGCGCACCCCGGTCTCCCGACCCACGGTGCTGCGCAGCACGCCGGTCGCGCTGGCCAGCGCCCGCGCGGATTCGGCGACCTCTTCCGGAGTTCCGTACACCGTGTAGAACACGGTCGCGTCGCGCAGGTCGGGGGTGACCGTGGCTGCGGTGATGGTGACCAGCGCCAGCCGCGGATCCTTCACCGAATGCTGGATCTCGGTGGCGACGATGGCCGCGATCCGCTTGGCCAGCCGACGGGCCCGGGCAGTGTCCACCATGGCGCTTTCCCTTCTACCGTTCCTTCAGATCGTCCTCAGTCGTCGCCGGCGAACAGACGCCGGTGCGCTGACAACAGTTCCAATTCTGGCTCGACCGCGACCTGACGCTCGCAGCGGTCGAGCACGTCCCGGATATGCCCGGCATCCCCCGACACCACCGCCACGCCCAGCAGGGCGCGGCGGTGCCGGTCCGGATCGCCGCCCTCGGTCACCGAGACCTCGAGGCGGCGCAGCCGGGCCAGCACCGGCCGGATGATCGCCCGCTTGTGTTTGAGCGAGGAGACCTCACCCAGCAACACGTCCAGTTCCAGGAGGCCGACCAACAAAGGGTCGGCCTCCTGATGTAACTGGCTCAGCTGCGGACCTTCTCGCGTGTCTCGTAGGTCTCGATGGTGTCCTCGACCTCGATGTTGTTCCACGACCCCAGGCCGATACCGCACTCGAAGCCCTCGCGGACCTCGACCGCATCGTCCTTGAACCGCCGCAGCGAGTCGATCGCCAGGTTGTCATTGATGACGACACCGTTGCGGAGCAGCCGAGCGCGGGCGTTGCGCCGGATTTCTCCGGCCCGGACGATGCAGCCGGCGATGTTGCCGAACTTCGACGACCGGAAGATCTCCCGGATCTCTGCAGCACCCGTCCGGAACTCTTCGAACTCGGGCTTGAGCAGACCCTTGAGGGCCGCCTCGACCTCGTCGATCGCCTGATAGATGACGGAGTAGTAGCGGATGTCAACACCCTCGCGGTCGGCCATCTCGGCCACGCCGCGGACCGGCTTGACGTTGAAGCCGATGACGATGGCCTCGGTGATCACGGCCAGGTTGATGTCGTCCTGGGTGATCCCGCCGACGCCGCGGTGCACGACCCGCAGGTCGACCTCGGCGCCCACATCCAGCTTGAGCAGGGCATCTTCGAGCGCCTCGACGGTGCCCGAGTTGTCGCCCTTGATGATCAGCGTCAGCTGCTGGATCTTCTGCTCGGCCAACGCCTTGCCGATGTCCTCCAGCGAGATGCGGCGACGGTTGCCGATCTGCGCCTTGCGGGCCGCGGCGGCCCGGGCCCCGGCCAGCTGGCGGGCCACCCGGTCCTCCTCGACGACCATGAACGAGTCGCCGGCGCCGGGCACCGAGGTGAACCCCAGGACCTGCACCGGTCGGGACGGCAGGGCGATTTTGACCTGCTCGCCGTTGTCGCCGAGCATGGCCCGGACCCGCCCGAAGGCGTTGCCCGCCACGATCGAGTCGCCCACCCGCAGGGTGCCCCGCTGGACGAGCACGGTCGCCACCGGACCGCGACCGCGGTCCAGGTGCGCCTCGATGGCCACGCCCTCGGCGTACATGTCCGGGTTGGCCCGCAGGTCCAGCGCCGCGTCCGCGGTCAACAGGATGGCTTCGAGCAGCCCGTCGATGTTGGTCCGCTGCCGGGCCGAGATCTCCACGAACATGGTGTCGCCGCCGTACTCCTCGGCCACCAGCCCGTACTCGGTCAGCTGCTGCCGGATCTTGTCCGGGTTGGCGCCTTCCTTGTCGATCTTGTTGATGGCCACCACGATCGGCACATCGGCCGCCTTGGCGTGGTTGATGGCCTCGACCGTCTGCGGCATGACGCCGTCGTCGGCCGCGACCACCAGGACCACGATGTCGGTGGACGCCGAGCCACGGGCCCGCATGGCGGTGAACGCCTCGTGACCCGGGGTATCGATGAAGGTGATCAACCGGTCGATGTCGTTCAGGTGGGTGGCCACCTGGTAGGCACCGATGTGCTGGGTGATGCCGCCGGCTTCCTTGTCGACCACGTTGGTCTGCCGGATCGCGTCCAGCAGCTTGGTCTTGCCGTGGTCGACGTGACCCATGACCGTGACCACCGGCGGACGGATCTCGAGATCCTCCTCGCCGCCCTCGTTCTCGCCGAAGGACAGGTGGAACGAGTCCAGCAGTTCGCGGTCCTCGTCCTCGGGGGACACGATCTGGACGTCGTAACCCATCTCGGAGCCGAGCAGCTCCAGGATGTCGTCGGAGACCGACTGGGTCGCCGTCACCATCTCGCCCAGCCCGAACAGGGCCTGCACCATCGACGCCGCGTTGGCGTCGATCTTGTCGGCGAAGTCGGACAACGACGAACCCCTGGCCAGACGCACGGTTGAGCCGTTGCCACGGGGCAGGGTCACACCGCCGATCGACGGGGCCTGCATGTTGTCGAATTCCTGGCGGCGCTGCTTCTTGGACTTCTTACCCCGCCGAACCGGGCCGCCCTGGCGACCGAAAGCGCCGGCGGCATTGCCACCGCGACCACGACCACCGGGCGCACCGGGACGCTGCCCGCCGCCGGCACCCGGACCTCCGGTGCCACCGCCGGGACCGCCGCGGTAGCCGCCACCGCCGGCACCGGGAGCACCGGCCGGGCGGTAGGGACCACTGGTACCGGGACGAGCACCCATGCCGGGACGTGCACCGCCGGGAGCACCCGGACGCGGACCACCGGCACCGGGACGCGGGGCCGCGCCCGGTGCGCCGCCGGGACGTGGGGCACCGACACCGGGAGCACCACCCGGGCGACCGGCCGGTGGCCGGGGCGCGCCGGGGACACCGCCCGTCGGGCGGGCGGACGCAGCGGGGCGGCCGACCCCGAACGGGTTGTTGCCGATCCGCGGGGGACGGGGCGCACCGGGCACGCCGCCCTGCGGACGCGGACGCGGCGCCACCGGCGCGCCGGGGACGGCGACCCCGGAAGCAGCCGAAGAGTCCGGAGCAGCCGAGGCGGCCGGAGCCGCCGCAGCGGCCGGGGCCACCGCAGCCGCCGGGCGAGGCGCACCCGGACTGCCGCTGAACTGTGGGCTGGACGCGGCACCAGGCTGGGCCGGGGCGACCGGACGGGTCGGGACGGCACTCGCACCTGGGTCGATCCGGTCGGGGGCCTCGGCCGACTCGGTGCGCGCCTGAACCGGCGGCGCGGGAGTCGTCGACACATTGACCGTCGGGGTGGGCGCGGCGGGCCGCACCGGAGCGGACACACTGGACACCGGGCCGGCCACGCTGACGGAGGGGGCCGCGGGGCGGTCGATGACTCGGGGGCCACCGCCGTTGCTGCCGTTGCTGCCGTTGCTCCCGTTACCGCCGCCGGAAGCGGCCACCTTGGGGAAGGCGGCGGTCAGCTTGCGGACCACCGGGGCTTCGATCGTCGACGACGGCGACTTGACGAATTCGCCCAATTCCTTGAGCTTGTCCATCACATCTTTGCTGCTCTGACCCAATTCTTTCGCGAGTGCACTCACTCGGGTCTTGCCTACCACTGCCACTGCTCTCCTGTCGGTGAGGGCGGGCGGGCGGGCCGCACGACCTCGGGTTAGGGGTACCGATTCCTGCTCATGGTTGGAGCTTCACGGCTTGCTCACGTTGGTTCGTCCTGCTTTCTTGTTCTGCTGTGCTTCTCGTCCGGGCTGCGTAGCCCGGACGTCGCATGCCCGGGAGCGAGGCTACCGTCCGGATCCTGACGACCCGAACTGTGCAACCCACTCCCGCACCAAGGTGCTGTCCTGCGGTTCGCTCAGGCGCAAGGCCCGGCCGAAAGCCCGCCGGTGCTCCGCCCGATCCAGGCATTCCTGGTCGGGATGGACCCACGCCCCCCGACCCGGCAGTCGTTGCCGGGCGTCGGGGACGAGATGTCCGGCCTGGCGTCCGTTTCCTACCACCACGCGGAGCAACTCCGCGGACGGGCAACGTTGCCGGCATCCCACGCACGTCCGCACGGGGCCGGGCACGACCTCGGCGCTCGGGGCACCTGCGGGCATGACCGACCTTCGTGACGGCGGGGGAGGCTGGTTTCGGCGACCGACCACGTTCGAACACCGTATCCGTCGGCCCTCGCGGACCGGGAACACACGTCGACTCGTCGAGTTTACCGCGCTAGGCCGGCGGCGTTGTCCCACCCTCGGCATCGCTGCGGATGTCGATGCGCCAACCGGTGAGCCGGGCGGCCAGCCGGGCGTTCTGACCCTCCTTGCCGATGGCCAGCGACAGTTGGTAATCGGCGACGACCACCCGCGCCGCCTTCCCGACCGGGTCGACGACGGTGACCGACTGGGCCCGCGCCGGCGACAGGGCGTTCCCCACAAAGGTGGCCGGATCTGGGTCGAAGTCGATGATGTCGATCTTCTCGCCGTTCAGTTCACTCATCACCGCCCGCACTCGCTGCCCCATCGGCCCGATGCAGGCGCCCTTTGCGTTCACCCCGGGCACCGCGGCCCGGACGGAGATCTTGGAACGGTGCCCGGCCTCCCGGGCCACCGCGGTGATCTCCACGCTGCCGTCGGCGATCTCGGGCACCTCGAGGGCGAAGAGTTTGCGGACCAGGTTGGGGTGGGTCCGGGACAGGGTGATCTGGGCGCCGCGCACCCCCCGGGCCACGGCGACCACGTAGCAGCGCAGCCGTTGCCCGTGCACGTAGCTCTCCCCCGGCGCCTGTTCGGCAGCCGGGATGATGCCCTCCACATCACCCAGGCTGACCACGATGACGCCGCGGGCGTTGACCTTGGCGTCGGCGGTGACGGTGCCGGTGATCAGCTCGTGCTCGCGCCCGGCGAACTCCCCGAAGGTGCGCTCGTTCTCCACGTCGCGCAGCCGCTGCAGGATGACCTGGCGGGCGGTGGTGGCGGCGATCCGCCCGAAATCGTCCGGGGTGTCGTCCCACTCCAGGGAATCCCCCGGCCTACCGTCGGCAGCATCCCCCGGCTCCACCGTTCGGGCCAGCACCCGAATGGCCCCGGTCCGGCGATCGACCTCGACCCGGGCATGCGGTGCGTGCCCGTCGGTGTGCCGGTAGGCCGACAGCAGAGCGGTCTCCAGGGTGTCGATCAACGACTCGAAGCTGATGCCCTTGTCCTTCTCGACCGCGCGCAGCGCGGCGATGTCGACGTTCACGACGGCTCGCCCTCCTCTTCTGCATTCTCAGCGTCATCCTGCGGGTCGTCGTCAGACTCACCGTCGGCATCCCAGCCCGCGGCGTCCGCGGTGAGCGGCGCGGCGGCCTCGCCGAGCGCGGCCAGGACCGCGGCCGATGGGGTGGAGAACTCCACCTCGACCTTGGCCCGGGCGATCCCGGCCAGCTCCAGCCAACGGGGGGCCAGACCATCGCGGCCGGTGAGGAGCTCGACCCGGTCCTGGGTGGCCTGCCGGACCCGACCGGTCACGGTCTGGCCGTCGGCGGTGGTGATCGCGAGCAGCCGCCCGCGGGCTCGCCGGAAATGCCGGGGCAGGGTCAGGGCACGGCCGATGCCGGGACTGGTGACCTCCAGCGTGTACGGCAGTGCGCCCATGGGGTCGGTGTCGCTGTCGGTGTCCAGCTGTTCGGACAGGGTGCGGCTGATCTGCGCGGCCGCATCCAGATCCACGCCGGTGTCCGAATCAATGACCACCCGCAGCAGCCGTCGCCGACCGGCCGGCACCACGGTGAGCTCCTCGAGGTCGAAGCCGGCGGCCCGGACGACGGTCCCGACGACGTCGCGGACCCGACTCTCGGGGTCCCGGGACAAGTCTCGAGCCGAACCGGCAACCATCGGTGTGTGCCCGGCCTTTCTGCAGTTGTGTCCATGCTGGCTCGCGCCGGCGGGGCGCGAAGCCGAGGCGGGAACCGGCGAGAATCCTAGCCTGGGTGGCGGCCCGGCCCGGCCCGGCAGAGCTGACAGGACCCATGCGCCGCGGCTGACATGATGTCCGGGTGTTCCCGGCCGACCCCGCATCGTCACCGCGCCCCATCGGTCGCCGGACGTTGCTGGTCGCATCCGCGGGCGGAGCCGTGCTGCTGACCTCCGCGTGCCGTCCGTTCACCTCCACCACCGCACCCCGCACGGTCACCGTGACCTCGACCGGATCCGGCATCGCCGACCCGCTCGTGACCCTCATCGCGGTGACCCGGCTCCATCTGCTGCGCATCCAGTCCTGGACGCCCGACCTGGCCGGCGACCCGACCAACCAGGCCCTGCTCACGATCGTGGGCAAGGATCGGCAGGCGCACCTGACCGCTCTCATGGCCGAGCAGAAGCGCACCGATCCGGCCGCCGCGGCCGCCGACGCCAACCCCGGGTCCGGCTCGATTCCGCCACCGGACGACCCCAAGCTGATCGTGCCGCAGGTACGCGCCGACGCGGCCGACGCGCAGCAGCAGTTCACCGACGCGCTCGCGCTGGTATCCCGTTTTCGGGCCGCCCTGTTCGCCTCCATGGCCGCGGCCCTGGCCACCCACCGGGTGGTGCTCTCGTGACCAGTCCGACCCCGGTGGCTCCATCAGGCCCGGGCGCGGTGGCCCAGACGGGCGCGCCGCAGGGCACGGGACTGGGCCAGGACACCCTCGCCGCCCTGGGCGCGGCTCTGGCCGCCGAGAGTGCCGCCGTGTGGGCCTACGGCGTGGTCGCCGCCTATCTGAAGGACTCCGCGGACCTGATGGCCGCGATCGCCTCTGGGCACCTGTCCCGGCGGGATGCCACCTCCACCCTGATCACCCAGGGCGGTGGCAAACCGACCGTCCCGTCAGCCGCCTACGCGCTGCCGGTACAGGTCAAGGACCCGGCCACGGCCCGGCAGCTGGCCATCATGCTGGAAACCGACTGCGCCACGGCCTGGCGATCGGTGGTCGGTCATACCGACCGCAGCGATCTGCGGGGCTACGCCCTGGCCGGCCTGTCCGACTCGGCCGTCTGGTTGACCCAGATCAAGCAGGCCGGCCAGGTCAACCCACCTACCGTGCCCTTTCCCGGTCAGCCGGGCTGACCTGGCTCCGGCGCGGCGGGCACGTCCCGAACGGTGCGCAGGAGCACGTGCGGCACCTCGGCCAACGGCACCTCGGAACGCTCCCCGCTGGCCCGGTCCCGGACCTCGACCGTGCCCGCGGCCACCCCTCGGCCCACCACCACAATCGTGGGCACGCCGATCAGCTCGGCGTCGGCGAACTTGACCCCGGGCGAGGCGTTGCGGTCGTCCAGCAGCACCCGCACGCCGCCGATCTGCAGCGCGGTGGCCAGGTCTTCGGCCGCGGCGGTGATCTCGTCCCCCTTACCGGCAATGACGATGTGCACGTCGGCCGGGGCGATCTCGCGCGGCCAGATCAGGCCCTTCTCATCGTGTGAACTCTCCGCCACGGCCGCCACCGCGCGGGACACGCCGACCCCGTACGAGCCCATCCACACCGTGACCAGCTTGCCGTTCTCGTCCAGCACCTTGAGATCCAGCGCCTTGGCGTACTTCTGGCCGAGCTGGAAGATGTGGCCCATCTCGATACCGCGAGCCAGCGACAGCGGACCCGAGCCGTCCGGCGCTGGGTCACCGTCCAGGATCTCGGCCGCTTCGACGGTGCCGTCGCCGGTGAAATCCCGCCCGGCGACCAGGTCGAACACATGCCGCCCGGGCTGGTCGGCACCGGTGATCCAGCGGGTGCCGGGCACGACCCGGGGGTCGAGCAGGTAGCGGATGCCGGAGGCCTTCCCCTCGCCCAGCACGCCCGGGCCGATGTAACCCTTGACCAGGCTCGGATATCGGCCGAAATCGTCCTCGGTGAAGGCCTCGACCTCGGCCAGCGCGATGTGCGCCTCCAACCGCTTCAGGTCGACCTCCCGGTCGCCCGGCAGCCCGATGGCCAGCGGTTCCCGCTGGCCGCCCGCGTGCCGCAGCATGACGATCACGTTCTTCAGGGTGTCGGCGCCGGTCCAGGGCCGGTCCGGGCGCGGGAAGCGCTCGTTGGCCACCGCCACCAGGGTTTCGATCGTCGGGGTGTTCGGGGTGTCCTCGACATGGGCGGCCGGCGCCTGGGTGAAGTCGATGGCGGGCGGCACGAGGGTGCGCACCGCCTCCACGTTGGAGGCATACCCGCCGGCCGACCGCACGTAGGTGTCCTCGCCCACCTCGGAGTCGGCCAGGAACTCCTCCGATCGGCTGCCGCCCATGGCCCCGGAGATGGCCGAGACGATGACATAGCGCAGCCCGAGCCGGTCGAAGATCCGGATGTAGGCGCCCCGGTGCCGCTCGTAGGCCGCCTGCAGCGCCTCGGCAGAAATGTCGAACGTGTACGAGTCCTTCATGACGAACTCGCGGCCGCGCAGTAGGCCCGCTCGGGGCCGCGCCTCATCGCGGTACTTGGTCTGGATCTGATAGAGCGCCAGCGGCAGATTCTTGTAGGAGGAGAAGATGTCCTTGACCAGGAGGGTGAACATCTCCTCGTGGGTGGGACCCAGCAGCATGTCGGCCTGCTTGCGGTCCTTGAGCCGGAAGAGGAGGTCGCCGTACTCGGACCATCGGCCGGTGGCCTCGTAGGGCTCCCGCGGCAGCAGAGCCGGGAAGTGGACTTCCTGGCTGCCGATCGCGTCCATCTCCTCGCGGACGACCCGCTCCACGTTGCGCAGGACCGCATAGCCCAGCGGCAACCACGAGTAGATGCCCGGGGCGGCCCGGCGGATGTAGCCGGCTCGGATGAGCAGCTGATGACTGCGCACCTCCGCGTCGGCCGGATCCTCCCGCAGGGTGCGGAAGAACAGCGTGGACAGGCGGGTGATCATGCGGCGCGACTCCTGGTGATTCCTGCGGCGACTGGTCCGGGCGCCGGTCAGCCTAGTTCGGTGCGGATGACATGCTGACCCGATTCGTCCCGCTCTCACCAGGGGTGTCCATGAGCTTCGTCGACTGGCTGGCAGACATTGCCCCCGCACGGAACCTGGGATCCGGTTTCCCGTGGGCCGCCGTGATCATCGGGGTTCTCGTCGTGCTGATTGCGGTCGCGTTGTTGCTGTACTTCCGCCGTCGATGACCGCGGCGGTGGGCTCAGCGCAGCACCCACGTGGCCAACGTCGACCCGAGCAGGCCGAGTCCGAACGAGAAGCCGTTGGCGGTGGCACTGACTCGCAGGGCCAGGACCGCCCCGGGCCGAACGGCCACGATCACCAGCGCCGCCTCGATGAATACGACGGCGACCTCGGCGGCCAGGGTCACGAGCCAGGAGGACGCGCCGGTGCGCTCCAGTCCGGACAACCCGAACCACAGCAGCGGATGGGTCACCACGTTGACCCCGACCCCGACCGCGGCGCCCCGGGCCGGGGGCACCCGGGGCCGCAGGCCGAACGCGTAGATGGGGACCTCGATGGCCAGGGTGAGCGCGAAGGCGAGCAACCAGCTCACCGGACTCCGCCGAGCCGATCCGCGATCCTGGTGGGGACGTACGGCCTGAGCCTGGGCGCGGTGGTGTCGTTGCTGCTGGCCCTGCGCGCCCCGCTGACCACCACGGCCGTCGCCCTGATGGTGTTCGGGCTGCTGCACAACGTGCTCGAGCTGCGGTACGTCGGCGGCCGGTTCGCCGGCCTTCTCTCCGGACGCCTGCTGCACCTGCTGCTCGCCCTCATCACCGGCATTGTCCTGATCCGGACCGTGGGCGTGCTGCTGGGCGCGGGCTTCTCGGTGCGGGCCGAGATCGCGCTCACCTACGCGATCATCGGCGTGGCCGGCTGGTACGGGCTCGGTCGGCGGCGCTGGGTCGGGGCCCCGGTGCTGGTGCTGGCCGCCGCCACCTCGCTGACCTGGCCGTCCGCACACGTGGTGGTCATCACGCACATGCACAACCTGATCCCGCTGGTCTTCCTGGCCGAGTTCGCCGGCAACTTCCCGCGCCGGGCCCGCCGGGCCTTCCTGACCGTGCAGGTGGCCTGGGTGCTGGTGCTGCCCGCGCTCATCCTGGCCGGCCTGTTCGACCGCTGGGCCGCCGGTACGGCCGCGACTGTGGGCCGATTCGCGGCCATCCCCCAGGTGGTGGCGGCCGGGGTCACCCCCGACGGCAGCTGGGGCACCACCGTCGGGGTGCGGTTCCTCACCGTGTTCGCCTTCCTGCAGCTGCTGCACTTCCTGGTCTGGATCTTCTATCTGCCCCGGTACGCCCCGCAGGCCACCGCTGCCTTCGAACAACGCGTGCCCTGGTTGACCGGGCGGCGGGTGTGGAAGCTCGGCCTGGGCGCGGGTGCGCTCCTACTGCTGCTGTTCCTGTTCGACTACGGGCAGGGCCGCAGCGTGTACTCGGCGCTGGCCAGCTATCACGCCTACCTGGAACTCCCGGTGCTGCTGGCGGTGCTGTTGAACTGGCCGCAGACCCGAAAATCGGGTGACACGGGCCGGCCGGCGGCGCATGCTGACGCCGTTGTCATCCGATGAAGGGCAGTTGCCCGACCGAGAGCAGGAATGGGGTGAGGGTCGTGACCGTCGTTTCCGCACGCCGTACCGCCCGACCCACTCCCGCCCCGCGCATCGTCTGAGCCGATCGCCGGGCTCGACTCCCCGGAGATCACCATGCCCCGCGTTCCCCTGCCCGACCTCGATCCCGACGCCGACGATCCCGACGGCGTCGTACCCCGCTCCCGCCGTTCCCGCGCTCCCCGGATCGACGGGCCGCGGCTGGTCAAGGAGGGCTCCTCCGGCCGCCGCGCCGCGGATGTCGAGGCGCCGGTCGACGACGACTCTCCCCTGTCGTCGTACGACGTGGCCGCCCATGGCCCCGACCCCGCGCCCGAGTGGCTGATCACCGAACTCGCCGCCCGCGACACCCGGCTGGGCATGCTCAAGACCGGCAAGGAAGCCGACGTGAGCCTGCTCGACCGTTCGGTCCCGGGCGGCCCCGGCTGCCTGTTGGCGGTCAAGACCTATCGGGACTCGACCCACCGGATGTTCCACCGGGACGCCGGCTACCAGGAGGGGCGGCAGGTGCGTCGATCCCGGGAGACCCGGGCCCTGGCCAAGCGCACCGGCTTCGGCCGGGAGCTGATGGCCGGGAAATGGGCGGGGTCCGAATTCGCCGCGTTGTCCCGGCTGCACCAGGCCGGGGCCCGGGTGTCGTATCCGGTCCAGCTGCTCGGGTCGGAGCTGATGATGGAGTTCATCGGCGGGCCCGACGGCACCGCCGCGCCCCGGCTGGCCGCCTACAGCGGGGACACCGTTGACCTGACCGAGCTCTGGCACGACCTTCGGCACGGCCTGGAGGCGTTGGCCGAGCAGGGCCTGACCCACGGCGACCTGTCCCCGTACAACGTGCTCGTGCACGAGGACCGGTGTGTGCTCATCGATCTGCCCCAGGTGGTCGACGTGGTGGCCAACCCGCAGGGCCAGGTCTTCCTGGACCGCGACTGCGCCAACATCGCCGACTTCTTCGCCCGGCGTGGAGTCGCCGCCGCAGACGGCGAACTGCTCGCCCTGCACCTGGGAAGCATCATTCGGGCCGGTTAACGTGAACCGCGTGAATCATTTCGATCTGGTGATCATCGGCACCGGCTCCGGCAACACCATTCCCGGCCCGCAGTTCGCCGACTGGTCCATCGCCATCGTCGAGGACGGCCTGTTCGGCGGGACCTGCACGAACGTCGGCTGCATCCCGACCAAGATGTTCGTCTACCCCGCCGACCTGGCCGACGGGGTCCGGCACGGCACCGGCCTGAACATCGCGCTGCGACTGGACCGGGTCGACTGGGCGGGCATGCGGGACCGGATCTTCGGCCGCATCGACAAGATCGAGGCGGCCGGCCGGCGCTACCGCATGGGTGAGAAGAACCCGAACGTCACCGTGTTCGAGGGGCGCGGCGACTTCGTCGGGTCGAAGCGGCTGCGCATCCGGCTGCACTCCGGCCAGACCACCGAGATCACCGGCGAGCGTTTCGTGATCGCCGCCGGCTCGTCGGCGGATATGCCGGATGTTCCGGGTCTGCGGGACGGCGCCGTGAAGGTGCACACGTCCGACACGGTGATGCGCATCGACGATCTGCCGGAACGCATTGCCATTCTCGGATCCGGTTACATCGCCGCGGAATTCGGTCATATTTTTTCCTCCTTCGGTAGCGAGGTCACCCAGATCTGCCGCGGGCCCCGGTTGCTCACCCACCACGACCGCGACATCTCCGACGCCTTCACCGTCGCCGCCCAGCAGCGGTACCGGGTGATCCTGGACACCACCGTGACCGCGGCGAAACCGGCCGCCGACGGAGCCATCTCGCTGGAGCTGCAGGACGGTTCGCGCATCGAGGTGGACCTGCTGCTGGTCTGTGTCGGGCGCACCCCCAATGGCCCGGGCCTGTCGGTCGAGTCCACCGGGGTCGAACTGGACGCCCAGGATCGGGTGGTGGTCGATGAATACCAGCGGACCCGGGTCCAGGGCATTTACGCGCTCGGCGATGTGAGCACGCACTGGCCGCTCAAGCACGTGGCCAATCACGAGGCGCGGATCGTTGCGCACAATCTCGAGCACCCGGACGCGCCGATCAAGGCCGATCACCGCTACGTTCCGGCCGCGGTCTTCACCGATCCGCAGATCGCCTCGGTCGGCAAGACCGAGCAGGAGCTGATCGATTCCGGCACACCGTACGTGATGAAGAAGCAGATGTACCGGGACATCGCCGCCGGCTGGGCCCGGGAGGACACCACGAATTTCCTCAAGGTGCTGGCCGACCCGGCCACCGGGCTGCTGCTGGGTGCACACGTGATCGGCCCGGAGGCGGCCACGGTGATCCAGCCGATCATCCACGCCATGCACTTCGGCCAGCGTGCCCACGACGTCGCCCGCGGCCAGTACTGGATCCACCCGGCCCTGTCCGAGCTGGTCGAGAACGCCCTGCTCGGCCTGCCCGACCCGACCGGCTGAGCTCTCTCCCGCGAAGATCAGGCCAGCGGCAGCGGGTGGTGGCCCCAGGCGATCAGGCTGTGCGTCAGAGCATTCGCGCCTACGGTTTCCACGCCACAGACGATCAGGCTGTCGGCGGTCGGGGTCCGTCCGGTGTCCAGGGAGCTGCCACCGTCGAAGACGTGCATGCTCACGAGGAGTTTCCCGCTCGCGGCCACATCGGCCAGGCCGGTGACGCGCTGCACGAGGTCCAGGCAGTTCGCCTCCAGCTCGGTCCGGGTCGGGAGCGGCCCGTGCGACGGGTCGGCGTAGCCGAGCAGCTCGGTCCGGTGCCGTTCTCCGCACAAACCCGGCTCGGCACCGTCGGACCAGTGGACCAGGATTTGGCATGTCCCCAGTTCGTCGTGGTCGGCCCCGGTCTTCCACATGCCCTTCGCGGCCAGGGGGAGAGCCACCGGGACGTTGTTGTGATCCTGCGCCGTGACGACGCAGGCGACCCAGTGTTGTCCCGCGCTCTTCTGGCGTTCGTTCGGCCCGAGCAGCATGGGCGCGCCGAGTTGCGGTGCGGCGAACTCACCGGGCCCGGTGGCGGCGCCGGTCCCGAGATAGTCACGCGCGGCCCGGGTGCACCTTTCCGACGTAGGGTCGGACACCTCGAAGGCGGTGTCGGACCGGTGGGTGGTCACCGGCGAGGGATCGGCGATGACGTCGACCACTTCACCCCACCGGCCTCCGGCACACCGGGAGAAGGAGCCGTCCGGATAGTCGGGATGGTGGATCTCGACGCTCTGATTGGAATCGACCTGCCAACCCCAGGTGGTGCTGGGCGCAGGCTCGCTCAGGCAATCCCCGACGGCCGGCGGACCGGGCGGGGGCACCGACCGCGCCATCCCGACGACCGTGTGCGCCCGGATGCCCGCGCCGACCGCGGTGGCGGCCAGGGCGACGACCAGCAGAAGCACGCCCCACACCCGACCCGACATGTCAGCACCCTCAGGGCAGGGTCAGGATCTCGGCGCCGGTGTCGGTGACCAGCAGCGTGTGCTCGAACTGGGCAGTCCAGGATTTGTCCCGGGTGGTCACCGTCCAGCCGTCGTCCCACTGGTCCCAGGTGATGCCGCCCACCGTGATCATCGGCTCGATGGTGAACGTCATCCCGGTCTCGATGGTCGTGCTCACCGAGGGCTCGTCGTAGTGCAGGACGACCAGCCCGGAGTGGAAGGTGCGCCCGACGCCGTGCCCGGTGTAGTCGCGGACCACTCCGTAACCGAACCGCTTGGCGTAGCTCTCGATGACCCGACCGACCACGTTCAACGCCCGGCCCGGGGCGACCGCCTTGATCGCGCGCCGCAGCGCCTCCTCGGTCCGCTCGACCAGCAGGCGGTTCTCCTGTGCCACGTTGCCGGCCAGAAAAGTGGCGCAATTGTCACCGTGCACGCCCCCGATGTAGGCGGTGACGTCGATGTTGACGATGTCGCCGTCCTCGATGACCGTCGAGTCGGGAATGCCGTGACAGATCACCTCGTTCAGCGACGTGCAGCAGCTCTTGGGAAAACCCTTGTATCCCAACGTGGACGGGTAGGCGTGGTGGTCCAGCAGGTACTCGTGCACGACCGCGTCGACGGCGTCGGTGGTCACGCCGGGAGCGACCGCCGCTCCCCCGGCCCGGAGCGCGCCGGCCGCGATTCGGCCGGCCACCCGCATCCTGGCAATGGTCTCCGGAGTCTGCACCCACGGGTCCCGATTGACCGCCGGCCGCGGTTTGCCCACGTACTCGGGGCGTTCGATCGACGCCGGGACCCTGCGGATCGGGGTCTGGACACCGGGGGCCAGCACCGTGCGGAGCATGAGCCCCAGACTACGGTCAGCGCGGCAGCGCCTGGGTGACGAACGAGCGGGCCAGGTGCGAGGTGAACGAGGAGTTGTCGCCGCCCACGGTCATCACCACATAGGCCAGATCGCCGGTGTAGCCGACCGACCAGGCGTGCGCGTGACGACTGCCGTCGGGGAGGATGTATTCGGCTGAACCGGTCTTGAGATAGGTGCCGGGCAGACCCTGCAGCGCCGTTCCGGTGCCGGCGAGCACGACCGCACGCATCATGTCCCGTATCCCCGACACCGTGGCCGGCGTCCGCGCGGGCGGGGCCGGGCTGATCGTGGTCGTCTGGCCCCGGATCAGGGTCGGGGTCGGCAGCGAACCGTGGGCCACGGTGGCCGCCATCATGGCCTCGGCGAACGGGGTCACCAGGACCACGCCTTGGCCGAACCCATTCGCCGCCCGCTGGGAGATCAGCTCGGCCGACGGCACCTGGCCGGACAGCGTGGTCAGACCGGGAATGGTGAAGTCGAGGCCGATCCCGTACCCGAGGGCCGCCTGCGGCAGCGCGTCCGCGGGCAGTTGGGAGGCCACGGTGCCGAAGGTGGTGTTGCAGGAGCGGGCGAACGCCGTGGTCACGCTGACCTGGCCGAGGTTGAACTCCTCGTAGTTGTTCACCCGCAGCCCACCCAGCACGGTGGTCCCGGGGCAGGCGATCGGCGAGCTGGGCGTGATCAGACCGGCGTCGATGCCGGCCGAGGCGGTGACGATCTTGAACGTCGACCCGGGCGGGTAGAGGCCGGTCAGGGCGATGGGCCCGAGGGCATTGGCGGCCGGGTTCTGGGCCACCGCCATGATCTCGCCGGTGGAGGCCTGAACGGCCACGATCATGGTCGGGTTGGCCACCGTGCTGACCACCGACTCGGCCGCCTGCTGGGTCACGGTGTCCAGGGTCAGGGTCACGTCCGGACCGTTCACCGCGGCTTTTCCGGCCAACGTGTCCAGTTCGTCGCCGGCCGCGTCGAGCGACACGATCCGCCACCCCGGCTGCCCGGTGGCCAGCTTGGTCACGGTGGGCATGGCCTGGTCGAGGACGATCTTGGCGAACCCGGCGGTCGGCGGCAGGTTCCGCAGCCCGCTCGGCTCGACCAACCCGGCCAGGGCATCCAGCTGCGGCTTCACCCGTAGGTAGTCGTTCTCCCGCAGGTTGGTGACCGTGTACCCGGTGACCCCGGTGGCGTTGGCCAGGCCGGCGGTGACCGCCGCTGCGGTCACGGTCGGGTCGAAGGGCGACAGGATCGAGGCCAGCGCGGCCGCCGCCTTGGCCACGTCGCCGACTTGATGGGGCAGGGCGACAATCGAGTACACCCGCACCGGGGCCACGATCGGGGTCCCGGTCCGGTCCAGGACTCGGCCCGCGGTCGCCGCAGTGGTGCGCACCGCGACGTTCTCCCCGTCGGTCAGCTGCGGGTGGATGTCGGTGGCCGACCAGTCCACCGTCCACTGGTAGGCGCCTGCATTGCCGCTGCGCCGCAGCTGCCAGCTGTCGTCGTAGCCCCAACTGATCCCGGTCGGCAGGGTCCAGGTGTAGTGGGCCGTGGCCGTGGCCAACCCGTCCTCGGTCCGTTTCACCGAGGTCGGGGTGACCGTGATGCCCTGCGGCGTCAGAGAGGAGAAGACGGCCGCGAGTTGGATGGCCGCGGTGCCGGGATCACTGGTCAGCGCGGCCACGGAGGTGGGATCGAGGTTGCCCCAGGACGCGGCGAACGCGGCCACGGCGGCGTCCGGCGACGGCCCCTGGTCGGCGCGGTCAGGGTCGAGCTGACAGCCGGCCGCCAGCAGCGCGACGGCGGCGAGAAGGCCGGCCCGAACGCGGAACCGGCGTAACCACACCCCCGCATGGTCGCAGCCGGGGCCGACCTCCGGGCGGGGGCGCGCCGGGTCAGCCGGCCGGAATCGCCTTCAGGAACGAATCCGCGATGAGGTTCGAGTTCTTGGAACTGTCGCCTCCGACGATGAGCACGGCGAAGGCCACGTCACCGCGGAATCCGACCGTCCAGGCATGGGCGTGGGCCCCGGTGGAGTCGCTGTAGTCGGCGGTTCCGGTCTTGGCGTACACCTCGCCGTCGTCGCCCAGAATGGTCGCGGTCCCGTCGGTGACCACGGCCCGCATCATGGTCTTGATCCCGGCCTGAACCGCGGCCGAGCGGGCCGGAGCGGGCTGATCGACGGTGGTCTTGGTGCCGCGGATCAGGATGGGTGTGGGCATGTTCCCGACCGCCGCCGTCGCCGCCATCAAAGCCTGGCCGAACGGCGTGACCAGCACGGTGCCCTGGCCGAACCCGTTCTCGGCCTTCGCTCCGTCGGAGTCGGCGGTGGGCACCTTTCCGTTCAGGGTGGTGATGCCCTGGACCACGAAGTCGCGTCCGACGCCGTACTCGTAGCCGGCCTTGGTCAGCGCGTCCGGGGTCAACTGGGTGGACAGCTTGGCGAAGGTCGTGTTGCAGGACTTGGCGAAGGCCTGGGTCAGGTTGACCGTGCCCAACTCGAATCCTTCGTTGTGGATGGACTGGCCGTCGATGGTGACCTCACCGGGGCAGTCCACCTGGGAGTCCGGAGTGACCACGCCGGCGTCCATTCCGGCCGTGGCCGTGACGATCTTGAACGTCGATCCGGGCGGGTACTCGCCCTTGAGCGCGATGGCGCCCTGGGCGTTGGCGGCGGCGTTCTGGGCGACGGCCAGGATCTCGCCGGTCGAGGGCTGGATGGCGACCAGGACGGCGGGCAACGGCTGCGCGGCCAGGGCCGCCTCGGCCGCCTTCTGGACCTGGGAGTCGATGGTCAGCTGGACGTTGCTGCCGGCCGTGCCGGCCTGATTGGCCAACGTGTCCAGGTCCGCACCGGACGCGTCCACGGAGACGATCTTCCAGCCCGGTGACCCTGCGACCAGCTTGTCGGCAATCGGTTCGACCTGCGAGAGCACCACCTTGGCGAAGTCCTTCGTGGCCGGCAGGTCGCGGACACTGACCGGGAAGGCGAGCCCGGCGATCGGGGCCAGTTGGGCCTTGACCGCGTTGTAGTCGGCCTCACGCAGATTGGTCACCGTATAGCCGGCGGTCTTGTCCGCCTTCTGCGCGCCCGCGACCACCGAGGCGGCGGTGACGGTGGCGTCGATCGGCTTGAGGATCTGCTCCAGACTGGCCGCGACCGCGTTCAGGTCGGTGACCTTGGCCGGCAGCAACACCACCGAAAAAACATTCACCGGCGAGACCAGCTGCTGGTTGTCCCGGTCGACGATGGTCCCGCCCGACTGGGCGTCCGTGCGGAGCTGCAGCGAGTCACCGCTGGCCAGCTGCGGGTGGATGACCGTGGGGGCCCAGGCCACCTTCCAGGTGCTGCCCGCGGACCGGAACGTCCAGCTGGTCTGGTACTTCCAGCTGATGCCCTTGGGCATGGTCCACACGAAGTTCGCGGTGACCGCCGCGGTGCCGGAGGTGGGGGTGCTGATGGGTCCGGTGGTGACCCCGATCGAGGTCGGCGCCAGGTTGGTGATGACCGAGGCGACCATCTGGCCGGCCGAGGTCGGATCGGTGGTCAGGGCGGCGATTGCGGGTGCTTGACCGGCTTGCCAGGCGGCCGCGAACTGGGCCACCGCGGTGTCGGCCCCGGTCACCACGACCGAGCTGGTCGTGGTCACGGTGCCCCCGCCGACCGAGGTGCAGGACGCGGCCGCCAGCAGAACGAGTAGCCCGGCCGCGAGCCGGGCCCGGGCGCGCGGCCAGGCGGAGGTCATGCCCTCGAGTATCCGGGGCTCGATGTCACGCGCTTGTGGTCCGGGTGCGAGTCGTCAGAACAAAACCGACGCGAACGTGCCGACCTGGCGAAAGCCGACCCGGTCGTAGGCGCGGCGGGCCCGGACGTTGTGGTCGTTGACGTACAGGCTGGGGATGCGGCCCATCGACCGGATGCGGCGGGCCAGGCTGGCCATCACCGGAGCAGCCAGCCCCCGACCCCGCAGTCCGGGGGCCACCCACACCCCCTGGATGAGCGCGACCCGGGACGAGATCGCGCCGATCTCGGCCTTGACCATGACCTGGCCGTCTTCGTCGAAACGGGCGAACGCGTGCCCGCCCCGGATGAGTCCTTCCAGCCGGGACCGGTAGCTGGCGCCGTGGTCGGGCCAGCGCGGGTCGACCCCGACCTCCTCGGTGAACATGGCCACCGCCGCCGGGAAGTAGTGGTCCAGGTCCGCCGGCCGAGCCTGGCGCAGTTCTTCATCCACGGCCCCGACCGGGTCGTCCAGACAGGCCATCAACGGTTGGTTGGCCCGAACCTCGCGGGCCGAACCCCAGCGCGGCTCCAGCTGTTCCCAGAGCGGCAGGACCAGGGCGGCGGGCCCGATCACCGAGGCGCACTGTCGCGTACGCCGCCCGGTGGCCTGGGCGAACAGCCGCATGGCGTGCTCGTCGCCGGCCAGTGGCACTAGGTTGGCCCCGTCGAAACACAGCCCACCCCGGCCGCCGGAGACCCCCCAGAACTGGCCTCCGAGCCGGGACCGGTCCATGCCCACCTGTTCGAACCGGGACGCCACCAGGCAGGTGGAGACCGGGTCCGCGGCCAGCACGGCAGACACGGCCGAGGTCGAACCCCGACCCAGCAGGCGCGCAGCCCCGAGCGTCAGCACCAGGGAATCAGACCAGATCGACCGACGGTTCGCCGCTGGCGACGCCGGCGGCGCGCATCGTGTCGGCCAATTTCATGGCCTCGTCGATCAATGTCTCGACGATCAGCGATTCGGGCACGGTGCGAATGACCTCGCCCTTGACGAAGATCTGGCCCTTGCCGTTGCCGGAGGCGACCCCCAGGTCGGCCTCGCGGGCCTCTCCCGGGCCGTTGACCACGCAGCCCATGACGGCCACCCGCAGCGGCACGTCCAGACCCTCCAGCCCGGCGGTGACCGCATTGGCCAGCGCGTACACATCCACCTGGGCCCGACCGCAGGACGGACAGGACACGATCTCCAGACCCCGTTCGCGCAGGTTCAGCGACTCCAGGATCTGCAGCCCGACCTTGACCTCCTCCACCGGCGGGGCCGACAGCGAGACCCGGATGGTGTCCCCGATACCCTGGGAAAGCAGCGCGCCGAAGGCCACGGCCGACTTGATCGTGCCCTGGAAGGCGGGCCCGGCCTCGGTCACGCCCAGGTGCAACGGGTAGTCACATTGCTGGGCGAGCAGCTCGTAGGCCCGGACCATGACCACCGGGTCGTTGTGTTTGACCGAGATCTTGATGTCGCGGTAGTCGTGCTCCTCGAACAGCGAGCACTCCCACAGGGCCGACTCGACCAGTGCCTCGGGGGTGGCCTTGCCGTACTTCTCCAGCAGTCGCTTGTCCAGCGAGCCGGCGTTGACCCCGATCCGGATGCCGATGCCGGCGTCCTTCGCGGCCCGGGCGATGGCGCCGACCTGGTCGTCGAACTTGCGGATGTTGCCCGGATTGACCCGGACCGCGGCGCAGCCGGCGTCGATGGCCGCGAAGACGTACTTGGGCTGGAAGTGGATGTCCGCGATCACCGGGATCTGCGACTTGCGGGCAATGGCGGGCAGCGCCTCGGCGTCGTCGGTATCCGGCACGGCGACCCGGACGATCTGACAGCCCGACGCGGTCAACTCGGCGATCTGCTGCAGGGTGGCGTTGACGTCGGCGGTCTTGGTCGTGCACATGGACTGGACCGACACCGGGTGGTCGCTGCCCACCCCGACCGCACCGACCATGAGCTGGCGGGTCTTTCGACGCGGGGCCAGCACGGGTACGACGCGATCCGAGGGCAGGGACGGCATTCCCAGACCGAGTGCGGTGCTCACAAGACTTCCTCTACGAGAGTGTGACCGGGTTGACGATGTCGGCGACGAAGGTCAGCAGCGAGAGCCCGATGAACAACAATGCCACCACGTAGGCCACCGGCATCAGCTTGGCCACGTCGAACGGACCGGGGTCGGCCTTACGCCGGACCTTGGCCCAGCCGCGACGGATCCATTCGATGACCGCGCCGAGGATGTGGCCGCCGTCCAACGGCAGCAGCGGCAGCATGTTGAGCAGGAACAGGCTCATGTTGAACCCGGCCAAGAGCTGAAGGAACAGCAACAGCTTGTCCTTGGCCGTGGTGTCCAGGGACAGGATCTCGCCGGAGAGCCGACCGGCGCCGACGATGCCGACCGGCGAGTTCTGGTCGCGCTTCTGACCGTCGAAGATCGACTCCCAGAGCGCCGGGATGCGGGCCGGGATGCTGACCACCGCGTGCGCGGCCCGGCCGATGAACTGACCGGTCAGGGCGAAGGCCGAGCCGACGGTGCCGGTCTGGTACTCCTGCGCGGCGGTGATGCCCAGGAATCCGGCCGTGGTCGTCCCGGTCTGGTTCCCCTGGCTGTCGAAGGTGGCCACCAGGTTGGCGATGATCGGCACCTGCACCGAGGTGTCCACGCCGTGGCGCCGATAGACCAGCGTTTCGGTCTGACCCGCCGCACCCCGGATGAGCGCGGTCATCTGGTCCCAGCCGGTGATGGGTTGCCCGGCGAAGGAGACGAGGACGTCGCCCGCCTGCAAGCCGGCCTGCGAGGCCGGCGTCGGGGTGTAACCGGCCGGGCAGACGGCGCTGGTCGAGGTGGCCGGGAGCACGCACTGGCTCACCGAGTTCACCTTGGGGACGGTGGTGGGGATGCCGATGACCAGCACGATGACCATGAAGATGAGCACGGCGAAGATCAGGTTCTGCAGGGGACCGGCGAACATGATGACGATCCGCTTCCACGGCGGCAGCTGGTAGAACTGCCGGCCGTCGTCGGTCTCGACCACCTGGGCCCGATCCGCGCTCCGGCTGTCCTCGACCATCTGCCGGAGCACTCCGAAGGGGCCGGCGGCCGTGGTGGTGATTTTCTGCCGACCATCACGACCGGGCGGGACCATGCCGACCATCCGGATGTAGCCGCCCAGCGGAATGGCCTTGAGTCCGTATTCGGTCTCGCCCCGGCGGCGGGAGAAGATGGTCTTGCCGAACCCGATCATGTACTGGGTGGTACGGACCTTGAACAGCTTGGCGAAGGTCAGGTGGCCGGCCTCGTGCCAGGCAATCGAGAGCAGCAGGCCCAGGACGAACAGCACGACGCCGATGGCGGTCCACATGGGCGGTCCGGTGCTCCTGTCTCTGCTCTAGCGGTAGGTCGCGACCATCTCGGCGGCCCGGGCCCGAGCCCAGGTCTCCGCCGCATGGACGTGCGCCAGCGACTCCGGTTCGCTCCGCCAGTCGTCAGCCTGTTCCAGGATGCCCGCGAGCACGGCCGGAATGCCGGGAAACGCAAGAGAATCAGTCAAGAAGGCGGTGACTGCGGTCTCGTTGGCGGCGTTGTAGACGGCCGGGAGCAGCCCACCGGCCTCACCGGCGGCCCGGGCCAGGCCCAGGGCCGGGAAGGCGTCGTGATCGACCGGCTCGAACGTCCAACTGGTCGGATCGGCGAAATCGCACGCGGCCGCGGCGCCGGGCACCCGGTCCGGCCAGGCCAGGCCGAGCGCGATGGGCAGCCGCATGTCCGGGGGCGAGGCCTGGGCCAGGGTCGAGCCGTCGGTGAAGGTGACCATCGAGTGGATGACCGACTGCGGATGGACGACCGTGTCGATCCGGTCGTAGGGGATGTCGAAGAGCAGGTGCGCCTCGATCAACTCCAACCCCTTGTTGGCCAGCGTGGACGAGTTGACGGTGACCACCGGGCCCATCTCCCAGGTCGGATGGGCCAGCGCGTCGGCCGGAGTGACGTGGGCGAGCCGCTCGGACGTGCGGCCGCGGAACGGTCCGCCGGAGGCGGTCAAGACGAGTCGGGCGACCTCGTCGGCCCGACCGCCGCGCAGGCACTGGGCCAGGGCGGAGTGCTCCGAGTCCACCGGCACAATCTGGCCCGGGGCGGCCGCGGACGTGACCAGTGAACCGCCGGCGACCAGCGACTCCTTGTTGGCCAGCGCCAGGGTGGTGCCCGTGGCCAAGGTGGCCAGGGTCGGGCCCAGCCCGATGGAGCCGGTGATGCCGTTCAACACCACGTCGGCATCCACAGCCCGGACCAGCTCGGTGGCCGCGTCCGGCCCTCGGAAGGCGACGCCGGGCGCCTGCGGGTCGGCGCTGGCCAGCGTGGCTCTGTGGTGAGCGGCAGCCTGGGCGGCCAGCAGTTCCGGGCGGCCACCCCCGGCGGCCAGCCCGACCACCTCGAAGCGCTCCGGCGCCCGGGCGATGACCTCCAACGCCTGGGTGCCGATCGAACCGGTGCTGCCCAGGATCAGGACCCGTCGCGGCGCTGTGGTGCTCACCCGGTCATCCTTGCGCGCCGCGCGCCGTGACCGCTCGCGCGCCCACACCGACCCTGTTGATCATGGGTTTCGCGTCGGTCCGATAGGCGTGTCGGGGCGACCGCGCGGCGTGTCGGGGCACGAAGCCCATGATCAACTCAATGGCAGGGGGTCGGGGGCGGTCGGGGCGGTTGCAGGGCGTCCGTGCGAGACTTGCGGCAGGCGAGTTCGGCGAGGAGAGCAGATGACCGGCGCAGTGGAACCGCACGCGGGGCACACGATCGACACCAGCGGGGCCGGTGCGGTCAAGCTGCATACGGGGCACAGCGAGGTGGACACCACCGCCGCCACCGGGGCCGAGGTGGTGACCTACAACCCCGATGCGCCCAGCGAGGAGTGGGGTTGGCACGGGCACTGGAGTGATTTCGCCCCGCGCGGCCGGACCGCCCTGCTCGGTCTGGGCGTGGTCGGGCTGCTGCTGATGATCTTCGGCAACCACCAGTCGCACGTCGAGGACTATTTCCTGGTCATCATCGCGCTGATCCTGGCGTTCTACATGTACCGGTCGCACCAGGCCACCAAGCGCCGCCGGCGCGGCAAGATCTAGCCCGCAGCCCTAGCCCTCGGCGGCCAACTGCCCGCAAGCGGCGGCGATCTCTCGGCCCCGGGTGTCCCGGACCGTGCAGGCCACACCCTGGGCCCGGACCCGCCGGACGAACTCGTCCTGAACTCCCTTGGGCGAGGCGTCCCACTCACTGCCCGGAGTCGGGTTGAGCGGGATCAGGTTGACGTGCACGAGCTGGCCCAGGTGCTCGCGCAATGAGCGGCCCAGCAGGTCGGCCCGCCAGGGCTGGTCGTTGATGTCGCGGATGAGCGCGTACTCGATGGACACCCGCCGCCCGGTGGTATAGGCATAGCCGCGGGCCGCCTGCAGCACCTGCTCCACCGGCCAGCGCTCATTGACCGGTACCAGGGTGTTGCGCAGCTCGTCGTCCGGGGTGTGCAACGACACGGCCAACCGGACCTGCAACTTCTCCGCGGTCAGGCGCTCGATGGCCGGCACCAGGCCGACCGTGGACACGGTGATCGACCGGGCCGAGATGCCCAGCCCGTCCGGCGCCGGCGCACTGATCATCCGGACCGCGGCCAGCACGCGCGAGTAGTTGGCCAACGGCTCGCCCATGCCCATGAACACCACATTGGACAAGCGCTGTCCGTCGCCGAGCCGGCCGTCTCGGGCCACCGCGGCGGCCAGCCGGACCTGCTCGACGATCTCGCCCGCCGACAGGTTGCGCTGCAGTCCGCCCTGCCCGGTGGCGCAGAACGGGCAGGCCATCCCGCAGCCGGCCTGGGACGACACGCACAGCGTGACCCGCTCCGGATACCGCATCAGCACCGACTCGATGAGGGTTCCGTCGTGGGCCCGCCACAACGTCTTCCGGGTGGCGCCGTCGTCGCAGGCGACCGAGCGCACCTCGGTCAGCAGCTCGGGCAGGAATTTCTCCACCAGGTCGGCCCGGTCGGCCGCCGGCAGGTCGGTCATGGCCTCCGGGTCACGGGTCAGGTTGGCGAAGTAGTGCCGGGTCAGCTGGCGAGCCCGGAACCCGGGGTGACCGGCCGCGGTGAGTGCGTCGACCCGGGCGGCCGCATCCAGGTCGGCCAAGTGCAGCGGCGGCTTGCCCCGGCGGGGGGCATCGAAGATCAGCGGCAGGGATTTCGTCATGACGAGAACCCATTGTCCTCGCTTCTGCTCAGGCGTAGTGGCGCGCGATCCGGCCGGCCTGCACGCCGTAAGAGCCACCGTGAGAAACGGCGTGCACCAGCAGCGGGTGCAGCTGGTGCAGACCTACCCGGTCAGGCCAGCGGGAATCGAGCTGGGCCGCTTCTGCGTAGGCAGCCTGCAGACGGGGCAGCTCCGGCGCCCCGAACAGGGCCAGCATGGCCAGGTCGGTCTCGCCGTGACCGCCGTGGGCGGCCGGGTCGATGAGCACCCCGGCCGGGGTCCAGAGCACGTTTCCGGCCCACAGATCACCATGGATCCGGGCCGCCGGCCGCCCGTCGTCGAACTCCCCGGCCTCCAACCGGGCAGCTACCCGCTCGACCGCGGTCAGATCGGCGGCAGACAGGTGCCCCAGCTCGCGCGCCGCGGCCGCGTAGGGCAGCAGCCGATGCTGCGCGTAGAAGGTGCCCCAGGTCTGGCTGGGGGCCAGTGACAGCTGCTGCCGGCCGATCCAGGCCACCCCGGGCCCTGCGGCCGGACCCACCCCGAACGCGTCCGCACCCGCGGCGTGAGTACGGGCCAAGGCGTGGGCGAACTCCTCCACCGCCCGCCGGTCCGGACGGCGCTCGGGCAGCCGGCGCAGCGTGATGGCATGGTCGTCGACCTCGAGTACGTCCACCACCGGCGCTCCCCCGGCCGCACCCAGCCAGGCCAACCCGGCCGCCTCGGCCGCGAAGAAGCCCGGCGGAGCGTCCTCGCGACGCTTGACGATGGTGTCGGTCACCCACCCACCCTGCCAGCGGCACCCCGGGGGGTTGCCCGCGGCGATACGGTTCCCGGCATGGCTCATGTCCTGTCGGTGAACCTCGGCGCAGCGATGGCGACCGTGTACTCGTCGATGCCGATGACCGGGATCGACAAGCGCCCGGTGTCCGGACCCGTGCAGGTCGCCGCCCCCGGGCCCCGAGGCGTCGGCGGCAGTGGCCTGGACGGCGACACGGTCTGCGAGCTGCGACATCACGGCGGAGACCATCAGGCTGTGTACGTCTACACCAGCGAGGACTACGCCTACTTCGGTGCGCTGCTCGGTCGCAGCCTGCGCCCGGGAATGTTCGGCGACAACCTGACCACGGTCGGGGTGAACGTCAACGACACCGTGGTGGGCGAGACCTGGCAGATCGGCGACGAGCTGTTGCTGCAGGTCAGCGACCCGCGCATCCCGTGCCGCACCTTCGCCGGCTGGCTCGGCGAACAGGGTTGGATACGCCGCTTCACCCAGGAGGCCCGTTCCGGGACGTATTTCCGGGTGTTGCGACCCGGTCCGGTCCGGGCCGGCGGCGAGATTGTGGTGCGCGATCGTCCCGACCACGGCGTCACGGTTCGGACCGCGTTCCGGGCCCTGACCACCCATCCGGAACTGCTGCCCGAACTCTTGCCGGTCACCGCGCTGGCGCCGCGCACGCAGAAGATGGTCCGCCGACGTTGTGCGTCAGGCCAGACCCAGGGACTTCATCCGCTCGGTGTGTCCGAGCTGCAGTCGGCGGAATAGGGCGCCGATCCCGGCCAGGTCGCCGGAGCCACCGATGATCAGGTCGGCCAGCGCATCGTGTTCAGCGACCACGTACTGGGCCTGGGTGATGGCCTCGCCCAGCAGCCGGCGGCCCCACAGGGCCAGCGGCCCGGCCAGTCGCGGATTCGCCTGGCAGGCCTTGCGCACCTCCCGCACCGCGAAGGCGGAGTGACCGGTATCACCCAGGACCTCCACGACCAGGTCGCGGGTGACCGGATCCAGCCATTCCGCGATCTCCCGATAGAAGTCGGCGGCCAGTCCGTCCCCCACGTGCGCCTTGACCAGCGACTCCAGCCAGGAATGCGGGGCAGTCGAATCGTGGAAGGCCTCGAGGGGCCGGACGAACGGCGCCATGGCCGCCTCGACCGGGGTACCCAGGCCGTCCAGGTGATCGGACAGGCGCCGGAAGTGACCCATCTCGGCCGCCGCCATCTGCGAGAGGGCAACTCGGCCGGCCAGAGTCGGGGCGTAGCGGGCGTCCGCGGACATCCGATCGAACGCCGACAGCTCGCCGTAGGCCAGCACCCCCAGCAGCTCGACCGTGCCGGGAGGCAGCGGACCGGAGACCGGCGAACCCGCCGGTGCGGTCACCGCAGTTCCCGTCGACCCTGCCGTTGTTGCCGGCCCCGCGCTCACACTCGCGTCCTCTCCTTCGCCGACCCGTGTCCGACCAGCTTAATGCGGGCCCGTGTGGCGCGGTCCGGCCTGACCGGCTCGAATGTCACCTACAGTGGAGCCCAGCGCGGGCGCAGGTTCGCGCAGTAGAGAAACGACGCGGGCGCTGTGCCCGCAAGTAACTGTGCGCGCGAAGTCTGCGCGGTCCCGCAGCGGCGGTCTCGCCCCTGCCAGCGGCCTGACGGCCCGAAGACCCGCTCCTCGCGTGCGACGCGACGACGAGGAGCATTTCATGCCTGAGAAAACCATGTCCGAGACCCGCGGGCCGGACACCATCGATCCCATCACGCTCGAGCACATCGCCGACGTCCCCCTGGACGAGGAGTCGGTCTCGCACCCGCTGACCGGTGACGCTCCGGTCCAGGACGCCGCACCGACGTTCGCCGACCTGCAGGTCGACCCCCGGATCGTGCAGGCCCTGTTGGCCGTGGGCATCGAGCACACTTTCGCGATCCAGGCGCTGACCCTGCCCATCGCGCTGGTCGGGCACGACCTGATCGGTCAGGCCCGCACCGGCATGGGCAAGACGCTCGGCTTCGGCGTCCCCCTGCTGCAGCGGCTGATGGCGGACACCAATGGCCACGACGACGCGGGCGGTCTCGCCGCCGGTCGGGCACCGCGGGCGTTGATTATGGTCCCCACCCGGGAGCTGTGCGTGCAGGTCACCCGGGACCTGGCCGGGGCGGCCAAGCACACCGGTCTGACGGTGACCTCGGTCTACGGCGGCCGGGCCTACGAACCGCAGATCGCCGCGCTGCACGCCGGCGTCGACGTCGTGGTGGGCACCCCGGGGCGGCTGCTCGACCTGGCCAACGGCGGCCACCTGCAGCTCGGCGGCGTTCGGGTGCTGGTGCTGGACGAGGCCGACGAGATGCTCGATCTGGGCTTCCTGCCCGACATCGAGAAGGTGCTGGGCATGGTTCCGGCGGCCAAGCAGACCATGCTGTTCTCGGCCACCATGCCGAGCCCGATCATCAAGCTGGCCCGCACCTTCATGAACCAGCCGACCCACATCCGGGCCGAGATGCCGGCCGAGGGCGCCACCCACCGGACCACCACGCAGTTCGTCTACCGGGCGCACGCGCTGGACAAGGTGGAGCTGCTGGCCCGAGTCCTGCAGGCCGACGGCCGCGGGCTGACCATGGTCTTCACCCGCACCAAGCGGACCGCGCAGAAGGTCGCCGACGACCTGGTCGAACGCGGCTTCGCGGCTGCGGCAGTACACGGGGATCTCGGTCAGGGCGCCCGGGAGCAGGCCCTGCGGGCGTTCCGTTCCGGCAAGGTCGACGTGCTGGTGGCCACCGACGTGGCCGCGCGTGGCATTGACGTGGACGACGTCACCCACGTGGTCAATTTCCAGTGCCCGGAGGACGACCAGTCCTACGTGCACCGCATCGGCCGGACCGGGCGGGCCGGCAAGACCGGCGTGGCCGTGACCTTCGTCGACTGGGACGACATGCCCCGCTGGAAGCTGATCAACGACACCCTCGGACTGGACAACCCGGAGCCCGTCGAGACGTACTCGAATTCGGCCCACGTGCGTGCCGACCTGGGGATCCGGGACGGCGTGACCGGCCGCCTGCCGCGGGCCCAGCGGACCCGCGAAGGTCTGGGCGCCGAGGCGGTCGAGGATCTGGGCGAGACCGGACGTCGCAACCGTCCCCGGTCCGGCACCACCGAGCACCCGCCCCGGCCCGAGCGGACCCGACGGGGCGCCGACGCGCCGGCCGAGCCGCAGGCCAAGGACGAGACCCAGGCTCCGCGCAGCCGTAATCACAAGCCGCGGCGGCGCACCCGCGGCGGCCAGGGCTCGGGCCCGACCACCGAGTCCACCAGCGCGGTCACGCCGAGCTGACCCCCGCACTGCGTATCCTCCCCGGGTGACCCCGACACCGCGGCGACGGCGGACCCGCGACCGGCTGATCGCCGCCGGCATCGCCGTGGTCGCGGTGGCCCTGACCGTGGTCCTCTACCTGACCAGTGACATCCGCGCGGCCACCCTGCAGTCCTCGTCCGGCTCCCCCTCGCCCAGCGCCCCGGGGACGCCGGTCGACCTGCCGACCTCGCTGGGTCCGGTCTGGGTGGCCAGCACCGATCCGACCCTGGGCGCGGTCGCCTCGGCCGACACCGGGATCGTCGTCACCACCGACGCGCACGGCGTCGTCGGGCGCGACGCCTCCAGCGGTGTGCAGAAGTGGAGCTACACCCGCACCAACCGCACCCTGTGCGCGGTGGCAGGCGCCCAGGCGGCCACCTGGACACCGTTCCAGCTCGTCGACGGGGTGGCCACGGTCTACCAGATCGGCAGTTACTGCTCGGCCGTGCAAACCTTCGCCGCCGCCGATGGGCAGCGCACCCGGGACCGGACGTCGCCGCTGCCGACCGGTGGTCATCTGGTCCAGGCCGGCCCCGACCAGGGCGGATTGTCCGGTTGGTTGTCGCCGACCCTGGTGGAGATCTGGGGCAACACCATGCTGCGCCAGTCGCAATACGGGGATCTGCCCAACCCCACCCAGCCGGACAACAAGCACCTGGGCTGCACCTTCACCGACCTGGCCATTGCGACCAAGCAGTTCGCCACCATCGAGCACTGCGCGGCCCAGGGCAGTCATGCCCGGGTCGTGCTCAACGTGTCCGACCCGGGCTGCGGCAGCTGCAACTACCCGAGCGGGTGGGACGTGTTCAAGCACAAGCCCCGGGCTGACGTCGACACCGGCTCGGACGTGGCCATGGTCGTGGGCGTGACTTCGGACCGGGTGGCCGTACTGGTCAGCGCTCCCCAGCCGGCGGTACTGGTCTTCGACGCGGCCGGAACCAAAGTGTCCAGCACGCCCGTGCGCATTTCGGCCGGCGAGATCGAGGCCGCCGCCAAGCAAGGTCCGGCCCCGGCGGTGACGGCGAACGGGCAGCGGATCAGCCTGATCGGAACCCATCTGCTGGCCGTCAGTGAAGAGATCGTCCAGGGGCCACCGCCGTCGACCGCGCTGACCACGCCGCTGCTGCCGACCTCGGCCACGTCCACGTCCAGCGGCGCCCTCGATCTGCCCCGGACCGCGGCCAGCAGCGCCACCGAGGTGGACCTGGCCAGCCTGACCGTCAAGTGGGTGGTCTCCGGGGCGATCGGCCTGCCGACCGTGCGCAACAACCGCGTCCTCGAGCCGGTGGCCAAGGGACTGGCCCCGCTCAATCCGATCACCGGCGAGGCGGCGTTCGGCGCCACTGCTCCGATCCCCGTCGACCGCGGTGGCTACACCGGACGGGTCGACGTCAGTGCGATCGGCGACACCCTGATCGAGTGGCGCGGTTCTTCGGTCGTGGCGCTGCGCTAGTTGCCGGCGTTAGACGAGCGGCTGGACCAACCCGGACGTGGCGTCGAGCAGTCGGGCCAGTTGCCCGGGGTCGGTGTGTTCCTGACCGAGTCGCAGCGTCTTGTTGTGCCCGTGGTAATCGGACGAGCCGGTCCCCACCAGGCCCAGGTCGGCGACCAGGGCACGCAGCTCGGCCCGCTGTTCCGGGCCGTGGTCGGGATGATCGACCTCCAGGCCGGTGAGGCCGAGATCGACCAACGCCGTGATCCGGTCCCGGGTCAGCGCCCGGGCCTCTCCGCGCGCTCGGGGATGGGCCAGCACGCTGGCCCCGCCGGCCGCCGCGATCATCGCGACGGTGGCATCCAACGGCGTGTCGGCCTTCTGGACGTAGAAACCACCCCGGCCGGACAACAGCGATCCGAACGCGTCGCTGACCGAACTCACCACCCCGGACTCGACCAGCGCACGGCCGATGTGCGGCCGGCCGACCGGGGCATCGCCGGCGATCCGGAGCACCTGCTCACGGCTGATCGGGATACCGGCCGCGGTCATGTTGTCGACGATGCCCAGGCCGCGGCGCAGCCGCTCCGCCCGCAGCCGCTCGTGCTCAGCCACGATGGCCGGGTGGTCGGGGTCGAACAGGTAACCGAGCACGTGCACGCTCACCGTCCAGCCGCCGACCGCGGGGACCTGGGCCGAGAACTCGGCCCCGCGGATGAGCGTGAGGCCGTCCGGCCGGGCCGCGGCGGCCGGGGCCCAGCCGCCGGTGGTGTCGTGGTCGGTCAGGCCCAGTGTGGTGATTCCGGCCGCCGCGGCCAAGGTCATCAGCTCGGCCGGGGTGTCGGTCCCGTCCGAGGCGGCGGAATGGGCGTGCAGGTCGATGATCATCGCCATCTCATCCTGCCTCGCCCGGACCCGGACCGGTGCCACCGCCCGCCGTCAGGCCGGGCGGGACCCCAGTTCCATGCGCGCAAGCAGGTTGCGGGCCTGCTCGGCGGTGCGGGGCTGGCAGAGCACGTCGTAGCGCCGGGCCACCACCTGGGAGGCCGAGGTGAAATCGCGCCGACCCTTGGCCAACGAAGCGCCCATCCAGCCCATGGCGGCGCCGAACGCGGCGCCCACCGCCACCGATACCGGAATGAGCAGCAGCGCTCCCCCGCTCGGTCGGGAGAACAGACTGATCAACAGCCCCACGAACAGGCCCATCCAGGCCCCGGAGGCGGCGCCGGCCGCGGCCAGTTTCCCAGCTGTCAGCCGGCCGGTGACTCGCTCCACCATCTGCAGGTCACTACCCACGATGATCAAATCCTGGACCGAGAAGTCATTGCGGACAAGGAATTCCACGGCCCCCTGGGCCTGCGCGTAGGTCGGGTAGGCGGCCACCGCGAAGCCCGTCGGCGGGGTGGGCAGCTGCGGGAGCCCGACCGAGGTCCGAAAACCCATCGGAGTGGTCACGGCAGGCCTCCACACGCATCGAGAACACTTGTCTGTGCTTTCGATCGTGACACAGCCGCGTGTGCATCGGGTGTGGACGATTCGGGAGCCGCGAGTGGCGGGCACGTAGCCTGAGGCGGCGCCTGGGGTTCCCCCCGGGGCCGGAGAAGGAGTTCGCGGTTGTCTGTCACCACCGGCGTCACCGGTACCTCGCTGCACGCGGCCGTGCTCGCCGCCCTGGCCCGGGTCCAGGATCCGGAGATCCGCCGCCCGATCACCGATCTGGACATGGTTGCCGAGCTGTCGGTCTCGCCCGCCGGGCTGGTCGAGGCGACCGTCCTGCTCACCATTGCGGCCTGCCCGATGCAGGATCGGCTGACCGCCGACGTGAACGCGGCCGTCCGGAGCGTGCCCGGAGTGAGCGAGTTCCGGCTGCAGTACGGAGTGATGACCGACGAGCAGCGCGCCAACCTGCGGGTCAAGCTCAAGGGCGGCGCCACCAAGGACATCCCGTTCGCCCGGCCCGAATCCCTCACCCGGGTGTACGCGGTGGCCTCGGGCAAGGGCGGGGTGGGCAAATCCACCATTACGGTGAACCTGGCGGCCGCCCTGTCCGCGCGGGGCCTGTCCGTCGGCCTGCTCGACGCCGACATCTACGGCTTCTCGATCCCGCGCATGCTCGGCGTCTCCGGCCGACCGACCCGGGTCGGGGAGATGATCCTGCCGCCGGTGGCGCACGGGGTGAAGGTGATCAGCGTCGGCATGTTCGTCGACGGCAACACCCCGGTGGTGTGGCGCGGGCCGATGTTGCACCGGGCCCTGCAGCAATTCCTGGCCGACGTCTTCTGGGGCGATCTGGACGTCCTGTTGCTCGACCTCCCGCCCGGGACCGGTGACGTCGCCCTGTCCACGGCCCAGCTCATGCCGGGGGCCGAGATCCTGGTGGTGACCACCCCGCAGCCGGCCGCGGCCGAGGTGGCCGAGCGGGCCGGCGCCATCGCCGTGCAAACCCGGCAGCGGATCGCCGGCGTGGTCGAGAACATGTCGCCGTTGACGCTGCCCGACGGATCCGTGCTGGACCTGTTCGGTGCGGGCGGCGGAGCGAGGGTGGCGGCCTCGCTGACCAAGACATTGGGCACGCCCGTCCCGCTGCTGGGTCAGGTGCCGCTGCAGACCTCGCTGCGGACGGCCGGGGACGCGGGCACGCCGCTGGTGCTGGCAGAGCCCGACTCTCCGGCCGCTCGCGAGCTGCTCCGGGTGGCCGACGCCCTGACCGCCCGCACCCGTCCGCTGGCCGGCGTCTCGCTGGGCATCTCCCCCACGCGCTGAGACCTGTCCGGCCCCGTCGCTCAGGTCGCGCAGGTCCTCAGGTCGCGTCGGCGTCGAACGGCGGATCGATCCGGGTTCCGAAGGCCGGTGCGGGAGAGGCAGCAGCCGCAGCGGTCGCGGCCGGGCTTGCCGCCACTGCGGGCTCGGTGGCCGGCACCGAGGCGTCCACGGGCGGTGCCGGGGCGGCGGCCGCGGCGGGCTTGAGCGGGTCCTTCAGGCCGAGCATGCCGGTCAGGCCGCCGGAGAATTCGTCCCCGAGGATGTTGCGCCCGATGATCCGCCGGGGGTGCAGGTCGCGAAGGTCCCGCAGGTCCTGGACTTCCTTGAGCGACTGCAGTTCGGAGATCTGGCGGCGCAGCTCGTCCAACTCGGGGCCGATTTCGGTACGGAGTTGCGCCTGGGCACCGGCGGCCACGTCGCGCACCTTCCGCAGCGAACCGGTCACCCACTGCACGGCGACCGGAATGCGTTCCGGACCGAGTAGGAACACCCCGACCAGCAGGATGATGAAGATCTGCTCCCAGGACAGGCCGAACATGGGCGGCCTCCTCGGGCTCCGTCAGTGGCGCCGATCGATCGGCGTGGGTCATTCGGCGCCAGCGTACCGACGGACAGGTCGCGACCGGAGTTGGTCAGCCTGCGGTCAGCGTCACCTGGACGGTGAGCCGGCGACCGTCGCGGCCGATGACCACCGGCACCGTCTCCCCGACCGCGTGGGACTGCACCGCCACCACCAGCTCATCGGCGTCCGCGATGGTCCGGTCGCCCACCGTGGTGATCACGTCGCCTTCCTTGATCCCGGCCGACGCGGCCGCGGATCCGTCGGCCACGTTCTGCACCTGGGCGCCGTCCGTGCTCCCGTCGGTGACCGACTTGGCGCTGACTCCCATGGTCGCGTGGACGGCCTTGCCGGTGCGGATCAGTTCCGCGGCGATCGTCCGGGCCGAGTTGATCGGAATGGCGAAGCCCAGTCCGATGGAGCCGCTCTCGTCGGTACCCGAGCTGGTACTGCGGATCGCGGTGTTGATGCCGATCACCGCGCCTCTGCCGTCGACCAGGGCGCCGCCCGAGTTGCCCGGGTTGATGGCCGCGTCGGTTTGCAGCGCGTCGATGACCGCGTTGGTGTCGGAAATCCCCCCGGCGAGCCGGACCGGCCGGTGGGTGGCCGAAATGATGCCGGAGGTGACCGTTCCGGCCAGGCCGAACGGACTCCCCACCGCGACGACCGGATCACCGACCTGCAGCTTGTCCGAATCGCCGAGCTGGGCCACGGTCAGGTTGGCCACCGACACCTTGATCACGGCCAGGTCCGACTGGGGGTCACGCCCGACAATGGTCGCCGGCACCAGCGTCTGGGGGGCGCCCGAGAAGACGACGCTGATGGTGGCCGAGCTGTCTCCCGCGGCCAGCGAGACCACGTGGTTGTTGGTGAGGATGTGGCCGGACCCGTCCATGACCACACCCGAGCCGGTACCGCCGGCGTTTGCGGTCTGGATGTCGATCGACACCACGGCGGGCAGGATTCGGGCCGCGATGTCGGCCACCGAACCGGGTACCGCGGCCGAACCCGGCGCCACCGGGGCCAACGTGAACGACGGCGCGGCCGCGGCCACCGGCAGTCGATGGGCCAGCAGCACCCCGCCGATGGCCCCACCGGCCCCGATGAGCAGACACAGCACCAGCAACAGCAGAATCGTCCCGAGTCGGAGCCGGCGTTCGAACAGGGCCTGGCGCAGGGTCAGCTTCTCCGCGGCCGGCCGGGCGGACACCGGTTCGGCGTCCGTCGCCAGTGCCGGATCTCCCAGTCGGGAGGCCGCGGTCGGGTCGCGCCAGGGGTCTTCAGGTATCGGATCCGCGATGCCCGCTGCCTCGGCCGGCGGACGACCCAGGGTCGGCCCGGACCCGGCGGGTCGACTGAACGCCTCGGCCACGTTGTCCGGCACGTCCGGACGAACGGCCGGCCGGGACAGGGGCGCCGGCGGCGGGGCCGCCGAGGAAGGGCTGGACGGACGACCGAAGTCGTGCGCCTGAGCCGGGTCCACCGACGGCCGCCAGATCGGTCGCGGCAGCAGCCGGGGTCCCTCCGGTCGGGCGGGTGGCCCGGGCGGCTGGGCGGGGGTGGTCATCGTGTGCAGGCTACGACACGGGGTGAGTCGGTCACTGGGAATCAGCCGGAATCAACGGGATTCAGCGACGCAGGGCCACCGGTACGGCGACATCCGCCGGGGCCGGCGTCGAGTCGGTCTGCTCGAACCGCGGCTGAGGTACGGCCAGTCGCGGGTGCGACGGGGCCGCGCTGACCACCGCGCCCACGGCCAGCCCGGCGACCAGGGCGCCGGCCCCGAGCCGAAACCGCCGCCCCGACCCCGAACGCTGGTCCCGGGGCAGTCCGGCTGGTGGTGCCGACTCGGGGTTGAAGGCCGGATTCGGCACGGCCAACGGGATGGAAGTGAGCGCGTCGAACAGGCTTCCGGGCATTCGCGGCAGCTCCGCGGACCGCAGGCAAGCCGCCATGGCCTCCTGCTCGGCCACCTCGGAAGCGCATTGCGGGCATCGGATCAGGTGCGCCGACACTCGCTGGAAGGCGGTCAGACCGAGTTCGCCGTCGACGTAGGCGACGATGGCGTCAAGGCCTAGATGGTCGTCGAACACGCCGGTCACGAGCGCCCGCTCACGACAGCACCGGGGCGACAACCAATCCGCGACCACTGCGTCCGCGCTGGTCGCGGCGGCGCTCCAAGGAAGCCCGCAGCGCCTGGCGCCCGCGATGGATACGGGACCGGACGGTGCCCAGCTTGACCCCCAGGGTCGCGCCGATCTCCTCGTAGGACAGTCCCTCGACGTCGCAGAGCACCACCGCGGCCCGGAACTCGGGCAGCAGTTCGTCCAGCGCGGCCTGCAGATCGGGGTCCAGGTGCGCGTCGGCGTAGGCCTGCTCCGGGGACGGCGATGTCCCGGCCACCCGGTCGGTCTCCTCGGGCAGCGACTCCATCCGGATCCGCTGCCGGCGCCGGACCATGTCCAGGAACACATTGGTGGTGATCCGGTGCAGCCAACCCTCGAACGAACCCGGCTGGAAGGAGTCCAACGAGCGGAACACCCGGATGAACGTTTCCTGGGTGATGTCCTCGGCGTCGTGCACGTTGCCGGCCAGGCGGTAAGCCAGTCGATAGACGCGATCGCCGTGGTCGCGCACGATGGTCTCCCACGGCGGCGGGGTCCACGCGCCACCCGGCTGGGCGGCGTCGTGTGCTGTCGTCGTGTTCAGCGGACTCACCTTCCCCACGTTCATGCAATCCGGCCGTGCGACCAGGGTGATCTGATTGTCGGCAGCCCCCGTGTGATCCGTCTGTGAACGGCCGGTGGGCCCGCCGGTGAAGATGGGCAGGCCCAGGTGGCCCAGGCCCACCCGGTGAGCCTACGGCCGTCGGGATTCGCGCTGCGGTAGCGTCGCCGCCGATCGGACGCGATGGTGGGCTGTGTCGACCAAGCTTCGACTTTGCCGATTATCCCGCCCGCCCGACGGACAGGTTGCCGATGAGCGCGAACAGTTCCTTTGCCGATTTGTACGTCCCCGAGGACGACGGCGTGATCACCGCCCGGGCCCGGGCGGCGGATCTGGGAGTGGCCGCGGTGTCCGCCGGTGGCGGGGCGGCCCTCACGGTGCTGGCGGCGGGGGTCCGGGCCCGCAACGTGGTCGAGATCGGTACCGGCGCCGGCATCAGCGGACTGCACCTGCTGGCCGGAATGACCCCGGACGGCGTGCTCACCTCGATCGACGTCGAGGCCGAGTACCAGCGCAGCGCCAAGGAGGCGTTCACCGCCGCCCGGGTTGCGCCCAGCCGGGTGCGGCTGATCAACGGTCGGGCCCTGGATGTGCTCCCCCGGCTCACCGACGGCGCCTACGACCTGGTGCTGGTGGATGGTGACCGCACCGAGTACCCGGTCTACGTCCCGCAGGCGCTGCGGGTGTTGCGGGCCGGCGGTGTGCTGGTAGTCGCCGGGGCCCTGCACGGCGATCGGGTCGCCGACCCGACCCATCGGGACGCGGCCACGGTAGCCGTTCGCGAGGCGGGTCGACTGGTCCGTGACGACGAGACCCTGTCCGTCGTGCTGCTCCCGCTCGGAGACGGACTGCTGGTCGCGGTCAAGCGTTGACCGGGACGGTCACCGGCTGACCGTCACGCCTTTCCCGATCACCGTGATGCCACCCTCGGTGACGGTGAACCGGGCCCGGTCCGACTCGAGGTCCACGCCGATCTGCACGCCGTCGTCGACGACCACGTTCTTGTCCAGAATCGCGTTGCGGATCACCGCGTTCCGACCGATCCGCACCCCGGGCATGATCACCGAACCCTCCACCGAACTGCCCATGAAGGCGCGGACGTTCTCCGACACCACCGACCGACGGATGGTGGAGCCGGAAATGATCGTGCCGGGCCCGACCATCGAGTCCAGCGCCATCCCGTTCTCGACGAACTTGGCCGGTGGCAGCGGCGCCGGCAGGCTCAGGATGGGCCACGCCTCGTTGTAGAGGTTGAAGATCGGGTGCACCGACACCAGGTCCATGTGCGCGTCCATGTAGGCGTCCAACGTGCCCACGTCGCGCCAGTAGCCCTTGTCCCGGTCGGCCGCCCCCGGCACCTTGTTGCGATCGAAGTCGTAGACGTTGCAGGTGCCCCGCCGCACGAACTCGGGAATGATGTTGCCGCCCATGTCGTGGACCGAGTTCTCGTCGGCCGCGTCGGCCTTGAGCGCCTCGATCAACGACGACGTGGTGAACACGTAGTTGCCCATGGACGCGTAGGCCACGTTGGGGTCGTCGGGGACGGCCGGCGGATCCGCCGGCTTCTCCAGGAAGCTGTCGATCTTGACCCCGTCGGTGGTCTGGATCACGCCGAACGCCTTGGCCTCCGCGCGGGGCACCCGAATGCCGGCAACGGTCGCCTCCGCCCCGGAATCGATGTGGTCGGCGACCATCTGGGAGATGTCCATGCGGTAGATGTGGTCGGCGCCGAATACCACCAGGTAGTCGGGGCGATCGTCATAGACCAGGTTCAGCGACTGGAAGATCGCATCGGCGCTCCCGGTGTACCAACGCGGGCCGAGCCGCTGCTGGGCGGGCACCGGGGTCACGTAGTTGCCCAGCATCTGGCTCATCCGCCAGGTGGTGGTGATGTGCCGGTCCAGCGAATGCGACTTGTACTGGGTGAGCACGCAGATGCGTAGGTAACCGGCGTTGACCAGGTTCGAGAGCACAAAGTCCACGAGCCGGAAGTTGCCTCCGAAGGGCACCGCAGGTTTGGCCCGATCCGCAGTCAGCGGCCACAGCCGCTTACCCTCCCCGCCGGCCAGCACAATTCCCAGGACGCGAGGTCTGTCCACCATGAGCCGAACAGTAGCGGCCCCCGGATCGGGACGCTCGGCGGGTCTGACCGGCCCGAAGAGCAGCCGAGAGCGCCCGCCCGCCGGTTGCTCTGCTGGTTGCTCCGCACGCGCGGAACCCGACCCACCGGTTTAGGGTGACCGCTGTGCGCACCGCGATCATGACCCGTGAATACCCGCCGGACGTCTATGGCGGAGCCGGCGTCCACGTCGACTATCTCGTCCGTGAGCTGCGCAAACTCATCGAGGTCGACGTCCACTGCTTCGGCGCGGACCGGCCCGGGGCGACCGGGCACACCCCTGCGGCGGAGCTGGCCGGCGCGAACCCGGCGCTGTCCACGCTGTCGGTCGACCTGTCCATGGTGAACTCGGCCGGCGACGCCCAGCTGGTGCACTCACACACCTGGTACGCCAACATGGCCGGGCATCTGTCGAAGCTGCTCTACGGCGTTCCCCACGTCGTCACCGCGCATTCCCTGGAGCCGAGCCGGCCTTGGAAGGCCGAACAGCTGGGCGGTGGGTACCGGTTGTCGTCCTGGGCGGAGAAGACGGCGTACCTCGCCGCAGACGCCGTCGTCGCCGTGTCCAACGGCATGCGGGCGGACATCCTGGCCAGCTACCCGGACCTGGATCCGGACAAGGTGCACGTGATCCTGAACGGCATCGACACCGAGATCTACGCGCCGGTTAAGGGTCGGGACGTGCTCACGGCGAAGGGCGTTGACGTCGACGCACCGATCGCGTCGTTCGTCGGTCGGATCACCCGACAGAAGGGCGTCGGCCATCTCATCGCCGCCGCGCACCACTTCGACCCGGGTATTCAGCTGGTGCTGTGCGCGGGTGCCCCGGACACCCCGGAGATCGCGGCCGAGACCAAGGCGGCGATCGAAGAGCTCCAGGCGATCCGGCCCGGGGTGTTCTGGTTCGACGGCATGCTCACGCTGGACCAGGTCAAGCAGGTGTTGTCCGCCTCGACCGTGTTCTGCTGCCCGTCGGTGTACGAACCGCTCGGGATCGTCAACCTGGAGGCCATGGCCTGCGGGGCCCCGGTGGTGGCCAGCGATGTCGGCGGCATCCCAGAGGTGGTGGCCGACGGCGAGACCGGCGTGCTGGTGCATTACGACGCGGCCGACCCTCGCGGCTTCGAGCGAACGTTCGCCGCGGCGGTCAACGCCACCGTGGCCGACACCGATGCCGCCCGGGCCTCGGGCCGAGCCGGACGCACCCGCGCTCAGACCCAGTTCTCCTGGACCGCAATCGCGGAACAGACGGTGGCGCTGTACCAGTCGCTCCTGGCGTGAGGGCGAGCCGGGGCCCGGGTCAGCTGACGACGGCCTTGAGCGCGTCCCCGAGAGCGGACGCCTCATCGCGGGAGATCTCGACCACCAAGCGGCCGCCGCCTTCCAACGGCACCCGCATGACGATTCCGCGGCCCTCCTTGGTGACTTCCAAAGGACCGTCCCCGGTGCGGGGCTTCATGGCCGCCATGCTTCCGACTCCCTCCACGTTCCACTCGCACCCGACGGCCCCGACAAGGAGCCACGGATACCTTCTGCAGTGCTCCGCCACGTCGCGGCCTGGGGCCGGACGAACCTGCAGCGCATGCCTGTCCATTGTCCCTCATGTTTGACCTTGCCCGGACCCACCCGGTCGGGCGGAGTCGAGGACGGCCAACCGTCGGAGCGGCGACCGGTCGGCCGGACCCGTACGCTGCAGATGTGGGACCTATGGGCGAACTGGGGGCTTTGTTCAACCCGGGCATGCGCCACGAGCTGGAGGAACGCCGGTCCAAGGCCATGAGTCGCGAGGAAGAGGGCAACGCCCGCGACGGCGACCCGCACATCGACCTGGAGTCCGGGGTCGCGGTGATCAGCAGCAGCTCGAGCGAGGTGCCCGCCCAGGCGCGGCCGGCCACCTCCGACCAGGAGAGCGCGCCGGCGGCCAAGCCCGCGGGGCCGCGCCCGGTCAGCAAGATCCGCCGGACTCCGCGTCCGGCCTAGCCCTGCGCCCGCCAGCAGCTGCGGATGTGGTCGTCGACCATGCCGGTGGCCTGCATCAGGGCGTAGGCGGTGGTCGGGCCGACGAAGGCGAAGCCTCGCCGTTTCAGCGTTGTGGCCATGGCCGTGGATTCCGGGCTGACCGCGGGCACGTCGGACAGGCTCTGTGGTCTGGGTCGTGATCCGTCCGGGGCGAAGGACCAGAGCAGCGCGTCGAGATCAATGCCCTCGGCCTGGATCACCTGGGCGTTGCGGACCGTGGCGACGATCTTGGCCCGGTTACGGACGATGCCGGGGTCGGCCAACAATCGAGTGACGTCGGCGTCGTCGAACCCGGCCACGGCCGATACCCGGAACCCGGCGAAGGCGGCCCGGAAACTCGGCCGCTTGCGCAGGATGGTGATCCAGCTCAGGCCGGATTGGAAAGCCTCGAGAGACAAACGCTCGAATAGCTCGTCCTGTCCATGCAGGGGTCGCCCCCACTCCTGGTCGTGGTAATCGACATACTCGGCCGCGGAAAGGGCCCAGCCGCAGCGGATCCGGCCGTCGGCGGCGGTCACCGCTCGTTTTCTCCGGCGGGCGGTGGTCTGGTGGCGGCCACCGAGTTCGGATCGGGTGGCCGGGAACCGGTGCCGATCACTGCGCCTTCGGTTCGGGTGGCCGGGAACCGCCGGCGGGCCGGACCGGCAGGCTCCCGGATTCGACCCCGCGGGCCAACCGGCGCAACGACAGGCGCAGACCCCATCGGATGGCGGGCCGCACCAGCACCCAGCCGAGCCGGCCGAGGACTCCGAAGGGCAGCTCGACCTCCTCCACCCACACGGCCTGGGCCCCGGTCGGTCGGGGTTCCACCGCGAACACACCGCGCCCCCGGAACGCCCCGACGTGATCGGTCTCCCAGCGCTCCGGCGGCTCGTACCGGGTGACGATCATCAGGTCGAGCACGCCGATCCCGCCGACTCCGGTCAGGGCAGCCAACCGGGAACCGACCTCCGGGACATCAGCAGGGCCGCTCAGCGCGAACAGCCGGGTGCCCAGAACCCATTTCTCTTGCGACCGGAGATCCACCATGGCCGCGAACACCGTCTCCGGCGGCGCGGAGACCGGCTCGCTCACGGTGAGCGACGCGATCACGTGCGGTCCGGCTCGACCGTGGGTCGCCCGCCCTCCCCGGAGGAGCGTTGTTCGTCGAACTGGTCGCCGGGGGCGCTGGTCGCCGGGTCCGACCGCACCCCGTCGGGCTGGACGTCGGGTGCGTACCCGGTCACGGCTCCGCCGCCGGCCCCGACCAGAACGCCGGTCTCGTCGCCGGAGCCCTCGGCGCCGGTCACAAAGTCGCGCTCCGGCGCCGCCACCAGCGTCGTCCCGCGGGCGGGCGTCGGCATGCCGCCCGTACCGATGTCGCTCGCGTGAGGCAGGACCGTCTCGCCCAGCGGGGCTGTCACCGGGCCGTCGTCCGGCTCGGCAGCCAATACCCGCAGCTGCGCGTTCTCCCGGCGGAGCTCGTCCAGCTCGTCCCCGATCCGGTCCAGGGTCCAGTCGACGTCGCTCATCCGATAGCCCCGTACGGCCATGGAGAAGCGCACGGCCCGCACGTCGGCGGCGCTGATCCCCGACTCGGGCAGTTCGGCCGGCGCGGTCCGGGGGTCCAGCGGGGCGATCTGCTCACCCCGTCCGAACACCACCACGGCCAGGAAGAACACGATCGCACCGATCACCGCGGCTACGACGAGGTACTCGAGCAGGGTGATCACGTCGACGATCGTGCCATGTCCGACTCCTTCCCCGCCCGACCTGGCGGCCCGCGCCGGTGTTCGGGGCGAACACCCTCCGCTTCCGACAGGGTGGGTGGTGATTCGGCGGGTGCTGACCTGCCTCGGTCCGACTCGCCGGTGCCGGACGTCGCGGCGGCGGTCACCATGGCCAGCAGCCCGTCGGCGTCGAGCAGATCGACCGGTGCGACGGTGATTCCTTCGGCGACGTACACGAAGGCCGCCCGGACGCGGTCCAGCGGAACCCCGAGCAGATCCGCCACCGCGAGTCGGTAGACGGCGAGCTGAACTGCGGCCGCCCGGGCCGGCCGACCCACTGGCGCCCGACCGGTCTTCCAGTCGACCACGGTGCAGCCACCGTCCCCGTCCGCGAACACGGCGTCCACCCGCCCACGCAACCGGATCCGGCCCAACGCCATCGAGAAGGGCAACTCGATCTCCTGGGGCACCCGCGCAGCCCAGGGCGAATCCAGAAACGCGGAGCGCAGATCGGCCAACCGCCCGTCCTCGCGGACGGGGGGATCGGAAGATCCGGGCAGCTCGGCGATGTCCAGCAGCGGTTCGCCGGTGTAGCGACGCTCGAGCCAGGCGTGGAACGCTTCCCCCTGTTCGGCGCCCGGGCTGGGCCCCCGGGGCGTCGGCCGGAACAGCCGCCGAGCCACCGCCGTGGGGTCGGCGGCCAGATCGACCAACCCGGTCACCGACAGCTGCGCGGGCAGGATCACCTCGATTTCGTCCGACCGGGACCGATTCAGTTCGGCCAGCAGGACGTCGACGTCACGGGCCCAGGTCGGGTCCCCTGCTTCACCTATGGCCGCCTCGACCGCCGGGCCGGGTTCGCCGCGATCACGGTCCTGCCCATCGGCGCGCTGGGCCACCCGGATCAACCCCGCGGCGCGTTCCACCGCGGGTCGGCGATCACCAAGCGGGTCACTGGGCCACACCCCCTGCCGCGGGGCCGCTGTGAGCGGGTTCTGCTCGTCTGCCGCCGGCGCCGCCGCCCACTCGGCAATGTGCCCGGTCCCGCCCTCTCCGGCGTCCCGGATCTCCCGCAGGAACGGGCTCGGCCCGAGCGCCTTGCTGGCCGTCCGTCCCCAGTGATGCCCAGAGGTCAACAGCACCCGTGCCGCCCGGGTCAGCGCGACGTAGAGCAGGCGGCGCTCCTCGACCTCGGTCATCTCCTTGAGCCGGGCCAGGTGGGCGGAGATCGCCCCGGCCAGCTCGCGCTGATCTGCGCCCGGCGGGGGAAGGTCCAGACGGGGCAGATCGGCCGAATCCCCCCGCAGGACCGGTGGCAACTGGGTCGAGTCGGACAGCCAACTCCGGCCCTGACTGCTCGGGAAGACCGATGCGCTCAGGTGCGGCACCGCGACCATGTCCCATTCCAGGCCTTTCGCGGCGTGGACGGTCATCACCTGCACGCGGTCGGCGCGCTGCTCGACCTCGCCCGGCGCCAGCCCGTCCTCACGTTCCTGGGCAGTGGCCAGATACTCCAACAGCTCGGACAGACCTGCTCCCGAATCGGCCACATCCGCGACCACATCGGCGAAGGCGTCCAGGTGGGCCCGGCCGACCGGAGAATGCACCAATACCTCGACGTCCAGGCCGGTGAGTCGCTCCACCTCCGCCACCAGGTCGGGCAGCGGTTGACCGACCCGGGAACGCAGACGACGCAACTGCTCAGCCAGGCCCATTAGCCGCGCATAACCGGCTTCCGAGTAGGCCGCCGGGGGTCCGGGGTCGGCCAACGCATCGACCAGAGAAACCCGGTCGACATCTTCGGTCGTGCCCGCCTCGGTGAGCGCCTGGCGCACTCTTCCGGCCGGGTCGCGACCCATTCGGGAGCGGGCCGGGTGGGTGTCCAGGGCGAGCTCCTGCGCCCGCCGGTACAAGGCCCCGAGGTCGGCCAGTCCGATCCGCCAGTGGGCCCCGGTCAGCACGCGGACGACGGCATCACCGGCATCGGCGTCGACCAGCAGCCGCAGCACCGCGACCACGTCCGCCACCTCGGGTTCGACCAGCAACCCGCCCAAGCCAACCACCTCCACCGGCAGGCCGGCCGCGCGCAAGTGAGCGGCCATGTCGTCCATGTCCCGCCGGCGACGCAACAGGACGGCAGTCGACGGCGGGGCGCTGCCCGCGGCGGCCGCGTCCCCCCAGGCGGCGGCGATGCTCGAGGCCACCCAGGCGTCCTCGTCGTCGATGGTCGGGAACAAACCGATCCGAACATCCCCCTCGGGCGCTCCGGGTCGCGGCCGCAACGGGCGCACGGCCACCGGAGCATCCCGGATCGGCGCGGACACGTCGTTGGCCACGGCCAGCACGGCCCCGGCGTTGCGAAAGCTGGTCGACAGGGTGAGCACTGCGGCCGGCCGGCCGGCCGGACCTGGGAAGTCGGTCACGAAGCGGGGCAGATTCGAGGCCGACGCTCCCCGCCAGGAATAGATCGACTGCACCGGATCACCGACGGCGGTCACCGGATGTCCTGGCCCGGGCCGGTTGTCCGATGCCCCGAACAGAGTGCGCAGAATGACCCGCTGGGCGTGCCCGGTGTCCTGGTACTCGTCCAGCAGGACCACCCGATGCCGATCGCGCAAGGCCGCGCCGACCTGGGGTACTGCGCCGACCAGGTCCGCGGCCACCCGCATCTGGTCGGCGAAATCGATCACCCCGGCCCGGGCCTTGGCGGTGGCGAAGGCATCGATGAGGGGCAGGATCGTCGCGCGGTCGGCCAATCGCTTGACGTGATCGACCAGGTCGGAGCGCAGTTCACGGGCCTGCCGGGGCCCCGGCGGGGCCGAGCGCATGGTGTCGAGCAGGCCATTCACCACCTGACCGAGTTCGGCCGGCGAGCGCAGATGGTCGGCCAACGCCCCGGACAGGGCCAGCAGGTGGTCGGTGACCTGCTCCGGCCGCAGGTCGAGATCGAGGTCACCGTCCCAGCGGGTGACCACGGCGCGAGCCAGCTGCCAGGCCGCCGTCGGGGTGAGTACTCGGGCCCGAGGTTCCAGGCCGGCCAGCGGCCCGAATTCGGCGATGATCCGTCCACCGAAGGCGTGGTAGGTCCAGACCTCCGGTTCGGCGCCGGCGAGCTCCTGCCGGTGTCCGAGGGAGCGGGCCAAAGCGGCCAACCGCCGCCGGATCCGCTGGGCCAGACCGGCGGCCGCTTTGCGGGTGAAGGTCAGCCCGAGCACCTGTTCGGGCCGGACCAGGTCGTTGGCGACCAGATAGACGACCCGGGCCGCCATCGTCTCCGTCTTGCCCGACCCGGCCCCGGCGATGACCAACGTCGGGGCCAGCGGCGCCTCGACGATCGCAGCCTGCTCGTCGGTGGGTACCGGCAGCCCCAGCCGCTCGGCCAGCTCGGCGGCGCCGATCATCGCGTCACCTGCCGGCCGTCGGGCTGCACCGGACAGCAACCCCGGACCGGGCACCGTTCACACCGAGGATTTTCGGTCGCGGTCACCGTCGGCCAAGCCAGCTGCTGCGCCACCGACACCAGCACTTCGGCCCACTCGTGCTGGTCCTGTGCCGATAGTGCACTCTGCGGAATGGTTTTCGGACTTTCCGGGCGTAGGAAGACCAGTTCCGCGCCGCCCGGTCGCTCGCCGCTCCTGGCCAGCGCCACCTGGTAGCTGGCCAGTTGCGCGTTGCTCTGCACCGCGGCCCGGGTGGGCACGCCGGCGGCCGTCTTGAAGTCAGTGACCAGTACCGACCCATCCGGCTGGCGGGACAGCCAATCCATCCGGCCGGTCAACTGGACCGGGTGTTGGTCATCGGTGCCGACGAAGGTGACGTCCACCCCCAGCTCGGACCCGATCAGCGTGCGGGGCGGATGGGTGTTCGCCTTCCAGGCCACGGCGGTGTCGACCATGTGGGTCAGCACCCGTCGGGCCCGGCCCCGCTGCCAGGGTGAGACTGCCAGCCGGTCCACCAGGTGCTCGATTTCTGTGACCAGATCGTCGCGGTCCAGGCCGGCGGCCAGGCCGGCGGCGAGGGCGTGGACGACGACGCCCTCGACCTGGTTGGCCGTCGGCTCCACCCGACGGCCGCCGGAGCCTTCCAGGGCCGCCCGCAGGGCGCAGCCGACGAGCGACTCGACGGTCGAGGGCGAGACGCGAATGGTGGCCCCGATCGCAAGGGGAGCAGCGTCGGTGGACAGCTCCGCCAGCCCGTGCCAGTCGGCCGGGTCGGCCCCGGGCACACCGGCGGCGGCCAGCCGCGCCAACTGGCGGGCCGCCGCCTGCGCCCGATCCGGACCCGGGTCGGTGCAGGCCCGGCGCAACTCCGCCACCAGCGAGGAAAGCTGTAGCGGGCGCGGCGTAGCGGTGTCGAAGGCACCGAGATCGAGCTCGACCTCGGTCCCCGTCAGCTCGCCCAGAAAGCGGGACGGCACCGTGTCCTGATCCGACACCGCCGTGCACACCAGCCGGCTCCGAGCCCGGGTCACGGCCACGTAGAACAGTCGTCGCTCCTCGGCCAGCAGCGCGGACACGCGTGACGGCGGCGGCGGAACCCCGGCCGCCGCGTCCACCAGGTCGTCGGCGCGCAGCAATCGTCCCCGGTGTCGCAGGTCGGGCCAGCTGCCTTCCTGGGCATCGGCCACGACCACCAGCTCCCATTCCAGGCCCTTCGCGGCATGCGCCGAGAGCAGTGCCACCGCATCTCGGGCACCGGGTTCCGAAGTGCCCTCATCGGCGATGCGCCGATCGGTGACCGCAGCCACGAAGGCGGACAGTCCGGCCAGCGGCAGCCGTTCGGCCAGATCGGCCGCGACCCGGAAGAGCTCGAGGACCGCGTCCAGGGTGCGGTGGGCTCGGTCGGCCGCTCGCCCACCCCGCTCCACCGCCGCGATCAATTCACCCTCGAGAGCGCAGTGCTGCCACAGTTCCCACAGCACGGCATGGGCCGACGGCTCCTGAACGCGGTCCCGGGCCAGTTCGAGCAGGGCCCGCACCCGGTCGACCGCGACCCGCAGGTCCGGGGGAACCAAGTCGGCCCCGGAGCCGCCGGCCAGCAGGGCGACGACCAGATCCAGGCTTGTGCCCTGCCCGAAACCGCCGGTCCGCAGGCTGCGTCGGAGCCGTCGCAACTCAAGCGTGTCCAGGCCGGCGAGCGGGGAGGACAGCAATCGCAGGGCCACCTCGGGGGTGAGCACGCTCGGATCGGTGGCACAGGTCAGGACGGTGACCAAAGCTTCCACCACCGGCTCCGCACCCGGAGCGGCGTCGAGCCGATCACGGCGAAGGGGCACTCCCGCCGCCGAGCAGGCGCGCGCCAGCGCCGCCGTCGAGGCGACCGGGGAACGCACCAGAATCGCCATGTCCCGCCAGGCCAGCCCGTCGAGTAGATGCGCGCGGCGGAGCTCGGCGGCAACGGCGCCCGCTTGGGCTGCCCCGGACCCGAACAGGCTGACCTCGACCGATCCCGGCGGCGCGGGGTCGCCGGCGTGGTCCAGGTCTCGGTGCGTGGACGGACCGGGCAGCAACCGGGCCACCCGTCTGGTCGCCGTGATCAGCTCCGGAGCCAGCCGCCGAGAGAGGGTCAAGGCCACGGTCGCATCCGCCTCGACGCGCTGCAAGGCCGCCGGCTCTGCCCCTCGGAACGCGTAAATGGCCTGGTCAGGGTCGCCGACCACGATCAATTCGTCGGCTCCGGCGGCGAGCCGTTCGATCATCACCGCCTGGGCCGGGTCAACGTCCTGGTACTCGTCGACATATAGGCGCCTGATCCGACGTTGCTCCAGGGCGGCCACCCGGTCGTCGGCCAGCGCCGCCACCGCCGCCGCGGTCAGCTCGGCCTGGTCCAACGCGGTGCCGAAGCCGCTGGAGCCCTGCCGCAAGTCGACGACCTGCTGGTATTCGCGGGCGAAGGCGCCGGCCGCCATCCATTCCGGCGCCTTGAACCGGCGCCCCAACGCCATCATTCGGGTGGGGTCGATGCCGGCGGCGGCAGTCCGGGCCAGCAGATCACCCAGCTCGGCCGCGAAGGCTGGGGACGCCAGCGCGGGACGCAGATAGTCCGGCCACGGCCCTCCCCCGCGATCGGCGTGACCGGCCAGCAGCTCCCGGATCATCAGATCCGCTTCGTCGGCACCGAGCAGCCGCGGTGCCGGTTCGCCCCCGGCCATGGCCTGAGCGCGGACCAGGCTGTAGGCGTAGGAGTGCAGCGTGCGCACCAGGGGCGAGCGGGTGGTGACCCCGACCCTCCCGGTGATCCGTTCCGACAACTCGTCTCGGGCCCGCCGCGAGAAGGTGAGCACCAGCAGCTCGTCCGGTCGTACCACCCCGGAGCGAAGCCGGGCCGCGACCGTCTCCACCAGCGTGGTCGTCTTGCCGGTTCCCGGGCCGGCCAGCACCCGCAACCGCCGGTGGCGGTTCTCGACCACTGCGCGCTGTTCCTCGGTCAGCTGGGGCGCGACCGAAGCACCGACCGGGGTCACCAGTCGGTATCTCGGGGCCGGCGGGGTCCGCCGGACCGTGGTCGCGTCCATGGCGCAATGCAAGCACGGGCGACCGACAGTCCCGTTTCCGCAACGGTCTGCGCAGGTCAGAATGATGCGGTGGACATGGAGTTGGCGCAGCGAATGCTGGATCTGGTGGCCGAAGTGCCGCCCGGGCGAGTGACCACCTACGGGGAGATCGCCGCCCGGGCCGGATCCCGGTCACCCAGGCTGGCCGGGCGAGTGCTCTCAGAGATGTCCGACGAGGACACCCCATGGCACCGGGTGCTGCGGGCCAACGGGACCCCGGCCCCGCAGATTGCCGCCGAACAGCTGGCCCGCCTGAGGGCCGAAGGGGTGTTCGCCGACGACGGCCGGGTCGATCTCCGGCGGTATCGCTGGCAGGACTGATCGAGGGGATCGGCGTGTCGTCGGCGACACGCCTACCGGAGCGCTGGCTGCTGTGCACACCTCACGAATTCATCCAGAGGTTCGAAAGAAGCGTTCGACGTCCCTCGACGTAAACGGCACGGTGGCCGTCATGTCTGATTCCGGCCTGGTCACCATGCACGGACGCGCCGGCCTGGTGGCCGCCGTTCCCTCACTCCTGGGGTTTGCGCCCACTGACTGTCTGGTCATGGTCGGCCTGAGCCGGGATCGACCGAGGCGACTGCAACGCGCCGTGCGGGTCGATCGTGAGTATCCCGACCAGGCCGTTCCCGACATGCTTGCGGGGTATGCCGCACAGACCGGCGACGATGTCGTGTTGCTCGTCTACGGCGATCACCCCGGCAACCCAGATCTCATCAGCGCCACCCTCGATGCGCTCGATCAGCTGGCCGTTGGCGTCCTGGATGTGCTGCAGGTGGGCGCGAAGACGGTCCGGGTCGGGCGGCCCGGAGATCCCATCGAGGAGATTTCGACCTTGGACGCGGCGGACCCGGACGTGCTGGCGCTCGGTTCTGCGCTGGCCCTGGAGGGTCGTCAGGTGCTGGCCGACCGCGCCGAGCTGGCCCGCTCGGTGGCCGGACCTCGAGGTCGGGCCGCCATCCGGCGCTCGAGCCAGGCCTTCCGCGCCGCCGGCGATTCGGTCCTGACCATGCTTGCAAACGCCCCACAGCATCCCGATCCGATGACGGCCCGAGCCCGCCGGGTGGTGGACGAGGGTCTGGAAAGCACTCGCCAACAGGGAGCAGTCGACCAGGCCACCGCAGCCATGCTCTCCGTGCTGGCCGGAGATGTGATCGTGCGGGACCAGATGATCGAGTGGGCGCTCCGCGAGCGTGATGTGTGGACCTGCATGCTGGTGTCCGCAGCCGGGCAGCTGCTGGACCGGCATGCAGTGCCCGTGCTCGCCGTCCTGGCCGTGTCCGCGTACCGCAGTGGCGACGGCGCCCTGGCCAACGTCACGCTGGACCGGATCTTCACCGTCGACCCGCACCACCGGCTCGCCCATCTGCTGGGCACCATCATCCAGGCCGGGTTACCGCCGGACGCCGTCGCCGAGATGTTGCTGCCGGCTACCACACGCCTCGAATGACCTCGGCCACCGTCATGATCTCGACAAGTGACGCCGCGGTCGTTCGCGGGTGCAACAGGCTCACGGCCAACCGGAACATCAAGGCCCGCCGCAGCAGCTGGGGCCATTGCGGAATCGACGCCCACTGCCGCACCAGGTCCAGGTCGGCGCCGGCCCAGGCCAACGCGTCGACCACCACGATGGCCGCGCCCCAGCCGGCCGGCCGCCAGTACGGATGCAGGTCGATCAGCCCGGGCGGCTGGTCGTCGGCGAAGAGCACTGCCCCGAACAGGTCGCCATGGACGAGTTGGTTGGCCGCCTGCACCGGCTCCCGCCCGCGGGCCAGTTCGGTGAACAGACGCTGGCCCGCCCCGTCCCCGGTCAGGGCCTTCGGTTCGTCGCCGGCCCCCCACGCCAATCGGTCCGCCTGGGCGTATACGTCGTCCCGGCCGGCCAGGAACCGCGGCTCGGGTTCACCGGCCAGGGCCTCGTGGAGGACAACCGAGGTCCGGACGATCTCGTCGTACCAGGGCTGCGGTTCGCCGTCCAGGAAGCGTTGCGCCGACCAGCCGGCCACCACCCAGCGGCCGTCCGACGAGCGCAGCGGTCGAGCCACCCGAATTCCGTCCGGCTGCAGGTGTTCCAGCACCGAGGCCGCCCAGGCCGCCTGGGCCGGATCCGCAACCGGGGTGAGCACCGCAGTACCCGCCCGGAAGCCCTCCCGCCGACCGTCCGGCAGCGGCTCCGGCGTGGTCGACGCCAACCCGAACGCGCGTAGCACATGCGGGCCAGGCGGGTTCGACACGACTGCCGACGCTACCCGGGCCAGACCTGCGGAACGGGACCGTCAGGCCGCGACACACCGCCCGGCCCGTCGGTGCCCGGTCTCAGTACATCGGCAAGGACGGGTCGACCTGCTTGATCCAGGCCAGGATCCCGCCGCTGACGTGCGTGGCGTCGGAGAAACCCGCCTTGTGCAGGACGGCCAACGCCTCGGCCGATCGGACCCCGGACTTGCAGTGCAACACGAGCGGTTTGTCCTGCGGCAGGTCGGACAACGCCTCGCCGGACACGATGTCCCCCTTGGGGATCAGGACCGCCTGCGGGATCGAGACGATCTCGTACTCGTTGGGCTCACGCACGTCGACGAGCAGAAAGTCCTCCCCGGCGTCGATCTTCTGCTTGAGTTGCAACGCCGTAATGGTGTGATCTCGGGCGGCGTCCGCTGCTTCCACCGACACCGTCCCGCAGAAGGTCTCGTAGTCGATCAGCCCGTTGATGGGTTCGCCGTGCGGGTCCTTGCGGATCCGCACCGTCCGGTAGGTCATCTCCAGCGCGTCGTACACCATGAGCCGGCCGAGCAGGGTCTCACCGATCCCGGTGATCAACTTGATCGCCTCGGTGACCATGATCGACCCGATCGATGCGCACAGCACCCCGAGCACGCCGCCCTCGGCGCACGAGGGGACCATGCCCGGAGGCGGCGGCTCCGGGTAAAGATCGCGGTACTGCACACCTTCCCGGCCCGACTCGGCGGGCGGGTCGGCCCAGAACACGCTGGCCTGGCCCTCGAAACGGTAGATCGAGCCCCAGACATAGGGCTTGCCCAGCAGCACGCAGGCGTCGTTGACCAGGTACCGGGTGGCGAAATTGTCGGTGCCGTCCAGGATCAGGTCGTAATCGGCCAGGATCTCCAGTGCGTTCGCGGCCTCCAGTCGAACCTGGTGCAGCACCACCTTGACCAGCGGGTTCACTTCCGCCACCGACGCGGCCGCCGATTCCGCCTTCGAGCGGCCGATATCGGACTGACCGTGGATGATCTGCCGTTGCAGGTTGGACTCGTCCACCACGTCGTCGTCGACAATTCCCAGGGTGCCGACGCCCGCGGCGGCCAGGTAGAGCAGGGCCGGGGAACCCAGGCCACCGGCGCCGATGCAGAGCACCTTGGCGTTCTTCAGGCGCTTCTGTCCGGCCATACCCACGTCGGGAATGATCAGGTGGCGCGAGTAGCGCTCGACCTCTTGCTTGGTCAGCGACGGTGCCGGCTCCACCAGCGGGGGCAGCGATGACACGGTGGGGCTCCTTCTCGTTGTGGTCCGGCGTCCGTAAGACAACCAGCATCGGGCGGACCGTCCGGTCGGTGCGTTCGGACCCGCGCTCAGTCTGCCGCACCTGGCTTCGCGCAATGGCGGCCCGATGGGCGGTGACGCACGCTCCCGTTCGTCAGGAACAACCGCTGACGCCGCCTACTTCTTCCCCATCCCCATCGCGCCGTTCAGTGCCCGGACGCCGCCGATGCCACCGGCCCCTCGGGATAGGGGTACGGGTTGAAGTTGCACACCTTGTGGTCCTCCGGGACGACGTCCGGCGCCAGGGGGTGCAGGTCGTCGTCGGCCGTCGACCAGGACTGTTGCATCATCACCGGCGCCAGACCGCCGTCGGTCGGGCAGGGCTGGTGCGAAAAGCCCAGCGCGTGGCCGGTCTCGTGGTTGATGGCATACACGCGGTACGAACCCAGGTCCCCGTGGAAGGACACGGCACCGCGGATCCAGCGGGCGTCGTTGATCGAGACCCGTTTCAGGTCGCGGGCATAACAGGAGGCCTCCAGCTGAATTTCCCAACTGCACAGGTCGGGGCGTCGCTCGGTCATCTGACTGGTCAGCGAGATCCGGAACGACGGCGTCCCCGAGCTGATCCGCTGGAAGGTGTATTGACCGGAGCCGACCCACGAGCGCGGGTCGGACAGCACCGCGTCGACCGCGGACGCGAACTCCTGATCGGTGCCGGCGCTGCCGACGCCGTCCTCGACCTCGACGGTGTAGGTCAGCTTGATCGGACCGTGGCCGACCGGCCCGAAGGTGCCGGGCACGACGTGCCAGGTCCCCTTGCCCAGCACGGTGAAATCAGAACCCGCGGGCAACGCACCGGCCGGGAGGTCGACGGCGCCGGTCGAGGGCACGGGACCGGCCGACCCGGCCGCCGAGGATCCGGACGCGGGCGACGTGCTCACGACCGTGGAGGTGGAGGTCGACGTGGCCGTGGCGGTGGCCGTAGCGGTGTGGTCCACGGTGACAGTGGCCGCCGACGTCGCGGCCGCCGGTCCGGCCGGAGCCGAGCCGACTTCTGCGGTGGTCGCGGCGGAGCCGGACGAGCGGGCCACCTGCAGGACGGCTACCACCGTCAACGCCACCAGCAGCGGGATGGCGTAGGCGCGCCACCCATACCGACTGAAGAACCAGCCCACCTTCGAGCGCCGCCGGGCCGGACGGGTGCGGGTCGGTGCCGGCTCGGCCCGCCGCCGGGGCGGCTCACGTGGCGTGACGGGCGCACCGATCGGGTCCCACTGCGCCCGCAGGGGTGCCGCATCCGGCGCGTCGTCCTCCCACAATGTGGACCTGGCCAATCGCGGCGAACCCGCCGGCCCGTCGCCGGACGATGCCGGCGACCCGGACCCCTTCGATGGCACCGGATGCTCCTCGGAGTGGCCGTGCCCGCCGCGAGAGGGGACGGCACGGCGGCGGCCATTCGGATCGGAGGGCTGCGGACGACTGGACCGGGGCGGCGACGGCTCGCTCACGGGTCGGGGCACGTCGTCGAGGCTGCCACATGCCGGGTTCTGTCCACGTGCGGCACGCCCGAGGAAAGGCAGAGTCCGGCAACGGTTCCGACCCAGCACGTCAGGCGAGACCACCACCCCGTCAGGTCACGAACGGGCACCGGCACTGCCGTCCGATGCGGGGCGATCGGTCGGAGCAGCGGACTCGGCCCACATGGCCACGATGGCGCGGGCTTGGCCCAGGGGATCCTCCATGTTCCCGGCATGCCCGACCCTGGGCAGCATCAACAACCGGGCATCGCGAAAAGAGGCGGCCACCCGGGCGGCCAACCGCGGGTCGACGAGCCGGTCTCGGGTGCCCCAGGTCACCAGGGTGGGCACCCGGATGCGGGCCGCCAGGGCGGCGAACGAGGCGCTGCTCGGACGCAGATAGCTGCTGACCAGGGCCCGGAAGGAGCCCAGCAAACCGTCGTGCACCCAGGGCAGCCCGATCCGCCAGGCCATGTCGGCGGCCGCCGCCCGGATCTGCGTCTCGGTGACCCGCGCCGGATCGGCGAAGCTGACGGCCGCCATCCCCCGGGCCCGGTCCGTCGGACTGATGCCGCCCAGTCGCCGCCGCACCCTGGGGCCGATGCCGGGCAGCAGGATGAGGCCGAGCCGGGCACTGGCGCCCCGGTCGCGCACCAGTCGGCGATCCGGCACGGCCGCCGAGATCAGCGTCAACGTTGCGATCAGATCGGGGTGCCGGGAGGCGAGATGGACGGCGACCATCCCGCCCAGCGACTGCCCGACGAGGTGGATCGGCCCGGTCGAGCGTTGCCGGATGAGCGCGGCCACGACGTCGGCCATGTCCGTCAACCGGTACGAATTGCGCGGTGGGGGGTCGGATCGTCCGTGCCCGGGCAGGTCCACCAGATAGCAACGGGCCCGTGGGGCAAGGATCCCGACCAGACTGACCCAGTTCGTCGACGAGCCGGCCAATCCGTGCAGGAACCAGGCATCCGGACCCGCGGCGCCAGGATCGCGACTGTCGATGACGCGAACGAACACCCCGCGCCCCTCCACCATCTCGACCCAGCCGGGCGGCAACTGCGCATCCAGGGCCGGAATCTCGACCTCCCCGAGATCGGCCAACGTCGCCGTGGACTGGCCGGACAACGGGTCGAACCGTTCCGCCGCCCACTCCTGCCGCGCCCGCATCGGCCCATCCTGCCCGGCGGCCGGCCATCGTGGCGGCGGCGCCCGACCCCGCGGCCGGCCATCGTGGCGGCGGCGCCCGCCCCGGTGGATAGGGTGGGCAGGCCCGTGGAGAGGAGGCCCGGCCGTGACCAGTGCATCCGGCGTGCGCAGTGCCGCGCGCCTCTCGCGATCGGACCGGCGCAGTCAACTATTGGCCGCGGCGAAGTCGGTGTTCGTCTCGCAGGGCTACCACGCGGCCGCCATGGACGACATTGCCGAACGCGCTGGTGTGAGCAAACCTGTTCTCTACCAGCATTTCCCGAGCAAACTCGAGCTGTACCTGGCCATGTTGGTCGAGTCGGCCCAAGAGATGGTGGGGCTGGTCCGGCAGGCGCTGACCGGCACCACGGACAACGACGAGCGGGTCCACCGCGCCGTGGCCGCCTACTTCGCCTTCGTGGCCGACGACAGCCAGACCTACCGGTTGATCTTCGAGTCGGACCTGCGCGCATCTCCGGAAGTGGCGCAGATCGTCGACCGGGCCACCCAGGACTGCATCGATGCGATCACCGACACCATCACGACCGACACCGGTACCGACCCCGAACGGGCCCGCCTGCTGGCCTCCGGATTGGTGGGCTTGTCGCAGGTCAGCGCCCGCTACTGGCTCGGGCAGGGTGGAACGGTGTCACGGGCGGAGGCAGTCGAGCTGCTCTCCGCCCTGGCCTGGCGCGGGATCAGCCACTTCCCCCGTCACGGGTGACCACCGGACCTTCGATTCAGCTGGAGAAACCGACCCGCCGCGCGTCGGAGGGCGCGATCTCGACGTAGGCGATGCGCGAACTGGGCACAATGACCCGGCGGCCCTTCTCGTCGACCAGCGCGAGCGTCCCCTTCGGATCCTTCAGCGACTCGGCCACGAGCGCCTCGATGTCCTCCGGGTTCTGGCTGGAGGTCACCACCAGCTCCCGCCCGTTGTCGGTCACCCCGATCTTGACGTCCACGCTCGACTCTCCTGTTCGATTACCACCACGACGACGGTCACGATCCGACGGTCAACATGCAAGACCGGCTCGCCAGCCCAGGCTAGTGCAGCGCCGGGACGCCCCCGCCGGGCCGGCGTGCGCCGGTGGCGAACACCCGGCTCAGAACAGCCGGTCGTCGGCGTTGTCCACACCTCTGAGCTCGTCGTAATCCAGCACCAGACAACGGATTCCCCGATCCTGCGCGAGCACCCGCGCCTGGGGCTTGATCTGCTGCGCGGCGAAGACGCCGGACACATTGCCCAGCAGCGGATCTCGCCGGAGCAGTTCCAGGTAGCGGGTGAGCTGCTCGACGCCGTCGATCTCGCCTCGGCGCTTGATCTCCACGGCCACGACCAGGCCGCTGCCGTCGCGGCAGAGCAGGTCCACCGGGCCGATCGGGGTCGGGTATTCGCGCCGGATGAGCGAAAAACCGGGTCCCAGCCGCCCGACCTGCGCAGCCAGCAGGGCCTGCAGATGCGCCTCGACCCCGTCCTTGACCAGTCCCGGATCGGTGCCCAGGGTGTGGGTCGAGTCGTGCAGCACTTCCTCGATGGTGATCACCAACTGCTCGCCGGCCTTGTTCTCGACCACCCACCGCCCCGACGTCTCGATCAGCCAACAGGGCGGGCTCATCCAGTTCAACGGCTTGTAGGCGCGATCGTCGGCATGGACCGAGACCGACCCGTCCGCCTTGACCAGCAACAGCCGCGGGGCCATGGGCAGGTGAGCAGTCAACCGCCCGATGTAGTCCACCGAGCACCGGGCCACCACCAGACGCACCGGGACACCCTAGCCGGGCCGGGGGTACCAGCCGGACGGCGTCAACGCACCGGTCGGGTCCGGACCAGCGACGACCGGCCCCAGTTCGATCCGGACACGCGGACCGGCGAGCTTCCACGCGAGGCCCGCGCATCATCGGCCTGCTCGGGCCCGGGCTTCGGCTCCGGCTCCGGCTCCGGCACACCCAGGATCGGCCGCGGCGGCACCCGACGGCCGAGCTTGGTGTACTCGCGGATGACCGCGGCGACGACATGCCGCTGCCCGACCGGGACGCCTTCGGCCACCGCCGCATAGGCGGCGGACAGCACGATGTTGCGAATGTCACCGCCGGTGACTTCGGCCGCCTCGGCCAGGCCGGCGGTGTCGACCGGGTCGTCCGGGTCGACCGCCGCCACCGCGGCCAGATGGTGCTCCCACAAACGCTCCCGGGTCGCTGCGTCGGGGTCGGGGAAGGTGATGATGAAGTGCAGCCGGCGGGCGAACGCGGGGTCGAGGTTGCCGCGCAGATTCGTGGCCAGCACGGTGATGCCGTCGAAATGCTCCATCCGCTGCAGCAGGTAGGCGATCTCCTGGTTGGCGTAGCGATCGTGCGCGTCGCGGACCTGGGACCGGGCCCCGAACAGGGCATCGGCTTCGTCGAAGAAGAGCACCGCGTTCAACGACTCGGCCGCGGCGAAGATCCGCTCGAGGTTCTTCTCGGTCTCGCCGATGTACTTGCTGACCACTCCGGACAGATCGACCTGCATCAGCTCCATGCCCAGCAGATCGGCCACCACGTGGGCGGCCAGGGTTTTCCCGGTGCCGGGCCCGCCGGAGAACAGCGCGCAGATCCCGGTGCCCTTCCCGCCGCGGCCTTGCAGCGGGCCCTGGGCCAGGAGCTCGTCCCGGTACCGGGCCCAGTCCAGCAGTCGGGCCACCTCGCTCTGCACGTGCGTGGGCAGGATCAGGTCGGCCAGCGTCACCCCGGCCGAGTCGTCGGCGTTGCCACTGCGGCGCTGGCCCCACCGCCGGGCCGACCGCCGGATGCCCTCGGCCGACAGCGCTTCGCCCGTCAGTGCCGCCTCCCGTTGGGCGTGAGCGGCCACGGTCGCGATGTCCTCGGGCGTCAGCCGCAGGGCGGTCACCTCTCGCGGCACGGCCGCGTTGCCCAGGAACGGGGCCCACAGCTGCTCGCGATCGGACACCGACAGCCGGGGGGCTCGGAGGGTGATGGGCAGGTCGGCGCCCCAGGCCGACGGCGGCAGCTGGGTGCTCACCGCGATCACCGGCACCGCGGACGTCGCCAGCAGGGTCCGGGCCGGACCGGCCAGTTCCGCCCCCGCCAGCACCAGCACCGCCCCACTCAGCCCGGCTTCCAGAACGAGGTCGCGCACCGTGGAGATGACCGTCGCGGCATCCGGCCCGAGCTGGACATCCTCGCTCTCCCCCACCGAGCCCTCCCCCACCGAGCGGGTGGTCGGCAGCCGATGGAGATCGGCGACCAGGCAGGAGACCTCGAGCGCGTCGCAGGCGCCGGCCGCCATCCCGATGCCCGCGGCGCCGACGGAGGCGTGCACCCAGACCAGGTGCTCCCCGGCCCGCAACGCCGCGGCCACCGTATCGGTGCCCTCCACCCGCACCGGTGCCGGATCGACCGTCACCGCCCGCAGGGCCGCCGGTGGTCGGTCGTCACCGGCCAACTGAGCCGCCACCCGGTCCGGCACCCGGATGCGCCGGCTGGGCAAGGCGTCCGGCCCGATCAGGGTGAGAAGACCGTGCCGGAGCAGGGGCGCCGGCTCGGCGAACCGGGCCCGACCGGACGGGTCGGTGGGATGGATCCCGGCCAGTTCGAGCGCCACCGCCACCGAGGGTCGACCACCGCCGGGGTCGCCGGAGAGCAACCCGCAGACCAGATGCGCGGTCGGATCCAACTCGGCCCGCGCCGCGATGCCCAGCAGCCGGGCGTCCTGGTCGTCGAGCCCGAACTGCGTCGCGACTCGGCTCAGCCCGGTCTCGTCCACGGGCTCGGCGGCCTGCTCGGCCCGTAGCACGTCGAGCGCTGCCGCCGCTCGATCCACGGCCGGCCAGCCGGTCGCACGCCGTCGCTCGATCGCCGCGTCCAGCGCCGAGAGCAGGTCGAAATCCCCGGTCATCGAGGGGATGCTACGGCCTGGCCCCGGGGCCGGCCAGCCCACGTCAGAGTGGCGAGACGGGGTCGTCCCCGACCCGCTCGATCAGGCCGCCCAACCGCCGCAGATCGTCCACGAAGTGCGGATAGCCGCGGTCGATGTGCCCGACGTCGTGCACCTCGGTCACGCCGTCCGCGACCAGGCCGGCCAGGACCAGCCCCGCGCCGGCGCGGATGTCCGTGGCCCATACCGGCGCGCTGGACAGCTTCCAGACCCCGCGCAGCGACGCGTGATGCCCCTCGATGCGCACGTCCGCGCCCATCCGGATGAGTTCGTCGACGAACCGGAACCGGGCCTCGAACACGTTCTCGGTCACCAGCGAATGCCCCTGGGACACCGCGGCCAGGGTCAGCGCCATGGGTTGCAGATCGGTCGGAAACCCCGGGTAGGGCATGGTTACGAAGTCGACCGCCCGCGGCCGGTCGGGCATGTCCACCGCGAAACCGTCGTCGGTCGTCGTGACCTGCGCACCCGCCTGGGTGAGCCGCTCTAGAGGTACATCCAGGTAGGCGGCGTCCACCCCGCGCACCCGCACGCTTCCGTGGGTGACCGCGGCGGCATAGGCCCAGGTACCTCCGACCACCCGGTCTCCGACCGTCCGGTGCGAGGCCGGGTGCATCCGATCCACCCCCTGGATCGTGATGGTTGCGGTGCCCGCCCCGGACACCAGCGCGCCCATCTGGTTGAGCAAGGCGGCCAGGTCGATGATCTCCGGCTCTCGGGCGGCGTTGTCGATGACTGTGGTGCCCCGGGCCAGCACCGCTGCCATCAGGATGTTCTCGGTGGCGCCGACGCTGGGGAAGTCCAGCGAGATGGCCGCGCCGCGCAGGGCATCCGCGCTGCCGACGACCATCCCGTGCTCGATCGCCATCTGCGCGCCGAGCGCCCGCAGACCGGCCTGGTGCATGTCCAGCGGCCGAGAACCGATGGCGTCGCCGCCGGGCAGGGCCACCCGGGCCCGGTGACAGCGCCCCATCAGCGGCCCGAGCACGCAGACCGACGCCCGCAGCCGACCCACCGCGGGGAAGTCGGCCGAGAAGGACAGGTCGGCCGGGACCGAGATGCTCACCTCACTGGCGCGGATGGACACCTCGGCGCCCAGACCGGAGAGCACATCGGCCATGAGGGGCACATCCAGGATCTCGGGGACGTTCTGGATGACCGTGGTGCCTTCGGCCAGCAGCGCGGCCGCCATCAGCTTGAGCACACTGTTCTTGGCTCCGGCCACCGTCACTTCGCCGGACAGCCGGGCCCCGCCGGTGACCAGGAAGCGCTCGTCCACGTCGCGACTCTAACGGCGCGGACGGCCACCCCTGAACTGGATCCGATCACCTCGTAGGGTGGCGGGATGGCCGTGCACCTGACCCGCATCTACACCCGGACCGGTGACGACGGCAGCACCGGACTGTCCGACTTCAGCCGGATCCCCAAGACCGATCCGAGACTGGTCGCCTACGCCGACTGCGACGAGACGAATGCCGCCCTCGGCCTGGTGGTGGCCTTCTGCGCGCTCCCGGACGAGCTCCTCGGGGTCATCCGGCGGGTCCAGAACGAGCTGTTCGACCTGGGCGCAGACCTGTCCACCCCGGGCCGCCCGGAGACGGACACGGACACGGCCACGGCCCTACGTATCGACCAGAGTTATGTGGACCGGCTCGAGGCCGACTGCGACCGCTTCAATGCCGACCTGAGCCCGTTGACCTCGTTCATCCTGCCCGGCGGCACCCCCGCCGCTGCTCTGCTCCACCAGGCCCGGACGGTGGCCCGACGCGCCGAACGCAGCGCTTGGGCCCTCCGGTTCGCCGCGCAGGACACCACCAACCCACTGGCCACGACGTACCTCAACCGGCTCTCGGACCTGCTCTTCATCCTGGCCCGGGCGGCCAATCCGGAAGGGGACGTCACCTGGGTGCCGGGCGGGGAACGCTAGATCTCGCGCAGCCCGCCGCGCAGGCCCCGCTGGGCCGGCGGGACCGACTCCAGCCAGGACCGCAGCCCGGTCAGGGTGTCCTCAGCCAGGGCCAACTCGATGGGGCGGCCATCAAGGATGGCACCGACGACCACTGACCCGACCGGGAGCAGATCCGGCTCGGCGCCGGACAGCGGTCGCCGGGCTCCCAGGGCCAGGCTGTCCCGGGCCACCACTCGGGTCGGGAACGGGATCGGCGAGAAGGACCGGTACAGCAGCAGGCCGCGCTCGGAGTAACGGGCCTGGCCGAACACCCAACCGGTGCGGTCGGTCGCCGGGCGCATCCGCCAACACAGGTCAACGCCACCGGCCCGGGAAAGCAGCCAACGCCGCACCGCGACACACACGGCCACCACGACGACGGCGAGCAGCAGTGCCAGTCCCACCAGTTCCGCGGTCGCGATCCTCATCAGGTCAAATCAGGCAGGGGGCCGGACTCACACCGATTCGCCCGCAGCCAACAACTGCGCCCGGGCCCGCCGTAGCTCCGCTTCCGCCTCGGCCGAGTCACCGCCGGTGGACCGGGCCGTTTCATATGCCGCTCGGGCCCGGGTCACGTCGATCTCGTCGTGCAGGTCGGCGTCCTCGGCCAAAATCGTCACCCCGGCCTTGGTCACGGACAGGAAGCCGCCGTGCACCGCGACGCCCATCACGTTGCCGCCGGGTTCGACGATGCGAGCGGCAAAGCCTTCCCGCAGCTCGGCCAGCAGGGGCGCGTGACCGGGGAGGACACCGATGTCTCCGTCGACCGTGCGGGCCACCACCATCTCCGCCTGGCCGGACCACAGCTGCCGCTCGACGGCGACCAGATCGACCTTCATCTCAGCCATGTCTCACCCGTGTTCCAGCCCTCTGCGCAGAATTTGACCATTCGTCGAGCAGTCCTGGCCCAAGGGTAACCCGGAGTGACCGGCACCCGGACCAGGCACTCGGCCGGCCCTGGCTACTGCAGGCTCTTCGCCTTGGCCAGCACGTCGTCCATCCCGCCGACGTTCAGGAACGCCTGCTCGGGGAGGTTGTCGTACTCGCCCTTGGCGATCGCGTCGAACGCCTCGATGGTGTCCTTGATGTCGACGTAACTACCGTCCTGGCCGGTGAACTGCTTGGCCACGAAGAAATTCTGACCCAGGAACCGCTCCATCCGGCGAGCCCGACCCACGGTGAGCTTGTCCTCCTCAGACAGCTCGTCCATGCCCAGGATGGCGATGATGTCCTGCAGTTCCTTGTACTTCTGCAGAATCCGCTTGACCTCCTGGGCCACCCGGTAGTGCTCGGCCCCGACGAACTGCGGATCCAGGATCCGGGAGGTCGAGGAGAGCGGGTCCACCGCCGGGTAGATGCCCTTCTCGGTGATCGACCGGGCCAGCTCGGTGGTGGCGTCCAGATGGGCGAAGGTGGTGGCCGGGGCCGGGTCGGTGTAGTCGTCGGCGGGCACGTAGATGGCCTGCAGCGACGTGATCGAGTGGCCTCGGGTCGAGGTGATCCGCTCCTGCAGCTCGCCCATCTCGTCGGCCAGGGTGGGCTGGTACCCCACCGCCGAGGGCATCCGGCCGAGCAGGGTGGACACCTCGGAACCGGCCTGGGTGAACCGGAAGATGTTGTCGATGAACAACAGCACGTCCTGGTTCTGCACGTCCCGGAAATACTCGGCCATCGTGAGTGCAGACAGCGCGACTCTCATCCGGGTGCCCGGCGGCTCGTCCATCTGACCGAAGACCAGGGCGGTGTCCTTGATGACCCCCGACTCGGTCATCTCGGTGATCAGGTCGTTGCCCTCGCGGGTGCGCTCGCCCACGCCGGCGAACACCGAAGTGCCGCCGAAATTCTTGGCCACCCGGGTGATCATCTCCTGGATGAGCACGGTCTTGCCCACACCGGCCCCGCCGAACAGGCCGATCTTGCCGCCCTCCACGTACGGGGTGAGCAGATCGATGACCTTGATGCCGGTGACCAGCTGGCTGGTCTTGCCCTCGAGCTGGTCGAAGGGCGGCGGCTTGCGGTAGATCGGCCAGTGCTCGGCGTCGTCACCGGTGCCCGGGGCGTCCAGGCAGCGGCCCAGAGCGTTGAACACGTGGCCCTTGACCACGTCGCCCACCGGCACGCTGATCGGGGATCCGGTGTTCTCCACACTCGCCCCGCGGACCAGGCCGTCGGTGGGCTGCATGGAGATGCACCGGACGACGTCGTCGCCCAGGTGCAGGGCGACCTCGAGGGTCAACGTCCGCTCCTGCGAGCCGAGCTTGACCACGACGTGCAGGGCCGCGAACAGCTCCGGGACCTCGCCGCGGGGGAACTCGACGTCGACGACGGGTCCGATCACTCGGGCCACGCGACCGGCGGTGGTGGTGGGGGCGCTCATGGTGTCTCCATTCGTATGTCGACCGTCGACTTCGCGTTCGACCGTCGGTGCGTCAGTCTTCGTCTTTCGCCGCGACCAGCGCGTCGGCGCCACCCACGATCTCGGTCAGTTCCTGAGTGATCTGCGCCTGCCGGGCCTGGTTGGCCTGCCGGGACAGGTTCTTGATGATCTCGTTGGCATTGTCGGTGGCCGACTTGCAGGCCTGGCGACGAGCGGCGGATTCGCTCGCCGCACTGTCCAACAGCGAGGCGTAGATCCGGGTGGTGAGGTACTTCGGCAGGATCGCATCCAGCAGCTCCCCCGGCCCGGGCTCGAACTCGTAGGCCGCCTGCGGTCCGGATTCCTCGTGGCCGACGTATTCGACCTCCATCGGGGCCACCCGCCGGGCCTGCGCCGTCTGGGTCAGCATGGACACGAAGTGGGTGCCCACCAGATGGATCTCATCGATCCCGGCGAGCTCGCCGCGATCGGTCTCGACGCTGCCGTCGGCCCCGGCCAGGAATGCCGGCAGCAGCGTCTCGCACGCGTTCACCGCGTTTTCGTAGACCGGTTTCTCAGAGAACCCCGTCCAGGACGCGGCGATCGGACGCTGTCGGAACGCGTAGTACCCGACGCCCTTACGCCCGATCACGAACAGCACCGGCTCTTTGCCCTGGGTGCGCAACAGAGAACTGAGCTCCTCCGCGGCGCGGATCGCACCGACGTTGTAGCCACCGCACAGGCCGCGGTCCGAGGTGATCAGCAGGATGCCGGCCCGGCGTGGGTTCGGTCGCTCGGTCAACAGCGGGTGATCCAGCGTGGACGCACTGGCCAGCGCCGTGAGCACCTCGGTGATCCCGGCCGCGTACGGAGCCGACGCAACCACCTTGGCCTGGGCCTTGGCGATCCGCGAGGTGGCAATCGTCTCCTGGGCACGAGTGATTTTCTGTGTACTGCGCACCGAACGCACGCGCTCGCGCAGCACCCTCACCTGGGCGGCCATGTCACCTCCTCGATCTGTCGGTCACGGGTGTTCAGCGCTTGACCGGCGGCGGCTTGCGGACCTGGACCTTTTCCTGCCCAACCGCGTTCGCATCCATCGGGGCGGCCGGATCCTCCCGACCCAGGACGGTCCCGGCCGAGGTGGTGAAGCTGCCCCTGAACTCGTTCAGCGCCTTCACCAGGCTCTCCTCGACCTCCGGGGTCAAATCCTTGCCTTGCGCGATCGCGCCCAGCGGGTCGCTCCCGTGGTGGCGCAGGAACTGCAGGAACTCGGTCTCGAAACGCCGGACGTCGGGCACCGGCACCTCGTCCAGGTGTCCCCGGGTGCCGGCCCAGATGGCGACCACCTCTTCAGGTACCGGGAACGGGGTGTACTGCGGCTGCTTGAGCAGCTCGACCAGCCGCGAGCCGCGCTCCAGGGCGCGCTTGGACACCGGGTCCAGGTCGGAGCCGAAGGCTGCGAACGCCTCCAGCTCGCGGTAGGCGGACAGGTCCAGACGCAGCGTGCCGGACACCTTGCGCATGGCCTTGATCTGGGCCGCGCCACCGACCCGGGACACCGAGATGCCGACGTTGATGGCCGGCCGCACACCCGCGTTGAACAGGTCGGACTGCAGGAAGCACTGTCCGTCGGTGATCGAGATGACGTTGGTCGGGATGTAGGCCGACACGTCGTTGGCCTTGGTCTCGATGATGGGCAGGCCGGTCATCGAGCCCGCTCCGAGTTCGTCGGAGAGCTTCGCACAGCGTTCCAGGAGCCGGGAGTGCAGGTAGAAGACGTCACCCGGGTAGGCCTCGCGGCCCGGCGGGCGACGCAGCAGCAGCGAAATGGCCCGGTATGCCTCGGCCTGCTTGGTCAGGTCGTCGAACACGATCAGCACGTGCTTGCCCTGGTACATCCAGTGCTGGCCGATGGCCGAACCGGTGTACGGGGCCAGCCACTTGAAACCGGCAGAATCGGACGCGGGGGCGGCGACGATGGTCGTGTACTCGAGCGCGCCGGCATCCTCCAGCGACTGCCGGATGCCGGCGATCGTGGTGCCCTTCTGCCCGACGGCCACGTAGACGCAGCGCACCTGCTGCTTCGGGTCGCCGGTCTCCCAGTTCTGCCGCTGATTGATGATCGTGTCCACGCAGACCGCGGTCTTGCCCGTCTTGCGGTCGCCGATGATCAACTGGCGTTGGCCGCGCCCGATCGGGGTCATCGCGTCGATTGCCTTGATCCCGGTCTGCATCGGCTCGGACACGCCCTGCCGCTCCACCACGGAAGCCGCCTGGATCTCCAGCTGTCGCTGCTCCTCGGCCACGATCTCGCCCAGCCCATCAATGGGCTGGCCCAGCGGGTTGACCACCCGGCCCATGAAGGCGTCGCCGACCGGAACCGAGAGCACCTCGCCGGTCCGGGTGACCTCCTGACCCTCCTGGAGGGTGTTGGCGTCACCCAGAACGACGGCGCCGATCGAGGTCGTGTCCAGGTTCAGGGCAACGCCGAGCACACCACCCGGGAATTGCAGGAGTTCGTTGGCCATCGTCGAGGGCAGCCCCTCGACGGTGGCGATGCCGTCACCGGTGGTGGCGACGATGCCCACTTCCACCCGGTTCACCTCGGGGGCGTAGTCGGCGACGTAGCTCTCTATCGCGGAACGGATCTCGTCTGCGGAGATCGTCAACTCGGTCATCGCGGTTCCGTTCTTCTACTGGAGTTCATGAATTCGAGCAGTTCTCAGCCGGCCAGGCGTCGACGCAGGTCGTCCAACCGGCCGGCCACGCTGCCGTCGATGACATCGTCACCGATCCGGATCCGCACTCCGCCGGCCAGGCTGGGGACGACTTCGACGTGCACGGTGACACCGCGGGAGTAGATGCGGTCGAGCGCGGCCGTCAGTCGCTGCACCTGATCGCCGGACAGTGGGACCGCGCTTTCCACGCTGGCCACCACCTTGTCCGAGCGCTGCGCGGCCTGCTCGATCAGATCCAGGACACCGTGGGTGAAGGAACGGCCGCCGGGGTCGCGAGCCAGATCGGTGAGTAGTTCGGTGGTAAGGGAGTGAACCCTCCCGGCCAGCACCCGTTCGACCAGCGCCGCCCGGCGATCTCCCGGTTGGGTCGGGTCGTCCAGCAGTACGGACAGGCTGGGGCTGGCGTCGACGATGCGGCTGAACCGGAACAGCTGGTCTTCCACGTCGTCCAGCTCGCCCGACCGTTCGGCGCGTAGGAACATCGCGGTCCGGCCGAGCCGGTCCAGGCCGTTGCGCAGATCCGAGCCGTTCGCCCAGCCCTGGCGCACCACCACGTCGACCACATGCCGGGCCGGGTCGCCCACCTGGCCGCGCAGCAACCGGCCCATGATGCCGGCGCGGGTGTCGACCGAAGTGGACGCCTCGGACAGGGTCCGTCGCAGCCCGACCTCGCGGCGCAGCAGCCGGGCCACCGAGGCGAGATCGGCCCCCAGTTGCGCCAGACCGCCGTCGTCCAGCGTGGCCGCTGTGGTCAGCAGCTCGCGGGTCGAGGTCTGCAACGCATCCAGGCTGGCCAGGTGGCGCACGTGTCAGCGCTCCAACTCGGCCAGGAACCGCTCGACGGTTCGACGCTGCCGGGCCTCGTCCTCGAGAGATTCGCCGACCACCCGCGAGGCCAGGTCGACCGACACCCGGCCCAGATCGGCCCGCAGTTCGGCCACGATCTGCTGCCGCTGGGCATCGAGCTGGGCCCGGCCGGCGGCGGCGATGCGTTCGGTCTCGGCGTGGGCCTGGGCGAGCATGTCGTCCCGGATGGACTGGGCCTGGGTGCGGGCATCCTCGCGGATCTTGGACGCCTCATCCTGGGCCCCGGCCAACTGCGCCCGGTAGTCGTCGAGGGCTTCCTTGGCCTGCCGCTGGGCCTCCTCGGCATCATGGATGCCGCCCTCGATGGCCTTGGTGCGGGCCGAGTACGCCTTCTCGAACATGGGCCAGACGAACTTGCCCATCACGAACAGCAGCACGAAGAAGCCGATGATGGAGATCACGAGCTCGCCGAGAGGGACGCCGATCGGCTTGATCGGGTCCTCGGCCAAATAGCCAATCATGGCAAGACCTTTCGCTTGCGGGTGAACCGGCCCTGTACCGATGGGCGGCTGCGATCGGTCAGCTGCCGAAGATGAACGGCACCACGAAGCCCAGCAGGGCCAGCGCCTCGGAGACGGCGAACCCGAGGAAGGCGTACGTCCGGGTCAGACCGGCCGACTCGGGCTGCCGGGCGGTCGAGGTGATGTAGGACGCCCAGACAATGCCCACACCGATACCCGGGCCGATGGCGGCCAAGCCGTATCCGATGGGGGCCAGGCTTCCCGTGATATTGACATTGACTTCTGCCAGGTTGGCCACGACGGACATTGGTGCTCTCCCTTAACTGTGCGGGCTGGTTGTTCCCGCCGAGGTCGGCGGCCCAGAGGTGGTCGATTCAGCGGTCGGTGGACGGTCAGTGCGAGTCGGCGAGGGAACCCTCGATGTAGATGGCGGCCAGCAGGGTGAAGACGTAGGCCTGCAGCGCGCAGACCAACAGCTCGAAGAAGACCAGCAGCAGGCTGGCCAGAGCCGGCAGCACACCCAGGAAGTGGTCGAGCCAGGACGAGGACTCGAAGAGCAGGTACACCGTGCCGGCCGAGGCCACGCCGACCAGCATGTGTCCGGCGAACATGTTGGCGAACAGCCGGATGGCCTGCGTGAACGGCCGCAGGATGATGTTGGACAGGAATTCGATCGGGATGAGCAGCAGGTGCATCGCCCAAGGGATGCCCGGGATGAACGTCTGCAGCTTCAGATACCCAAAGAAGCCGTGCTTGCGGATGCCCACGAAGTTGTAAATCAGCCAGACCAGGATGGCCAGGAAGGCCGGCACGGCCATGTGCGCGGTCACCGGCATCTGCGCCACCGGGACGAGTTCCCACAGGTTCATGACCAGGATGAAGAGGAACAAGGTGGCCAGGAACGAGGCCCAGCGGCGGCCGTTGCGACCCATGATCTCGATGGCCACGCCGTTGCGGATGAAGCCGTAGAGGCCCTCGCCGGTGAACTGGAGCTTGCCCGGCAGCACGGCCGATCGGCGACCGGCCACGGCGAAGAACCCGATGATCAAGATGACCCCGAGGACCAGCAGGATCATGGCCTTCCAGGATCCGAAGATCAGGTGGCCGTTGACGTACCACGGGTCCGGGAAGAACGACTGCTGCACGTCGGGGGGATGGAAACCCCCGGACTCGGCGAGATAGGTCGGGCCGCTCATCGGCTCTCCTTCCCCGTTGAATGGGCGCTCTGATCGGCTCTGGAATCGGCCCCGTCCATCCCGTCGTCGGACCGACGGATCAGGCGAGACTCAAAGGGTGCCACCCACGGCGACTGGTTCGACGGGCGGGTGGAGGCGGTCGGCATCGGAGCCCGACCGTAGCGCGCCACCACCGCGTAGATCCCCAGCACCATCCCGAGCAGGACACCGATGGGAGTGGCCATGTGGGTGTGCCACCAGTGGTCCAGAAGCCATCCGATCGCACCCCAGACGAGGAGTCCGCCGAGCAGCGTGCTGAGCACGGCCCAGCCTTCATTGGCCCCGTTGGAGGTCGAGTCGTCGCTGGCCCGGATCTTCATGGCCCGCCGACAGTATCAGTAAAGACGCGGTCAAGCGTTCGCGGGGTGGGCGCGTTCTACGTGTCGTCGAAGACCTCCGAAAACCCACGCAGCAGGCCCGCGATCAGCCCGGATCGACATAGTAGAGCTTGGCCGTCCATACGTGCCGCAGGTGCGCGCCGAGCCAGGCGAACAGCCCGAGACACACCGAGCCGGCCATCCAGCGGGTGTCCACGGCGCCCTCGCGGGGCATGGTCTGCAGGACCACCCCGAGGGCCACGATCTTGACCAGATACACACCCAGTGCGGTGACCAGAACCGCCCGCGGCGCCCTCGCCCCGACGTAGGCGATGATCACCGTCGAGAGGGTGAAGAACGCCCCGACGATGGCCGTACCCACGGCCACCCCGAGCACCGCCCGGCCGCCGACGACGAGACCCGCCACCACGGCCAACACGGCGCCGGCCGCGAGCAGGGTGATCCAGCAGCGCGGCAGATGGTGCAGGGACCAGACGCGGCTGCTGCTGCGCGACGCGGCCCGACGGGCCGCCTGCACATTCAGCTCGCTCACGACACCCTCCGGCGCCGGCGTAACCGGGCCGCCCGGACCCACGGCCAGAGGGAGAGGACGGTGGCAAACAGGATGCCCACCACCCCGGGGATGGCCGCCTGTCGCCAGTCCGAGACGAAGGACAGCGACACCGCCGCGGCCGTGAGCACCAGTGCCCACACGTAGAAGATGAGCACGGCCTGCCGGTGGGTGTGGCCGATGGCCAGCATGCGGTGGTGCAGATGGCGCTTGTCCGCACTGAACGGGTGACGCCCCTCGCGGGTGCGGCGGACCACGGCCAGGAAGAAGTCCAGGACCGGAATGAACACCACCGCGAGCATGACCAACAGAGGCGAGAGCAGAGCGACCGTCGATCGATAACCGAAGGTGCTCGGGTCGAGTTTGCCGCTGGCGCTGATGATGGCCGCGGCCATGGTCAGGCCGATGAACATGGATCCGGAGTCGCCCATGAAGATGCGCGCGGGGAAGAAGTTGTAGGGCAGGAAGCCCAGGCAGGCGCCCATCAGGGCGGCGGCGATCAGTGGCGGCTGCGACGCCTGGGTGTCGTTCTGGGACAGCACGAGCTGGTGCACCGAGAAGATGAACACCCCGGTGGCGGTGATCAGCGCCACTCCGGTCAGCAGTCCGTCCAGCCCGTCGATGAAGTTCATCGCGTTGGCCAGGACCAGGGTCAGCAGCACGGTGATGGCCGCGCCCTGCAACTCGGACAGGGTGACCAGGGTGCCGCCCGCGGGATTGTCGGCCGGCACCCACATCAAGAACCACTGCACGCCGAAGAGGACCAGGATGCCGCTGGCCAGGACCTGGCCGGCCAGTTTGGTCACCGCGTCCAGGTCGAAGCGGTCATCCAGCACGCCGACCAGCACGATGACCCCGCCGGCCACGAGCACGCCCTTGATCTCGGACGAGGTGGCGAAGGCCTGGGACAGCCGCGGCAACTGGTCGGCCATCAGGACCGCGGCGGCGACGCCCAGGTAGAGCGCGACCCCACCCATGCGTGGGGTGGGGACGGAATGTACGTCCCGATCGCGGATGGGAGTCACGGCCTTGATCTTGGCCGCGCCCCGGCGGACCAGACCGGTGATCAGAAACGTGACCAGCGCCGCCGTGCCGAAGACGAGCGCGTACTCGCGTACCGGCACGGCGTAGGGCTGCACCGGGTCAGGGTAGTCGGCCGAACCGGAACCGCCCGACCAGCCTTTACTCCTCCCCGCGAAGAATTGCGCACCCGGTGGAACCGACCAGGGCCGGACCACGTCTCATCACTGCCCCACAGCGACGGCAAGCGAAACCCGGGAACCCACGCCGGGACTGCCTCCCGTTTCGGCCCCGTCGGATGTGGCTCCCATGCCGGGAGCGCCGCTCGGGCCCGGTCGGTTCTCCGGCCGGGCCCGAGGCGTGCGTGGGCCCTTTTCCCCGCGCGGATCCACAGCACGTTTTGGCCGTCAAATCGGTCGAAGAACGTGCTGTGGATCCGCGCAGGGGGTTGTGGATCCGCGCCAGGGAGGGGTTAGGGGACCTCAACCTGGCCGGCGACGTCGCGCAGGCGGTCCAGGTCGACGGCGCCGGCCCGCAGCAGCCGGGGTACGTCGCCGGTGACATCGACCACCGTCGAGGCCACGCCGATAGGGGCCGGGCCGCCATCGAGGTACACCGCCACCGATTCGCCGAGCTGATCACGGGCCTGCTCCGCGGTGGTGGCGGGGGGTTGCCCGCTCTTGTTCGCCGAGGACACCGCCATCGGGCCGACCGTGCGGAGCAGATCCAGGGCCACCGGGTGCAGCGGCATGCGCACCATGACCGTGCCCCGCGCATCGCCGAGATCCCAGGCCAGTGACGGGGCATGGCTGACCACCAGGGACAGGCCGCCCGGCCAGAAGGCCTCGATCAGCCGCTGGGCCACCGGTGACACCGCGGTGACCAGACCCTCGATCGTGTTCCAGGACCCCACCAGCACCGGCACCGGCATGTCCCGACCTCGACCCTTGGCGGTCAGCAGGGCGGCGACCGCGGGTCCGTTGAACGCGTCGGCACCGATCCCGTAGACCGTGTCCGTCGGCACCACCACCAGCTGACCGCCGGTGGCGGCCTGGGCGGCCGCGGTCAGACCGGCCTCGCGCTGGTCGAGATCGGCGCAGTCGTAGGTGTGCACGGGTCTCAGTCTCGCAAACGGGTGGGCCGGGCCAGTGCGACGCGGCGAGCAGTCACGAACCGCGGCCGCCCGGTGAGGTCGGCGTGGTCCTGCACCTGCGCCAACACCCCGCGGCCGGCCAGCAGGGCCGGCACCGACTCACCGTGGGTGTCGTCGTGCTCGATGGCCAATACGCCGCCGACCTTGGTCAACCCGGCCATCAGCGAGACCAACGGACGGATCACCTCGAGTCCGTCCGGGCCGGCGAAGACCGCCTCCGGCGGGTCGTGCCGATCGACCTCGGGCGGCACCTGCGTGCCCTCGGGCACGTACGGCGGATTGGCGATGACCAAATCGGCGGAAGACTCCAGGTCGATGAGCAGCCGGGGGTCGAACACGTCCCCGCCCCGCAGGTCCACCTCGGTGCCACCGGCGTCGCGATGCCGTCCGAGGTTGCGGCGGGCCCAGGCCAACGCACCGGGCGCGCGCTCGACGGCGTGCACCACCGCATCCGGCCGGGCCACAGCGATGGCCAGGGCCAACGCCCCGGACCCGGTGCAGAGGTCGATCACCACCGGGTCGGGCACCTCGGCGATGGCGGCCAGCGCCCACTCCAGCAGCACCTCGGTTTCCGGCCGGGGGGTGAACACCCCGGGCCCGACCTCGACCGTGGCCCGGCCCAGGACCGCGGTGCCGAGCAGGTGCTGCAATGGGATCCGCTGCGCGCGTTGATCGACCAGGGCGTGATACCCGGGTAGCCAGTCCTCGTCGATCAACGGGCTCAGGCCGAGCTTGGTACGGGACACCCCGAGCAGGTGCGCGGCGATCTCTTCCGCATCGACCTGCGGGCTGGCCACCCCGGCCCGGTCCAGCTGGTGCGTGGCGGTCAGGATGGTGGCGCGGAGCGAAACCCGGGTCATGACGTGGCACCCAGCCGATGGGCGCGCTCGGCATTGCTCAGCGCATCGAGCACCGCGTCCAGATCGCCGTCCAGCACCTGGTCCAGGTTGTAGGCCTTGTACCCGACCCGGTGGTCGGCGATCCGGTTCTCCGGGAAGTTGTAGGTGCGGACCCGTTCCGAACGGTCGACGGTGCGCACCTGGGACCGGCGGGCATCGGCCGCGGCCGCCTCGGCGGCGTCATGGGCCTCGGCCAGCAGCCGGGCCCGCAGGATACGCAGGGCCTGCTCCTTGTTCTGCAGCTGTGACTTCTCGTTCTGGCAGGACACCACCAGACCGGAGGGCAGGTGGGTGATCCGGACCGCCGAATCAGTGGTGTTGACCGACTGGCCACCCGGGCCCGACGAGCGGAACACGTCGATCCGCAGGTCGGCCGGGTCGATGGTCACCTCGGCCGTGTCCTCTGCCTCCGGGGCCACGAAGACCCCGGCCGCGGAGGTGTGGATGCGGCCCTGCGACTCCGTCACCGGCACCCGCTGGACCCGGTGCACGCCGCCCTCGAATTTCAGCCGGGCCCACACGCCGTCGGCCGGGGCGGGGGATCCGGGCGCCTTGACCGCAACAGTGACGTCCTTGTAGCCGCCCAGGTCGCTCTCCTGGGCCGACAGCACCTCGGTCTTCCAGCCGTGCCGCTCGGCGTAGCGCAGGTACATCCGCAGCAGGTCCCCGGCGAACAGGGCTGATTCCTCGCCGCCCTCGCCCGCCTTGATCTCCACCAGCACGTCACGGACATCGTCGGGGTCCCGGGGCGCCAGCAACTCGGCCAGCCGACTCTCCAGGTCGACCACCCGAACCTGCAGGGATTGCACCTCGTCGGCGAAGGACGCGTCCTCGTGGACCAGCTCATTGGCCGTGGCCAGATCATCGTAGGCGACGTCCAACGAGTGCGAGGTGGTGATGATCGGGGTCAGTTCGGCATAGCGGCGGCCGAGCCGCCGGGCCACGCTCTGGTCGGCGTGCACAGCGGGGTCGGACAGCCGCTCCTGGACCTGGTCGAACTCGGCCTGCAGGGCCGGCAACAAGGGAACGGACATCTTCACTCCTTCACCGCGGCGTGCGGTCGACAGACGGCAAACGGCGCCCGACCCGGCTGACAGCCGGACCGAGCGCCGTTGGTGAAGCTACTTGCCGGCCTCGCTCTGGGCCTTGAAGTTGGCGTACCGCTGCTCGAACCTGGCCACCCGACCGCCGGTGTCCATGATCTTCTGCTTGCCGGTGTAGAAGGGATGGCAGTTGGAGCAGACCTCGACGTTGATCTTGCCCGAGGTGCTGGTGCTCCGCGTGGTGAACGTGTTCCCGCAGCCGCAAGCCACTTCGGTGGCGACGTAGCTGGGGTGGATACCTGTCTTCATGGGATTCCTTTCGATGGCCGCCGGGTCGCCGCGTACGACGTGAACCGGAGCCGGAATGTGTGCCGCCGAACGGGCGACAGCAGTTCAGTGTGCCAGAAACCCGCACGTGAAGAAGAACATCCAGAGGCCGTCGGACATTCCGCAAGGTTCGGCTCGACCCCCGAAACGGACGAAAACGGACAAGAACGGACAGATGCGGTATTTCCGACCTCCGTTCACCCTCTGACTACCCGAGGACCGCAAGGTCGCGATCCCCCGGGAAGGCGGAGACATGGCCCAGGCCCTGCTCGCCTGCCTGCTCTGGGGCACTTCCGATTTCCTGGCTGCGATCGGGGCGCGCTTCCGGTCGGCGGCGTCGGTCCAACTGATCATCCAGAGCACCGGCCTGCTCGGCCTGGCCGTGGTCCTGCCCTGGGTGGTCAGTGGAATGCCCGCCGTCACCCCGGGGATGATCGTCTGGGCCGGAGCCGCCGGTGCCACCGATTCGATCGGTTACCTGTGCCTGTACGTGGCCATGGGGCGCGGCCAGATCGGAACGGTCGCGCCAATCGCCGGGTTGGGCGTACTGGTGCCGGTGCTCCTCGACCTGGCCGGCGGGCGATCGGTGGGTGTCGTCGCGATTCTGGGCATGGTCGCCGCGCTCGTCGGCGTGGCCATGGTGGCCCGGTCCGAGGGACATTCCGGATCCACGTCGGGCATGCTGCTGGCCTCGGCCGCCGCACTGGCGTTCGGCCTCGGCTTCGTCTGCGTGGCTCGCAGTGCCGCCGTCGACGTGGCGGCCACGCCGGTGCTCATGCGGCTGGTCTCGGTGCCGGCCGCGGTCGCCCTGGTGCTGATCGATCGCCGGCGACGGAGGGCTCACCCCACCGCCCGGGCGCCCAGATGGACGTTGGCCGCGCTGACCGTGGCCGGATTGGCCGAGGCGGGTGGAAACCTGGCCTTCGGCGCCGGGTCGACGGTGGCACCGATGGGCCCGGTGGCCGTCGCCGCCTCGATGTACCCGCTGGTCACGGTGGTGCTGGCCCGGATGCTGTTGGCCGAACGGCTGAACCGCGCGACCCGGGCCGGCGCCTTCACCTGCCTGGTCGCCACCGGCTGCCTGGCCCTGGCCGCCTGACCCCCGTGGTCGCGTGAGTGCGTCCTAGTCCCGCTCGGCGCCGGGCGTGTTCTTGGCCACCTGCATCAGGAATTCGACATTGCTCCGCGTCTTGCGTAGCCGGTCGAGCACCAACTCCAGGGCCTGCTGGGTGTCGAGGGCACCCAGCAGCCGGCGCAGCTTGACCACGACGGCCAGCTCGTCCGGCGCCAACAGCAGGTCTTCCTTGCGGGTGGAACTCTGATCGACGTCGATGGCCGGGAAGATGCGCTTGTCGGCCAGCTTCCGGTCGAGCTTGAGCTCGGCGTTGCCGGTGCCCTTGAATTCCTCGAAGATCACCGTGTCGCCGGCCGAACCGGTCTCCACCAGCGCCGACGCGAAGATGGTGAGCGAGCCACCGTTCTCGATGTTGCGCGCCGCCCCCAGGAACCGCTTGGGCGGGAAGAGCGCCGTCGAGTCGACACCACCGGACAGGATCCGGCCGGACGCCGGCGCGGCCAGGTTGTAGGCCCGACCCAGCCGGGTGATGGAGTCCAGCAACACGACCACGTCCCGACCCATCTCGACCAGCCGCTTGGCCCGCTCGATGGACAGCTCGGCCACCATGGTGTGGTCCGCCGGCGGTCGGTCGAAGGTGGAGGCGATGACCTCGCCACGCACCGACCGCTGCATGTCGGTGACCTCTTCCGGTCGCTCGTCGACGAGCACGACCATGAGATGGCATTCCGGGTTGTTGGTGGTGATGGCGTTGGCGATGGCCTGCATGACCATGGTCTTGCCCGCCTTGGGCGGAGACACGATCAGCGCGCGTTGACCCTTCCCGACCGGCATGACCAGGTCGATCACCCGGGTGGTGAGCAGATGCGCCTCGGTTTCCAGACGCAGCCGCTCGTTCGGGTACAGCGGGGTCAGCTTGGTGAACTCGGGCCGGTTGCGGGCCTGTTCCGGGTCGAGACCGTTGACGCTGTCCAGCCGGACCAACGCGTTGAACTTCTGCCGCGCGGCCTCGCCGTCGCGGGGTCCGCGCACGGCACCGGTCACCGCGTCGCCGCGGCGAAGCCCGTACTTGCGGACCTGCGAGAGCGAGACGTACACGTCGTTGGGACCGGACAGGTAGCCCGAGGTCCGGATGAACGCGTAGGAGTCGAGTACGTCGACGATGCCGGCCACCGCGACCACCACGTCGTCGTCGCGCACCTCGGTGTCGGGGGCCTCGGCGAACCGGTCCCGAGTGCGCCGGTTGCGGTCGCGGAAACGCCGGCCGCGACGACCACCCGGGCCGTCGTCGTCCATATCATTTGCGTTCCGGTCATTCCGGTCATTCCGGTCATTCCGGTCGTTCCTGTCGCTGCGGCTATCGCTCCGGCCGTCGCTCCGATCGTTCCGGCTGTCGCTGCGGGCGTTGTCCGACTGTCCTGACTGTCGGTTCTCCTGCGGACGACCATTACCCTCCGACGAGCGCTGACCGCCCTCCTGCGGACGACCATTACCCTCCGACGAGCGCTGAACGCTCTCCTGCGGGCGACCATTGCCTTCCGAGGAACGCTGGCCGCCGTCCTGGGTGCGGCTGCCGCCGTCTTGACCGCGGTTGTCTCGACGCGGCGGGCCGTCGCTACTCTCCGCAGACTCGGCCGCGGGACTGTCGACAGCGCCCTCGCCGAGGTCGTCCGGGCGGCCGTCGGAGCGATTGCGGCCCTCGCCGCGGCGGTTGCGGCGGTTCCGGCGATTGCGGTTGCTGTCGAACCCGCCGTCGGAACGGTCCCCGGACGTGCCGCCGTCGGCCTCGTCGGAGGAGGCCGCTGCCGGCGCGGTAGCAGTCTCAGCCGAAGCCGCGACTGGGGTCTGGACGGTAGGCGCGGGGCCCGCGGGCTCGCGCTCGGCGGGAAGCTCCAGCGGCAGCGTCGGCGGCGCGCTCGACTCGGACGCCTGAGCGTGGCCGTTGCTGGCGGGCTGAGCCGCGACCGACTTGCGCTCGACCGGGGGCTTGGTTGCGGTTTCGGGCTGGGAGCCGCCGTTCTGGCGGGCGGAGATGGCGGCGACCAGGTCGCCCTTACGCATCGCCGACGTGCCCTTGATCCCCAGTTGGCCGGCCATCGCTTTGAGGTCGGCCAAGACGAGGCCCGACAATCCGTCGCCGCCGCGCCGGCCGCGAGGCTGGGCGGGGGTTTCGATGGCGGGCCGCTCCGTGGTTTCAGTCACGAAGATCCTTCCTGCTCCGATCGGGCAGATATCCCAGATCGGCTCGTGAACGTGTCGCCGCTAGCAGCAACGAGACGTTGGCATCGCGCCCGGCGGGCACGAGGTGGTGTCCGCCCGCAGGTAGCGGGCGGGAATTGCGCGGTACGTGGTGGGGACGTCACGTTCTGCAACGAAGATCCCCACCGATCATGGAAACCGCGGGCACATCCTCACCGGCACGGACCATGAAATCGCCGTAGCAAGGAGAAGTTTCGGGCGCAGCTCGGACCAACCCGCGATCTCGGCGGCACTGACCCGGCCGGTGATCAGTTCCCAGCGTAGCCGGTCCCATCAGGAACCCACAACAACCGGCGGCGTGTCGAATATTCCATCGGGATCCTGCGCGCCGGTTCAGTCCACGCAGACCTGCCCACCGGCCGCCGCCAGCTCGATCTCGGCCACGTCGAACCCGTTGCGCAGGAACGGCTCCGGGTCGAAAGCCGATCCGGTCAGGACGAGCACCGACGGCCCCGCTCCGGACACCACCGCCGGAACCCCGGCCGCCCGCAGATCGGCGACCAGCACGGCGGTGTCGGGCATGGCGGGCGCCCGGTAGGGCTGGTGCAGCAGATCCCGGGTGGCCTCGAGCAACCAGGACGGGTCGACCGTCAACGCGTGGGTCAGCAGGGCCGCGCGAGCCACATTGGCGGCCGCGTCGGCGTGCGGCACGGTGGTCGGCAGCAACGAACGAGTGACGTGCGTCGCACTGGACCCGGCCGCAGTGAACATCACCGCGTGCACGTCCGGGTGTACGTCCTGGCGGACGGCTCTGACCAGGCCGAACGAGTCCGTGAAGGCCAGCGTGAACCCGCCCCGCAGCGCCGGCGCAACGTTGTCCGGATGACCTTCCAGAGCGGTGGCCAACCCGAGCAGGGCGTCGTCGGAGAGCGCGGCCGGGTCGGGCAACAACGCTCGTCCGGCCAACAGCCCGGACACAATGGCCGCCGCCGAGGAACCCTGCCCGCCGCCGTGTGGGATCCGATTCGTGCAGCGCAGCACGAGGCCGGGACGCTCGACTCCGGCCGCGGCGAAGGCCGCGCCGACCCCGCGCACCACCAGGTGAGTCTCGTCACAGGCCAACCGGCCGGCGCCCACCCCGTGCACATCGACCGTGACCCCGGACGGCCTCCGGGTCACCACGACTTCGTCGCGAAGTTCCAAGGCCAATCCGAAGCAGTCGTAGCCCGGCCCGAGGTTGGCCGAGGTGGCCGGAACCCGGACGACGACCCGATCCGGCCCGCTCACGACAGGTCCAGTGCGGTGGCCACGGCCTCGGTGGTCGCCGGAATCACCACCGGGGCGGACATGGCGGCCAGCGAGGTCTGCGGATCTTTGAGACCGTGCCCGGTCACCGTGCACACCGCGAGGGCGCCGCGGGGCAGGCGACCGCCGGCCGCGGTGGCCAGCAATCCGGCCACCGACGCAGCCGACGCGGGCTCCACGAACACTCCCTCGGCCCGGGCCAGCAGTCGGTACGCGTCCAGGATCTGCTCGTCGGTCACCGCGTCGATCAGTCCGTGGGAGGCGTCGCGCGCCTGCACGGCGCCGTGCCACGACGCCGGATCGCCGATCCGGATGGCGGTGGCGATGGTCTCCGGATCTCGCACCGGATGCCCGAGGACCAGCGGCGCAGCCCCGGCGGCCTGGAAGCCGAACATGCGAGGAACCCCCGGGACAATCCCATCAGCGACGTACTCCAGGTAGCCCTTCCAGTAGGCGGTGATGTTGCCGGCATTACCTACCGGCAGCAGATGGATGTCCGGGGCCCGCCCGAGCACGTCGCAGACCTCGAAAGCGGCCGTCTTCTGCCCCTCGATCCGGACCGGGTTGACCGAGTTGACCAGGGACAGTTCCTCGTGGTCGGCGGCGGTCTTGCGGGCCAGCTCGAGACAGTCGTCGAAGTTCCCCTGAACCTGCAGGATGGTCGCGCCGTAGGCCACGGCCTGGGCCAGCTTCCCGGCGGAAATCTTGCCCTGCGGAATGAGCACGGCGCAGACCAACCCGGCCCGGGCGGCGTAGGCCGCGGCCGAGGCCGAGGTGTTACCGGTCGACGCGCAGATCACGGCCTTCGCCCCGAGGGCCAGGGCGTGGGTGACCGCCACGGTCATGCCCCGGTCCTTGAAGCTGCCGGTCGGATTGGCGCCCTCGATCTTCAGCCAGACCTCCGCGCCCGTCAGGCGAGACAGCTCCGGCGCCGGCAGCAGCGGGGTGCCCCCCTCCAGCAGGGTCACCGGATGGGCGCCGGGCGGAACGGCAATGCGGTCGGCGTAGGCCGCGATCAGTCCCGGCCAGCTGGTGGCGATCACGGCAACTCCCCTCGTCCCTCGGGTTGCTGCCGTGGCGTCCATGGTTCGCTCGCGCGCTCGCTCACGGCAACTCCCCTCGTCCCTCGGGTTGCTGCCGTGGCGTCCATGGTTCGCTCGCGCGCTGGCTCACGGAAGCTCCCCCATCACTCTCATCACCGAGGCCACCCGGTGCACCGAATCGAGCTCCCCCAGCCGGCGCACGGTGGCGGCCAGGTCGGCGTCCGGCGCGGCGTGGGTGACCACGACCAGGCTGGCTTCCGCGTCCCGCCCCTGCTGGCGCACGGTCGAGATGGACACTCCGGCCGCGGCAAAGGCTCCCGCCACCTCGGCCAGTACCCCGGTCTGATCGGTGACCTCCAGGCTGATGTGATAGCGCGCCGGGACGGCACCGATCGGCCGCACCGGCAGTTGCGCGTGGGCCGACTCGCGGGGCCCGCGCCCGCCCGCGACCCGGTTCCGAGCCACCGCGACCACGTCACCCAGCACGGCCGAGGCGGTGGGCGCCCCGCCGGCCCCGGGGCCGTAGAACATCAACCGCCCGGCCGATTCGGCCTCCACGTACACCGCGTTGTAAGCGCCGTCGACTCCGGCCAGCGGATGACTGCGGGGCAACATGACCGGGTGCACCCGGACCGACACCGCCTCCCCGCCATCGTTGATCCGCTCACAGATGGCCAACAGTTTGATCACACAACCGATCTCGGCCGCAGCACCGATGTCGGCGGCGGTCACCCCGGCGATGCCCTCACGGTGCACGTCGGCAATCCCGACCCGGGTGTGGAACCCGATCGAGGCCAGGATGGCCGCCTTGGCCGCGGCGTCGAACCCGTCCACGTCCGCGGTCGGGTCGGCCTCGGCGTAGCCCAGCCGGGTGGCCTCCTTGAGGGCGAACTCATAACTGTCGCCGGTCGCGGTCATGGCCGACAGGATGAAGTTGGTGGTCCCGTTGACGATTCCCAGGATGCGCGAGATGCGGTCCCCGGCCAGGGATTCGCGCAGCGGCCGGACCAGCGGGATGGCCCCGGCCACGGCCGCCTCGAAGTACAGGTCGGCGCCGGAGGCGTCGGCGGCCTCGTAGAGCTCGGGCCCTTCCTCGGCCAGCAGCGCCTTGTTCGCGGTGACCACCCCGGCCCCGCGATGCAGCGCCGCCAGCAGCAGATCCTTGGTCGGCTGGAGGCCGCCGATCACCTCGACGACCACGTCCACGTCGGGCCGGGCCACCAGCGCCGCCGGGTCGGTGGTGAGCAGCTCGGCCGGGATGTCCGGATGCCGCTGTGGTCGCCGGACCGCCACCCCGACCAACTCCAGCGTGGCCCCGATCCGGGCCGACAACTCCTCCGATTGCGCCCGCAGCAGCCGGACCACCTGGGAACCGACCACGCCGGCGCCCAATACGGCCACCCTGACCGTCATCCCCGGGGTCCCCGGGTGGCCGAGCGGAACAGCCGGAAGGCGTAACCCAACAGCACGATGACCAGGACCACGCTGATCACCGACACCGTCACCCGCAACCAGCTGGGCATGTCCGGCTTGATCAGGACGATGACGATCATGGCCGCGGTCACGCCGAGGAGCACGATCCCGGGGACAGCCGACGGCGGCTTGGCCGGGCCGGGTTCGCCCGCAGCGTCGTCCGTCGGGTTGGTGCTGCTCACGTCGCTTTCTCCATGCTCTCGTGACCGTCGATGCCGGCGACCGGGTCGATGGCCGTCACGAGGCCTCCAACCGGGACAGATCGTCCTCGGTCTCCCGGCGCAGCAGCACCCGGGCGGTGCCGTCCGCGACCGCCACCACCGGCGGCCGCGGAATCCGGTTGTAGCTGGACGCCATGGCGTAGCAGTAGGCCCCGGTGGCCGCGACCGCGAGCAGATCACCCACGGCCAGGTCGGCAGGAAGGTAGCAGTCGCGGACCACGATGTCACCGCTCTCGCAGTGCTTGCCCACCACCCGACAACGCAGCGCCGGCGCGGTCGAGGACCGGGACGCCAGGGTCACGGTGTAATCGGCGTCGTACAGGGCGGTCCGAATGTTGTCACTCATCCCGCCGTCGACGGAGACGTACCTGCGGGCCTGCCCGCCGTCGAGTTCCACATCCTTGATCGTGCCCACCTGGTACACCGTCACCGTGCCCGGACCGGCGATGGCCCGTCCGGGCTCGACGGCCACTGCGGGCACGGCCAGACCGGCGAGCCGGCATTCCCGACCGACGACGTCGATGAGCGTCTTGGCCATCGCGTCCACCGCCGGCGGATCGTCAGCCGCGGTGTAGGCGATCCCCAGCCCGCCGCCCAGATCCAGCGTGGTCAGCGTCGAGGCCACCTCCGGATGGGCCTGGAGCACCTGGGCCAGCAGCCCGACCAGCCGGTGCGCGGAAACCTCGAAACCGGAGGCGTCGAAGATCTGGGACCCGATATGACTGTGCAGGCCCACCAGTCGCAGCCCCGGATTGGCCAGCACTCGCCGGACCGCCTCCAGAGCCGCCCCGCTGATCAGCGAGAAACCGAACTTCTGGTCTTCGTGGGCGGTCGCGATGAATTCGTGGGTGTGCGCCTCCACACCGACGGTGACCCGGATCATCACCCGAACCGGCTCGGCCTGCTCCGCGCCTTCGGTCAGACCCGCCAGCCGGCCGATCTCGTCGAAGGAGTCGATGACGATGGCCCCGATCCGGGCGTCGACCGCGGCGGCCAGTTCCGGGTCCGACTTGTTCGACCCGTGCAGGTTGATCCGCTCGGCCGGGAAGCCCGCCGCCAGCGCCAGAGCGAGCTCGCCGCCCGAGCACACGTCCAGGGCCATTCCCTCCTGCGCGAGCCACCCGACGATTGCGCGGGAAAGAAAAGCCTTGGCCGCGTAATGCACCTGGCCGGCATGACCGAAGGCGTCGGCGAAGTCCTGACAGCGGGACCGGAAGTCCTGCTCGTCGAGCACGAACACCGGGGTCCCGTAGCGCGCGGCCAGGTCCCGGACATCGTTGCCAGCGAGCCGGAGCACGCCGTCCGACCCGCGATCGGCGTGCCGCGGCCACACCGGCAACGCGATGGCGCCCAGGTCGGAGGCCGACGGATCGGCGTGTCCGGTGGGGATGTCGCCGTGACGCGGTCCGGCCGGGTGCGCCCTCACATCCGCTCCGGTGCGGCGACGCCCAGCGTGGCCAGACCATTCCCGAGCACCTGTTGGGTGGCCCGGGACAACGCGAGTCGGGCGAAGGTGAGGGCGGTGGCGGCCTCGTCGCCCCGGGGCAGCACCCGGTCCGAGTCGTAGAACCGGTGCAGACCGGCCGCCAGCTCCTCCAGGTAGCGCGCCACCCGGTGGGGCTCGCGTAGGTCGGCGGCCGCGCGCAGAACCTGCGGATAGGCGGCGAGCAGGGCCAGCAGGGCCGATTCCACCGGGCTGTCCAACAGAGCCAGGTCGTAGTCCGCGGCCCGGTCGAGACCCAGGTCCGCGGCGTGGGCCAGCATCCGCGCCAGCCGGGCGTGGGCGTATTGCACGTAGTACACCGGGTTGTCGTTGCGGGTGCTGGTCCATACATCGATGTCCAGGTCCAGGGTGGTGTCGGCCGAGTAGCGAATCATCGCGAACCGGGCCGCGTCGACGCCCAGGGCCTCCACCAGGTCGTCCAGGGTGATCACCGTGCCGGCCCGCTTGCTCACCCGCAGCGGCTCACCGTCTCGGACCAGGTTGACCAGCTGGCCGATCAGCACCTCGACGACCGCGGGGTCGTCACCGACCGCCGCGGCCGCCGCCTTCAACCGGGCCACATAACCGTGGTGGTCGGCCCCCAGCATGTAGATGCACAGATCGAATCCGCGACCGCGCTTGTCCAGCAAATACGCGATATCCCCGGCGATGTAGGCGGGCTCGCCGTCGCTCTTGATGACCACCCGGTCCTTGTCGTCGCCGTATGCGGTGGACTGCAACCACCAGGCGCCGTCGGCAAAGACCAGGCGGCCCTGCGCCTTCAGCGCCTCGACGGCCTTTTCGACGGCTCCGGATTCGTGCAGCGAATTCTCATGGAAATAGACGTCGAAATCAGTGCCGAAGGCATGTAGCGCCGCCTTGATGTCGATGAACATCAAATCCGTGCCGGTGGAGCGGAAGATTTCCCGGGCCTCGTCGTCGGAAAGCGTCAGGGCCTGCGGCTGTGCGGCCAGCACCCGTTGCGCGATCTCGCCGATGTAGTCGCCCTTGTAGCCGCCCTCGGGCGCAGGTAATCCGCGCGCCGCGGCCAGGAGCGAGTCGGCAAACCGGTCGATCTGGGCGCCGTGGTCGTTGAAGTAGTACTCCCGGCTGACCGACGCGCCCTGGGTGGTCAGGATGCGACCCAGGGCGTCTCCCACCGCGGCCCACCGCGCCCCGCCGATGTGCACCGGCCCGGTCGGGTTGGCGGAGACGAACTCGAGGTTGATCCGCTTGTCCCGCAGCGCATCCGACCGTCCGTAGTCGGCGCCCGCGGCCAGTACCTGGGTCACGACGGCGCCGGCCGCGGCGGCGTCCAGGGTGATGTTGAGAAAGCCCGGGCCGGCCACGTCCACCTGAGCGATGCCCGGCGTGGCAGCCAGATGAGGAGCCAGCGCGGTGGCGATGGTCCGCGGCGGCAGGCCCGCCTGCTTGGCCAGCTTGAGGGCGACCGGAGTGGCGTAGTCGCCGTGCTCGCGGGAGCGCGGACGGTCGATGGCGATCTCGGTGGGCACGTCCACGGCCAGGTCGCCGGCCTGCACCGCCGCGCGCAGGGCGGCGCGGACAGCTTCGACGAGAGCAACGGGATTCACCCGCTCATTCTAGGAAGATCAATTCACTGCTTTTGCCAGCCCGCAACCGCATCGAACACCGGTGCGGTTCACATCGACCGCACCCGTTCGGCCCGTAGACTTCTGCCCGTCCCAGACCGCAGCGTGGTGTCCGCCGTGCTCGGCGGTCGCCCGTTCTCATAGGTCTCGGAGCATGATGGCCAGCGGCAAGAACGCCAAGAAATCCCGCGCCGGTAGCGCCCCGGTCATCCGGGCTCGGCAGGGTTTGCCGTGGTTGACCATCGCTGCCGTCGTTGCCGTGCTCGCCCTGGTCGCCGCGATCTTCACGTTCGTCTACTCCAAGCAGCACAGCCGCAACGTGGCCGCTGACGCTGCGGCTCAACAGGCCGCGGCCCTCAAGCCGTGGCAGCCGACGACGGCGAACAAGGACCCCTCCACCGCCATCCCGGGCATCTATGTGGCCGCGTCGGTGACCACCGGCGATTCGGTCACCTACCCGAAGTACAAGGCCGCGTTGCACGTCACCTCCACGCAGCGGGTGGCCTACGACCGCTTCCCGCCGGTTGGCGGCCCGCACGACGCCGAGTGGGCGGCATGCAACGGCGTCGTCTACGACAAGGCCGTCCGCGACGAGAACATGGTGCACACCCTGGAGCACGGCACCGTCTGGATTGCCTACAACCCGGCCAAGCTCGCGGCCGGTGACCTGGACAAGCTCAAGGCCATCGTGACCGGACAGACCTACCTGACGCTCTCGCCGTACCCGACGTTGGACCAGCCGATCTCGCTGCAGTCCTGGGGGCACCAGCTCAAGGTGGATTCGGCCTCGGATCCGCGGATCCAGCAGTTCATCACCGCATTGCGGGAGAACCCCTTCATCACGCCCGAGGTCAATGGCAGCTGCGACCAGCCGAGCTTCATCGCGGACCCCCCGGCCTTCGACTCCAGCCCCCGCGGCTCGGACGCCATCCCGCTGGACGGGTCGGGTCTGGCCACCGCGACCGACGAGTCGGGCATGTTGGCTCCGGATAGCGGCGCCAGTGGAGCTCAGGTCTCCGGTTCCGTCGAACCCAGCGCGATCGCGAGTTCAGGCGGGACGGCGACCACCGCCGCCTCTTCGAACTAGACCGATGTCGACCCCCGATCCCGAGCCGGCGACGGCACCCGACACCGCCACGGAGCCCGGTCCGTTGACCCGGCGCTGGGGCTCCCGCGGCACCGTGGTCATCGGCGCCCTGGCTGCGTTGGTGCTCTTGGCCGTCGGCGCCACCCTGGGCGTCGCTCTCGCTCCACGCTCGTCGACTCCGGTGAACTCGGCCACCGTCACGCCGGGCACCGTCGACATCGGCTTTTCCCAGGACATGATCGTGCACCACACCCAGGGTGTGTCGATGGCCAACCTGGAGCAGCGCAACGGTGGTTCCGATGAGGTCAAGACGATGGCCTTCGACATCGGCTCGACGCAACAGACCGACATCGGCGAGATGAGCGGTTGGCTCGACCTGTGGGGTGAGCCGCGCAGCTCCACTGCCACCCACATGGCCTGGATGGGAGGGACGTCGTCCGGAATGGCGGGCATGAACATGTCCGGCGCCGCTGCGTCGTCGGCCGGCGTGGCCGGCAACGACGGTGCGGTCATGCCGGGCATGGCCACCAACACGGAGCTGGCCAAGCTGGCCACGCTCAAGGGCAACGATTCCGACGTCTTCTTCCTGCAGTTGATGATCCGCCACCACCAGGGCGGCGCCCCGATGATGGCCTACGCGGCCCAGCATGCCGCGGTGCCGACGGTCCGGTTGTTCGCCCAGAAGATGCTGGACGCGCAGACCAAGGAGATCTCCTTGATGACCCAGATGCTGACCGAGCGACACGCGACCACGCTGCCGTTCGCGGGCTGACCGGCTGCGCGCGGCGGTCCGGCCGCAGGGTAGAGTCTGATTTCGCGCCCCCGTAGCTCAGGGGATAGAGCACTGCCCTCCGGAGGCAGGTGCGCAGGTTCGAATCCTGCCGGGGGCACAAGCGAAAACCGTTGTATCGGCGAGCCGGTCGGCACCATGGATGAGCGACCAGGTGACGCGAAGGCTGACCCATCCGGATCTTGCTCGGTCAACCCCGCCGCTCCCCGGACTCTCAGTCCGGCGGTTCTTGCCCGCCCGTCGTGGCCGGGGCGGTGTCGCCTGCGGTGGTGGTCCACACCTGGCCCAGTTCCTCCTCAGTCATCGGCACGCCGCCGTAGCTCTCCACTTCGGCGGCTTTTTCCTCTTCCGGCGGCAACTGGGCAGAATCGGTCATGTGGTGAGTGTTCCCTGAACCGGCTCCGGCGACACCGGCGGTCTCACCACGCGGTGGCCAGCCAGGCCGCTGCCACCCCGAGCACGATCAGCACCAGGTTGAGCCCGATCAGCCGGCCCTCATGCCGGGACAGGTGCAACGCCGTGGCCAGGATCTGCAGCACGACCAGCCCGATCGCCGCGACCAGGGCCAGGACCACGGCGATGCCGGTCAGCGGCGGCAGGATCAGCCCGATCGCGCCGAGGATCTCCACCACCCCGATGAACCGGACCACACTCATCGGGATCGTGTCGACCCAGCCCATCATCGGCGCCAGCTGCTCCTTGCTCTGCGCCAGCTTCTTTCCGCCGGCGAACAGATAGAGAAGCGCCAGCAGGCCGGCGACGATCCAGTAAGCGACCTTCACGACACTCCCTAATGGTGACGACTTGTGAGCATGCACATCATGCGTGACTATTGATCGGCCGACAAAAGGCACAGTGGTGTTCGTGACGGACAGGACGCGCCGGGTGTCGCAGTACGAGAAGACCTGCCTGATCCGCGGTGACGGCGGCCGGGCCATCCGCGATGTGCTGGACCGGATCGCCAACAAGTGGAGCGTGCTCGTCGTGGCCACCCTGGACGGTCGGCGTCTGCGCTTCACCGAGCTGCAGCGCCAGATCCCGGGGATCTCTCAGCGCATGCTGTCGCTGACCCTGAAGCATCTCCAACGTGATGGTCTGATCTCCCGAACCGCCTACGCCGAGGTGCCGCCGCGGGTCGAGTACGAACTCACCGACATCGGCCGCACCCTGATCGAGCCGACGGTGGGGCTGGCCGAATGGGCGATCGAGCACAACCCGGCCATCGCCGAGAGTCGGCGCCGCCACGACGCAGGATCGAGGCTGGGGGCGGACTAGTGGAGGACGAGCGGACCAGCTGCGTGATCGCCGGCTTCGGGCCGGCCGGGGCAATGCTGGCTTACCTGCTGGCTCGGGCCGGGATCGACGTGGTGGTGCTGGAGAAGCACGCCGACTTCCTGCGCGACTTCCGGGGCGACACCATCCACCCGTCCACGCTGAACCTGATCGACGAGCTCGGACTGGGCGAGGCCTTCGCCCGCCTGCCGATGCAGCGCCTGACCAGCCTGTCCGTGTCGACCGACGACGGCGACCATGTCATGGCCTCGTTCGACCGACTGCCCGGACGGCACCGGGAACTCGGACTGCTGCCGCAATGGGATCTCCTGAACTTTCTTTGCCAGCACGCCAGTGCGTACCCGACCTTCCGGCTGATCCGCCCGGCCCGGGTGACCGGGCTGCTCACCGAGCCTGGCCAGGTGGTGGGCGTGCGGTACGAAACCGAGGACGGCGCAGAACATCTTGCTCGGGCGACCCTGACCATCGCCACCGACGGTCGGTCCTCGGTGCTACGAGCGGCGGCGCGATTGAGATTGCGGCAGTTCGGCGCACCCATGAACGTGCTGTGGTTCCGGTTGTCCCGCAGAGACTCCGATCCCCCGACCACAGCGGGTCGGGTGACCCGGGGGCGGTTGCTCATTCGACTGAACCGAGGTGATTACTGGCAGATCGCTCTGGCCGTGCCCAAGGGCGGCTTCGATGTGCTGCGGCGCCAGGGAATCGAACATTTCCGCACCCAGATCGCCGAGCTACAACCGTTCCTGGTCGACCGCGTGGGTGAGCTGCAAACGCTGGAGGACATCAGTGAGCTCGACGTCCAGGTCGACCGGCTGCTGTGCTGGCATCGGCCCGGCCTGCTTGCTCTGGGCGACGCGGCGCACGCCATGTCCCCGATCGGTGGGGTCGGGATCAACTTGGCCATTCAGGACGCTGTCGCCGCGGCGCGAATCCTGATCGGCCCGTTGCGCTCCGGCTATCTCACCGAGGCCGATCTGGCCGCGGTGCAGCGACGACGCACGCTGCCCACCGTCATCACCCAGGCCGCCCAGCGGGCCATCCAGTCCGGTGTGCTGGGCCGAGTGCTGGCCGGCCGCGCGGAGATCAAGACACCGACCGTGCTGAAGGTGCTGGACCGGGTCCCGGCCCTGCGGGTCGTGCCGGCCTACCTGGTCGGCATCGGCGTTCGCCCCGAACACCTCCCCGCCGGGCTGCTGCCGGCCGATCCCGCCGGGCTCCTCTCGGCCTAGCCCCCACCAGGATTCGCCGTGGCTGGCTCGCGGCGCCGACCCACGCACAATGATCACGTGCCCCAAGATCACCGCCGGATCGCCGACCACGCCCTCATCGGCAACCTGCGCACGGCCGGGCTGGTGCACCGGGACGGCTCGCTGGACTGGCTGTGCCTGCCCGACTTCGACTCCCCGGCGGTGTTTGCCCGGCTGCTCGGCGACGAGGACAACGGGCAGTGGCGGGTGGCCCCGGTGGACGCCGGGCCGGCCGATTCCTGGCAGTACCGGCAGGACACGCTCATCGTCGAATCGCAGTGGTCGACCCCGAGCGGCACCGTCCGAGTGATCGACTTCATGCCCGCCGACGCGCACTCGTCCAACGTCGTCCGCATCGTCGAAGGTGTGCACGGTGAGGTGCGGATGCGCAGCACGGTCCGATTCCGGTTCGACTACGGCGCGATCGTGCCCTGGCTGCGGCACCGGGACAATCACCTGGTCGCCGTGGCCGGCCCTGACGCGGTCTGGCTGAGCTCCGAGGTCCCCTTGCACAGCAAGGATTTCGCCACCGTGTCGGAGTTCACGGTGCGAGCCGGCGAACGGATTCCGATGGTGCTGAGCTACGCGCCGTCCTGGCTCGACGAGCCTGCCCGGATCGAAGCCGAACAGGCTCTGGACCAGACCGAACGTTTCTGGCGGGACTGGATCGCCACCTGTACGTACACCGGTCCGTACGTCGAGCTGGTTCGACGCTCGCTGCTCACCCTCAAGGCCCTCACGTTCGACCCCACCGGCGGCCTGCTCGCCGCGCCGACCACCTCGCTACCTGAGGAGCCCGGCGGAGAGCGCAACTGGGACTACCGGTTCTGTTGGCTGCGCGACGCCACGTTCTCGTTGCAGGCCTTCCTGGGCTGCGGCTTCCGGGAGGAGGCGGCGGCGTGGCGGCATTGGTTACTGCGGGCAGCGGCCGGCGATCCCGGCAACCTGCAGCCGATGTACACCATCCGTGGGGCCCGGCGGCTGTCCGAATGGACGGTCCCATGGTTATCCGGTTTTGCCGGGTCCACCCCCGTCCGAGTGGGTAACGGCGCCGCCGGACAATTCCAGCTCGACGTCTGGGGCGAGGTCCTGGGCGGCCTCAATCTGGCCCGGGAATACGGCATCCAGGATGGCAAGCCCACCTGGCGAATGCAGGTGAAAATGCTCGAGGCGTTGCGGGACAGGTGGTCAGAGCCCGATGACGGGGTCTGGGAAGTGCGCGGAGGACGTCGCCACTTCGTGCATTCCAAGGCGCTGGCCTGGGTGGGCTTCGACCGGATGGCCCGGGCCGTCCGGGACGGCTTGGGTGAGGGCGACGCAGAAGATTGGCAGCAGATCGCCGACACCATTCACGCTCAGGTGTGCGAGCAGGGCTTTGATCGCGAGCGGAACACCTTCACCCAGTCCTACGGATCGAAAGAGCTCGACGCGGCCACGCTGCTCTTGTCCAAGGTGGGTTTCCTGCCCGGAGACGATCCGCGGCTGCTGGGCACCATCGACGCCGTGGGCAAGGAGCTCGGTGAGGGCGCCCTGTTTCGGCGGTATTCCACCGACGGCGGCCAGGACGGTCTGAGCGGCTCCGAGGGTGCCTTCCTGGCCTGCTCGTTCTGGATGGTCGAGGCAATGGCCGCCGGCGGCCGACGGGAGTCGGCCCGCGAGTTGTTCGAACAGGTGGTGGGCCTGGCCAACGATCTCGGGCTGATGAGCGAGGAGTACGACTTCGGTGGTACGCAGATGCTCGGCAACTTTCCGCAGGCGTACAGCCACGTCGGGTTGGTCAACGCGGCGCTGCTGCTGGATCCGCCGGAAAAATAGTCTCCGCACGTGTCGATCTGGGTCACGCCCGTTCGACGCATCGTTGACCGAGCTTGCGAGGTCGCAATTTTCCCAGTGACCGAGCTTGCGAGGTCGCTAATTTCAAGTGACCGAGCTGACAAGGTCACACACCGGCACAGCGCCGGCCTGACATGAAGGAGTGCACATGAGGTTTCTCTGCTACACCCAGGGCGACGACACCGTTCCCCCGCCCATGCCCAGCCCGGAGCTGATGGAGCGCATGGGCGAATTCGTCGGCGAGGCCATGGCCGCCGGGAAGATCGTGGCCACCGGCGGTTTCGCCCCGAGCGCGACCGGTACGGTGCTGCGATTGGCCGACGGCGAGTATTCCGTCACCGACGGCCCCTACGCCGAGGCCAAGGAACTCATCGGCGGCTGGGCCCTGCTCGAGGTGGACAGCAGGGAAGAGGTGGTGCAGTGGTGCCGCCGGTTCCTGGGCGTGCTCGGCGAGGGTGAGTGTGCGATTCGCCAGACCTTCGGACCCGAGGACATGCCCGCGGACCTCAGCCCGCAGCAGCTACACGACATCCAACAGGGCCGCGGTCCCGCCTGAGGTCGTGATGCAATCTCCGGGTGACCGGCGACGCACACCTCGAGTTGGCCGCGACGGTGCGGCACGAGTTCGGCCGAGTCGTCGCCACCCTGGTCGGGCTCACCCACGATCTGGATCTGGCCGAGGAATTGGCGCAGGACGCCGTCTTTGCCGCTGTGGAGCAATGGCCCACCGACGGCGTCCCTGACAACCCCGGAGCCTGGCTCACCGCCACCGCGAAACGTCGAGCTGTGGACCGGTTTCGGCGCAACCAGCGCCTGCGGGAGAAGTACGTCGAGCTGGCCCGGACATGGCCGTCGGAGGGAGGAGTCGCCGTGGACGATCTCTCGGATGTGGACGCGGCCCTGTCCGGAGAGATAGCCGACGACCGGCTCCGGCTCATCTTCACCGCATGCCATCCGGTGCTGCCCCGGCCGGCCCGGGTCGCGCTCACGCTGCGGTTGCTGGGCGGGCTCACCACCGACGAGATCGCCCGCGCCGTACTCGCCTCGCCGCCCGCGGTCGCGCAGCGCATCGTCCGGGCCAAGAAGGCGCTGGCACAGGCCGGGGTGCCGTTTGAGGTGCCGGCCGGGCCGGACCTGGCCCCTCGACTCGGCGCCGTCATGGAAGTGATCTACCTGATCTTCAACGAGGGTTACACCGCGACCGCCGGTGACGACTGGCTGCGGCCGGAACTGTGCGCCGAGGCGCTGCGGCTGGGCCGGCTGCTGGCCGCGCAGCTGCCCCGGGTGGGCGAGGTGCACGGGCTGCTGGCGCTGATGGAACTACAGGCCTCCCGCCTGGATGCCCGGCTGGCCCTGGACGGCAGCCCGGTGCTGCTCCTGGACCAGGATCGCAGCCGGTGGGACGGCGAGCTGATCGACCGCGGCCTGTTGTCGCTGGCCCGGGCGGAGACGTCCGGCGAGCGGGGGCCGTACACCCTGCAGGCGGTCATCGCCGGGTATCACGGCCGGGCTCGAATCGCGGCCGACACCGATTGGGCTGCGATCGTTTCCGCCTACGACGAGTTACTGGCCCGGACCCCCTCGCCGGTGGTGGAACTCAACCGGGCCGTGGCCGTGTCGATGGCGCAGGGGCCGGCCGCGGCGCTGCCGCTGGTGGACGCGTTGGCCGACTCCCCGGTGCTGGCCGCCTACCACCTGCTGCCCACTGTGCGCGGCGACCTGCTGGCCAAGCTGGGCCGATTCCCCCAAGCCCGGGCCGAATTCGAGCGGGCCGCGGCCCTGACCGGCAATCGACGCGAACAGGAGCTGCTGCTGGCCCGGGCGGCCGACTGCGGCTGAGGGTCAGACCCGCCAGTCCTCGTCGGGCGGTTGCGGCGACACGCTCGCGTCACCGTCGGTGAACGGCACTGCGGCGCCCAGGAACTCCGTGAGTCGGGGGCCGGAGTACGCCTTCGAGACGTAGCGAGGGGACCGGTCGTCGAGCACGGCCGCCGGCGGCAGTCGGGCCGCGGCACCCAACACGACGTTGCCGAAATCGGCACCACCCCAGGACTCCGGCTCGGCCCGCACCACGAGCTCCGGCCACACCGTGGCCAACCCGGCGGCCAACCGGCGCGAGTAGGCCCAGCCCGGACCGTCCATCACATTCACCGCGAAAACGCCGTCCTCGCGAACGATTCGGCCGACCGCGGCCAGGAACTGCGTCGTGGTCAGGTCCTCCGGGACGGCGCCGCACCGGAATGCGTCCAGGATGACCACATCCATGGATTCCGGCGCGATGGACTCAACCACCTCGCGGGCATCCCCGATGATGGTGGCCGGTTCGGCGCCGGCCCGGTAGGGCAGCCGGCGCCGGATCAGCTCCACCACCGCCGGCTGCACCTCCACCAACGTCTGACGCGACCCGGGGCGGGTATGCGCCACGTACCTGGCCAGCGTGCCGGCGCCGCCACCGAGGTGGAGTACATCCAGCGGACCCGGCGGCAGCGCGTCGATCAGGTCGGCCACCGCAGCGACGTACGGGTACTCCAGGTGGGTCGGGTCGTTCACATTCACGTACGACTGACGGACCCGATCGGAGAGCAGAAGATAACCGCCGGGACGATCCTCGTCGGCCAGCATTTCTACCGCTTCACCGGCGAAGTCGTTGTCGGGCACGGACTGTCGTCAGCCCTGGGCCAGTTCCGAGACCGACTGCCAGTCCTGCCAGGTGGCCAGGCGCGACTCGTAGTCCGCGGTCGCGATACCCAGCGGTGCCGTGCCGAAAAAGACGCGCAGCGGCGGCTTCTCGGCATCGACAACCTTGAGGATGGCCTGGGCGCTGGACTTCGGATCACCGGGGGTCTGGGCTCCTCGGCGCTGCCGGCCTGCTTCTCGCATCTGCTCGTAGGCGGGCAGCGCGGAGGCGTGCCGCGCGGACGAGCCACCCCAGTCGGTGGAAAACCCGCCCGGCTCGACCAGGGTGACCGAGATACCGAAGGGTGCCACCTCGGTCGCCAACGCCTGGCTAAATCCCTCCAGCGCCCATTTGGACGCGTGGTACATCCCGACGTTCGCGAAGGCCGTGATACCGCCAATCGACGACACCTGCACGATGTGGCCGGACCCTTGTTCCCGCAGGTAGGGCAGTGCCGCCTGGGTCACCCAGAGCGCTCCGAACAGGTTGGTCTCCATCTGTTCCCGGGCCTCTTGCTCGGATATTTCCTCGATCGCGCCGAACTGGCCGTAACCGGCGTTGTTGACCACCAGGTCGAGCCGGCCGAAGTGGTCGCGGGCCTGCCGGACCGCGGCGAAGTCCGCCTCCCGATCGGTCACATCCAGACGCAGCGGCAGGATGCTGTCGCCGAAGCGGTCGACCAACTCGTCCAGGTCCTCCAGCTTGCGGGCCGTGGCGGCCACCTTGTCCCCGCGCTCCAGCGCGGCCTCAGCCCATTCGCGCCCGAACCCGCGGGACGCCCCGGTGAGGAACCAAATCTTTTCTGTCATGCCTACCCATTCCCTGTCTGGTACTGCCCTGATCATCCATCCCGGCAACGTCGCTGCCGCCCCGCTGTATTCCGCCCCGGTGGGGTCAGGGTCGCCAGGGCAGCAGCGGGCGGACCGTGACCTCGGGGATGGTGGCGTCCCGGGGCAGATCCAGCACATGCAGGACGGTGTCGGCCACGGTCTCCGGCTGGATCCATCGGGACGGGTCGTAGGTCCGGCCCTCCTGCTCGTGCACCTTCTCCTGCATCGGGGTCGCCGTGCGGGACGGGTAGAGCGTGGTCACCCGGATCCCGCTCGACTCCTCCTCGGCCCGTAGCGCGTCGGCCACCGCGCGCAGACCGAACTTCGACGCGGCGTAGCCGGACCAGCGCGGACCGGCGTTCAGCCCGGCTCCGGAATTGACGAACAGGACCAGCCCACGCGTCCGGCGCAGGGCCGGCAGGCAAGCCCGGGTGAGCAGGGTCGGCGCCAGCAGATTGACGTCGATCTGGGCCCGTAGTTGGTCCAGCCGCAGGTCGGCGACCGGGTCGAGATCGACCACACCGGCGATGTGCAGCACCGAGTCGAGTTCCTCGGGCAGACCGGTCAGTGCGTCGACCGCCTCCGGATCAGCCAGATCCAGCACCATCGTGTCGGACCCGGGGAATCGATCGGCCAATTGCAGCGCCCGCTCCGCCGACCGGGCCACGAGCACCAGGTCATCACCCCGCTCGAGCAGTCGCTGGGCCACCACCGCACCGATACCCGACCCCGCGCCGGTGATCAGGTGCCTCATCGGGTGAATACGACCTTGCCGAACACGTCGCCGCCCCGCAGGGCGGCGAAACCGTCGCGGGCCTGCGCCAGCGGCAGGACCCGGTCGATGCGCGGGCGGACACCGGTGGTCTCCACGAATTGCAGCAGGGCGGCCAGTTCGTCCCGAGTGCCCATGGTCGAGCCGATCACCTTGAGCTGCAGGAAGAAGATCCGGTTCAGCTCCGTGCTCGCCGGATTCGGCCCGCTGGTGGCGCCGCTGAGGATCAGCGTGCCGCCCGGGCGCAACGACCGGAGCGAATGATTCCAGGTTGCCGCGCCGACCGTGTCCATCACCGCATCCACTTTCTCGGGCAGCCGGGCGTCGGGCTCGAACGCCGCGCCCGCGCCGAGCTCCGAAGCCCGGGAACGTTTCTCGGGGTCGCGACTGGTCACCCAGACCCGCAGACCGGCGGCTGCGCCTAGGGTGATCAGCGCGGTCGCCACCCCGCCGCCGGCGCCCTGGACGAGCACGGTCTGGCCCGGTCGCAGCCCGCCCCGGACGAAGAGCATCCGGTAGGCGGTCAGCCAGGCCGTGGGCAGGCAAGCGGCCTGCTCGAAACTGAGCGAGGCGGGCTTGCGGACCAGGTTGCGCCGGGGCACCGCAACCAGATCGGCGAACACGCCGGGATGACGCTCCGAGAGCAGCGACCGGCGCGGGTCCTCGGTCTCGTCACCGCGCCACTCCGGATCACCGATGAGCGCATGCACCAGCACTTCTCGGCCGTCCTCGTCGATGCCGGCGGCGTCACAACCCAGGATCATCGGCAACTGTTCGGCCCGCAGTCCCACCCCGCGCAGCGACCACAGGTCGTGGTGGTTGAGGGCGGCCGCCTTGACCCGCACCGTGGTCCAACCGTCCGGCACCTCGGGCTCCGGCCGCTCCCCCAGCACCAGCCCGGCCAGCGGGTCGTCGTCGGAGAAGGACTGCGCGGTGACGGCGAACATTCCCGCACCTTAGAGGCAGTGGCGACCCGGCATCACGGCGGCTGAGCGGGTCAGGAACCGGGTGCGTCGAGAAACTTTCGACCCAACGCCCGACTGCGACCCCGGAACTCGGCGACCACCTCGCCGTCCCCGCGGGTGATCGTGACGTCGTAGATCCCGCTGCGGCCGTAGCGGGCCCGCTCCACCGCGATGGCCACCAACTCGTCACCCAAGCAGGCGGGGGTGATGAAGGTGATGTCGAAGCCCGCCGCCACGGTGACGTGGTCATAGGTGTTGCAGGCGAAAGCGAACGCGCTGTCGGCCAGGGTGGCCAGGAACCCGCCGTGACAGTTGAGCTGCCCGTTCACCATGTCCTCCCGGACCTGCATGGATACGGTGGCCCGACCCGGGGAGACCACGGGCCGGCTCATCCCGAGCCCTTGGCTGGCCTTGTCCCGCGCCCACATGGCGTCACAGCATCGCTGGGCCAACACCTGCGGATCGACCTGCTGCTCGGTCACCGCCACCTCCTCGAATGGTCAGTCATAGGTGTAGAAACCGCGTCCGCTCTTGCGACCCAGCTCACCGGCGGCGACCTTGTCCCGCAGCAATTGGGGGGGTGTGAAGCGGTCGCCCAGGGTCGCGTGCAGGTGTTCGGCAATGGCCAGGCGCACGTCCAGACCGACGAGGTCGGTCGAGCGCAGCGGTCCCATCGGGTGTCGGTAGCCGAGCTCCATGGCGGTGTCGATGGCCGCCGCATCGGCTACTCCCTCCTCCAGCATCCGGATCGCCTCCAGTCCGAGCAACACCCCGAGCCGGGACGAGGCGAACCCGGGGCGGTCTCGCACCACGATGCCGGTCTTGCCGATGCCCGCGATCCAGCGACCGGCGGTGTCCACCACGCCCGGGTCGGTGCCGTCCGCCACCACCACCTCGACCAGGCGGGAGGCGGGTACCGGGTTGAAGAAATGCATGCCCAAAAACCGTTGAGGGCGGTCCAGGGTGGCAGCCAGGTCGGTCACCGAGAGCGAGCTGGTGTTGGTGGCCAGGACCGCATCGGCGCCGACCGCAGACTCTGCGGCCCGGAGCACCGAGGATTTCAATTCGGACCGCTCCGGCACCGCCTCCACGACCAGATCGGTCTCCGAATCGAGGTCGGCGGCAGAGTCTCGAACCGCCAACCGCGACAGGGCGACGTCCACGGTGGTCGAGAGCTTTCCGCGCCGCTCCGCCTCGAGAAGCCCGTCCCCGATCCGTTGTCGGGCGGCGCGCGCGGGCTCGGTGCCGGCCTCCACCACCTCCACCGATGCTCCCGCGGCCAAGAACGACTGGGCGATGCCGGCGCCCATCCGACCCCCGCCGATCACCGCCACCCGGCCCGGCACCTCCGCCACCGACTCAGCGGACACGTCAGACCCTCTCGATGAGCATGGCGACGCCCTGGCCAACACCCACGCACAGGGTGGCCAGTCCGCGGCGGCCGCCGCTGCGTTCCAGCCGGCCGAGCAGCGTGAGAAGGATGCGGGCACCCGAGCAACCCAACGGGTGGCCGAGTGCAATCGCCCCACCCTCGGTGTTCACGATCTCTTCGGCCACCTTCAGGCGACGCATCACCGCGATCGACTGGGCGGCGAAGGCTTCGTTGAGTTCGACGGCATCCAGGTCGTCGATACTCCAGCCGGCCTTGTCCAGGGCTTTCTCGGTGGCCGGGACCGGGCCGAGCCCCATCACATGGGGAGCGACCCCGGCGCTGGCGCTGACCACGATCCGGGCCCGTGGGGTCAGGCCGTGCCGATGGACCGCGTCGCCACTGGCCAGCACGAGCGCGGCGGCGCCGTCCGACAGCGGTGAGCTGTTGCCGGCGGTCACCACTCCCCCGGCACGAAACGCCGGCCTGAGCGCCGCCAACGCCTGCATCGACGAACCCCGGCGCGGTCCCTCGTCCAGGCTGACCTCGACGGTCTGCTTGCGGGTGCGCACCGTCACCGGCAGGATCTCGCCGGAGAATCGGCCGGCATCCTGAGCCAGGATGGCATTCTCGTGACTGCGCAGCGCGAACGCGTCACATTCCTCGCGGCTGATCCCGTCGAGAGCGGCGACTTCTTCGGCGGTCTCGCCCATCGACAAGGTGATTTTGCCACTCCTCGGGTCGGCCGGATCCCCGACCCGATCGTGGGCGGTGAAAGCCGGGTTGGTGAACCGCCAGCCCAACGAGCTGTCCGCCATCTCGCCCGGCCGCGCCCAGGGCGTACCCGGCTTGGCCATCACCCACGGGGCCCGGGTCATCGACTCGACACCACCGGCGATGGCCAGGTCGATCTCGCCGGCCCGGATGGAAGCGGCCGCGGCCGCCGCGGCGGTCAGCCCGGAGGCGCAGAGCCGGTTCGTGGTGTATCCCGGCACCGAGTCGGGGAGACCGGCCAGCAGCACGGCCATTCGAGCGACATCGCGGTTGTCCTCGCCGGCCTGGTTTGCGGCGCCGAGCACCACCTCTTCGATCGCCTCGGCCGGCGCTCCTGATCGACGGAGCGCTTCCGCCACCACGGCCGCGGCCAAGTCGTCGGGGCGTACATCCGCCAGCACGCCGCCGTAGCGACCCTGCGGGGTCCGCACTCCGTCGACAATGAACACCTCACGCGAAATGACCGGCACGGCGCTGCTCCCTTGAACCGAATGGATGACTCGGACCGGTCGGCTTCACCTTCACGACCGGTCGGTCAGTAATAGTTGTTTTCGATTGTCGCGCAACTGGACCAGGGTGGCAAGGCCGAGTTCTGGCCATCACACCGGGGTGACCGTGAGGCGGTCAGGATCGCCGCAAGCCGTTCAAGGCAATGCTCACAGTCGCATTCACAATCGTGGCCCGCGAGTTCATCCGGTTACCCGGGCGGTACCACTCCTGGACCGAATTCACCATGCCGAAGAGCAATCGGCTGACCAACCGCGGGTTGACGTCCTCGCGGATCTGGCCGGCCTGCGCTGCCGCAGAAACCAGACCCGCCAAGCGGCCGTCGATTTTGCGGCGTCGGGCCAGCGCTTCCTTTTCGACGGCGGTGTTTCCGCGCACGCGCAACAGCACGGTGACGAACGGCAACTCGTCGATGAGGGTCTCGGTCGTCCGTCGGATGGCATCGGCCAGCCGGTCGACGGCCTCGCCATCCAAAGCCATCGACTTGTCCAGGGCCGCCGAGAGGGCGTCCAGGGCCCGGTCGGCCGCCATTTGCAGGATTTCTTCTTTGCTGTCGAAATGATGGTAGAAAGCCGACTTCGTCAGGCCGGTGGCGTCGGCCAGATCCGCCATGCTGGCCGCCTCGTAGCCGCGTTCGATGAATACGGCGACGATCCGGTCGAGCAGTTCCTGCCGGCTGTACCGGGCCGGCCGACCCCGCCCGCCGCGTCGTTCGTCAGCTGCCGGGCCGATCCGGTTCGGCCGAGCGGGAACGGTTGCCATGTCTGGAGTATGTCGCATGAACAGACCGATCATTCGTTCACTCACGCATCGGTCGGTGGTCCAGGATTCGCCTCATCTTGCCGGCCGAGCGTTCGATCGTGTCGGGCGCCACCACCTCGACGCGCACCGTGACCCCGATGTGGTTCTTGACCAACGCGGCCAGCCGGGGACCCTCGTCCCCGGCCATGGCGGGGTCGACCTCGACCCGATGCTCGACCCGCACGGTGAGCTGATCCATCCGACCCGGCCGGTCCAGGACGCACTGGAAGTGCGGGGACAGGGCGGGGGTCCGCAGGATCAGCTCTTCGATCTGGGTCGGGAACAAATTCACCCCGCGCAGGATGATCATGTCGTCGCTGCGCCCGGTGATCTTCTCGATCCGGCGCATCGGCCGGGCCGTGCCCGGTGTCAGCCGGGTCAGATCCCGGGTGCGATAGCGCACCACCGGCATCGCCTGCTTGGTCAGCGAGGTGAACACCAGCTCGCCGTACTCACCGTCGGCCAGCACCTCGCCGGTGACCGGATCGATGATCTCCGGGTAGAAGTGGTCCTCCCAGACGTGCAGCGCCCCTTTGCTCTCGATACATTCCACCGCCACCCCCGGGCCGATCACCTCGGACAGGCCGTAGATGTCGACAGCGTGCATGTCCATGCGCCGTTCCAGTTCCCAGCGCATCTCGTTCGTCCAGGGTTCGGCGCCGAAAATACCGAGCTTCAGGGACGTCTTGGCCGGGTCGAGGCCCTGCCGTTCCAGCTCGTCGACAATGGCCAGCATGTAGGAAGGGGTGACCATGATGAAGTCCGGCTCGAAGTCCCGGATCAGGGCCACCTGTCGTTCAGTCATCCCGCCGGAGATCGGGATGACCGCGCAGCCCAGCTTCTCCGCCCCGTAGTGGGCACCCAGCCCGCCAGTGAAAAGCCCGTACCCGTAGGCGATATGAGCACGATCGCCAGGACGGCCGCCGGCGGCGCGAATGGATCGGGCCATCACCGACGCCCACATCTGGACATCGTCCTGGGTGTAGCCGACCACGGTCGGCGTTCCGGTCGTGCCGGACGATGCGTGGATTCGGGAAATACCCTCGCGAGGGACGGCGAACATGCCGAACGGGTAGTTCGCCCGCAGGTCCGCCTTGCTGGTGGTCGGGAATCGGGCCAGGTCGGCCAGATCGTGGCAATCGTCGGGGTGCACCCCGGCCGCCTCGAACGCGGCCCGGTAGTGCGGGACGTTCGCGTATGCGTGCTGCAACGACCATTGCAGTCGCTTCAGCTGCAAGGCCCGCAACTCGTCGACCGAGCTACGTTCGATCGGGTCCAGCGTCTGCGGATCCGGTGTGCGATCCTGCATGTCATCTCCTCCTCGAGACGCGGATGGATGTGCGGCGCCGGCGAGCGCTCAGCGCCCGGTGAAGACCGGCGGCCGGCGCTGCTGGAAGGCCAGGAAGCCCTCCCGGTAGTCGGCCGAGGCGCCGACCGTGCCCTGCGCGCCGGCCTCGGTGGCGAGCAGGTCCTCGGACATCCCGCGGCCGACGCGCAGCTGCTCGATGATCTGTTTGGACTGGCGGAACGCCGCGGTCGGTCCGTCGGCGATGGAGGCGACCAGGGCGCGGGTCGCGGTCAGCAGCTCCGCGTCCGGCAGCACCCGACTGGCCAACCCGGTCCGCGCGGCCTCGGCGCCGTCGAGCAGCTCCCCCGTGACGATCAGTTCCATCGTGCGGTGCACGCCCAGCCGGTCCACCAGCAAGGCGTGGCCGCCGGAGTCCAACACCGCGCCGAGTCGGGCGAAAGGCGACCCGATGCGCGCATTCTCGGCTATGTACACGATGTCGGCACTGGCCGCCAGACCCAGGCCGACACCCAGACACGCCCCCTGGACGGCGGCGACCACCGGGACGGGGACGCTGCGGATCGCCCGCAGGATCGGGTGCACCCGGTCGGTCAGGATGGCCCGGGCGTCATCGACGCTGGGGTCGACGCCGCTGACGTCCCGGCCGGCGCAGAACCCCCGACCCTCGCCCCGGAGCAGAACGGCCCGCAGGTCCTGCTGCCCGGCGAGATCCTCGAAGATCTCACGGAGCCAATCCATCGCCGGCTCGTCCAGCGCGTTAAGGCGGTCCGGGCGGCAGAGCACCACTTCGGCGATCGGCCCGATCACCTCGACCCGGACCGATGGGCCGGTCACGACGCCGGCCAGGTCTTCGCGACGGAGGTGAGAACGTCGTAACTGGCGACGATCTCCCCGTTCTGGTTGGTGACGACGGCATCCCAGGTGACGTCGCCCCAGTCGGAGTCCACCCGCGGCGAGATGGCCTTCGCGGTCAGGGCGACGGCGAGCGCGTCACCGGGATAGACCGGCGCACTGAAGGTGAGGTTCTGCAGGCCGACGTTGGCCAGCACCGGGCCCGGCTCGGGCGAAACGAACAGGCCGGCGGCCATCGAGACCACGAAGTAGCCGTGCGCGACCCGTCCCTCGAAGAATGGGTTCGCCCGGGCGGCGTCCTCATCCATGTGCGCGTAGAACGTGTCACCGGTCAGATCGGCGAACGCGTCGATGTCGTCCAGGGTGATCACCCGCGGGCCGGCCGTGATGGCGTCCCCGACCCGCAACTCGGCCAGGCTCTTGCGGAACGGGTGCACCCCGTCGGTGTTCCGGGGCGCTCCCGCCACCCAGGTCCCGGTGATGGCCGAGACCGCCCGGGGCGAGCCCTGGACCGCGGTGCGCTGCATGTAGTGCTTCATCCCGCGGAGACCGCCGAGTTCCTCGCCGTCGCCGGCCCGTCCCGGGCCGCCGTGCACCATGGTGGGCAGCGGTGAGCCATGCCCGGTGGACTCCGGCGCCGACTCCTGGTCCAGCACCAGGACCCGACCGTGCCAGGGCGCGACACCCAGCACCAGCTCACGGATCACGACGGGGTCGGCCGAGACCAGCGAGCCGACCAGACTCCCCCGACCTCGGGCGGCCAACTCGACGGCATGGGCCGTGTCCCGGTAGCCGATCACCGTGCTGACCGGGCCGAACACCTCGATGTCATGCGGTTCACTGCGGCTGGTGTCGGTGGCCTGGAGCAGGATGGGCGGCAGGAAGGCACCCCGCGTCGGGTCAGCGTCGATGAGATCGAACCGGTCCGGGTCGCCGACCACGATCCGGGCGGCGGCCTGCAGGGCCTTCAGATTCTGGCGAACCTCGCCGCGCTGGGCCAGACCCACCAACGCCCCCATGGTCACCTGCGCGGCCGCTGGATTCCCGACCCGGACCTTGTCGGTGATGCGGGTCTGAACGGCGTCGATCACGTCCCGCACCAACGGATCCGGGACCAGCGCCCGCCTGATCGCGGTGCACTTCTGCCCCGCCTTCGAGGTCATCTCGGTGACCAACTGACGGACGTACAGCTCGAACTCCGGGCTACCCGGCCGCACATCGGCGCCGAGAACGGAGAAGTTCAGCGAGTCGGCCTCGGAGCTGAAGCGGACCCCGCCGGTGAGCACCCGGGGGTGGGTGCGCAGTGTGCGCGCGGTGGTGGCGGACCCGGTGAAGGCGACGGTGTCCTGCTCGTCCAGCAGGTCCAGCAGGCCGCGCGAGCCGCCGGCCACGAGCTGCAGACTGCCCTCCGGCAGGATCGACGAGGCAATGATCTCGGCCACCACGGCTTGGGCCAGGTAGGACGACTGCGACGCCGGCTTGACCACCGTGGGGACACCGGCCAGAAACGCCGGCCCGAACTTCTCGAGCATGCCCCACACCGGGAAATTGAACGCATTGATCTGCAGGGCGATGCCCCGGCGCGAGGTGTAGAGGTGCTGGCCGACGAACTGTCCGGCACGGCCCAGCTTTTGGGCAGCCCCGTCCAGCAGGACCGTGGTGTTGGGCAGTTCTCGGCGGCCCATGCTGCCGTAGGCGAACAGCACGCCGATGCCACCGTCGACGTCGACCAGCGAGTCACGTTTGGTGGCGCCCGTCCACGTGGACAGCGCGTAGAAGGCCTCTCGCTTGTCGGTCAGATGCAGCGCCAGCCTCTTCAGGGTCAAGGCCCGCTCGTGAAAGGTCAACTCGCGCAGGGCGGGTCCGCCCACCGATCGGGCATGGTCGATGACCGGCACCATGTCGATGGCGGCCGAGCCGATCTCGGCCACCGGTGCGGAGGTGGTGGCGTCCAGCAGAGCGACACGGTCGCCTACGGGATCTCGCCAATGCCCGGCGACATAGCTGGCGACGGCAATGGTCACGACAGAACTCCTTCGTTCGTGGCGATGGTGCTCGGTGCTCGGGTGGTCACCGCGATTGTTCGAAGATCTCGTATCGCTGGTGCTCGAAGGCGACGCTTTCCCGGCGGCGGAAGCCGGACAGCTCGGCGGCCCGGTGCGCCGCCACGTTCCAGTCCGGCACGGTGGTCCGCAACCGGCGGTCCAGGGCCACCGAGGACGCGTAGGCCACGGCGGCCCGACCCAGCTCGGCGCCCCAGCCGCGGCCGAGGAGCTGAGGCCGGATGCCGATGGCCACGTCCAGCGCCCACGGGTCCTGGTCCTGCCCGGACACTCGGGCGGCCATCCCCAGACAGCAGAAGCCGAGCAGGGTGTCCTGCGCGTCCACCACCGCCCAATAACCCTCATCGGGGTCGGGCGCCTCGAGCGCGTCCTCGATGTGCCATGCGCCCGGGGTGCTCCAGCCGGCCAGGGCCAGGCCGTCCTCGATGGTCAGCTGCCGCACGCGGAACGGCGGCACCGGGTCGGACGCCGGCGTCCCCGGTGGCCGGACCGAGCCGCCGGCGGGGGTCCGGGCACCGCGTCTGGCCGCCCGCTCGTCCAGGAAGTGGCCCATCCGCTCCCGCTTGTCGACTCCGTCGAAAAGGACGGCCTGAGCAATCATGTCGAGCGAGGTGGTGGCCGGCCGATGGGCCGCCAACGCGAGCTTGGTCAGTTCCAGAGCACGCCAGGACCGGGAAGCGATGGATTCGGCCAGCTCGATGGCGCGGTCCACAAGCCCCTCGGCCGGATGCACGGCGTCGAGGAGGCCGGCGGCCAGGGCATGGTCGGCGTCCAACACCTGACCCGTGTAGAGCATCCGCCTGGCCGTCGGCAGACCGACCGCTTGCGGGAGCCGCCAGTTCGCGCCTGCGCCGGCCAGGATGCCCAAACCCAGTTCGGGCTGGCCGAACCGGGCCCGGGGACTGCCCACCCGCAGGTCGCAGGCCAGGGCGAGCTCGCAGCCGCCTCCGAACGCCGCACCGTCGATGACCGCGATGGTGGGCCAGCGGTGCTTCTCGATCCGGTCGAACAGCCCGGCGTTGATGCCCCGCAGGGCCGCGTCGGCGTCGCGATCGATGAGTTCGGCGATGTCCGCCCCCGCGGCGAAAACCCCCGGGGTGGTCGAGTGGATGAGAAGAATGGTCGGCTCGTGGCGGACCTGCACCAGGGCTCGGTCGATTTCGTCGACCATGGCCTGATCCAAGGCGTTGTACTTGCCCGGCCGGTGCAATCCGAGCAGGGTGACCGGACCGCGGCGCTCGAGACGCACCAATTGCCCGGCCTCCCGGGCAGCGGTGGGGACGGTGCGGGTCACAGGTCGAAGTCCACGACGACGCGGTCGGTGACCGGGTGCGATTGGCAGGTCAGCACGTAGCCGCGGGCCAGCTCGTCGGGCTCCAGCGCGTAGTTCGCGTCCATCTCCACCTTGCCTTCGACGACGCGAGCCCGGCAGGTGCCACAGACCGCGTTCTTGCACGCGAACGGCGCGTCCGTTCTGACCCGCAGAGTGGCGTCCAGAATCGAGTCACCGTCCGCGGGGACGGTCAGCTCGCTCGTGCGCCCGTCCAGGATCACGGTCACGCTGGCCCCGGTGGCCGAGACATCCACCGGCACCGTCCGCCGCCGGGGTACGGCGCCGACATGGAACAGTTCCCGGTGCACGTGGTCGGCGTCGACCCCGCGACCGCGCAGCACCCCACCGACGGTGTCGGTCAGCGCGAGCGGACCGCACAGGAACCACTCGTCGACGTCGTCCACCGGCAGGATGGTGTTCAGAATCCGATCGAACCGGTCGACGTCCAGCCGGCCGGAAAGCATTTCCACTTCGCTCATCTCGTGCCCGAGCACGTGGATGAGCTGGAATCGGTCCGGGAACCGGTTCTTCAGGTCCTCCAGCTCCTCCAGGAACATGACGGTCGACGTGCGCCGGTTCACGTACACCAGCGCGGCCGTGCTGTCCGGCTCCACCTCGAGCGCCGTCATCAGGATGGAAAGCACCGGCGTAATGCCCGAACCGGCGGCCACGGCGGCATAGCGCTTGGCCTGGGTCGGGTCCAATCGGGTGGAGAAGGTGCCGGTGGGCGTCATCACATCGAGGGTGTCCCCCGGCTGCAGCCGATCGGCCACGTACTCCGAGAACACCCCGTCCGGAATGCGTTTCACCCCGATACGCAAGCGGTGACCGGCGGCCGATGCGCAAATCGAGTAATTGCGGCGGACGTCGTCACCCAGCGCGGCCGTCCGCACCGACAGGTGCTGGCCGGGTCTGAACCGGAACTCCTCGCGCAGATGGTCGGGGACGTCAAAGGTCACCGCGACCGCGTCCTCGGTGAGCCGCTCCACGGCGGCCACCCGGAGCGGGTGGAACACCGCGTGCCGGCGCGAAGCGGGGATCGACCCGGGGATCGACTCGGGGATCGACTCGGACGTGACGGTCATCAGATTGCCTTGAAGGAGTCAAAGGGTTCCCGGCAGGCCGAGCAAACCCAGTGCGACTTGCAGGGAGTCGACCCGAAATGGCTGATCTCGCGGGTGCGATGCGAGCCACAGCGGGGGCAGCGGGCCGACAGGGTCAGGCCCACCGTTGTCGGCGTGGATCCGGAGGGGCCGCACCGTCCGGGCGGCGCAATGCCGTACTCCCGCAGCTTGCGGCGGCCGTCCTCGCTGATCCAATCGGTGGTCCAGGCCGGTGCGAGCACCGTGCGCACCTGCACCCGGTCGACGCCGGCGGCTCGGACCGCGCTCACCACGTCCGCCGCGATCACCTCGGTGGCCGGACAGCCGGTATAGGTGGGAGTCAGGTCAATCACCAGCGTTCCCGCCAAATCGCCTTCACCCCAGCGCATATCACGTACGATCCCGAGATCGTCCAGGGTCAGCACGGGGATCTCCGGGTCACTGACCGCGCCCGCCGTCACCCGCAGCTCGCTCAGGTCGACGAGTGTGCTCACCACGACGCCCCCGGATGGGCCCGATGCAGGCTCTGCATCTCGGCGAGTAAGTGGCCCAGATATTCGGTGTGCAGCCCCTGCCGGCCGCCCCGGGAGCGCCACCGCGGCGCCGGCTCGTTCAGCGTCGCCTGGTCCAGCACCGCAGCGACGTGCCGCGTCCAGCCCGCTCGTAGGGTCGAGGGATCCACGGCAATCCCGGGCAGGCCGGCCAGCAGCTCCACGATGTTAGACGAGTCGAACAGCTCCTGCACGTAGGGCCAGGTCGCGTCCACCGCAGCTTGCATGCGAAGGTGCGATTCGGCGGTGCCGTCACCCAGTCGCAAGGTCCATTGGGTGGCGTGATCGCGGTGATAGGCAACTTCTTTCACGGCCTTGGCGGCCAGGGCCGCGACTGTCTCGTCGGCACTGGTGGACAACGCCGAGTACAGCTCGAGCTGGTAACCGGAGAAGATCAACAGCCGGGCGATGGTGACCGCGAAATCGCCGTTCGGGATCTCGACCAGCTGCAGGTTGCGAAACTCGCGCTCGTTGCGCAGGTAGGCCAGGTCATCCTCGTCCTGGCCCTGACCGGCCACCTCGCCCGCGTAACCGAGCAGGTTCCGGGCCTGACCGAGTAGATCCAGGGAGATGTTGGCCAGGGCCATGTCCTCTTCGATCTGCGGGGCCCGGGTGATCCACTCGGCCAACCGGTGCGAGAGCACCAGGGCGTCGTCGCCGAGTCCGGTCAGGTAGGCGGCCAGGACCTTGGTGTCCACGGCTGGTGATGCGGTCACAGGTGCGACACCCCCTCGGGGACGTCGTAGAAGGTCGGGTGCCGGTACGCCTTGTCCAAAGCCGGGTCGAAGAACGGATCTTTTTCGTCCGGGCTGGACGCGGTGATCGACGACGACGGCACCACCCAGAGCGACACCCCCTCGCCACGGCGGGTGTAGACGTCCCGGGCGTTGCGCAGCGCCATGGCCGCATCCGGCGCGTGCAGACTGCCGACGTGCTGGTGGGACAGGCCTCTGCGGGCTCGCACGAAGACCTCCCACAACGGCCAGCCGCCGCGGCCCGCCTGCACCACACCGGCCCCGCCCAGCGGTTCCCCGGTGCCCCGCTGCGCCGGTCCGGTCATGCCGCCGCGCCCACGCGACCGGACTGTTTGGCCGCGTAGGCGTTCGCCGCCTCCCGCACCCACGCCCCGTCCTCGTGCGCACCGACCCGTCGGGCCATCCGCTCGGCGTTGCACGGGCCGTCACCCCGGATCACCCGGTTCAACTCGGACCAGTCGATCGGCCCGAAGTCGTGGTGACCGCGTTCCTCGTTCCACCTCAGGTCAGGATCGGGCAGATCGATGCCCAGCACCTCGGCCTGGTCCACGCACATGTCCACGAACCGCTGCCGCAGTTCGTCGTTGGAGAAGCGCTTGATCCCCCACGCGGTCGACTGCGCCGAATGCGGCGAGTCCCCGTCCGGTGGGCCGAACATCATCAGCGACGGCCACCAGAAGCGGTTCACCGCATCCTGGGCCATGTCGTGTTGCGCCGGGGTGCCGTGGGAGAGCCGGTGGAGGATCTCGAAACCCTGCCGCTGGTGGAACGACTCCTCCTTGCAGACCCGCACCATGGCCCGGCCGTAGGGGGCGTACGAACACCGACACAGCGGAACCTGGTTCATGATCGCCGCCCCGTCGACCAGCCAGCCGATCGCGCCCATGTCAGCCCAGCTCAGGGTCGGATAGTTGAAGATCGAGGAGTACTTCTGCCGGCCGGAGTGCAACTGGTCGAGCAGGTCCTCCCGATCCACGCCCAACGTCTCCGCCGCCGAGTAGAGGTACAGCCCGTGGCCGGCCTCGTCCTGGACCTTGGCGATGAGAATGGCCTTACGCCGCAGACTGGGTGCGCGGGTGATCCAGTTCGCCTCTGGTTGCATGCCGATGATCTCCGAGTGCGCGTGCTGCGCGATCTGCCGGATCAGGGTCTTGCGGTAGCCCTCGGGCATCCAATCCCGCGGTTCGATCCGGGCGTCCTGCGCGATGAGCTGGTCGAAGGCGTAGCGGAGCTCCTGCGGCTCCTGCGTGTCGGCCTGCTCGATCCTGTCGACATTCCCGTACATGCGACCTCCTCGACCACGTACTCGGCGGAACGGACGAGCGACCGGCTCTTAATTAATGACCGATCGATCAGTTTGTATTGTGGGCCCGAATCGGCCGGCTGTCAATCGTTGCTCGGCATTCGACCAGGATGCGGCCGTCGTAAGGTTCAGGCCGGATTCAGGCCGGGTACGCCACCCAGGGCGAGTCGATGTCGGAGTTCTCGTGATCGATCTCGTGGGTTTCGTGGCAGTAGAGCCGGACCGATAGCCCGTCGGGGTCGGTGAACACGATCAACCAGCCGATGATGCCGCGCAGCACACCCGAGTTCGCAATGTCGACGGCATCCAGATGCTGCTGCCAACGCTCCAGGTCGGCCCGGGTGTCGACGGCGAAAACCGTCGGATCGAAACCCTTGATCCGGGTGGCCACACCCGGGGCGAGCCGCAGCTCGAGCGGATAGGGCAGCCCGGGCACGGCCAGGATGTAGGCGAAGCAGGAGCCGTCCGGCCGCAGGTGATCGAACTCGGGGCGCCGAACGGCACCGAAGGCCCTCTCGTACCAGGGCAGACTGCGCGCGAGATCGGTGACCGGAATCTTCAGGTGGTGCACGCCGGCAATGGTCGGTGAGGTCGAGGTGGTGGACATGGGCACTACTCCTTGCGGGTGGATGGGTCAGGGGGCGATGTGGACGGCCGGGCGGTACAGATCGTCCGGGTCGTAGGCACGTTTGACCGAGCGCAGGCGCTCGAGCTTCTCGGCTCCGAAAACCGCGGCCAGGTCTGGCGCGTCGGCGCCCAGGAAGTTGATGTAGGCCCCGGCCGGACCCACTTGGGACAGCGAGGCATGGACCTGGCGAGCCCAGCCGATGTACTCGGCGTCCTGGTCCGGATTCGGCCAGCCGGCGGTCACATTGAACGCGATCCGGGCAGAACGGCGTGGGTAGGCGGTGGCATCCTCGTCCACGTCGGTGATGGCACCACCCAACATCAGCATCTCGATCTGGACGTCACCGGCGGGCATCGTCTGCGCCGCGGCCAGGACGGCGTCGACCTGCGCCTCGCCGAGGGCGTTGAAGTGACCCGGCTTGAGAAAGTAGCGCCAGCCGTGCGGGTAGCGGTGATCCTGTTGAGACTGTACCTGCGCGAACGTCTTTCGCTGAACCCAGGAGACCCCGCGATCGCCCAGGGCCATGGTGCGCTCCGCGGCGGCCAGTCCGCCGGGCTCGCCCGAGAAGAGCCACTCAAAGGTGACCACGGCGGTGGCCGGGTTCCCGTCCTCCGGGAGCCCGAGGTCCGAGGCCTGCGGTCCACCCTGGTTCCCTAGCTTCTGCAGTTTGACCATGACCTGCAGCTCGCGGGGGAGATTCGCGAGTAATTCACCGAACTCGAGCAACGCCTCCCGGGCCTGCTCCAGTGCGACGACCCGGAGCCCGAAGGTGATCGGCGGGATGGGTGCGGCCCGGTACCGGAACTCCAGCACAGTGGCGAAACTGCCGCCGCCGCCGCGCAAGGCCCATAACAGATCCGGATGCCTTTCCTCGTCGACCTCCAGCCGCCGACCCCGACCGTCGACCACGGTGGCCCCGATGAGGCTGTCCGAGGTCAGGCCGCGGCTCCGGCTGAGCCAGCCGATCCCGCCTCCGAGGGTGAGTCCGCCGACTCCGGTGTGCGACACCACCCCGGCCGGCACGGCCAGCCCGTGCCGCGCGAGCGCCCGGTCCAGGTCGCCCAACAGCGCGCCGCCACCGACCGTCACGGTCATTCCGGCTCGATCCACGTCAGCCGTTCGCAGGGCCGACAGGTCCAACACGATGCCGTCGTGCGCGACCGCGCCGCCGGCGATCTGGTGGCCGCCGCCGCGCACGGAGATCGGCAGACCGGCGTCGGCCGCCTCGCGCAGGGCGACCGCGATGTCGAACGCCGAGCCGCAGCGCACGATGGCCCGAGGATGCTTGTCCACCATGCCGTTCCACACGGCACGGGCGCTGTCGTAGCGACTGTCGGCCGGACCGACGAGCCGCTCACCGAAGTGAGCCTCAAGCGTGGCCGGGATCCGCGGCGCGACGGGTGCCGCACTGGTGGTGGTCATCGAAGTCCTCCTCTGGGCGTGCGGGAAGTGCCGGTCACCAGCCGGCAATCAGGGAATTGCTGAGCTGGCCGATGCCTTCGACGGCGACGGTGACGACGTCGCCGGGCTGCAGGAACTGCGGCGGCGTGCGGAAGGCGCCGACCCCGCCCGGCGTCCCGGTGGTCACGATGTCCCCGGGAAACAGGGTGACCGTGCGGGTCAGGAATTCCAGCAGCTCGGGAATGGCCACGACCATGTCGTCGGTGCTGGCGTTCTGCCGGATCTCGCCGTTGACATGGGTGGTAACCCGACGTCCGCCGATGTCCCCCACCTCGTCCTTGGTGACGATCCGAGGACCGATGGGGCAGAACGTGTCTGGTGACTTGCACAACATGATCTGCAGCTGTTCCCGCTCCATCACATCGCGGGCGCTGACGTCGTTGACCACGGTGAACCCGAATACGTACGACCAGGCGTCGGCGGCCGTGATCCGGCGAGCGGTACGGCCGATGACCACCGCGAGCTCGACTTCGTAATCGGTCTTGGTGGTCGAGGCCGGGATGACGATGTCGTCGCCCGGGCCGATCACCGAGGCCCACAGGCCCGGGTAGTAGACCGGCTCCTTGGGGTTGATCAGGTGAGAAACCTCGGCCAGATGGTCGCGGTAGTTGCCGCCGGTATAGATGACCTGGCAACGCTGCGCCACCGGGGCCAGCAACTTCTCCGGCGTCACGGCCGTCCCGGCCAGCAGTCGGGCGCGGTCGGCCGGTTCGAGCTCGATCAGGTCCCGAAGGTCGCCGAGTCCGGTGTCGATCACGTCCCCGTCCTCGTTCTCGACTCCGAGATGCTCCTGGCCCTGATAGCGGTAGCGGACGATCCTCATTGCGCCTGTCCTTGCGTCGATGTCGACCGGCTTGACCCGGACGAGAACTCTGATTCGTGGCCGCCCTTGATCATCCGGTGCACGAGGGATCGGAGTTCCAGGAATTCCGGCCGCGCCTTGGTGCCGATCTGGTCGCGAACCCGGCCCAGCGGAACGTCGAGATCAGCCCGGACCTGCGCGGGTCGGCCGCCCAGGACGACGACTCGATCCGCCAGGTAGATCGCTTCATCGATGTCGTGGGTGATCAGCACGATGGCCTGCCCGCTCTCGGCGCGGACGCGTAAGACCAGATCCTCCAGATCTTCTCGCGTCTGCGCGTCGACCGAGGCGAACGGCTCATCCATCAGCAGCACTTTGGGCTGGTAGGCCAGGGCGCGGGCGATGGCCACCCGCTGCTGCATGCCGCCGGAGAGCTGCCACGGGTAACGACCGCCCGCGTCGCTCAGACCGACCTCTGCCAACACCGGACGGGCCCGGGCGGCTCGCTCCCGTTTGGGGATCCGTCCCCGCAGGGGCAACGTGACGTTGTCCAACACCGTCAACCACGGCATCAGGGAGCGGCTGTAGTCCTGGAAGACCAGCCCGATGTCCGGGCTCGGACCGGCCAGTCGACGTCCCGAGACGGACACGGTTCCGCCGGTGGGTGTCTGCAACCCGGACAGGCAGCGCAGCAACGTGCTCTTGCCGACTCCGGAGGGTCCGACCACACAGACGATCTGGTTCGGTTCGACATCACAGCTGATCCCCTGCAGGACCGGCGCGTCCGCACCCGGATAGGTGTGCGTGAGCTGATCGACGCGGATGATCGGTTCGGTCGTCGGCGCCGCCGACCGGGCGTCGACCTGGCCGGTCGGCACTCGGCCCTCGACGGATGCGGTCGGTGTCATCACACGGCTCCTTTGCCGAGAGAGGTTTCTGTACAGCAAGAGTGGACCATCAACGGGCGCCGACTCGGCCGGCCGCGGAACGGGACCGATACGTCGGGTGCCAGTGCAACACCCGCGCCTCGATGAGGCGGAAGATCAGGCTGAGCAGGTACCCGACGATGCCCAGCACGATCATCCCCGTCCACATATTGGTGATGGCGTAGTCGCGCTGGGCGGCGAGCACGAAGAAGCCCACTCCCCTGGTCGCACCGGTGATTTCGCTGACGACCACGAGCACGATGGCAATGGACAGGCTGGTGCGGGCTCCGGCCAGGATCTGCGGCGCCGCCGCCGGCAGCCTGACGGTGAAGATCCGGGTGCTGCGGCGCAGGGCGAAGGCGGCACTCACGTCGCGGGCGACCGGATCCAGCGATTGGGCCCCGGCGATGGTGTTCAGCAGGATGGGCCAGATAGCACCGAAGGCGATGATGGTGATCCGCATCGAGTCCCCCAAGCCGAGCGCGATGATCGCGACCGGGATCAGGGCAACCGCCGGAATGGCCCGCAAAAACTCCAGTTCCGGCTCGATCGCGGCCAGCAGGCGGGGCGTGGCTGACAACGTCAGGCCCAGTGCGACTCCGAGAACAAAGGCGATTCCGAACCCGGCCAGCAGGTTGCGCAGGCTCGGGAGCAGGTCGGTGAGCGTGTGGTGGAAGACCCATAGGTTCCAGGTCTTGTTCAAGATCTTCGACAACGGGGGGAAGAAGGTGGAGCGACTTCCGGCGCTGCACCACCACCAGGCGGCCACCAGCGCGACGACCAGCCAGATCTCGACCAGGACCAGGACCACACGGCGAGTAGCGCGGCTCACGCGAACCTCCCCCGCACCGACGGGTGCCAGAACAGCAGGCGCTGCTGACCGAGGGCGGCGGCCGTGTTGACGGCCACGCCCAGCAGCGCGGCGACGACCACGTACGCATAGGCCGTCGCCGACTGGTCGCTGATCTGGGCCAAGGTGATCTGTTGGCCGATACCGGGGGCGTTGCCGACGATCTCGGCCCCGACGGAGAGCAGGAGGGCCAGCGTGGTGGCCACCCGCACGCCGGTGATCAAGAACGGAGCGGAGCTGGGCAGGAGGACGGCCGTCCAGACCACGCGGTCGCGCAGTCGGTAGGACCGCACCACGTCCCGGGCCACCGGATCGAGTTCTCGGGCCGCGTAGGTGGCCTGCACGAACAGCGGCCAAAAGGCACCGAACACGATCAGCACCACCTTCATGGTCTGCGAAGGGCCGAAGAGCAGAACGACCAGCGGGATCAGGGTCACGCTCGGGATGGTCCGTAGGAAGTCGACCGTGAGCCGAGTGCTTGCGTCCGCGATCGGGTGACGGCCGGTGAGCAATCCCAACGGGATCGCCAGCAGCGCCGCGATCAACAGCCCGATCAGCGTGCTGGCGCAGGTGTCGCCGACAGCGGCCCAGAACACCGACTGAGCCAGCAGCCGGCCCAGCTCGACCATGACCCGGACCGGACCCGGCACGATGTCCGGACCGAACCGCGTCGAGCCGAGCTGCCAGGCCACCAGCAGAACCGCCAGCGCCACGACTCTGTCGATGAGCAAACGGATCCCGCCTGTGCGTCGGCCGGAGATCGAGCCACCCGCGGCCGGGCGCGCGAGGCGCACTTGCGTCGGGGCGGTCATCGTCAGTTCGACGACTTGAACAGCAAGGTGTCCATGTCGGGCTGCTGTTCGAGCATCGAATACTTGTTCATCAGATCCAGCAGCTTCTGCAGACCCTGGACGTCGCCGGCCTTCGCCGCATAGATCGGCAGGGTGATCTTGCTCAGCGTGCCGGCCGGAATCTGGGTGTAGGTTCCGGCAATCTGGCGGGCCGCGGTGGGATCGGCATTGGCTCGAGCGGCCGCCTCACTCATGGCCGCGTTGAAGCTGGCGACCACGTCCGGATGCTTGTTCGCGAAAGCTTGCGAGGACACGAAGATGGTCGAGGGCAGCCCAGCGACCGCGTAGGCCTGCGGAGCCAGCACGACGTGCAGGCCGGCGCCCTTGGCGGCCGACAGGAACGGCTCGACCACCAGGGCCGCGTCCACCCGACCGGCCGACACGGCCGCACTCATCTGCGGGAAGGGAAGCTCGACAAACTTCACCGAGGAGCTGTTGCCGCCCTGGTGGTCGATGGCCGCCTTGGCCGTGAGCTCGGCGATCCCGTTGAGCTGGTTGACCGCAACCGTCTTGCCGGCCAGGTCACCGGGACCCTTCAGATCGGGCTTGCTGGCCACGATCGACGAGTAATCCTGGGCGGGATCCGACGGTGACACCGTGGCCACGCCCGTCGCCGACACCGCGACGCCGTTCGACGCTGCCGTGATCGTGCCGGCGGCATCACCGAGGGCGAAGGCCAGCTCGCCGTTGAGCAGCCGGGGAATGGCTTCGGCGCCCGACTGGATCGTCGCCATCTTGACCACCAGGCCGTGCTCGCCGAACTCCTTCTGCTGGGCCAGGTACACGGCCGTGGAGGCGGTCGACGGGCTGACACCGACGGTGATGGTCACCTGGTCACCCGAAGCGCTGCCCGGTGTCGAGCCGCCGGCGCTCCCGGCCGCGGAGGCGGCCGGACTGCTGGTGCTGGTGTCGGCGCCAGAACTGGAACTGGAACTGGAACTGGATGAGCATCCGGTCAGCGCAGCGCAACCCGCGACGAGAGACAGGACGAGAAGAGTGCGACCGCGCATGGGGGACTCCACTTCGTTGTGAACGGTGGGCCGGACGCGGACAAGGGTGACAAACCAAGATTCCATTTGTCAAGGTGTCTAAGAGACTTTGTGCGCGGGGGTTTACTACTCCGCGATGAGTTGCGACACCGTGCGGGCGAAACGTCGGTCGGACAAACGGGTTTGCGCGACGATTGGTTCCGTCTGCAGCCGCTGGACGGCCAGCTCGTGATAACGCCGCACGGCACGCTGGGCCTGGGTACGGTTCGAACGCCGCAACGCACGGATGATCTGCTGCCGTTCCTCGTGCAGGCGTGAGGTCAGACCTCGCCAGAAGGCGTCGTCGGGCGGGAACAGGTCCGCTTCCAGTCGGGTGAGAATGCGGGCCAGGAAGGTGCCGATCAGCGTCAGGATCGGCTCGTGCGCGGCCGTGGTCAATCCGACCAGGAAGCGCTCCACCGCCGAGAGAATTTCCTCGGGCGAGTCGCCGTTGATGATGACGGACTCGGCCGCAGCCAGTTCATCGATGTCTTCGGGCGTCGCGCGCTCAGCAGCCAGCGCTGCGGCACGCTCGTTGATGAGCGACATCAGCCCGATGATCTCGCCGATGGTCACTCCCTCGATCTGCAGGGCCGTGGCCAGGGCGGTGGTCACCATGGAGCCGGCATCGGCGGCCACGTAGGACCCACTCCCGTGGCGGATCTCGACCAGTCCCATGGCTGCCAGTCCACGAAGCGCCTCGCTCGCGGTCGGGGCGCTCACGCCGTACTGATCCGCCACGTCTCGTGCGCTGGGCAGCCGGGCACCCTGCGGAACCTCCCCGCGAGCGATCTGATCGCGCAGGTCCTCGATGATCCGGTCCGCCGCCCCCATCCGACCGATGGGCGCAGTGGTCAGCGCGTGCGCCGGGGGTCGAACACTCTTGGACACTCGGTGAGTTTACGTTCGGGCACCGCGGCGCCGATGCGATCAGTTCGCCGTGTCTTCGAAGATGAGGAACGTCCGGGTCGACAGCACACCGGGCATGGCCTGCAGCTGCTCCAGCACGACTTGGCGCAGGGCGTGATTGTCCGCCGCCCGGACCAGCAACATCACGTCGAAATCGCCCCCGGTCAGTGCCATGTGGCGGATCTCGCGAATCCTGGACAGTCGTTCCTTGAGGTCCCGCCAGCTGTTCTGCCGGATCGAGAGGGTGACGTAGGCCGACGTGGTCAGTCCGACCCGGGCCGGGTCGACGACGGCGGTGAATCCAGTGATGACCTGGTCCGCGATGAGCCGGTCGACCCGGGCGTAGGCGTTGGCCCGGGAGATCGACACCCGGTCCGCCAATGCGCGGCCGGACAGTCGGCCATCGACTTCGAGCTCGCTGATGATCCGCCGATCGATCTCGTCGATCGATTCCTGATTCATTCGTCTCAACCTTCCGACGCCGACGAACTCACATGAGTCCGTTCGAACCGATGATCTGGCAGATCCCGGCCAATCATCTCATGTTTCTGCGATTTCGTAGCCAGTCAATCCATCTGGGCGGAGGATTGACGGACATTGTCATGAGCTTGGAGGACTGATGTCGGGTACCGATCCGCTGGCGTCCGCACTGGCGTTGACCCAGGTCATCGACCGATCCGGACATCTGGTCGAGGGAGCGCGCCCGCCTGACACCGCGACGCTGCTGGACGGCTACCGCGAACTGGTCGTCGCTCGACGGCTCAACGAGCAGGCCGGGGCGCTCGTGCGCCAGGGTCGGTTGGCCGTCTATCCGTCCTCGCGCGGCCAGGAAGCGTGCCAGGTGGCCTGCGTGCAGGTCCTCTCCGCCCAGGACTGGCTGTTCCCGACGTATCGCGACACCGCGGCCATCTGCGCGCGCGGGGTCGATCCGGTCGAGGTCCTGGACCTGCTGGCCGGCAATTGGCACTGCGGATTCGACCCGGTCAAGCACCGGGTCGCTCCCCAGGCCACTCCGCTGGCCACTCAGTTGCTGCACGCGGTCGGGGTCGCCCACGCCGCGCGACTCAAGGGTGAGGACACCGTGGCGATGGCCCTGTGCGGGGACGGCGCGACCAGCGAGGGGGACTTTCACGAGGCCTGCAACATCGCTGCCGTCTTCGGCGCCCCCGTGGTCTTCTTCGTGCAGAACAACAAGTACGCGATCTCGGTGCCGCTGGCCCGCCAATCCGTCGCACCGTCGTTGGCCGCCAAGGCCGTCGGCTACGGGATGCCCGGCATTCGAGTGGACGGAAACGATTTGGCAGCCTTGCTTCTCGTCCTGGGCGAGGCGGTGGATCGGGCCCGCCGCGGTGACGGACCGACGCTGGTCGAGGCCGACACCTACCGCATGGAGGCCCACACCAACGCCGACGACGCGACCCGGTATCGCACCGAGGCCGAGGTGACGCAGTGGGCGCCTCGGGATCCGTTGATCCGGGTGCGCGAGTTCCTGACCGAAGCCGGTGTGCTCGGGGAGGCGGAAGAACGGGAGTACGCGGCGGCGGCGGAGACCATGGCCGCGCATGTCCGGTCCGGCCTGAACGCCCCGGTGCCGGCCAACCCCGAGGAGCTCTTCGCCTATGTCTACGCCGACCCCACCCCGCAACTGCGGGAACAACGGGAAATCGTGCGGCGCGAACTCGCTTTCGAGGAGTCGTCATGACCAACGAGCTGCCGAAGATGACCATGGCGCAGGCGATCAACACGGCCCTGCGGGACGCGATGACCGACGACCCGTCCGTCGTGGTCCTCGGAGAGGATGTCGGGACGCTGGGCGGAGTCTTCCGGGTCACCGACGGACTGACCCGAGACTTCGGCGAGAGTCGTTGCTTTGACACCCCTCTGGCCGAGTCGGGCATCGTCGGCATGGCGGTCGGCATGGCCATGAACGGCATGCGTCCGGTGGTCGAAATGCAATTCGACGCCTTCGCCTACCCCGCGTTCGAGCAGATCGTCAGCCACGTGGCCAAGATGGCCAATCGGACCCGTGGCCGACTCCGATTGCCGATCGTCATCAGGGTGCCCTACGCGGGCGGCATCGGCGGAGTCGAGCACCACTGCGACTCCTCCGAGTCCTACTACGCCCACACCCCCGGGCTCACCGTCGTCACCCCGGCCACGAACGCCGACGCCTACGGCTTGCTCCGCGCGTCAATTGAAAGTCCGGATCCGGTCATCTTTCTCGAACCGAAGCGACACTACTTTTCCCGCGAGGTCGTCGACGTCGAGGCCGTCGTGCCACCGATCGGGCGGGCAGTCGTCCGTCGAGCCGGCCGGGACGCGACGCTGATCGCCTATGGTCCCTCGGTCCCGGTCGCCTTGGCCGCTGCCGATCAGGCGGCCGCCGAAGGCCGCGACATCGGCGTCGTCGACCTCCGGTCGATCGTGCCCTTCGATGACGACACCGTGTGCGCCGAAGTGAGTCGGACCGGTCGGGCTGTCGTCGTGGCCGAGGCTCCGGGATTCGCCTCGGTCGCTTCCGAGATCGTCGCCCGGGTGACCGAGCGGTGCTTCCACCACTTGTACGCTCCGGTGCGCCGCGTCACCGGGTTCGACATCCCCTACCCGCCGCCGAAACTCGAGCGGCACTACCTGCCCGGCGTCGACCGGATCCTGGATGCCGTCGACACCCTGCAATGGGAACCGGCCCGGGAAACCGTATGAGCCAACAGATCTTCACCCTGCCCGACCTGGGCGAGGGTCTGGCCGAGGCGGAGCTGGTCCGGTGGCTGGTGTCCCCCGGGGACACCATCGCCGTCGACGCTCCCGTCGCCGAGGTGGAAACGGCCAAAGCCACGGTCGAGGTCCCCAGCCCGTTCGGCGGAGTCATCGCCGCACTGCACGGCATCGAGGGCGCGACCATCGCAGTCGGCTCCCCGCTCATCACGGTCGAGGACGGCGCGCAGGCCCCGACCGCGCCCACGCAGGCCCCCGCCGATACGTACAGGACCGAGGAACGGGCTGGTTCCGGCAACGTTCTGATCGGGTACGGGACCTCGGCGTCGACGCCGTCCCGACGCCGGCGGTCGCTGCCTTCGGGCCCGGCCACGATCCAGGCGGCCGAGCCTCCCGCGACCGTTCCGACGCTGCCAGCACCTGCTGCTCCGGCCAACGGCTCGGTTCAAGCCCCCGCCGTGCAATCACCGGTGGTGCGAGCGCTGGCCCGCACCCGCGGCGTCGATCTGGCCACCGTGCGCGGCTCCGGCCCGGACGGTGTCATCACCCGCGCCGACGTCGAGGCCGCGACGGTCAAGCCCGACGTCGCTCCCACCGATGCCCTCCCCACCCCCACCGCGGCAACCGGGTCGGGCGACACCGATCGGCGTACCGGGCTCGCGATCCGCAGTCGGATTCCCATTCGGGGCCTGCGCAAGACCGTGGCCGCCACGCTGACCCGCAGCCGCTCCGAGATCCCCGAAGCCACCACCTGGGTCGACGTGGACGCCACGGAGCTGCTCGTCCTGCGCCAGTCCTGGACCGACCGATGCGAGGCGCCCGGGGTGCTGGCCATGGTGGCTCGGTTCGTCATTGCCGGGCTGGCCCGTTACCCCGAACTCAATGCCAAGGTGGACACCGACAACCAGGAGATCGTCCACCTGGACGGGGTGAACCTCGGCATCGCTGCGCAGACCGATCGGGGTCTGGTCGTTCCCGCGATCCGGGATGCTCACCGGCTCAGTACCCGTGCCCTGCACTCCGAGATCAAGCGGCTGACGACCGCGGCGCGGGACGGCTCGACGACCACCGACGAGCTGACCAGCGGATCGTTCACCCTGAACAACTACGGCGTTCTCGGGGTGGACGGCAGCGCCGCGATCATCAACCATCCCGAGGTGGCCATCCTCGGTATGGGACGGATCTTCCCGCGACCGTGGGTCGTCGGCGATCAGATCGTCGCCCGCCGCATCGTCCAGCTGTCGCTGGTCTTCGACCACCGGGTCTGCGACGGCGGCACCGCGGGAGGTTTCCTTCGGTTCGTGGCCGACGCGATCGAGAACCCGACCTCGGCGTGGGCCGATCTGTAGGCCAGGTCCCGTCCGCGCTCGGTCGCACTCAACCGTGTCTGCTGTCCGGAAGTTTCGAAAGACCCGCCAGGATGAGGTCGATTCCCGCGATGAATTGCTTGCGGTCGTCATGTGCAGGCAGCTGGGCCGACACCTCGTGGACGAACGGATATTCCCTGGGGTCGAGCGCGGCCCATCGCTGCGCCACCAGCGCGAGAAAGGTGGTCCGATCGATGTCGCGCGGGGCGCTGCGGGCGTTCGCGGCGTTCTGTCCGGCCACCCCGGAAATGTAATTCGTGAGCGCCGACGCCACGTCGAATCGTGACTCCGAGCGCACCCCGAGCGCCTGGAGTTTGCTCCCGACCGCCTCGAAGATGCGGGTGTTCGCCAGCTGCCAGGTCTCACGGGACAGCTGGGAGCCAATCCACGGGTGTGCCTGGATGGCATCGAACAATGCGATCGCAATGGCTCGGAGCTCGTCACGTGGCGGGGAGTGATTCGCGCCCGCACTCGTGACCGCAGTGATCACGGTGTTGGTGGTGGCGGAAAGGAGCTCGTCCTTGTTGGCGACGTGCCAGTAGATAGCCCCGGCCCCGGTACGGAGGCGGCTCGCCAGGGCCCGGAACGTGAGTGCTTCCTCGCCTTCCGCGTCAAGGATCTCGACCGCCGCCGCGATGATCCGTTCCTTGGACAGTGCCTCTGCACGAGGTGCGCCGCGCCCGGCGTTCCCTGCCATGGATTCCATGTTGACACAACTGGAACCTTGTTCCAAGATGGTTGGAACGCTGTTCCAGCAGCCATGGGCTGACCCGGCTACGGTCACCTGCGCGGCAGACGCGAGCGACGGTCACGATGGAGCCCACATGAGCAGTCCTGACGCAAGGCTTTGGCGGCCGACGTGGGCTCAGGCGGTGTCGGACTTTCGCGGCGAGGACGACGAACCCGGCTTTGTCGACGTCACCGCCCGTATGACGGTCCCTGCGAGCCTGGGCGGCGACGCAGTCCGAGCAGAGCTGAGCAATCGATTCGGTGACGAGCCAGTTCGGATCGGGCGGGGAGCGGTCGGTGTCGGCGACCACTTTGTCGAGGTCGGTTTCGGCGGCCGGCCCTTCACTGTCATCCCCGCCGGGGAGTCACGGTGGACCGACCCGATCGAGATGACCATCCAGCACAGTGATGAGGTCGTCGTCGATGTCTATCTGCCAGAACCGACGCCCTATGCGACCGCCGCCGGGTTCAGGTTCGACCGATCAAGGCCCGGAGACTTCGTCGGATCACTCGAGTTCCCATTCGAGGGGTCGCCGCCGGAAGCCATGGACGAAACGCGCGAGACACGCGAATTCCCAGCACCGAATACGGGTGCCGGACTTGAATCTGCCGGCACCGGCTGGTCACTGCCATCGGGAGGCCCGTTCCTGCGCACGATCGAGGTCGCTGGACTCGTGCCCTCGGCGGTCATCGTGGCTCTCGGCGGCTCGAGCACGGCAATGGGCTGGCCGCAGTTCACCGCAGCCCTGCTCCCCGCCGACGCCGGGATCGCCGTCGTCAATCGAGGCATCCCGGGAAACCGCATCCGTCTCGACGCACCGGAATCGACCCCGTCGTGGGGCCGAGCCGGGCTGTCCCGATTCGATGAGGACGTGCTCGGAACCACTGGCGTCACGCATGTGGTGATCGCCTACAACAGCAACGACTGGGGCCTGCCTGGACGAATCACCTCCGCGGCGGAAATGCCATCGCTCGCCCAAATGATTGACGGCTACCAAGAACTCGTTCACCGCTCCGAAGAGGCCGGGCTGGAGGTCATCCTCGCCACCATCACTCCACTCGCGCCCGAGATGGTCGCCGACCCCGACCGAGAAACCCTCCGCGAGGCGCTGAACGGCTGGATCCGCACGTCGGGTCACGAATTTGCCGACTTCGATGCCGCCATCCGTTCCGAGACCGACCCTTCCCGCCTCAACGCCGAATACGCGGCTCCCGACAACGCTCATCCCAGCATCAACGGACAGAAGCGTCTGGCGTCGGCGATGGTCGACACCCTTGCTCGACTGCGGCTCGGTCCGGCGTCCTTCGGTCCGGGTGGGTCGCGGTGAGTTCTCACTCAGGAGTGGAGCTGCTCGATCCGGGTGTCGTCGGAGTCGACGGGTGAGACGTCCGCGCCGTCGCGTGGTGGGCGCGGACGGGTTCGAACCGCCGACCGCCCGGGTGTAAACCGGGTGCTCTTCCACTGAGCTACGCGCCCATCCAACCGAGCGCTACGCGCCCAACCAACCGAGCGCTACGCGCCCGGTGCACATGATCCCAGATCGGTGACGGATCTCGCTGCGTTGATGCATACTCTGCCGTACAGAGTGTTGGCCGGACGGGACCGACCACACCAGGCCGACAGGAGAATGGCATGACGCAAGCGTCGACGCCCGGGGACACGCGCCGGTACGGCTGGCTGTCCGCGTTGATCGGCATGGCCTCCGGGCTGGCCTTCCTGATCCTGGTGCTCGTGCATGCGCGAGGCCTCTGGTACGGAGTGGTCGCGATCGTGGTGGCGATGCTGTTTGTTACGTTGACCGCCTACCGGCGCAGCCGTTCCGGCCGGGACGTCCCCCGTTGAACGGGGTTCCGTTGCAGGTGAGACCGGCGGCTACAGCGCCTGGCCGACCTCGATGAGGTGTCCGCTGGGGTCACGCAGGTAGCAGCGCAGTTCGTGGCCGTGGTTGTCCAGGGGTTCGGTGAGGAACTCGGCGCCGCGGGCGGTCCATTCGCGGTGGGTGGTAGCGATGTCCGCGACGCGCAGGTTCAGAAAGCTGTCGACGAGGTCGAGGTCGGCAGGCGCGGCGAGCGTGACGCTGGGCTTATCGGGGGTGGGTCCGCCCCCGTTGACCAAGGTCAGCCAGGCGTTGGCGAGCTTGACGACGGTGGGTCCGGGCCCGCCGGAGCGAACGATGGTCCCGCCCAGGACGTGCCCGTAGAACTGGGTCGATGCGTCCACGTCGGCGCACACGATCAGGTTGGTCACGACCAGATCGGTCCCTGTGGGGGTGGGGAATTCGGTGCTGCTCATGGTGTGTGGGGTGCCTCTCGTGCGCTGTGGTGCGGGGACCAATGTGTCGAGCTGTTGGTTCGCTATTCGGTGGGGGACGTCAGGGAGTCGATCCGCCGGCGCAGCCGCTTGCTCTGGCGGTGCATCAGGTCAGGGTCACGCAGCGAATGCGTCAACATGGTGACGCCTTCGTAGGTGGCGATGAGTTCGACGGCGAGGTCTCGCGCGTCGGTGCGGCCCATCTGTCGGAACTGGCTCTCGGCCCAGTCGACCATGGTGCCCAGCAGTTCCTGGCTGCCGGCTGAGCTCTGCACACCCATGCGTTTGTCGAGTTCGGAGGACAAGGTGCCGATGGGGCAGCCGTAGTCCGAGACCAGATGGCGGGTGCCGTCGAGTTCGTCGAGAAGGCCCTTGAGCCGCGCTTGGGGGGTGCGTCGTCGTTCGAGTCGCGCGAGCAGCTCGTCTCGTGCCTGCGAGTGCGACTTGACCACCGCATCGACGAGCTCGTCCTTGGTCTTGAAGTAGTAGTACATATTGCCGACCGAAATGCTGGTGTGCTCGGCGACATCGACCAGGGTGGTGCGTTCGACGCCCCGTTGATAGATCAGCTGCCCGGCACCTTCGATCAACCGTTCCCTTTTACCGGCCGGACGAGATTGATTCGACGTCGCCACAGCGTCACCTCGCTCACCTGTTGTTAGTTGGTTGACCAAATGCTACGCCGAAGTCCGTCAGCGGCCGGAACGGATTCCGGTGCGGGCAGGTCAGGCGGCGCCCATCCCGGCGTCGGCCACCACGACCGCCCCGGTCACGTAGGAGGCGTCGTCGGAGGCCAGATAAGTGATGATCGCGGCGATCTCGTCGGCCGACGCGGCGCGTCCGAGCGGTGTCGCGTTGGCCATCTGGTCGAACATCTCGCCGAGCACTTCGGCGGGTGGGGTGCGGACCGCTCCGGGCGACACGGCGTTGACGCGCACGCCGACGGGGCCGAACTCCAGCGCCCAGGTCTTGGTCAGCACGTTCAGGCCGGCCTTGGACGCGCCGTAGGCGACCAGGATGGAGCTGCCGTGCGCGCCGGCATGTGAGGACGTTGACGATGGCGCCTCCGCCACGCCGGCCCATCCTGGGGGCCAGCTTGCCGGTGAGTAGGAACGGGGCCAGGACGTTGACGTCCAGGACGTTGCGGGCCGCCTCGGCGCTGGTCTCGGCGGTTCCGCCGAACGGTGACCCGCCGGCGTTGTTCACCAGGACGTCGACTTCCCCGGCCTCGTCGGCCAGCCGCAACACGTCCTGCGGGTCGCCGAGATCCGCCGCGACGAAGTGCGCGCGGCCGCCTTCTTCTTCGATCCCGGCCACGACCCGCTCACCGCGCTCGGCGTTCCGTCCGGACACGATGACGTGCGCGCCCATGCGGGCGAACCGACGCGCCGTGGCTTCGCCGATACCCGACGTCGCGCCGGTCACCAGGACTGTCGCCTGTGTCAGATCCATGATCTCTCCTTGCTTCTGAACTCAAGTCAGCTCCCCGGCTCCGGGTTGCCGAACCGACCTTACTCCGTGTTAAGTTGGGTACCCAACCAACTTTGAGGATGTTGATCGCATGTCTGCTCCGACGCCGGGCGCGTCATTCCTGTCCACCCCGCGGGGGCGGTTGACGCTGGTGTTCTTGTGCCTGGTCGGCTTCATCGACTTTGCCGACGGGTCGATCGTGAACGTGGCGCTGCCCCAGATCCAGCACGAGCTGGGGATGAGCATCCAGAACCTGCAGTGGGTGCTCTCGGGCTATGTCCTCACCTACGGCGGATGCCTGCTCCTGGGCGGCCGCCTGTCCGATCTATTGGGTCGCCGCCGGTTCCTGCTCGCCGGCACGATCGTGTTCGGGGTGTCCTCGTTGGTGTCCGGGTTCGCCCAGGGCGCCGGCGTGTTGATCGCGGGGCGGCTGGTGCAAGGCCTGGCTGCGGCGGCGATGACCCCGGCCGCGTTGTCGATCCTGACCACGACGTTCCATCAAGGCACCGACCGGCTCAAGGCCCTGGGCGCGTGGGGCGCGACCGGCGGGTTGGCCTCCATGCTGGCGGTGTTCCTGGGTGGTGTGCTCACCGGCGGGCCCGGGTGGCGGTGGGTGTTCTTCGTCAACCCACCCATCTGCTTGATCATCGTCATCGCCGCCTACAAGCTCTTCGACAACGACCGCCGCACCGCGAGGGTCTCGCAGTTCGACCTCCCCGGAGCCGTGCTGATCACCACTTCGATGCTGGCGTTGATCTACGCCCTCGTCCGTGCCCCCGTCATCGGCTGGAGCAGCAGGCAAACCCTGGTCGCGCTGGTCGCCGCGGCTCTTTTGCTGATCGGGTTCGTCATCAACGAACGCTCCCAGGCCCACCCGTTGGTGCCGTTCTCCATTTTCAAGGTCAAGGGCCTGGCCGCCGCCGACGCCACCCAGGTCATCGCGTTCGCCAGCTTTGGGTCGATGTTCTTCTTCCTCACCGTCTACATGCAGGAAGTCCTGGGCTACTCGCCCACCGAGGCCGGCTTTGCCTACATTCCCGCCGGATTCATCGTGGTGCTCAGCGCCGGGATATCGTCCAAACTGTTCGCGAAGGTCGGCACCCGCCCGCTGATCGTCGCCGGAGCCCTGGTGTCCGCCGCAGGTGTGTTCTGGCTCGCCCAGATCCCCGTCCACGGCTCCTACGCCGCCGACCTGCTGCCCGGCCTCATGATCATGGGCCTCGGACTCGGCGCCGTCCTGGTCGGGGTGCAGACCGCCGGCAATGCCGCCGTGCGACCCGACCAAGCCGGCCTGGCCGCCGCTTTGGTCAACGCCGCGTTCCAACTCGGGGTCGCCTTGGGCCTGGCCATCTTCTCCGCCATCGCCACCGCCCACACCACCGTGCTGCTGTCCCACCACGTCGACACCCCGACGGCCCTGACGTCCGGGTTCCACCACGCCCTGCTCGCGGCCGCGATCTTCCTCGTCGGCGCCGCGGTCATCGGCGTCTGGGCCGCCAACACCAAGGGCGAATCCATCGCCGACGAGGCCGCTGCCGCAACCGGGATCGACACTGATCGCGACCCGATCACACTGGGCCGGCCCACGCCCGACGACCACAGCGCGACCGACCCGAAGGAGAGCGCCCCACTACCGTTCTGACCCACTCGTGCCCAATCGAATCCACGACCACCCGATCCCGCGTCGGGAACACCAAGAACAGGACTTCCTCATGATCTTCGGCATCAGAATCATCACCCACGACATCGACCGCTTGGTCGAGTTCTACGAACGCCTCACCGGCGCCCAGGCCGCCCGCCCCAACTCCTTCTTCGCCGAACTCCAGCTCGAGACCGGGCTGCTGGCCTTCGCCACCCCGGCCACCGTCGGCATGCTCGGCGAACACGCCCCCCACCCGAGCGACAACCACAGCGTGCTGCTCGAGTTCCTCGTCGAGGACGCCGACACCGAGTACGAACGGCTGCGCGAACACCTCCACGACATCGTGCAAGAACCCACCACCATGCCCTGGGGCAACCGTTCAGCCGTCTTCCGCGACCCCGACGGAAACACCGTCAACCTCTTCTCCCGACCCTCCCACTAGCCCACTCGGCCCCACGAACGCAGGGAGCAACCCGATGGATCTCGGCTTCCACATCGCCGACTTCAGCTGGACAGGGGGGACCCCCGACCTGGGCGCGACGCTCGGCCGCGTCGCCCGTGAGGCCGAAGCGGCCGGAATCACCCGGTTGACGGTGATGGATCACCTGTGGCAATTCGCCGGCGACGCCGAGGAGAGCATGCTCGAGGCCTACACCGCCTTGGGGTACCTGGCCGCCGCCACCGACAAGGTGCTGCTGCACACCCTGGTCACCGCCGTCACCTACCGCCCGCCCGGGCTGCTGGCCAAAATGGTCAGCACCCTCGACGCCCTGTCCGGCGGCCGCGCCGGGCTCGGCATCGGCGTGGGCGTCTATGCCGCCGAAGCCACCGGCCTGGGCCTGCCCTTCGCGCCCGTCGCCGAACGCTTCGAACAACTCGAAGAAACCCTGCAGATCTGTCTACAGATGTGGAGCGGCGACGACGGGCCTTACAGTGGCCGGCACTATCAACTGGGCCGAACGCTCGACGCACCCCAACCGCTGTCCCGCCCGCACCCGTACCTACTCATCGCCGGCGGCGGCAAACGCAAAACCCTCCGGCTCGTCGCCCAATACGCCGACGCCTGCAACATCTTCGGTACCGGCGACGACGCCCGCCGCACCCTTGATGCGCTGCACCAACACTGCGACAAGCTCGGCCGCAGCTTCGCCGACATCGACAAGACAACAATGATGAAAATCGGCCCCACCACCACACGGCAACAGCTGCTGGACCACCTCCGCTCCGCCCACGACGTCGGCATCACCACCACCTACCTCTGGACCCGCAACCCCGAACCCCTCAACGCCATCGAGCTCATCGCGCGCGTCGTCGATGAATCCAGGAGCTGGTGAACCGGACTCAGTCCCATCAGGGACGACGATCGTTTCGAGTCATTCGATGCGCACCGGCTCCGGCCCGGACGTCACTCGCCCAGATCGGTGACCGCGTGCAGTGCCGCCACATGCCCGGCGAAGGCCGCTCGGCCGGCGTCGGTCGCCTGGTAGAGCGTCGTTCGACGGCGCCCGCGCCAGCGCTCGCCGGTGCGGACGAAGCCCGCAGCCAATAGCACCTGCAGATGAGTCGCGGCATTGCCGTCCGACAGCCCGAGCAAGCTGCGCAGGGCCGTGAAGCTCAATTCGGTGTCCCCCGGGATCGCGCACAGGGCTGCTTGCAGCCGGAGCCGGACGGGGTCGGACAGGACCGGATCGAAAGGACTTCGCAACCGGTTGGCCAATTCCTGCAGCAGGTGCTCGTCCGGCGCGGTCACCGACGAACCAGCCGGGAGACCCCGAGTCCGAGCAGCACGGCACCGCCGACCATCAGGACCGCCATGACCTCGTACCCGGGGACGACGTGGCGGGCAGCCGCGGCGAGCAGCAGGATAACCGCACTGACCAGGGCGAACGCGACATCGACAGAGACCACCGCATACAGCAGCATGCCCAGGGACCACAGCGCGACCAGGAACAGGACGAGTTGATCGGCGTCCGCCGGACGGACGATGTCCACCAATACCGGCGACGCGATGAGGATGGCGAGCCACCCACGACCCAGGGCTGGTCGGGTGGTGGCCCGATGCAGGTGTCGGGCCGGGATCAACCAGCTGGCCAGCGCGGCGGCGACACAGGCGACCCCGCCGACGATCTCGCGGACCGGAGAGGACCACCACCCCCACGCCGCCCCCCCGATCAGCCACGCCAGGCCCCAGACGACCAGAGGACGGGCCATCCCGGTGATCCGGACGAAGCGGCGCGAACGGCGCTGCACCGGAGCGATCTCGGCCAACGAATGCCGTGCGGCCGCCGGATCAGCCCAGCCGGCTGTCGTCGGATCGTCGGCGGACATCGACGGTGAGTCGAACGCCGCTCAGACCGCGCCGAGGGCGTCGACCGCGGCCCGCCAGTTGTTCTGGTCGCGCAGCTCGCCCGGCTGGTTGACCTCGGTGAACCGGACGACGCCGTCCTTGTCGATCAGGAAGGTGCCGCGCAGGGCCAAGCCGCCCGGTTCGAAAAAGACCCCGTAGTCACGGGCCACCTGGCCGTGCGGCCAGAAGTCGGACAGCAACGGGAACTCGTACCCGTGGGCCTCCCGCCAGGCGTTCAAGGTCGGAACCGGGTCCACCGAGATACCCAGGATCTGCACCTTGTCGTTTTGGAAGGAACCCAGGTCATCACGCACGGCGCACAGTTCGGTGGTGCATCCGCCCGAGAAGGCGAACGGGTAGAAGACGACCAGCACCGCCTTGTCGTCCCGAAAGGACGACAGCGTCACCGGAGCGCGGTTGGAGTCGTTGAGGGTGAAGTCGGGCGCGGTATCGCCGATCTGGATAGCCATGGGGACATCCTGCCAGCCCGGCTCAGCGCCGCGGGCGGCCCTGCTTCGCCCGGGCCAACCGGGCCAGCGTCCATCCCGGCGGACCGGTCACGGTGGTCGTCTGGGTCAGGCCGGACGTTCGGGTGGCTTCGACGATGTCGCTCTGCTCGATGTAACCGTTCTGGCCGGTCCGGGGACTGACCAACCAAACCACACCGTCCTCGGCGAGCAGGGTGACTGCGTCGACCAGGGCGTCGGTCAGATCGCCGCTGCCGTCGTCGCGCCACCACAGCAACACCGCGTCGAGGACGTCGTCGGCGTCCTCACCGAGAAGCTCCGCATCAATGATGTCGGAGACGGCGTCGCGGAAGTCGTGGTCCACGTCCTCGTCGTAGCCAAGCTCCCCCACCACATCGCCTGCCGACAGGCCGAGCCGGGCGGCTGCGGTCGCCGCCGGCCCCGAGGCCGCAGTCACGTCTATCGCGTCCCTTCGACATTGCATCGTCGTCGCACTGGTTGTCGACACGTTGCCAGTTACCCGGTGTCGTCTGCGCACACCCTAACCGGCCCACTGACCCGGTGGAGTGCCGCCCGACCCACCACCGGGTTGGCGGATGCGGGAGGATGGTAGCGAACATTGAGATGGCGGACCGTGCCCGACCGGCTCGGTTTTCTGCCCACTGCCGAACCCGCGGCCGGTGGACGCGCCGGTTGTGATCGGTGCGGGATCGTCGGTCACCCGACGAGTCCCGGAGCGGAACAGGAGAACCCTTGACCACGACAGCACAGTCGACTCCCGCCACCGGAAACGGCGGTGTGGACCGCCGGGCCCGGCATCGGCTCATTCGCGACGGCATTGCCGCCCAGCTACCGGACATCGATCCGGAAGAGACCGATGAATGGCTTGACTCGTTCGACGCCATGGTCGACGCCGGTGGTCAGCAGCGCGCCCGTTATCTGATGCTGCGGCTGCTGGGCCGCGCGAAGGAACGGCACGTCGGTCTTCCGGCCCTGACCACCACCGATTACATCAACACCATTGCCACCGAGGCCGAGCCGCACTTCCCCGGGGACGAGGCGATCGAGCGCCGCTACCGGCGGTGGATCCGCTGGAACGCGGCGATCATGGTGCACCGGGCGCAGCGGCCGGGCATCGGCGTGGGCGGGCACATCTCCACCTACGCCAGCTCGGCCAGCCTCTACGAGGTCGGGTTCAACCACTTCTTCCGGGGCAAGGACCACCCCGGTGGCGGCGACCACATCTTCTTCCAGGGCCACGCCTCACCCGGCATGTACGCCCGGGCCTTCCTGGAGGGCCGGCTGACCGAGGGCGACCTGGACGGATTCCGTCAGGAGGTCAGTCACCCGGGTGGTGGCATCCCGTCCTACCCGCACCCGCGGTTGATGCCGAAGTTCTGGGAGCACCCGACGGTCTCCATGGGCCTGGGGCCGATGAACGCCATCCAGCAGGCCCGCTTCGACCGCTACCTGCACAACCGCGGCATCAAGGACACCTCCGACCAGCACACCTGGGCGTTCCTGGGTGACGGCGAGATGGACGAGGTGGAATCGCGCGGGCTGATCCACGTGGCTGCCCTGGACGGCTTGGACAACCTGACCTTCGTCATCAACTGCAACCTGCAGCGGCTGGACGGCCCGGTCCGCGGCAACGGAAAGATCATCCAGGAGCTGGAGGCGTTCTTCCGGGGGGCCGGCTGGAACGTGATCAAGTGCATCTGGGGTCGGGAGTGGGACCCGCTGCTGCACGGCGATCGCGACGGCGCCCTGGTCAACCTGATGAACACCACCGCCGACGGGGACTTCCAGACCTACCGGGCCAACGACGGCGCGTACGTCCGCGATCACTTCTTCGGCCGCGACCCTCGGACCAAGGCCATGGTCGCCGATATGTCCGACGCCGACATCTGGCGGCTCCGGCGGGGTGGTCACGACTACCGCAAGGTCTACGCCGCCTACGACGCCTCGATGCGGCATGTCGGTCAACCGACCGTCATCCTGGCTCACACCATCAAGGGATTCGGCCTGGGGCCGTCGTTCCAGGGTCGCAACGCGACCCACCAGATGAAGAAGATGACCCTGCCGAACCTGAAGGAATTCCGGGACGGTCTGGATCTACCGATCACCGACGCGCAGTTGGAGTCGAATCCCTACCAGCCGCCGTACTTCAACCCGGGCGAATCCGCCGAGGAAATCGAGTACATGCGGGACCGCCGGCGGCGGCTCGGCGGTTTCGTACCCGAACGACGGGTGGCCGCGAAACCGCTGGTACTGCCGGGCGATGGCGTCTACGAGGTCCTCAAACGGGGCTCAGGCAAGCAGGAGATCGCCACCACCATGGCCTTCGTCCGGCTGGTTCGGGACCTGTTCAAGGACCCGGAAATCGGCAAGCGCATCGTGCCGATCATTCCCGACGAGGCCCGCACCTTCGGTATGGACTCGTTCTTCCCGACCCAGAAGATCTACAACCCGGCCGGGCAGCTCTACACCGCCGTCGACGCCAACCTGATGCTGGCCTACAAGGAGTCCGAGCAGGGGGTGATCCTGCACGAAGGCATCGACGAGGCCGGCTCGACCGCGTCCTACACGGCCGCTTCCACCAGCTACGCCACCCACGGCGTGCCGATGATCCCGATGTACATCTTCTATTCGATGTTCGGGTTCCAGCGCACCGGCGACGGTTTCTGGGCGGTCGGCGATCAGATGGGCCGCGGTTTCATTCTGGGCGCCACCGCCGGCCGGACCACGCTGACCGGCGAAGGCCTGCAGCACGCAGACGGGCACTCGCACCTGCTGGCCGCGACCATGCCGCACATCGTGGCCTACGACCCCGCCTACGGGTACGAGATCGCGCACATCGTCAGGGACGGTCTGCGCCGGATGTATTCCAACGACTCCACCGACCCGGGCGCGGAAACACTTGTGGGCGAGAATATCTCGTACTACATCACGATGTACAACGAGCCCTATGTGCAGCCGGCGGAACCGGCCGACCTGGACGTCGAGGGTTTGCTCAAGGGCCTGTACCTGCTCGCCCCGGCCGCCGAACCGGCGGGCAGGGCACGGGCGCAGCTGCTGGCCTCGGGGGTCGGGGTGCGCTGGGCCCTGGAGGCGCAGCATCTGTTGGCCCAGGACTGGGATGTGGCTGCCGATGTGTGGTCGGTGACCAGCTGGACCGAGCTGCGCCGGGACGCCGAGGTCATCGAACGCGATCGGTTGCTCCACCCGGGTGCGCCCGTGGTGGATCCGTTCGTGACCCAGCGACTGGCCGACGCCCCCGGGCCGGTGATCGCGACGAGTGACTACCAGCGCCTGGTCCAGAACCAGATCGCGCCCTGGGTGCCCGGTGACTTCACCGCTCTCGGCGCCGACGGTTTCGGCTTCTCCGACACCCGTGCGGCGGCCCGTCGCCATTTCCTGATCGACGGTCCGTCGATGGTGGTGGCCACCCTGGCCGCGCTGGAACGCCAGGGCGGGTATCGGGTCGGTGCGGCCGCCGAAGCGGCGGAACGTTATGAGCTGGACGACGTCCGGGCCGGACGTTCCGGAAATGCCGGCGGCGATTCCTAGCGAACGCCGCGGCCGCGACACCGAGACGCGGTGTCCGCGGTCGGTCGGGCCCGACACTGGTCAGCGGGCCCGGCACACGCTATCTTTACCGCGTTGTCGCTGATCTCCTGATGAGCAGTTCAAGCAGGGGTAAAGCACAACCCCCGTGGTGGCGCGTCGGGACGTCGCCGGGGTGATCCATTCCCCGGGCACCGGTGCCCGGGGACGACGCAGCAGGAGAGCAAGCATGGCGCAGGGCACAGTCAAGTGGTTCAACTCGGAAAAGGGATTTGGTTTCATCTCCCCCGACGACGGGTCGGGTGACGTCTTCGTGCACTACTCGGCGATCAACTCCACCGGCTACAAGTCGTTGGAAGAGGGACAGCGGGTGACCTACGAGACCGAGCCGTCGGCCAAGGGTCCGCAGGCGACCGGGGTCTCCCCCGCCTGATTCGTTCCGCCCCCGGGGGCCGGCCACTCCACCAGGTGGCCGGCCCTCTCCGTCCCGTTTCCCGCCGCGCGCACCATCTCCCCGCTGCGCGGATCCACAGCACGCTGCGCGGATCCACAGCACGTTTCGGGGCCGTATCTGCCAGAAAATCGTGCGGTCGATCCGCGCCTCGGACGGGGCGGGAGACTGAACCGGTGGTGAGTGCGGAGACGCTGCGGCGACTGGAGCAGGCGGCCGGGGCGCTGACCACCCGGGCAATCGGCGCCATGGAGGCCCGGTTGCCCTGGTTCAGGACCCTGCCGGCGGAGCACCGGGCGTGGGTTTCCCTGGTGGCGCAGGCCGGGATCGCCGGGTTTCCGGAATGGTTGGCGCAGGTGGACAGCCGCGCCGCTACCTCGGCCCGGACCCGGCTGACCGAGGCGATCTTCGCCAATGCCCCCCGCGAGCTGGTCCGCGCCGTCTCCTTTCGGCACACGGTCGAGCTGGTCCGGGTGGCCATCTCGGTGGCCGAGGACGGCTTTCCGGCTGTGGCGACCGCGGAGCGGGAACGAGCCGAACTGACCGAAGCGCTGCTGCGGTACTCCCGGGAGGTGGCCTTCTCCGCGGCCACCATCTACGCCGTCGCGGCGGAGAGCCGCGGTGCCTGGGACCAGCGGCTGGAAGCTCTGGTGGTGGATGCAATCGTCCGCGGCGAGGGCGGTGAAGCGCTCGAGTCGCGAGCGGCCGCATTGAACTGGGACAGCTCCCGACCCACCGCCGTGCTGGTGGGTGCGCCGGGCGGTCCGGCCGACCCGGCGAACACGGTTGCCCGACCGGCCGCCGTGCTCTCCGGCATCCACGGTGACCGCCTCGTGTTGGTGGTGTCGGCTGCCGACCCCGAGGCCGTCGACGCGGCCGCCGCGACGGTCCAGCCCGCGTTCGGCCCGGGCCCAGTCGTGCAGGGCCCGGTCGACGTGGGTCTGGCGGGCGCGATTCGGTCTGCGGCAGAGAGTTTGTCCGCCTACCGGGCCGCCGCGGCCTGGCCGGACGCGCCCCGATTGGTCGCCGCCGACGCTCTGCTACCCGAACGGGTGCTGGCCGGTGAAGCTGCCGCCCGGGAACAGTTGCTGCGCCGCACCCACCGCCCGCTGCTGGGTTCACCCACCCCGCTGTTGCCCACTCTGGAACGGTTCCTGGGCCGGGGACGCTCCCTCGAGGGCACCGCCCGAGACCTGTTCGTTCACGTCAACACGGTTCGCTACCGGTTGCGGCGGGTCACCGAGCTGACCGGTCTCGATCCTTCCGACCCGCGCGATGCCCTGACCCTGCAGCTCGGCGTCATGCTCGGCCGACTCGACGAGTCAGCGCAGTGATCTTGGCTACAAGCTCCGCAAGTTCTGTAGGTTTCCTACAAATGGGCCGGGAGGACTTGGTGGTCCGGCGTCGGGCATGAGCACGTCGGGGCGTGACACTCTGTACTGCGTGTTGGCCGTCGTCGCCCCGGGTCAGGGTTCTCAGAAGCCGGGCATGTTCGTCCCCTGGCTCGATCTGCCGGGCGTGCGGGAGACCCTTTCCGAGTACAGCGATCTGGCCGGCCTCGACCTCACCCGGCTGGGCACCACCGCCGACGCCGAAGAGATCAAGGACACCGCGGTCACCCAACCCCTGGTGGTGGCGGCAGCTCTGCTCGCGGCCGAGCGGCTCACGCTCCCCCTGACTGTTCTCGTCGCCGGACACTCGGTCGGGGAACTGGCCGCGGGTGCGCTGGCCGAGGTCTGGTCGGCCGGCGAGGCGGTACAACTGGCGGCCCTGCGTGGCGCCGCCATGAGCAGGGCCTGTGCGCTCGCCCCGACCGGTATGACCGCCGTCATGGGCGGCGACCCCGAGGTCGTGCTGGCCGCGCTGGCCGAACGAGACCTGGTCGGCGCCAACGTGAACGGTGCCGGCCAAATCGTCGCTGCCGGTTCCTCAGGTGCCCTGGCTGCCCTCGCCGCCGCCCCGCCGGCGGGCACTCGGGTGATGCCGCTGGCCGTGGCCGGCGCCTTCCACACCCGCTACATGGAGCCCGCCCGGGTCGAGTTGGAGGCGGCTGTGATCGACCTGGCCCCCCGCGACCCGGTCCGGACGCTGTTGACCAACGCCGACGGGTCGGTCGTCGGCGAAGGCAAGGAATATGTGCGACTGCTGGTGAACCAGGTCACCAGCCCGGTGCGATGGGATGAGTGCATGGCTTCGATGCGACGCCTCGGTGTCACCGGAATTCTCGAGCTGCCCCCGGCCGGAGCGCTGATCGGCCTGGCTCGCCGGGAGCTGAAGGGGCTGGCCACGCTGGCCGTGAAGGGCCCCGAGGACCTGGACGCCGCAGCGGTGTTCCTGAAAGAGCACGCCGCATGACCGTCACCCTGCGCACGACCGCCGGACCCCGGGGCGCCCGGATCGCCGGTCTCGGCCACTTCCGGCCCGACCGGGTCGTCACCAACGACGAGATGTCCCGGACCATCGACACCAACGACGAGTGGATCCGCACCCGGGTCGGCATCCAGGAGCGCCGGTTCGCCGGACCGGACGACTCCGTGGTGTCGATGGGTGCCGCGGCCGGGGCCAAGGCGTTGGCCGAGGCCGGGATGACCGCCGCCGACATCGACACGGTCATCGTGGCCACCTGCACCATGCCCAGCCAGATCCCGCACGCCGCCACTCAGGTCGCCGGGGCCCTGGGCATCGATGCCCCCGGCGCCTTCGACCTGAACGGAGCCTGCGCCGGGTTCTGCTACGGGCTGGGTGTGGCCAGCCAGGCCATCACCTCCGGGTCGGCCCGCAACGTGCTGCTGGTCGGGTCCGAAAAACTGACCGACTGGATCGATCCGACCGACCGGGGCAACGCCATCATCTTCGCCGACGGCGCCGGGGCGGTCGTGGTCACCGGTGCCGACGAACCCGAGATCGGGCCGGTGGCCTGGGGCAGCGCCCCCGATCTGACCTGGACGATCGATATCAAGGACCGCACGTCGTTCATCCACCAGGAGGGCCAGTCGGTCTTCCGCTGGGCGACCACGGCGATCGCCCCGGTCGCGCTGCGGGCAGCCGAGATGGCCGGCGTCGCGCTGTCCGACATCGATGTGATCGCCACCCATCAGGCCAATCTCCGCATCGTCGAGGCCATCGCCAAGAAGCTGGTAGCGGCCGGCATCCGGCCCGACGCGGTGGTGGTCAAGGACATCGTCACCACCGGCAACACGTCCTCGGCGTCGATTCCCATCGGTCTGGACCGGATGCGGGCCGCCGGCCAGGTGCATCGCGGGGATGTGGTCCTGGCCGTCGGATTCGGCGCCGGGCTCACCTTTGCCGGCCAAGTTTTCCTGTGCCCGTGACACGCCACGCGCGCCGATTGGGTCGGGGTAGCGGCATGCGGCAGAATTCGCAGCCGCAACCGGTGCCCGATTCGGACACCGTCATGATCGCCGCCCGGCGAACCCAACGAGAGGAACCACAACCGTGAGCAACGAGGACATCCTGGCCGGTCTCGGCGAGATCGTCGAAGAGGTGGCCGGCGTCCCCGCCGCCGATGTGACCGCGGACAAGAGCTTCACCGACGACCTCGACATCGACTCGCTGTCCATGGTCGAGATCGCTGTCCAGGCCGAGGACAAGTTCGGCGTCAAGATCCCCGACGACGAACTGGCCAACCTCAAGACCGTGGGTGACGCCGTCACCTACATCTCCAGCCACCAGGCCTGAACCGCCGCGCCCGGGACGGGCGTCTGTGCTGATCGCTGCGGTACCTCGCGCGGTCGGCGCACGCCCCGGGCCGGCCGGGAGGTCGTCACTGATCGGGAACGGGAGTGCACATGAGCGCATCGGACCACGATGTGGTGGTCACCGGCATCGGCGCGACCACGCCGGTGGGCGGCACCGCCCCGGAGACCTGGCAGGCCCTGCTGGCCGGCACCGTCGGCGTGACCGCGAACACTGCCCCCTGGGTGGCCAAGTACGAGCTGCCGGTGGCCATCCACGCACCGCTGGCCGTCGAGCCCACCGAGGTCATTCCGCGGGTCGAGGCCCGCCGGTTGGATCGGTGCCAGCAGGTGGCCGTGGTCGCCGCCCGGGAGGCCTGGGCCGACGCCGGTGCGCCGGAGGTCGAACCGGAACGGATGGGCACGGTCATCGGCACCGGTATCGGTGGCGCGCTGACCCTGCTCGGCCAGGATGACCTGCTCGAAACCGAGGGCCTGCGCAAGGTCGCGGTCCTCACCATTCCGATGCTGATGCCCAACGGTCCAGCCGCCGCGGTCGGCCTGTGGTCCCGCTCCCGCGGGGCCGTGCACGCCCCGGTGTCGGCCTGCGCCGCCGGGGCCGAGGGCCTGGCCTGGGCCTACCGACTGATCAAGATGGGTGAGATCGACATCGCCCTGGCCGGTGGGGCCGAGGCCTGCATCCACCAGCTGCCGGTGGCCGGGTTCTCCCAGATGCGGGCCATGAGCACTCGCAACAACGACCCCAAGACCGCGTCCCGGCCGTTCGACACGGATCGGGATGGCTTCATCCTGGGTGAAGGCGCCGGGATCATGGTGCTGGAGCGTCGGGATCACGCCGTGGCCCGGGGCGCCAAGATCTACGGCACGCTGGCCGGGATCGGCATGTCCAACGACGTGCACCACATCACCGCCCCCGAGCCCGACGGTGAGGGCGGGGCCCGCGCCATCGAAAAAGCCCTGCGGTCGGCGGGTCTGTCCCGCTCCGATGTCGGGCACGTGAACGCGCACGCCACCTCGACCCCGGTCGGCGACGTGGCCGAGAGCAAGACCATCCTGCGGGCCATCGGTGACCATCCGGTGATCACCGCGAACAAGTCGATGACCGGTCACATGTTGGGCGCGTCCGGTGCGGTCGAAGCCATCGCCACCGTGCTGGCGATCAAGCACGGCGTGGTCCCGGGCACCCGCAACATCCAGAATCTGGACCCGGCCATCGGGGTCGATGTGGCCACCGAGAACCGCGAGGTCGAGCTGACCGCCGCGGTGAATGATTCGTTCGGCTTCGGCGGGCACAACGTGGCCCTGGTCTTCACCAAATAGGCCGCGTTCCAGTCAGCCCGCGGCGCTTCGGGCCTGCTCGGCCAGGGCCTGGTGAGCGGCCGAGGCGATCACGCCCAGCGGCGGCGTCGGCACCCGGGCCAAGGCCAGCCGCACCGCGTACACCCGGGTAGCCGCATCGTCGAGCCGGGTTCTGGTGAGCGCCCCGTCAGCCAGAGCGGCGGTGATGCCGGCCACCGCGGCGTCCGGCTTCACCGGCATGAGCAGCAGATCCTGACCGGCGATCAAGGCCTTCACCGCGGCATCGCCCGAGCCGTACTTGTCGGCCACCGGGGCCATCTGCAGCGAATCGGTGACGGTGATGCCGGTGAAGCCCAACCCCCGGCACCCGTCGTGCCCGGTGCCCCGCAGCAGGTCGGTCACCACGGTCGGGGACAAGCTGGTGGGATCCGAGGTGGCGCCGACCGCGGGCAGGGTGACGTGCCCGGTCATGACCAGGGCGACGCCGGCCTTGATCCCCGCAGCCATCGGCACCGACTCCACCGCGTTCCAGGTCGCGCAGCTGTCGGACAGCGTCGGCAGCGTTTCGTGGGTGTCGGCAGCGACCCCGCCGATCCCGGGGAAGTGCTTGAGGGTGGACGCCACCCCGCCCTGCTGATATCCGGTCACGGCGGCCCCGACCAACTGCGCGACGCGACCCGGGTCATCACCGTACGAGCGGTTCCCGATGGCCGATTCTCCGCTGGTCGGGAGCACGTCGGCGTCCGGCGCGAAGTTCACCGTGACCCCGACCGCCCGCAGTTCCTGCGCCCCGGCCTCGGCCACCTGCCGGGTCATGGTGACCGCAGTCCCCGTGTCGGGGATGGCCGCCAGTGCGGACGCTCCCGGGAAGGCGGTGAAACCGTTGACCAGCCGGACCACGTCCCCGTACTCCTGATCGGTACCGATCAGCACGGGCGCACCGGTCGCGACCTGGGCCTGCAGGGCGTCGGTGACCAACCGGACCTGGGTCGGCGTGCCCGTGGAAGTCCCGTCGACCACGCCGTTCTCCCCCATCAAGATCACTCCGCCCAGGTGCAGCCGGGCCACCTCGTCGGTGCCGACCGCGTCGGCCGAACTCGCCATGATGACCGATCCGGCCTTCTGGGCGGGGGTCATCGCGGCCACCGCGGCGGTCGCCGCGGCGACGTCGGCGGCGGTCACGAACGCCTGCGGTGAGGGGGCAGGGCGACTGGGAGTGGTGGACCGAGGGGTGGTGGACCGGGAAGTGCTGGGGTGCGTCGGCGTCGGCGTCGGTTTCGGGGTCGGGATCGGGCGCGTTGCCCGCGGCGGCGTGGTCCGGGCGGCGGAGCTGGGGGTCGGCGCCGGGGCGGGGGCCGCCGAGCTGGTCGTTGCACTCACCGAGGTGGTCGCTAGTCCGGCCGCATCCCGGGCCGTGCAGGCGGACGACAACAACGCCAGTAGGGCCAACACGGCGACCGGTCGGCGATGGTGGTTCAGGCGCATGAAGTCATGGTGACCGATCCCGGCACCGTGCCGCCGACCATCCAGCTCCCGGCCTGCTGGGTCATGGAGTAGGTCAGCGTCCAGACGATGCAGGTGGACGGCAGGGTCGCGGGCGCCAACGCGGCGTCCTGAGTGGAGACGAAGGACACCTGCGCCTGGTCGTCGACGATGCCGAGCAGGGTGATGTTCGAGTCGGTGGTGCTGCTGTAGGCGCGCGTCCAGGCGCCTCGATCCTGCCCGCGCAGCTCCTTGGCGGTCACCGCTTCCGCCCAGGACTGGTAGTCGTGAGCGTTGATGGCGTCGAACATCCGCTGCATGGCGGTCTGGTACTCCAGGGCGTGTGCGTGCTGGGCGGCCACCGCGCTCAACCCGACCGTGAGGTTCGTGGACGGCCCCATCGGGGTAACCGAGGTCACCGCCGGCGCCGCGCTCGCGGCCGGTGATCCGGACGGTGATCCAGATGGTGATCCGGCGGACGATCCGGGCGGAGACCCGATCGCCGATTCCCGGGACACCACCGACGTCACCGGGACCGGGCCGGGCCCATTCGAGGCGGACCTGGTGGTGGCGGTGCTCTCTCTCACCGCCGCTGCGGTGTCCACCCGGTGGCCGCGTCCGACCCAGGTCGCGATGCCGACCCCGGACAGGAGGACGACGACGACGCCGGCCACCAAGGCCAGCGTCAATCGCGAACCACGTACACGCACCGAGTTGATCCGGCCCTTCGTCTGATACGTGTCCCCTGGCCAGGGACTCCCTGCATCGGACGCGCCAGACCCGGGCGGGTTGCCAGCAGTGACCGCGGCGGCCGGCCGGGTGCGGTGAGAAAGACCTATCCGACCTGGTGCAACCAGGTCACCGGGGTGCCATCGCCGGCGCGCCGGAACGGCTCCAACTCGGCGTCGACGTCGGCCCCGAGGGCCGCGTTCAGCTCGTGCCTCAGCCCGTCCAGGCTGGTCGCCCTGGCCAGTAGCGACCGCAGATGGTCCTCGCCCAAGAGCACGTCGCCATTGGCGGCGATGGTGGCGCGCCAGATGCCGCGCCCGGGCAAGTGGCAGATTCGCTCGGCGTCGGAGCCCGGTCCGCACTCCTCGGTGATTTCGAACCGGAGCATGGGCCACGCCTTCAACGCGGCGGCCAGCCGCATGCCGGATCCGGCCGAACCCTTCCAGGCGTACTCGGCCCGCAGAGATCCGGGTAGAGCGGGCTGCGACGTCCAGCTCAGCGAAATGCGGTCGCCGAGCACCCCGGCCAGACCCCACTCCACATGGGGGCACACCGCCGCGGGTGCGGAATGCACAAATACAACCCCACGGGCCATCCTGCTCACCTCCGGTTCACATCCGACGTCTTCCCCAACGCGGCGTGCAAACGGTGTGGTGCAGTGCCTTGGCGGCGAGTGCGATGTGGTCTCGACAGAACCGGCGTGGTTGCTGGTGCTCAGGTGCTTGATGATGCTAGTGGTGCTGCTGTTCATTCTGCACGGGCCGGCCCCGCCCGTCCAGCGCACGCTCCCCCGTCCTGCACCTCGCCGCCTTGCCTCCGCGTGTCCGTGTGCGACACGCCGATGCATTGCGGCGGGCGCGGGGTCCGGCGGTGCGGCCGGGGAGGGCTCAGAACCGGGTCACGGGATGAGTGCCGGTCGAGTCACCCCACTTGTGCAGCCCGGTCGGGCGGCTGTCGACACCGAGGATCGGGGCCGCAATCGCGAGAAGGACCAACAGGGCGAGAACGATGAGGAGGACCATGCCCAAATTTTCGTCTGTGCGATTGACCCTGTCCATCTGTTTGTTCTTCCGGGATTGCATTAGGTTTACTGCATGATCGATCTTCGCCGCTTGGAGATCCTGCGCGAGCTCGCACGCTGCGGAACCATTGCCGCCACCGCCGATGCTGTGCATCTGACGCCGTCTGCGGTCTCCCAACAGCTGGCCGCGTTGTCCAAGGAGGCGGGCACGCCGATGCTCGAACCGGACGGCCGTCGGGTCCGGCTCACCGCCGCCGCGGAACTTCTGCTGTCGCACGCGCACGCAGTTTTCACCCATCTGGAGCACGCCGAGTCCGATCTGGCCGCCTTTCGGCGCGGCGATGCCGGCACCGTGCGCCTGGGCGCGTTCGCCAGCGCCCTGCCGGCCATCGTCGTGCCCGCCCTGTCGGAGTTGCGTCACACCTCCGGTCTGGAGGTGGAGATCCGTGAGGTCCAGCCCGAGGGCGCCGTGGACGCGTTGCTCGGTCGGACCATCGACGTGGCCATGACGTTGAGCCCGCAGGAGTTGCTGCACGGCGAGGACGACCCCAGGCTGACCAGCCATCGAATGATGGATGACCGGATGGACGTCTGCCTGCCCGCCGATCATCGGCTGGCGGGTCGGTCGGTGATCGATCTGGCCGACCTGGCCGACGACGACTGGATCCTGTCCATGCCGGGCGTGCCCTGCTGGCAGATCGCCCTGAGCGCCTGCTCGGCCGCCGGTTTCGCGCCGCGAGTGCGGCACCACGTGGACGAGTTCCTGTCATTGCTCACCCTGATCAACGCCGGCCTGGGAGTCGGACTCATCCCTCGCCTGGCCCAGGCGGTGCTCCCCCGCGCCGATGTAGTACTGACACCTCTGGCCGATCCCGCTCCGGTCCGCCGCATCGGCCTGCAGTACCGGGCCGGCACCGCCAATCAACCGCACATTGCTCCACTGCTGTCGGCGCTGACCGCGGCCAGTGCACGCGCGGCCACTCTCGTCGCCACCCACCCTCGGATGTCGGTCGCGCGCTGAACGCTGTTGGGGTGCGACATCCAGCGGCCGACGAAATGCCGGCGGCGGAACAATCACATGCACAACGTGCCCGGCCAATGGGCTGCGAGATCATCCCTCAGCGGAACGGTCGGCGCCGCATGCCGCGAATCCCACGTTGCACAGGGCTCCGCAACCACGCAGCCCATCCAGGTCTCGGCCGTCCTACAATCGAATGTCATGGACAACGCGGAGCAGGGCACCGTGGTCGCCGTGGGCGCTGGACCAGCCGACCTGACGAGATTACGGACGTCTTATACCGATCGCGAAACCGCCGTGAATTGGTTGCAACGCGCTGCAGCGGAGGGCCGTATCAACCTGGCCGAGTTGGAGGAACGACTCGGCAAACTATACAACTCGACAACTTATGCGGAACTCGACGCTTTGTTCACCGACCTACCTGCATCACATCGCTTCCGTTGGTCCCCGACGGAAGCGACAGAAACTCTTGTGCTGCAGACGGCGGCGCCGAATGTCAAGCAGGGCGGCCGGTGGGTCGTGCCCCGAAATATCGTGGCCGAGTCCAAGACCGGCTTCATCACCATCGACTTCACCGCAGCAACGTGTGCATATGACGAGGTCGCGATCAAGGCGACCACTGCGTCAGGGCGAATCCGATTGATCCTTCCGGCAGGTTGGGCTGCCCACATCGATTCGTTGAGCAGCAATACGGCACACATCACCAACCGGGCCAAAGCGACGGCCGAAATAGGCGGGACCACCATTGTCGTGACCGGGCACCCGTCCTCGGGGTACATCAAGATCAAACAGCGAAAGCCGTGAGATTGGCGCAGTAGCTGCGGTGAGACACCGCCGATGCGCGGCGCCGGCGTTCACCGCCGCCTGAGACCCTGAGCGCGGGTCATCGACGTCTTCTCGCCATTGATCGGATGAGCCAGGTCAGTCCCTCGCCCTGCGGCTGGCCCCGATATTCCTCAGACCTTCGCGGCGGCCAAGCGGTGCGCCCCGGTAGGTACTTGGCCCGAGCGTGAAGACCGGTGCCAGTCTGGCCGCGTCTTGACGCGCAACGACCGGGTGGCTGCCACCGTCGTCGACCTCGCTTTGGCTCGCGATGAAGTGGGTGATCTGATTCGCGGGGTCGCGGAGCGGGGAGATCGACACCCTGTTCAGGAAGGGCGACCCGTCGCTGCGGTAGTTGCGCATGACGACGCTGACCTCGCGCCCGGTGGACAGCGCGCGGCTGATCTTGGCAATGTGTTTCGGGTCCGTACCTGTGCCTTGCAGGAACCGACAGTTGCGGCCCAGGACGTCGGCGACCGGATAGCCGGTCAGCTCGACAAAGGCCTCGTTGGCGTACACCAGGGGCCGGTTCGCCACGTTCCCGGCGATGGTGATCCCAGGTGGCGGCGCGGCAGCGTCAGAGCCTGCCGGGAAATCCTGGTCCGCAGTGACTTGCGACCACAGGGTGGACATGTCGGCAGGCGCGCTGGTGGTCAGAGGTTCCCCGGCCGGGCCGGGAACGGAGTCGGGCGTCTCGGTCACCTGGTCGATGAGCCGGTCGAATTGCACGATGGCGTCCTTGCCGGTGGGAAGGCTTCCCAGCAGGGACGCCAGCTGGGTGGCGATGACCCGGAGTTTGACGTTGCGGGTCTGGGAGTGGAACCGCAACAGCTCGAACGCGGCGTCGGCGGTCAAACCGTAAGTGACCATGATCGCGCCCTTGGCCTGTTCGATCGCGGCCAGGCCGGCCAGCTTGGCCTGAAACGTGGCCAAGTGGCGGAGCAGGTCGTCACGGGTCGGTTCGGCGGGGTCGCCCGGAAAAGAAGACACAGCAAGCCCATTCGAGAGGAAAGGAGCTCCGAGTGGCATATCGAGCGGCGAAGGAAGAACCCGCGGGGCGGCGGGGTGATCAGCGACCTCGGTCTCGAGCCGGCTGCGTTTTCAGCACTTGCAGCCTACGCCGAGCCCACAGCGATGGCAGCCGGCCATCGCCCACGTTTGAGGATGGGTAGCGACCGGTTACCGATGCCGATACGGCTCGCGACAGTCCGGAATGCCGTGGCGTCGAGGTTTCGCCGGTTCAGTCAACGAGCCGGCGAAACCGTCCCACCGCTGAAGCGAGCCGCCCCGGATGGACCGGACATCGACGACGCCCGACCGACCGCCTGGGACGGATGGCGACGGGTCCGGCGCAGCTGGTGGGGCGGGCGGGGCTCGAACCCGCGCCTGGCGGATTATGAGTCCGCTGCTCTGACCGACTGAGCTACCGCCCCGTCGCAGACCCTACCCAGATCAGCGTGCACGGGCCGCATGCCGGCCGGGCGCGGGGCCAACGGACGGGTCGGGGTGAGCTAGCATGGTCAACGCTCCGCACCGCGGGGCAGCGGTCCTCCGTAGCTCAATTGGCAGAGCATCCGACTGTTAATCGGACGGTTACTGGTTCGAGTCCAGTCGGGGGAGCATTTCTCGGCCGCACGGCAAGGGAGGCGACATGTTCCGGATCTTGCTCGGGGCGGCCATCGGGTACGTTCTCGGGTCCCGGGCGGGTCGGGAACGGTACGAGCAGATCAAACGATGGGCGTCGCGGGCCGCCGACCACCCCGCCGTCCAGGGCGCAGCCGGATTCGTGCGGGCGAAGATCTCGGGGCTTGTGCACCGCCCCTGACCGTCAGTCCTGCGCCAGCGATCGCTGATCGGGGCTGGTCGGGCTGATTTCGACGCCGCCCATCACGGCCAGGCCCTTGATCCGGACGATCTGCGCGTCCGGCCGGACCGGGCCGCTGCGGGACCGGTCCTCGAACGCGCCCATCAGCCCGGCCCCGCTACTGACCACCACGACGCCCGGCGGGACCTTGATCTCGACCCCGCCCATCAAGGCAAAGACGGTGATGGTGACGTCGCGCGACGCGAACCGGGCCTGCGACAGGTCCAATTCGACCCCGCCCATGATGGTGAACACGCTCAGATGGTCGGGAACGATCCAGTCGCCCTTGCGGACGGAGCCGGAGAGCACCGCGATGACGGCACCCTTGTCCGGGCCACCCGCGACCTCGGGCGCCCGGGACGGCGGTGCGGCGGGAACCACCAAAGCCTGGTGGCCGGGCAGGTCCTGGGTGACCGGCACCAACTCGGCCAACGTCTTGCCGGCGTAGACGACACCCAGCCGTTCATCCAGCTCGGCGGCAGTGATGCGGCCATCCACCATGGCCTGGTGCAGCACCCGGGCCACCCGCTCGCGGTCGGCATCCGAGGCGCGCACCCGCCCCGGATCGTCGGCCGGCTCGGGCAGGCTGGTCATGACCGAAGACTATCGCCGGGGTCGAATCCGGCCCTGATCGCCGCGGCTCTAGCGGCCACGGCCTGGGCGAACCCGGGCACGGTCGGATCGGCTCCCGTATCCAACCGGATCTGGGTGGTCAGACCATCTACCCCGGGCAGGCGACGCAGCACCACCCAGCCACCGGCGCCGGGCCAGTCCAGGTGCACGCTGGCCCGCACGGAGCCGCGCACCCGGGCGTGGACGATGTCGGTCAGCCCGGTCGGAGAGGCGAAGGTGAACGGGCGGGCGGGCCGGTCCACCAGCACCACAATGCCGTTCGGCCAGGTGTCGATCGGCTCGGCCCGGACCAGGGACAGGGTGCGTCCGGCCAGGGTGGCCTTGGAGATCAGGTTCCAGCCCCAGCGCTCGACCGGGCCGTCCCCGCTCTCGGCCACCCACAAGCCGAACCTGGTGGCGGCCAACACCTCTCCCCGATCCGTCAATGTCACCACGAGCACCGGTTCGTCCGCGGACAGGGCGTGGCTGATGATCGGCGGCAGGGTCGGTCGCCGACCGGCGAACAGCCTCATCGCTACTGGCCCCTCATCCGCTGGTCCAGCTCGCGGCGGTAGGCGATCAGCCGTTGCAGGTCGCCAGAGACCTCGAGATACCGCACCCTGTCCCCCTCGGCCTCGGCCTGCCGTAGCTCGGAGCGCAGCGTCCGCTCCTGCCCGGCGGTTGCCTTGAGTTCCAGAGCGGCCAGGATCTGACCCGCGTACCCGGCGTCGGGTTCGTGCCGGGTGTTGGGGCGTTCCACGGCCAGCTCGGTCAGCACCGACCGGTAGATCCCGACCGGCAGCTGCGCCGAGACCCGGTCCACGAAGTCGCCGCCCCCCTCACCCGGCCCGCCGACGGCCACGACGGCCTCGTGAATGGCCCGGTAGACCGGGTCGTCATACGCCTGCGCCTCCACCGAAGAATATTGACCGGCGAGCAGGATCGGTTGCTGCAGAAGAAGTTTCAGCGTTTCCCGCTCGGGCATCAGTTCGTGGTTGCGCGGGTCCGGACGGCGGGGGCCCTCCGTTGCCGCGGGTGCGGCGGCCGCCGGGCGGCGCTGATCCGGACGCGGTCCCTGCCGGTGGGATTCACGCACCCGCTGCACGATCAGCTGGGGGTCGGCGCCGACCCAGCCGGCCAGTTGGCGGGCGTACTCGTCGCGCAGCATGGGTTCCTTGATCCGTGCCACCAGTGGGATACCGGCATTACCGGCGGCCACCCGGCCCTCGGCGGTGGACAGATCGAACTGCTTCAGGGTTTCCCGGACGGCGAAGGCGAACAACGGCGACTTGGCGGCGACCAGGTCGCGTAGCGCCCCGTCGCCGCCCGCCATCCGGAGTTCGCACGGGTCCATCCCCTGCGGGGCCACGCAGACATAGGTGTGCGCGGCGAATTTCTGGTCCGAATCGAATGCCTTGAGGGCCGCCTTCTGGCCGGCGGCGTCGCCGTCGAAGATGTAGATGACCTCGGCCGGAATGATGTCGGTATCGGACAGGTAGCGGCGCAGCACACCGATGTGCTCCTCGCCGAAGGCGGTGCCGCAGGACGCCACCGCGGTGGTGATGCCGGCCAGGTGCATGGACATGACGTCGGTGTAACCCTCCACCACCACCGCCCGCCGCTGGCTGACGATGTCCCGCTTAGCCAGATCCAACCCGAACAGCACCTGCGACTTGCGGTACAGCTCGCTGTCCGCGGTGTTGAGGTACTTGGCCTCGATCCGATCGTCGTCGAACAGGCGGCGAGCGCCGAACCCGACCACATCGCCGGTGGCGTCCCGGATGGGCCAGACCAGACGCCGGTGGAAAGCGTCGATGTGACCCCGCTGTCCCGGTTTGGCCAGTCGGGCCTTTTCCAACTCGGCCAGGCTGAATCCCTGTGTGGTCAGGGCCTTGACCAGGCTGTCCCAGCCGCCGGGGGCGAAGCCGCAGCCGAAGTGTCGGGCAGCCGCGTCGTCGAAGCCGCGCTCGGTCAGGTAGTCACGGGCGACCTGGGCGCCGGGGGTGGCCAACTGGGCGGCGTAGAACTCGGCGGCGGCTTTGTTCGCGGCCACCAGCCGGGACCGGGTGCCCCGGTCGGCCCGGACGGAGGTGCCTCCCTCCATCAAGGTCAAGGTGATCCCGGCCCGGTCGGCCAGGGTCTGGATGGCCTCGGTGAATGTGCTGTGTTCCATGGCCATCAGGAACCCGAAGACGTCCCCGCCCTCGCCGCATCCGAAGCAGTGGTAGCGGCCGCGAGTCGGGGTGACGTTGAACGAGGCCGACTTCTCGTCGTGAAAAGGGCACAACCCCTTGAGATTTCCACCGCCCGCCGACCGCAGGGCAACGTATTCGCCGACCACCCGCTCGATCGGATTGGCCTCTCGCACCCGCTCTCGATCACTGTCTGAGATACGGCCGGCCACGAGGTTCGAGTGTAGGGATCTCAACCGCCCCCCGTTTTCAGCGGCCCCGTGGCGTCGATCCGACGGACACATTCAGGCCGTGGTCGATGAGGTCGACCATCCAGGTGAAGCTCTCGTCGATGTCGGTGTCGAACTGGAAGCCGCCGGAGGCCTCCAACGTCGCGAACCCGTGCAGCATGCTCCGCAGCATCCGAAGGGCGTGGATCTCCTGACCCGGGTCCAGGCGGTAGCCGTGCAACACGGCCGACAGCGACGCCAGCAGCCGGTCGCTGGCCGGGAAGAGCGGGTCGTCCGGTCCGGACGGTCGGGCCGCATTGGCCGCCGCGTACCGGCTGGGATGGTCTTTGACGTAGGTCCGCATGGCCTGCGCGGCGGCGGTCAGGGCGTCGCGGCCGGCACGGCCCTGGGTGGCGTCGCGGACGGCGTCGCCGACCTCGGTCGTGGCCTGGACCGCGATCCGATGGGTGAGGTCGGCCAGGCTGGCGACATGTTTGTACAGCGACGGGGTTTTGACGCCCAAGCGTTCGGCGAGCAGGCCCATGGTCAAGCATTCGAGCCCGATCTCGTCGGCCAGGGCGGCACCGGCAGCGGTCACCACGGCTGGGGTGAGCCCGGCCCTAGGCAACGGTCAACGTCCGGGCCAGGAAGGGCAGCGCCACCGCCAGGACCTGCTCGGGTGTCTGGGCGTGGGGATAATGACCCGCGCCGTCGATGACCACCAGCTCACCACGGCCTCCGGGCAGGTCGGCAATGATCTTCTCGCCCTCGGCGCGGGGATCGGCCCAGTCCGGGTCGGCGCTGCCCTCGACGATCAGGACCGGGCAGGCGATGTTGGGCAGCGCAGCGCCGGCATCACCCGGGTCGGACTGACACATGGCCTGCAAGGCCTTCATCCGGCCGGGCTCGGCCAGCTTGGCCTCGATGCGGGCGAGCTCGGTGTCCCAGTCGGCGGGTTTGACGGGGTAGGCCACATCGAGGTATTTCTTCCAGCTCGGCAGGCTCCCCCGGAACATGGTCAGGCCCATCCGGGTGTATCCCGCGCGGTACCGCTTGACCCGCAGCAGCCCGCCCCAGGCAATGGACTGTTTCCGGGTGAACGGGGCCAGCTCGATGATCCCGGTGATCAGTTCCGGTGCGGTGGCGGCGGCGATGGTCGCAGCGCCGCCGCTGATCGACTGGCCGATGATCACGGCCGGACCGCCCAAGTGCCGGACCAGAGCGACGAGGTCACCGGCGATGTCGGTACGGCTGTAGCCGTCCCAGCCCAGGCTGGAGTCGCCGCAGCCCCGGATGTCGAGCGCCGCGACCCGGTAGCCGGCCGCAGCCAGGGCCGGTGCGAGGAAGCGATAGGAGTGCCGGCTGTCCCCGATCCCGTGGGCCAGCACGACAGGTGGCCCCTCGCCGGTGACGTCGTAGGCGAGCGTGTTGCCGGCGATGGTGAGATATTCGGTCATGAGGTCCTCCACGGGTTCGGCTAACTGCAATAGCTAAAAGCTACCTACATTAGCTTTTGCTGTCAACCGGCGCGTGGAGCGGCCAGGCGAGTTCTGACGCCAGAGCGGCCAGCACCGTAGCGCGAAGGCTGCGGCACAAACCTGTTGGTGCTCGTCGGCGGACGGTGTTACGTTCCCGCTGCCGCGCAAGAGAACAAGGAGGTGGTACCCGTGAACGTATCGACAGGGGTGCTCTCCTTTTCCGTCACGGTCGGGCGATAGGTCGTCCGGGAGCGCCGTTCATCGCCCTCCCGAAAGGCACGACCATGCAATTCACCTCTGAGCAGCGTCTTGACGACGGCGTCCTGGAACGCGAGTTCACCCTCGGCGAGATCCCCGGCGTTCTCTGGACAACGGGATCCGCACCGGCACCGTTGATCCTGTTCGGCCACAACGGCGGCTTGCACAAGCGGGAATCCCGGCTGGTGACCCGGGCCCGATACGCCGCGGCCGAGTTCGGCTACGCGGTGGCAGCCATCGACCACCCCGGTCACGGTGAGCGGCCCCGTTCATCCGTCGACCAGCAGGCTCGCGTCGAACTCCGCCGCGCGCTGACGGCCGGTGAGCCGGTCGACGACATCTTCGAGTCCTTCCTCGTCCCGTTGGTCGAGACGGCGGTTCCGGAATGGCGGAGCACCCTGGACGCTCTCCTTTCGCTGCCTGACATCGGCGGACCGGTGGGGTATTCGGGGATGACGGCGATCGGCATTCGGCTCGCGGTGGTCGAACCACGCATCGTTGCTGCCGGCTTCTTCGCCGGGGGCTACGTACCCCGCGCCCAACGCGAAGAGGCCCAGCAGGTCACCATTCCCCTGCAATTTCTTCTGCAGTGGGACGACGAGGGTAACGACCGGCGGCTGGCCTTGGACCTGTTCGATGCCTTCGGCTCCGCGGAAAAGACGCTGCACGCCAATGTGGGCGGGCATGCCGGTACCCCGTGGTTCGAGGTGGAGGATGGAAACCGGTTCTTTGCCCGGCATCTGAGGTGAGCCCGGCCGTCCCACCGCTGCTCTCACCGATGAGGCCAGGTGAAAGTGGTAGATCCCGGATGGCTTCGCTCGTTGGCCGAGGAGCTGGGGCGCGTCGCTGGGGTTGCGGGCGTCATGTTGGGTGGCAGCCGGGCCCGCGGCGAACACTCCCCGACCTCGGACTACGACCTGGGTATTTATTACCGGCCGGCGCTGGACATCGGTGCGCTGTTGTCGCTGGCCCGGCGGGTATCCGGACCCGACGCCGTCGTCAGTCGGCCTGGGGACTGGGGACCCTGGGTCGACGGCGGAGCCTGGCTGTCGATCAACGGCGTCGCCGTGGACTGGATCTACCGAGACCTGGACCGGGTGGACGCCTCGTGGCAGCAGGCGCGGAAGGGTCAGTTCGAGTTCCACGCCCAGGTCGGTCACCCGCTCGGCGTGCCGGACTTCGCCTACGCCGGCGAGGTCGCGCTCGGAGTTGTCCTGCACGACCCGTCGGGCCACCTGAAGGTGCTGCAGCGTGCGGCCAGGCAGTACCCGCCGGCACTGGCCGACGCGTTGGCCGAGGGTCTGTGGGAGGCCGATTTCCTGCTCGGAGGATTGCGCAAGTCAGTGCCACGAGCAGACTCCGTATGGGTGGCCGGGTGCTTGTTCCGGGTGGTCATGCTGTGCGTGCACGCAGTCCACGGCCGGGCCGGCAAGTGGTTGATCAATGAAAAGGGCGCGGTGGCCGCCGCCGAAAAATTGCCGGCCGCCCCACCGGGATTCGCCGCCCAAGCGCGAGCACTTCTGGCCCATCCGGGAGAGACCGCCGCGGACTGGGCCCGAACAATCGACGACGCCACCACGTTCGTCGCCACCGCCCGAGCGGCCTGTCGAACAGCTCCCGAGTAGTTGCTGCGGGACTCGGTCCAGGTGGGGGTCTATCGCAGGAACGGTGTAAGTGGCGGTTTCCATCAGCGGGTTTCCGCTGTGGGCATGCGGTCGGCGAAGGTGATGGCGAACGCGTTGAGCGCTGGCTTCCACCTCACCGCCCATCGTGTCTGACCGGTGCCGGTCGGGTCCAGCGACCGGGTGACCAGATAGAGGGTTTTCATCGCCGATTGCTCGTTCGGGAAGTGGCCGCGGGCCCGCACGGCGCGGCGGAACCGGGCGTTGAGGCTTTCGATGGCGTTCGTGGAGCAGATGACCCGGCGGATCTCCAGGTCGTAGTCCAAGAACGGGATGAACTCGGCCCAGGCGTTGCGCCAGAGTCGGATCATGGCCGGGTACTGCCGGCCCCATTTCTCTTCCAGGGCGTCCAGCGCGGCGGCTGCGGCGCCCGGTGTGTCGGCCTGGTAGATGGGCTTGAGATCCTTGGCGATGGTGTCCCAGTATTTGCGGGAGACGAACCGGAACGTGCCCCGGATCAGGTGGATGATGCAGGTCTGCACGGTGGCCAGCGGGAACACCGCGGACACGCTGTCGGGCAGGCCTTTGAGGCCGTCGCAGACAACGAAGAACACGTCGTGGACGCCGCGGTTTTTCAGTTCGGTGAGCACGGCGAGCCAGAACTTCGCGGATTCCCCGTCGCCGTCGCCGGCCCACATCCCGAGGATGTCTTTGTGGCCGTCCAAATCGACGCCGATCGCGGCGTAGACCGGGCGGTTACGGACCTGACCGTCCCTGACCTTGACCATGATGGCGTCGATGAACACTGCTGCGTAGACGCTCTCCAGCGGTCTGGTCCACCAAGCCTGCATCTCATCGATGACTCGGTCGGTGATCCGAGTGACCGTGTCCTTGGACACCGACGCCCCGTAGATGTCCGCGAAGTGCGCCGAGATTTCCCCGGTGGTCAACCCTTTCGCATACAACGACAGGACGACCTCATCGACGTGGGACAACCTGCGCTGGCGCTTTTTGACCAGCTGCGGGGCGAACGTGCCGTCTCGATCCCGCGGCACCTCGATCTCGAGCTCACCGGCCGCATCCGTCAGCACCGTCTTGGACCGGATCCCGTTACGGGAATTGCCCCGGTTCCGGCCGGACGGATCGTGTTTGTCATAGCCCAGGTGCTCGGACATTTCCTCGTCCAGGGCGGTCTCGATCACCGTCTTCGTCAGCGCCTTGAGCAGACCGTCCGGGCCGGTCAACGCCACCCCACGATCCCGGGCCAGACGCACCAACTCCCGGGCTGCGTCCAACTCAGCCGGCGACGGCGGCCGGCCCTCCGGCTCCTGCTGCAGCGGCTTCTTCACGGCCACCAGTGTCTCGGTCATAACGACCCTCCCCGCCCGACGCCACGGTCAGGCAGATCAAGCCACTTACACCGTTGGCGCGACAGTCCCCCAGGTGGGCTGCGGGATGTCAGGTGTGGTCGACCCCGGCCCAGGCAGGGTGGGCGTTGGTGGGGCTGATGTGGATGGTGGCTGCGGTGAGGTGCGAGACCGCGGCAAGTAGGTCGGTTTCGGCGTGGTGGGCGAGGTTGTGGGCCTGGGCGACGGTGAGGTCGGGGCTGACGGTGAGGTCGGCTTCTGCGCGCAGGGTGTGGCCGATCCAGCGCAGGCGTAGCTCACGGACGGCGGTGATGCCGGCGACGGAGGTCAGCGTGTGGGTGGCTTGGTCGACGAGGTCGGGGTCGACGGCGTCCATGAGCCGGGCGCCGACCTGCCGGATGGCGGAGCGTAGGACGCCGAGGATGGCGACGGTGATGAGGAGGCCGACGACAGGGTCGGCCCAGCGCCAGCCGAGGGCGGCGCCGGCGGCGCCGAGCAGGACGGCCAAGCTGGTGAATCCGTCGGTGCGTGCGTGCAGACCGTCGGCGACCAGGGCGGCGGAACCGATTTGCCGGCCGACGCGGATGCGGTAGCGCGCCACGATTTCGTTGCCGGCGAAGCCGACGAGGGCGGCCGCGGCGACGGCCCAGAGGTGGGTGATGGTCTGCGGGTGCAGCAGTCGACCGATGGCGATCCAGGCGGCCAGGACGCTCGATGCCGTCATCATGGCGATGACGAACAGTCCGGCGATGTCTTCGGCGCGTCCGAAGCCGTAGGTGTACCGCTTGGTCGGCGGCCGCCTCGCGAGGGTGAAAGCGATCAGCAGCGGTATTGCAGTGAGGGCGTCGGCGAAGTTGTGCAGCGTGTCACCGAGCAGAGCGACTGAGCGTGAGAGCAAGACCACGGCGAGCTGGATCAGGGCGGTGACGAGCAGTCCGGCCAGGCTGAAGAGCAGGGCGCGGCGGCCGGCATTGTCGGCTTCCAACGCGTCGTCGATCTGGTCGGCGGTGTCGTGCGAATGACCGCCGAGCATCGCGGACAGCCAGTGACTGGCCTTGTCCCACCAGCTGCCGTGGTGTTCGTGGTGATGTTTGCGCTCGTGTGCGTGTCCATCGGGACCATGCCGGTGGCGGTCGACGTGTGGGTCGTGGGTCATCGCGAGGGCACCGTTTTCGCAGGGGTGGTTGATCCGTCTTATCGATCATAACGTCGGCTGCATAGTCGTGAAGGTGTGCAGGTGGTTGTTAGAGTCGCGGTCATGACGTCAGCGTCGGTGCCCGGTGAGCTGGTGGCGGCCGGCGGCGACCATCCGCAGGAGCCGTCGTCGGCGCAGGTCGCGGCGGCCGTGACGTCATTCGCGATGTTGGCCGACCCGACCCGGGTGCGGCTGTTGTGGGCGCTGCGCACGAACGCCTTGGACGTGACCAGTCTGGCTGCCGCGGCAGGATGCAGCCCGACCGTGGCCAGCCAGCATCTAGCCAAATTGCGGCTGGCCAGTTTGGTCCAGGGGTCCCGTTCGGGTCGACGGGTGCTGTATTCGCTACGCGGTGGGCACGTTCGGAACCTGCTGCGTGAAGCGATGTTCCACGCCGATCACCAGGTCACCGGAGAACCGGTTCACGACTGAACGAGCCCCCGGGTTACTCGTGGGTGGTGTCGAGAGCCAGTTCGCGCGCCGCGTCCAGATCGTCGGCCACGGCCGCGAGCTTGGCCGCAATCGCGGCGAAGGCGTCGGCGCCGAGTGCGAGCCGACGGGGTGGAACAGATAATTCGACGATTTTCCGAATTGCCTTGACGGCCCGGGCGGGATGACCGAGTTGCTCGCCGCTCCGCTGCAATGAGAGCGTTCGGGTTGCGCCGGCAGTGTTTTCATACGCCGCCAGCTGCGCCTGAGCCAGTTGGACCGACGATTCAGCCAGGAACTCAGTGCGGAAGCTCCCCGGCTCGACGATCGTGACGGAGATTCCCCAGGGCTCGAGCTCATGAGCCAGTGCCTCCGACAGCCCCTCCACCGCGAACTTCGACGCGCCGTATATCCCCCAGCCACTTCCCGGCTGGGTGAACCCGCCCATCGAGCTCATCATGATGATGTGACCGGCCCGCTGTTTTCGTAGCGCGGGGAGTGCAGCCCGCGTGACATTGAGAACCCCGAAAAAGTTGACGTCGAAAACCGAACGTGCCTCGGCGTCGGAGACCTCCTCGACGGCACCGATGATTCCGCGCCCCGCGTTGTTCACGAGCACGTCGATCCGGCCGAACCGCTCCAGGGCGGCATTGACCGCTGACCGCGCTGCCTCTGCGTTCGTGACATCGAGACCGATCGGCAACAGATCCTCGACATCGACGGTGCCGTTCAGACCCGGCGCGATCGCCGCCGGAGTGCGTGCGGTGGCGACCACTGCGTCTCCGGCCGCCAGCGCCTGCCGAGTTTGACCGACAGGCGCCTCGTCAGACGCGCCTGTGTGAGCCGAGCACACTTGCGTCGACTACCTTGCCCGGATGCCACGCGTGATTGCCCACATGACGATGTCACTGGACGGCTACATCGCCACCGAGACGGACGACGTCGGGGCCCTGTTCGATTGGTACGACGCCGGCGATATCGAGGTGCCCAGTGCCCATCCAGGAATCAGGTTCCACTTGGATCAGGCCGGCGCCGACATGATGCGGTCGCTGCTGCAGGACATCGGAGCGCTGGTCTGCGGGCGGCGACTGTTTGACATCACCGGCGGGTGGGGCGATCAACATCCGGTCGGGGTCCCCGTGGTCGTGGTGACTCATCAGCCCCCTGTTGATGCACACAGGTGGCCGCGGACCCGCTTCGTCGGCGACATCACCAAGGCGATCGCCGTCGCTCGAGACATCGCTGGTGAGAGGGACGTCGCCGTCGCCAGCGCTGACGTCGTCGGCCAGGCGCTGGACCTGCAACTGTTGGACGAGGTTGCGGTCAGCCTGGTTCCGGTGCTGCTGAGCGGGGGTAAGGCGTACTTCGGCACGCTCACGCGGGGCCCGGTCATGCTGGAGGACCCGACCGTCACCCCCGGGGCGCGGGCCACGCATTTGCGTTACCGAGTGCGACGCCGGTCCTGAACAATCCTGACCGCGGGGAACGCACTCAGCGATCGGGCCTGGTTTCGAAGTGAACCGGCATCACGAGGGGGTACGCATTGATCGGGTGCAGGGTGCGCAAACAATAGTTGACGCCGGTGTGGCGCCGGCTGGGTCGCAGCACGCGCCACAGCTGGCGAACGACATGCAGGAATTGTCGGGCCACCACCCCGCCGGGCCCGTCGGTGCGGCCCGCGGCGTAGGCGAACTGCCACAGCTCGAGCCAGCCGATCAGGATGAGGTACCCGGTGAAAAGCGGAGTTGCCCCCAGCGTCCGGTCGGCGGCCAGCTCGGCGATCGCGGCGCCGAGGCCGATCGGAATGACGATTCTGAGCAGTCCAGCGATGTAGATGGCTGCCTTTCCGCGAATTCGTCGGGCGCGAACCCACAACCCCACGATCAGAACCGGGAAGAACAGGTCGGGAAAGTTCTGCCCGACATACTCGTGCAGGTTGGCCAGGCCCGCCCAGGATCCACCCGGGCTGCGGTCGGCCAAAAGGAAAAGGGCCGCCGAGACTGCGGTGGCCAGGACATACAACGGGACCCGGTGCAGTTGCACGGTGACCAGTTGGGCGGGACGGCGGAGCCGCCCGATGTTGCCCGGCACCGCCGTCGTCGACAGTGACAAGTCCGGGTAGGCCGACACCATCGCATCGACGTCGTCGTAGAACACGACGTCCGGCAGGTGATCGACCAGCGCGGCCAGCAACGGTTCCGGCAGTGCGCCGGGCTTCACCCAGATCGCCAGCACCCGACCGGCCTGGGATCGCCATCCTCGAGACCCGGCCAACGTCTGGCCTTCCAACGCGACAATGGCGACGAGCTGCTCCGCCTGTTCGTATTGGGCGCGCAGAACTGACAGGCTCCGGAACGTGTAGATGCCGCAACGGCATCCCTCCACCGGTGCCTGGTGGGCGGCGTCGCGGCGACAGGCCGCGATGCAGACTCCGTCGCGCCAGGAATCGTCCAAGGCGATGATCGGGAGCAGCTGTCCGTCGTCGCTGACCCGAAATGTGCGCAGGCCATGGACGTCGACCAGGAATTCGCTCACCGAGTCGGGACGGGTTGCTTCTGCGGCACTTCACGGGGAGCGGGCGTCGGCTCGGTTCGGGCCGGGAGTACCGGCCGGGCGGGCAGGATCTCGACCCGCTTCGGGTCCGCTCCGATGTCACCCATCACGATGGCCTTCCTCGAGTCTCGACGCCGGCTGACCTGCCCTGCCTTCGCCGTGCCCACCGTACCCAGGTACGCATGTACCCACTCGCGATAGTAATCGGTGGAGCAGAAGCTGACCTCGGATCGTCCGGCGGATGGTGAAGGCGGGCCGCGCTGAAGAGCGTTGGATACCGGAAACCGGAGGTGAAGACGTCCGCCGGCCGTGTTCGGGGTCGGTGGGAGAACGGCGGAACGCCTATCCGGCCACCCCAAAGGGTCGACTCCCGGCGCGGGCGCGCCGTCCCTGTCAGGAGACGGATTCGATGTGGCAGCTGACGTCGGGGGGTGCGGTGAATGCCTTTTCTGCGACCCAAGGGAGGGTTTTGCCGGGTGGGATGTTCAGGGGTGGTGGTGGCCCAAGCAAGCCTCGAGTTCACCGGGACAACGTCGCTCACAGTAAAGCCATGACTGCGCAGCGCAACACGAATCGGTCTCCCCGTATCAAACAACCCTGCGTGCGACGAAATCCCCTCGGCAGGTGGCCGGCAACATGTCCTGTCCTACGGAACACGACTCACCCGTCTCCATACCGGGAAAAGGCCGCCGAGCTCGACGCTCACATCGCCAACGCTTACTTCGCAGCCGGCCCGGGCCTGCCGATTTCCCAGACCCGAGAATCTGCCCCTGTCGCGGCGACGCTCACGCTTCTTTCGTGGTCGGCGGGTCGACTGCAGCGCCGCTGGGCTGACGGCCGTGAGAGGGGTTTGGCCGCGGGACTCGACCCCGGGCGCACGGAAGGCTCAGCACATGGTCACGTGCAGAGCAACGCGTGTCGGTGCACCGCCTGCGCATCGGTGAGCAGGGAGACCTGGTCGATGACCACGCGCAGTCGGTCGGCGTCCGAACCGGCCTGCCGGAACGAGCCCACGAACCTGGAGTCCAGACCGTCCGGGGCCCGATCGAGCAGCGCCGTCACCAACTCGGCCAAGAGCTCCTGCTCGATGAGCTGTCCCCGACGGCGGCCCTCGTCGGCCATCACATAACGAACCGCGACCGCTTTGAGCAAGGCCACCTCATCGGCCACCACTCCCGGGACGACCAGGTCGGCCGCATAGCGCGTGAGCGGACCGACCGCGCTCGCCCTGGTCGCAGCCACCGCACCGGCGGCGAACCGACCGGTCAGTTCGCTGGTCACCGACTTGAGGGCGGCCGCCCCGTACTGCTGCGTGCGCGCGGCCCGCAATCCCAAGGCCACGGCAGGCATCGCGAGCAGGTCGTCCAGGACGGCGCGCAGCTGGGCCGCCCGACCGGGCTCCGCCTCGGCGGCGATCGCGTCCCGCTCCTGGGGATCGTCCAGCCGGGCCAGGTCGATCCGGCCGGCCATGATGCCGTCCTCGACATCGTGGACCGAGTAGGCGACGTCATCGGCCCAGTCCATGACCTGCGCCTCGAGACAGCGCACCGTCGGCGGCAGGCCGGACCGGATCCATTCGAAGACGGCCAGGTCGGTCCGGTACACCCCGAACTTCCCCCCGCCGGCCGGCCGCATCCACGGGTACTTGATCACCGCGTCCAGGGCCGCCCGGGTCAGGTTCAGCCCGGCCGGCTCACCGTCCGGGCCGAGCACCTTGAGTTCCAGTCGGGTCAGCAGCCGCAAGTTCTGGGCGTTGGCCTCGAAACCGCCGGCCGGCCCGGCCAGTACGTCGAGCGCGGCCTCGCCGTTGTGCCCGAAGGGCGGGTGGCCGATGTCGTGGGCCAGTCCGGCCAGATCGACCAGATCGGGATGGCAGCCGAGCTGAGTACCGATGTCCCGGGCAATCTGCGCCACTTCGAGCGAGTGGGTCAGCCGGGTGCGCGGGGTGTCGTCCTCGTCCGGACCCACCACCTGCGTCTTCCCGGCCAGTCTGCGGAACGAGGCCGAGTGCAGCACCCGGGCCCGATCGCGGTCGAACGGGTGTCGCTCAGCCACCCACCTGGCCTGGGCCAGACCGGCTGTCTTGGGCGCTTCGGCCAGGAACCGCTCGGTGTCCGCTGCGGTGTACTCGGCCATCAGCAGCCGATCATGCCCTACATCCAGCCGTGGTCGGTGGCGATCCGGACCGCGTCGGCGCGAGTCCGGGCCCCCGTCTTGCCGATGGCCGAGGACAGGTGGTTGCGTACCGTCCCCTCGGACAGGAACAGCCGCCGGGCGATCTCGGCCACGGTGCTTCCGTCCGTCGCGGCGATGAGTACGTCGTGCTCCCGGCTGGTCAGCGGTGACTCCCCCAGCATCAGAGATTCGGCGGCCAAGTTCGGGTCGACCACCCGGAGCCCGGCGTGGACCCGCCGAATCGCGTCCACCAGCTCCTCCGGGGGGATGTCCTTGACCAGGAAGCCCGCCGCTCCCGCCTCCAACGAGCGGCGCAGATAACCCGGTCGGCCGAAGGTGGTCAGGATGATCACCCGACAACTGGGCAGGGCCGTCCGCAACGCAGCGGTGGCGGCGAACCCGTCCAGGCCGGGCATCTGCACGTCGAGCAGGGCGACGTCGGGGCGGGTCATCAGAGCCGCCGGCGCCTCCTGATCTCAGTCGCTCGCGACCAGCTCGAGGAAGGCATCCTCGAGGTTGGCGCCGGTGATCTCGATGTCGTGGACGTCCTCGAAGCGAGCCAGCACGGTCCGCAGCACGGAGTCGGAGTCGTTGCAGCGCAACACGGTTCGAGTCCCCTGCAGTTCCACCGCGCTGACCCCGGGCAGCGCCGACAACTGACCCGGGTCCCCCGACGGGAACACCGCCGAGAGAGTCCGGCCGGACACCCGGGCCTTGATCTGGGCGCCGGTGCCGTCGGCCACGATCCGCCCGGAGGCCAGCACCACTACCCGGTCGGCGAAGCTGTCGGCCTCCTGGAGGTAGTGGGTGGCGAACAGCACCGTGCGGCCGGCCCGGGTGTACTCGCGCATGGAGGTCCAGAACGCGCGCCGGACCTCTACGTCCATGGCCACGGTGGGCTCGTCCAGCACCAGCAGATCCGGGTCGGGGACCAGCGCGAGCGCGTACCGCACCCGCTGCGCCTGTCCGCCGGACAACTTGGTCGTCTTCCGGCCGGCGATGTCGGCGATTCCGGCCCGCTCCATCGCGGTGTCGACCGGCATCGGATGCCGGTGCAGGGCGGCAAAGGTGGCCACCAGCTCCCGGACGGTGACGTCGGGCAGCAGTGCACCCGACTGCAGCATGGCGCCGACCCGGCCGGCCTGCACGGCCGCTACCGGGTCGACGCCGAACAGCTGGACGCTGCCCGTATCCGGGGCCGTGAGTCCGAGCAAAATGTCGATGGTGGTCGACTTGCCCGCACCGTTGGGACCCAGGAATGCCACCACCTCGCCGGGGGCAATCGTCAGGTCGACCCCGCGAACGGCCTGGACGTCACCGAAACGCTTCTCCAACCCGATGAGGCTGACGGCCGCACCCGGCAGATGGACCCCGGCGGGCTCGTTGACCGCGTTGATCTGCGCATTCACAGGACCGAGCGTGAACGATGCCGCGGACCACCACCTGCGCCGCCCGTCACGGATTCACCGTGACATCTGTCATTCGTCCGAGCAGCCCGGCTGGATGAGTCACGTGATCTGGATCAGCCGATGCCGGTCGCCCGCTGGGCCCTCGGCCCTCAGTGCTGGCCCGGGGCCGGAACACACTCCGACTCGCAGCGTTCCCACTCCCGGTAGAGCTGCTCGACCGCGTCGCCGCTCACGTCAACCGGCCGGATGGTCCGGTGTTCGGCCAGCAGCAGCACCATCGACGCGGTGCGCACGCCCTCCCATCTCTGGGCGATGTCCTCCCACCGTGAGCCGGAACGGCGAAGCTGCGCCACCCGCTCGAGGGTCACCAGCATGGGCTCGTTCGCGGTCATCCGCGGGAACGGGAAATCGACCGGCAGCGCATTGCGCCCGGACCCCATGTCTTGGCCATAGCCCCACGCCTGAATCGCCGGCGGCACGAGGAAAGCCAGGCAGAGAACGGCCACGACCGATCCGCGCACGTTCGGATGACCCAAGGTGGACGATCCTTGGCACCGGTTGATGACATACCCGCCACCGAGAGCCAGGAGCAAGGTGACCGCAACGGCGCGTCTCGGCCCTACCGCTGCCCCCGAGAGGACAGTGACGAAGACGGCCGTCAGCCAGGCACAGCCCCAGAGACGGAACGCCGGCAGGCGTCGACAACCCCACATCAGACCGCCGATCAACACCACGCCCAACGGCGCCGAGCTGAGCGTCGGAAGCCCGCTGAAGTAGTAATAAGAACTGCCGTCCGAGAGCAGCTGCTGGCCCAGGGCGGCGGCCGACGCCGGTACGGAACTCAGCGAGAAGGTCCCCCCGCCAACCACGATGGTTCCCCCACCCCACCACCACAGAGGCAGGAAGACGAGGAGTACCGCCCCCGCCGTCGCCCACGCCACCTTGGCCAGCCGAACCAGCCGGTCTGGACTGTCGTCGAGCGCTCTCAGCACGGCCGCCGCCAGGATCGGCAGGGCCCAGGCCAGACCCGCTCCGTACAACGACACGGACACGCCCGCGAGCATGGGAGCAAGCCACCAACCACGCCGACGCGAAGTGACGACCAGGAGCCCGAGCATCCCCGCGACGGCTTCCAGCCCGTTCTCGGTCGCCATCCAGGCAAAAGCAAGGACGCCGGGCAGGATCGCGCCCAAGAGCCCAGCCGTCACCGACGCCAGCAACCGACAGGACAGCCGGCGCCGGAGCGTCCAGAACAGCAACGGAGCCAGCGTCGCCATGAGGACCGCCTTGACTGTCCGGCCGTAGAAAAGGCCGAACCAAGGATCGAGGTGCGATCCCATCCAGTACAGAACGTGGCTGCCGAAGTTGGTGGAGAAGTGGGTGACCTGAAAGCGCTGGGTGAGCGCGACGACGTCGGCGAAACTGACGCTGGCTTCCTCGCCCGTCAACCGACCTTGGCGGTTCACCGCAGCCACCACGAGCAGGTAAACGACCAGCACCACGCCATACAGCACGAACGCCACCGCGAAATCCGATCGCAGGGCCGCAGGATGAAATGCCCAAGCGGTCGCCTGCCGGTCGGGCACTACGCTGCGGGCGTCCCGATCGCGTGCCGGGCGTCGAGCGGGCGCAGCCGTCGTGCCTCGCTCGTCCACAGCGACCAAGGTGGGCCCTCCCCGTTTCGGTTCGCCGACTGTACGTTCCGGCCGACGGAGGATCCGTGATCTGCCGGGTGAGTCGCGGATGATCTCCGGAAGACGCTGATTCTCAGCAGCCGACCAGCCGCTCGCCCAGATACGCCGGCAGCCGGTCCATCGACACGCGTTCCTGAACCATCGAGTCCCGGGCCCGCACGGTGACGGATTGATCGGTCGCGGTGTCGAAGTCGACGGTCACGCAGAACGGTGTGCCGATCTCGTCCTGGCGGCGGTAGCGGCGGCCGATCTGGCCGGCGTCGTCGGCCTCCACGTTCCAGTTCCGGCGCAACCCGGCGGCCAGGTCGCGGGCCACCGGCCCGAGTTCCGCGTGCCGGGACAGCGGCAGCACCGCGACCTTGACCGGGGCCAGCCGAGGGTCCAACCGCAGCACCGTGCGCTTGTCCACGCCGCCCTTTGTGTTCGGCGCCTCGTCTTCGGCGTAGGCGTCGACCAGGAAGGTCATCAGCGACCGGGTCAGGCCGGCCGCCGGTTCGATCACATACGGGACGAAGCGCTCGCCGCTGGCCTGGTCGAAATAGCTCAGGTCGACCCCCGAATGCTGGCTGTGCGTTTTCAGATCGAAATCGGTGCGATTGGCGATGCCTTCCAGCTCGCCCCATTCACTGCCGGCGAAATTGAAACGATATTCGATGTCAACGGTCCGTTTGGAATAGTGCGACAGCTTTTCTCTGGGATGCTCGTACTGGCGCAGGTTCTCCCGCTTGACACCGAGATCGACGTACCAGCGGGTGCGTTCGTCGATCCAGTACTGGTGCCATTCTTCGTCCGTGCCCGGCACGACGAAGAACTCCATCTCCATCTGCTCGAACTCGCGGGTACGGAAAATGAAGTTGCCCGGGGTGATCTCGTTGCGAAAAGACTTGCCGATCTGGCCTATGCCGAACGGTGGCTTCTTGCGGGAGGTGCCCAGCACATTGGCGAAGTTGATGAAAATCCCCTGGGCCGTTTCCGGTCGCAGGTAATGCAACCCGGTCTCGTCCTCGACCGGCCCCAAGTAGGTCTTGAGCATCATGTCGAAGTTGCGCGGCTCGGTCCACCGGCCCCTGGTACCGCAGTTGGGGCAGCTGATATCGGCCAGCCCGTTCTCGGCCGGTCGCCCCTTGCGGGCCTGGAACTCCTCTTCCAGGTGGTCGGCCCGAAAGCGCTTGTGACAGCTCAGACATTCGGTCAGCGGGTCGGTGAATGCCCCGACGTGTCCGGAGGCCACCCACACCTGGCGGGGCAGGATGACCGACGAGTCGAGGCCGACCACGTCCTCCCGGCCGCGGACCACCGAGGCCCACCACTGCTTCTTGATGTTCTCCTTGAGCTCCACGCCGAGCGGGCCGTAGTCCCAGGCCGACCGGGTGCCGCCGTAGATCTCGCCGCACGGGAAGACGAAACCGCGGCGCTTGGCCAACGAGACCACGGCGTCGAGAGTGTCGGTCCGGTTGGCGGCCACGGCGGAACTCCTGGGGGCAGGCGGGCACCGACCCGGGCGGGCCTGCGCGGAGACCGAGCCTACTTATGCTTTCCGGCCATCAGGAGTCGATCTGGCTGATCCGGTAGCCGACGGGTGTGCTCACCAGCACCAACAGCCGTCGACCGATGCTCTTGGCGACGGTGTGCCCGACCACCGCGCCGGAGGAGTCCCGGACCTCGTAGCTGGGCAACGACTCGGTCACCTCGACCGTGACCGCAGCACCGGTGTGCACCACCCGTACGGCGGTGATGTCGTGATCCGCCCCGGAGATCCGCTGACCGGCGGTGCGCAGCTCGTCGATGACCCGGGTGTCGGCGGTCCGGGCGGCGGATCCGGGCGCGTAGACGGCGTCCAGCACGGCCGGGTCGAGCGTGGTCAGGGCGCGCCCACGGGCCTGATCGAGTCGGGTCACCTCCTGGGTCCAGTCGACCGGCAGAGCCGAGGGTGGCGCCACCGAGGTGATGTTCGACCGCGTCGTGGGGACCGACGGCGTCGGGGTGGTCGAACGGGTGGACCCGATCGGAGCCGGTGGGATGACGGCCGACGTCACCGGGTTCACCGGGGTCACCACCGTCATCGCGGCCGGTGGCGGCAGGTCGGACCCGGCCGGAGGCGCCGACGCGGGCGCGGCGCCCAGCTGCCCGGCAGCGGTCGGCTCGGGTGCGTCAGCCCGCGCCCACCACCAGCCGCCGCCCGCGGCGATCAGGACCAGCGCTACGGCCGCACCCACGATCAACACGGTCCGGGCCGGCAGCCGGGGCCACCGGCGCCGACGGGCGGGCGCGGGCGCCGTCTCGGGTGGTGGCTCGGGGTAGTCGCGGTGCACCGTGATGGCCCGAGCCCGGGCGGCGTGGCCCGGATCGGCCAACCGGGGGTCCTGGCCGGGTCGCGGAAAGGTCGGGGGCTCGTCCGGATCCGCCCGCGGGAGCCGGTGGCGACCCGCGCCGAGGCCGTCGGGCGCATTCTCGGCCGAAAACGGAACGAGGGGTCGCGGACGAAGCGGATCAGGAGCGCCCGCGGCTTTCAGATCGAGATAGACCGCGACCGCGCCCGGTCGTCGATCGGGATCGGCGTCCAGCAGCCGGCGAATCAGGGTGGCCAGGGCGGGTCGAGCCGGTGTCGGCCCCGGGTCCGGCCACTGACCGGCGGCGGCCTGGATGACCACGTCCCGCAGCGTGTCGGCCGGCCACGCGGGTCGTCCGGTCAGACAGGCCAGGCCGATTGCCCCGAGGGCGAACAGATCGGCCGCCGGAGTGGGTGCCCCGCCGCGAGCCAGCTCCGGCGCGGCGAATCCGGGCGTCGTGGCCACTTCCAGACCGGCCTCCGCCGCCGCCCGACCGGCGCCCAGATCGGCCAGCAGCGGCCGTCCGGCCCGGTCCAGGAGAACATTGCCGGGGGCCAGATCACCGTGCACGACCTGCCGTTCGTGGGCCACCACGAGCACCGCGGCCAGTGGCATGAGCACCGTGAGCGTCTCTGCCGGGGTCAACCGACCGCGGTCGGCCAGCAATTGCTCCAGGCTCCCTCCAGCGGCCAGCTCGGTCACCAGAGCAGCCCGCTGGCCGTCCGAGAAGACGTCGATGACCTGGGGCACGTGGGCGTGATTGACGACCGCAGCCAGCGCGGCCTCTCGGCGCAGGGCCGGCAGCTCGCCGGCAGCCATGATTTTGATGGCCACCGGATATTCGTCCGTGGTACGCACTCCCGCGTAGACCTGTGCGCTGGCACCCGATCCGATCTGCAGGCCGGCCCGGTAACCACCGATCACGAAGCTCATCGGCCAACGGTGGCAGATCGGCCCTCGCGGTGGTTGCACTTGTCCACAACGAGCAGGTCAGGCCCATGATTTCCGTCGAGGTAGCGGACGGGTAGCGTGAGTCGGGTGGACCAGGATTCCCCGCCGCGGACCGTCCGGCGCGCCGACCCGGACTCGCCGGTGTGCTTCGTCGAACTGGGTCAGATCGACTACCTCGACGCCTGGGACCGGCAACGTGAGTTGGCCGCCGCCCGGGCCGAAGGTCGCGCCCCCGACACCGTCCTGCTGCTGACCCACCCGCCGGTCTACACGGCCGGTCGGCGCACTCAGCCGGAGGATCGACCGGAGGACGGAACACCGGTGGTCGACGTGGACCGGGGTGGCCGGATCACCTGGCACGGCCCCGGACAGCTGGTCGGCTACCCGATCGTGAAGTTGCCCGAGCCGTTGGACGTCGTCACCTATGTCCGGCTGCTGGAGCAGGCCCTGATCGGGGTGTGTGACGAGGTTGGCCTCTCTGCCTGCGGGCGGGTGCCCGGCCGCAGCGGAGTGTGGCTGCCGGCCGGCGAGGGGCGTCCGGAACGCAAGGTCGCCGCCATCGGCGTGCGGGTGGCCCGCGGGGTGACCATGCACGGGTTCGCGCTCAACTGTGACTCCGACCTGACGGCCTTCGATCGCATCGTGCCCTGCGGCATCCGGGATGCCGGGGTGACGTCGCTGAGCCTGGAACTGGGCCGCCGGGTCACCGTCGACGAGCTGCGGCCGATCGTCACCGAATGGCTCCGCCGGGCCCTGGACGGGCACTGCGAGGTCGACGATCGAACGGTGGCCAGGACCGTTCCCGCGACCACCCCGTCCCCGGCACTGACCTGGCATCTCGACCCAGTTCTCCACTGATCATCGCGATCGGGCAGGATGGTCGTCGAAGCCCGTGGGTGGGAATTGCGGGCACGACCCATCAGCCGAACAGGCAGGAGCACCCGATGAGTTCCACGACCAGTAGCACCGCACACGATCTGGCCGAGAAGGCCGGCGACGTGGCCGAAAAGGTCGTCGGCCAGGCCCAGGAAGTGGCCGGCAAGGCCGCCGCGGTGGCCACCGACGTCGCCCACACCGTGGCCGAGAAGGCCGGCGAGGTGGCTCACAACGTGGCCGAGTCGTTCGGTTCGTCCGCCGAGAAACTGACCGGGCAGGCCCGCAAGGCGGCCAAGAAGAACGCCAAGAAGGCCCAGCGTTCGGCTGGCAAGGGTGGGGTGACCGCCACCGCCAAGGCCAAGGAGCTGGTCGCGGTCGGGTCCTCGACTGCGGCCGACAAGGCCGCCGAGCTGGGCGTCAAGGCGAAGGGCAAGGCAGCGCTGATGGCCGCCGCGGCGGCCGCCAAGGCCGCTGCCGCCGCCCAGCAACTGGACAAGAAGGCCGCCAAGAACGCGAAGCAGGCGGACAAGGCGGCGAAAAAGGTCGGCAAGAAGTCGCACAAGGTGCGCAACGTCTTCATCCTGGTGGTGATCGGTGCGGGTGTGGCCGCTGCGGTCCGCGCGCTGCGCTCGCCGGCGCCGGCCATCCCGGACCATCGGCCCGCGCCGACCCAGCCCGGCAGCACCGATGCGAATGCGACGGTCGACAAGGTCAAGGACGCCGCCGCGCACGCGGGTGACGCGGTGAAGACAGCGGCGTCGGCCGTGGCCGACAAGGCCAAGGACGTCGCGGATACGGCCAAGGACGCGGTCAAGGAAACGGCCGACAAGGTGTCTCACAACGCCCAGCACGCCGCCGACAAGGCGAAGGACAGCGGGAAGGACCTCAAGGACACCGCGAAGGACAGCGCCAAAGACCTGAAGGACACCACGAAAGACAGCGCCAAGGACCTGAAGGACACCGCGAAGGACAGCGCCAAGGATGCCAAGGACAACGCTGCGGACGGTGCCGACCAACTCGGCGATGCGGCGCTGCGGGCGGCCTCGGCCGCGAAGCACGAGGCGAAGGAAGCCACTGACACCAAGGACGGCGGCTCGGCGTGACGATCGCCCCCGAGGGGCGGAAGCTGCTGCGGCTGGAGGTCCGCAACGCGGCTGTGCCGATCGAAAAAAAGCCGGAGTGGATCAAAACCACCCTGCGCACCGGGCCGGAGTACACGGCCCTGCAGAGCCTGGTCAAGCGCGAGGGATTGCACACCGTATGCCAGGAAGCGGGTTGTCCCAACATCTACGAATGCTGGGAGGACCGCGAGGCCACATTCCTCATCGGCGGTGACCAGTGCACTCGGCGCTGCGATTTCTGCCTGATCGACACGGGCAAGCCGGGTGAGCTGGACACCGACGAACCGCGTCGCGTGGCCGAGTCGATTGCCACCATGAAGCTGCGCTACGCCACCATCACCGGAGTCACCCGCGACGACCTGGCTGACGAGGGAGCCTGGCTGTATGCGGAGACCATCCGGCAGGTGCACGCGCACGCGCCGGACACCGGGGTGGAGATCCTCACCCCCGACTTCTCCGGGCATCCGGAACTGTTGCAGCAGGTCTTCGACGCGGCCCCAGAGGTGTTCGCGCACAACCTGGAGACCGTGCCGCGGATCTTCAAGCGCATTCGGCCGGCGTTCCGCTACGACCGGTCGTTGGATGTGCTCACCCAGGCCCGGTCGGCGGGCATGGTGACCAAGTCGAACCTGATCCTGGGCATGGGTGAGACCCGAACGGAGATCAGCTCGGCGCTGCAGGATCTGCACGCGGCCGGCTGCGATCTGCTCACCATCACCCAGTACCTGCGACCGACCCCGCGGCACCATCCGATTGATCGCTGGGTCAAGCCGGCGGAGTTCGTCGAGCTGCGCGAGGAGGCCGAGCAGATCGGTTTCCTCGGGGTGATGTCCGGCCCGCTGGTCCGGTCGTCCTACCGGGCCGGAACTTTGTACCGGCAGGCCGCGGGGGCCCGGGCAGCCCAGGGCTGAACGGAAATCGGCCCCGCAGCCGGGCCTTATCCTGTGCGTATGGCCAAAAGCGCGTCCGGATCTACACCTGTCGGGAAGGTGAGCAAAGAGGACGCGAAGGCCTCCAAAGCAGCCAAGAGGGCAGCCGGCAAGGATCGCCGCGGCCAGATCTGGCAGGCCTTCCAGATGCAGCGCAAGGAAGACAAGTGGCTGCTGCCGATCCTGCTGGGGGTGCTGCTCGGTACTGCGGCCGTCTTCACCGTCATCGGGTTGCTCTTGTGGACCTGGTGGATCGGTCTGATCCTGGGGCTGCTGCTCGGCGGCATGCTGGCTCTGATCGTCTTTTCCCGCCGGGTGCAGCGCAACGTCTACAAGCAGGCCGAGGGCACGCCCGGCGCTGCCGCTTGGTCCCTGCAGAACAATCTCCGAGGCCGGTGGCGGATCACCCCGGCCGTGGCCGGCACCTCGCACTTGGACGCGGTGCATCGGGTCATCGGCCGGCCGGGCATCATCCTGGTCGGCGAGGGTGCCGTGCACCGGGTGAAGCCGCTGATCGCGCAGGAGAAGAAGCGGATCGCCCGGGTCGTCGGCCAGACGCCGATCTACGACGTGATTGTCGGTAACGAAGAGGGCCAGACCCCGCTGCGCAAGTTGAACACCTACCTGCTCAAGTTGCCCCGCAACATCTCCGCCAACGAGGTCGGCGAGCTCGACAATCGGCTGGCCGCACTGTCGGGCAAGAGCCCGCAAGCCGGCATGCCCAAGGGCCCGCTGCCCCCGGGCGCCAAGATGCGGAATGTGCAGCGCACCGTTCGCCGCCGCTAGCGCGCCGAACCAGGGGCATCGGAACCCGGCCCGTGCGACGTGGTCCTCGTCACGATGCCTGCGGGCGGCGGACATGGATGCGACATCGCTGCGCAATGTGTCCCCATCAGCCTGATCGAGGCAGATTTCCGGTAGCACCCTCGACAAGGTGGTCAATCCCACGATGAGCGGAAACAACACACGTTTGCAGGCGATCGTTCGGGTGGAGGCCTACCAACCTCCGGCGCCCAGCTTCGTCGACACCGAAACGCCCGGCGAGATCTGGGCCGATAACGTCTTCAGCCAGCAGGTCATGCAGAAGCGGCTGCCCAAAGCCCTGTTCCGGTCCTTGCTGTCGACCATCGAGAATTCCGAGCCATTGAATCCGATGGTGGCGGACGGGGTGGCGACAGCGATGAAAGACTGGGCGATGGAAAAGGGGGCCACCCATTACTCCCACGTCTTCTACCCCTTGACGGGATTATCGGCGGAGAAGCATGACAGTTTCTTCGAGCCGGGCGCGGGCGGACTGTCCATGGCCGAGTTCGCCGGAAAGACACTCGTTCAAGGCGAATCCGATGGTTCCAGCTTCCCCAGTGGTGGCATCCGGGTCACTCACGAGGCACGCGGCTACACCGGCTGGGACCCGACCAGCCCCGCGTACATCATCGAGCACGCCAACGGCAAGACCTTGTGCATCCCCACCTTTTTCGTTTCCATGTTCGGCGATTCGCTGGATCAGAAGACGCCGCTGCTGCGTTCGCAGCAGGCCATGGCCGAGCAGGCGGAGCGGGTACTGAAACTGTTCGGCCACGCCCATCCCGGCCGGGTGGTCTCCTATGCGGGTCCCGAGCAGGAATACTTTTTGATCGATCGGCACTTCTTCCTCAGCCGTCCTGACCTGCTCAATGCCGGCCGCACCCTGTTCGGCGCCAAGCCGCCCAAGGGCCAGGAATTCGACGACCACTATTTCGGCACCGTTCCCGACCGGGTCCTGGGTTTCATGATGGACACCGAGCGAGAGCTGTACAAGTTGGGTATCCCGGCGAAAACCCGACACCTGGAGGTCGCGCCCGGCCAGTTCGAGATCGCGCCGATGTTCGAGCGCGCGAATGTTGCGGCCGACCACCAACAGCTGATGATGACGACCATCCGCAAGATCGCCAACCGGCATGGCATGGAAGCGCTGTTTCACGAGAAGCCGTTCGCCGGGGTGAACGGGTCGGGCAAGCACGTCAACTTCTCGATCGGAAACTCGACTGAGGGCAACCTGCTGCTGCCCGGTGACACGCCCCACGACAATGCGCAGTTCCTGACCTTCTGTGCCGCGGTGATTCGAATGGTGCACCGTTACGGAGGACTGCTGCGGGCCTCGGTCGCCTCGGCCAGCAACGATTTCCGCCTCGGGGCCAACGAGGCGCCGCCCGCCATCATCTCGGTCTTCCTGGGCGATCAGCTGTCCGACGTCTTCGCCCAGATCGCCGCCGGCGGCGCCACCTCGTCCAAGGGCAAGGGTCAACTGCAGGTGGGCGTCGACACGCTGCCGATACTGCCCACCGACCCCGGTGACCGCAACCGGACCAGCCCGTTCGCCTTCACCGGCAACCGTTTCGAGTTCCGCGCTCCGGGGTCGCTGCAATCGATCGCGCCGCCCATGTTCACCATCAACACCATCATGGCCGAGGCGCTGGACCACATCGCCACCTCGCTGGAGACCAAGATCGAGTCCGGCAGCGCTTTCAACGAAGCCGTGCAGGAGGTGCTCGCGGAGATCATCAGCGAGCACGGCACGGTCATCTTCGGGGGGAACGGTTACTCCGAGGAATGGCCCGTCGAAGCCGAGAAGCGCGGCCTGAAGAACCTGCGGACCACGATGGATGCACTGCCCGAACTCATCACCGACGAGGCCGTCGAGGTGTTCACCCACTACCACGTGTTCACCGAGAAGGAGGCGCACAGCCGGTACGAGGTCGCTCTGGAGCAGTACGCCCGGTCCGTGGCGGTCGAGGCGCGGTCGGCGTTGGAGATCGGTGCGACGGTCATCCTCCCGGCGGCCATCCGGTACCAGGGCGAGGTGGCGACCAGCTTCTCCGCCCTGGTCGCGGCCGGGGTCGACGCCGACGTCACCACGGTGACGGAGATCGCCGACCCGATCGCCCAGCTCCGCGCGGAGTTGGCCGCCCTCAAGGCGGCGCTGGCCGACGAACCCGGGGACGTGCTGGCGGAGGCCACGCACGCGCAGCAGACCCTCATCCCCGCGATCGCGGCGGTGCGGGAGGTCGCGGACCGGCTCGAGGGCATCGTGGCCGACGATCTCTGGCCGCTGCCGACCTACCAGGAAATGCTCTACATCCTCTGAACTACGGCGGCGCTCGAGTACGGAGTCCCCTGGCCGCGGCGCCCGGGGCTCCGCACTCGTCGTCGGCGTCGACTCGGGTGGGCGAGGCAAGATCACCGTGCGTGGTCGTTTCACGGACCGTTCATCAGTAGGACACATGCATGAGATCGCTGGTAACACGTCGTGGATACGGTCCCCGGTGTTCTGGCTGGTGCCGTCGGGCCGGCCGGACACCCCGAGTCCCGACCCCCTAGGAGCGCGTGCGTGTTCTCCACCCCCGAAGAGCTGGTCGCTTACATCGCGGACAACGACGTCGAGGTCTTCGACATCCGCTTCTGCGACCTGCCCGGCATCATGAATCACCTGACGGTGCCGGCCAAGACCGTGACCGTCGACTCGCTCGCCGGCGGTATGGCGTTCGACGGTTCCTCGATCAAGGGCTTCCAATCAATCCATGAGTCGGACATGACTCTGCTTCCGGACGTCACCACCGCCCGGGTCGACCCCTTCCGCCGACGCAAGACGATGACCTGCAACTTCTTCGTCCACGATCCGCTGACCCTGCAGCCCTACTCGCGTGACCCGCGCAACGTCGCTCGCAAGGCCGAGGAGTACCTGACCAGCACCGGCCTGGCCGACACCTGCTTCTTCGGGGCCGAGGCCGAGTTCTATGTCTTCGACAACGTCCAGTTCGGCGAGTCGCAGAGCGGCAGTTTCTACAAGGTCGACTCGGAAGAAGGCTGGTGGAACACCGGTCGCGAGGAAGAAGGCGGCAACCTCGGCTACAAGACCCGGGTCAAGGGCGGCTACTTCCCGGTCCCCCCGTACGACCACCAGGCCGACCTGCGTGAGGACATGACGGCCAACCTGCTGTCCATGGGCTTCGACGTCGAGCGCGGCCACCACGAGGTCGGCACCGGCGGCCAGGCCGAGATCAACTACAAGTTCAACACCCTGCTGGCCTCGGCCGACGAGGTCATGCTGTTCAAATACATCATCAAGAACACCGCCTGGGCCGCCGGCAAGACCGCCACCTTCATGCCCAAGCCGCTGTTCGGTGACAACGGGTCCGGCATGCACGCGCACCAGTCCCTGTGGCTGGGCGGCAAGCCACTGTTCTACGACGAGTCCGGTTACGGCGGGCTGTCGGACATGGCCCGGTACTACATCGGCGGCCTGCTGCACCATGCTCCGTCGCTGCTGGCCTTCACCAACCCGACGGTGAACTCCTACCACCGCCTGGTCCCCGGCTATGAGGCCCCGGTCAACCTGGTCTACTCGGCCCGCAACCGCTCGGCCTGTATCCGGATCCCGCTGACCGGCACCAACGCCAAGGCCAAGCGCCTGGAGTTCCGCTGCCCGGACCCGTCGAGCAACCCCTACCTGGCTTTCGCCGCCATGATGATGGCCGGCCTGGACGGGATCAAGAACAAGATCGAGCCGCCGGCACCGGTCGACAAGGACCTCTACGAGCTCCCGCCGGATGAGGCCGCCAACATCCCGCAGGTCCCGGCCTCGCTGGGCGCCGTCATCGACCGTCTCGAGGCCGATCACGACTACCTGCTCGAGGGCGGCGTCTTCACCCCGGACCTGATCGAGACCTGGATCCGCCTCAAGCGCGAGGAGATCGACGCCATCCGTCTCCGCCCGCACCCGCACGAGTTCGCGATGTACTTCGATATCTGATTCGCACACGCGAGGGCCCCTCTTCGGAGGGGCTTTTGCGTTGCTCCGCAGGTCAGATGTCGTTGTCCGCGGTCGTTGTCGTGAACATGAGCCGATTCCCGGCAGCCGCCGCATTCCAGAATCTCCACCAGATCCGAGGCGCTTCGTGCGGTGGGACGCCACGGCTCGATGATCGCCGGATACCGTTGCTGCCGGCGCACGGCGAAGGCCTTCAGCGCGCGACGGTGGCCTTGTCATCGACGGCCTACGTAGAACCGCAGACCATGGGTCGGCGCCGTCCAACCCTTGCGGAGGCGTCTTGTGGCAAACCATCGACGAGGTCGAACTGGCCCCCGCTGAATGGGTCGACCAGCTCAACCGCCGACATTGACACACTTTCTGCGGCGACGTCCCCCCGGCCGACCTCGAGCACGCCTACGACCGTCAAACGGAGCCCGGCGATGGGCCTGACCCGTGCCGGGCTCTGAGGGGAATGCCATCTCAGAGACGACGGCGTGGGATGTGGGACAGCTCGGTATCACAGACATCGCCTCGGGCCTCTGTGCTCCAGATGGTCTCGATCGGAGCCATCCGAGGCGCACAGCCCAGAGGGAGTTCGTCGTGCTGGTCAACCTGCTTCCGGGCCTGCGAACCCTTCGAACGCCATTAGCCGTCGGCTATCTATGGCTTCTTGGTTTGTGGCTGATTTTCGCCCAGGAACTTCCCACTAGCGACCCGAAGACAATAGGGCCAGTTCATTCTGTGTTCGAAGCGGAAACCTTCCTGGGGTCCGGCACGGTGCTAGCCGCGTTGAGCTTCCTCGCTTACCTCCTCGGAATCATGATCCTGTGGAGGCTCGATTGGAACATTTTTATTGTCATGTACCCAGAACTCAGCCAATCTCCGCTCAGAACCCGCAACTTCTTGATCACCAAATTGTTCACACCGTTGTCCCGACCTCTACTTCTTTTCCATCGACCCAAGTGCCATGCATTACAAGGGCAACTTGTCCTGATTCTTGCACGAAAACTTCGTACCGTTCCGGAGGAGCATCGAAATGAGGCGACCCTGTTGGTAACAGAACAAATTCGAACGCCGGCGAGAACGAATACTTTTACTACATGGACCCATGATTCGGAAGATATTCACACAGCCGCTGTTCTTGGTGGGCAGCTTCCTGAGGTCAGTATTCAGCTGCAGGCTGCGAATCGCGATCTGTGGGACGCGTTTGACCGGGCGAGGGCTGAGTCAGAGTTCCGGTCGGCGATAGTTTGGCCGATTATTCCGGTTATATGCGTTGCGGCGCTGCATCTGTCTCCGTGGTGGTGGCTACTGATCACCATACCTGTATTACTTCTCTTCCTTGCTATGGGGGAGTCAGTTCAAGCTACTTCGACGCTGGTGCAGGCAATGGCCCTAGGTGTCGTCGACCCTCCGGTCTTCGGTGAGATCGATGATATGACAGCCCGCAAAGAGAAGGGAACAACGGAATTGAAGGTCTGACCGGGAACAGGGCGAGACATCGACGGAGAACCTCTCAGCTCGTGGCGATGTCGTCATGCCCTGTTCCTCGAAAGTGCAATGCGGCGGCAGCCGCGCAGCATTGGTGACCTAGCGGAACTCGACCTCTCGGAGTGGGTTGCCTTCCCCGGTGGCCCCAAACCAGCGGTGTTACGGTCCCGGCAACGTTCGGGGCCCCAAGGGAGCAATCATGACCAACACAGAACGCGTATCGCCGACGGCCAAGCTGCCGATCGTCTACCTCAGGGGTTACGCGGGCACGACCGACAGCATCAACGCCATGGTGAACGATCCGTTCTACGGGTTCAACACCGGAGCAACGCACGTCAGAGTCGACGGAGACGGCGACCCGACCTATTACCAATTCGAAGGACCCCTGCTGCGTCTGCTGTCCGAAGAGGGCTATCAGCTGCTCGTACACGGCAATCAACGTGCACTCCTGGATGCCGATGGCCCCACGCTGCCCAAGGAGTCGATCTGGGTCCACCGCTTTTACGACGACGCCGCGACGACGTTCCATGCTGCTCCTCATGAGAACGTCTTCGAGAGGATCAAAGACCGGTTCCACCAGGCTGTGAGCGCGGACAACTTCAACATCGAAACTGCAGCGACGGATCTCTACCGCCTCATCTTCGATGTTCTACGCCGCACGGATGCAGCGAAAGTCATTCTCGTCGGCCACTCGATGGGCGGACTGGTAGCGCGGTGCATGATCCAGAAGATCTGCGAGCAGCCAGACGAAAACGGCGACGCTCGCCAGCACGGCAGGGACATCGTGGACAAGCTCTTCACGTACGGGACACCCCACGGTGGGATTGCGACGGACCTCAGCGGCGTCAACAAGATCGAAGAGATCTTTGGGCCGGCCGGGTCAGAGATCTTCTCACCCCCGAAGATGTTCGGCTACCTCACCCCGGGAGCAGCGTTTGACGAGGAGCCCAAAGGCAGTCAGGCCTGGGATCCTCGAGTCATTCCATCGGGCATTTTTGACCTCAACAAGATCTTCTGCATCGTGGGCACCGACCCCGCCGACTACGGCCTTCCTCGGCTTGCTGTCGGCCCACAGAGTGATGGCTTGGTTCGGATGCGCAACGCCTACGTCAAGGGCGCGCACCGGGCCTACATCTACAAGTCACACTCCGGTCCGTACGGCGAGGTCAACTCCGAAGAGGGCTACCAAAATCTGAAGCGGTTCCTCTTCGGGCGCTGGGCAGTTTCCTTGTCCTTCACGGGGCTGCCGAAAGAGCCCCCGGACACGACTTGGCAAGCCGACATGCGTCTAGCCATCCGTGGTCTACCCATCATCATGAGCGAGCAGCAGGCGGCTCATTGGTGCCCCATCATCCTCAACAAGGTGGTCGCACATGCCAATGATGGAAACCAAGAGCACAACGTCGAGGACGACACGGCCGACGCGCCCGTGTCCATCGTCTCAACGTTCCTGCTCGAGGCCGAGCCCCCCCAAGATCGCGCAAGCGATGGCGCCTACCTCAGCCGCTACGTCGTCACCTTGAAGGTCTACGAGGTTATCGAGTCACACGGAGCCTTCGACTTCACCAACCACATCGAGCAAGTCGGTGACTGGGCTGACTCACTCATCGTCGACGTCGGCGGCGCTCCGGGAAGCCCGCCTGGAGCTTGGACCGATTGGAACTCGGCGGTCATCGGTTCCATCAGTTCAATCCAACGAATGAGCAAGCCGCTCGAATTGAAGCCGGATCCAGATCGGCCGACTGGGCTTGTCGGCTGGGTAGAGCTACCTCCGTCAGCGAAAAGTCTGCCCATCTTCGGGCCCGAAGCCCGGCTGAAGGTGTCTGTCGAACCCCGGTCTTAGGCATCGTTTCCAAGGTTGCCCGGGTTCGCGCTAGACGGCCGCGGACACGGCCTGGGCCACGGCACCGAGCAGGCCGGCACCGACGCCGCGCCGACCGCGGACATGCAAGGGCTCCGGCGCGACCGCGGGCAGGTCGGAGCGGGCCACGATGCCTTCGGACTCCGGGCCGCGGTCGGCTAACAGCGCCACCCCCATTCCGGCTCGGACGGCCTGCAGGACGCCGGCCAGATGGCCGGCCTCGCACACCACGGTGGATGCGACGCCCTGAGACGAGAGCGCCTCCAGGGCCCGGCGCCGAATCGTGCAGGGCCCGTCGATGACCACCAGGGGCACCCGTGCTCGGGCTGAGCGCGGCCGGGACCAACCGGGGGCGGCGTACCAGCGCAACGGCAGCGCACCCGCGGCGCGGATGTTCGGACCGGAGCCCGGGCCCAACAGGACCGCGGCATCGACCGAACCCTGGTCCATCCGCTCGTTCAGGGCCGAACCGCGGTCGATGCGAAACCGCAACGCATGACCGGGAAAATCGAACCGAAGCCGGGTGGTGATGGCCGGCAGCAACACATCCGCGCCGTGTTCGGTCGACCCGATCACCAGACTGCGCTCGGCCGCATCGATTCCGCGCACCCGGCCGAGGGCGTCGTCGTGCGCGGCCAGGATCTTGCGGGCCTCGGCCACCAGCAGCTCCCCTTCCCCGGTGAACCGGGAACCGCGGCCGTCCCGCTCGAACAAGGCGCAGCCGCAGGTCACCTCCAAGCGGCGAATGTGCGCACTGATGGCCGACTGGGACAGGTGCAAGCTCTCCGCGGCTCGGCGGAACCCGCCGGAGTCGGCGATCGACGCCAGGCTGCGCAGGGCCACGATGTCCAGGACCGCGTTCATCGACCCAGCCTAGGACTGATTCGCATTCGTGATCGGTTCCGGCCACGATCGCTTTTTGTCATCTGCACCGCAAGGAGTTCAGGATGACGCCCATGCTCACCACGGACTGGCCCGCGCACCCGGACGTGCAGTGGCGCACCTCGGTCGAGGAACGCGACGCCGCCCGCTACGACCGGTCCGGCTGGACGCCCGACGTGGATCCTGCGGTGGTGGCGGTACCGCGCACCGTCGAAGGGGTTCGACACGTGCTCGCTGTGGCGCACGCCGGCCACGTTCCCGTGGTGCCTCGCGGTGCGGGCAGCGGACTGGCCGGGGCGGCAACCGCCCTGCGCAGTGGGATCGTCCTGGACCTCACCGGTCTGAACCGGATCATCGAGATCTCGGCTGAGGACGAGATTGCCGTGGTCGAACCGGGCGTCATCACCGCCGACCTCGACCGCGCGGCCCGGACGTACGGCCTGCGCTACGCCCCCGACCCTGCCAGCGTCGAGATCTCCACCATCGGCGGCAATATCGCAACCAACGCGGGTGGATTGCGGTGCGCGAAGTACGGCGTCACCCGCGATGCCGTCCTCGGTCTGGACGTGGTGCTGGCCGACGGCCGATTGATCACGACCGGTCGCCGCACGGTCAAGGGGGTGGCCGGTTACGACCTCACCTCGCTGTTCGTCGGCTCCGAGGGCACCCTCGGCATGATTGTCGGGGCCACCCTCCGGTTGCGCCCGGAACCGGTGAGCATCGCTACGGTCGCCGCCTTCTTCCCCGACGCCGCGTCCGCGTTCGCAGCGGTCGCGAACATCCGCGCCCGGGGGGTGGTTCCGGCCGTGGCCGAGTTCGTGGACGGTGCCACCCTGGGCCGGATTGATGACCATCTCGGCACCGACCTACGCACCCGCGGCGACGCCTTCCTGCTGCTGCAGACCGACGGGGCCGGCGCCGCACTTGAGGCCGAGATGGCCGCAGACGCGTTGCGCGTCAGTGCGACTCGAATCGACCTCAGCACGGATCCGGAGGATGCGGCGCGCCTGACGGCGATCCGCCGGGCTGCGCTTCCCGCCCTGGAACGACTGGGGCGGGTGGTGATCGAGGACATCGGCGTGCCCCGGTCCCGGATGGCCGAGGCGGTGCGGTCGGTGCAGCAGATCTCGGCCGCCACAGGGGTGTCGATCTACACGTTCGCGCACGCCGGGGACGGCAACCTGCACCCGATCATCGTTTTGTGCGATGGCCAGAATCCGTCGGATCCGGAGGTGATCGCCGCGGCCGATGGCATCTTCGGCACCGCCCTGCGTCTGGGCGGCACCGTGACCGGCGAACACGGCGTCGGGGTGCTCAAACGCGACTGGATGCGCCGTGAACTGGACCCCGAGGTCCAGCGCCTCCAGGGTGAGATCAAGGCTGTGTTCGATCCGACCGGCATCCTAAATCCGGATCGAGCGATCTGATTGATCGCGTAGACCGATCGATTCTGATCACCGATCGCGGTTGGACTTGCACGCAGGGTGTGCTCTAGCGTTCGTGGCGTGACCGAGTCCCGCCGCGCCCTTCCGCAGGGTGCCCTGCGCGCGGCTTCGACTCTGCCCGCACAGGAACGCCCGCGCTTGACTCAGCGCATCCCGATCGACTTCCAGCGCTCCGCCGCCGCCTGCTGTTGCCGCTGACGCCCTGATCCGGTTTTCCTCCGGATCGGCCCAGCGGTGACCTTCCGCGCTCGCGGCAGACCCTTTTCTCCGCTCGGCCTTCTCCAGCTCCCTCGCCGTCGCTCCAACCCGACGAACGGCGACCTTCGAAGCGGAAGGCACCACCCCGTGACGCTTGCCCACGACCTTGTCACCACCCAGAGTTGGACCGAGCCCGAGGGGGTGGCGGCCCGCGGCACGCTGTTCCTGTTGCCCGGCCGCGGCGAATCCCCGCAGATCTACCAGCGCTTCGGCCGGCGACTGTCGGCCGACGCCTACCGGGTGCACGCAGTCAACTCCCCCAGCGACGACGCGGGGGCGGTGCGCGACCAGCTGACCGAGCTCGTCGCCGCTGCCGATCCGGCGCTGCCGCGCGTCCTCGTCGGCTCCGACGCGGGCGCTGCCTTCGCCGCCCAGCTCGCCGCCCGCACCGCGCTGCCGGGGCTCTCGGGCCTGGTTCTGGCTGGTCTGCCGACCTCCGCAGAGGCCACCGACGCCCCCGGCTGGGAGCACGAACTCAACCTGCGCACCGCCTGCAGCGCCCACCGGGGTCGGATCAGCAGCACTGGGGTACGCCCGGCCGAGCTCTTCAGCTCGCTCCCGACGGAGTGGTTCGACGCCACCATTCCGGCCGAGATCCGGCTGCCAGTACTCGGTCTGCACGGTCACGACGATGCGGTCAGTCCGTTTGCCGCAGCCCGGAAGTGGTACGCCGCGGCGCCGCGGGCGGAGCTGTTCGGAATCGTGGGCGGCCGACACGACGTGCTCAACGATCAGACCCATCGGACCGTCGCGGCCACGGTCGTGCTGTTCCTGGAGCGGCTGCGGCTGGGGTCGGGCCTGCTGCCCATTGCCGTGCCCGAACCGCTGCCAGCCGCTTCCCGAGGGCGGGCCGCGCGATGAGCCCGGCCCAGGAACGCCGTTACGTGATCATCGGGGCCGGTGCGGTCGGGGTCACGCTGGCCGCCGAGCTGTCCGATTCCGGCCGCCCGGTCCTGTTGGTCGGGCGTGGTCGCCAGCTGGAGTCGTTGCGGGCCAGAGAATTACGCTTCGTCACACCCGCCGGCAGCCGGGCGCTCGACGTGCCCGTGGCGGACGCGGACGAGGTCCGACTGGAGCTCGGTGACGTGCTCGTGCTGGCCACCAAGGCCCAGCAGGCGGAGGCGGCGTTGACCCGGTGGGGCGGCGCACCGGTAGCCGGCAGCAACGACACCGCGGGCGCCATCCTTCCGGTCGTGACCTTGCAGAACGGGCTCGACACCGAGCGCGCGGCCCTGCGCCGGTTCGCCACCGTGATCGGCTCGGTGCTGTGGGTGCCGTCGACCTATACCCGCGACGGCGAGGTCGTATCCCCGGCTGCGCCGGTCCACGGCGTGTTCTGGTTGGGCCAGCACCCCGACGGCGCGCCTTCACCGGTGGCCCGAACCATTGCCGCGGATCTGACTCAGGCCGGATTCGAAGTCCAGCTGGTGGAGGACCTCTCGCGTTGGAAGGCGGCCAAACTGGCGGTGGCCAGCACCTTCGTTCTCGATGCGCTCTACCGGAGCGGCCCGGGACGGGATCGGGCGGCGGGGCTGGTGCAGGCCGAGGCCAGCAGCATTCTGACCGCCGCCGGCTGGAATCCGGCCGACGTGACCGCGGAGAACACCACCAGACTCGATCGGTTCGTGGTGCGGGACATCCCCGGACACGCGCGCCCCGGTAGCTCCTCGTTCCAGAGCCTGGTCCGGGGCCGAGATCTGGAGACCGACTACCTCAACGGCGAGATCGTCCTACTGGCCAGGGAGCTGGGCCGGCGTGCGCCGATCGCGCAAGCCCTGGCCGACCGGGCCCGACGCGCCGCTCGGGCCGGAATCGACGCCGGATCGCTGGATGCCGACGACCTGGCCCAGACGCTGGCGGCCACCGTGCTGGTGGACTCCGCCACCCTGGCCGCGGAGTTGGCCGGCTCCCGGCCGCCCCGGCTGCTCGACGTCCGCTGGGCGTTGGGTGACGCCGACGGCGAGAAGCATTACCTGGACGGACATCTGCCCGGCGCGGTGTACGTCGACCTGGACACCGAGCTGGCCGCGCCGACATCCGGGGCCGCCGGCCGGCATCCGTTGCCGGAGGTGGCCGACCTGCAACGGGCGGCTCGAGGCTGGGGACTGAACGCGGGTGATTCGGTGGTGGTCTACGACGCCAATGGCGGGCAGAGCGCGGCCCGGGCCTGGTGGCTCCTGCGCTGGGCCGGGCTCACCGACGTGCGGTTGTTGAACGGCGGCCTGGCCGGATGGCGGCAGGACGGTGGCGAGATCGAGATCGGCGGCTACCGGCCGGATCCGGGCACCATCGAGCTGACCGGTGGACGCCTGCCGGTGCTGGACGCCGACGAGGCCGCCGCCCTGCCGGACCATGGCGTGCTGTTGGATGCCCGCGCCGGGGAACGTTATCGGGGTGAGGTGGAGCCGATCGACCGCCGAGCGGGTCATATTCCCGGCGCGGTCAGCCTGCCCACCGGCGGAAACCTGCTGCCGGACGGGCGGTTCCATTCCATTCCCGAGCTCCGGAATCGTTTTGCCGACGCGGGCGTGACACCCGATGCCACCGTGGGCATCTACTGCGGCTCCGGTGTCACCGCCGCCCATCAGATCGCCGCGCTGGCCGCCGCCGGACTGGATGCGGCGCTGTATCCCGGCTCCTGGTCGGCCTGGTCGGCCGACAGCAGCCGCCCGGTGGCCACCGGCTCCGACCCTTCCTGACCTCTCACGATCGGACTATCGAGATGACCGTTCAATTCATCAGTGCCGTCAACGTCAATCCCAGTAACGAGCTGAACCGTCTGGGCCGCACGGAGATCGACGTCCCGTTCTTCACGCGGTTCGTGAATGCGTTGGAGGACGCCGAGTTCGACTACACCCTGGTCCCCTACGCCTCGGCCTTTCACGACCAGTTCGCCATCGCGAACCAGATCGTGGCCCGGAGCGAGCGGGTGACACCGATCGTGGCGCTGCGCCCGAATTCGCTCTACCCGACGGTCGCCGCGAAAGCGTTGGCCACTCTCGACCAGTTCGGCGGCGGGCGGGTGGCGGTGCACTTCATCGCCGGCGGCAGCGACGCCGAGCAGGCCCGGGAGGGCGATTACGTGGACAAGGACGCCCGCTACGCCCGCACCGCGGAGTTCATCGACATCATTCGGCAGGTCTGGACAAGCACCGAACCGTTCAGCCACGAGGGTGAGTTCTACCGATTCGACGACTTCGTCTCCCTGATTCGGCCGACCCGGGGCACCATCCCGATCTCGGTCGGCGGCTCCTCCGCCCGCGCCTACGAGGTCGGCGGATCCCGCGCCGACATCTTCGGACTGTGGGGCGAGCCGCTGGCCGACACCGCCGATCAGATCCGCAGGGTCAACGACGTGGCAGCGGCGGCCGGACGCACGGACCGGCCACGCATCTGGGTCACGTTCCGCCCGATCATTGCCGCCACCGAGGAATTGGCCTGGGAAAAGGCCCACCGGACCTTGGCCATCCTGGGCGACAAGTCGGGCAAGAGTTGGTGGCGAGGAAATCTCGGGGGCAGCCACCCGCAGAATGCCGGCTCGCAGCGACTCCTGGAGATCGCCGGCCGGAAGGACGTGCACGACCGCGCCCTGTGGACGCCGACCGCCACCGCGACCGGGGCCGCCGGCGCCTCCACCGCACTGGTGGGAACACCCGAGACCGTGGCCGCGGCCATCCTCGACTACGTCGACCTGGGTGCCGAGCTGATCTCCATCCGTGGTTACGACAACCTGGACGACCTCATCGACTACGGCCGGTACGTGCTCCCGCTGGTCCGCTCCGAGCTGGCCCACCGCGCCGCCACCGGCAGCCGCGGCTCCCTGCAGGACGACCACCTCGGTGCGTTGGCCAGCGAATCCGCGGTTCCCGAAAGGACATTCGCATGACCCCCACCTTCAGCCCGACCCTGCCGTCGGCCGCGGCGCCGGAGGTCGAGTTCATCAGCCTGACCCATCCCAACCCGTCCACCGAGCTGAACCCGGTCCCCGGCCGGGGCATCGACCTGCGCTACTTCCGCCGCTACGTGCGGTCCTTGGAGGAGAACGGGTACGACTACACGCTGCTCCCCTACGGCGCTTCCAGTGCCGAATCGTTCGTGCTGGCCAGCGCGGTCGGTCAGCTGACCGAGCGGCTCCGCCCGATCGTCGCGCTGCGGCCCAACACCACCTTCCCGACCGTGGGCGCACAGAAGCTGGCCACCCTGGACCAGCTCACGCAGGGTCGTGCGCTGGTGCACCTGATCTCCGGGGGCAGCGACGCCGAACAGGCCCGGCAGGGCGACTACCTGCCCAAGGATCAGCGGTACGCACGTACCTCGGAGTACATCGACCTCCTGCGGCGTGCCTGGACCGAGCCGGCACCGTTCAGCCACGCCGGCGAGTTCTACCGTTTCGACGACTTCGGGCCCGGCTTCCCGCCCTACGGCGCCACGATCCCGATCTCCATCGGTGGCCAGTCGGACGAGGCCTTCGCGGTCGGCGGGGCCAAGGCGGACATCTTCAGCTTCTGGGGTGAACCGCTGGACGATCTCGCCGGCGAGATCGATCGGGTCAACGGCATCGCCCGAGCCGCGGGCCGGAAGGATCTGCCGCGCATCTGGGTCACCTTCCGACCCATCGTGGCGGCCACCGATGAGCTGGCCTGGCGCAAGGCCCACGACTACGTGCACCGGGTGGCCCAGTCGTTCGACCGGGTCGCCCCGCAGTACCGCAAGAGCGATCCGCAGAACGTGGGATCGCAACGGGCCCTGGCCTTCGCCCGCGCCTCCGAGCTCTATGACCGGGCCCTGTGGACCAAGACCGCGGCGGCCACCAATGCGGCCGGCGCGTCCACCGCCCTGGTGGGTTCACCCGAGACGGTCGCCGCCGCCATCCTGGACTACGTCGATCGCGGCGCCTCCCTGGTGTCGATCCGCGGGTACGACACGCTGGCCGACGCGGTCGACTACGGCCGCTACGTCTTGCCCCTGGTGCGCCAGGAATTGGCCTACCGCAAGGCCACCGGGCAGCGGGGCACCCTGCAGGCGCAACACCTGGGCAACTACGGCCAGGCCTACGCCGAGTACGCCACGGCGGGCCGATCATGACCGTGATCACGCAGGCGCCGGTCACCTTCCCGATTCCGGACCTGGCCGACACGGCCCTGGCCGCCGTCACCGAAAAGATCGCGACGACCGCCGCCGACTACGACCACAGCGGTGAGATCCCCTGGGCCGGACTCCAGGTCGCCCACGAGGCGGGCCTGCTCACTGCCGCCGTGGGCACCCGCTACGGCGGTCCGGGGCTGGGGCCGCGGCCGCTGGCCCGCATCCTGTCCGCCATCGGCGAGGGCGACGCGTCGGTCGGGCTGCTGGCCGCCAACCTGGTCATGACCCACGCGGGCCAGGCCGCCCATCCGCACTGGCCGGACGATGCCTACGCCGATCTGCTCCGCCGGTCGCGGACCGAGCCGACGCTGGCCAACGCCATCCGGGCCGAGCCGGAGCTGGGCGCTCCGGCCCGGGGCGGACTGCCCAGGACCACGGCCGTCCGGACCGCCGACGGCTGGCTGCTCTCAGGCCACAAGGCCTACGCCACCGGAGGGACCGCGCTGGCCTACCACGTGGTCTGGGCGGTGGCCCAGGAGCCGGGTGGGGATCCGGAGCAGCCCCGGGTCGGACATCTGGTGGTGCCCGCGGACGCATCCGGCATCAGTTGGCTGGATACCTGGGACCACCTCGGGCTGCGGGCCTCCAACACCCATGACGTGATCTACGACCGGGTCCGGCTCCCGGACAACGCCTTCATCGAAATTCCCCGCGGTCCGGACGGTCACTACCGGGATCCGGCCGCGGTGGCCGGGCCGGGCAGCTTCGCGCACACCGCGCTCTACATCGGGGTGGCCCGAGCGGCGCGGTCGGCCTTCGCCGAGTTCGCCCGCACCCGAGTCCCGTCGGCCCTGGGCCGGCCCATCGCCACCACCGAGCGCATCCAGTCGGTGGCGGGGGAAATCGATCTACAGATCGTGCAGGCCGAGACCTTGCTGCACGGCGCGTTGTTGCGGATCGAAGCCGGGGACCATTCCATCCTCCCGGAACTCTCGGCCATCAAGGTGGCCATCGCCCGGTCGGTCATCGCCGCCACCCAGACCGCGGTGGCCGCGCTGGGCAACCCGGCGCTGTCCAGACACCGGTCACTGGAGCGGCACCTGCGGGACGCCCTGTGTATTCGCGTGCACCCGCCGCAGGAGGACACCGTCCTGCTCGCGGGTGGGCGCCGGATCCTCGGCGTCTGATCGCTCCCCCTTCCAGACTTCAAACCGTCAAGGACCTTCTCATGTTGACAAATTCAAAGATGTTGGCTCGGAATAAATCTCCGCTCGTTGCCGTCGCTCTGGCCAGCCTGCTGGCCGCCGCCGGCTGCGGTAGCAAGGCCAGCGCCGATACGACCAGCGCCGCCAGCACACCGAAGACCGGCGGCACGCTCAACGTCTCGTTCTTCCCGGACAACCCCACGTTCTCCTGCATCGACCCGTTCCAGGTCTACTGGATCGAACACCGGACCATCATCCGCAATTTCGCCGATTCGCTCACCGACCAGGACCCGGAGTCCGGGGCGATCAAGCCGTGGCTGGCCACGAGTTGGCAGGTCAGCCCGGACGGCCTGACCTATACCTTCAAGCTGCGCGACGGGGTGACCTTCTCGAACGGCCAGAAGCTGGACGCCCAGGCCGTGGCGGACGACGCCAAGGGCTGGATCGCCACGGTCAAGGCAACCAACGGGACGGCCTTCGGCGCCTCCTACATCCAGGGCCTCACCGGCGCCACCGTGGTCGACCCGCAGACCGTGGCCTTTCACCTGAGCGCGCCGAATTCGTCCTTCCTACAGGCCACCTCGACCACCAACCTGGCCATCACCGACCCGTCCGAGTACTCCGCGTCACCCACCGACCGGTGCACCGGCAAGGGCGTGATCGGCTCCGGGTTGTTCGTGCTCGACCACTACACGCCCAAGGTCGAGACCGTGTTGACCAAGCGTGCGGGCTACAAGTGGGGGTCGCCGCTGGCCAAGAACCAGGGCGAGTCCTACCTGGACAAGGTGGTGTTCAATTACGTCTCCGAGAACAGTGTGCGGACTGGGAATCTGGTCAGCGGTGCCATCGACATCGACTGGCCACGCAACCCGTTCACCGTGCAGGATCAGAAGTTGATCACCAGTTCGGGCGCCACCATCGAAAAGCGCTCACTACCCGGGGTTTCTTACACCCAGTTCGCCAACACCGTTACAGGTCATCTGCTCTCGGATCCGCAGTTGCGCAAGGCGCTCTATCAGGCGGTGGATCTGAAGACCTATGCCAGCACCGTGTTCGGCCCCGACTACCCCGTGGTGGCCGGCGCTTTCGACTCCACCACACCGGGCTTCGTGTCGCAGGCGGCGAAGCTGGGTTACGACCCGGCCGCAGCCGGAAAGGCGTTGGACGCGGACGGCTGGACGGTGGGCTCGGACGGGTATCGGACCAAGAACGGGCAGCAGCTCAAGCTGGATTACCCGGTCACCCAGTTCACCGCGGGTGCGGAGCTGTTGCAGGCTCAACTCAAGACCGTCGGGATCAACCTCAGCCTGCGGACACTGACCCCGGCGCAGCAGGCCACGTACCTCAAGGACGGCGACTACGACCTGACCGCCAACTATTTCACTCGCGCCGATCCGGGGGCGCTGCAGTACATCATCAATCCGGACGTGGCCAACTCCAAGGCTCTGGCCCAGCGCTCGGCCTCGAGCGACGACATCGCGGCGGTACAGCAACTGTTCTCCAAGGCCATCCACACCACGGATGCCGCGCAGACCACACAGGCGTACTCCGACCTGCAGGCCTATCTGATCGATCACGGGATCGCGTTCCCGCTGTTCGAACGGGTACAGCAGGCGGGTGTCAGCAAGTCGGTGCACGGCTTTGCGTTCACCTCGGAGAGCTTCCTGCGGCTGAACGACGTCTGGAAGGGCTGAGCGGGTGACCCGATATCTGGTGGGCCGGGTGCTGCAGGCCGTCATCGTGCTCTGGGCGGCCTTCACCCTGACCTTCGCCATCCTGTACCTGTTGCCCAGCAACCCGTTGGAACTGCAGCTGTCGGCGGCCGGGGTTCAGGAGGACAGCCTGACCCCGGCCCAGCTGGCTGCGCTGCAGCACCAGTTCGGGCTGGATCAGTCGGTGTGGACCCAGTATCTGCACCATCTGGGCGGCGCGCTGCACGGTGACTTCGGGCTCTCGCTGGCCCAGGGCATTCCGGTCAGTCAGATCATCGGCGCGCGGATCGGGCAGACCCTGTTGCTCACCCTGTCCGCCGCCTTGGTCTCCTTGGTGGCCGGGGCGCTGCTGGCCTTCTTCGCCACCTTCGTGCGCTGGAACCCGTTGCGGGTGCTGCTGACCCGGCTGCCGGCCCTGGGGGCGTCCTTCCCCCAGTTCTTTGTGGCCCTGTTCGTGATCCAGCTGTTCAGCTTTCAGCTCGGCTGGTTCCCGGCCACCGGGACCGAGGGGGTGGGATCGCTGGTCATGCCGGTGCTGACCATTTCGGTGCTGACCTCGGCGGTGCTGGCCCAGGTGCTGATCCGCAGCTTCGACGACACGCTGCGGCAGCCCTACATCGCCACCGCCCGGGCCAAGGGCCTGTCCAGGATGGCGGTGCACCTGCGGCACGCGTTCCGCAACGCCGCCCTCCCGGCCATGACCATCCTCGGGGTGATCGTGGGGCTCAGCGTGACGAGCTCGATAGTCGTCGAGACCGTCTTCACCCGTGAGGGTCTGGGGCGGCTGGCCCAGGAGTCGGTGCTGTCGCAGGACGTTCCGGTGGTGTTGGGAGTGGTCACGGTGGCGGCAGCCATCTTCGTGGTGGTCAACCTGCTCGTCGACCTGGCCTATCCGCTGCTCGACCCCCGCATCTCACACACTCGCGGGGCCCGCATCCGGGTGCCCGCGCCGACGGCGGAGGTGACCGGCGTATGAGCGTCGACAGTTTGCTGGACCAGCATTCTCCGATCCTCGCGACCGATGCGACCCCGGGTTCGGACGGGCAAATCGACCCGGTCGACCCGGTCGACCCGGTCGAACTGGACGAGGGCGGTGGAGGTGGTGGGCGGTGGGCGGAACTGGTGCGCCGCCCGTTCTTCCTGCTCGCCCTGCTCTGGGTCGCGTTCGTGGTCGTCTCGGCGTTCTGGCCGTCCTGGTTCGCCTCCGCCGGGCCGTACGACACCCATCCGGAGTCGGCCACGCTCGCGCCCAGCCTGCACCACCTGTTCGGCACGGACGTGTACGGGCGCGACCTGTGGTCCCGGGTACTGCACGGGTCGGCGCTGACCATCAAGGCCACGCTGACCGCCGTCGGCCTGGCGGTGGTGGCCGGCCTGAGCCTGGGCGTGCTGGCCGGATTCATGGGCGGGCTGGTCGACGCCGCGCTGATGCGGGTGGTCGATGTGCTACTGGCCATTCCCGGGCTGTTGTTGGCTCTCTCGATCGTCACCGCGCTCGGCTACGGCACCCTCCCGGTCGCCGTTGCGGTCGCGATCGGCATCGTGCCCGGGTTCGCCCGGACCACCCGGGCGGAGGTGCTGCGGGTTCGCCACCTGCCGTACGTGGAGGCGGCCCGGGCCAGTGGCGCGTCCTGGGGCCGGGTGCTGGTGCGTCACATCCTGCCCAATTCGTGGGGGCCGGTGGCCGTGCTGGCCGTGCTGGACGCCGGGGTGGCCATCATCGCCATCGCCTCGCTCAGCTTCCTCGGTTTCGGCGCCGCCCCGCCGGCCGCGGAGTGGGGCACCTTGATCGCCGACGGCCGCAATTACCTGGTCACCGCGTGGTGGCTGAGCCTGCTCCCCGGGCTGTTCGTGGCCCTGTTGGTGCTGTCGCTCAATCACGTGTCCAAGACCCTGCAGGAGGTGCGGCGATGACCCTGGCCCCCGTCACCGTGACCGACGCCGTCGCCGCGCCGGTGGTGGCCATCCGCGGGTTGGATGTGGCCTACCTGCGGCGACGCCAGCTGCGCCCCGCGGTGGTCGGGCTCGATCTGACCGTGGCCGCGGGCGAAGCGGTAGCCGTGGTGGGCGAATCCGGGTCGGGCAAGAGCACCACCGCGAACGCCCTGCTTGGCCTGCTGCCGGCCAACGGCCGGATCACCGCCGGGTCGGTGCGGGTGGACGGAGTGGAAGCGGTGGGCGCCCGGGAGCGGACGCTGCGCCGGCTGCGCGGTCGGGTGGTCTCTCTGGTGCCGCAGGACCCGATGGTCGGGCTGAACCCGACCAAGCGGATCGGGGTGCAGGTCGCCGAGGTCATCCGGCTGCGCGATCAGGGTCGGGCCGCCGCGGCCGAGGAGATCGCCGACTACCTGCGCCAGGCCGGGGTTTCCGACCCGGAGCTACGGGTCCGGCAGTACCCGCACGAATTGTCCGGCGGCCTGCGGCAGCGGGTGCTCATTGCCATCGCCCTGGCCGGCGACCCCAAGCTGATCATCGCCGACGAGCCCACCAGCGCCCTGGACGTCACCGTGCAGCGGCACATCCTGGACCATCTGATGTCCCTGGTCCGCGACCGGGGGATCTCGCTGCTGATCATCACCCACGACCTGGCCGTGGCCGCGGACCGGGCCGACCGGGTGGTGGTGCTCCGGCACGGCCGGGTGGTCGAGCAGGGTCGGCCGCAGGAGGTGCTGGCCCACCCGGAGCAGGACTACACCCGCCGACTCATCGCCGCCGCTCCGGGCCTGGCGCCGGGCGGGGTCCGCACCCTGCTCGCCCAGCGCACGGTGCCCGACACCCCAACCGCCGCATCGATCCTCACCCTGACCGGGGTGAACAAGACGTTCCCGATCAACGACCCGCGGCGCGGGGAGCGCGGGTTCAATGCGCTCTCCGACGTCAGCGTGTCGGTGCCGCGGGGCCGGACCCACGCGCTGGTCGGCGAGTCGGGCTGCGGCAAGACCACCACCCTGCGCATCGCGCTCGGACTCGAGACCGCCACCAGCGGGTCGGTGGTCCTGGACGGCGCCGAGATCACCTCACTGTCCTGGCGGGCGATGCGTCCGCTTCGCCGCAAAGCCCAGCTGGTACACCAGAACCCCTATGCAACCTTGGATCCGGGCTTCAGCGTCGAGCAATCCATCGCCGAGCCACTGGTCGCCTTTCGGGTCGGTGACCGGGCCGAGCGGCGGGCCCGGGTGCGCGAGCTGCTGGAGGAGGTCGGGCTGCCGGCCGGGTACGCCCATCGCTCGCCAGCCGAACTGTCCGGCGGGCAACGCCAGCGGGTCGCCATCGCCCGCGCGCTGGCCCTCCGGCCGGAACTGATCATGCTGGACGAGCCGGTGTCGGCGCTGGACGTGCTCGTCCAGCAGCAGATCCTGGCCCTGCTCGGGGACCTGCAGGAGCGGCACGGGGTGTCCTACCTGCTGGTCTCGCACGACCTGGCTGCGGTGGCCGCGGTCGCGCACACGGTGTCGGTGATGAGCCGCGGCCGGGTCGTTGAGGACGGGCCGATCGGCCGCGTGTTCGCCGACCCGCAACACCCCTACACCCGGGAATTGCTGGACGCCGTCCCAGGCGGATTGGCCAGGACATCATGACCACGCTCGTGCAGGGCACCCCGCCGGCGACGTCGGACGGGGAACGCCGGCCTCTGCGCCGGCTCGGATTCAACACCCGGGTGTCCTTCCCCACCGGCGGCGAGGTACAGGGCCTGCGGGACGGCATCCAGCTGTTCCGACAGGCCGAAGAGCTCGGCTACCAGTCGGGCTGGGCCTACCAGCGGCATTTCGATCATTACCTGTCCTCGCCGTTGCCGTTCTTCGCCGCGGCCGGCCAGCACACGTCCCGGATCACCCTGGGCAGCGCGGTCATCCCGGCCCGCTACCAGGAGCCGGTGTTGCTGGCGGAGGCCGCGGCGAACGCCGACCTGCTCATCGGTGGCCGACTGCAGCTCGCCTTCTCCAGCGGAACCGACGCCTGGGACGACGTTTTCGGCGCCGTCGGCACCGATGCCCGGACCGAGGGTCAGCGTCGGCTGGCCCGGTTCCTGGCCGGCGTGTCCGGGGAGGTGTTGCACACGGTGACCCGGTCCCGGGGGCCGGCCGGCCCGCCGGTGGGCACCCAGCTGCGAGTGACCCCGCACAGTCCCGGGCTGCGGGACCGGATCTGGTACGGCTCCGGCAGTGTCGGCTCCGCGGCGACCGCCGCGCGGCAGGGCCTGCGGCTGATCACCGGCACGATCCTGCACGACGTGCCGGCCGGGGAGTCCTTCCCGGCGCACCAGGCCCGGGTGATTGCCGCGTACCGGCAGGAGTGGATGCGGGCCCACGGCCGGCCGGCGCCGCCGGTGGCGGTGGCCGCCTCCCTACTGCCGGCCACCACATCCGCACTGGCCGACCCTTACGCGGCCTACGATCTCGAGCGCCGAACCTCAGGTCCCGCGGCGTCGCGGCCGGAAGGTGCGCTGAATCCGACCCTTTCGGCCCAGCTCCCGCCGGGTATGGCCATGAGCCCGGTGTATCACGGTCACCCCGACGCGGTCCTGGCCCAGGTGCTGGCCGACCCGGGCCTGTCCGCCGCCGATGAGCTGGTGTTGTTCCTGCCGCCCGCATTCGCTCTGGCCGAGAACGTGCGATTACTCGCCGACCTGGCGGAAACCGTGGCCCCGACGCTCGGTTGGGCGCCCGCGCGGCCGAACCCAGGAGGTCAGTCATGAGCACGGTCGTCGTCGTCGGCAATCCGAAGCCGCGGTCCCGCACGCTGGACGCCGCCCACACCGTGGCCGAGCTGCTGACCGGGCGGGCGGCGGAGGTGACCCTGGATCTGGCCGATTTCGGTGCGGCGCTGCTGGACGGCACCAATGCGGACGTCCGGGCCGCGGTGACCGCGGCGCAGGCCGCCGATCTGGTCGTCGTGGCCAGCCCGACCTACAAGGCGAGCTACACCGGCCTGCTCAAGCTGTTCCTGGACCGCTTTCCGGCCGGCTCGCTCGCTGGGGTGACCGCGATCCCGCTGATGCTCGGGGGCGACTGGCGGCATTCCCTGGCCCCCGAGGTGTTCCTCAAACCGGTCCTGGCCGAACTCGGCGCCAGCACCCCGACCAGTGGACTGTTCCTGCTCGATGCCGACGCCGCGGCCGGGTTCGCGGTCTCCCCCACGTTGTTGGCTTGGCTGGACCGGGCCCGGCCCGTGGTCCGGATCGGAGTGTGAGGGCATGACCCTGACCACCGCCGTGCTGGACCCTCGGGAACTCCGTCGGGTGTTCGGGGCGTTCCCGTCCGGGGTGACCGCGGTCGCGGCGCTCATCGGCGGGGTGCCCACCGGCCTGACCGCGAGCTCGTTCACCTCGGTCTCGTTGGAGCCGGCGTTGGTGTCGGTGTGCATCGCCCGCACCTCCCGGACCTGGCCAGGGTTGCGGGAGGTGCCCCGGCTGGGAGTGAGCATCCTGTCCGGCGACCAGGAACACGTCGGGCGACAGCTGGCCTCGCCCGCGCCGGACCGGTTCGCGGGCGTCCCCTGGCGGGCCACCACCGACGGCGCCGTGCTCCTGGACGGGGCCAGCGGCTGGCTGGACACCAGCGTGGTGCAACAGGTCCGGGCCGGCGATCACGACATCGTGGTGCTGGCCGTGCACGACCTGGACGCCGACCACGACATCGGGCCACTCGTGTTCCACGCCAGCCGGTTTCATCGACTGGGCTGAGGCTCAACGGCTGGTGTCGGTAACCCGGCCCAGGAACAGCGGCGTGGCCGTGGCGTTGTCGTGGATCAGGTAGAGGAACGGCCGCTCCACGGTGAAAGCAACCGGGGTGGGCGGTTGCCGATCACTCCAGCGCTGCCCGTGATCACCACCGCGGTTGCGGCGGCCGCCCGCCCGTGGTCCGTTCGTGGGTCGTGAGTGATTCCTCCCACGAGGTCGGCGTCCACGGTGGGCAGCCCGGCCGCGCGCCAGGCCCGGTACCCGCCGATGAGGTCGGTGGCCCGGCTGACGCCGAGGTCCAGCAGCGCCGCTGCGGCCAGGCTGGAGGTGTAGCCCTCGTTGCAGAGGACGATGACGTGCAGGTCGTAGGCGGCGATGGGCAGTCTGGCGTCACCGGCCGGGTCGAATCGCCACTCCAGGTAGTTGCGGTGCAGGATCAGGGCTCCCGGGATCTCACCCTCCGCCCGGCGGTGCTCCGAGGGCCGGATGTCGACGAGCAGGGCGCCGGCCGAGACCGCCTCGCGGGCCTGGACCGGGTCGAGGCGGACCAGCCGGGCCCGGGCGGTCGCGACGGATCAGCTCCTCTTCGGGTTCATGGGTGCGCACACTGCGCGCCGGGCGGCCGGCGGCGTCGTAATAGTTCATCTGGGTCAGCGGCGGCGAATAGGCGTGCACGCTCACGGCCGGGCCGGAGCCGGCCCCGGTGACATCGTGTCGGACCCCGAGAGGGATCGCGGTGGTGGCTCCGGTGGGCCGGACATGGTGGCGGCGATGGCCGTCGAGATGGACCCGATCCTCGGCCAGCCGGCCCCGGACCACGGTGAAGGCGGCCCGGGACGGTCCGTGGTCGTGCAGTTCGGTGGTCTGTCCGGGCAGCCAGGACAGCAGCCACACATCGACGTCGGAGCCGGCGTGCAGCCGGGTCCACCAGCGATCGGCGCCGGGTGCGGGAATTTCGAGCCGCGGCCGCCAGCGATCTTCGGCGGCCCCTACCCGGGTGACCAGCGCGGTCAGCTCGGCCAGGGTGAGCGGGCGGTCGGCTGCGGGCAGAAGGTCGGACAGAGAGGTGCGGACAGAAGTGGTCATGCGCGGGACTCCTCGGGAAACGCACCGGGTGATGGCGGTGCGAGGGGGCGCGCCCATTTCGGGCGCGCGGGGTCAGGACTCGACCGAGGAGCGACACGCCATCGCGGTCACGCGGAGAAGATCCACGTGTCGACGCGAGTGCAGGCGAGCCATACCGGAACAGTAGCCCATTCAGCTGGTTGCGGCCGGAGCCATTCCGCGGATCCGCTGACTGATCACCTGACTGATGCCGTCGCCCCGCATGGACACGCCGTAGAGGGCGTCGGCGGCCTCCATGGTGAACTTCTGGTGGGTGATGATGATCAACTGCGACGAGTCGCGGAGCAGGGTGAGCAGCCCGATCAGCCGACCCAGGTTGACATCGTCCAACGCCGCCTCGACCTCGTCCATGATGTAGAACGGGCTCGGTCGGGCCCGGAAGATGGCCACCAGCAGGGCCACCGCGGTCAGCGAGCGTTCCCCGCCGGACAACAGCGACAGCCGCTTCACCTTCTTGCCCGGCGGCCGCGCATTCACCTCGATCCCGGTGGTCAGCATGTTCTCCGGGTTGGTCAACACCAGCTCGCCCTCGCCGCCGGGGAACAGGGCCGCAAACACGTCGACGAACTCCCGGGCCACGTCGTGGTAGGCGGCGGTGAACACCTCGAGGATCTTGGCGTCGACCTCCTCGATCACCTGCAGCAGGTCGCGGCGGGTCGCCCGCAGGTCCTCCAACTGAGTGGACAGGAAGGCGTGCCGCTCCTCCAGGGCGGCAAACTCCTCCAGCGCCAGAGGATTCACCTTCCCTAGCAAGGTCAAATCGCGCTCGGCCCGCTTGGCCCGGCGTTCCTGGCTGTCACGGTCGTAGGGCACCGGCTGCGGGACGACCACCAGTTCGCCCCGGCTGCGGGCCAGCTCGAACTCGGCCAGTTCGGCCGCGGTCGGCGGCACCGGCACGCCGGGGCCGAACTCGGCCAGTAGATCCTCGCGGGTGAGGCCGAATTCCTCACCGGCGCGGCCGCGCAGTTGTTCCTCGCGGACCGTTTGCCGGGCTCGCAGCACCTCGTCGCGATGCACCGCGTCGGTCAGCTCGGCCCAGCGCCGGCGCAGGGTGGCGGCGGCCGCGCGGGCCTGGGTCAGGCCGGTCTCGGCGACAATCCGGATCTCGGCGGTGGCGGCGCGGTCGGCGGCGGCCCGCTCGACCGCACCGACCAGCACACCGGTGACCATTCGGGTGGCCGATTCCACCTCGGCGGCTTGGGCGGCGTGCCGGGCCCGGCGCGCGCTGGCGGCGGCCGCCCGCTCCCGGGCCTCGCGTTCGGTCCGGGCCTGCCGGCGCATGTTCTCGGCCAGGCCGGCGGTGGCCCGGGCCCGTTCCTCGGCGGTGCGCAGGGACAGGCGCGCCTCGACCTCGGCCTGCCGGGCCACCGCGGCCTGCTCGGCCAGGGTGTCGCGCGCGGCCGGGTCGATGTCGGGCGGGGCCTGATCGTGCTGCGCGGCCTCCCAGCGCGCCTCCAGGTCGGCCAGTTCCTGTCGGTGCCGGTCGCGGTTCTGCTCACCGGTGGCCCGCTGGCGGTCCAGCCGGTCGGCTTCGGCCAGGGCCGCCCGGGCCGACTCACCCCAGCGCCCCAGCTGTTCGGACACCGCCGACAGGGCCGCGTCCGATTCATGCAGCGCCGACAGGGTTTCCGCTCCTCGCACCCGCCGCACGGCCGCCTCCGCCTCGGCGCCGGCGCGGGCCGCGGCCAATTCGGTCAGCTCTTCCTGCACGCCGGCCAGATCCTTCTCGGCCTCGTCCAGGGCGGCCTGCATGGCCAGGTGCGACTCCGAGGCGGCGGCCCCGCCGGCGGCCCAGGCAGGACCCAGCTGGTCGCCGTCCCGGGTCACTGTCCGCAGCTCGGGGTGAGCGTGCAGGACCAGCGTGGCGGCGGCGAAATCGTCCACCACGACCACTCCGGCCAACGCCTGCAGCACCGGTCCGGCCAGCGCCTTGGTCGGCTTGACCAGCGTCGATGCCCATCGGGCGCCGTCCGGCAGGATGAGGGAAGACCGCTCGGGAGAGTCGGCGGTGGCCACCACCAGCGTGGCCCGGCCGGCCTCGCGCTCCCGCAACCAGCGCAACGCGGCCACGGCGGCCGACAGGTCCGAGACCGCGACCGCCTCGGCGATCGGCCCGAGGGCGGCGGCGATCGCGGTCTCGTAGCCGCGTTCGATGCGGACGCCCTTCGCGGCCGCGCCCGACACCCCGGGGAGGTCGGCCGCGAGCAGCGCGGCGGCTCCGTCGCGGCGGGTCAGGGCCAGCTGCAACGCGTCGATCCGGGCCCGCAGACCGGCCTGCTCGGTGCTGCGAGTGCGCACGTCGGCGACCAGCTCGGCCAGCCGGGACTCGGCCGCCGCCACCGCCGCCAGCGCCTGTTCGTGGGCATCGTCCAGCCCGGCTTCGGAGGAGTTGAGGCCGGGGATCGAGCCCTGCAGGGCGCCGAAGGATTCCTCGGCCTGGCCGGCCCGAGCCCGGGCCTCGTCGGCGGCCTGGGCCAGTCGTTCGATCTCCCCCTCGCCTGAGGTCAGCCGGGTCCGGGCCGACTGCACCTGGCCGCCCAGCCGGGCCAGGCCCTCGCGACGATCGGCGACCGCGCGGATCGCCTGCGACAGCGCGGTTTCCGCGGCCCGCAGGGCGTTCTCGACCCCCGTCCGGCGGTCCGTGGCCGCCGTGACCGCGGTCCGCGCCCGGTCCACCCCGGCCTGGCGTTCGGCCTGCTCCTGCTCGGCCCGCTCGGCGTTGGCCTCGAGTTCCTCCGGATCACGACCGGCCCGGTACTGCTCGGTCGGGGCGGACAGGTTGCGCACCCGCTCCTGGGCCAGGTTGAGCAAACCCCGGAACCGCTCGGACAGGGCGGACAGGGCGAACCAGGTGTCCTGCGCCGCCGACTGGGCCGGAACCGCGGCCTGGACCGCTTCTTCGGCGGCCACCTCCTGCGCCACCGCGGCGGCCAGGTCGTTCTCGACCTCAGCGCGGTGCTGCTGGGCGGCGTGCTCGTCAGCCACCTCCCGGGCGATCTGCGCGGTCAGGGTGGCCAGATCGTCGGCCAGCAGCCGGGCCTTGGCGTCGCGCAGGTCGGCCTGGACCCCGGCGGCCCGGCGGGCCACCTCGGCCTGCCGTCCGAGCGGCTTGAGCTGCCGGCGCAGCTCCCCGGTCAGATCAATCAGTCGGGTCAGGTTGACCTGCATCGCGTCGAGCTTGCGGGCCGCGCGTTCCTTGCGCCGGCGGTGTTTGAGCACGCCCGCCGCTTCCTCGATGAACGCGCGGCGGTCCTCAGGCCGGGCCTGTAGCACCGCGTCCAGCTGCCCCTGACCCACGATGACGTGCATCTCCCGGCCGATGCCGGAGTCCGACAGCAGCTCCTGGATGTCCAATAGCCGGCAGGCGGATCCGTTGATCTCGTACTCGCCGGCGCCATCGCGGAACATCCGCCGGGTGATCGATACCTCGGTGTACTCAATGGGCAGGGCGCCGTCGGAGTTGTCGATGGTCAGGGTGACCTCGGCCCGACCCAGTGGCGGCCGCCCGGCGGTGCCGGCGAAGATGACGTCCTCCATTTTCCCGCCGCGCAGGGCCTTGGCGCCCTGCTCGCCCAGGACCCAGGCGATGCCATCGACCACGTTGCTCTTGCCCGACCCGTTCGGCCCGACCACCGCGGTGATGCCTTTTTCGAAATGCAGCGTGGTCGAGGACGCGAAGGACTTGAACCCCTTCAGCGTCAACGACTTCAAGTACACGCGAGAAAGCTACCCGGCGGGCCGACGGAAACCGGGTAGATCAGCGTCCATTACCTCTCCAGGAAGCCGAGCTCGCCGCGCGTCGGGCCGAACTGCTCGACCACCAGGTCGACCCGGCCGGGCGGGTCCGACCCCCGGAGCCACTCGAGCAACGCCTGCACCGCGGGGCGGTCGCCCTCGGCCACGACCTGGACGCGACCGTCGGCCAAGTTGGTGGCGCTGCCGACCAGGCCGAGTTCCAGCGCCCGGGCCCGGGTGTACCAGCGGAAGCCGACCCCCTGCACCCGGCCGTGCACGAAAGCGGTCAGCCTGATCCGATCAGTCACGCTTCTGACACCGTGGGCAGAAGAACGACGAGCGGTTCATGAAGGGCTCCCGGCGGATCGCCGTGCCGCAGCGCTCGCACGGCCGGTCCTGCTGCCCGTAGGCATGCAGCGAGCGCTCGAAGTAGCCCGATTCGCCGTTCACATTGACGTACATGGAGTCGAAGGTGGTGCCCCCCGCCTCCAGCGCCTGGGCCATCACGTCGGCCCCGGCCGCCAGCACCCGCCGGATGGCCGGACGGCTCAGCGCCGACGCGGTCCGGGCGTAGTGCAGCTTGGCCGCCCAAAGCGACTCGTCCGCGTAGATGTTGCCGATCCCGGAGACCACGGTCTGGTCCAGCAGCACCCGTTTGATCTCGGAGTTCTTGACGCGGATCCGGTTCACCACGGCAGCCAGGTCGAGGTCGGGATCGAGCAGGTCCCGGGCGATATGGGCGATGGGCGCGGGCAGGTCGGCGCCGCCCGGGACGAACTGCATGCCGCCGAACGTGCGCTGGTCGCGGAAGTCGATGTCCGGACCTCCGTCGGAAAAACTCAGCCGAATGCGCAGGTGCGGGTGATCTTCCCCACCCACCCGGAACTGGCCGCTCATGCCCAGGTGGGCGAGCACGGCGTCGGTGTCGTCCAGGGCCAGCCACAGGTATTTACCGCGCCGGCGCACCGCAGTGACCCGGCGGCCGGCCAGCGCGGCGGCGAAATCGGCGGCGCCCCCGGGATGGCGGCGGACGGCCCGGTCATGCCGGACCGAGACCTGAGTGATGGTGCGGCCCAGGACGTGGGCGGAGAGCCCGCGTCGGACCACCTCGACCTCGGGAAGCTCGGGCACTAGGAGGCGGCGGCGGCCAGCGCCTGGTAGGCGGCGGCGGCGGCCTGCTGCTCGGCTTCCTTCTTGGTGCGGCCGTTCCCGGTGCCGCGCACTTCGCCGCTGAACACCACCGAGGCCGCGAAGGTCTTGGCGTGGTCGGGCCCGTCCTCGGTGAGCCGGTACTCGGGCACGCCCAGGCTCTGACTGGCGGCCAGCTCCTGCAGCGAGGTCTTCCAGTCCAGGCCGGCCCCGATCAGCGGGGCCTGGGTGAGCAGATCGGCGAACAGCCGCAGGATCGCGCTGCGGGCGACCTCGAGCCCGTGATCGAGGTAGATCGCGCCCAGCACGGCCTCGACCCCGTCGGACACGATCGACGGCTTGTCACGGCCACCGGTGAGTTCTTCGCCGCGGCCCAGCCGGAGCATGTCCCCCAGACCCATGGACCGGCCCACCCCGGCCAGGGCATGCATGTTCACGATGGAAGCCCGCAGCTTGGCCAGCCGGCCCTCCGGAAAGTCCGGATGCGACCGGTAGAGCGCGTCGGTGATGACGATGCCGAGCACCGCATCACCCAGGAATTCCAGCCGCTCGTTGGTCGGCAGACCGCCGTTCTCGTACGCGTACGACCGGTGGGTCAAGGCGAGCTCGACCAGGTCAGGGTCGATGTCCACGCCGACCGCAGCGCACAACGAGACGCCGTCGGGACGACCCACCGTCGGTTCGGGTACTACGTCGGAGGAGCTGGTCACCCGCGGTCTCCGGCTCAGACGCCGATGATCTGGCGTCCCTTGTACTGGCCGCAGGTCGGGCACGCAGCGTGCGGCGGCTTGAGCTCTCCGCAGGCCCGGTTCGGACAGGTGGCCAGGGTGGGCACCGTCGTCTTCCACTGCGAGCGGCGGGCTCGGGAGTTGGCGCGCGACAACCTCCGCTTGGGGACGGCCACGGTGATTCCTCGTCTCTATCTTTTCGTGCGTGATGCCGAGTTCGGCTATTCGGGGTTTGGCTGCGTCACACCAGACGGTCGCGCAGTGCGGCCCACCGGGGATCGAGTATCTCATGGTTGTGGCCCGGCTCGGCGTCGTCGAGCCGAACCCCGCATTCGACACACAGTCCGGCGCAGTCCGGACGACACACCGGGGCCAGCGGGAGGCCGAGCACGATCTCGTCGGTGACCAGCGGCTCCAGGTCGATCAACTCGTCGACCAGGCGGGGAATTTCGTCCTCGTCGGTGGTCTGTTCGGTGGTCGAGCCCGGGTAGGCGTAGAGCTCGCGGAACGGGACCGCGATCGGCTCGGTGAGCCCGATCAGGCAGCGCACGCACTCGCCCTCGGCGAGCGCGGTGGCGGCCCCGGAGACCAGCACACCCTCGGAGACGGACTCGAGCCGCAGGTCCAGCGAGATGGCACCGTCCTTGGGCACGGCGAGCACGTCGTTCCCCACGGCCAGGGTCGGGTAGACGGTCAGCGCCAACGTCCTGAGCGTGCCCGGCCGCCGGCCCAGGGCGCGCGTATCCACCACCCACAATGAGGCAGGTTTCGGACGCGCGGTCATGATCACACTTTCGGGCTGGGGCTGGGCAACCGTTCCAGAGTACCCGCTCCAGCCCGGTCCTCGCGTGTTGCGCGCGGATCCACTGCACGCTGCACGGATCGACAACACGATTTCGATGTGCTGAGAAGGGAAAAACGTGCTGTGGATCCGCGCAGCGTGCAGTGGATCCGCGCAAAAACGGGGTCAGTCGCGGTAGTCGGCGACGGCGCCGGTGCGCAGGGCAGTGCGACCGCGGCCGATGGTGCGCAGCGTTTTGGTCAGGGTGTCCTCGAAGGCGGCCAGCTTGTTGTCGATGTAGCTGTCGCACTCGGCGCGCATGCGGTCGATGTCGGCGTGGGCGGCGTCCAGGATGCGGGCCGACTCGTGGTGGGCGGCCTGCACCACCTCGTTGTGCGACACCAGCCGGGCCTGCTCGGCCCGACCCTCGCTCACGGATCGGTCGAAGGCGGCCCGACCCGCGCTGACCTGCCGTTCCTGTTCAGCGTGACCCCGCTGCACGAGCGCGTCGTGTTGCTCCTGACCGGCCGCCACGGCCCGGTCCGCGTCCGCCTGGGCTCGGGTGACGATGCTCTCGGCACGGGCCGTGGACTCCTCCACCAGCCGCTTCGCCTCGGCGTGGGCCGAGGCCAGCATGGTGTCCGCGTCGGAGCGAGCGGTGGTGACGAGTCGATTCGCCTCGGCTTGTGCGTCCGACACCGTCTGATCGGCGGTCTGCCGCGCCTCGCCGAGCATGTTCTCGCGGTGATCGAGCACGTCCTGGGCGTCGTCGATCTCACCGGGCAGCGCGTCGCGGACGTCGTCGAGCAGCTCCAGCACGTCACCCCGGGGCACCACGCAGGATGCGGTCATGGGCAGGCCACGGGCCTCTTCAACAATGGTGACCAGTTCGTCCAGCGCCTCGAAAACTCGATACACCGGATCACTCCTCTGGCCCTGCGTGGCGAGCGTCATGCGGCCAGTGTGCCAAGAGTGACCAGTGGGACGAGGAAGGCTCGCCCGAACGGGAGCGTGGGTCAGCTGGACAGGCGGTCGCGCATGGCCCGGAGCACCGGATCCGGCACCATGCCGGTGATGTCGCCCCCCAGCGCGGCCACCTGTTTGATCAGGGAGGACGACAAAAACGAGTGCTCGGGGCTGCTGGGCAGGAAGAGCGTGCTCACCTGGCCGCCGGTCAGCCGGGAATTCATCTGGGCCATCTGGAGCTCGTAGTCAAAGTCGGACACGGCCCGCAAGCCCTTGACGACGCCGGTGATGCCCTGACCGCGGCAGTAGTCCACCAACAGTCCGGTGAACGAATCGACGATCACGTTCGGCCAGGGCGCGACGACCTCGCGGAGCAGGTCGAGCCGTTCGGCCAGGTCGAACAGGCCGCGCTTGTCCGGGTTGACCAGGACGGCTGCGGTGACCCGGTCGAACAGGCCGGCGGCACGCCCGATCACGTCGAGGTGACCGTGGGTGGGTGGATCGAAGGAACCCGGACACACCACGTGGGTCATGGCGCGCGACCGTAGCAGAGCCGGGTGTCGCCGTACCGGCGTTCCCGGACACCGACGAACGGTTCGGGCCAGGTGAAGGGACCCGACCGGGCCGCGCGCTCGACGATCACATCGGCCTGCACGATCAGCGACCCGCGCCGTGACAGGCCCACGAGCACGGCGGCGAGATCGGCGTCGGACAGCTGGTACGGCGGGTCGGCGACGACCACATCGAACGGGCCGCCCTGGCCGCCGTACGAGGCGACGTCCCCGGCCACCACCGTCGCCGCCAGGCCCAGCGCGGCCACATTCGTGCGCAGGGCCGTCAGTGCCGCCCGATCCCGCTCCACCAACACCGCCGCCGCCGCTCCCCGGGACAGCAGCTCCAGACCGAGCGCCCCCGTGCCGGCGTAGAGATCGAGCACCCGCGCGCCCTCCAGGCCACCCGCGGCCACCAGGGCATTGCCCAACGCCTCCCGGGCCCGCTCGCTGGTCGGGCGGGTGGTGCTGCCCGAGGGCACCACCAGTCGCCGCCCGCGGTGCGTCCCCGCGGTCACCCGGGTCACGACTTCTCCAGGTAGGCGCGGTCGTCCTCGGCCACGGTGCTGGCCACCAGCGCGGCCAGGCCGGGTGCACGAGAAAGGTCGGGATCGTCGCCGATCAACCGGCGGGCATCGTCGCGGGCGGTCTCGATGACCTCCCGGTCCCGCAGCAACACCAGCTGGCGCAGGCCCGACGACCGCCCGGCCTGGGCCGTGCCCAGCACGTTGCCCTCCCGGCGCAGCTCGAGATCCTTGTCCGCCAACTCGAAACCATCCGTGGTCGAGGCCACTGCCCGCAGCCGCTCCATGGCCGGATGACCCTCGCCGATCCTGGTCACCAGCAGGCACAGGCTCGCTGCCGACCCACGACCGACCCGCCCGCGCAGCTGGTGCAGCTGGGACAGCCCGAAACGCTCCGCGTCCATCACCACCATGACCGTGGCGTTGGGCACATCCACGCCGACCTCGATCACGGTGGTGGCGACCAACACATCGATCAGGCCGGCCGAGAACGCGACCATCACGTCGTCCTTCTCCGCGGGCGGCAATCGGCCGTGCACCACCCCCAGCCGCACCTGGGCCAAGGGCCCGGACCGCAACGTGTCCGCCACCTCGAGCACGCTGAGCGGCGCCGCTCGCTCGTCGTCACCCCCGATGTCGTCGTAACCGTCGGCATCGTCGGCCAGATCGGAGGACTCGCTGTCACCGATCTTCGGGCAAACCACGAAGACCTGGTGACCCTTGGCCACCTCCTCGCGCACCCGGGTCCAGGCCCGATCGAGCCACTCCGGTTTGTCCGACGCCGGGACCACCGTGGTGGCGATCGGTGACCGGCCGCGGGGCAGCTCGGTCAGCGTGGAGGTCTCCAGGTCGCCGTAGACCGTCATGGCCACGGTGCGCGGGATCGGTGTCGCCGTCATCACCAGCATGTGCGGCGGCGACCCGTCACTTTGCTTGCCGCGCAGAGTGTCCCGCTGTTCGACCCCGAACCGGTGCTGCTCGTCGACGACCACCAGACCGAGTCGGGCGAAGCTCACCGGACCCGACAGCAGGGCGTGGGTGCCCACCGCGATGCCGGCCGTTCCCTCGGCCAGCGCCGCCCTGACACCGGCCTTGGCCCGGGCTGTCATGGAGCCGGTGAGCAGGGTCAGGGCCACCGACTCCTCCGGCGCGCCGAGCTCCCCGCCGCGACCGAACGGACCCAGGGCATCCGCCAGGGAGCGGTAGTGCTGAGCGGCCAGCACCTCGGTCGGGGCCAGCAGCACCGCCTGCCGGCCGGCGTCGGTGACCTGGAGCATGGCCCGCAGCGCGACCAGGGTCTTGCCGCTGCCCACCTCGCCCTGCAGCAGCCGATTCATCGGATGGGTGCCGGCCAGATCCGCGGCGATCTGAGCGCCCACCTCGCGTTGGCCGGCGGTCAGCTCGAAGGGCAGGGAGGCGTCGAAGGCGGAGAGCACCCCGTCCGGCCGGACCGCGCAGGCCACCGCGGGCTCGGCCCGGGCCGCGGCGCGGCGCTGGGCCAGCACCAACTGGATGGCCAGCGCCTCGTCGTAGCGCAGCCGTTGACGGGCCACTTCGAGGGCGGCAAAACCGGTCGGGCGGTGCACGTCGCGGATCGCCGTGTCGAAATCGGCGAGTCCGCGCTCGGCCAGCAGGACCTCGGGCAGTGGATCAGCCAGTGGTGGCAGCAGCCGCAGCACCGCGGCCACGCACGCCTGCACCTGCCCGAGCCGAACCCCGTCGACGAGCGCGTAGATGGGAATCACCCCGCCCGCCAGCAGCTCGACCCGGTCGAGGTTCTTGTCCACATCCTTTTCCGCCTTGGGTCCACCCAGCACCGTGACCTGCGGTGAGGTCAGCTGCTTGGTCTCCCGGAACTGGGAGATCACGCCGGCGAAGATCGCCGTGCTGCCGGCCGCCAAGGTCCGTTCCAGGTAGGCCTGGTTGAAGAAAGTGCAGGTGAGACGACCCTTCCCATCCGAGATGACGACGTCGGTGATGGTCCGGACCTTGCTGGCCGATTTGGGCCGCCGGCTGGACACCGATTGCACGGTGGCCTGGACCACCACCCGGTCACCCACCCGCATGGCCGCGAAATCGGAGAGCTTGCCCAGGTGGTCGTAACGGCGCGGGTAGTACAGCAGCAGGTCGCCCACCGTGACCAGGCCCAGCTTGTCCAGCTTGGTGGCCGACGGGATGCCCAGCGCGACCCGCAGCGACGTGTTCAGCCCGATGTCCGGCACTTCTCACCTCCCACGTCGCGCCGCCCAGCCGGCGAACCCATCTTGCCGGGCGCGACGAAACATCCGGGACAGGCGCGGGTCAGCCGGCCGATTCGACCCCCGACCAGTCGCCGAAGACCGGTGGTGCGCTCCGCGCGGTCACCCGCAGGCCGAAAACCAGGCCGGCGGCGAAGGCCTCGGTGATCACCGGACCCGCCTGGTCGGTGTGCAGGTGAACCTTTGTCTCGTCCTCGTCCGGCCAGAACCAGGCCTCGTCGGACAGCAGGGTCAGGGAGCGCCGGAGGTCGGCCAGATCGGCGCCGACGGCGCTGCTGGTGAACGTCACCTCGGCGGCGAAGATCTGCCCGGCGAGATCGTCGGGCCCGGCCCCACAGCTGGCCGGCGCCGGGACCGGCCCGGGCGGCCGGATGGCCCGGGCCAGCGCCGCCACCACGGCGCGGATCGGTTCCTGGGCCGTGGACCGGGCCGCGGTCAGCACCACAGCGACCACGTCGTCGGCCTCGACCGCACGGTCGACCGCCGCCATTCCGGCCACTCGAGCGGCCGCGGCCACCGTGGGGTCGACCGACTCCAGCGCCGCCGCTCCGGCCAACAGCCCCGCGGTCAGGCACATGCCGGCGGGCGGCGCCGGATCCTCGGCCACAGTGCCGGCCACGCCGATGGCGATCCCGTGCAGGTACCGGGAGACCAGCCGCCCGTCGGGCTGCAGCGGCCCGATCGGGGTGCGGCCGCAGAATGCCTCGGTCAACACGTCGGCGAGCGCGTCCGAAACGCTCACACCGGCCCGCCGCAGGCCCACCACCCACCGGTCGACGACATCGGCGTCCAGAGCGCTCATGCCGACCATCCTGCGCCGAGCGTCATCGCCGATGGTCAGGGAGCGGCCGCGGCCGCGGTCGGACCCGTCGACGCGGCCGCCTGGTCGGGGTCCGGGCGCCCGGCGACGACATCAGCGAAATCAACCCAGCGTTTGCCCCAGACCCGGCTCAGCCGGACATCACGCCGCTCGGCTCGGGCCTGCTTGGCCGGTTTGGCCGCGTAGCGTCGCCGAGCCCACCAGGAGCGCGGCTTGGCCAGCCGGATCGCTCCGAAGATGGCCACCGTGGGGATGATGGCCCCGATCACCAACAGCCGGTACTTGCCCTTGAGCGCGCACGTGACCGCGCATCCGAGATGCAGCAGCACCGCGCCCCAGGCGGCGATCCTGGTACTGGCGTCACCGGAGAAGTCGGCGTCCGTCACCGGGGTGAAGCCGAGCGTGATCAGGCCGATGCACACCGCCACCAGGGCCACCGCCTGCACCGAGGCCTGACCCTCCTGCTCCCAGTACACGTCCTCGAGGTGCAGGATCAGCGCGAACTCGTCGAGCACCAGCGAAGCTCCGGCGCCGACAGCCAGGCCGGCCAGGATGTTCACCCACTCGGTGGTCGACGCGAGCGAGATGACCGCGCCGGTCAAGAGCAGGATCAGCCCGGGAACAGCGTGGTGGATGTGCACCCCGGACGTGGTGACGTTGTCACGGAACGGTCCCTTGCCGGCCCGGATCATCCGGGTGATCGCCCTGGTGACCAAGAAGGTGATCAAAAATGCGGCCAGGCAACTGATCAGCGGCCATCGGGTGGCGGGGTCCACCTGTCCATGCTGACCGAGCAACGGAGCGGGGCGCAAGAGATCGAACGGATCGACGCCGCGATCGGCACTATTCGACGGGCGGCAAATCCTGCGAACAAGGTGATCAACGGCTCAGCTGAGCCGCGAGGAACGCGGCCGACAAGGCGCCGAGCAACTCGGCCCGGTGGTCGAGCCGGCCGGGCACCAGCCGAACCTCCTGGATCAGCGCCGGCAGGACACGCTCCCGGGCCCGATCGCGCGCGATCGAAAGCAACAAGGTCCCCAACTCCAGGGCGGTGCCGCCGACGATCACCATCCGCGGGCTCAGGGTGGTGATCAACACGGCCAGCACGTCGCCCAGCGCCTGCGCCGCACGGGTCACTTCCTGCACGGTCTCCTCATCGCCCGCCGCCAACCGGTCCGCGATCCTCGACAGTCCGGGCACCGCTTCGCCCGGACGGCGCAACCGCGGCAACAAGTGACCCAGGCCCAGCACCGTTTCCAGGCAGCCGTAGTGACCGCAGGCGCAACGCTGGCCGTACGGTGCCACCTGCAGGTGCCCGATCTCCCCCGCGGTCCCCTTCCAGCCGCGAAAAACGTTGCCGCCAAGGATTAATCCGGACCCCACTCCGGTGGACAGCTTGATGTAGAGCAGATCGTCGCAGCCCTGGCCGGCACCCCATTGGTGCTCGCCCAGCGCCCCGAGATTGGCATCGTTGTCGACGAGCACCGGTATCCCCGGGTACCGCTGCTGCAAGAACTGCGCGGGTTGGTAGCCCACCCAGTCGGGCAGGATGGTGCCCGCCACGATTTGCCGGTGGTCCCCGGCCAGCGGGCCGGGTACGCCCAATCCGATGGCCGCCACATCCCCGTCGGCCACGCCGGCCCGCCCGAAGACCTGCTGCAGGAGGGAGACCGTCCGTTCGACGATCTCGCCCCGCGGCCGTTCATGATCCAGCTCGACCCACTCCTCGGCCAGCACCGAGCGGGCGAAATCGGCCACCGCCACGGCGATGTGCCGATGCCCGAGGTCGATCCCGGCCACCACCCCGACCGCCCGGGTCAGCGAGACCAGATTGCTGGGCCGACCCTCCCGCACCGTCCGGGCCACCGCGAGCACACCGGTCGCCGACAGGTCGCGCACCAGTAGCGAGATCGACGCCTCGGTCAGGCCGGTCTCGGCCGCCAGCGCCACCTGAGTCGAGGGGCCTCGGCGTTGCAACGCCGCGAGGACGGCCTGGCCGCCGGCCAACCGCCGCGAGCGGCTCCCCGGATTCCCCGATGACCTGGGCTCGCTCGGCTGCCCCGAATCCATGCCGGACATCCTGCCCGTCGCATCGGTCTCGCTTCAATTGTCATGCGTTCACCGCCGGGACAAGCCGGAGTGATCGCCATGAGTGACCAGGACCTGGGTCGATTCACCGCCAACCGGGTGAGCTTGGAGCCATAGCTTAAAAATTGAACCCGTGACCTTGCTTCCTTCACACAGCCATCACAGACTGGCAGCCGCGCCGGCCTCGATGATGTGGCCCCGGGACCGACGACACCCACCCACGTTTTCCAGAGAGGTGTCTCCGGCACATGCGCATTCCCCACCTCGGCCGACCGCGACGTCGCACGGCCCTGCTCACCACCACCCTGCTGGTCGCCTCGCTGGTCACCGTGACCACGGTGACCGCCGCCCAGTCCGCGTCCGGCGCGACCGGGCCGCTGCCCTCGATCGAAGATTTCGAGGGCACCGTCGACCTCACCCAAGCAAATCCAGGCATCTTCACCTTCCACGGCGACGTGGGCAGCAACCCGCTGATCGCCGTGGTGGCCGCCCCCGACAAGCCGGGCGCGGCGGACGGCAACCACGCCCTGGATGTGCCGTACACCATCACCAGCTACGGCGGATTCTCCGATGACCTGGCCACGCCCCAGGATTGGAGCAATTACGGCGGATTCTCGTTCTGGTACAAGGGTATTGGCTCCGGTCAGAAGGTCGAGTACGAGATCAAGGACGGCGGTCCCGACGGCGAGCACTCCGAGCTCTGGCAAGGGTTCTTCACCGACTCGGTCGCCGGCTGGCACCAGGTGCAGGAGCCGTTCAGCTCACTCGTCAAGCGGGGCGACTATCAGCCGACCGGAGCGCCCACCGACGGAGTGCTCGACCTGACCGCGATGTGGGGCTTCGCCATCAACCTGCCGGGCAATTCCACCGGACACCTGGTGTTCGACGATTTCGCCGTATACGGACATCCCACCCCGACCTACGCCGCGGTGAAGACCACCTACCTCGTCGATCAGGGTCAGACGGCGTCCGTGGGCGTGCACCTGGGCCTGAAGGACGGGGTCGCCCTGACCGACCCGGTCACCGTCCACTACGTGGTCGGCGGCGCCGGCTCCACGGCCGTTGCCGGCACCGACTTCACCGCCGCGTCCGGGGATCTCATCTTCCCGGCGGGTTCGACCAACGCCACCGTGCAGTCCATCCCGGTGGCCACCACGACCACCTCCGGGGCGGCCACGGCCAAGACGATCCTGATCGCGCTGTCCTCGGACGACGCGAACCTGACCGGCGCCCAGCCGAGCGTGGTCATCAACGCGCACGGCTACCCCTATCTGGATGCGACCAAGTCGACCGACGTCCGCGTGGCCGACCTGATGTCGCGGATGTCGTTGGCCGACAAGGTCGGTCAGATGACCCAGGCCGAGCGGGCGGCGGTCGGTGACGGCACGGACATCACCACCGACCGGCTCGGCTCCCTGCTGTCCGGCGGCGGCTCGACCCCGGCTCAGAACACCCCGGCGGCCTGGGCGGACATGGTCGACGGCTATCAGGCGCAGGCACTGTCCACCCCGCTGCAAATCCCGATGATCTACGGCATCGACTCGGTGCACGGCGACAACAACCTGGCCGGCGCCACCCTGTTCCCGCACAACATCGGCATCGGCGCCACCCGCGATCCGGCGCTGGCCCAGCAGGAGGGCGTGGTCACCGCGACCGAGACCCGGGCCACCGGCATCCCGTGGGCCTTCGCACCATGCGTGTGCGTGACCCGCGACCCGCGCTGGGGCCGCAGTTACGAGTCCTACGGTGAGGACCCGAATCTGGTCAGCCAGATGGAGACGGTGATCACCGGGCTGCAGAACAACGGCTCGCTGGCGGCCAACACCGCGGTGCTGGCCACGGCCAAGCACTTCCTGGGTGACGGCGGCACCAAGTACGGCTCGTCCACGACCGGGAACTACAAGATCGACCAGGGCGTGACCTACGTGACGCCGGCCCAGTTGCAGGCGCTCTATATCGCGCCGTACCAGACCGCGGTGGCCAAGGGCGTCGGTTCGGTCATGCCCTCGTATTCGAGCCTGCAGATCATCGGGCAGGATGCGGCCCCGATCAAGATGCACGCCCGCGCGGACATGATCACCGGCGTCCTGAAGGACAAGCTGGGCTTCAAGGGTTTCGTGATCAGCGACTACGCCGCCATCGACCAGATCAGCACCGACTACTCGGCCGATGTCAAGATCGGCATCAATGCCGGGATCGACATGGTCATGGTGCCGAACACCTATCAGACGTTCATCACCGACCTGACCGCACTCAACGGCTCCGGTGATGTCACCACCGCCCGGATCGACGATGCGGTCCAGCGGATCCTGACCCAGAAGTTCCGGCTCGGTCTTTTCGACCATCCCTTCGCCGACCGGTCCCAGGCCGGCACCATCGGGTCGGCGGCGCACCGGGCGGTGGCCCGGCAGGCCGCGGCGGAATCGCAGGTACTCCTGAAGAACGAGAAGAACCTGCTGCCGCTGCGCAAGAACGCCAAGGTCTACGTGGCCGGTTCGGCCGCCGACAACGTCGGTAACCAGAGCGGCGGCTGGACCCTGACCTGGCAGGGGCAGTCCGGCCCGGTGCCCGGCGGGACGTCGATCCTGGCCGGCATCAAGCAGGTCGCCCCGACCGCGACGGTGACGTACTCGGTCGACGCTTCGGCCCCGACGGCCGGGTCGAGCGTGGGCATCGTGGCGGTCGGTGACACCCCGTACGCCGAGGGCATGGGCGACGTCGGCGTGAACGGGCACACCCTGCAGCTCTCGGTCGCCGACCGGAACGCGGTCGACACCGTCTGCGCGGCCATGAAGTGCGTGGTCCTGGACGTCTCCGGACGCCCGCTGGATCTGACCGGCATCGTGCCCGAGGCGAGCGCGGTGGTCGCCTCCTGGCTGCCGGGGTCCGAGGGCGCCGGGGTGGCCGACGTGCTCTTCGGCGCCAAGCCGTTCACCGGGCGGTTGCCGGTGACCTGGTTCAAGGCCGAGAGTCAGTTGCCGATGGACGTGGGTGCGGCCAACTACGACCCGCTCTACCCGTACGGCTGGGGTCTGCGGACCGACAGCCCGCGCCAGCGGCTGCAGACCCTGCGCGATCAGCTCGCCGGAATGAAGGGCACCGCTTCGGCGGTGGGGGCGTTGGATGCGGCCCTGACCCCGCGCTATTGGAACAGCAACGGCACCGTCGCCGACCCGGTGGCCGAGTTCGCGCTTCTCACCGCGGTGGCCACCGCCATGAGCGGCTCGAAGTACACCTTCGCCGATCGGGACGCGGTGGTCTCGGTGGCCCGGGACGTGGTCCAGAACGCGGTCGTGGCGGGCGGTTCGGCGGCCATGGCCGCCACCGCGGCCCTGACGGCCAAGGCCGAGACCCAGGTCATGGGCAATCAAGCGGCCGCGGCCGTGCGCACCCTCAACCAGGCCTGGATCGTCGCGCAGGCGATCCAGGGCTAGCTCGACCCCGTGCGGCCCGGATGCGATGCCCGGGCCGCACGGGTGCTCCACCGGCGTCGCGACGGGGGCCGCTGCGAGCAGCAGCACATGCGGAACATGCCGCATTTTGGCGCAACTGAATTCTGCCGGTACTCTGAGAGGGTTGCCCGGTCGCTGGCCGGGCTCGATTCTTGTTCAAGGAGTGGTTTGTCGTGGCTGCCGTCTGTGACGTGTGTGGCAAGGGGCCCGGTTTCGGGATGAATGTGTCGTTCTCGCACAAGCGCAATCACCGCCGCTTCAACCCGAACATCCAGTCAGTGCGGGCGCAGGTGGCGCCGGGCACGGTGCGCAAGGTGAACGCATGCACCTCGTGCCTGAAGGCGGGCAAGGTCACCCGAGGCTGAGTCTTCGGAACAGCAGCAGAAGGGCGGGCTCCCGACATCGAGAGCCCGCTCTTTTCGCACTCGAGATCAGGTCAGCCGGGTCAGCCAGTTGTAGGGGTCGGGGCGCTGGCCGCGTTGTAGCTGGGTCAGGTGCTCCCGCAATTGCAGGGTGAGTGGTCCGGAGCCGCCGTCACCGATCAAGAACTGTCCTCCGGCGTGCTTGACCGATCCGACCGGGGTGATCACCGCGGCCGTCCCGCAGGCAAACACCTCGGTGAGCTCACCCGACGCTACGCCGTCGGACCACTCCTGGGTCGAGATCTTGCGTTCGGTTACCTTCAGGCCCAGGTCACGGGCCATCTGCAGGAGCGAGGAGCGGGTCACCCCGGGGAGCAGGGATCCGCTCAACTCGGGCGTCACCACCTCGGCGTCGGCCCCCGAACCAAAGACGAAGAACAGGTTCATCCCGCCCATCTCCTCGACCCAGTGCCGCCGACCGGCATCCAGCCAGACCACCTGATCGCAACCCTGGGCTGCGGCCTGAGCCTGCGCGACAAGTGAGGCGGCGTAGTTGCCGCCGGTCTTGGCCGCGCCCATCCCGCCCGGCGCCGCCCGGACGTATTCGGTCGACCACCACACACTGACCGGCTTGACCCCACCGGCGAAGTAGGCGCCGGCGGGCGAGGCGATCACGCCGTAGACGTAGGCGTTCGAGGGCCGCACGCCGAGCCCGACCTCGCTCGCGAACATGTACGGCCGCAGGTAGAGGGAGGACTCCGCACCCTGGGCGCCGGTCGGCACCCATGCCTTGTCCACCCCGACCAGGACCCGGAGGGACTCCAGGAACAACTCCTCGGGCAGCCGGGGCATGGCCAGCCGGTCGGCGGAGGTGTTGAACCGGGCTGCGTTCGCCTCGGGCCGGAACGCGGCCACCGAGCCGTCGGGCTGGCCGTAGGCCTTCAGCCCCTCGAAGATCTCCTGGGCGTAGTGCAACACCATGGTGGCCGGGTCCATCGAGAACGGCCCGTAGGGCACCACTCGCGGATCACGCCAGGACCCGTTCTGAAAATCGATGAGCACCATGTGGTCGGTGAAAAATCGCCCGAATCCGGGGTCGGCCAAGATCGCCTCGCGGCGATCCGCCGGGACCGGTCGGGTCGTCAGGGTCTGCGCGAAACGCGTCGAGGTCGCCGCGAAGGTGGTCGTCACACCGAAATCCTACTCGATTACTCGGACGTCCTACTAATTTTCTCAGCGCACGTGCGAGGGCACGAACGGGGGCTTGGTCACTTCCGCCCGCAGCCGGCGTCCGCGCACGTCAACCGCCACTTCGGCGCCCGGAATGACCCCCGCCGCAGTACTCACCAAGGCCAGCCCGATACCGACTCCCAGGGTGGGTGAGAACGTGCCCGAGGTGGTCTCGCCGATCGGCTGCCCGTGACCGTCGAGCACAGGCAGATGGGGTCGGATGACGCCGCGGTCCAGCGCCTTGAGCCCGACCAGCCGTCGCGCCGGTCCGACCTCGCGCTCGGTGCGCAACGCGTCCAGCCCGACGAAGGCGGCTTTGCGCCAGCCCACCGCCCAGGTGAGCCCGGCCTGTACCGGCGTGATGGAGGTGGTCAGGTCCTGCCCGTGCAGCGGGTAGCCCATCTCGGTACGCAGGGTGTCGCGCGCGCCCAGCCCGGCCGGCAGGCCTCCCCGGTGCCGGACCTGGGCCAGCAACGCCCGCCACAGGTCGCGGGCGCCCGACCAACTCGGCAGCAGCTCGACGCCCCGCTCGCCGGTATAGCCGGTCCGGCACACCCGGACCGCTTCGCCGCCGAAGGTGGCATCGACCCACCCCATGTACTCCAGATCGGTGGGCAGGCCGAGCTCGCCGAGGACCTCGTCGGCCAGCGGGCCCTGCACTGCGAACACGCCGAAATCACGGTGCCGATTGACGACCTCGACTGCGTCCGGCGCACCGGCGGCCAACGCCTGGGCGACCCGATCGGCGTTGGCCGCGTTGGGCACCAAAAAGACCGAGTCCGGGCCCTCCAGGTAAGCGATCAGATCGTCGAGCACGCCCCCGGTGTCCAGGCAGGACAAGGTGTACTGGGCCTGGCCCGGCCCGATCTTGCCCAGGTCGGCGGTCAGGCAGGTGTTCACGAACTCGGCCGCGCCCGGTCCGCTCACGGACACCTTGCCCAGGTGGGAGACGTCGAACAGGCCGACCCGCTCACGCACCGCGTTGTGTTCGGCCACCACCCCGCCGCCGGCGTAGGAAACGGGCATCTGCCAGCCACCGAACGGCGCCATGGTGGCACCCAGGGCGACGTGCTCGTCGTGGCACGGGGAGGTCAGCAGCGGCGCGGTCACGACCGAACACGCTAGTCGGCGACGCCGCCGCGGGCTCGGCCGCTACGGTCTCATCCAACCAGCCCTACCGGAGGATCCGCATGACCGACCTGACCTTGACCACCGCCCGCCCGACCGCCGCCGACACCGACGCGCTGATCATCGGCGCCTACGCGGCCACAGCGGACACCGCTGCCCAGCCGACCGATCCGCAGTGGGCGCCGGCCCTGGCCGCGGCCGCCCTGGCCGGGGCCACCGGCGCCCCCGGGGAGGTGGTCACGTTGGCGGGCCTGGCCGGGATCGCCGCGGCTCGCGTGGTCGTGGTCGGCTTGGGCGCTCAGGCCAACGTCGACGGCAGCGTGGTCCGCAAGGCGGCCGGCGCCGCCTCCCGGGCCACCGCCGGCCTCGAATCGGTGGTGTCCACCCTGTCCGGCCTGGACCTGACGGCCGCCGCCGAGGGGCATCTGCTCGGCGCCTACGCCTTCGACCGTTATCTGGCTCCGAAGAAGGCGCCGGTGGGGGCGATCAAGTTGGTGGTGGCCAAGGCCGACAAGGCGGCCAAGGCGACGCTGAGAACGGCCCTGATCACCGCGGAGGCGGTGTGTCTGGCTCGGGACCTGGTGAACACCCCACCCAACGACCTGCCGCCGGCGGTCTTCGCCGACCGGGCTACGGCTGCGGCCACCGAGGCGGGGCTGAAGGTTCGGGTGTGGAACGAGAAGGAACTGGCCGAAGACGGTTTCGGCGGCATCCTGGCCGTGGGATCGGGTAGCTCCCGGCCGCCGCGACTGGTCCGCATCGAGTACCGCCCGGCCGGCGCCAAGACCAGCGTGGCCCTGGTCGGCAAGGGCATCACGTTCGACTCGGGCGGCCTGTCGATCAAGCCCGCGCAGGGCATGGAGCAGATGACCAGCGACATGGCCGGGGCCGCCGGCGTCGTCGCCACCGTGATCGCCGCCGCCGCCCTGAAACTTCCGATCGCGGTGACCGCCTGGGCGCCGCTGGCCGAGAACATGCCCTCCGGGTCGGCCTACCGGCCGGGCGACATCTTCCGGCACTACGGCGGGAAGACCTCCCTGGTGCTGAACACCGACGCCGAGGGCCGGCTGGTGCTGGGAGACGGCATCGCCCGCGCCGTCGAGGAGGAGCCCGACTACCTGATCGAGACCTCGACCCTGACCGGCGCCCAGGTCGTCGCGCTCGGCAACCGGACCATGGGAGTCATGGGCGACCCCGACTTCCGCGACCGGGTGGCCGAACTGGCCCGTCAGGTCGGCGACGGCGGTTGGGCCATGCCGCTCCCCCCGGAGCTGCGCGAGGGCCTGAAATCGCCCTTCGCCGACATGGCCAACATCAACTGGGATCGGGTCGGCGGCATGCTGGTCGCCGGTCACTACCTGTCCGAGTTCATTCCCGAAGGCCTGCCCTGGGCCCACCTGGACATCGCCGGACCGGCCTATCACGCCGGCCAGCCCTACGGGTACCAACCGACCGGCGCCACCGGGCTCCCGGTGCGCACGCTCCTGGCCGTGCTCGCGGATCTGGCTGGGTGAGGCCGGCCGGCTCAGCCGGCCTGCGCTCTCGACATGAATCGGCGACAGCGCGGCGTTCGGATCCTTTTCTCATCCTCGGACGGCGTGCATAGGGTCCGAAGGCGAGAAGAGGTTCCGAAGCGTGGCCGGCCGGGACCTAACCGTCCAGACGCTTGCGTTCAGCCCGTTCGGCCAGGATCTTCTGCCGACGGGAGTAATCGCGCATGCGTTGCGGATAGCCGACAATGGTGGCGTCGTAGACGGGCAGGGAATGCTCCCGGGCGAAGGCCTTGGCGGCATCCGGCGACGCAATGAGGCTGCGGGTGAACTCGCCGTCGTGCGCCACCAGGAGCACGCTCAGCCCGGTCACCGCGGTTTTCGGCTCGACGTACACCTCGACCCCACGATGCGCCGCGACCCACTCCTCGCGGACCGCCTCGGCGGCCTTCTTCTCGCTCCGGCGCGCACCCTTGCCCCGCCCGAACAGCGCCATTCCGCCTCCTGACGAGTCGATCCTGGGTGGATTGTGCCTGCTGAGCATGAGAGCGGCATCCGGTTGATCAGAGTGTTCGGTGCCGGTCGACCTCAGCGGGCGGCCCGGTCGCGCCGGGTGCCAAGATGGGCGGAGTCGGCGTGTGGCCCTCCCGGGCCCGATCCGCCGTCACCCAGACCTACAGAGGAGTTGCGTACTCAATGCCGGAGACAGCAGTCGACCTGGTGATTCTCGGCGGTGGTTCGGCCGGTTATGCCTGTGCCCTGCGGGCTGCCGAGTTGGGCTCGTCGGTGGTGTTGATCGAGAAGGACAAGCTCGGCGGCACCTGCTTGCACCGCGGCTGCATCCCGACCAAGACCCTGCTGCACGCCGCCGAGGTGGCCGACGAGGCCAAGGAAGCGGCTGCGGTCGGTCTGAAGGTGTCCTACGAGGGCGTGGACATCGAAGGCCTGCACAAGTACAAGGACGGCATCGTCGGGAAACACTTCAAGGGCCTGACCGGCCTGGTCAAGTCCCGGGGCGTGACCGTCGTGGCCGGCGAAGGAAAGTTCGTCGGCCCCACCAGCGTGGTCGTCGGCGACACCACCTATGTGGGCAAGGACGTCGTCCTGGCCACCGGCTCGTACTCGAGGTCGCTGCCCGGCCTGACCATCGAAGGTCGGGTCATCACCAGTGAGCAGGCCCTGGGCCTGCAGTGGATACCGCAGAAGGCACTGGTGCTGGGCGGCGGCGTGATCGGCGTGGAGTTCGCCTCCATCTGGGCCTCGCTGGGCGCCGAGGTGACCATCATCGAGGCCCTCCCGTCGCTGGCTCCGGCCGACGACGAGTGGATCGGCAAGCAGCTGGAGCGGGCTTTCCGTAAGCGCAAGATCGGCTTCAAGACCGGTGTCCGGTTCTCCGGGGTGACCCAGGACGACTCCGGCGTCACGGTCTCGCTGGAGAACGGCGACCAGCTCACCGCCGACCTGCTCCTGGTTGCGGTCGGTCGGGGCGCAGCGACGGCGGGCAACGGCTTCGAAGAGGCCGGGATCACCCTGGACCGCGGCTTCGTGATCGTCGATGAGCGGCTGCACACCAATCTGCCGCACGTCTACGCGATCGGCGACATCGTGCCCGGCCTGCAGCTGGCCCACCGCGGCTTCCAGCAGGGCATCTTCGTGGCCGAGGAAATCCACGAGCAGTCGCCCGTCGTGATCCCGGACGCGCTCATCCCACGGATCACCTACAGCGATCCGCAGATTGCCTCGGTCGGCATCACCGAGGCCAAGGCGGTCGAGACCTATGGGGCCGACAATATCGAGACCACGATTTACAACCTGGGCGGCAACCCCAAGTCCGACATCCTGCGCACCGCAGGCGGAGTCAAGGTGGTCCGGGTCAAGGACGGGCCGGTCGTCGGCTTCCACATGATCGGCGCCCGGATCGGCGAGCTCATCGGCGAGGCCACCCTGATCGTCGGCTGGGAGGCCCACCCCGAGGACGTGGCGCCGTTCGTGCACGCCCACCCGACCCAGTACGAGGCACTCGGCGAGACCATGCTGGCGCTGGCCGGCAAGCCGCTGCACGGTCACTGACCGTCGGCCGTCCCTTCTTTCAAGGAGAACCTGATGTCGCACTCCGTCCAGATGCCGGCGCTCGGCGAGAGCGTGACCGAGGGCACGGTGACGCGTTGGCTCAAGGCCGAGGGCGATCGGGTGGAGGTCGACGAGCCGTTGCTGGAGGTCTCCACCGACAAGGTCGACACCGAGATCCCGTCGCCGGTGGCCGGCGTACTGGAAAAGATCGTGGTCGGCGAGGACGAGACCGCCGCGGTCGGGGCCGAGCTGGCCCGCATCGGGGACGGGTCCGATTCCCCGGCCGCGGCGGCGGCCCCGGAACCGGAATCGGAGCCGCAACCGGAACCGGAGGCGGCGGCCCAGCCCGCCGAGCCGGCCGAAACACCGTCCACGGAGACCGACGCGCCCGCGGTCAAACCCACCGCCGGCGTCTTTGAGTCGGCGTCAGGAACGTCGGTGACCCTGCCCGCCATGGGTGAGTCGGTCTCCGAAGGCACCGTCACCCGCTGGCTCAAGCAGGTCGGCGACTCGGTCGAGGTCGACGAACCGCTGGTCGAGGTGTCCACCGACAAGGTCGACACCGAGGTCCCCTCCCCCGTGGCCGGCACCCTGTTGTCCATCTCCGCGGGCGAGGACGAAACCGTCGCCGTGGGCGGCGAACTGGGCGTCATCGGCACCGGATCCCCCGAATCTCCGGCCGCCGACACCCCGCAATCCGAGCCGGAGCCCGCGCCCGCCCCTGAGCCGGAGGCGGCAGCCCAGCCGTCAGAACCGGCTGAGACCCCGTCCACGGAGACCGACGCGCCCGCGGTCAAACCCACTGCCGGCACCTCCGATACCGGCTCGGGTATCTCCGTGACGCTGCCCGCCATGGGTGAATCGGTATCGGAAGGCACCGTCACCCGCTGGCTCAAGCAGGTCGGCGATCGGGTCGAGATCGACGACCCCCTGGTCGAGGTGTCGACGGACAAGGTCGACACCGAGGTCCCCTCCCCAGTGGCCGGCACCTTGTTGTCCATCTCTGCGGGCGAGGACGAAACCGTCGCCGTAGGCGGCGAACTCGGCGTGATCGGTTCCGGTGAACCCGCCCAGGCGGCACAGCCTGCTGAGCCCGAGCCCGAGCCGGAACCCGCCCCGGCTCCGAAGCCGGCTGCGGCCCCCGCTCCCGCGGCCGCCGCACCGGCACCCGCCGCGCCAGCACCCGCCGCGCCAGCGAAAGCCCCGGCCCCCGCCGAGACGCCGAGCTGGCAGCCCACACCGTCCGCCCCGTCCGGGCCGGTCGGCTACGTCACGCCGGTGATCCGGAAACTGGCCGCGGACTCCGCGGTCGATCTGGGCTCGGTCAAGGGCACCGGCGTGGGCGGCCGGATCCGCCGGGAGGACGTCCTGGCCGCGGCCGAGGCAGCCAAGCAGGCCGCTGAGACACCACCACCAGCGGCGGTCGAGTCGGCGGCGGCGGCGCCCACACCGGCCGCACCGGCTGCGGCGGCCAAGTCGGCCGCTCCGGCGGCCGCGCCCAGCGCGCTGATCGGCACCACCCAGAAGCTGCCGCGGATCCGCCAGTCCATCGCCAAGAACATGAAGATGGGCTTGGACACGGCCGCGCAGTTGACCACGGTCATCGAGGTCGACGTGACCAGGGTGGCCAAGGTGCGAGCCCGAGCCAAGGCCTCGTTCGCGGCCAAGGAGGGTGTGAACCTGTCGTTCCTGCCCTTCTTCGTCAAGGCGGCCATCGAGGCGACCAAGGTCTACCCGGTGATCAACTCGACCGTTTCCGACGACCTGAAGGAGATCACCTATCACGGGTCGGTCAACCTGGGCATCGCGGTCGACACCCCGCGCGGGCTGATCGTGCCGGTGATCCGCAGCGCCGACGACCTGAACATCGGCGGTATCGCCCGTAAGATCGCCGACCTGGCCGCCCGCACCCGGGACAACAAGGTCGGCCCGGACGAGCTGTCCGGCGGCACCTTCACGATCACCAACACCGGGTCGGTCGGCGCCCTGTTCGACACCCCGATCTTCGTGCCACCGCAATCGGCCATCCTGGGCACCGGCGCGATCGTGAAGCGGCCCATGGTGATGACCGACGCCGACGGCAACGACGTCATCGCCGTCCGGTCCATGGCCTACCTGGCCCTGTCCTACGACCACCGCAGCATCGACGGCGCCGATGCGTCCCGGTTCCTGCAGGCGGTGCGCAAGCGGATCGAGGCCGGGGAGTTCGAGGGTGAGCTCGGCCTCTAGCCGGGGTACCGGCCGCGACATGAAAATCCTCGTGGCCGGTGCCAGCGGCTTCCTGGGAAGCCGGTTGCGGTCGAGCCTGATCGCGGGTGGGCATCGGGTGATCCAGTTGGTCCGCCGCGATCCCGACGGGCCGAACGAGGTGCGGTGGGACCCGGACTCAGGTGTGCTGGATACCGCGGCGCTGGACGGGGCCGACGCGGTGATCAACCTGTGCGGGGTGGGCGTCGGCGACAAACGCTGGTCCGATGCCTACAAGCGGGAGATCGTCGAATCTCGGGTGCGGCCGAGCCGACTACTGGCTCAGGCCTGCGTTGATCGCGGGGTCCCGGTCCTGCTCAACGCCTCGGCCATCGGTTTCTATGGGCACCGAGGCGACGAGAACCTCAACGAGCAGTCGGAGTCGGGCGACGACTTCATGGCTCGGGTCTGCGTGGACTGGGAGGCGGCCACGGCGGTCGCCACCAATGGCGGCACCCGTACGGTTCACCTGCGCACCGGGCTGGTGCTGGGTCATGAAGGCGGCCTGCTGCCCAAGCTGTCTCTGGTCACCAAGCTGTTCGCCGGCGGCCGGCTGGGTTCGGGCCGGCAGTGGTATTCGTGGATCTCGGTGACCGACGAGATCGCGGCGATGGTCTTCCTGCTCGACCACGACGTCTCCGGTCCGGTGAATCTGACCGCCCCGAACCCGGTGCGCAACGCCGACTTCGTCCACGCCATCGGCCGCACGCTGCATCGGCCCACGCCCTGGGTCGTGCCCGAGTTCGCGCTCCGCCTGGTCCTCGGCGAGTTCGCGGCCGAGGTCGTGCACGGCCAGAAGGTGCGGCCCACCGCCCTCCTGGACGCCGGCTTTCGCTTCGCCCACCCCACCCTCGTCGAGGCCCTGGCCGCGGAAACCCCCTGACCCCGGGTCAGGAGTCCCAGATGGGGCCGAAGGCGGGCACTCCGCGACGGCGCAGCTCGGCCACCACTCGCAGCGTGGTGGTCTTGTTCGAGACCACCATGACCGCCTCGGCGCCGGTCTCGCGGTACTGGGCCTCCGCCAACTCGACCAGGTCGGCCTTGCCGTTCACGTCGGAATTCCAGACGACCGCATCCGGGTTTGCGGCCGTGATCTCGTCGACGAGCGGCTGACCGTAGGTGCGCGCGGGGGTGCGGGTGACCCAGACCAACCGGGCCGGCGTCCGGGCTTCCAAGAGTTGGGGCAGGCACGGGGCGATGCCGCTGCCGGTGGCCAGCCAGACCACCCGGTCGAAAACGCGGGAGACCGAGACCATTCCGGCCGTGGGCCGGCCCTTGGTCCACAGCGAGGTCGGCCGCTCGTCGATGAGCTGCCCGGTCCACCCGCCGGCCCGGGAAACGGCGAACCGGGCACCGACACCTCCACCGGCCCCGCCCGGGAGGTTCATGGTGGCGAAGGAGTGCCACTGGCCCCACGGACGCCGGGCGATCCGGGTGGCCGACCCCGACATGGCCCGCGCCGTCGGCGCGGTGATCAGGGCGACGTGATTGGACGGGGTGTCGATGCTCACGGGCAGCCGACGCAGCTGTAGCCAGGGCAGGGCCGCGATGATCACCAGCCCGACCAGGATCCAGGTGTTCGCCGACCCCAGGATGGTCGGCCAGGCCGGCCCCGGGCTCGCCGCCGCGTTGACCACGGTCAAGGCGCCGAACAGCACCAGGGCCAGCCAGCCGCCGTACCGGTGCGTCAGTTCGAATAGGTCGTGCCGGGCCTCACGCATGGCCGGCCGGGCGCAGACGGCCATGACCAGCAGGTCGACCAGGATGACCACGACCACCGCCAGCAGGGCTACGTACTGGGCCGTGCCGGCGGTGGTCGGCGGCCGCACCACGACCATCACCGTGTAAACGGCAAACCAACTGGTGGCCGCGATCGCGCCGCCGACATGCACCGCTCCGGGCACCTGATAAACCTGCGCCGCCGCCGCCCGGATCCGGAGAGGCCAGCGACGCGGAGCCGCCAGGGCCACGGCGAACATGGCGTTGACCACGTTCTGCTGCCGCATGACCGCCGCAATCGCGACGTTGACCGTCGCCGCGGTGAGCACGGCGGTCAGGAGCCCATCCCAGTCCGGCCCGGCCGCGTTCACGAGCACCGCGACGATGGCGTTCGCGATCACCACGGCAGTCAGGATGCGGTGGAACGGGGTGAGCCGAGCGGCGCGGAACGTGGCGGCGGAACTCCGCTGGAAGCTGAGCGTGGTCATGGCGAACTCCCGAGGACGGAGGGTTTCTCTCTCCGCCACCATCGGCCCGGGGTCAGGGCCGACAGATCGACCGATCGCACCGCTTTGCGGGAACCGGCCTCCCCCGATCGGTGGAGGCCGGAGAACCGGTCAGTGCTCGTACGGGTCGCTGGGTTGGTCCATGGTGGTCAGCGTGGTCACGTTCACCGTGGGCACGTAGTCGTTCTCGGACGACGCACTCCCGTCCTGGGCGGTCACCACGGCCGTCACCCAGGTGTTCACCGGCAGCGGCACGGAACCGTCCACGTGCACCTGCATCGGGGTGGCGTCGGCGGCGCAGCAGCTGACCTTCAAGCGGGCCAGGGTGTACCCGCCGGTGAAGCCATCGCCCGCGGGGGCCACGAACGCGGTCACGGTCACCGGCGTGTTCACCACCGACGAGCCCGCGTCGTAGAGCGCGCGCTGAATGAAGTCGTACAGGGTGAGCTGCGGATCCTTGCTGCTGGGCAGGGCCGGGAAGCTCCGGGTGGGTCGCTTCTGGGCAAACGCGGCCGCACCCTCGCCACTCCCGCTGCCGTCGTTGAACGCGTAGCCGCCGCCGCCGGCGCCGCTCTTGTCCTGGGTGGTGGTGGGCGAGCCGGCGCCATATCCGGCGTCGCTCACCGCCTTCTGCACCCCGTCGACTCCGTTCACCGCCTGCGAACCGGCGTTGTGCAGCACCGCCTCGGCCCCTAGAGCGGGCGGCGCGACCAGCAGCAACACGAAGATCGGGGCCAGGATCAGCCACGGTGCCCGGCTGCGGCCGTGGTCGTGGCCGTCGTCGTCCCCGTGATCATCACCGTGGTCATTCCCTGCCGACTCGGCCGCGTTCCGTCGCCAACCCACCAGGATTCCGACCAGCGAGGCCAGCCCGACCAGCGTCAGGATCACCCCGGAGATCACCAGCAGCGGGCCCAGACCGGGGCGGACATAGGAGGTGAACCGGCCGGTCAGCGTCACTCCCAGCAGGGTCGCGCCGAGCAGCACGGCGACCAAGGACTGTGCGGCGCGATTCATCGCCAACCTCCGAAGAACAACAGGCCCACGCCGACGCCGACCGAGACCGCCACCACGAAGGTCAGCGGGGCGAAGCGGACGGCGAAACGGCGGCCGAAGGTGCCCACCTGCATGGCGAACAGCTTGACATCCACCGTCGGACCGACCACCAGGAACACCAACTTGCCGACCACAGGAATGGTGCCGAAGGACGCCGCGACGAACGCGTCCGACTCCGAGCACAGCGCCAACACCACCGCCAACATTCCCATGACCACGATGGTCAGCAGCACGGACGACCCGATGTGGGTCATGAACGCGCGCGGTACCACCGTGTTCAGGGTGGCGGCCGCGGCCGCCCCGATGACCAGGAACCCGGCCGCCTGGGTGAAATCACCCAGCATGGTCGGCACGAACAGGCGCCACCCGGTGCCGGCGTCGGCGTCGGGGGTGCGCAACCGTGGACGCATCCATTCCGGCCGGCCGACCCGCTCCCAGATCCAGCCGACCACCATCGAGGTCAGTAGCCCGCCGACCAGCCGGGCCCAGACCATCCGCGGTTCGGTCGGGAAGGCCACCGCGGTGGCCACCAGCACGACCGGGTTCACCGCCGGCGCCGACAACAGGAAGGCCAGCGCGGCCGACGGCTTCACCCCGCGTTGCATGAGCCGGTCGGCGATCGGCACCGACCCGCATTCGCAACCGGGCAGGGCCACCCCGCACATGCCGGCCACCGGGACGGCCAGCGCCGCCCGGGAGGGCAGCACCTTGGCGAAGAAGCGGGCCGGAACGAAGGCGGCGATGGCCGCCGAGACCAGCACGCCCAGGACCAGGAACGGCGTGGCCTGAACCACGATGGCCACGAACACCGTGGTCCAGCCGGTCGGTAGCACCTTGTCGAAGAACCGCTGCAACGGGCCGCGCAGTGCGACTGCGGCCACGGCGAGGACGAGCAGGATCTCCAGCGAGCCCGGGCGGCGGTGGCGCCGGGTCGGGGGCGGTTCGGTGATCGGGGCCGGCGCCAGGTCGGTCACAATCCCACCTCGGCCGTCGGCGTCACCCCGCCGAAGCGGCGGTGCCGGGAGGCATAGATCTCGCAGGCCCGCCACAGGTCGCGGCGGTCGAAGTCGGGAAACAGGGTGTCCAAAAAGACCAGCTCGGCGTAGGCGGACTGCCAGAGCAAGAAGTTAGACGTGCGTTGCTCGCCCGAGGAACGCAGGAACAGGTCCACATCGGGCATCCAGGGCTCATCCAGGTGGCGCGCCAGCATCTTCTCGTCCACTCTCGCCGGGTTGATCCGCCCGGCCGCTGCCTCGATGGCGATGGCCCGGGCGGCGTCCGCGATCTCGGCCCGGCCGCCGTAGTTGACACACATGGTCAGAGTCAGGACGTTGTTGCCGGCGGTGAGTTGCTCGGCCACCTCGAGCTCGTTGATCACGCTGCGCCACAGCCGTGGCCGGCGCCCCGCCCAACGCACCCGCACCCCCAGCTCGTGCATCTCGTCCCGCCGCCGCCGGATGACGTCCCGGTTGAAGCCCATCAAAAAGCGCACCTCGTCCGGCGAGCGCCGCCAGTTCTCGGTCGAGAAGGCGTAGGCCGAAAGATGTTTCACCCCGATCTCGATGGCCCCCTCGACCACGTCGAACAGGGCCGCCTCGCCCCGTTTGTGACCCTCGGTGCGGGGCAGACCGCGGGCCTTGGCCCAGCGGCCGTTACCGTCCATGACCAGGGCCACGTGGCCGGGGACGACCGGAAGCGTGGGCGGCCGCACACCGGACGGATGCGGTGTCGGTGTGCGGCTCGTGGTCACAATCCGCTCGCCGTCGCGTCCCAGCCGGCCACCCGGACATCGGCCCGTGCCTCACCCCGGTCGACCAGCGGCAAGGACCGCAGACCGCGCTCCAGATGCCACTGCAGCAGGGCCGCGACCAGGCCCGACGCCTCCCGTCGAACCGGGGTGGACATGACCTCGGCGGTGGCCCAGTCGCCGTCGGCGAGCGCGCCCATCAAGGTGATCGCCGCCGGGGCCGGCCGGGCCGCGCCGGCGGGACGGCAGCCGGAGCACAGCACGCCCCCCGAGGGCACGTGGAAGGCGGTGTGCGGGCCCGGTTCGCCGCATCTCGCGCACGCGCCCAATGCCGCCGACCAGCCGGCCAGGGTCATCGCCCGCAACAGGAACGCGTCCAGCACCAGCGACGGGTCCCGCCCCGTCTCGGCCAGCGCCCGCAGCGCGGAGACCAGCAGCAGATACAACCGCAGCGACGGTTCCCGCTCCTCCGCGGTCAGTCGCTCGGCCGTCTCCACGATCGCTGTGCCCGCGGTGTAGCGCGCGTAATCGGCGGCCAGCGCCGGGCCGAAGCCGTCCACGGTCACCGCCTGGGTCACGATGTCCAGGTTGCGCCCGGCGTACAGCTGCACGTCGACATGACTGAACGGCTCCAGCCGGGAGCCGAACCGGCTCTTCGTCCGGCGCACGCCCTTGGCCACTGCCCGCACCCGACCCTCGCGCTTGGTCAGCAGGGTGACGATCCGGTCGGCCTCGCCGAGCTTGGTCACCCGGAGCACGACACCGGTGTCGCGGTAGACGGGCACCCGACCATGGTGCCATTGCCGAGTCCGCCCCCAGGGCATGGCGCGCGTTTCGCGCCGTTCCCCCACCGCAGGACCAAACGCCTGGCAGTCTGACTGTTCATGAGCGACTGGAACGCACCCGGTGACCCGCATCGCCAGCAGCCATCCCCACCGGCCCAGGGTTGGTCGGGCCAGCCGTCCTACTCCGCCGGTCCGGGTGCTTCCGGGCCACCCTGGTCGTCGCCGGGCCCGCCGCAGTGGTCCGCGGCGGCCCCGCCGCAGACGCCCGGCCCGGGATCCCAGAAGTCCACCCGCCCGCTGCTCATCGGCATCGCCCTCGGTCTGGCGGTCGCGGTCCTCATCGGTGCGGTTCTGGCCGTGACCAAGGTGCTGCACTTCGGTTCGTCGTCGCCGTCGACCGCCGCCGCCGACACCCGCCCGATCACCCTGCCCGACTCGCTGGGCGGGTTGAGCAGCTTTGACGCCGTGGTAACCGCCAAGGCGACCAGCGGCACCGCGAAGCCCAGCACCTACCTGGTCACCGACCACAACCGGGTCACCCTGACCCAGGCCGCCTATCAGAAGGCGTTCGGTGGGGCGGCCACGACGGTGCGGTCGTACGCCACGTCCGACCTGATGGGCTTTTACACAGTGATCGCGGTGCGGGCCTCGGCGCCCGGATTCGTCACCGGCCCCATCAACAATCCCGCCGACCTCGGTCTGGCCCGCGATCAGCAGGCGGTCGATACCGTCGGTGATCAGGAGTGCAACGTGGTCAGCGTCGAGGTCGTACAGTCCGGCAACACCGTGGACCCGAGCAAACTGCTCACCGCCGCGTGCCAACGGACCGGTTCCGGCCTGACCGTCTGGGCGTTCGGCAGCGGGGTGGACGGCCCGGCTGGTCAGGTGCAGATCACCGGCCTCGTCGATGCCGCCTATGCCACCATCTCTTCCGGCAAATGAGCGACGGCGGACCCGTTCCGTAGGCCCGACAGGGGGGCTCAGTTCGTGCATTAACCTGTCGTTGACGGTCGGGTCGGTGTGATCTGTGCTGGCCGAATGCGGGACAGACGCCGGAGGTGGACGGATGACGAGCGCGACAGTGCGCAGAGCCGGGCCCGACGACGCCCAGGCCTTCGCCGCGTGTCATCTGGCCTGTTGGCGCGAGGCCTACGACGTGCTCTGGGGTCCGGAACGGCTGGCCGGGTTCGATCCGGTCAAGCTCGGCGCCCGGCGCCGCCGCGAGATCGAGGCCGGTGTGGCCGACCACTTCCTGGCCGAGAAGGAAGGCGAGGTCATCGGTATCGCCATCGCCGGGCCCAGCCAGGACGAGGGTTCCATCCTCCCGCGTGAGCTCTACGCCATCTACGTCCGCCGGAATTATCAGGGCAGCGGCGTCTCCGACCAGCTGCTCAGTCAGGCGACCGACACGTCGCCCACCCAGCTGTGGGTCTACCGCGACAACGCCCGGGCGACCGCGTTCTACGTCCACCACGACTTCATCCCCGACGGCGACGAGCGTCTCGACTCCATGGGCATCATGGAGATCCGGATGGTTCGCCGCTAGCACGTCCGCCCTGGCAAGCTGGACGGCATGAGCCGTGTTCTCGTACCGACGGCGGTCCGGCGCTTCTCCGACGGTCATTTCGTCAGCCGACCGGACACCGTGGCCGGCGAGGAGCCTCTGGAAATCCGCTGGGAAGGAACCGCTCTCGCGGTCACCATGCGGACACCCGGACACGATGTTGAACTTGTGCACGGTTATCTGCACGCCGAGGGTTTGATCCGGGCGGCCGGGGACGTCCAGTCGGTGCGCTACTGCGACGGCGTGGACGAGCAGGGCCGGAACACCTACAACGTGCTCGATGTCCGGCCCGCGATCGCCGTGGACCCTTCGTTGGTGGCCGCGGCCACCCGCTCGGTGACCACCAGTTCGGCCTGCGGGGTGTGCGGCACCGCCAGCATCGACGCGCTGGCCAAGCGCACCCGCCACCCGATCCAGGACGGCCCGGTGTTCGCCCCGGACCTGGTCACCGCCCTACCCGACCGGCTCCGGGAGCAGCAGCGCGGCTTCGCCCGCACCGGCGGGCTGCACGCGGCGGCGTTGGTCGACCCCGAAGGCGGCGGTCTGGAGCTGGTCCGCGAGGACGTCGGTCGGCACAACGCGGTGGACAAGGTCATCGGGGCGGCGCTGCTCGCCGGGCGTCTGCCCCTTCGCGATCGCGCCCTGCTGACCTCGTCCCGGGCGTCGTTCGAACTCATCCAGAAAGCCGTCCTGGCCGGGATCGGCATGCTCATCGCCGTGTCGGCACCTTCCTCATTGGCCGTCGAACTGGCCCGGTCCAGTGGCCTGACCCTGGTCGGCTTCAGCCGGGCCACCTCGTTCAACATCTACAGCTGCGCCCATCGCATCGCCGGCGCCTGACCGCGTCCGTCGGTCCCGTTACGGCGCCGTTGCGTTCTCCCGATCTGATTCAAGGGCCAGCGACGGAACCTGGCACTGGGCGGTTCGTCTGATGTATCACCAGAGCGCGGTTCGGCATCCTCGGCACAGATCCACGCAGCGGGTCGCCCATCCCTCTTGCTCGAAGGAGCGTCCACCATGCGCGTGCGCACCAGCGTTGTCGCTGCCGGCACCGCCCTCGTCCTGGCCCTGACCGCCTGTGGCCTGCCCACGCCGCCGACCGGGGCCGTCGCAGGTAACGGCGCCGCCGCCACGGCCGGAGCCGGGGCCGCAGCCGGCGGGGGAATCGCCTTGCCCAATCTGGGTGGACTCGGCGGCTGCATCGGGGTCGGGCTGTCCTTCGCGAACCTGATGCTGTCCATCGGAACGTCGGCCCTGACCGGGTCCGGCAGTTACAACGGCGCCTCGGTCAACGCGACCATCGCGCAGTTGCGGACGAGCCTGCCCAGCGAATTGGGACCGGATATCGACGTCCTGGCCGGCGCGGCCCAGCAGGCGAACGGCAAGAGTCTGGCCCAAGCCGGTGACATCTTCGACACACCGGCGGTGACCAGGGCGACCGACGCCATCAGCGACTGGATGGACAAGAACTGCGGCGGCGCCTCCACCACGACCAATTGATCCACCCCGTCATCCGGCACCCTAAACTGCAGACCCAAAGCGACCCGGCCGACAAAAGGATCCCGATGCGTGCACGTGTTCGTCCGCTGGCTGCCGGCCTGCTGGGCCTGACCCTGCTTCTCGCCGGCTGCTCGGCCACGACCGCCGGTCAGGCGTCCGTGGCCGGCTCGGCGGCCGCGTCGCTGGCCGCATCCGGGGCCTCCACCTCACTCCCGGCGACCGACACCAGCTCCGGCGACACCGACACGTCGTCGTCCAGCAGCTCCCAGGACACCGACTCGACGTCGAGTGAGTCCTCCAGCTCGGAGTCCTCGACCAGCCTGCCGTCGGTGCCAGGTGGTCCCGGGGGCCTCCCCAGCATCAGCGTGCCCGGATTCAACACCGCGTGCATCTCGGTGGCCGCCACCTACGCTTCCGTGGAGCTGTCGCTCCTGTCCGCGGTGACAGGGACGGGCACGTACGACGGCGCTCAGGTGCTGGGTTCGCTGCAGAGCCTGGGCGGGGCGGTTCCGGCCGAGCTCAAGGACGCCTTCACCACCCTGACCCAGGCCGTGCAACAGGCCAACGGAAAGAGTGCGGCCGATGCGGACGGCATTCTGCAATCGGCCGCGGTGACCAAGGCCGGCGACGACATCAAGAACTGGCTGGACAAGAACTGCGGCGGCTGAGTCAGGCCGACTTCTCGCGCGGGGCCCGCTTGGGCTGCCGGGGCACGATCGTCGGATAGACGTTGCTGCGCACGGTTTCCGCGGTGACCACGACCCGCTCGACGTCGTCCCGGCTGGGCACCTCGTACATGGCCGGAAGCAGCACTTCTTCCATGATGGCGCGCAGACCCCGGGCGCCGGTGCCGCGCAGGATGGCCTCGTCGGCAATGGCTTCGAGGGCGTCCGGGTGGAACTCCAGCTTGACCCCGTCCATCTCGAACAGCCGCTGGTACTGCTTGCACAGCGCGTCCCGCGGCTCGGTCAGGATCTTGACCAGCGATTCCTTGTCCAGGTGGGTCAGCGCGGCCACGACCGGGAGCCGGCCGATGAATTCGGGGATGAGCCCGAACTTGATCAGGTCCTCGGGCATGACGTCGGCAAGGATGTCACTCGCGTCGATGTCGAACTTGCTCCGGATCTCCGCACCGAAGCCGAGGCCGCGCTTGCCGATCCGCTCCCCCACGATCTTCTCCAGGCCGGCGAACGCGCCGGCCACGATGAACAGGACATTCGTGGTGTCGATCTGGATGAATTCCTGATGCGGGTGCTTGCGGCCACCCTGCGGCGGCACCGAGGCCTGGGTGCCCTCGAGAATCTTCAGCAGCGCCTGCTGGACGCCTTCGCCGGACACGTCCCGGGTGATGGAGGGGTTCTCGGACTTCCGGGCGATCTTGTCGACCTCGTCGATGTAGACGATGCCCGTTTCGGCCCGCTTCACGTCGTAGTCGGCCGCCTGGATGAGCTTGAGCAGGATGTTCTCGACGTCCTCGCCGACGTACCCGGCCTCGGTCAGCGCGGTGGCGTCGGCGATGGCGAAGGGCACGTTGAGCAGCTTGGCCAGCGTCTGGGCCAGGTAGGTCTTGCCGCAACCGGTCGGCCCGAGCATCAGGATGTTCGACTTGGCCAACTCGACCGGCTCGGGGCCGTGGTCGGGGCCGGCCTGGATGCGCTTGTAGTGGTTGTAGACCGCCACCGACAAGGCCCGCTTGGCGTTGTCCTGACCGATCGCGTACTGGTCCAGGTACTCGCGGATGGCCGTCGGTTTGGGCAGGTCGTCGAGTTTGACCTCGTTGGTCTCGGCCAGCTCCTCTTCGATGATCTCGTTGCACAGGTCGATGCACTCGTCGCAGATGTACACCCCGGGACCAGCGATGAGCTTGCGTACCTGTTTCTGGCTCTTTCCACAGAAGGAGCACTTCAGCAGGTCGCCGCCGTCGCCGCCGATCCGCGCCATGGTGTCCTACCTGCCGTCAGAGGAAACTTCTCGAGCAACTTCGCTGGTCCATCGGCCGTGCTGAACTGCCGCGCCGACCACAGCCCGGCGGCCGAACTCGACCGTACCCGGAACCCCCACAGCAAGGCAGGTTTCGCAGCTACGACACGAGCGGGCGGCGAGTCATGCCGATCAGCCCGACCGGGCGGCCCGACACCGCCTCGTTCAGCGTATCCGGACCGGCAGTCTTCGGCATGGCTGAAACCGGCAGGCGGAAATCCGTCCTGAGGCCACGCTCAGGAGTCGATCTTGCGGTAGCTCAACACCTCGTCGATCAGGCCGTACTCCTTGGCCTCGACGGCGGTCAGGATCTTGTCCCGGTCGATGTCGACCCGCACCTCTGCCGGTGTCTTGTTCGAGTGCCGGGAGAGGATCTCTTCCAGCGCCGACCGCATCCGGCCGATCTCCTTGGCCTGGATCTCCAGGTCGGAGACCTGCCCGTAGACCCCTTCGGTGGCCGGCTGGTGGATGAGGATGCGCGAGTTCGGCAGAGCCAGCCGCTTGCCCCGGGAACCGGCCGCCAGCAGCACCGCCGCCGCCGAGGCGGCCTGACCCAGGCACACCGTCTGGATGTGCGGACGAATGAACTGCATGGTGTCGTAGATGGCCGTCATGGATGTGAACGAGCCGCCCGGCGAGTTGATGTACATGATGATCTCGCGGTCCGGGTCGAGTGACTCCAGGACCAGGAGCTGGGCCATCACGTCGTTCGCGCTGGCGTCGTCGATCTGTACGCCGAGGAAGATGATGCGCTCCTCGAAGAGCTTGTTGTAGGGGTTGCTCTCCTTGACCCCGTAGCTGGTCCGCTCGACGAAGGACGGCAGAATGTACCGGGCCTGCGGCAGGTCGAGGGCATGGCCGTGAGCGGCGCCGGTGGGATACCCGGTGTTCATCATGATCGGTTTCGCTTTCGGGTCACTTGGACGACTTGGTGGTGGACGCCGGGTCCGACGGCAAAGTGGTGGAACTGGCCACGTTCTCCGAGGCCCGGGCCACGACCTTGTCGATGAAGCCGTACGCCAGCGCTTCCTGCGCGGTGAACCAACGGTCCCGGTCCTGATCGGCGGCAATGCGCTCGATCGGCTGGCCGGTGTGCAGGGACTGCAGCTCGGTCAGCTCCTGCTTGCTCTTCGTCAGCATGTCCGCCTGGATGGCGATGTCGGCCGCGGTGCCACCGACGCCGGCGCTGGGCTGATGCATCAGGATCCGGGTGTGCGGCAGCGCCGCGCGCTTGCCCTTGGCCCCAGCGGTGAGCAGGAACTGGCCCATCGACGCGGCCAGACCCATGGCCGTGGTGGCCACGTCCGGCTCGATCAGCATCATCGTGTCGTAAATGGCCATTCCGGCCGTCACGCTGCCGCCGGGCGAGTTGATGTAGAGGGTGATGTCCTTCTCGGGATCCTCCGCGGCCAGCAGCAGGAGCTGGGCGGTGATCTCGTTGGCGTTGGTGTCACGCACCTCGGAGCCCAGGATGATGATCCGCTCGCGGAGCAACCGCTCGGAGACCGAGTCGGACAGCGACAGTCCGGGGGTGCCGCGCATGACCGCACCACCCAACCCGGGGGCTGCAGCTTCCAAAAGCGCAAAGGCGCCCGCTGCGTTCGGCGAAGTGGTCACGTTTCTCTCCTGATCGGGACTGGGCCGGATGCACCGGCGACCGGCACATTTCGACAGTAACGACGACGGCCCGGCGGGGTCGGGCCGCGCGTGCGCTGTTCGCTGTCGGCGTGAGCTGGGGCGGGTCAGTCGGATGCGGGCGCCGGGTGGGCCGCAGCCTCGAGATCGTGGTCCTCGTCGAGGTCCTGGTCCTTCACGGTGTCCGGGTCCGCATCGACGACGCCGAACACGGCGCCGTCGTCGCTGTCGTCGTCGAGCTCGTCGTCCTCCTCGGTCTCCAGGCCGAAGAGGGCGGCGACATCGAGGACGTTTCCGGACGCGTCGGTGACCGTGACCTGCTGGACCGCGGCCGCCAGCGCCTTGCCCCGACGCACGTCGGCAATCACGGCACCGATCTGGTTCGCTTCCTGCAAGCGCTGGAAGTACTCGTCCGGCGCGACGCCGGAACGCTGGGCGGCGTAGATGATCCGCTCGGTGAACTCCTCCTGGTCCACGCCCACCTGGGCAGCGTCGGCCATGGTGTCCAGCAGCAGCTGCGCCCGGACCGCCTCCTCGGCGGCCTGCCGCGTCTGCGCATCGAACTCCTCCCGGGTCTGACCCTGGCCTTCCAGGAAGGCGTTCAGGGCCGCTTCGTCGTGATCGAAGGAGTGCACCGCATCGTGCTGACGCGCCTCGTACTCCGTCGTCACCGCTGCCTCCGGGACGGGTATGTCGGTGGCGTCCAGAAGCGCCTGCAGCACCGCGTCGCGGGCGGCGGTGCCCTGCTCCATGCGCTTGACCCGGGCGATGCGCTCGGACAGATCGGCCCGCATCTCATCCACGGAGTCGAATTCGCTGGCCAGCTGGGCGAAGTCCTCGTCCACCTCGGGCAACACGCGTTCCGACACGGTGGTCAGCACGACCGTGACCTCGGCCTGCTGACCGGCGTGCTCGCCGGCCTGCAGCTCGGTGGTGAACGTCGTGGTGTCGCCGGCGGACCGCCCGGTCAGCGCCTCGTCCAGACCGGTGACCAGGTCGCCTCGGCCCACGGTGTAGGACATGCCGGTCGAGGCGGCGTCGGGTACGTCCTGCCCGTCCACGGTGGCCGACAGGTCGAGCACCACGATGTCGCCCTCGGCCGCGGGCCGATCGGCGCCGGTCACGGTGGCAAAGCGATCCCGCAACGCGTCGACCTGCTCGTCGATGTCGCTGTCACTGACCACGACATCATCGACCTGGACGGCAATCGAGTCCAGGTCGGGCACGGCGATCTCCGGGCGGACATCGACCTCGGCGGTGAACTCCAGCTTCTCCCCGTCGTCGATCCGGGTGACCTCGATCTCGGGCTGCCCCATCACCTTGAGGTTGGCCTCGTCCACGGCCTGCCCGTATTTGGCCGGGACCGCGTCGTTGACCACCTCGGACAGAATCGTGCCCCGGCCGAGCCGGGCGTCCAGGATCTTGGCCGGCACCTTGCCGGGACGGAAGCCGGGCACCCGGACCTGGCCGGCCAACGCCCCGTAGGCCTTGTCGAAATGGGGTTTGAGCTCGTCGAAGGGCACCTCGACGGAAAGCTTCACCCGAGTGGGGTTCAGGTGCTCGACGGTGCTCTTCACAGCTGGGACTCCTGCGGGACGGGGACGTGAATTACTGACTGCGACACCGCGTTCACCGCGGGCGCGCGTCAGGTCACGGCGATGGCCGTGACCGCAGCGATTCTAGGCCGACGGGCGGGCCTGCCCAGCCCTCGTCACCCGCACCGGGTCGTCGTGGGCACTGCCTGTCGGGTACCGGTCCTACGATGACCTGCGACCGAGGGACATCTGCGAGGAGATACTGCGTGATCCGAATCGTGCTGGTGGCAGTGCTCTGGGTCGGCTCGTTGGTCGCGGTGCCCGCGGCCGCCATGGCCGCCGCGCCCGTTCCCACCGCGGCCCCGACCGTCGCGTCCGCACCCGCGGCGGTCGCTCCTGCGGTCCGGCAGGCACCGAACGTGGCTCAGGCCCTGGTGCAGGTGGCCTCCACGCAGACCCCGGCTCAGGCCGTCGCAAGCGCGTCAGCGCACGCCGCGGCCAGTGGCACCACCGCGTTCATCAGCGTCCGCGACCGCTCCACCGGCGCAATCCTGGCCCAAACCGGAAACGCCGACGCCCAGGTCGGCTCGGAGTCGATCTTCAAACTGTTCCTGGCCGCGTACTACCTGCGCCTCTACGGCGGGTACGCCAATGCCCCGAGCTCGGTCACCGACCAGCTCAGCTTCATGATCCGCTATTCCGACGACGCCACCGCGAACAGCCTGTACACCGACAACGCCATTCCGACGATGGTCGCCGCCTACGGGCTCACCGAGACCAGCAACTCCACCGACCGGTCGGGCCACTGGGGAGCATCCCGGATCACCGCGCACGACATGGCGCAGTTCCTCTTCGACGCCTCCCGGGACTCCGGGGTCGGGCCCTGGTTGTTCCCGGTCATGGCCCAGGTGAACGCGACCGGCTCGGACGGCTTCGACCAGCATTTCGGGTTCAACGCGCTGGGCGGAACGCACGGCTCCAAGCAGGGCTGGGGTTGTGACAGCTATTTCACCGCCCAGTCGTGCGCGATCCACTCCGTCGGGTACACGGACAAATATGTAGCTGCCGTGCTCCAGTTGGCCGGGAGCAGCGGCTATCCCGATCCCATGCGCAGCAACGCGACCTACGCCGCGGGTCTCATCCAGGCCTCGTCGACGACCGTGGCGCCACCGCCTCCTGCGGCGCCGCCGACGCTGGTGGACGGGATGTTCGTCCGGGATCCGCGCTCCGGAGCGATCTACCGGCTGGCCGGCGGGGCGCCGATCTACGTCTTCTCCTGGAATAACGTCGGGGGCACGCACCCGTACACGAACCTGGGGGCTGCTCAATTCGACGCGCTGCCCAGGTATCCGGCCGACGGAACGTTCATCCGCGATGGCGTGTACGTCTACCGAATGGCCGGCGGCGCGCCCATCTACGTCTCCAGTTTCGCCAACGTCGGCGGCCCGCACCCCTCTGTCCAGGTCGACGGCCTGGCCATCGATCACGCCGGCCAGGGCGGCGTCTGGGCGCACCTGCGCCTCCGGCCGGCCGACGGAACGTTCGTGCGGGCGAACCCGGCGATCTACCGGATCGTCGGTGGAGCGCCCATCTACGTCTTCAGTTGGGCCCATGTCGGCGGTAGCCACCCGTACACGGACATCGACGTCAATGCGATCAACAACGCCGGGTCCGGGATCTACAGCCACCTGTTGCTCCGCCCAGCTGACGGCACCTACATCCGGAGCAGTCCGTACGTGTACCGGATCGCGGGCGGCGCGCCTGTCTACGTATCGAACTTTGCCAACATCCTCGGTCCGCACCCCTACACCGACGTCGACGGCGTCGCGATCGATCAGGCCGGCCAGGGCGGCGTCTACAACCATCTGCTCTTCCGACCGGCCGACGGCACCTACATCCGGGGCAACCCCTTCGTGTATGTGATGGCCGGTGGCGCGCCCATCTACGTCACCAGCTTCGCCGACGTGGGCGGCGCCCACCCGTATGTCGACGTGGACCCCGTCGCCATCAGTAGCGCCGGCGGCGGGGTGTATAGCCACCTGCTCTTCCGCCCCGCGAACGGCACGTACCTGAATGCGGGCGGGCCGGTCTACAAGGTGGCGGGCGGGGCGCCGCTGTACCTGACCTCGTTCGGGCCCGTCGGGGTGCCGTCGTCCCTGACCGTGGTCGACCCCAAGGCAATCTCGCTGGCCGGGATCGGCGGCGTGTACACCCACCTGTCCTTCTACCCCGCCAACGGCACCTCGCTGGAAGGCCTGCCGGGCGGGAATCGATACGTGGTCAGCGGGGGCGTCGCCCGTTCGGGCGCTGCCGGGAGTCCGGTCACCATCACGCAGACGACGATCGATCGGGCCGGCGGGGCTGCACCCTTCGATCACCTCAAGAAGGGCTGATCAGCGCAGCGTGACCAGCGGCGCCCATTGATCGGCGATGCTGGTCAGGGTGCCTTCGACCCTGAGCACATCCAGCGCCGTGGACAGACAAGAGGTCAACCCGGAGTTGTGCGGGGTGGCCATGCCGAGCTGCGGATCGGCGGTCTTGGCCGCTGCGGGTAGCGCACCGAGGACCTTGAGGTCATGCGCTTCGAGGCCACTCACCGCGTCGACCGCGGCCGCTCCCACTGTGCCGGCGCGGACCGCACCCAGCGCCTGTGCGGCACTTGAGAAGGTGTCGATCGCCGCCGACGAGCCCACCGACTCGTTGATCGCCTGCTTCTGGACCGACCCGCTCGCCCCCAACGGGACCGCACTGACTCCGGCCAGGCTGGCGGTCGGAACCACCCCGGCCCTGGCCACCACAACGGTCGAGTTCGTGAAATAGCCGGTGGTGTAGTCGACGGGGCCGCCCTTGTGATCCGGAATGACCAGCTCACCGAGGGCGACGTCGAAGTCCGTCCTCCGGCCGGCCGCCACGTCGCTCGGATCGGCGCGCACCCAGCGGACACCGTCGGAGCCGAACCCCAGCTTGTCCGCCACCGCGGCGACCACAGCGGGCTCCAGACCGCCGGCCGCCGGATCGGTCCCGGAGAACCAGGGTGAGCTCAGCGTGGTGGGCACGGCCACGGTGAGGACGCCCTTGGTCCTGGTGGGCAGCTTGTCGGCGGCGCACTGCGGCAACGGCGTGGAGACACCGCCCTGTGCCGATCCGGAGGCGCTGGCGACCGCACTGGACACCGCAGCTCCGGTGGCGGTCACCGGGGCCGGAGTGCTGATCTGAGTGCTGGTGAGCGTGGCGGCCACCGTGGCGGAAGCAACGGAGGCGGAGGCGCTCGGGTCGGCCGTGCTCGAGTCCGAGCTGGTCACCGCGGGTCGGGCGCACCCGACCACCAACGTCGAGGTGGCCAACACCACCCCGGCGAGCAGCCGCCGCGTTCCGGTCACCCTCGCTCCTTCTGTCGCGTCGCGCCATCCCTACGGAAGGCACAAGAACCGACTTCGTCGGCCTCATTGTGCCTTCCGTCGGGATGCTCCGACCTCGTCGCTGACGCTCCTCGGTTGGCTCCATTCGCCATCCCTACGGAAGGCACAAGAACCGACTTCGTCGGCCTCATTGTGCCTTCCGTCGGGATGACAGGATTTGAACCTGCGACATCCTGCTCCCAAAGCAGGCGCGCTACCAAGCTGCGCTACATCCCGGAACGACCGTCGTCGCACGTGACAGCGTAGCGGCCCCTCCCCACCCGCCGACCAAGCAACGTCCGCACCCACGCGCCGGTGACGCACGCACGTGGCGCGGCGTGATGGGAATACAGGGGGCGGGCCCGGAGAGCAGCTGGGTTAGGCTGTCGGGCGCAGTGACCCGCGGGCGTAGCTCAATGGTAGAGCATCAGTCTTCCAAACTGATGACGCGAGTTCGATTCTCGTCGCCCGCTCCACATTCTTGCAGCTCAAAGCACATGTACACGATCTTCGACGAGCCGCGACACGGCCGTTACCGCAGGTCAGAGCCCACGCCCACAGTGGAGGTCCGGTGAGCGCCGCGCCGCCCGACGCCCTCGCGGCCGACTCGGAGCGGGTCGGTCCCGCCCCGGCCGTGGTGGCCGGGGTGGTCACTGCCGTGGTCGGGTTCACCAGCTCGTTCGCGGTCGTGCTGACCGGTCTGGCCGCGGTCGGGGCCACCCGTGACCAGGCCGCCTCAGGTCTTTTCGTGCTGTGCGTGGCCATGGGGCTGGGCAGCATTGCCTTCAGCCTGCGCTACCGGATGCCGATCACCATGGCCTGGTCCACTCCCGGAGCGGCGCTGCTGGCCGCGGCCGCCCGACCCGCCGGCGGATTCGGGGTCGCCGTGGCCGCGTTCCTGCTCACCGGCATCCTGCTCGCGCTCTGCGGCCTGGTCCGACCGCTCGGCCGGGCCGTGGCCAAAGTCCCCACCGCCCTGGCCAACGCCATGCTCGCCGGCGTGCTGCTGCACCTGTGCGTGCAACCGTTCCAGGCCGCGGTGGCCCAGCCCGCGGCCATCCTGCCCGTGCTGGCCACCTGGTTGCTGCTGCTCCGCTTCGCCCGCCGCTGGGCCGTGCCCGGTGCGCTGGTCGCAGCCACGATCGTGCTGTTGATCTCCGGGCTGCATCTGCCGGCCGGAGATCGGCTCGCCCCGGTCGTCACGCTGGTCGCGCCGCACTGGGACATGCCAGCCGTGCTCGCTCTGGCCATCCCGCTGTTCCTGGTCACCATGACCAGCCAGAACATCCCCGGCATGGCCGTGCTGGGGTCTTTTGGCTACCGGCCGCCACTGGCTCCGGCGCTGGTGTACTCGGGTCTGGCCACGGTGGCCGGAGCTCCGGCCGGCGCCCACGCGGTCAATCTGGCGGCCATCTCGGCGGCGCTCGCGGCCGGTCCGCACGCCCACCCCGACCCCCGGCGGCGATGGATCGCCGGGGTGATCACCGGAGTTGGCCAGATCGCCCTGGGCCCGCTGTCGGCGTTGCTGGCCACGATCGCGGCGGCCGCGCCGGCCGGCCTGCTGCCGACCATCGCCGGACTCGCGCTGATCGGTACGTTCGCCAGCGCCGGCGGGGCCGCGCTGGCCGAGGGCACCCACCGCGAGGCCGCGGCCATGACGTTTCTGGTCGCGGCGGCCGGCATCGGCGTGGCCGGAATCGGGGCCGCTTTCTGGGGGTTGCTGGCCGGGCTGGTCGTGCTGGCGGTCACCACGGCGTTCTCGAAGCGGGCCGCGACCCCCTCCTGAGTCCGTTTAGGGTGGCCCAGGAACAGCTGCAGCACGCCATCGACGCTGCGGCCGCGAAACGGAAAAGGATGTTGCCATGCCCGTGCGCAAGGTCGCGCTGCTCACCGCCGGGGGCTACGCCCCCTGCTTGTCCTCGGCCGTGGGCGGGCTCATCGAGCGCTACACCGAACTCGCGCCCGACGTCGAGATCATCGCCTACAAGCACGGCTACCAGGGCCTGCTCTCCGGGGATCTCATCACCGTGAACGAGAAGATCCGGGCCGGGGCGGGACTGCTGCACGCCTTCGGCGGCTCCCCCATCGGCAATTCCCGGGTCAAGCTGACCAACGCCAAGGACCTGGTCACACGCGGCCTGGTGGCCGAGGGGCAGGACCCGCTGGAAGTGGCCGCACAGCGGCTGACCGCCGACGGTGTGGATGTTCTGCACACCATCGGCGGCGACGACACGAACACCACCGCCGCCGACCTGGCCGCCTACCTGGCCCGGCACGACTACGCCCTGACCGTGGTGGGTCTGCCCAAGACCATCGACAACGACATCGTCCCGATCCGCCAGTCCCTGGGCGCCTGGACCGCCGCCGAGCAGGGTGCCCTGTTCGCCCAGAACATCGTGGCCGAGCACAATTCCGGATCTCGGATGCTGATCGTGCACGAGGTCATGGGCCGGCACTGCGGCTGGCTCACCGCGGCCACCGCGGCCGCGTACCGGCGCCGGCTGGACACCCGGGAATGGCTGCCGGAGATCGGCCTGGACCGCCGGGCGTGGGACATCCACGGCATCTACCTGCCCGAAGCCGACTTTGACATCGCCAGCGAATCGGAGCGTCTGCGCACGGTCATGGACGAGATCGGCAACGTCACCCTGTTCCTGTCCGAGGGCGCCGGCATGCATTCCATCGTCGAGCAGCTCGAGGCCTCGGGTAGGAAGGTGCCGCGCGACCCGTTCGGACACGTGCGGCTGAACGACATCAACCCGGGCGCATGGTTTGCCGAGCAATTCGCCGAACAGTTGGGCGCACAGAAGGTCATGGTGCAGAAGTCGGGCTACTTCGCCCGATCGGCTGCCGCCGACCCGGAGGATCTGCGACTGATCAAGTCGATGACCGACCTGGCCGTGGACTGTGCCCTGCGCGGTGAGCCGGGCGTCATCGGTCACGACGAGGAGCGCGGAGATCAGCTGCGCGCCATCGAGTTCGAGCGCATCAAGGGGGGCAAGGCATTCGACATCTCGACCCCCTGGTTCTCCGACATGTTGACCGCCATCGGGCAGCCCCAGGCCACCGCGTCGGTCGGTGACTGACCCGCACCCCGCCGGTCGGGCATGCTGAAGCGGTGGACCAGGGACCGCGGCGCCGTCCGCCCTCCGACCCGCGGGTGGCGGCTTCACCGACCGCCGAGCCGGCGGGCGGACCCGCCCCGGATTCCGGTTCACCGAGTCGACGCCGGCGTCGAGCCGTTTCCCGACCCGACCCGACCTCCCCGGAGCAACAGCCGGCCGGCAATGGATCCGGGGCCGCGGCCCACGATCAGGACGACCGCCCTCCGGCCGGATCCGCCGACGGGTCGCGACCTCGCTCGCCGGCGGCCGGCCGGACTCGGGCCGATGGGGACAACCGGAGCCGGGCCGACGACTCCGACCGGACCCTGCGCGGGCTGGTGTCCGTGCGAGGTACTCAGGTTCCCAGTGATCTGGCCCTGCGGGCCCGGGAGGCGGCGCTACCGACGCCGGAGGAGCTGAGTCAGGCCGAGGAGGAGGTGGTGCTGGTCCGCCGGTACTACCGCCCGCCGGCACCCCTGCCGGCGCCACGCCGAGACGCGGCGTCGGCGCCCGGCCGGCGGCCCACCGACCGACGTCTGCGGCGCGACTGAGGCCAGCGCCGGCGGAGCGTCAGGGCACGACCAGGACCGGGAAACGCTGGGCTCCGACCATGGTGCGAGAGACGGACCCCGACGCGATCCGGTGGAGCACATCCGCGAAGCCACGGTGCCGCTTGCCCACCACCACGCAGGCCGCGTCCCGGTCGTCGGCCAGCCGCAGCAGTTCGGAGGCCGCATCGCCGTTCACCGCGACCAACTCCCAGTCCACTCCGGTCAGGTCGCCCCCGGCCTCCAGATCGCGGCGCAGCTGGGCATCGCTGCGCCCGTCCTCGATCAGGCTGATGTCGTCGGTGATCGGCAGGTAGCCCTCGACCATGGGCATGGGTTGGGCCCGCACGTGCACCAGCACCACGGGACGACCGGCGGCCCGGGCCAGAAAAACCGCGGCCCGCAGCGGCCGGCCGCAGGCCGCCGCGTTGTCCACGCCGACCAGGATGGGCCCCGACCGCATGTCGGGAGGGAGCGGCAGCACCGGACCGGTCATGTCCTCATGGTCCCCCCCGGACCGGTTCCGCGCAGCCTGCCACGCGAGCTCACTCGGGCTCGAGGTCAGCTGCTGGACGCCGGTCCAAGCGCTCTTGGCCTCGCCCACCAGGTCGAGCTCGAGACCCTCTAGGTTGGGTGGCAGCCCGGGCGGATCGCCGGGCGTTGCTGATGGAGGTCGCCAGTGCCGCAGGGCTCGCTCGGATCCAGGGTCGAGTTGTCGCCCCCGGTGGCGCCGCCCAACCTGACTCGAGACCAGGCCGCCCAGCGTGCCGCGGAACTGGCCGTGTCGCACTACGCCGTCAGCGTCGACCTGACCGGGCCGGACGGTGGCCCGGGCGAGAAAATCTTCCGCACCCGGTCGGTGATCGAGTTCCGGGCCACTCCCGGCGGGACCAGCGTCGTCGACTTCGTGGGCGACGGCATCATCCGCGCGGACCTCAACGGCCGAGAACTGGACGTCGGGGGCTGGACACCCGTGGGCGGGCTCGTCCTGCCGGACCTGGCCGCCGAGAACGTGCTGAGCGTCGAAGCCGTCGGCCTCTACACCAACTCCGGCGAGGGCGTCCACCGGTTCGTCGACCCGGAGGACGGCGAGGTCTACCTGTATTCACAGTTCGAGACGGCCGACGCCAAGCGGCTCTATCCCTGTTTCGACCAGCCCGACCTCAAGGCCCGGTTCACCTTCGACGTGCTCGCCCCGGCCCACTGGGTGGTCATCGCCAGCGGGGCCGAGGAGGAAACCGAGGACGTCCCCGGCCAGATTCCGGGCGCGGCCTCGACCCGGCGGCACCGTTTCGCCACCACGGCGCCGATGTCCACCTACGTCACGGCGGTGGTGGCCGGTCCGTACCACGTCGAGTCGGACGAGCACGACGGCATCCCGCTGCGGCTGCTCTGCCGGCGGACACTGGCCGGGTATCTGGACGCCGACATGCTCTTCGAGCAGACCAAGCAGGGCTTCGACTTCTATCACCGGACCTTCCAGACCCGATACCCGTTCGGTAAGTACGACCAGATCTTCGTGCCCGAGTTCAACGCGGGCGCGATGGAGAACGCCGCGGCGGTCACCTTCCGTGAGGAGTTCGTCTTCCGGTCGAGGGTGACCCGGTACCTGTACGAGCGGCGCTGCGAGACCCTGTTGCACGAGATGGCCCACATGTGGTTCGGCGATCTGGTGACCATGCGCTGGTGGGACGACCTCTGGCTCAACGAGTCCTTCGCCACCTGGGCGTCGGTGCTGGCCCAGTCCGAGGCCACCGAGTACGCGCAGGCCTGGACCACCTTCGCCACGGTGGAGAAATCGTGGGCCTATGTACAGGACCAACTGCCCTCCACGCATCCGATCGCCGCCGACATGATCGACCTGCAGACGGTCGAGGTGAACTTCGACGGCATCACCTACGCCAAAGGCGCGAGTGTGCTCAAGCAGCTCGCCTGCTACGTCGGACGTGAGCAATTCCTGACCGGGTTGCGCGGATACTTTCGCGCCCATGCCTTCGGCAATGCCACCCTGCGCGATCTGCTGGACGCCCTGGAACACACGTCCGGCCGAGACCTGACCGCATGGAGCGCGGCCTGGCTGCAGACGACCGGTCTGAACAGCATCGCGCTGGAGGTGTCGGTCGGAGAGAACGGACTCGTAGAGCGGGCCGAGGTCGTCCAGGGGCCGGCCGCGCCGGGTGCGGGTGAGCTCCGGCCGCACCGCTTGGCGGTGGGGGTCTACGACGACGAGAACGGCCGGCTGGTCCGCACCCAGCGGGTCGAACTGGATGTGGTCGGAGCGCGGACCCCGATCCCTGAGCTGATCGGAACGCGGCCCGGCCTGCTCCGCATACCCAACGACGATGACCTGACGTACGGCAAGGTGCAGCTCGACGAGGAGTCGCTGCGCGCCGCGGCCGGGCGTGTGGGCGACCTGGTTGACCCGTTACCGCGCACGTTGGCCTGGTCCGCCCTGTGGGAGGCCACCCGTGACGCGGTGCTGCCCGCGCGGGACTTCGTCGCCGCGGTGCTCGGCGGCCTGCGCGCGGAGTCGGAGATCGGCGTGGCCCAGCGGCTGCTGTCGCAGGCCCAGCTGGCCCTGACCGCTTACGCGGACCCGGGTTGGAGCGAGCGCAGCGGCTGGCCGGCCTTCGCCGAGCACCTGATCGAGGTGGCCACACAGGCCCCTCCGGGGGGCGACCTGCAACTGGCGGCGGTGCAGACGCTGGCCGCTTCCCGACTCTCCCCGGAACAGGTGGAATTGTTGGCGCAGTGGCGCGAAGGGTCGGCGCCGCTGATCGGCCTGACAGTCGACCAGGAGTTGTCCTGGAGCCTGCTGTTCGCGCTGGTCGCGCACGATGCAGCGGGCCAGGCGGACATCGAAGCGGCCCTGGCCGCCGATCCGACCGCCAGTGGGTCGCGGCGGGCCACCACAGCGCGGGCCCTGTTGCCTCGGCCGGACTCCAAGCGCGACCTATGGGACAGGTTGATGAGCGACGACGGCATGGGCAACGCCGCCCGCGACGCCAGTCTGGCCGGCTTCGTCCACCCGGCCCAGTTGCCCTTGTTGCAGCCCTTCGTGCAGCCCTACTTCGATCGCGTGGACGAAGTCTGGCAACGCCGCACACCGGAAGTCGCCCAGCGGGTGGTCATCGGGCTCTACCCGCGTTGGTCGGTCGACGATCGGACGATCTCGCTCACCCAGGAATGGGAAGGCCGCCACCATCTGCCTGCGTTGGCTCGGCTGGTCTCCGAGAGCCGGGCCGGCGTTGAACGAGCGATCAGGGCGCGACGCCGCGATCTGGCCGCGGGCGAGCTGGTGGCCGCCTCCGGTGGGCCGTCCTAGCTCCGGCCGGGTAGGGCTCCGGCCTGGTCGGCGAGCGTGCGCAGGCCGTTGACCAACGCGCCCCCGAGGTCCCCCTCGCTGGCCGACGACACCACGCCGAGAACGGCCAGCCGGGCGGCACGGTCGGAAATTCGGCGGCCCGCCTCGGCCCCGGTCACCACCTCGACCGCCTTCTGACCCGGCGACACCGCCAGCAGTACGGCGTAGGGCGAATCCACCCCCAGTCCGCGCAGCAGGGACGAAGCAGTGGACCGCGGGTCATCGCCGAGATCGCCGAGATAGACCGAGAAGCGCAACCCGGTCATGCGTTCTGCTTCGTCGATGACGTCGTCGAGCAGGGCTAAATCCTGCGGCTCGAGCGGTCGGTCACCGCCGGCACCGACCGGTCCGACAGTCGGCGGGGCCCAGGGCGAGACCTGACCACCCGACGGGGCCACCACCATGTCACCATGAGCCACGAGCGCCGCCCTCCCGTCCACTTGGACCGGAGGCGCTGGTGACCACCGGCCGATCGCCCGACCACCACTGCGGTGGGTACTCCCAGGGCTCGCCGGGCTTGTATCGAGGCCGGCGGCGCGCCCGGGCCGGCACCACGGTGAGCAGAGCCAGCACGGCATAAATCACCAGCGGGATGCCAACAAAGACCCCGATCGTCTGAAACACGCTCACGGCGCCCACGCTAGACCAGCGACTGGTCCTCGACCGCGCCAGCCCCGCCGGACGCGGCCTCCAGTTGCCCCATCCGTCTGCGGCGACGGAGGTCCCGCGCCTGCCCGAGCTCCCCAGCCCGCCGTTTCCGGCCGCGGCCCGGCCCTTACCTTCCCTTTTGGCTGCTCCGCACCACAGGACGTTTGCCGACGGAAGGACCGGGCGTAAAAACGCACCTAGCAGCTTGGTCCACACATTCACGCAGGAATGCCGGGCGCGAATTGTCGAACCAGCCGACGCACACGGTCGGACTGGGTTGCGCTTCATCCCTTTCCCTCCGCCCCGTAGCGCTTCGTGTTCGAGCTTTTTCGGCCGATAGGGGTCAGGTGGAGGCTGGAGCGTCACCCGACCTAGTTGTAACGGAGCCGGACACGCACCCAGTCGGGCGGGTCGGCCGGGTGGGCCGGGCCGGCGATCGCGCCGGGCTGGGCTGGTGGACAGGTGGGATGACCCTGACAGCTGTCCAGGTTGTCTGGTTTTTCGCAGGCGGCCAGGAGAGTAAACAGGCGCAATCGGCTGAATTCTTCCCCATCCGAGGTACGACCGAAAGCGCGAAACCGACGACATCAGCGCGGACATAGCTCCGCCATCACCTGTTCGCAGGCTTTCTTAGTCGCTGTGTGTAACGACGAGAGGGTAAGCCAAACAGGCCCCTCCTAGGACGTCCGTTACTATTAAGGAGTCCAGGAACAATTCAATGATACGCCACTCTCCACCGGGACCGGCGCAATCGGCTGTATTTCATGTCAACAGTTTCAACGCTTTCCCCGTTCCGCTTTTTCGCTACATTCCCCCGCTTGTCACGACGTCGCCGCCAGGCCGCCCACTCAGGAGAAACCATGTTCCGCACCACTGCCACCGATTCCTTCCGCACCTCGGATCAGGCGGCGGCCCGGATGAACTCCATCGGCCGTCGGGGTTCTCGAATGAACTCCATCGGCCGCCGGACTTCTCGGATGAACTCCATCGGCCGGATGAACTCCATCGGCCGCTGACGTCGGCCCCGCCGTTGCCGCGCCGGAACTAAGCGGCATGGCCCAGCCACGGAGCCCAGACCGGGTCGCTGTCCTCCACGAGCCACAGTCGACCCGCCACCCGACGCGGTGGACCCGGAACGAACGGCAGTCGCCACCCGATTTCCTCCAGCAGCCGGTCCGCCTTGCGGGTGTTGCACCGGCCGCAACACGCGACGCAGTTGCTCCAGGTGTGCCCACCTCCGCGGCTGCGCGGCATCACGTGGTCGATGGTCTCGGCGGGCCCACGGCAATAGGCGCAGCGTCGCCGATCGCGTCGCATCACGCCCGCCCGGCTGACCGCGGTCATCGGAGTCATCGGTACCCGCACGTAACGGTGCAGGCGGACAACGGCGGGTAGTGCGTACACCGCGCCAGGCGCATGGAACGTGGTAGCACCCCCTCGGTCCAGCATCGATTCGGCCTTCCCGGCCAGCACCAGGACCACTGCCCGGCGTGCTGCTACCACCGCAAGCGGTTCGTGGGTGGCGTTCAGCAGGAGCGAGCGCGGAAACGACCTCAGCCCGGTCGTCGTCGGGGCGGTAGTTGCCATGGTGGTGTTCGGCCACTCCTTTCCGCGCGCCCGGCACGACCAGTGAACCCGGCCACGGGCCACAAGGCCAGCACATTCTCCTCTGATGCTGTCCGTGCCTGCGTGGCCGGCGAGCACGCTCCGCCATGGTGTCGCGAATCGACCCCGGCCAGGACGGACAATGACACCGTGGACGGTCCCGGCAACTTTTACGACGAGATCGGCGGACACCAGGTGTTCGCCGACCTCGTGCACCGCTTCTACGCCAATGTCCGCGCCGACCCCACGCTGCGCGTGCTCTATCCGGAAGAAGACCTGGAACCGGCCGAGCACCGCTTGAGGATGTTCCTGGAGCAGTACTGGGGTGGACCACGCACTTACTCCGACGAGCGGGGTCACCCCCGGCTACGGATGCGGCACGCGCCGTTCCGGATCCGACCAGTGGAGCGCGACGCGTGGCTGCTGGCCATGCGCGGTGCCGTCGAGCCCACCGTGAGCGATCCGGCCCAGCGGGAGCGGCTCTGGGAATACCTGGTCATGGCGGCCGACAGCCTGGTGAACACCCTGGCCTGAACCGGACCGTCGGGCAACGATGGCCCCCAGACACGCGTCTTGTCATCATGGCCACGTCAGTGACCCGCGGACGCATCCGGGGGATCGTCCCTCTTGCTCTGGTTCTGGTCCTCGTTGCCGGGTGTGCGGCGCGACCCGTGAGCAGCGCTGTCCCGGTTCGGTCAACCCGGCCGAGCGCCGCGAGCGCGGCCGAGGGGCCCCGAGACCGGTGGTCACCGCACCCGACCTGCCCGGAACCTCGGCTCCGATGCCGCCACAGCCGGGATCGGGCTCGCACTCCGCCGGCTCCGTACCGGTCGGCCCCAGCCCCGGGTCCCCGTCGTCGTCGGCAGCCTCGGGGACGGCCATCACGCCACCGCCGCCTCCAAGCCCCGCCCGGAAGACCACGACGACGACGCAGGCCCACCCGGCGCCGCCGGTGACCTCGACCGTGCCCGGCGGCAAAGTCGTGGCCTTGACCTTCGACGACGGACCCGGCATCGACACCAAGCACGTTCTCGACATCCTGGATCAGCAGAAGATCCCGGCCACCTTCTGTCAGATCGGCCGGCAGGTCGCTGACTTCCCCGACACCGAACAGCGCCTCGGCGCCTCCGGATACGGCCTGTGCAACCACACCTGGGATCACGACGAGATGCTGAAAACCCGCCCGGCCGCGACCATCGCGAGTGAGATCGACAAGACCCAGACCGCCATCAAGGCCGCCACTGGGGTCACGCCCCGCTACTTCCGAGCACCCGGGGGCGACTGGGGTACGCCCGGCAGTCTGCTCCGGCGCGAGCTCGGCGATCGCATGCTGGCCGCGCTGGGCTGGGACGTGGACAGCGAGGACTGGCGTAAGCCGGGGGTTGCCACCATCGTGGCCAATGTCATGAAAGAGGTCCAGCCGGGCGCCATCATCCTGATGCACGACGCCGGCGGCGATCGGCGCCAGACCGTGGCCGCACTGCCGATCATCATCACCAAGCTGCGCGCGGCCGGGTACCGCTTCGTCGCGCTGCCCTGACCGGAGCTCACACCAGCAGTGGCAGCAGGGCGTGTCGGCGGCGGACGACGGCGCCGTACATTGCATCCAGTCGCAGCCAGGCGTCGGTAGCGCTCACGCGGACCGTGTTGCCCTCGTCCTGGTCGGATGGGGCGAATCCCATGCCGGACAACGCGAACAGCACCCGCAACGGGATCGACACGGTGTACCCCGAGCCACTGACCCGCAACGCCTCACCGTCCAACAACGCGGTCGAGGCACCGCCGTGCGGGCCCGGGCGGTCCCGGGCCGCCGTCACCCCGCGGCCGGCCACCTCCGACAACACCTGGGCCGGCACCTGGTCCACCACCACCCAGCCGGCGGCCGGCGGCAGTTGTCCCCGCCAGGCCGCGTCGACCGCCGGACCCGGATCGACCCGGGCCTGCGCGCTCACCGCCAGCGCCGCGACCAGATTGCCGGCGTGCACGGTGACATCGGCCGGTTCCAGGGCGCCCCCTACCGACCGCGTGACCAGGGTGTCGAACGGGGTGCCGGCCCACAGTCGCACAGTCGCGCCGTCAGCATCGCGACGCAGCCGCACCAGGCCGGTCGGGTCCCAGCGGGCCACCCGTCCGGCGAAAGCGGCCGCGTCGGCCCGGTCGGCAGCGGTGGTCGGGGTGTAAGCGGTCGCCATCGGGTCAGCTCTGGTAGCCGGCCAGGAAGGCGGACTCCGGTGCGGTCCACCGGCGCGGCCGGAAGGAGACCGGATCGACCGGGACCAAGTCGGTACTCGCGGTCACCGCCAGCGCCGCGGCCGCGATCACCCGGTAGTCGATGGTGACCGATCCGGCCCGCAGATGCACAACGCCCATGGACACTTCGACCGGTGCACCGAAGCCGATGGGTCGCCGGTAGCGCACGTCGAGCCGGGAGACGACGATGCCCCGGGTCAGCGCTTCGGCCCCCTGCAGCGAGCCCTCGGTGAACAGCCAGTCGACCCGGGCCTCCTCCAGCAGGGTCACCGTCCGGGCGTTGTTGACGTGCCCGAATGCGTCCAGATCGGACCATCGCACCCGGACCTGGGTCACGTACCGAAGGCCAGTCGACATCGCTGAGTCCACCGTGTCCGGACCTCCTTCCGGGGTACCCGCATCGCCCGCCATCTCGCCCTTTCGCCCATCGGCCGGCTCCTGCCGGTCAGCGGACCATCGTACGGATCTCGCTGGCCGCCACCGACAACCCGGCCAGATCGAACGGACCCGACGTGATCTGGGTCAGGGTCGTCCACGCGCGGGTCAGTCTGGCCTCGTTGGCCGCCGCCCAGGCGGTGATGCGATCGGCGATGGACTCCTGCGTCGGGGTGGAGGCCAGCACCACTCCGGTCAGTTCTCGCAGCGTCCGGTAGACGTCGTCCCGTAGCGCCTGGCGGGCCAGTGCGTGCCAGCGGTCGCCCCGGGGGAGCGAACTGATCGCGGTCAACAACCGGTCCACGTCCAAGCGCGCGGTGAGAGCGAAGTGCAGTTCGGCCGTCACCAGCAGGGCCTCGGTCACATCGGCGCCCTCGGCGCCGGCGGCCGGTCCCTGGTCCAGGACCACGTCGCCGATGTCCAGCGCGCTGAACAGATACAGGCTGAAGGCGACCTGTTCGGCCAGATCGTCCGGAACCCCCCGTTGGATGTAGTCCTGGGCCGCGGTCCGGATGCTGGCCAGCTCGACGCCGCGCACGAGGTCGGGCAGGCGGGGTGTGAGCGCTGCCAGTACCGGTGCGTAGCGGTCGATCTCGGCCGGCACGTCCAGCGGCAGCGGGCGGTGCTGCAGCAACCAGCGGGCCGCCCGGTCGAGCAACCGGCGCAGATCCAGGTAGAGGGCGTTCTGGGTGGACGCGGCCAGTTGATTGTCCAGATCGGAGATGCGGTTCCACAGCTCACTCAATCGGAAGACCGAGGTGACCACGTCGTAGGCCCGGATGGCGTCCACCGCCTCGGCGCCGATCTCCTCGGCCAATCGGAACGCATACGTGATGCCGGCGGTGTTCACGAGTTGATTCACCGTCATCGTGGTGACGATCTCCCGGGCCAGCGGGTGCGAGCTGACCTCGGCCCTCATCTCCGGCGGGAAGTACCTGACCAGGCGCTGGGCGAAGGGCAACTCGTCGGGCAGAGCGCTGGTCACCATGGCGTGGGTCAGGTCGCTCTTGACGTAGGCGGTCAGGACGGCCAACTCCGGCGAGGTCAAGCCCTCCCCCGTCTTCATCCGGGCCTCGATCTGCGCGTGCGAGGGCAGGAACTCCAGGACCCGGTCCAGCCGCCCGCGGGCCACCAGGTCGTCCATCTGCCGTGCGTGCACCGACAGCATCGGACCGGCGTGCGCCCGGGCCACTCCGAGCAGCCGGTTCTGGTCGATGTTGTCCTGCAACACCAGGCCGGCCACCTCATCGGTCATCCCGGCCAGCAGGTCGTCCCGCTCGGAGAGGGTCATCCGGCCGGCGGCGACCGCCGGTTGCAGGGCGATCTTGATGTTCACCTCGTGATCGGAGGTGTCCACGCCGGCCGAGTTGTCGATGGCATCGCTGTTGCAGCGGCCACCGGCCCGGGCGAACTCGATCCGGCCCAGTTGGGTCACGCCCAGGTTGCCGCCCTCCCCGACCACCTTGACCCGCAGTTCGCCCCCGTCGACCCGGACCGCGTCGTTGGCCTTGTCACCGACCTGCGCGTTGCTCTCCGTGGAACCCTTCACGTAAGTGCCGATGCCGCCGTTGTAGAGCAGGTCGACCGGAGCCAGCAGCACGGCCCGGATCAGTTCGACCGGCGTCAGGGCGGTGACGTCGTCGGCCAGCTCGAGCGCCGCCCGCATCTGCTCGCTCACCGGAATCGACTTGGCCGAGCGGGGCCACACGCCGCCGCCGATCGAGATCAACGCAGGCGCGTAGTCGGCCCAGGACGACCGGGGCAGGTCGAACAACCGCCGCCGCTCCGCGTAGGACGCGGCCGGATCCGGGTCGGGGTCGATGAACACGTGCCGGTGATCGAAAGCGGCAATCAGGCGGGTGTGTTCGCTGCACAGCATCCCGTTGCCGAACACGTCACCGGACATGTCCCCGACGCCGACGCAGGTGAACTGGGTCGATTGGGTGTCCACGCCGAGCTCGCGGAAATGGTGCTTGACCGATTCCCATGAACCCCGCGCGGTGATCCCCATGACCTTGTGGTCGTACCCAGCGCTACCGCCCGAGGCGAACGCGTCACCGAGCCAGTATCCGGCGTCGACGGCGACCTGGTTGGCGATGTCGGAGAAGGTGGCGGTGCCTTTGTCCGCCGCCACCACCAGGTACGGGTCGTCGCCGTCGTGGCGGACCACGCGGTCCGGCGGCACCACTGTGCCCTCTATCCGGTTGTCGGTCAGCTCCAGCAGGCTGGCGATGAACAGCCGATAACAGGCCACGCCTTCGCGGGCGACCGCCTCGCGATCGCTGTCGGCCGGTGGCTGCCGAAGGACGAACCCGCCCTTGGCGCCCACCGGCACGATCACCGCGTTCTTCACCTCCTGGGCCTTGACCAGGCCGAGGATCTCGGTGCGGAAGTCCTCCGGCCGATCGGACCAGCGCAGGCCGCCCCGAGCCACCGGCCCGAATCGCAGATGAATTCCCTCGACCCGTGGCGAATAGACCCAGATCTCGAAGACCGGCACCGGTTTCGGCATCATGGGCACTCGGTGGGGTAGCAGCTTGAACGCCAGGGTGGGTCGGTCCGGCGAGAACGCGTTGGTCCGGACCGTCGCCTTGATCAGATGGAGATACATGCGCAGGATGCGGTCCGCGTCCAGACTCGGCACGTCGTCCAGCGCGGTGGTGATGCGCGACTCGACGTCGCCTGGGTCGTCGTCGCGACGATCTGGCCCGGCCGCATCCGGATCGAAGCGCTCAGCAAACAGCGCGACCAGGTCGGAGGTGATGCCGGGGTTGGCCAGCAGGACCTGCTCGATGTAACCCTGGGTGAAGGCGACACCGATCTGGCGCAGGTAGTGGGCGTAGGCGCGGAGCACCGCCACCGGCCGCCAGGACAGGCCGGCCACCAGCACCAGGCCGTTGAACCCGTCCACCTCGGCCCGCCCGGACCAGGCCGCCTGGAACGCCTCCGTGACCCGAATCCGGGTCTGTTCCGCCTCCTCCGGCGACATCACCCGGTCCCCGGACCAGCGCAGGCTGAAGTCGTAGATGTGGGCCTGGGTACCGTCGCTGCGCCGCACCGGGTACGGGCGTTCGTCGATGACCTCGGCGCCCAGGCTCTGCAGCACCGGCAGCACCCGGGACAGGGTGACCGCATGTCCGGTCACGTAGAGCTTGAGGCGCCTCTGGCCACTGTCCGTGTCCAAAGACGAGAGGTGCAGGTCGAGATCGTCGGGGCCGGCCAGGGCGTCCAGCCGGGCCAGGTCGGCGACCGCGTCCACGACCGGGTAGTCCTGCTTGTAGCCGGCGTCGAAGGCGTCGGCGTACTTCGCCAACGCAGCGGGCGTGTCCAGCTCGTCGAATTCGTCGGTGTCCGGTCCGGGGGACGCCGGCTTGCCCGACCCGACCACGGCCTGGACGAGCTGGTCCTCCCAGGTGCGGATGGTGGCCCGAAGCGAGAAGTTGATGCGGTCGTTGAGCTCGTCGTCGATTTTCAGCGCGTCGTCCGGATCGGTGACAACCATGAAGTGCACGGCCGCCAACGGGGTGTCGCCGATGCGCGCCGCGTATGTGACCGACCGGCCGTGCAACAGCTCCAGCAGGGCGTCCTGCATGGCCAGCCGAGCCGAGGTGGTCCACCGGTCACGGGGAAGATGCACCAGCACCGAGACGAACTGCCGGGCCGGATCGGGCTGCAGGTAGGCGCGCAGCCGACGCCGGCTGGCCAGCTGGAGCGCACCGTGCACCACCGGCAGCACCTGGTCCAGGCGGGCCCAGAACAGCTCCGCCCGGGGATACCCGGTCAGCACCTCCAGCGCTCGCTGACCGGTATAGGAGTCGGGGGTGGCGGTCAGCGCGGTCAACACGTCGGCCAGCCGACGGCGCAACACCGGGATGCCGCTGATCTCGGCCGAGAACGCCCGCGGGGTGAGCACCCCCAGGAACCGGTGCACCCGCACGGCGCGTCCATTCATGTCCAGGACCCGAGCGGAGACGCGCAGCGGCAACCAGTCCCGGCCGAAGCCCCCGGGGCTGGACACCTGGCGTAGATCCAGTTGCCCGTCGGCATCCTGGCCGCGGCCGGAGTCGTCCGCAGAAGAGCCTTCGGAGAACCCGGCCCGCCACACCCCGAGACCGCCGGGGCGAACGGCCAGTTCGCCGCCGGCGACGGCTTCTTCGCAGCGGTAGCCCAGGAACCGGAAGGTGCCGGAGGTGAGCCAGAGCAACAGGTCGGCGGCCTCGTCCACCTCTTGCGGGGACCGCAGTGACGGGGTGTTGCGTAGCTCCGACGAGGCCACCGCGGCGGCCCCGATGATGGCGGCGTTGTCGGCCACCAGCGCCCCGACCCGGGACAGGGTGTCCTGCAGGGCGGCCTCGATGGCTTCGGCCCGCTCGGCGTCGGTGATCCGGTCGATGAGCACGTGCACCCAGGATTCGCGCAGGCAACCGACGGGATCCGCGCCCGGCCGAGCCTCCCCGATCACCCGCAGCAAACGGCCGGAGGCATCCCGTTCGACGGCCAGGATCGGGTGCAGCACCCGATAGGCGGTGACTCCGGCTCCGGACAGCGCGCCGATGATCGAGTCCACCAGGTACGGCATGTCGTCATTCACGATGTCGATCACGGTGGACGTCGACGCCCATCCAACCGAATCGGAGTGGTTGAACAGCCGCAGCTTGGCGATGCCCGGCCGGCGTTCCGCGGCCACCCGCAGGTGCTGCTCAACAACCGAGATCACGTCGTCGGCGCGGCGCGGGCGGTCACCTTCCGGCACGTGGCGGTAGTAGGAATCGAGCAGTTCGGCCAGGTCGGGCCGGCTGCTGCGGGCCGCATCGAAACCGGACTCCTCGGCTCCGTCCGCGGACCCGCCTGGGGCGCCGGGTTCCTTGCGGCCTCCTTCGACCGGCTCGTAGGTCAATGTGCCGGTGGTCCCGGCCTGCTCTTCCATGACTGCGAACTCCTGCACCTCCGGAGCGTCGTTGCTCCGGTCCGTTTCCAACCTAGGCCGATCGGGCGTGAACCAATCGGAGCCTGACCACGTCGGGACCAGGGACTGACGCGGGGGTGCTCAGTCGTCCCGCTTGAGCTTGCGGTGAGTGACCCGGTGCGGACGGGCGGCGTCGATGCCGAGCCGTTCGACCTTGTTCTTCTCGTAATCGGAATAGTTGCCCTCGAAGAAATACCAGCGGGCCGGATCGGCGTCGGTGCCCTCCCAGGCCAGGATGTGCGTGCAGGTCCGATCCAGGAACCAGCGATCGTGGCTGATGACAACCGCGCAACCGGGAAAGTTCTCGAGCGCGTTCTCGAGCGATCCGAGCGTTTCCACGTCCAGGTCGTTGGTCGGTTCGTCGAGCAGGATCAGGTTGCCGCCCTCCTTCAGGGTCAGCGCCAGGTTGAGCCGGTTGCGCTCGCCGCCGGAAAGCACACCGGCCGGTTTCTGCTGATCGGGTCCCTTGAATCCGAAGGCGGAAATGTAGGCACGTGAGGGCATTTCGACGTGACCGACCTTGATGTGATCGAGCCCGTCGGAGACCACCTGCCAGACGTTCTTCTTGGGGTCGAGCCCCTCCCGGTTCTGGTCCACATAGGACAGCTTCACCGTCTCGCCGACCCGCACACTGCCCCGGTCCGGCTCCTCCAACCCGACCACGGTCTTGAACAGGGTGGTCTTGCCGACGCCGTTCGGCCCGATCACTCCGACGATGCCGTTGCGCGGCAAAGTGAACGACAGACCGTCGATCAGGACCCGGTCGCCGAAGCCCTTGCTCAGCCGGTCGGCCTCGACCACGATGCTGCCCAGCCGCGGGCCGGGCGGGATCTGGATCTCCTCGAAGTCGAGCTTGCGGGTGCGATCGGCTTCGGACGCCATTTCTTCGTAGCGCTGCAATCGGGCCTTGGACTTGGCCTGCCGGGCCTTGGCGCCGGACCTGACCCAGGCCAGCTCAGCCTGCAGCCGCTTGGCCAGCTTGACGTCCTTACGGCCCTGCACCTCCATCCGCTCGGCCTTCTTCTCCAGGTAGGTGGAGTAGTTGCCCTCGTAGGGAATCAGTCGGCCCCGGTCCACCTCGGCGATCCACTGGGCCACGTTGTCCAGGAAGTACCGATCGTGGGTGACCGCCAGGACGGCGCCCGGGTAACTGGTCAGGAACTGTTCCAGCCACTGCACCGACTCTGCGTCCAGGTGGTTGGTCGGCTCGTCCAGGAGCAACAGGTCGGGACCGGACAGCAGCAGCTGGCACAAGGCGACTCGCCGACGTTCTCCACCTGAGAGCACGCTGACGTCCGCGTCCCCGGGGGGACAGCGGAGCGCGTCCATGGCCTGCTCCAGCTGCGAGTCCAGATCCCAGGCGTTGGCGTGGTCGATCTCCTCCTGCAGCTTGCCCATCTCGTCGATGAGCGCGTCGCTGTAATCGGTGGCCAGCAGCTCGCCGATCTCGTTGTAGCGCTCGAGTTTCGCGTAGCTGGGCCCGAACGCTTCCCGCACGTTGTCCAGCACGTTCTTGCTCTCGTCCAGCACCGGCTCCTGCATCAGGATGCCGACGGTGAAACCGGGTGTGAGAAAGGCCTCGCCGTTGGAGGGCTTGTCCAGCCCGGCCATGATCTTCAGGATGGTCGACTTGCCGGCGCCGTTCGGCCCGACCACGCCGATCTTCGCCCCGGGGAAGAACGACATGGTCACGTCGTCGAGGATCACCTTGTCCCCGACCGCTTTTCGCGCCTTCTTCATGGTGTAGATGAACTCGGGCACCGCGCCGCTCCTCATGACCACACGAGCCGCTGCTGCCGACTCGCACTCGCCCGGCGTCGTGCGGGCCCGCTCGGCCGTTGGTATCGACCGCCGACCAGTGTGCCCGACAGCCGGGTGGTCCGAGCGCGTTCAGCCGACGCCGGCCAAGGCGGGCGCGCAGTCCTGGAGATCGGTCAGGTCGATCTCGTCGACCCCAGCGGACGAGGGCTCCGGTTCCACCGACGAGGCCGGCTCGGCCTCGCTGCGCCGGATCCGGTCCTTGCCCTTGGCCAGGTCGAAGGCCACCAGGTCGGCGCGGATGTCGGTGTAGTACTCGGTCGCGCCGTTCCGCTCGAACTTACGGGTGCTGATCCGGCCCGTCACGATGAGCGGATCGCCCTTACGCACCAGCTTGAGTACCCCGGCGGCGACCGTCCGCCAGCAGACCACGTTGGCCCCGAACTCGTCTCCGTCGACCCAGACGCCATCCTCGAACCGACGCTCCGTGGACACCACCCGCAGGGTCACCCGGTCGACGCCGTTACTGGTACTCACCGTGGGATTCGTGGCCACGCGGCCCACGATGGTGACCGTCGATCCGTCTGTCTTCATAGCGTTTCCTTCTCGTCGCTGGGCCACCGGGCGCGGCCGTCCGGACCAGAGTTCAGAGTTGGAAACGCGCTTTCAAGAGAACTGATCGAACATGTGGATGAACGGCCCCTGTGTGGATGGATGGCCGGGCGTCCAGCGGCGTGTCACCGCAACACGCGGTCAGTCGGTGCGCTCGGCCAGCTTGGCCAACATCCGGTTGTAGGCGTCCAGGTCGTTGTCGCGGCCGGCATCCTGCTGTCGATCGGAGCGCCGCGACTCCCGTTCGTCGGCTTTCGCCCACTGGGCGAGCAGGGCCAGCAGCACGATGATCATCGGCACCTCGGTCAGCCCCCAGGCGATCCCGCCGCCCAGACGTTGGTCGACAAGCAGGTCGGAGACCCAGGGCAGGCCCAGCCCCTGGTAGTAGGCCTGGGCCAGCACCGTGTGCGAGTTCATCAAGGCCAGGCCGAAGAAGGCGTGGAAAGGCAGCGCCGCCAGCAGCAGAGCCAGCTTGACGAACGGAGAGAGTCGTCGCGGCGCCGGATCGATGCCGATGATCACCCAGTAGTAGAGGTAGCCGACCACCAGGAAATGCACGCTCATCAGCAGGTGCCCGATGTGCGAGGTCATCATGTCCTCGAACAACCCGCTGAAGTAGATCGCGTAGAACGACCCGATGAACAGCGGCAACACCACCAGCGGATGGGTCACGAAGCGCGCGATCGGCCCGTGCACCACCGCGACCACGGCTTCCCGCAGGCCGGGCACGCCGTCCTTGCGGGCCGGCAGCGCCCGCAGGAGCAAGGTCACCGGACCGCCCAGCACAAGCAGGATCGGGGCGACCATGCCCAGCATCATGTGCGCGATCATGTGGATCGAGAACTGGGTCTGGGCATAGCGTCCGAGGCCGGACGAGGTGGCCAGCAGGATGGTCAGGCAGCCGCCGCACCAGGCCACGATGCGGCCCGGCGGCCATGCGTCGCCGCGCCGCCGCAGCCGTCGCACCCCGGCCAGGTAGAGGGCCACGGCCACCAGAGACGCGGTCCCGAGCAGGAAGTCGAACCGCCAGGCGAACAGCAGCCGCAGGAAGGTGGGCGGACCGGACAGAGTGAATCCGAGGACGTCGGCCAGATTGGCGTCGAACACGCTCTGCACAATGCCGGTCGGCGCCGGCGGGGAGGTCCGGGCCAGGCCTGCGGCCACCCCCACCGTGAGGCCCATCAGCAACACCTCGACGCCGGCCAGCCGCAGCAGCGGTCCGCGTTGGCCGTTCTCCAGCGCCGGCAGCGTGCGTTGCCGGTGCGCGAATCCGATCAGACCGAGCGCGATCAGGGCGACCGCCTTGATCACCACGAGCCGACCGTAGGGGGTTTGCCACAGGTCGGAGAAGTAGGTCAGCCGGATCCACGCGTTGATGACGCCGGAGAGAGCGACGACAGCAAAGGCCACCCCGGCGATGGCCGAATAGCGCCGGGCGATGACCGGCAGATGGTCGGCGCGCTGTCGGGCCAAACCCAGGAACGCGATGAGCCCGCCGATCCAGACCGAGATGCCGACGAGGTGGTAGATCATCGTGTCGACCGCAATGTCGTGGTCGCCGTTGACCGACGCGTGGCCCCCGATGGCCAGCGGCATCAGCCCGAGGATGGCCCCGGCCAGCAGCCAGGCGGCCCAGCGCACCCGGAGCACGACCCGGGCGATCAGCCCGATCAGCACCGCCAGTACCGCGGCCACCAGATAGCCACGCAGGTTCTCGAACTCCTGCAGCCCGGAGAGCACGTAGTCCGAACGCAGCGCGGTGGTCAGCGAGTAGGGCCCCAGATCGGCCAGGCTCACCGGGATCAGGGCCATCGCGGCGGCCGCCCACACCCAGGCCGAGATACTGGCCGCCCGGGCACAGCGATACCCGGCCACGGAGAACCGGCCGTGGCCGTCCGCCGGCGGCACCAGGACCACCGCCGCCACCAGCCAGCCGACCGTGGCCGCCGCCGCCATGTCGAAGATCGCCTTCAGCGCCGGCAGGGTCAGCTCCACCGACGGTCCGGCGTCGGCGATGCCAGTGGCGATGGATCGGGACGGCACGACCGCGGCAATACCCGCCGCCAGGCAGCCCGCGATGACCACGGCGGCGGCGACCAGACCGGAGACCTGCCATCGCGGCGCGGCCGCCGTCTGGCCCTCGATCACCGCGGATGTTGCAGGCTGGGCCACGCCGTCAAGCGTACGGTCGCACCCGTCCTTCGGCGGCGGGTTGCTTGGCTACGCTGCTGCCCAGGCGCTCGTAGCTCAGCTGGACAGAGCAGCGGACTTCTAATCCGCCGGTCGTAGGTTCGAATCCTACCGGGCGCGCTGCGACGATCCGCGACGTCGGTTGACCTGCGTTCTCCAGATGATGGCGGACACGCGGCCGGGAACACCCCGGGTGAGCACGAGCATCACAGCGACCAGAACGACCATGAGGACAGCCGTGACGTGCACCGGGGCCCCGGTGAAGGTGCAGGCCAGCACGAGCACGGCGGCCACCGGCAGCACGAATTCCAGCGGCCGGTTGCCGGTTCCGCGATGCAGCAACCAAAGTGCGAGGAGATAGACGGCGACCGGTACGGTCACCGCCGCGCCGACCACAGTGGCCGACAGCTCCGGCGCCTCCTGGGTTTCCCGGGCCAACGCCAGCGACAGACCGGCGCCGACCGCGGCCAGGCCGGCGAAAACGAAATAGTGCAGGTATCCCCAGAACAACGCACCGCCCAGGGAACTCAAGCGCTCCTCGGCCTGGTGGTCGAAGTAGAGCCACCACATCGAGAACAGCAGCAGCAATGCCATCACGGCCAGCACGACCAGTGAGGCACCGCGAGCGCCCTCGTCGAAACCCGCCTTGGCCGCCAGTGCGGCCGAGGTCACCGCCTCGCCCAGCACGATGACCGTGAAACACCCGTAGCGGTCGGCAATGTGTCGCGGGTGGTACGTGGTGCGGGCTCGGCGCTCGGCCACCACCGGGACCATCATGTCGGCCAGGGCCAGAATTCCGAACGCCGGCAGCTGGGCGCCGGCGGGAAGCGGCAGGCGCGCGATCCAGCCGATCTGCACGACGGTGATGAGCGCCGCGTAGGTCAGGTCGGTCCGCCGACGTTCCGGATCGCCCACGGCGGCCCGGACCCACTGGAGCACGCCGGCCACCCGCATCAAGGCATAGGCCCAGGTCACGACGGTGAAGTCGTTGTCTTCCAGGCTCCGCTGGACGCCGGCGGCGAGCATCAGCGCGCCGGCGATCTGCACCATCACGGCCAGGCGGTAGGGCACGTCGTCGGTGTCGTAGGCCGAGGCGAACCAGGTGAAGTTCATCCAGGCCCACCAGATGGCGAAGAAGACCATCAGGTAGCCGACCACGCCGTGGGCCAGTCGCCCACCCTCGATCTCGTGCTCCAGGGCGATGCCGGCCTGGGCCACCGCGACCACGAAACACAGGTCGAACAGCAGCTCGAGCGGCGTCGACGCACGTTCCTTCTGATCGGTGCGCCGGGCCCGCATGGGCCGGTACCACGGGTCGACCTGAGTCGCAGTCATCGACGGCGACGAGTGCCGAACATCGACCGGCCGAAGGCACCGCCGACAGCGGTGCCGAACGAGCGCAGGAAAGAGGTCACCACCGGGCTACCCATGACGTCGCCCAACACCCCTCCGGAGGGCGGCGGTGACGCCGACCGGCCCCGCGGCCGGGGTTCCGGTGTGCGACCGGTGGGCGCCGGAATGTCAGGCGGCGGAATGTACGGCGCCGACACCTCGGGCAGGTCATCGACCGAACTCGGCGCCGGCGCCGGCGCGGGTGCCGTTGGCGACGGGGAGAGCCGGGCAATGAGCATCTCGTAGGCGGATTCCCGATCGACCGCCGTGGCGTACTTGGCGTTCAGCGGCGAGGCGGCCACCGCCGCCGCCACCGTGGCGGGATCGGCCGGGCCCATGACCGAGCGCGGTGCCCGGATCCTGGTCCAGGCCACCGGAGTCGGCGCGCCGCTCTCCGAGAGCACGGTGACGATGGCCTCCCCCGTGCCCAGGCTGGTCAGCGCCGTGGACAGGTTGTAGTCGGTGGTCGTCGGGTAGGTCCGGACGGTGGCCGCCAGCGCCTTCTGGTCGTCCGGGGTGAACGCGCGAAGTGCGTGTTGAATGCGGGCACCCAGCTGGGACAGCACCGGGCCGGGGATGTCGGTGGGCAATTGGGTGCAGAAGAACACCCCGACGCCTTTGGACCGGATGAGCTTGACCGTCTGTTGGATGGCCTGTCCGAACGCCTTGCTGGCGTCGGCGAAGAGCAGGTGGGCCTCGTCGAACAGGAACACCAGCTTGGGCTTGTCGATGTCGCCGACTTCGGGGAGCGCCTCGAACAGCTCGGCCAGTAGCCACATCAGGAAGGTCGAGAACAGCTCCGGGCGCATTTGCAGTTGCGCCGTCTCCAGAAGAGAGACGATGCCGCGCCCGTCCGGCGCGGTCCGAAGCAGGTCGGCCACGTCCAGTTGGGGTTCGCCGAAAAACTCGTTGCCGCCCTGCGCCTCCAGGTTGGTCACCGCCCGCAGGATCACCCCGGCGGTGGACTTGGACACTCCGCCCAACTGGGCCAGATCGGCCTTGCCCTCGGCCCCGGTCAGATGGCCGATCACCGCCCGCAGGTCCTTGATGTCCAGCAGCGGCAGATGCGAATTGTCGGCCCAGTGGAAGATCAGCCCGAGGGTGGACTCCTGGGTCTCGTTCAGGCCCAACACCTTCGAGAGCAGGATCGGGCCGAAGGAATCCAGCGTGGCCCGCAGCGGGATGCCGTCGCCGGCACCGGCAACGGTCAGGTACTCGACCGGGAAGGCGGTCGGCGTCCAACTGTCGGCAGTGTCGGTCGCGCGCTGGTTGACCCGGTCGTTGGCGACGCCCGCCGCGGACAGGCCGGACAGGTCACCCTTGATGTCGGGCATCAGCACCGGTACTCCGGCGGCGGCGAGCTGCTCGGCGATGACCTGCAGGGTCTTGGTCTTTCCGGTGCCGGTGGCCCCGGCCACCAGCCCGTGCCGGTTGAACATGGCCAGCGGGATGGCCACGGTGGCCGACGGGTCGACCTGCCCGGCCACCACCACCGACCCGAGCACGACGGTGGGCGACGTGGTCGCGTATCCGGCGGCGATCCGGGCAGCGGCAGCGGTGGACTGATCGGGGGTCATATCTGCTCCCAGGGGTGCGGATGGGACGACCGCGAAAGCGTAGCCATTCCCGGACAAGTAAAGTCACAAATCGTGTCTGACCGACTGGTGTGGATCGACTGCGAGATGACCGGCCTCGACCTGCGCACGGACGCGCTCATCGAGATCGCCGTGCTGGTGACCGATGCGCAGCTCAACCTGCTGGACGGCGGCATCGACATCGTCATCCACGCCGACGACGAGGCCCTGAGCCGCATGCCGGCCGTGGTCGAGGAGATGCACGCCAGATCCGGGCTGACCGACGCGGTGCGGGCGGCGACCGTCACGGTGGCGGAGGCCGAGGAGCGGGTGCTGGCCTACGTCAGCGGTCACGTGCCCGACCCCAAGACCGCGCCGCTGGCCGGCAATTCAATCGGTACCGACCGCGGTTTCCTGGCTCGGGACATGCCCGCGCTGGACGACTACCTGCACTACCGGATGATCGACGTGTCGAGCATCAAGGAACTGGCCCGCCGCTGGTATCCGAAGGTGTACTACGCCCAGCCGGCCAAGGGGATGGCGCACCGGGCGCTGGCCGACATCATCGAATCCGTCCGAGAACTGGCCTACTACCGGGGCACGGTGTTCGTGCCACCGCCCGGCCCGACCACCGAGACCGCGGCCGCCGTTGCACGAGAGTTGTTGGCCGGTAACGGCTCCTGAGCGGTTCGAGATTGCCCGGCGCGATCGGCTAGACTTCCTGCGCCCTGGTCCGCCGGGGTCGTGGTGGGCGTAGCTCAGCTGGTAGAGCGCTGGCTTGTGGTGCCAGTGGTCGCGGGTTCAAATCCCGTCGCTCACCCCACGGACCGGTTGACGGCGTGCTGGGCGTCCAGGCAGCCCCGCGTCGTCGCTCGGTCTTTCCGTCACCGGAACGCGGCGTGCTGGGTCTGTCGACCTGGGAGCAGGTCTCGTCCGAGACCAGGCGGCTGATCGGAAAGGGAATCAGCAAGCAGGCCTTCGCGATCCTGCCAGAGATCGCCGATGTCCATTACTGGCTGACGGAAACGTCGCTTCAGGTGATCGAGGTCCATCCGGAGGTGTCGTTCGCCCTGATGTTGGGCGCACCGGCGACCGAGCCGAAGAAGACCAGAACCGGCCGCGAGGAACGCCGCTCCGCGTTGGAACGCAAGGGTATCTCGCTGGACCACGTCGTCCGTGATCGATCGATCAGGGTCAATTTCGACGATGTTCTCGACGCCGGAGCGGCCGCCTGGACCGGGAAACGATTCGTCGCGGGCTTCGCCCGGTCGTTTCCGGACCGGCCGCCGATCGACGCCTCCGGCCGACCTGTGGCCATCTGGGCGTGAGGAAGAACTCCGCCGTTCGCGGGTTGGGCACGCCATCACGTTGCAGGTCGGCAATACTGCCGCCAAGGGATCACCAGCCGGCTTGCGGGACGGTCCCTGATCAGCGGTCTTCGTCGAGATCGGGGGGGCAATGCGGAGGTGGAGCTTCTGGGCGCTGCTGGCGCTCATCGGCATCCTCGATGCGATCGTGCTGTGGTTGTTCGAATGGGTCGGGATCGACGGGACGAACTGGCTCTGGAACAACGTCTTCCACGCTGATCGGTACCCGATCGCCACGTTGGTCCTGGCCACCGGCGGCGGCGTACTCGTCTCGTTGACGTTTTTCCTGTTCAAGAAGCCTCGCCTGGTGCCGCCGGAGACGGATCTGCTCGAAGAAACCGTGCGGGAACCGTCCAGCCTCGCCTCCGTCGGCATCCTTCTCCTGCTCGGAGCGGTGTGTCTGCTGGCCGGGGCCTCGCTGGGCCCCGAGGCGTCCTTGATGGCGTTCTCCGGCGCTATCGCCGCGTACCTGGCCACCCGCAGCGGCGCCGAAAAGCCAACGGCTCAACTGCTGATCACGGCCAGCCTGGGCGCCCTGTTGGTGGCCTTCCTGAGTTCGCTCTGGATGGCGCTGGTGCCGCTGCTCCTGCTGTTGAAGAACCACCAGGAAGCCAAGAAGGCGGGCCACCCGGCGCCTTTCCCGTGGCTGCCGGCGCTGGCCTGCCTCGTTGCCAGCGCGTTCGCCTACGTCACCAACAGGACTATCGACCGGCTCGCCTCCGGCGGGGTCATCACGCCGAGTCCGCTGCTACCGCCGGTCGGGCGGGACGACTACGTCACGGCCCTGGTGGTCGGCTTCGTCGTCGGGATCGTCGCCCTGATCCTGAACAACGCGATCGCCTGGTTCTGGAAGCTGCACAGCCCGTACGCCCGACACCAGGTCGACCTGCGCCGGACCCTCTACCTCGGTGGCTGGACCGGTCTCATCCTCGGCATCCTGTATGTACTGGGTGGACCTGACGTCCGATTCAGCGGCAGCATCGGCATTGGGCTGCTGGGCGCGCACGCGGCGGACTACAGCGTCGCCGCCCTTCTCGGCCTGATCGTCGTCAAGCTCATCGTCACCGCATTCAGCAAGGCCGCGGGCTACCGGGGCGGGCTGGTCTTCCCCTCCGTTTTCATCGGTCTCACGGTGGGTTTGCTCGCTCTCCGGCTGTTTCCCGAGTGGGGTGCGGTCGGCGCCATTCTCGGTGCGATCGCCGGTGTACTCAGCGCCGTGACCGAACAACCGGCGGTCGCGGGACTGTTCGTCGTGGCGATCCTGCCCTTCCAGGGGTGGGACAGCTGGCTCAGTCATTTTGCCGTGGCGCTCATGGCCATCCTGGGTACTGTCGCGGCCCGACAGCTCACCCACTTCCTACGGCCCCGAGCCCCGGCCCGACCGGCGCAGGAGGGTTGATGTCGAGCCGGCGGGCAAGGTCGCGACTCAGAAGCGAACAATGCCGTAATGGATCGAGTTCAGCTGCCACTGACGCCGCTGCGTGATCGACTCGACCTGCGGGCCGACTGCGGCCGCTGTTCCGGACTCTGCTGCGTGGCCACGGGGTTTCGTGTCTCTCGAGACTTCGCCATCGACAAATTGCCCGGTACGCCCTGCCCGAACCTCGACGAACACTTCCGCTGTGGTGTCCACGAAACGCTGCTGAACCGGGGATTTCGCGGCTGCCATTCGTTCGATTGCCTCGGCGCCGGCCAAAAGGTCGCCGGCACGCTCTATGGCGGCCGTGATTGGCGTCGATATCCGGCGGACGCGGCCCATATGTTCCTGGTCTTCGACGTGGTCCGCGGGCTGCACGAGCTCTTGTGGTGGCTGGCCGACGCGTATGAACGCACACCCGACGACGACGACCGGAACCGCATCGTGCAGCTCCTCGCCGAGATCGACGAGCTGAGCAGGCAGGACCCGGAGCAGTGTCGCGGGTCCGATCTCGACGCCGCGACAGCCGTGGCGGAACCCTTGCTGTCCCGGACCAGTGAGCTCGTTCGGGCCTGCGCATCCAGGTCGGCAGGGAGTCTGGCGGGCGCCGCCCTCCGGGGTGCCGATCTGTCCGGCGCCGACCTACGCGGGGCGGATCTGACCGACGCCGACCTGCGCGGCGCCGATCTGCACGGCGCCCGACTCCAGGGTGCCGACCTGGCTGCGGGCCTGTTCCTGATGCCTTCGCAGCTGGCCCCGGCCGAGATCGACGCAACGACCCGCCTACCGGCCTGGTACGCACTCATGTGACGCAGGTCATCACCACATCGGTAGCGCTACCGAATTGTTCCGATATATCGTTACGTATCGGCCAAGGACGGCCGGAACATTCGAAAGGAACACACCATGTTTGACACCACCTTTGAACATCGCCGCTTCGACAAGGGCGGATTCCGCGGCCCCCGTGGCCCGCAGTTCGGCCCCGGCGGCCCGGGATTCGGCCCCGGCGGCCCTTTCGGCCGTGGTCGCGGATTCGGCCCGGGCGGCCCCCGAGCTCGTAAGGGCGACATCCGTGCCGCCATCCTGTCGCTCCTGGCGGAAGGCCCGAACAGCGGCTACGGACTGCTCAAGGCGATCGGCGAGAAAACCGGCGGCGCCTGGACTCCGAGCCCAGGTTCGATGTACCCGACGCTGGCCCAGCTGGTCGACGAAGAGCTCATCGCCGGCGAGCCGGCCGTGGCCGGCCGCAGCGAGTACCACCTCACCGACGCCGGCCGCGCCTACGTCGAGGCCAACGCGCAGACGCTCGACACCGCCTGGGCCAACGCGTCCGCCGGTCCCGGCGGGGCGCACGGCGAACTGTTCGCCTCGGCCCGCAAGCTGCTCGGCGCGATGCGCCAGTTCGCCGGCCAGGCCAGTGACACGCAGGTCCGGGAGATGACCGGGAAGCTCGACGAGCTTCGACGCGAGATCTACCGCACCCTCGGCGAGTAAATGATCGACCGGGTCGGCCGGATCCTTCGGCCGGCCCGGTCGCATCTCGCGTCGATCACCCGATGACCGCAAACGTCGCCTGACTCGTCGCAGTCGAATCCGTGCCGACGAACACGTCGATCGTCGTGGCGTCGATCTGCCAGGATTTCGACGAGGGATTCCAGTACCGCAACTCCTGCGGTCCGAGAGGGAATACGAGCACCGTGGACTCCCCCGCGGCGAGACAGACCCGCCGAAAACCTTTGAGCTCACGCACGGGTCGGGCCGCGCCGCCGTACCGCTGGTGAATATAGAGCTGTACCACTTCGTCGGCGGTGCGATCGCCTGCGTTGGTGACGGTGACCGACGCCGTGATCGAACCGCCGGCCTGGACCTGTTCGCGATCCAGAGCGAGTCCGCTGATGTCGAATCGGCTGTACGACAATCCGAAGCCGAAAGGAAACAACGGCGTGCTGGGGTCGTCCCAATATCGCCGACCCTGATTCACCGGTTCATGAGATCTGGTGTGGCTGTGAATCATCGGAACCTGCCCGACCGAGCGCGGCCAGGTGAACGGGAGTTTGCCGGCCGGCGAGACATCGCCGAAGAGCACGTCGGCGACTGCCGTCCCGCCTTGGGTGCCGGGGTACCAGATCTGCAGGATGGCCGGTACATGCTCGACCGCCCAGCGCAGATCAAGCGGGCGCCCGCTCATCACCGCCAGCACGACCGGAGTGCCAGTGGCCACGACCGCCTGCAGCAGCTCGAGCTGGCCACCCGGCAACTCCAGGCCAGCTCGGGACGCCGCCTCGCCGATCATGTTCTGCCACTCGCCGAGTACCACGACGGCCACCTGAGCTCGACCGGCCAACGCAACCGCCCGGTCGAATTCTGCCTGGTCGTCGAAGTCGGTGGGGTCGGAGGGCGAGTTGTCACCGAACATGTCGAACATCGAGGGAAAGGTGCGCTGGGCCGGGCGGATTCCTCGGGCATACTCCACCCGAATTCCTTCTCCAGCACGGGCCTGGATACCGTCCAACAAGGTGACGGTCTCGTTCAGGTCATAGTCGAACACCCACGGACCCAGGGTGTCTCGCTTCGAGTCGGCCAGCGGGCCGATGACGGCGATCGAGCCGGGATCCTGGGACAACGGGAGAAGTGCGCCCTCGTTCCGCAGCAGGACCAGACAGCGTTGGGCGGCCGTCCGGGCCACGTCGCGGTGCGCCGGGTCGGCGAGAACCTCCGCGGCCCGGTCCTCGTCGACGAATGGGTCGTCGAGCAGCCCGCAGCGAGCCTTGGCCGTCAATACCCGGCGAACGGCGTCGTCCAGCGCAGCTTCGCTCACCGCTCCGGACTCCAGCGCTGCGGGCAGGGTGGAGAAGGCAGGGTGAGCGACGGCCATTTCGAGATCGACACCGGCGTTGATGGCCCGCGCCGCGGAGTCCGCGGCATCGGCGGAGAACCCATGGGTGGTCAGGTTGATCACGGCTTGCGCGTCGCTCACCACGAAGCCGTCGAAACCCCAGGTGTCGCGCAGCACTTCCGTCAACAACCAGTGGTTGGCGGTGGCCGGCACTCCGTTCAGCGGCATATACGCGGTCATGATGTTGCCGGCGCCGGCGGCCACCGCGGCCTGGAACGGCGGCAAATACACGTTCCAGAGCTCGTAGTCGGACAGGTTGACCTCGTCGTAGTCGCGACCACCCAGGGCTCCGCCGTAGCCGGCCAGATGTTTGGGACCGGCGATGATTCGATCGGGTGCCCCCAGTTGCCCGCCCTGGAAGCCCCGTACCTGGGCGGCCGCGACCGCCGCAGCCAGGCACGGGTCTTCCCCCGCGCCCTCGACGATGCGTCCCCACCGCGGATCTCGGGCGATGTCCACCATCGGCGCAAAGGTCCAATGGATCCCGACCGCTCGCGCCTCGGCCGCCGCCACGGCCTGCGCCTTCTCGATCAGGTCGGGGTCCCATGATGCCGCCAGTGCGATGGGTACCGGCAAGATGGTCCGCAATCCGTGAATCACGTCGAAGCCGAACAACGCGGGGATCCCGAGCCGATGCCCGTCCACGACCAACCGTTGCAATCGATTGATCTCGGCTGGTTGATCGACGAAAAGCAAGGCACCGACCCGGCCTTGCGACAGCGCCTGCTCGACCAGGGCCGGCTGCTCCGCGAAGTCGGCGTTCAGCGTGGCCTCTACCTCCGGTGACGGCGCCAACTGGAAATAGAAATACTGGGTCAGTTGACCCGCCTTTTCGGTCACCGTCATGGCCGCCAGCAACGCCTCCACCCGCTGGATCACCGATGTACTGATCCGCCCTGATCTGCTCACCTGTCCAGCATGGCATCCGCGGGTCTTTACTCGCACTTGCCGATCCAAACCGCCCGGTGCGGCGGTCGGGTTGCCCAGGCCCGATTCGAGGTCAAGGCGACCGTCACAAAACGCTCGAGACCCAACGGTTCCAGGCGGCCGTTGATCGGTTGCCGAACGTCGTCGAGCTGCCCGATGTTTTGAGCCAATGAGTTGTAGCCGAGTACATAGATATTTCCGATATCCAATCGGCCGCCGGTCTTCGAGGCCCGCACGAATGACTCGATAAACAGGTAGTCGTGTCGGACTTCATCGACATGTCGGCGGATCTGTCGGGGATCACGACGGGTAGGGACATCGTCGCCATCTCGGCCACAGCGGTGACCACTGCGTACGCCCACAGGCCACCCAGCGCGGCAGCTTTCAGGATGATGGTCAGCGGTTCATAGACTCCCCGACCCACGGATACCGGCTGTCCGCGCTTTTGGCCACGGTCCGCAGGCCTGCAAACCCAGAAGCGATGGGAATATGGCGGCACTGGTGTAGAAGCCGTCGCACAAGATCAGTTGCGAGTTGACCGCCCAGCCCCAGACCAGCGAGACGGCGGCGAAGACGGTCGAGACGATCACCGAGACTTTCAAAGGCGGTGACGTCCGGACCCGATGCGGCAGCGGTTGTCGCCATCCTTGGACTCTGACCCCGGCCGAACGAGGTTCCCATGGACGGTGTCCTTGAATTGTGGCCGACAGGCCCGTCGCCGCAGACCCGAGCGGCAACGGTGCGTAGCGTAACGGAATTGCTGGGTGCGATACGGGGGTGGTCGTCATGTTTCGAGTCATCGGTGTCATCTGCGTCCTGTTGTCGGGCCTGACAGTGCTGCCGGGAACAGCCGGCTCGACCGCAGCCGCTCTCCCGGAGGCGACGTCCGTGGCGCTCAACCCGGCCGGCTTGCTGCGCTCGGTGCCGGCGACAAGGCTGCTCGACACCCGGCCGAACGCAGTTGCCGCGACCGGCACGATCACCGTGCCGGTCAGCGGCCACGCCGGCATCCCCACCGGCATCGCCGCCGTCCAAATCAACCTCACCGCCACGTCGCCCACCGCCCCCGGCTACCTCAACGCCTACCCCGACAACACCCCCCGACCCGCCACCTCCATCATCAACTTCACCACCCACCAAACCATCGCCAACTCCGCCACCGTCGCCGTCGGCACCGACGGAAAAATCGCCGTCTACAACGGATCCCCCGGCACCACCGCCATCATCGTCGACATCACCGGCTACTACCTGGCCGGAACCCCCACCGCCGCCGGCGCTTTACACACCATCCCAGCCGCCCGACTACTGGACACCCGACCCGGTCACAACCCCCCCACCGGCACCATCACCGTGCCGGTCAGCGGCCACGCCGGCATCCCCACCGGCATCGCCGCCGTCCAAATCAACCTCACCGCCACGTCGCCCACCGCCCCCGGCTACCTCAACGCCTACCCCGACAACACCCCCCGACCCGCCACCTCCATCATCAACTTCACCACCCACCAAACCATCGCCAACTCCGCCACCGTCGCCGTCGGCACCGACGGAAAAATCGCCGTCTACAACGGATCCCCCGGCACCACCGCCATCATCGTCGACATCACCGGCTACTACCTGGCCGCCGCGGTCGCCCGGAGCGTGCAGATCTGGTCTCCGAGCGGTCTCACCGGGGATTCCCCGTATGGCAAGACGACCGAGATGGCCGGCGGCGGTAATCGCTTCACGGCAATCGCGGCCGGCATCGCTTTGGCCGCCGACGGAACGGTCTGGAAACTCGGGGCGCCCGACAGTGGTGATGCTCCTACCTTGATTCCTGGACTCACCGACATCACTGCGATCACCAGTGATGGCGTCGGTTTCGCACTGAGAGCCGATGGCACGGTGTGGGCGTGGGGCGGTAACGGCGATGGCGAACTGGGCATCGGAACCAGGCTGCCGGCCTCCGGGGTCGTCCAGGTCTCCGGCCTGACCGGTGTCAGAGCCATTGCCACCGGCGGCGTCCACGGGTACGCCCTAGAGGCGGACGGGACCGTCTGGCGATGGGGCGACGACGTGTTCGGAATTGGGAACGGCACCACATTCGGTCAGTACGGTCTGGTGCCCGAAAAGGTCCCCGGTCTGCCGCACGCAGTCGGAATTGGAGCATCCGGTCAGGATGGCTACGCCATCGCCGACGACGGCCACGTGTGGGCCTGGGGGTTTGGCGGGAACGGCGAACTGGGCAATGGTCAGACCAGCGATAACAGCGACATGCCGGTTCAAGTTGCAAGTCTCGACGACGTCGTGGCGGTCACCGATGCAACCCGGTTCACCACGTATGCGTTGACGGCGCAGGGTCAGGTATGGGCGTGGGGCCAGGGCGGCTACGGAGAATTGGGTAACGGCACCCGGGACCTGGTGGTGGACGAGCCCGTGCAGGTGGTCGGCATCACCGACGCGATCGCGATCTCCGGTAACTACGCGCTGAGTTCCCGAGGCACCGTCTACGCCTGGGCAGTCACCAACAGACCGCCACTGCCCGATGGCACCGTGGTCGACCCTCCCGTCGACAGGCCTGTGCAAATCAGCGGAATTCAAAGTGCCACAGGAATTGGCGGCGACGGGTACAACGGCTGGGCGCTGATCGGGTAGCGGTCCCTGTGATGACGTTCCGCGTCGAGACGCGGCGAGGACTGCACCCGTCTCACCAGGCGCCGGGGAGAACAGCGGACCACCCGCCGTCGACCATGAGGTTGGCCCCGGTCACGTAGGCAGCATCGTCGCTGACCAAGAACAGCGCGCACCGGACCACGTCGTCAGCGGTTCCGAGACGGCCCAACGGGATGGCGCGAGCGATGTCTCGCATGGGGTGGGTGTCGGCGAGGAGATCACCTTCGGTGGCCGGCGTGCGGATCATTCCGGGGCTGACGCAGTTGACGCGTATGCCGTGCGGAGCGCCTTCGGCCGCCAATTGCCGGGTCATGGCGATGACAGCGCCTTTGCTGGCGGTATGGGCGACCCGGGTGTTGGTCATGGAGCCGGCGACGCCGGCGGTCGATCCCACCAACAACATCGCCGACCGACCCCGGCGGATCAGGTGCGGCCATACGCACCTGGACACCAGGAACACCACGTCGAGCTCGTTCCGAAGGGTGAAGTTCCAATCCTCGACGGACGTCTCGGCGATCGGGGCAAAGCGGGTCGCGCCGGCGTTGTGGTACACGATGTCGATCCCGCCGTGGCGGGCTGCGGCCGCATCGACCCAGCCGGCGACGGCGTGAGCGTCGGTCAGGTTCAACGGGTGCGTGCTGTCCATGTATCCGCCCTGCGCCTGAGCCAGGCCGACCGTTTCGGCGGCACCGGCGGCGTTGAGGTCGCACCCGACCACGGTCGCGCCCTCGGCGGCGAACAGCAGCGAGGCAGCACGGCCCTGGCCACCGGCGGTGCCGGTGATCAGGGCGATCTTTCCGGCCAGACGACCCGTCATGCTGGTTTGACTCCGTCGCGGTTGGCAGCCGGTAAGCCCTGACGCGCCGACGCACCGTCTGTCACCAGCAGATCATTGCCTCGACGCGACGCCGCAGCCTGTCGCCGCGCCGCCCAGAATGGGGCAACGTGACTCACCCTGTCCAGAGACACGCGGCGGTGTCTCAATGGTGACCGCCTGCGTGTGGGGTGGCCTACGAGCCTCCGCAGGCCGAACGCAAAGAGCCGGTTGAGCCGGGACGACCACCACGGGCGGCTGGCGGCCGTCGCCCGTACGGATGGCGTGGTGAAGCGCTGAGACCAGGACATGTCGGCAATCGAGTACATCGATTTCTCACTCCGCTGATCCCACCGGTCCTGATGGTGGCCGCCACCGCCGGCACCGCGGCACGGTGCAGCGGGTGGACGGCAGCACCTTCGGCCGCAGCTCGACCATCCTAGGTAGCCGCCCGGATCCCAACCCGTAGGTTCTCGTCGGCGGCCGCCACGTCTTTGTCCTCGACGGACTCCCGGGCCCGGTGTGTGACGTCGAGCCGAAAACGTTGCGCGATATCACGTCTCCGCCCACCCTTGACGCCAAGTCGGCGACGCGCGGCGTCTGTGGGCGGGTGATCGATGCTGACCGGGCCCGCGCCCGGATCAGATGAACGAAGGCGGTCAATACCCGCGACTCAATGGAAGCGACACCGACGGCACGGGCAAGACGACGGCCAGCGGGACGGAGAACCAGGTTAAGTTCGGCGGGTGGCCGGCGAGGTGGGACCCCCGGATGGCAGCGCCGTGGGTCGCCCGCGTGAGGTGCTTGGTGATCCGGCCTTCGCCCTTTTCTGGACGGCCTCGACCATCCGGGCGCTGGGAAGCGCGATCTCGGGCGTGGCGGTGCAGGTCCTGATCGTGACGGTGTTGCACGCGACGCCGGTTCAGATCAGCCTCCTGAGCGCGTTGGGCGTCGTCCCGTACGTGTTCCTCGGTTTGATCGTCGGCGCCCTCATGGACCGGTGGCGCCGGCAGCGCACTCTGGTGATCACCAGCATTGGGCGGTCGGTCGCGCTGGCCTCGGTTCCGGTCTTGCTGTGGACCGGTGCGCTCAGTTTTTTCTCGTTGGCGATCGTCACGGTGACCCTGGGGGTGTTGGTCCTGTTCGCGGATTCCGCCGCCCAGCCGCTCCTGCCCAGGCTCGTCCCTCGAGATTTGTTGGTGTTGGCCAATGCCCGGCTCGGACAGAGCCAGACGGTGGCGGCCACCGCCGGCCCGGCATTGGGCGGGGCACTCCTGAATCTGCTGGGCGCACCAATCCTGTTCGCGTGCGACGCCGTCATCACCGCAGTGTCGGCCGTGCTGCAGTGGCAGATCATCGTCAAGGAGCCGAAACCAGGACCCCGGGCTGCGGGGCGGCACATCGGTCACGACATCGCCGAAGGAATGAGGTACACCTACCGGCATCCGACGCTGCGTCCGCTGGCGCTGTCCGTTCACGCCTGGTTCCTGGGCAACAGCATCGTCGTGACGATCTTCGCGGTCTTCGTCCTGCGCGCACTCGACCTGCGAACGTGGGCCTACGGTCTCGCGCTCGCCTTCGGTGGGATCGGCGGTTTTCTCGGGGCCATTCTCGCGCCCCGCGTGGGTGCCCGACTCGGAGCTGGACACGCAATCCTGCTCGGTCGCGGCCTGGCTGTCGCGCCTTGGCTCGCCGTGGCCGTCGTCCCCATCCACGCCGCCAGCGGTACCGCCGCCGTGTTGGCTCTGGTCGCCGCCGCGCAATTCCTCTACGGCCTGGCCATGGGCATCGAAGACCCCAACGACACCGGATATCGACAATCTGTGGCCCCCGACGCAATCCAGGGCAGGATGAACTCGACCATCCGCACTGTGAACCGAGTCGTCTTTTTCTTCGGGGCCCTGATGGCGGGCCTGCTGGCAACGTTTCTCGGCTACCGCCTGACCATTGCAATCGCAGCAATCATCTTCGCCGCCGCAGCCCTGATCGTCCTGCTCTCCCCGCTGCGCAACGCCCGGCTCGACGACACCGAGACAACCTCCTGACAAACCGGGCGGCCGCCCTCGCTCAACAGTTGCCCATCCTCGGCCTGACGGTCCCGGACACAGGTCGCTGACCGGGAGGTTGATGAACGCCGCGCCGGGTGCGGCCGCCGCACTACGACGAGAGTTCAGCCCCGGCGCGACCTCAGGCCTCGGTGGCCGTCATCGCGCTCTCGGCCTCGTGGATGTCATCGCCCCCGAGCCCTGCGGTGGCGCGCTGGTTGAGCGGTGACCGCGCCTCCGGGGGCGCAGCCGTTCGGTCCACACGGACCGGCCCGCGCCAACCGGCGGTCGGGGCTAGAGGGTGAGGTGGGCGGCTGCGTGGTGGAGCAGGTCGGCGAGCTCCTGGTCGTCGGCGGGGGCGGCGGTGAAGCCGGTGTTTCCCGCAGTGCCGACGCTGCCGGTATCCAGGTCGTAGGTGGCGAAGACGACCTCGGTGTCCAAGTCGTGGTCCAGAACCGTTGCGGTGATGGCGTTGTTCGCGATGGTGGCCAGGTCAATGAGGGCTTGCCGGAACCCGGGGGCGGTCCGGGCTTGGGTTCCGTGAGCGGCTTCGATGGCCAGCGATGCCATCCGGACTCCGGCCAGCAGGGCGTCGACGATGCCGCGCAACGGCGGGTCGTGGGCCACGGCCAGGTAGGTCTGTGGATGCAGGAGGACATCGACGGCTGCGGTGACCGCGCCGCAGCGGGAATGGCCCAGAACGGTGACGACTTCGATGGTGGGCAGGTTCGCGACCGCGTAATGCAGACTGCCGACGCAGTCGGCGCCGGGAATGTTGCCGGCCACCCTGACCACGAACAGGTCGTTGCCGCCTTGGCCCAGGACCTGCTCAAGTGGGACCCGGGCGTCGGAGCAGGCCAGCACGGCGGCAAACGGGGTGTGCCCTGGATCGGCCGGGGCCGGATCATGGTGGCCCCTGGCGCCGACCTCACGGGCATGGGCGGCGTTGCCCTCAACCAGTCGACGGAGGGCGTCGGCGGATGGAATGCCATTCATGGTGGTGGGTCCCTTTTTCGGCGGATCGATGGCAAAGCATGTCACGAGCCGGCCGGCGAGGGTGGCCCACTACGTTTGTCGGATGGATCGGGCATTGGCGAGTGTGACGATCGCGTTCGGGGCGGTCGCATTGGCGCCGGCGCTTTCGGCGGTGCTGGGCCGGGTGGTCCGGGTTCCGGTGGTGGTGGTGGAGATCATCCTGGGGGTGCTGCTGGGTCCGAGCGTGCTGGGCTGGGTGCAGGTCGACGGGTCGGTCCAGCTATTGGCCCGACTCGGGTTGGCCATGTTGTTCTTCCTGGCCGGGCGGGAGATCGATTTCGGGTTGATCCGGGGGCGGCCCCTGCTGGCGGCTTCGGGTGGTTGGCTGATCTCGCTGGCGGTGGGGGTAGGGCTGGGGGTGGCGTTCGCGCCGGGGGTCACGGCCGGGGTGTTCATCGGAATCTGCCTGACCTCAACAGCTCTGGGAACGATCATGCCCGTTCTGCGGGACAGCGGCCTGCTGGTCGGAACATTGGGCCGGTCGATCTTGGCGTCGGGTACCGCCGGCCAGTTCGGCCCGCTGCTTGGCTTGGCGTTGTTCCTTTCCGGTCGGCATGTGCTGGTTTCGGTGGTGTCGCTGCTGGTCTTCGGCGCGGCAGCCGCGATCGCGCTACGAGCAGCAAGCCGGCCGGCCCCTTCCTGGCTGCGCCGCCTCATTTCCAGCACCCTGACGACGAGCGGACAGTTCGCGGTCCGGCTGGTGTTGGCGTTGTTGGCATTGCTGGTGGCGCTGGGCATCGCCTTGGGGTTGGATCTGCTGCTGGGTGCTTTCGTGGCCGGGGTGGTCGTCCGGGCGCTGCTCGCCGGTATCCCGGAGGGCGAAGTTCACGGGATCGACCGGAAACTCGAAGCCGTCGGATTCGGGTTCGTCGTACCGTTCTTCTTCCTGCGGACGGGGCTGACCTTCGACCTGCGGGGCCTTCTCGCCGACCGGCAGGCGCTGCTGCTGCTCCCGGTGTTCGTGGTGCTGCTCCTGCTCGTCCGGGGCATCCCGTCCCTGCTGGCCGCCGCACCCGGCGCCACCTGGGGTGAGCGGGGGGTCCTCCTGTGCTTTTCCGCCACCGGCTTGGCCATCATTGTCGCCGTGACCGGCATGGGCGTGTCTGTCGGCGCGCTGAGCACCCCGCTCGCCGCCGCTCTGGTTGGCGCCGGCATGGTCTCCGTCCTGCTGTTTCCCGTCCTCGCGCTCAGCCTGCACCGGCCCCAACCCGCCAGCCGGGCTGACACCCCCACGCTCTGAGATCCAGCCCAATCTCTCGAGCCAAGCAGATGGTGGGTCGGCGCCGGACAGTTGCGGGCCGACATTCCACCCGCACATCGGTGACCGCCCTTTCGTTTGCCGGCCTCACGGTCCTCGACGGCGCTGTAGGCGAGAACACGAGCAAGGCCTCGACACGACCGTCAGCAGATCGCCGAGCTTCATTCGAGCAGCGCAGTGACTCTTGGACATGGTCTCGATCCGGCTGTGTCCGACGTGCGCAAAGGCAAGGGCGGCCGACAGCTCGACGTGACCTGCGAGCACCGCGGCGCACAACGCTTCCTGTTCGCGGTGCACAACGATGTTGTCGCGGTCGACCCCGATCAAAAGTTCAGGCCGAGTGGGTCTGTCTGCGTCCGGAGGCCGTTGTTGTGCTGGCCAAGTGAGCACCTGGACAACCATGGTGTGTCTCGGCCGCGCAGATCGGCTCGACAGCCCACCACAACCCGCCCGGCTCGGACCGGTCCTTGTCCATCGACGAACCGGCAAGTCACCTGCGACGGTCGGTCGAGATCGGCCATGAAGAAAACCGGCGTCGCCACCACAATGGCGCTGGCGCGTTGGAGTCCCATGTTCTTCCGTCGCAGTTTGCGCAGCTCCGCCGACTCCTCGCAGGACGTGCCCGGCCGGCTGCCATCGTCGACCTCGGCCCGCCCCACCCATTTACGCACCGTGTCCGCCGCACCCCGAGCGACTGCGCCACCGTCGTCATCGCCGATCGGACCGACTCGGCCGATTCACCGCTATCGAATCGAGACGATCATGACCCCGACGGCCCCAGCCGACTGACCCGACCTGTCGCCTGTGGGTACAGCGGACCCCTTTGGCGAGAGGCGGACGAACCCCCGGTCTCGCGGGGATCAGCTGCTCGGGTTGGTCTGAAAGATGGGCCAACCGATCTCGGTCTGCCACGTGCTCTCGTCCGGTGTGTCCTGGCGCGAGACCCGGTAGTACTCGCGGATGGGTCCGCGAACGGTCAGCGCGTGTCGAGCGACGTAGGCGGCGAGCTCCCCGTAGGCGCGGTCGATCCCCTGATGTGTCCCGACGTGGCTGATGGTGGCGAGTTCGGCGGCCGGGACGGTCAGGGCGGTGACCCGCCCGATCGACCTCGGCGCGTGACGACACGGCACGAAAACGGTGGCTGAACCGCGCTCCTCGGTGAACAGTTCATCGGCGAAAATGCCGCCAGGGCACCCGGTGGGGGCCAAACCTTGGATCGCGACAGCCGCGTGCAGCTCGCCCAGGGCCCCTTGGTACCAGCCCTGCGCATCCTGGACATCAATCAGATCCGTGATCGCCGCCGAAGGTGTGGCCTGGACGCGGCGCCGACCGATAGCGCTTCTCGAACCGCCGGCGGGCGGGTCCAACAGATCCCGCAAAGATGTGACCGCCCGATGGGTCTGGATGAGTTCACGCTCCAGGTGAGCGAGATGATCGCCGATCAGGCTGTTGCGGGCGTCCGGGTCGGGCGCCGCGAGCACGGCACCGATGAGGTCCAGCGGCATGTCGAGGTCGCGAAACCGCCGGATGACCTGGGCCAGTGTGGGCCTTCCCACCGTAGGAGAGTCTGCTGGAGGTCGAGGGGTTGTCTGTGTGCCCGTGGGAGGCCGCAGGATCGCATCACCGGGCCGACCGACCCGGCACGGCCACGATCCGGGAGATTCGAATGAGACAAGCAAAACTCACTGGTGTTCTCGCGGACTACGTCCGCGCCATCAATGCCGGAGACGGCCCTGCCGCGAGCGCAACGTTCGCTGACGACGGCTACGTCAACGACAACCGTCGCGAGTTCGTCGGCCGTGAAGCAGTACAGCGGTGGATCGACAAGGAGATGGTCGGCGACAGCATCGAAATCGATGTCCGAGAAGTGCTCGAGCACCACGGTGACATCATTGTTCGAGCCGCCTACGACGGCACCTTCGACAAGACCAACCTTCCGGCCGAGCTCATCTTGACGAGCTATTTCAGCGTGCGAGACGACGAGATCATCAGCCAAGTCGTCATTTTCAATCAGCCGGCGGACTACTGACCGCACGCAGTTCCGGTGATCCGTTCGCCGCAGGTCGATCATCGCTCAGCGCCTGCCGCACGGCGGCAATGATCTCGTCGCTGATGGGGTCACCTTCGGTCGCGCGCGAGAGTGCGAGGCCGCCCATGAGCATCGACAGGCGGGCGAGTGAACGAGCCCGATGTTCGGGAGTCCCGTCGTCGTCGAGGACTTCGACACCGTCGGCGAATGCGCGGACGCCCGAGACGAAGGCGGCGCGCGCGGGGCTGCCGGCGTGGGTGCGGGCGATGTCGCCGCTGAGCGAGGCGAGCGGGCAACCATTGGCGACGTCGGAGCGGTGCGGGTCGGACAAGTAGAAATCGATGAATGCCTGCTCCGGATCAGCGGCGGTGCGGGCGAATTCGTGCAGTCCATCGACTTGTTCCTCGAAGGCGTGGGCGCAGGCGATCGACGCGAGCTCCTCCTTCGAGGAGAAGTGACGGTAGAAGCCGCCGTGGGTCATGCCGGTGGCGGCCATCAGTTCGGGGACGCTGACGTTGTCGACCCCACGCTCGCGGAACAACTGCGATGCCGCCCGGATGAGCTGCTCGCGGTGCTGCAGGGCCTGCTCCTTCGAGGCTCGCCCCATGTCGTGCTCCTCACAAATAGATGATGTCTGTCATCTTACCCTGGCACGGCGCCGTTCGTTAGATTATGTTCATCATCTATCAGGAGGCAGCGAGCCTTCTTCTCACCGAAAGGCAAGACATGACCAAGGTTCTGCTCGTCGTCTCCGGCTCGGATCACTGGACGCTGAAGGACGGCACCCAGCACCCCACCGGCTACTGGGCGGCGGAGTTCATCCACCCGCACCAGGTGTTCACCCAGGCCGGCTACGACATCACCATCGCCACCCCCGGCGGGGTCGCCCCGACCGTCGACGAGATCAGCCTGAACCCCGAGTTCAACGCCGGGCAGGCCGACGTCGACGCGCAGCGGCAGTACCTGGCTGACCTCGGCCCGACGCTGACCACGCCGGCCCGCCTCGAGGAGGTCAGCCCGGATGAGTACGACGCCGTCTACGTTTCCGGCGGCCACGGACCCATGGAGGACCTCGCTGACAACCCGACCATCGGCCGGATCTTCGCCCAGCTGTACCCGAACAAGAGCAAGGTCGTCGCCGCCGACTGCCACGGCGTCGGTGCATTGTTGCCGGCCCGCAACGCCGATGGCTCATGGCCATTCGCGGGCGCAAAGATGACCGGCTTCACCGACGAGGAAGAGACCCTGTTCGGCTTCGGCGACAAGGCTCCCTGGCTGCTGGAGACGCGGCTTCGTGAGAACGGCGCCGACTTCAACGGCGGCACGGCTTTCGCCCCCACGGTTGTCGTCGACGGCAACCTCATCACCGGCCAGAACCCAGCCTCCGCGCAGCCGTCTGCTGAAGCGGTCGTCGAGTACCTCGCCGCCCATTCCGCCTGAGCCGCGATTCGACCGCCGCGGGGCCAGGTCGAACTGGTGGCGGTGTTGGAAGAACTCGGTGGGGCTGACCTCATCGTCACCACCGTCTCCTCGGGCACACCATCCTCGGCGTTGATCGCGGGGCTCGTCACAGAGAAGTATCTCGCCATGAGCCGCTGATCGAACGAACAGAACGGAAGACCATGCCCCTCATCAGAATCGACGTTCCCGCGACGTTGCCGCCCGAATCGTGGCCAGCAGTGGTCGACGTCGTGTACGAAGCGTTGCTCAGCGAGTTCCGCGTTCCGGATCACGACCGCTTCGCCGTGGTGACAAGTCATGACCGACCCGGTTTGCAGATCGACCCGTCCTACCTCGGCATCGAGCGCACCGAGGGCGCCGTGATCATCCAAGTCACCCTGAACTCCGGTCGGGATGTGTCACTCAAGCGAGCGTTCTTCGCCGCCGTCGCCGGCGGCCTGGAAGATCGTGTCGGCATCAAGCGGACGGATGTGGTGATCAACCTTGTCGAGGTACCGCCCGAGAACTGGTCGTTCGGCAACGGGGTCGCCCAATACGCGCCCGAGCGCGCCTAGCCATGGTGGCTCGTGGGTGTGTCGACGCCGGGGTTGGCGTCGGGTGATCACGGACAACCCGGAAACGAGGCGTTCGTGGCTTTCCTCACTCACCTGCTCGCGTAGTGGGGCCAGCGCACGTTCGATCCATTCCGCCCGCCGGTACCCGCGTCGCGGCGTGACCGTCGACTCATGGGCGCGGTCGTTCCCTTCGGGGACACCGCCGATATGTCCGACGAACTTTTGGGTTTGGTCTTGGCGGGCACCAAGCGTGCCACCGCGGCACTGGTCAGCGATTTCCTACCAGTCGGCGACCCCATCCCCGCTGTGGGCGGCCACTGGGCTATCGTCGATAGCCGCGGCGCTCCGGGATGTCTCGTGCAGACGTCCGAAGGCCGCGTGGGCACACTGGACTCGGTGGATGAGGCCTTCGCGTGGGACGAGGGCGAAGGCGAACGCACTCGCGAGTGGCCGGTTCGCCGGCCTCCAACGTCGCCCCGACATTGCTGCCGGTGACCGAACCCGAGTCCCCTCCGATGACCTGTGCGTTGGCAATGAGGTCGTTCGGCGGGGCCGGGGGCGCCTGTGGGGTGACGGCATTCGACCGCGACGACGGTTGGCTGGTGCCGTTCGCGTTCGCGGCGACCACGGCGAAGGTGTAGCTCACTCCATTGGTCAGCCCCGTCACGGTGATGGGGCCGGCCGGGCCGGTGGCGGTGATGCCGCCGGGGCTGGCCGTCACCGTGTACGACTGCACCGGGCTGCCGCCGTCGTCGAGCGGAGCGGAGAAAACTGACCGTCGCCGATCCGTTGCCGGCCGAGGCCGTGACGTCGAAAGGCGGGCTGAGCGGTGTCGTCACCGCACTCCGCCACCGACTGGGTCTGTCCATGGCCCCCGCCGAGGACGAAGCGCGAGCCGGCGCCCTCGAGATGGCGCGCACGACGTTGGTGAACGCGGCTACCACGACGCTTACGCGCAGGGTCTGGCCATGACCCTGGACGAGGCGCTCGACGACGTCCTGTCGAGCTCCTGAAGCGGGCCGGACCATCCGTCTCTGCAGAGAGGGCCGGTGTCAGGGTCAGGCCCAGATCGGGACCGATCACGCGCCATCGACGCGGGGCTGAATATTCACTGCGCGACTGCGCTGCCGCATGATGACGTGGTGTCCGACGCTGAGGCAAACCCGCTCGCGGCGCAGGACGAACGGAACGCGCTGGTCGTCGTGGGCCATCCGGTACCGACGAGTTTCAACCATGCACTGGCAGGTGCGGCCACCCGCGCGTTGCGCGGCTGCGGCCTGAATGTCCAGCTGCACGATTTGTATGCCGAGAATTTCGACCCGCTCCTGCCCGCCGGGGAAGCCGGCTCCATGGCGACCGCCGCGGTCAGCGTCGATCCTCTGGTGCGTGAGCATCAGCGGCTGCTGGCGGCCGCGGACGTGCTGGTCATGATTCACCCGAACTGGTGGGGTAAGCCGCCGGCAATTGTTGCGGGCTGGATCGATCGGGTGCTGGCCCCCGGTGTCGCTTACCGCCTCAATACCCGGGAGGGAATCCCGGAGCCGCTGCTGGGGCTGCGGCAACTGGTCGTGTTGAACACATCGGACACTCCCGCCGAGAGGGAATCGTCGGTGTTCGGTGATCCGCTGCAACTCATCTGGCAACGGTGTGTGGGTGAATACATCCCTCACGCTGTGTTCATTCGCCGAACCTTCGCCCCTATCGGATCAAGTTCTCCGGAAGAACGCGCGGGGTGGCTCGATGAGATTCCCTCCTTGATCCTTCCACTGCCGGCAAAGACCCCACGCTGAACCTGCCATCAGCTGATGTAAAGCCCATCGCTTCCTGGAACCCGGCTGATCGCGTCGTCGGCGCGAGATCGACGTGCTGGGTACAGAGCATCAGCTGGTCAAGCGGGCATTCTGAACTCAGAGATACCCTGCAGCATGGTCATGCTCGCCGCGCTGCTCGTGTGGTTCGCGTATCGGGGCGTGGCCTCGCTCGTTGCGAAGATCCGTACCGCACGCCGGTCGTTGCCCCTCGCGCCGGCACAAATCCCCTCTTGGCACCCGGAGCAGCTCTGAACCGACACGGGGACGGTCGGGCCGCCCACCACGGTCAGGTGTCGCTCGAACTCCCAAGCACGTGAGTCGGCAGACATCTCGGGGCGCTTGCGAGTGAGAGCGGCCGTTCTGTGTCTCGGGCTATTCGCCGAATCCGGTGCTCACGGTGAGATGTTCCCAGGTGGCCACCTCGTCGTTGAGAGCGGCCGAGGTAGCCCGAAAACCGTCGAGTGAGTCCTGCCCGAGCAGAAGCATGAACGGCGGATTCTCGGCGCCCACGGCGGCAATCATGACCTGAGCCGCTTTGCCCGGGTCGCCGGGTTGCGTCCCGTGCACTCTGTCGTTCTCCTTACGCCGCGGGCCGGCGGTTTCGGCGTAATCGGCAATCGCTCCCGGCGACTGCTGGAGGGACCGCCCGGCGAAATCGGTGCGGAATCCGCCCGGTTCCACCACCATGACTTTGATGTGCAGGGGCGAGAGCTCTTTGTGGAGCGAGGAAGACACGGCCTCGAGCGCCGATTTGCTGGCCGCGTAGTAACCCGATCCCGGCGGTGCGACACGCGCACCAATGGACGAGATGTTGACAATCGCTCCGGACCGCCGCTTGCGCATATCCGGGAGTACAGCCTTGATCATGGAGATCGCTCCGAACAGGTTGGTGGCGAACAGTTCCTGCACCTCGCCGTCGTCACCTTCCTCGACCGCGGCGCGATACCCGTAGCCGGCGTTGTTGACCAAGACGTCCACGGCGCCCAACCGGTCGACCGCCGCCCGGACCGCCTCGTTCACCTGGGCCGGGTCGGTCACGTCGAGACCGACGGCCACAGCCGTATCCGGATACGCATCCTCCAGGTCCCTGACCTTGGCGGGGTCGCGCGCGGTCACCACCGCGTTGTCCCCACGTTCCAGGACAGCTTGCGCGAGGGCGCGACCAAGTCCGGTAGAGCAACCGGTGATCAACCAGGTGGGCATGAGGACCTCTCCTTCAATGGGCCACGAGACCGGCTTGTCATCGCTCTGTCTGCAAGAAAAGCATGGGGCATCTGAATACGTTGTTCCGCTCGCAGACCAGGCCAAACCCCAGATGCGGCCACGCCGCCGAACATCGGCCGCCAGCTCGACCGCGTAGGTTCGGGCAGTGCTCGATGATCACACCCTGATCGTCCTCGGCGCCACCGGTGACCTGACGGGCCGGTTGCTGCTTCCGGCGCTGGCCCGCCTGGGCAAGGCGGGCGATCTGGGCGCGGGTTTCCGCTTCGTCGGCGCCGGACCGCAGACCTTGGACCGAAACACCTTTCGCGACCATGCGCGGACCCGGCTGGCCGAACATGCGGCCGATCTGACGATGGAAGAACGAGAGATCGTTGTGGGCCGCCTGGAATATCAGCGGGTGGACGTCACGGATGCGGCCGCCGTGGTCAACCTGCTCGATCGCTGGGGCCGCGACGCCACCACCCTCTACCTGGCGCTGCCCACTCGTCTGCTCGCCGTGACCGTTGCCGCACTTGTCGGGCAACCGGTCGCGCGCACCATCCAGATTGCTGTGGAGAAACCGTTCGGCGAGGACTGGCAAGGGGCGGTCCGGCTGAACGAGGATCTGACCCGCGCCGTCGGGTCGCCGGACCGCATCTTCCGGATCGACCACGTCCTCGGGATGGACGTCGTGGCCCGATTGCCCTCGACCCTGGCGCAACTGCAGTCCGCTGATTCCTCCGCCGAGCCGAACATCGAGGAAGTGTCGATCCTGTGGGAAGAGACGCTGGCCCTGGAGGGTCGGGCGGCGTTCTACGACGGGGCCGGTGCGCTCAAAGACCTGCTGCAGAACCACCTACTGCAGATCCTGTGCATGGTGACCATGCCTTCTGGGCCCGATGCCGGCGGCTCGGACCTGCCGCGTCGGCGGCTCGAGGCCCTTCGCGACATCGGCGTTCCCACGCCGAGTCAGGTACAGGCAACCAGTCGTCGCGCGAGGTACGTCTCCGGCCAGCTGGCCACCACCGGTGGGGCCCACGGCGACCTGGTCCCCGACTACGCCCACGAGGTCGGCGTTGATGCTGCGCGCAACACCGAGACCCTGGCCGAGGTCGCGCTCGACGTAACGGTCCCGCCATGGGTTCACACGCGGTTTGTTCTTCGCGCCGGTAAGGCCATGCGTCACCGCCGACGCGGAGTGCTGGTCCGATACCGGCCGGACGCAAACGGGGAAACCGCTGCACAGGTGTGGATCGATGTGGACCAGCCCGTCACCGCAACGGCGGACGGGCCGGGCGAGAGATCGAGCGGGGACTCATCGTTGCTGGAGCAGACCGCTTACGCCAATGTCTTGCGTGGCCTTCTCGCCGGATCACACGAGATCTCCGTCTCCGCCGAGGAGACCGAATTGGCCTGGCGGATCTTTAACCCGGTAGTGCATGCCTGGACGGAGGGTTTGGTGCCCCTCGAGCAGTACGCGGCCGGTACCGGACTATTGCCGCGCGCCGCCAGATCCAGCGCCCATCAGCACGGCCGAGCCATGCGCTGATCAAAGCAATCGAGCCCGCCATTCAAAGATGAGATTGACAAGGCAGGTGACCTGCCGGGGCGGCGCAGCAGTCCGGAGGTTCCCGTTGGCCCTGCGGGCGAACGGGCCCACCTGCGTTGCGTAGACGTTACGGCGACACCGTGGACTTGACGCCACACAGTTCACATGGTCACCAGGTTGGAGTCTGCATGAAAACCCGGGTTGCTGTCGGCCTGCTCGCCGCTGGAGCCGTGCTGCTGTCGGCGTGCTCCAGCTCCCCTGCCGCCGGGACCGCAGCTGGCACATCAGCGCCGACCTCCTCGCCGGCCTCAGTGGGCGCTACCAGTCCCTCGGACACGAGCACAACCGGGGTCGGCGGTACCGAAGCGGTGAGCACCGACACGTCGATGAGCAGCGCCGTGCCCACCGGCTCCGACCTGGCTACAAAGGGATGCAACGGAATCAAGATTGCCCATGCACAGGCGCTGGTGACAACTGCGGTCATGAAGATCGAGTTCGATCCTGGTTCGGCCGAACTGGATCCCCAGCACCAATTCGTGTGCCAGTTCGACGAGCAGGCGATGTCGATCACCGTCTACCCGGAAGACACCAACCATGCCAACTACAAGGAACGCGTCGCGGAGGAGAACGGGACTGACAAACCGCTGACCGGCATCGGTGACCAGGCTGTCTATTCCGGTGTGGTGATGTCGGGGGTGATGACTTCGGCGCCGACCATCATCACCCGCAAGGGATCGGTGACCTGCATCGTGGAAACGCCCGGTAGGAAAGATTTGACCATTCCCATTGATCCGGGTCCGATCGGCGGCTCGACCGTGGCGGACGCCGTCGCCTACGCGGGCAAGATGGGCGCACTCTGTCAGGACATCTTTACCGCCTTGAGCTGATTCGCTTCTGAACTCGGTCCGCTTTCCCAAAGCCCCCAACTCATCCCCACCACCGGGAGCCCTCAGCTCACCAACGCACCGGCTTGCCACTCGAGCAGCTCTCTATGTTCAGCCTGCTGACCCTGCTCTTGGGCGCTGCGTTGGCGGTGGCCGCCCGGCGTCGCCGTACTTAGGCATGCCACCGTGGCGACGACCCGGTGGCGGCGGGCTGGCAAAAAAATCCACAAGCCCGGCAGGACCCGAACGTGGGGCTGATCGCCAGCGGCACAGGGGCCGGCAGAAAGACCGTCCACCGCGGCGTGACCGTAGCTCGTCTAGTGAGCAAGTTCCGGCCGCCCGGCACACTGAATGGAATGACCGACCCATTCCCTCCCGGCTTCTTCGCCCGGCACGACCCGTCCCCGGATGCCCGGTTCTACCGGGACACCCGGCTGGTGACGCATATCGACGACGGGGCCATCGCGGCGGTCGGCGCGGTCTACCAGCATTTGGGCATCGACGGGTCGGGCGGCCAGTCCCGACGGGTGCTGGATCTGATGTCCTCGTGGGTGTCGCATTTCGGGGTGCCCCCGAGTGAGCTGGTGGTGTTGGGGATGAACCCGCAGGAGCTGGCCGCCAATCCGGCCGCCACGCAGACTGTGGTGCAGGACCTCAACGACGAGACCACTCTGCCGTTCCCGGCCGCCGACTTCGACGCAGTTGTCTGCTGCGTGTCGGTCGACTACCTGGTCCGGCCGGTGCAGGTGCTGGCCGAGGCCGCTCGGGTGCTCCGTCCCGGCGCCCCAATCGCGATCACCTTCTCGAATCGTTGCTTTCCGACCAAGGCGATACACGGCTGGCTGGCCGCGGACGAGGACGAGCGGTGCGCGATCGTGGCCGCCTACCTCCGTCTGGCCGGAGGGTTCGACGAACCGGAGGTGTCGCTGTGGACGCCGCCCGACCGGCGACGGGGAGGCACCTACCGTGGCGACCCGCTGTACTCGGTGGTCGCTCGACGCGCGGACACGCGGTAGCAGGAAATTCGATGCCGGTGGGGGCGAACGGCCGGCCGCCTGCCGCGGGCATTCCAGTTGCTCCCGCAATGACGGGTCGTGTGCCCTTTGGCGCCGGGCGCGAGCGCACACTTGTATCCCATGACAGGGCAAGCGGTGGCGCTGGTGACAGGGACCTCGAGCGGGATCGGGTTGTGGACGGCGGTCGGTCTCGCCCGGGCTGGGATGACGGTTGTCGCGACCATGCGCAACCCGGACCGGGCGGGCCTGCTGTTGGCGGCGGCCGCCGACGCGGGGGTCGAGGTCGACGTCCGGGCGCTGGACGTAACCGATCGAACCGCCGCCGCGGCATGCGTCCGCACCGTTGAGCAGGACCACGGCACTATCGAGGCGCTGGTCAACAATGCCGGGCAGGGCCTGGTCGGCACGCTGGAACAAACCGACGACGCAAGCCTGCAGGCCCAGCTCGATGTGAACTATCTGGCCGTGGCGGGCCTGACCCGCCTGGTGCTGCCCGGCATGCGCGAAGCCGGTCGGGGTCGTATCGTCACCGTGACCAGCGTCGGCGGGGTGATTGGCCAGCCGTTCGCCGATGCATACTGCGGGGCGAAATTCGCGGTCGAGGGCCTCATGCAATCACTCGCGCCCGTAGCGGCCCGGTTCGGGATCGAAATCAGTGTGGTCGAGCCCGCCGCCGTGTCCAGTGAATTCGTGGCAAACCTCGACAATGAGGCCGCGCCCGACGAACAGGACGACCCCTACCGGCTGTACCGGACGGCTTACCTGAGCCGCAGCGCGCGTGCGTTCGCCGCGGCACAACATCCGCGGGACGCCGCGGCGGTCGTGGTCGAAGCGGCCACCACCAACCAACCGAAATTCCGGTGGCAGACGTCGCCGGGAGCGGCGGCGTTCGCAAGTCTTTCACTGGGCGATCTGGACGGACGCCGGGTGCTCGAGCAGACCGTGACCTGGCTCGACTGAGCGCCCGCCGACGAGATCCGAGCGCTCCGGCCGGGCTGGCCGCGGGCCACAAGGTGCGCGGCGTGTTCAGCGATAGCGTCGGTGACGATTGTGGCGCCGCCGCCGGCCCCGGAAAGTTCGGCAGTCATCATCGCCGCCGCGTTCACCACCTGTTCTGGTGCGCTGGCCGGACTGGGGGTTGAAGACGCGGCCGGCATGTCGGCCGGCGAGGTCGCCGAGCGCCAGATCCGGTACAGGCCGAAGGCGGTGTCCTCCCACCGGACCCGACTGGGTCGGACTGCCGCGGCACCAGTTGAAGTCCATGCTGCTGGTGCTGTTCGTCGCCGCGGTGGCCCCTAGTACCCCCTCCCCCGGCTGAGGACGAGAGCGCGACCCCGCAGTAGGAGCCGTGGTGGGTGACGACCAGGGTCATCCGACGCTGCCGTGGGGAAGGTGCGGAGTCCCCGGGCCATCGCAAGGCGAGCGTTGCGTGGGCGTTGCGCCGGCTGAGTGGAATGGTTGTATGCCTGTTCGCCATTTCCGCTGGTCTTTTGTCCGCGGTGCTGTCGGGTGGACCCGCTCATTGCCACGGCTTTCGGAGCCGCGGGTCGTTCCCGCACCGACGGAACCGTCCGTTCGTCACGCCGCCCGGTGTACCGGCTCGATCGAGGCCAGCCGCCGGCAGCGATACACGTGCAGACGCGGAAGGAATAAACACAACTCCACCATGAGAAGGTGGCGAACGGTCAGACAGGCCGATCCCCTGTCATCGCACAGATCTTTCCGGAACCCGGGCCACGACCGAACGGGCAGTTCTGCCTCCAGATAGGAATGAAATGAATTCATCTCATCTAAAGATCGTACTGGCCTCGGCCGCGCTGTTGGCGTCGGCCGCCTGCTCGCCGGCGAGTCCGGCGGCATCTTCGAGCGTGGCGGAACCAACTGCGGCCATTGGGGTGCCGGATTCGGGCGGCGTGGGAACCGCTGCTCTGACCCCTACCGACACGGACAACTCACGCAGCTCCGAGGCCAGTTCGGCGGGCGCCATACCGGCCATTCCGACTACCCCGACGTTGGTCCCACCTGCTGCCGGCACCCAGGCAGCGGTTGACTCGAGCAGCGGTGTGGCAAAGAAACTCAATTGCTCGGCGTTGACGTCGGCGCAGATCGTCGCGGTGGTAGGCGGCGACGTCGACACGCATTATTCCGAGCCTCTGGGCGGATGCGACTGGTCGCTGACCAATTCCTCGCTTTCCTCGGCCGACACCGCGAAAAACGGCGTCTTCACCGTCAGGATCCTGCCCGGATACGGATCCAGCGAGAGCGAGTGGGAACACACAGAACAAGCCCTGGACTACGCGCCGCTACCCGCCATCGGAGGCCGGCCAGCCGTCTTCGAAAATGATACCGGCTCGGTGAGCGTGTGGGATTCCACCCAGGCCACGGACGTTCAGATCGTTGTGATCGACTGGACGCCGGACGTCGCCACGAAGGCAGAAATCCGCGCGGACACCATCAAGTTGGCCGACGACGTGTTTGCGTCCTGACTCGACAACCTTCTAGTTCCGGCTTGACCCGCGGGCAGGTTGTCCGGCCGCCAGCACGGCGTGCGCCAGTTGGATTGCCTGCGCAGCAGGAAGGACTGAGCCGTTGGTGGGCGCCAGGGCGTCGAGCCGGGCGGCCAGCCAGGGCGGAGCAGGGCGGTCTCCGGCGGCTCGAATGTGCTGGGCGGTTTTCAGCAGATCGGCGACGGCGGATGCGGGTGCGTCGGCGACCAGCGCTGCCGCCTCCAGCGCGACGGCCAGAGGATAGCGATAGGTCAACGCCTGGGTGGCCTTCAGCGCTGCCGCCGCCGCGTCGCCGGCCCGACGGTGCCACCCACCGTCCCCCGTCGCTGCCCCCGCGTCGCGGGCCGCAACGGCATGCACGGCGTGGGTGAGGGGCAGCTCGCGTTCCAGGCCGAGCTTGTCCGCCTCGACAGCGGCACGGGATGCCAACTGCTGCGCGGCCGACGGGTCGTCGTCGAGCAGCGCCAACACCGCCTGCGCAGTCAGGACGATGACGTGCGAGATCCGCTTTTCGTCCCCCAACAGCTCGGCTGCCTCGGCGACCATCTCCCGCAACGCCGAGACGTCCCCAATCTGCCAGCAGATGGTCGAACCGGTGGCCAGCACCATCGGGAGATGATGTGCCGGCGCGTCGGGGGAACGCGCCATGGCAATGGCTCGGCGGGCAAAGCGGAGTGCCTCGGGGTTGCCGCGCTCGCCCAGGACGGCGGCGATCCCCATGAACGCACCGAGCCGGACGCCGAAATCCCGGGTCGGGGCGGCGAGGTCGATGGCCCTGCGCATTTGCTGTACGGCGAGTTGCCCGTCGTCCAGGTCGTCAGAAATACCGCCCAGGAACACCAGTGCCCGAACGGCGAAGATGGCGTCCCGCGCCTGATCGGCGCCGTCGTCGGTGCGGCCGGACGCTCCCGTGAGCAGCTCGACCGCGGCACTGAGAAGGGGGCGCGCAGCGTTGACGTCTCCCGCCCAATACGCGAGATACCCGTTGGCGAAAGCCGACCGCCCCGCCCAAGGGCCGGGCGGGCTCGCCGTCGCGCCTTCTACGGCGAAGTCGTCATCCGGACTTCCGCCTGGGACAAGGTCAGCCCGCAGGACGCGGGCGAGCAGCCGGTCGAGCCAAAACCGGCCTTCGGTGACACTGGTGGCCGCGAAATATCGGTGCAGCCGAAACGCGATCTCCAGCCCGTGATCCCGATTCGTTCGGTCCTGCACTGCCGCGTCGAGCAGCGAGCGCACACTGCCCAGAATGGCGGTGATTTCGGCGGAAAAGGAACTCGGCGCAGCGGTCGGATCGTCCGGCAACAGCTCCCGGATTGACACGAACAGGCCGTCGAGCACGTCGGCCTCTTCGCCCGCTTCGGCCAGCCGCTCGGCGGCGAACCGCCGAATGTCATCGTCGAGCTGATAGCCCCACCGAGCCGAGTCCCGATCCAACTGGACCAGCCCGCGGCTGGACAATTCTCGCAAGATCCTGGCCACCCGCGCCGGCCGAACGAAGGGCGCACCGCCCGCCGGGCTGACGGCGCGGGTGGCGACGGCAGTGACCAGCCCGAGGCCGGCCGGACCGGCCAACACGGCGATTCGGCGGAACACCGCGGCCTCGTCGTCGGAAAGGGTGGCGTACCCGTAGGCAAGGAGGGCGGTGAGCGTTTGCTCCCCGGCTGGCAGCCGGTCCAGAAGATCGGCGGCCGAAAAGTCGTTCAATTGGGCGGCCACAAGCTCGATGGCCAGGGGAATTCCGGCGCACCGGGCAGCGAGCGCAGACAGTGCGGCGCGATCGGGCGGGGCGGGAGAATCAAAGCGGGGCCGCTCGAGGCCGAGATGTTCGGCGAGGAGCTCGACGCCCTCGGCAAGGGGGCGCAGGGTGTGTACGTGCTCTCCGGCCAGAGTCAGGGGCGCCCGCGACGTGGCCAGCACGGTCAGCTGTGGGCACCGATGCATCAGCACGCCGGCAACGGCGGCGACGCCGTCCGGGACGACATCGCAGCCGTCGAGAACCAGGACGACCGCCCCCAGCGGGGCCAGCGCATCCGCCACCGCACTGACCGGATCGGACCCGACGGCGCCAAGACCGACGGCCACATGACTGGCGACCAGCTCGTCGTCCGGCACCTCGGCCAGAGCGACGTAGAGCACAGTGACACCCTCGCGTCGCGCGGTGCGGGCGAGTTCGACTGCCAGCCTGGACTTCCCGATGCCGCCCCGGCCGGTCAAAGTGACCAGTCCCGGCTGCGACAGGCGCCTGCCAACCATCGAGAGGTCTAAGCCGCGGCCGACGAACCGGCCCCGTGGGCTGGGCAATCTGGCCCGAGGCATCCGCGCCGTTTCGTCCGAGATACCGGCCAGATAGGCCTGCACGGTCTGCGGACTGGGGTCTACCCCGAGTTGATCGGCCAAAGCCGTCCGGAGACGGGCAAAACCGGCAACGATGGCGGGACGGTCGCCCGCCCGTTGCAGCGCAGCGAAAAGCAGGCGGTGCGCGGCCTCGTCCAAGGGTCCGTCGTCGGCCAGCCGATGAGCCAACTGAACGGCCGTCCGATGGTCACCGTCGGTGGTCGCCGCCGTAATGGCCTGCTCGGCCGCGACGCGCCTGAGATTCTCCAACTGCGCGCGGTAGGGCTGGAAGAAGGGGTGGTCGAGTTCGTCGGGAAGGGAAGCGCCTTGAACAGTCACGAGATGATCCACGGGCCGCCCGATCGCCTCGGCCAGGTCCGTGGTGGCGTTGACCAAGGCGTAGCCGGTCGGCAGAGTGACGACCAGGCGCTGCTCGCCGCGGCCGATCGGCTCGAGCGCGGCTCGCAGGCTGGTGATCACGTTCCGCAACGCGGCCGGCCAGGTGGGGGGCGGGGAACCGGCCCAGACAATCTCGGCCAGATAATCGGCGGCGAGTGGCCGACCGGCCATCCCGAGGGCAGCTAGAGCGATCCGCGCCCGCCGTCCCCCGACCTCGATGCTCGTCCCTGCCGAGGGGATTCCGACGGCAATCGGACCCAACACCGTGACCACAGCGGTGCCGGCCGAGATCACAGGTCCGTCCGAGGGCCCACCGACGTCCGGGTCGGCCCTGCGCGTCTGGTCTCCCGGAACGTCGTTGGCCGGCATCCCTTGAGGACCAGCCTTGACCGGCCTGCCTGACCAGGGCTCCCCGTTCACCTACGGGAGTGTAGGCACGCCGGCCGGGCAGCGAAGCTGAAGACCACTGCCCGCCGCGACGCGTTGACCCGCTCCATGTGGCAAAGCCGGACATGCTCACCCGCAACTCAAAACAGTGCTGAAGACCGTTGAGCCCATTGACTTCGGTAGTTGGACAGGAATCCGGGGCCCCGCCATGTGAAGGAGACACCCTCAACTCCGGGTGTCCCGGGAGGTTGCCACCCGTCATGTCAGCTATTTGGTCCAGTACAAAAAATGCGAACGAGGCCCGCCGCAGCAGTTCTCACCAAGATGAGCATCTTGGGTCGTCCGCCTCAGCCCAGCCCAGATTCCCGGTTGGCTCCACCGGAAGGCCGCCACTCACTCTAAACAGAACCCGCCACTTGATGAGGGGCACTTCGTTGCACGCGTCGCAGGCGAGAGTTGGGGCCGCACTGGCCCCGCTGGCTGGCCGCCCCTGGTGCCGGTGGTCGCGATCAGCCAGCTCAACCGAAGGGCTCAGCTGTTGACAGCCGGTCGCATCATGAGCACATGCACAACGGGGGCGGATGTAGTGGGGACGAGTTTTGGGATCGTGAACTGGCCCTTCAGCAACGAACACGGGACGCCCTGCGGGAACCCCTGTGTTCACCGTCGCCGGTTGGTCGGCAGGAGTGTCGGTCGGGCACATGGAGGAATGGTCTGACGCCCATCTAGGCGGCCAAATGGGGTGACAAAAGGGTGCCATTTACCGCGGCAGACGCAATGGCAACGGTCCGGTCGTCGCGAGTTCAGCCACGGGGCAGAGTCGGGACCAACCAGGAGCACCACGCGCGCCGACGCCTCCCCGGACCGAGCCACCTGCCGTGTGCTGCCGCCGAGCACCGGCACCTGGCCCATATCGCGACCCGACCCCAACTCCCACGCCCGCCGACCCCCGCGGGTAGATCATGAGCGTCATGGAGTCTCCCGGAAGTGTTCTGGTCACCGGCTCGACCGGGACCGTCGGTGCGCCGCTGACCGCGCTGCTGGCCGCCCTGGGCGCCCGCACGGTCGCCGCAGCCCGACACCCGGACGCCTACCCGGGGCCGGCCACCTGCAGGGAGCTGGACTTCCAACGGCCGGATACGTTCGGACCGGCGTTGGCCGGGATCGACCGGGTCTTTTTGATGCGGCCACCGGCGATTTCGGACACCAAACGGTACGTGCGGCCATTCCTCGCCGCCGCCCAGACCGCCGGGGTCCGGCACGTGGTGTTCCTGTCCCTGATGGGCGTCAATCCGGTCATGCCGCACTGGCACATCGAAAAGGACCTCCGCGCCTCCACGATGACCTGGACATTTCTGCGCCCGTCGTTCTTCGCCCAGAACCTGGACACCGCATATGGCGTGGACATCCGAGACCACGATCGGATCCGGCTACCCGCCGGCAACGCGAAAACCAGCTTCATCGATACCGCCGATATCGCCGCCGTCGCCGCCCTGGTATTGACCGACCCCGCCCCGCACACCGGCACCGCCTACACCCTGACCGGCGGCCAAGCACTGACCTACCACCAAGTCGCCTCATTGCTATCCGCCGAGCTCGGCCGACCGATCGACTATCAACCCGGCCGACTGCTGGCCTACCGAAAAGAACTGAAGCGTCACCAACTGCCCGCCGACTACATCAACGTCCAACTCCTGATCAACATCATCGCCCGCCTCGGACTCGCCGCCACAACCACCACCACCCTCGCGACCCTGCTCCACCGACCACCCACCACCCTGGCCGACTACCTACACCTGCACCGCGACACCTGGACCGCGAACGCCTGACTGTTGCGGCTCGCGCCGCCGGGTCGGCGACGGTGAGTGCTGTACCCGGGACCAGATCACCAATCAGCGTTCTCGACGCGAGGCAGGTTCTCGATTTGGGGACGTGGGTGGAGTTCATTCCGTTCCTGGACGCCGACCTGGAGATCCGCCGGGTCACCTTGCACCACCAACACCATCGAGTCGCTTGACGCCCGGTTCCGGCGGGCTGTGCGGGCCCGGGGCACTTCCCCCACCGAACAGGCCGCCCTGAAAGGGGCTACCGGGTCGCCAGATCCCTCGATCCGACCGGTGCCGGGAAGACCCGCTGGGTCATTCGCTGCAAACCAGCCCTGAACGCGTTCGCCATGATCTCGCCGACCGTTTCCCGGCCGCCGAAACCTGCTGATGATCAACCCCGGAAATACGGTTGACGGATAGACCCGACGTTACGGCCGGGATGGGCCCGGCCGGCCGCGCCGTGAGTGTGGGTTGCTGGCGGCGACAAGCAGGAGAACGCCCAACACGAGGATGGCCAGGCCGGTGGTCAGCGGCGGTGCGAGGTCGAATCCGGTGTTGGGCAGTACGGGTGGCGGTGCGGCCTGTCCCCCGCTGCCTGCTCCGTCGGGGTTGCTGGCAGGTGCGGTAATGCTCACGGTGACCGCGGCGGATCCAGTGACGGGCAGTGTGTCGATCGGGGTGAGGCATCCGGCGGCGGCGTGACCGACGGGGCAGCCGGCCGGCCGGCCGATCGCGGTGGCCGTGTTCGTGTAGCCGGCGGTGGGCGCGGTCACGGTGCAGTCGAAACTGAGGTAGGCGCCGGGGGCCAGGGTGTTCAGGGTATTGTCGCAGGCTGGGGCGCTGGGGTCGGTGACGGTGACGTCGACGAGGGTGATGTCGCCGGTGTTGGTTGCGACCAGGGTGAACACGATGGGGTCGCCGGGCGCGGCGGCGGTGATGTTGGCGGTCTTGGTCAGGGCCAGGGCCGGGTGGACCACCTCGACGTGGGCGGAACTGAGGTCGGTGACCGGGCGGCCGGTGATATCGGTACCGGTGACGGTGGCGGTGTTAGTGAAGGTGGCGCTACCGACGACGCTGGTGCACCGGTAGGTGATGATCGCGCCGGCGGCCAGAGCGGGCAACGTGCGGGCGCAGCCGCCGGCGAGGGGATCGGTGACGGTCACGTTGTGCAGGGTGGTGTCACCGGTATTGGTGACGGTGACGGTGAAGGTGGCGGTGCCGCCGGCGCGGACGGGTAGGGCCGGTCCGGTCTTGGTGATGGCGATGCCGGGGTGGATGACGGGCACGAATGCTTGGGCGTCGGCGAACACGGGCGGCCCGATCGCGGGTGATCCGATGACGGTCGCGGTGTTGGTGTATTTCGCCGGCAACGCAGCCATGGTGCAGGTGTACGGCGGGGCGGTCGCCCCCACGGGCAAGGTTCCCAGGGTCCGGGTGCAGGAGGGCACCAGCGGGTCGGTGACGGTGACTCCGCTCAGGAGTACGTCACCGGTGTTGGTCACGGTGATCTGGAAGGAGACCGAGTCGCCGGGGTGGACCGGATGGCCTGGTGTCGCGGTGCGGACCTTCGTGATGGCGATGGCCGGGTGCACGACATCCAGAACGGCGCTGGCTGTTCCGGTGACGGCCGGGCCGACGGAAGCGGCCGCGGTGACGGCGGCGGTGTTCGTCAGGTCTTGGGCAGGCGCGAACGCCGGGCACAAGAAGTCCAGGCGGGCGCCGACGGGGAACGGCTGGGTGAAGGTGTGCGCGCAGGTCGGCAGTTGCGGGTCGGTCAGGGTGGGGTTGGTGAGGGGGACGTCTCCGGTGTTGATGGCGGTAAACCGGTATTGGACCGGGTCGCCGGCTCTGGCGGTGGTCGGGTCGACCGTTTTCAGCAGGCTGATCGCAGGGTGGATGACGTCCACCGGCACCTGGGCGTCGGCGGTCAGCGGATGTCCGAGCGGATCGGTTCCGGTCACGGTGGCGGCGTTGATGTAGTCGTCGGGTTGAGCCGTCCCGGTGCATGTGAAGGTCACCGTCGAAGATTGAGCGCCGCCGTCCGGCGCGAGAGTGGCCAGGGTGCGGCTGCAGTCCGGTGCGCTCGGGTCGGTGACGGAGACGGCGGTGAGGGGAACGTCACCGGGGTTGGTGACGGTGATAGTGAAGGTGACGGGTTGGCCGGCCCGCACTGGGCCGGTCGGGCCGGTCTTGACGATCTCGACGGCGGGATGGATGACGGTGACGGGCACGTTGCCGGTCGCCTTGACCGGTGGCCCCGAGGGCGGGGTTCCGGTGGCGACGGCGGTGTTGACCAGCGAGTCCTGCGGCGCCGCGACGGTGCAGGCGTAGGTCTGCTCTTCTTGGACGGCCAAGGTTCCGATCGTCTTCGCGCAGGCGGCAAAGGACGGGTCGACGATGACGGTGTCCAGGGGGACGTCGCCGTCGTTGACGACGGTGATGGTGAAGATGACGGGGTCGCCGGGCCTGGCCGCGGTGACGTCGGCGGTTTTGGTCAGTGAGAGGTGCGGATGATCCACCCGAAGCTGGGCGGTAGCCGTGTCGGTGACATCCGATCCGACGGGCGGGCTGGCGGAGACCGTCGCGGTGTTGGCGAAAGTGCCGGCGGGTGCGAGGAACGGGCAGGTGTAGGTCTGGGACTCCCCCGGCGCAAGCAAGGGGAAGGTCTGGGCGCAGGAGGCGACGGCGGGGTCGGCGACGACGGCGTTGGCCAGAGGGACGTCGCCGGAGTTGGTGACCACGATCGTGTAGACGATCGGCTGCCCGGCTTGGGCATCGGTCGGGGCGACAGTTTTGCTGATGGTGATGGCCGGGTGGATGACATTCACCGCGGCCAGAGCGGTGTCGGTCACCGGGTGGCCGGCGGGATCGGTACCGGTCACCGTCGCGGTGTTCACGAAGTCGGTGTCACCGGCGGTCAGAGAGCAGTGGTAGCTCTGTGTCGCGCCGGGCGCGAGCGGCCCGGACAGGGAGCGGGCGCAGCCCGGCGCCGACGGGTCGGCGACGGTCACCGGGTCCAGGGGGACGTCGCCGGTGTTGCTCACCTGGATCTGGAATCCGGTCAGGTCGCCCGGGCGGACTTGGGCGTGGTCGGCGACCTTGGTGATCGTGACGGCCGGGTGGATGACCGTGACGGTGGCGGTGGCGGCGCCCTCGACCGCGGCCCCGTCCGGGGGTGTTCCCATCGCGGTGGCGGTATTGGTGACGGTGGTCGTCGGCGCGGTCGTGCTGCAGTGCAGCGGCGGGGTCGAGGCGCCGGGAGCCAAGGCGACGACAGTGGCGGTGCAGCCGGGTAGCAGCGGGTCGGTCACCTGGACGTCGGTCAGGGCGGTGTCGCCGGTGTTGGTGGCCACGATCGTGTAGCTGATCGGGTCACCCGGGCGGGCCTGGGTGACGTCGGCGGTCTTGGTGACGTGCAGGGCGGGGTGGATGACCTGAACGTGCGCCGCATCGGAGTCACTGACGGCGGGACCGACCGGGGGTGTGCCAGTGACGGCGGCGGTGTTGTCGCGGTCGGCGGGGCCCGCCACGACGGTGCAGCTGTATGTGCGGAAGTCCGAGACCGCGATGGAAGCGAAGGTGTGAGCGCAGGCCGGCGTGCTCGGGTCGGTGACTGAGACGTCGGAAAGCGGGACGTCGCCGGTGTTCTGCACGATGATCGAGTAGGTGATGTCTTGGCCCGGGCGGACGATCGTCGGGCTGGCGGTTTTGCTCAGGGTCACGGCCGGGTGGGTGACGGTAACGGTGGCGGTGTCTGTGTCGGACACGGGGGGTCCGGTGGGAGGGGTGCCGGTCGCGGTGGCCGCGTTGATGATGTCGGCCGAGCCGGCGGTCACGGTGCAGGTGTACGTCCGCGCCGCAGCCGCCGCCAGGGTGCCGATGACGGATGCGCAGGCGGGGGTGGAGGGGTCGGTCACGGTCACGCCGGTCAGGGTGGTGTCGCCGGTGTTGCGCACGGTGATCGTGTAGGTGACGCTGTCCCCGACGCGGACCGCGGTGGGCGCGGCGGTTTTGGTGATGTCGATGGCTGGGTGGATGACGTCGACAGGCGCGGTGTCGGTGGCGGTGACGGCCCGGCCGGTGGGGTCGTTGCCGGTGGCGGTCGCGGTGTTGCTGAAGTTGTCCGGTCCGGCGGTCGTGCTGCACTGCCAGGTTTGGGTCCCGCCGGCGGCCAAGGTGGGAAACGTTCTGGCGCAGCCGGGGGTACTGGGATCGGCGACGGCGACGTCGGTCAGGGTGGTGTCGCCGGTGTTGTGCAGGGTCAGGGTGAAGGTGACCGGGTCACCGGGTCGGTGCGGGCCCGGGTCGGCGGCCTTGGTCAGGGCCAGGCCGGGATGGATGACGGTGACCAGGGCGTCCGCGGCGTCGGTGACCGGGTCCCCGGCCAAGTCGGTCCCTGTCGCCGTGGCGGTGTTCGTCACCGTGTTGTCCGGGGTGGCGGTGCAGGTATAGGTGTAGACGGCGTGGGCGACCAGGCCCCCCGGGATGGTGGTGGCGCAGGCGGGGGTGACCGGGTCGGCGACGGTGACCGGTGACAAGGCCGCGTCGCCGGTATTGGTCACCGCGATCGTGTAGGTGGTGGTTTCGCCGGCGCGGATGGTGCTGGGCGCGGCGTCCTTGGTGATGCTGATCCCGGAATGGATCACTGGCACGGGGACGCTGGCCTGGTCGGTGACCGTCTGGCCGGGCGCACCCCCGACCGGCACGCTGTCCCGGGCGGTGACCGTGGCGGTGTTGGCACCGCCGGGGACCGGGGCGGTGTCCGTGCAGGTGTAGGTGGTGCTCCCGCCAACCGGGAGGTCGCCGACCGTCTTGGCGCAGCCGGCCGTGGTGGGGTCGGCGACGGTGGTGTCGGTCAGCGGCTGGTCCCCGGTGTTGGTGACCACGATGGTGTAGGTGACTGTCTCGCCGACCCGGTAGTCGGGCTTGTCGGTGGTCTTGCTGATGGCCACGCCCGGGTGCACCACGTGCAGGGCGGCGACGGCGGTACCGGAGATGTCGTCGCCGAGGTCGCTTTTCCCGGCCGAGGTGACCGTGTTGACGTCGTCCGCGGCGGGCGCGACCGCACTGCAGGTGTAGGTGTGCGAGGCCAGGCCGGGTAGCACGGGCAGGTATCCCCCGCAGCCGGGCAGCAGCGGGTCGTTGGTTTGGACCCCGGCGGCGTTCGCGGTACTCGGGTTGGTCACCGTGATCGTGTAGACCACCGGGTCTCCGGGGTGCGCGACCGTCGGAGTGACGGTCTTGGTGTCCACCAGTTCCGGGACCGCCAGGGAAAGCACCAGGTTCTGCGCGACGTAGCCGTCGCCGCTGGTCGAGAAGGCCACCGCCGCGGAGGTGGCGCCGACCGGGATCGCGGTGGTGGTGAACCCGTTCGCGTCGACCGAGTAGTTGTAGGGCACCGACGGGTTCGTCGCCCCGTCCGCGTGAGAGACGAAGAAGTTGGTGGTGGTGTTGAACTGGCCGTCGGTCACCGCGGTGTTGTTGATCTTGAGCTGGTCGCCGTTGATCTGCCGGTCACCCTCGTAGGCGGTGACGCCGACCTTGTCGGTCGCCGAGGCGGACCGGAAACCCGTCACCTGGGTCACCGTGGGCGGGTCGGTGGCCCCCTGCCGGACGTGCCCGTCGTAGACGAACACCTCCTTCTTCGACGGTGCATACACCGCGGTCAGTTGCGGATACTTGTAGACCACGACCAGGGACCAGCCGGCGAAACAGTTGATCCCGGCCGGGGACCAGATGTTGGCCACCGTGATGGGCAGCGACGTCGCCCTGGCTGCGGTGGTGAAGTCCGCGGTCACGTCGGCGTACCCGGTGTAGTACTGCTCCTGATTGTTGCCGACCGCAGTGTCCGGGTCGGTGGTGACCTGCGTCGGGGTGACGTCGAACGAGGAACCGAAGCCGACGGTGATCTGCGGATGCTGAGCCGTGGGACTGCCCGGCGGCGGCTGCGACGGGGATCCGCTGGGCGGGGACTGCTGGCCCGCCGCAGTACAGGACGGCACCGTCGAAAACGTGCCGTTGGGCAGTTTGAACCGGCCGGTGTCGCCACCCCAGTTCAACCGGGCGAAATCGACGGTGGCCCCCGGTGGGATCGTCAACGCCGCGGTCGAGGAGTTGAACGTGCCGGGCACGCCGTCGACATCGTTCTGCACCATGAAGTAGTTGTTGTTACCGTCCGCCGGCCCCGCCGTCGTCTGGCCGGCCGCGCACCCGGCCGGCGTCTTTCCCGGCAGGAAGAACGCGCCGTCCGCCGCCGTCGGACACCGCAGATTCCCGTTGCCGATCTCGATGAAATCGCCGTAGATCACCTGGTCGTAGTTCAGTGTGAACGGATTGACCACCACCGCCGCCGCAGTCCCCGGCGTTGCGACCACCCCTACCAGCGCAGTCACCGCACACAGGCCCGCCGCCAGTAACAGCGCCCCGAATCGCCGCAAAACGGACTCCGCTCTCAGGTACGCCTGACCACTGACCACTACTGACTCACAGTGAACAGTGCTTCACCCAAAATAGGAACCCGTGCCAGCGATCGAGTCACAAACGAATGAAGCTGTGACGCGGCTGAGCGAAAACCAGGTCTTTTTCGGCCCGAGCAGGTGATCAAACAGCCCGTCTGCCCCATATGCCCGAATTTCCCAGAGTGACGAGCCGCAGGACCTCGACTGCCGCCCCGCCGCTGAGGCGTGAGGCCGTGCCTGGCCCAGCTCAGGCGACCCGACCACCGTCGCCGCGGGTTGCCGGGATGAAGCTCCGCCGTCCGCACCGACTCGGCGCCGTCTGTACGTGCGGCTCGGGATCGGCGTGGTTAGTTCACCCGTCGGCCCAAGGTTGAGAGCGACAGCGGACCGGTGGGCCGCGGATCGAGCGGCAGGCTCGCGCGTACCACGGTCCCGGCGCCGGGTGGGCTTACTACGGTCAGGGTTCCGTTGCCGGCCTCTACCCGATCGAGTAGTCCGGTCAGACCGGAGCCTTTTCCAGCGTCTGCACCTCCTACGCCGTCGTCTCGGATCTCGATGAAGAGGGTTGCGTCGCTGACATTGACTGAGACGGTGGCGCGGCTCGCCTGTGCGTGTTTGACAACATTGGTGATCGCCTCGGCGACGATAAAGTACGCGGTTGTTTCGATCTGTGGTCTGAACCGTTAGTTGCGTCCAGGGACGTGGTGTCCGACGTTGTTGCTGTTGAGCGTGGCGTAGGCGTTTGAGACGGCCACCGCGTGATCCTTCGTGAGAACCCGCCAAGGAACTCAACCGAAGGAGCACGACGATGGCCGTTGGGCCAAGTATCGACCTGTCCGGGTGGCTGCAGGAGCAGCTGGGCCAGGCGAGCCCTGATCTGTTGCGGGGCATGGTGAAATCGTTCGCCGAGGCGCTCATGGGGGCCGAGGCCGACGCGGTCTGCGGCGCCCCGTACGGGGAGCGCAGCGACGAGCGGGTCAACAAACGCAACGGTTACCGGGCCCGGGAGTGGGACACCAGGGCCGGGACGGTGGAGTTGGCGATTCCGAAGTTGCGGGAGGGCAGCTATTACCCGGACTGGCTGTTGGATCGGCGGCGGCGGGCGGAGCAGGCCCTGGTCACCGTGGTCGCGACCAGCTACCTGCTCGGGGTCTCGACCCGGCGGATGGACAAGCTGGTCCACACGCTGGGGATCACCAGCCTGTCAAAGTCGCAGGTCAGTGAGATGGCCCGGTCGTTGGACAAGACCGTGGAGGCGTTTAGGACCCGGCCGTTGGACGCCGGCCCCTACACGTTTGTGGCGGCGGATGCGCTGGTCTTGAAGGTGCGGGAGGGCGGCCGCACCGTCAACGTTCATGCGCTGTTGGCGACCGGGGTGAACGCCGACGGCTACCGGGAGATCCTCGGCCTACAGGTCACCAGCGCTGAGGACGGGGCCGGCTGGTTGGCGTTCTTCCGGGACCTGACGGCGCGCGGCCTGACCGGGGTGAAACTGGTGACCTCCGATGCCCACCGCGGCCTGGTCGACGCGGTCGGCGCGACCCTGCCCGGCGCGGCCTGGCAGCGGTGCCGCACCCATTACGCCGCGAACCTGATGTCGGCGACGCCGAAGGCGTCGTGGGGGTGGGTGAAAGCGTTGCTGCACAGCGTCTACGACCAACCCGACGCCGACGCCGTGCACGCCCAGTTCGACCGCATCGTCGACGCTCTGACCGAGAAACTCCCCGCCGTCGCCGCCCATTTGGACGCCGCCCGCCCAGACATCTTGGCCTTCACCGCGTTCCCGAAAGCGATCTGGCGGCAGATCTGGTCGAACAATCCCCAGGAACGCCTCAACCGGGAAATCCGCCGCCGCACCGATGTTGTCGGGATCTTTCCCGACCGGGCCGCGCTGATCCGCCTCGTCGGCGCTGTCCTGGCCGAACAGCACGACGAATGGACCGAAATGCGCCGCTACATCGGCCTGGACGTCCTGGCCAAATCCCGCCTCACCGTCATCGACGGCGACCCCGCCACCCAGGAGGTGATCCCCACCACGATCAGCGCATAAAATCCGACCACAAAGGATCATGCGGGAACCACCTCAGACACCACCCGCAAGGACGTGACCGAACCGTTGCGCAACCACGGTCAGGTCGACCGGTAATGCTAGATCAGGCAGGAGAGATTCCAAGCCGCTACGTAACCCGCCGCGGGTGAGTGAGGCCGGCAAGATGCCATGAACGATGTTCCGCAGTTCCTTGCTCGCCCGTTCGGCATTGCTGAGGGCTTCATTCAATAGCTCGGTCGTCGAGCCACCTGCATACGCAGCGTCGCGCGCCATTTTCAGAACGATGATGGTGTGCACCAGTCGTTGTTGGGCGCCGTCGTGGACGTCGCGTTGGATTCGCCTGCGGGTTTCATCGGCGGTTTCGATGACGCGTGCGCGGGAGGCGGTGAGCTTGGATTTGTTGTCGGCGTTGACGATGGCGACGGCAGTCAGTTCGGCGAAGGGGGTGAGCCGGTCCTTGGCCTCCGCCGACTGTGCTGTGTCGAGGGTGACCACCACGAGGGCGCCCCAGCTGAGTCCTTCCACGGTGACCGGAATTGTGACGATCCCGCCGGTGAGGCCCAGGGCGGCATCTTCCGGCTCGGTCTGGCGGAGGACGTCGGGTGTGTCGTGCTGGCCGGGACGAGCAGGCATTCCCAGCTCGCGTTGGGCCACGTTGTTCGTGCTCGCCACCACGGTGGCATCCGCGTTCTGGTTGTAGCGCAGCAGGGTTGAGGGTGAATCTGCCATGAGTCGGGAGGTTTCGATGGTCACGGCGTCGAAGATGTGGTCCAACTCGGCACTGCGGGCGACGAGCTCCGCGACCCGCCGCACCGCGGCCTGCTCGCTGGCGAGCTGCCTGAGTCCCTGGTGTGCGTCCGCGGCCGCGACTGCCGTTGTCGCTAGGTCGGCGAAATTGGCCAGGTGTTGCTCGATGGGCTGGGGGAACGTTTCGCCTCGCCCTACGACGACCAGGGCGCCCCAGAGTCGTCCATGCATGGTGACCGGCACCGCTGCACTGGCGTTGTATCCGTGGCTGTGAGCGAGGAGCGGCCAGACTCCCGTCATGTCGGCGAGATGGTCCACCCGGGCGGGTCGTTGAGTGTGCCAAACACGTTGCACTGCTCCGTCACCGGTTCCCGGTGAGCGCATACCGACGACGATCCCTTCAGGGGCACCGGCCGTGGCCACGATCACGGTGCTGCCGTCCGGTCGGTAACTCAGAAGGGTGGCGAAATCCACGCCGGCAAGGGCACACGCCTCTGCGGTTGCAGCCGTCAAAACGTCGTCGGCGGCTGCCTCGTGCGCGGCTAGTTCGGCGACTCGGCGCAGCGCAGCCTGTTCATCGGCCACCAACCTCAGCTCATGGCGTGCGTTGGCGGCCGAGATCGCCGTGGCGGCCAGCTTTGCGAAGTTGACCAAGTGCTCCTCGACGGTACGCGGGACCGGCCCCTGGCGACCGCAGACGATCAAAGCGCCCCACAGCACGCCGTGAATGACAATTGGTACCCCGGCGCTGGACCTGAACCCGCGGGTGTGGGCCAATCTGGGCCACAGGCCCGTCATCTGACCCAGGTCTTCTACTCGCGCTACTCGTCCGGTGCCCCAGAGGCGTTGGACGGCGCTGTCGCCAATGCCCGGCGCTCGCAGCCCGACGGCGAAGTTGTCGGGTGCACCGTCGAGCGCGACGATCCGGTTCGCGCCGTCCGAACCTTCGTACTGCAGGACCATTCCGAACTCAACGCCGGCCAGGTCGGATGCCTCCACCGCCACCGCATGTAGCGCGTCCTCTGCCGGGGCGTCGTGGGCGGCCAGCTCGGCAAGTCTGCGTAGTGCGGCTTGTTCGTCGGCGAAATCTCTGAGCCGGTCGTGGGTCTGGGCATTGGCGACGGCAGCGGCCATGAGACTGCCGAACTATTGCAGGCTCTGTTCCGCGGTGGTCAGGAGCCGGCGGCCGGTGGCGACGCTAACGAGCGCACCCCACAGCCGGGCGCCGACAACGATGGGTACGCCCACGCTGGAGGTCAACCCCTCGAGGTGGTAATCGTGCCGTTCTGTGGTCGGAACAAAACGCTCCACCCGCGCTGAACTTCGTGTTCGTAGGACCTGCGCTATCACCCCGTCGTCGTCCGTTGCCAGCTCGACGCGGGATCCGATGATCGCTGTATCGGTGCTGGTTCCGGCGACCGTGTAGGAACTGGCGTCGTCGAATCGGATGAGCGTGGTGTCTTCGTTGGTGATGTGCGCCGCCTCTTCGCATACGGCGTCATAGACCTGGTTGTCCTTCGGCCCTCGGGCGATGACTTCTGCGACGCGTCGAAGGGCCGCCTGTTTGTCGGCTAAAGCGCTCAGCTCAGCGCGCGCTTGGGCGCCGGAAATGGCCGTGGCGACGGTCCCGGCGAACTGCGCCAACCACTCTTCAACGCCGGCCGGCAGCGGCCCGTCCATCGACGTCGCGGCCAGGACGCCCCATAATCGACCATCCACCCAGACCGGAACCCCGGCAGAAGCGTGCAGTTTGGCGATGTCGTTGGCGAATGGGTTGCCCGGCGCGTCCTGATAGTTGTCGATGCGGGCCGGCCGGCCAGTGCGTTGGACCTGGGCCGTGACGCTCGCAGGATCAATCACGAGACGTTCCCCGGTAGCGGGAATGCCCGCGCCACTGAAGGCAAGGACGTCTACTACCTTCGAATCGACGAAACGCATCAAGGTGGTCAGCTGACCGTTCAATATGGAGGATGCGGATCTGACGATCGCGCCGAACACCTCAGTCGGGTCTGCGCCGGATGCCGCCATTTCCGCGATACGCAGAAGTGCCGATTGCTCCCGCGCCCGTTCGCGCAGGTCATCATTGGCTTGTGCGTTGCTCAAAGCAGCAGATGCCAGCTGGGTGATAGCGACGATATTATCCTCGATGTGCGCGGGAAATGGCTCCGGCTGGGTCGAGCCGAGTACATTGACACCCCATACCCTGCCCTGCAACCTGATCGGAACGCCAATACACCAGCGGACAGTCGTCCCGCGCGTCGAGTTGGTGAGGGCACCTGGCAAGGGCCAGCCGCTGGCGTCGAACCGGAGTGGGCGTCCGCTGTCACGTACCGCGCGGATGTCATCAGAGATGACCAGCCGTTCGCCGATTGGTGTTGGCTCATCAACTGAGCCCGACACGGCAAGCACCAACGCCGTGTCGTCGCTGTCAAAACGCATCACCAGGCTGACATCAATGCCCGATAGCTCGGCGACAACCTGGTTGATGACCGCAATCAGGTCTCGCTCTTCGGCCCCGCCGGCGACTTCGGTCGGGACTCGCGTGAGTGCCGGCCGCCACCGTGCGATTCGGGCCGCTTCCGCAGGTGAGGGCACCGGGGCTACCGGGGTTCGATCGGTCACCGCCGGCGAGTAATAGCTGTGCAGAGAGACCAACCGGTTCTCCCGGATTCCAAGGACCTCGCAGGTCACACCATCCAAGCGCCACGGAACAGCTGAGTCCGCGGGGCATGGATCGACGGTGGCCGACCATGCCGGGTTGGTGAGGTGGAATTCTGACACCACGGCGACGCTGGAGGCGGCAACAACCTGCCGGGATGTCACGGTGACTCCGGGGTAAGCCTGCTGGATCCCGCTCACGTAGGTGAGGGCTGCCTGGCGGCCCCGAATGACACCCGCAGCGACGATGACCTCGACGTCTTCATCCAGGGTCTCGAGCCATGCGTCCACATCGCGGGCGTTGAACGCGTCGTAGAACCGCTGAGCGAGCCGCAATGGACCCGTCTCGTCGTCCGAAGCGGACACGGTCATCGAGGTGCGCGCCCTTGAAGGTAGGACAGCGGCGCCAGAACCATGCGGTGGTCGACCTGACGCCGCACCGGGACGGCGACTGTCAACCGGTCGTCAGTTGCGTCACCTGAACCCGTCACGGCGTCGAACCCGGCCGTCCCGAAAAGCCGGGTCACTGCCTCGCGCTGCAGGTCATCGTCTTCCCCGATGACCACCGTCAAAGCTGAGTGCTCATCGACTGCTGCCAGCATCAATCTCGCCCACGTTCGATGTGATGACGCAGCTCGACGCCGGACAACTCGTCTTTGGGCACAAAGCCCGATGCTCCTGCACGTTGGGCGGCCGCCACATTCGCGGAATCAGAGTCCGAGGAGATGAGAATGACACCGCATCGGCCAAGGCAAGGCGACGAGCTTCTCGGTCAGAGCGAACCCGTCGCCATCCGGTAGCCCAATATCGACCAGGACAACATCGGGCCGCAACTCCGATGCGCGCGCCAACGCCGCCGCAGCCGTGCCCACATGACCGACCACAACATGACCCCAACTGGTCACTACCCTTGCGGCGAGGTCACGGAATGCGGCGTCGTCATCCACAATCATCACGTCACGAGCCACGGGGCCAGGCTTTCACGGACCGCCGATCCCGAAGGTAGGGCTAGCCGGAAACTCGGTCGTCTCGGGTGACGATGCGAACCCAGCCTCAGCCAGGTACGGGCGGTCGTGGTGAACGTCGGCCTGCGCTGCGATCTGGGGTTGCACCGGGCCGCGCCGTCGTCGCCGACCGGGGCTGTCTCTGTGCACGCTGGGACGAACCCATCGAGGCTCACCTGGCCACCACGTCCAAAGGGGAGACACTGTTCATAGTCGGCGCCGGGAGCCGTGTCGGGCTTTTCAGGAAGACGGCGAAGGCGGTGACCTCGTGAGGTCACCGTCTTGGACACCCTCGTGAACGCCGCGACTTCCAGATTCCGAGTCCGACCCGCCTCCGGAACCACTCTTGACGGATCTGATGACCTTTTCCAGGCGTAGACGTCGCGGAAGTGGCTGGATGCTCGCCGTTTCGACGCTGCTGGCCACGCTCACGTCATGCGCGGTGCATGAGGCACAGCCCCACGCGGCAGCTACGCCGTTGACTTCGGCAATCTGTGTTCTCCCGCCGACAACGGCATCCGGTACGACCACGTCGATGACCCTGGTCTCGGACGGCACGCAAAGGACCTATTTGATGCACCTGCCCTCCGGCGAGGCGGCCGGGCGGCGGTACCCGCTCGTGGTGGCCTTCCACGGCCGCGGCGAAACCCCGGGCCAGCTCGAGTCCTACTCGGATCTGGACCGACTGCCCGCCGTCATCGTCTACCCCGCGGGCGCGTCCGGATCCGGCGGCAAACTGACCTGGCAGGGGAATCCCTTCTCCGCCCCGGGCGTCGATGACGTCTCGTTCACCTCCGAGATCATTTCCGCGGTGGAACGATCAACGTGCGTCGATCAGACGCGCATCGACGCCACCGGGAAGTCCGACGGCGCCGGCTTCCTGCCCCTGTTGGCCTGCCAGCTGTCGGATCGCATCACCGCGATCGCACCTGTGGCCGGTGCGTTCTATCAACAGCCCCACCCGTGCCGGCCGGCTCACCCGGTGTCGGTGCTGAACTTTCACGGCACTGCCGACCCGGTCATCCCCTACAACGGAGACCCCGGCCGACACCTGCTGTCCGTGGCGGCATTCCTACAAGACTGGACCAGCGTCAATGAATGCGCAGGAACGCCGAAGACGGTGCTCGAGGAGGCTGACATCCTCGGGACGCAGTGGAGCGACTGCGCCCAGGGGTCCACGGTTGTGAACTACCAAATCACCGGAGGCGGCCACACCTGGCCCGGCGCGACCCAAACAAGCGGCCCCGGAACCACCACCCACACCATCGACGCCACCACCCTCATCGGGCAATTCTTCAAGATCCAGTAGTGCAACCGGCTCGCGCTCACCGGCCGATGACGTCAGGTCTGTGGATCAGGAAGGAGGAAGCGTGAACCGCCCTGTCGGCGCCAGCGTGTCGGCCGGACCGGGCTGGATCAGAAGGTCGGGCGGCAGGCAGCGTTCAGCGCGGAGGGATGAGCGGCGCCGCGAACGCCCGGCCACAGCCAGGGCAGACCGGCCGTCCGCTTGCCCCTTCCCCCCATCAGGGATCCGCTGATGACGTCCTCGCCCGGTGGAACGAAGTGGAGCGGCTTTGTGTTTTGGGCGTACCGATGCGATGGTGCGAACCGAATATTCTGATGTCCTTGGCATTCCGCCGCATCTCAGATGGTTGAGCGGGTTTCGGTGCGGCTGCCGGGTGCGGCGAACGGCGAAACGCCCCGAGGTGCGTCGGTCAGGTCGCATCAATAGCGTCTTCGCGAACTTGTTGGTGACTTTCCGTTGCCGCTTGCAATTCGTCGTCCCCGGCGCGTTCCAGGCTGATCAGGGTGTTATCGGCCGCAGGTGCAGCCCGCAGAAGTTCGTCGAGTTTGCGCTGGGTGGCAACGTTGAGTTTGGACTGGGTGTGTTGGATGACGAACACCATGGCCAAGGTCAAAGCAGCGACGAGAGTCTGGAACACCGTCTCGGCCTTGGTCGGAAAGTCCAAGATCGCGCTGACGATGATCCAGGCCACGGACAGACAGACAACGGCGATGGCGATGACGGGTCGGGAGGCTGTGCGGTCGACGCGGTGTAGCAGCCAGCTGCCCGGGGCGCGGAGCGGGGCCAGCCGACGGTGGGGGGTTGGACCGGGCGTGGTCGTCGTCTTCGCCCCGCTGGCAGTGCCGTCGGTCATTCGCGTCCTCTTCGTCAACTGTCAGGTGAGTGGTCGGGCGCGGAAGCGGTTCCCCCGGTCGACCCCCCAGCAACAGCATGACGATCCCGCCGATGACCGATTCGATCACGCCCGAGGTGGAAAAAGTCGATGTGAGCTGCGAGTGAACCGTGGTAAGGCAGACGTTCAGGCGTCCATCGCGGGCATCGAGATCATCCCCGCGGGCGTGACTCGGCCCTGACGATGTCGACGACGATCTTGCCCTTCACGTGCCGGCCGGCTTGGAGTTCGACCGCGGGGCGGATGTCCTCGACCGGGAAGGTGGCGGCAATGGGCACTCGGAGTCGTCCGGAGGCCACCAGCCCGGCGAGCTCCTCCAGGGCGCCGGGGGCGGCGTTGGCCCCGTTGGATGGTGTGATGCCGTCGATCTGGGCGGCGATGGTCGTGATACGCGTGTCCGGAACGCCGAGACCCCTGGCGACCTCAGCGGTTTCCGTTCCGTGAAGGTCGATGGCGGCGGTGATACCGCTCGGAGCGAGGGCACGGACCCGGTCGGCCAGACCATCGCCGTAGGCGACCGGCTCCGCTCCGAGTTCACGCAGGAAATCTGCCGACGTTGCCGATCCCGTGCCGATGACGCGCGCCCCAGCGATCCGGGCCAGCTGGACGGCGAACACCCCGACTCCACCCGCCGCGCCGCCGATCAGGACGGTGTCATCCGGCCCGAGCTCGAGGACGGCGAGGGCGGCGCTGGCCGTGCGTCCAGCGATGGTGAGGGTGGCGGCAGTGCGATCATCGATCTCGTCGGGGGTGTGATGAGACTCGTTCGCTGCTGTTCCGTTGATCGCGTCGACGACCACGAAGTCGGCCACCGCGCGGGACAGGGCGCTCCCGAACACCCGGTCGCCCGGGGCGAAGCCGGTCACTCCGTCACCGACCTGGTCGACGACTCCGGCGTAGTCGGTCCCGAACCCGACGGGCAGACTCAGGCCGAACCGGGAGGCACTGTCCGCATCAGCGGTGATGACCCAGTCCATCGGGTTCAACCCCGCCGCGGTGACGGCAACCCGGATCTGTCCAGGTCCGGCCTGCGGCGCGGGAACCTGCCGGAGGTCCAGAACTTCGGGGCCGCCGAAGGAATCGAGCCGGACTGCCCGGCTCCTGCTTTCCTGCATGCTCGCCTGCCTCATGGGATCCAGGGGCGTTCCTCAGCGGACTACGCTCCGACTCTGTGGTCAGCCTAGCATAATCGGAGCGTGATCCGTTTTGACCGAGGCGGGAATTCGTGACCTGCGGGCGGACGCCACCCGCAACCGCGATCAATTGCTCGCGGTGGCCACCCGCGTGTTTGCCTCGGCCGAGGTCGAGCCGTCGATGCGGACGATTGCCCGCGAGGCCGGGGTCGGCATTGCCACCCTCTACCGGCATTTCCCCACTCGAGAGTCCCTGGTCGACGCGGTCTACCGGGACCAAGTGGTGCGGCTGACGAGCGGTGCCCACGAGCTGCTCGAGGAACTGGCGCCGGCGGCGGCGTTGCGCAGCTGGATGGACCTGTTCGGTGAATGGATCGCGACAAAGAACGGCATGCTGGACACGCTGTTGGCGATGATCAAGACCGGCGGGATCGCCCACGAGCAGACCCGAGCCGAGCTTCTGGTGGCCATCAACACCCTCCTGGACGCCGGCCACGCGGTGGATGGCCTTCGCGCAGACGTCACCGCCGAAGACATTTCCGCGAGTCTGGTCGGAATCTTCACAGTGGCCCCCAAGCCCCAGCGGGAGAAGTTGGCCGGGCGTCTTTTGGATCTCTTGATGGACGGACTACGGAGTTCCTGATAACGGTACCGGTGGTGCCGGCTGGCGCTCAAAGCAGTGAGTATAAATTCTTATGAAAAAATAATGCGGGCCTGATTTCCAGACCCTTGTCCGTCCCCCTTCGAATGGGTTGGCCGATCTGGAGCACCTGCCAAAAAGTTCTAACGCCTCGGCAACGACACCTCGCCGCCTTCGACGCAAGAGCATCCACTGCCCTGTGCCCGTACCTCGGCGCGGCCGTCGAACTTCCCGACCCGCACCACCCGGCGACGGAAACCGCGCGCGACTGCCAAAGGCCATCGCCCCAAGGCTCACCGACACCGCCCGCGAAGTAGCGCGACCGACCCTGAACAGCTTCGCGAACAGTTGACACTGCTCATCGACGGCGCCTCCGCCCGCACCCGAGTCCCGGACAGCGCCTGCTTCCCCACCGCCGCGGCCACCGCCGCAGTCCGCGTCGACAACGCCCTCCCCTCTGAAGCCACTTTCCCTGACGTGTCGGCGAGGGCCGAGACGATGCAATGAACAACGTTCAGAATACCGTACAATGTTCACATGCGTTCACGGCCGCCTCCCGGACCAGCGCCTGCCGACCGTTGGGCGGCGCAGATCGACGCTTTGAGCGCGCCGCGGAAGCGGCCGCTCACCGCTGATCGAATAGTCGCCGCGGCGCTGGCGTTGATCAACACGGACGGCTTTGATTCGTTGACGATGCGCAAGGTCGCAGCGGCCTTGGGCGCCTCGCCGGGCGCGCTCTACGTGCATGTGCAGGACAAGGCGGAGCTGGGCGATCTGATGCTCGCGGAGTTGTGCTCACGCGTTGTGCTGCCTGCACCGGACGCCGCCGCGTGGCGGGAGCAGGTCTTTGACGTGTGCGGGCAGCTGAGGGATCAGTACATGCTGTACCCGGGTATCGGCTATGCAGTATTGGCCTGTGCTCCACACAGCCTGGACGCGCTGCGGATCACCGAGGGGCTGCTGTCGATCCTGACCGCAGCCGGGGCGGATCTGCGTTCGGCGGCGTGGGCGGTCGACGCGGCACTGGTCTTCATTGCCGCGTCCGCGGTCATCTCGCTACGCCGCTCGGATGATTCGGCCGCGTTCGACCGGGAGCAGATGATCTCCCGCTACCAGATGTTGCCCGTAGATCGATTCCCGATCAGCGCGACCCGTGCCGAGGAGATCCTCACCGGTGGTGACCGGGAACGCTTTGCCATCACTCTTGACCGCCTGTTCCGCGGCCTCGTTCCCAACCGAGAAGAGGCCTCATGAGATTTCCTCACTTGCCCCACCGAAGGTTGAATCAGGCTTCCGCCCTCGCTTGACCACACGACCCCCGCTCAGCCGCACGCCCAACCTCAGCCCCTGACCGCCACAAAGGAATAATCATGAAGGCAGCACAATTCGGCCGGTTCGGTGGCCCCGAAGTCCTTGAGATCGTCGACCTCCCCGACCCGCACCCCGCCGCCGGCCAGGTTCGCATCAAGGTGCACGCGACCGGTATCAGCGCCACCGACCCCAAAATCCGATCGGGCGCCCTTAATTTTGGCCGCCCCCTGCCGCAGACCACCGCCGCTGACGTCGCCGGCGTCGTCGACGAGATCGGCGAGGACGTCATCGACGTGAAGGTCGGTGACCGCGTCTTCGGGGTCTCGGCGACCAACGCCGGCGCGGCCGAGTACGCAGTTCTAGCGTTCTGGGCCCTTATCCCGCCCTCGCTCGGATTTGTAGACGCCGCCGCTCTGCCTGCCGCGCTGGAAACCGCTACCCGCAGCCTCGACCAACTGGGTGTCACCGCCGGAACCACCATCTTCATCAATGGCGCCTCCGGCGGAATCGGCAGCACCGCCGTACAACTGGCCGTCGCCCGCGGCGCCCGCGTCATCGGAGCCGCCTCTACCGCGAACCAGAACTACATCGTCCTCCTCGGAGCCGAACCCGTCATTTACGGCGACGGTATGACCGACCGTGTTCGTGCCCTGGCCCCGGAGGGTGTCAACAAAGCCCTCGACGTCCCCGGCAACGGGATCCTCGGAGAACTCGTTGCACTCACCGGCTCCGCCGAGAACGTCATCACCCTGGCCGACTTCGCCGGCGCGCAGGAATACGGCGTCCACTTCAGCAACGGCTACCAAGATGGCAACGCGTTCCACGCCCTGGCCTCCATTGGCCAACTCATCGAGACCGGTCAGTTTTGGCTACCCGTGGACAGAACCTTCCCCCTGGCGAAAATCGCCGACGCACACCGCGCCAGCGAAACAGGACGCATCAGGGGCAGACTCGTCCTCACCGTGGCCTGAACTCTCAGCGCGCGCACGGGCCTCCGAAGCGGAGATCAACAGAGTCGACGTGTCTATCGCACGGAGAGTGTGCCTTTCCACATCGTGGACATGTCGGCTCTGTACAGCGTTCGTCACCGGGCAGCGTGGCGCATCGACGACGGGGTTCAGCTTGCCTGTGTCGGATCGTGCCCGTTGCAGTGGTCGAGGAGGGGGAGGAAGAGGATGTCGACGATCGACTGGATGCGCCGGAGTCTGAGCGGTTCGAGATCCATGAGCAGGTCGTGACGCACGAGGTCGAACGGCATGGCCAGTACGTCTGCGGGTATGCGTTCCAGGTCGATCTCGCCGCGATCGTGGGCGCGTTGGTAAAGGGGCCGTATGGGCGGAACATGTCGGGCGTCCAACACCTGGTCACGGGCCTGTCCAGGAGTGAGACCGGCATCGGCCAGCAGCCCTGAAAAGGCGGCAGCCACAACGATGGCGTAATAGCCGGCGAGAGCTTGGCTCACGGACGTCAGCTGAGCGAGCAGGTCGCCGCGCAAGGTTCCGGTGTCGGGATCCGTGACGGGGTGGACGTTGCCGTAGTGCACAAGTGCGGCGAGCACGAGCTGGTCCTTGTTCGCCCAGCGGCGGTAGAGCACGGGTTCACTGGTGTGAGCGCGTACGGCCACAGTCCCCATCGTCAGGCGGCCGTACCCGATCTGGACCAGCTCATCCCAGGCCGCGTCGAGTATCGCCGACTCGAGTTGCGCACCGTGGCGGCGCCGCCGTACCGGTTCGCACCCCTTGGACGTCCCGTCTTCCACTGTCCAACTGTAGAAAGATTTGTCTTTCTTGACAACTTCGGCTAGCTTCGTAAGAAAGAGTTTCCTATCGTAGTCGAGGAGAAGGCAGTGATCGAAGCATCGAGAGCTGATGGGTCCGGGCAGGCCCTTGGCGTCCCAACAGTTCTGATCGTCGGTGCCGGCCCGACCGGCCTGATGTTGGCCTGCGAACTCGCCCGGCGCGGCGTGGTGTTCCGGCTGGTGGAGGCAGCGCCTGGCCCTGCACCAGGGTCACGCGGTAAGGGCATCCAGCCGCGCACTTTGGAGGTGTTCGATGATCTCGGGATCGGTGATCGGGTCATCGCCCACGGCCGATCGGCGATGCCGATCCGTTCGACTGCTCCCGACGGTCGGGTGACACTGGGCGGCGCCGAGCCTGCGGCGTTGAAGAACCGTCCCGACATTCCCTACACGACTAGTTTGATCACCCCCGAATGGCGAACCGAGCAGGCGCTGAGGCTGCGGCTGGCCGAGCTCGGCGGGAAGGTCGAGTTCGGCACGGCGTTGGTCGGCTTCGAGCAATCAGAGGAGGCCGTTTCGGCGGTGCTCAGCACCGGCGGTAACGCCCAGACGGTGACCGCGCGGTGGCTGGTCGGTTGCGACGGTGGCCACAGCGTCGTGCGGGAGCAGGCCGGCATTGCCTTTGTTGGCGAGACCCGGGAGCAGGTCCGGATGATCGTCGCCGATGTTGACGTAGACGGCTTGGACCGGGACGTCTGGCACATGTGGCAGCACCCCGAAGGGCTGGTTGCTCTGTGCCCGCTGCCTTCGACCGAGGTCTTCCAGTACCAAGCCCTGCTCGCACCGGGACAGGAGCCCGACCTCAGTCTCGCGAACATGCAGTCAATCCTGAGGCACCGCACCGGCCGCAGCGATATCGACCTGCACGAGCCGCAGTGGTCTTCGCTCTGGCGCGCCAACATCCGCCTCGTCGATCGCTACCGCCAAGGCCGCGTGTTCCTGGCCGGCGACGCCGCACACATTCACTCACCGGCCGGCGGGCAGGGCATGAACACGGGCATTCAGGATGCCTACAACCTCGGCTGGAAACTGGCGGCGGTCGCGGACGGCGCCTGTTCGGCCCTGCTCGACTCCTATGAGGCGGAGCGGCGACCCATCGCCGCCGGCGTCCTGGCGCTGTCCAATGACCGCCTTGCGCAGACGATTGAACACAAGGAGATTCGTCGCGACGCGAGTACCATCCAGCTCGGTGTTGGCTACCGCGATTCGGCCTTGGCCCGCGATGACCGCGACGACACCGCCGAGCTGCGCGCCGGCGACCGCGCCCCGGACGCAACCGGGCTGCAGACCACTGCCGGTGAGCACCGGCTGTTCGAGTTGACCGCGGGCGGGCGGTTCACCCTGCTCAGCTTTGAGGAGGCCCCCTCGGTCCAGACTCTTCCGGTCGGCGTCAAGAACCTGCGGGTCGTGGAACGACCGGCCCGCCCCGGCGACGTCGCCGACCCCGATCGTCATCTCACCGAGGCCTACGGGGCAACCGACGTCACATTGGTGCTGATCCGTCCCGACGGCTACATCGCGCTGATCTCCGACACCGGCGACGTCACGTCGGTCACGGACTATTTTGCATCTATCGGCTGGGTCCCAGCTGCACCCGCGGCATGACCGGTGTGCTGGTCACCGTGGCCATCAGCACGGCTTCCTGACCCCGGACAGCCTGCACGACTTCTTCTTGGCCAGCGCGGGCGTAACCCGGCGCATTGATCGGACTGCTGTTCGTCGCGATCTCGGTCGCCGGCGACCGGCTGGCTGCGACTGCTGAAAACTCAGGTGAACCGGATCCGCGCCCAGGCCGCGCTGACCGCCTTCCTCGACAGTTTGTTGGTGTCGCTGTTCGCGCTGATACAGCAATCACCAGGCGCGCCGCGGTGGTCACCGCGATCCTCGGGTCGATGTTCACTGCGTTGGGTGATCACGGCTCATCCGAGTGACGTGGGCGCCGTGCAGACAAGCGCCGTCCTGGTCGTCTTGTTCTTCGTGATCGGCGTCTCCCGATCCTGGGAATTGATCGGAGCACCGGCCCGGGTCGGAAGCGGACTCACTCGTCGGATGACGCGGCGCGTCCTGTGGTGATCAAGTGGCGGGTTTTGGTTCGAATTGAGTGGCAGTAGCGCGAGCAGGTCGGTGGCTCGTCCCGAGTCAGACGCTGATCCGGTGGCGGCTCTGCCATCTGGCGGAGTTCAAACGGTCATGCGACACCACGACAACGAGTGCGCACAGGGCCACGTCGAACGTGCGTTCCGTGGTCGCGACCATGCTTCCTCAGAACCGTATGCCGTCCTGGCTGCGGCCATGATGCTTCGGAGGAAGACAGCAGTGCCAACTGCTGCAGACGGCGAGCTTCCGGCCCAGGGTCCAAACCCAAGTTTTCAGCCCAGATTTCGCGCATTTGACTGAACGTCGACAAGGCCTCCGAAAATCTGCGCAGCATCAGCTGCGCACGCATCCGTAGTTCCCAGGGTTGATCGCGAAGAACCTCGTGACTGGCCAAACCCATTGTCTCTTCGATTACTGCCTGGGACTTCCTTCAGAAAGTAGTGCCTGCCAGCGTACTTCGGTCAGCGTCTGGTGCATCTCGTCGAGCTCCTCGCGCCGAGACGCCGCCCATTCGACGTCTCCGGCGCTACCGAGGAACTGTCCGCGCCACCGCTGTTCCGCGAGCGCTGTCTGTTCAACGGCTCCGGTCGCCTCCCCGTTTTTCAGCAATTGTGCGGCCATTTGCGCTGATGCAGCGAAGATGGCCGAATCGACTGTGTCGTTCTCTTTGACAATGAAGCGGTAAGTTCCTGATTCGTACACCACCGTAGAGTGGCCCACCGTGCGGAGAAAGAGCCGTGTGCGCCACATGAGAGTCTGTAGTTTTTGGTGCTGCCGACCAGTGTCTTGTTCCGGCCACAACCATGCGCAGAGTTGTGTTGCCGGCACGGGACGCCCACCGGTAGAAAGAAGAGCCCCGATCAGCCTCGCCCCCAAGCCATTCACGTGCACCGTTGTGCCATCATCAGCAGTGATCATCAAATGGCCGAGATCGTGTATGTGCATCAGGACGCGCTTCTAAAAACCAGGGTTGTCGGATCGTGCCGTTGAGAGGAGGCCAGGTGTCTGCACCTGGTCCGGCGAAGCTTCGACTGTTGCATGATTCCTCTTCCGCTGATCCAGCAGATCGACCGACTAGGCGCCTGTCAAAAGGCTGGTCCTGCAGCTTCACGCTGTGTGCCACGAAGTCGACAGTCTCACTGTTCGCATTCGAATACAACGCGATCCTGATTGCGGTAGGCGCACCTGAGCCGATCTATCAACCGACGCAACTGTCACCTCGACCATCCTCAAGAGACCGAAGCTCGTCTATCAGACCCACCCCGATGCAGGAACCGCCCCAGACAGCGGCCTCGTGCACTCGGCTTTGGCACGCACCGCACCGGCCGGGACCAGCTTTCGCACGAGTCGTTCCACGGTGGAGCGGGCCGTGCTCGCGCCCTGTTGCAGGGCACGCCAGGCATTGCGGGTCCGCTACACACCGTCATCGGCGGAGCGAACGGCCTTGATCAGCGGCTCGGGCATCGACGAGCGCGTCGGTCGGTCGGGCGGCCACGTGGTCCGCAGTCGTACGACTAGGACCTAATGAAAGGACGCTGGACAGACGACTGGATGGACAGGACCAGTCACACTTATTTGGCCACTGACGCCCGCCACAGCCCGGTTTGCAACATCGTAGGCAACGAGACGTCGACCGAGCTTCAGGCCCGTCGATACATCAACGGTGATGGCAATAACGCCAGGTTGGCCAATGAACGTAGCAGCGACAGTTCCTTCTACCGGCTGCAACGTGCAGTCATCCGGAATCGATGCCAGGGCAACCTGACCTCTGTAGCTTGGATCCGGCGCGCCGTCGGGCCCGACGGCTTCAACAGCGATGAACGAGGGCTGATCGAGTTCGATAGATCCAGGGCCCTCGATTCTCAAACTCACTCGCGGCCGCGGAACGACGCGTACCCCACCTGTGGCTACACCCAACAGAACACCGTGTTGGCGTGTAAAGGCAAACACGTTGGCCGTTCCGATCCGGCTCGGTGCCATTATTCCTTTCAGGCGAACGACTAATTGCGTATTCGGACGGCATGAAACATGGCTGATCTTCACGACCTGTAAGACACTAAAATCTTCTACCGATAAGTCAGCGGTCGAGAAAAGACCGCCCATGTTCGGGCCGGTGCACGATTGCGCAGGGTCCGGTTCATCCAGTCGTCCCAGTGCGAACAGGAGCGACACGCTGGCCCGGTCAGCCGGGGAGAACGGACTGGAACCAGTCAGCCCCTCGACCGGATGTAGCTTCGTGGACCACGTCGGCCGCGGCAGCACCAACTCAACCGTGGCATCACTCAAGGGTTCACCGGCGTTGAAGCTGACCTTGACCGCGGAGTCCGGGGACCCCACCACCACATCCGCAGGTTGGTGGAGTTCGAAGTTGTAGCCGGTGACGGTGACGGTGTCGTGCGCCGGGTCGCTCTGAGTAGGCGACCCCCAAGCGGTTGCTCCGTTCATCGACAATGCGACGAAAAGCAGTGCGGAAGCCAGGACTGCTCGCCAAGCAGACGTCATACCCCCGAGTATCCACAGCCGGATCCGGGCGCGTCAACGTGATCGCTCCGGCATCTGGGAAGACCCGCCCGCAGGTCCGCGAGAACGATACCCGCAGCTCCATCGAGGCAGCATGCTGGTGGCCGGCGCGGGACAACTTCGGCCTCATGCCGACCAAGCAGCGGTGAGCGAACAGAGCTCTCTCTCTGCGCCGCGCCCGGTTCAATCGTGCAGATGCACTCGGTCGGCTACTTCGCGGCTCGGTTGAGCGTAATCAGGCATACCGGCCAGGTCGAATTCGGTGACCGCAGAGCGAGCGTGGTGATAGGCGGTCGCGAGATCACCGACTGATTCGGCGATGAGAGCCAACGTGTGGTGGATATCCGCCGCGTAGTAGTGGTTGCCGACGTCCAAGGCCAGGAGCAGGCCTTGCCGGCCGAGTGCGCCACCCTGCTCGGAGTCTCCCATCATGAACACCTCGTAGGCGTGGTTGCCGTACGAGACTGCCTGTCCTGCACGGTGTCCCGCCCGTTCGAAGACAGTCTCGGCCCGGGCGTAACAGTCGGCCGCGGCGGGGTGGTCCGCCAGAGCACCGCGAACCATGCCCAGGTTGACCAGGCAACCGCCGATCTCCTCGACCAGCCCGGTACGTTCGGCCAGCGAAAGCCCGCGCTCCAGAGTCGTAGCGGCCTCCTGGAGGTTGCCCTGGCGTTCCTGCAGAGCGCCGAGAAGCCGCAGCGCGGTGCACAGGCCGGTCAGGCTCTGCTCCGCCTCCAGATTGCGGATGGCCTGATCGACGTGTGTGCGGGCCGTGTCCAATTTGCCCTGTAATGTCTCGGCCCGCACCATTTGGGAGAGCAGCAGGCCGGCGACCTCGTCGTCCGGATGACCGAGGGCAAGACCGCTGCGGGCGGCTTCGAGGCTGCCGGAGAGGTCACCCGAGACGGACAAGTTCCAGGACAATTCGCACCAGAGCAAGCGTAAATCTCCAGTGGGCTCGGCCAAGAACGCCTCGTTGAGGCTCTTTTGACCGTCGGCGTAATCGCCCCGGCGACGCAGCGCAGCCGCGACTCCCGCCCATGCCCGGGCGCTGTTGGCGGCTCCCTTCGCCTGATCGAAAACCTGACCGGCGCGGTCGTATTCACCCAGTTCCATGCGCAGATTTCCGACATCGCACAGCAGCTCGGGCATCACCTGCGCGTCGACGACCTCGGCCGCCGCCAACGCCCGATCCAGCGCGACGATGGCCTCGTCGTGGGCGAAGACGGCGTGGGCCTGGCGGGCGACCTCGCGCAGTAGCGGCAGCGCACGGCCGTACTCACCGGCGAGGTAGTGGTGCTCGGCAAGTCGTACGAGACCAGAACCGCCCTTCGTGTCCGCGCTTTCCAACGCGCTCGCAACAAGGGCATGCAGTGCGCGACGGCGCCGAACGGTCAGTCGGGCATCTACGACCTCCCGGAGCAAGAAGCTGTCGAAGCGAACATCTGAGTCGGAAAAAGCCTGCAGGAAGCCGAGCTCGGTCAGTCCATTGACCGCCCTCTGAACGACGTCGAGGTCAGAGTCGAGGACACGAGCCAGCAGCCGCACCGGCACCTGAAATCCAATGGCCGCCGCCGCCGTTGCGACATCGGCCAGCCACGGCGTCAAGGTGTCGAGCCGAGCGGCCAGTAGGGTTTCCAAGGTGGCCGGCAGCGACGTTGCCATGACACCGGCAACCAGGTGGGCGTGGCCCGCCCGGGCGTCGATGAGGTGCTCCCCGCGGAGCTGACGCACCGTCTCCCTGATCATGAGTGGGTTGCCCTGGCCCCGCTGGCTGGCGAACTCGACGAGCCGCCGATCGGGATCGAGCCCAAGTTCTTCGGCGACGAGATCTTCCACGTCGGCCGTGCGCAGCGGCCCGAGCTCGACAATGACTGGCATGTGGGGTGCTGTCGCTGCCGCCACCGATCGACCCGCCACGCAGAAGGTGACCGGCCAGTTCGCCGAGGTGGACATCAGGTGAGCCAACAATTGTGCCGAGGACGATTCCAGCCACTGGTAGTTATCGACGAGAACAACCACCCGGCGGTGCCGGCTGAGATCACGCAGCCACTCGGCTGCCGCCTTCTGGAGTCGGCGCCACACGGCAGGCGGTTGCTCTGAGGGTTGTCCACCGACCGGCCGACCCATCAAAATTGATGTGTAAAGGGATGTTTCGGGCGCCGAGGCATCTTCATCGAGCCGTCGGAGCCGATCGGTGAGGGTGAGTTGCCCCGGGTAGCGCGCCTTGATGGCAGCCGAGATGAGCGGCTCGAAACATTGGTAGGCGGCCTGTAGATACGACATCCCGGCCATTTCGACACACGCGATGCCGGCCTCACTCATTCGTCGCCTGACCTCGGCCAAGAGCCGCGACTTTCCCGATCCGGCGGGACCCGTGATGTGCACCGAGACGTCCGACGTCGGGGACAACGCCTGGAGCACGACGGCTAGTTCTGCGTCCCGACCGAACATGCGGGCAGTATCGGTTCGGGTGGATTCGGCCCGTCGACTCGCAAGCCGATACGCCTGCAGCGGATCGGGGAGACCTTTGACGGTCCGCGGTTCGACCTCCTCGAAGTCGAAATGAGCTCGCGTGAGCTGCATGGTTTCCTGGCCGACGTAGGTCTCGCCCGGCGCCGCCAGCGACTGCAACCGTTGCGCCACAATCACCGGTTCGCCCAATACGGCGTATTGGGCGCGTCCAGCGGCCTCGATGGAACGCGCCACCACCGTTCCCGTGTTGACGCCGATGTGCAGGGCAAGGTGGGCGCGGCCCTCGCCCAACTCCGCCACCCGCTCATGCATTTCCAGAGCGGTGTGAATGGCCCGAATCGGGTCGTCCTCGTGCGCAACCGGGGCACCGAAGAGGGCCAGTATCGCGTCACCGGCGAACTTTTCGATGTAGCCGCCATACCGATTGACGATGTCGGCGAGGCCAGCGACGACTGGGTCCACGACGGCCAACAGTTCCTCAGCGTCGAGCTCGCGGGCCAGCGTGGTGAAACCGGTGATGTCGGCGAACAAGGCGGTCACCGTTCGGCGTTCCTCGAACGATCGTCGATGCAGCACGGTGGTGGCGCCGCCGCCACTCTCTCCGTTCGGCTCCGACCTCGCCTGCCCACCGGATCTGTGCAACGAACGACCGCAGGCCGCGCAGAAAGAAGCGGTCAAGGGGCTCGGGGCGCCGCAGGCGCACACCACCTGAGCATCGGTGAAAGCCGGGACCGGATCCATGACAACAGTGAACGTCTCCGGCCCGGGGGCCAGTCAACTAACCAGGTTGGACCTGGACAGCATAGACTTCAAGATCATGTGCTGGCACCTCACGCCGAACTCATGACTCTGGTGGATCTACCCGGACTGGGTGCTGTGACAGGCGACGAACGCCGACAGATTCTTTCTCGAGGTACCCGGCGCACCTTCCAGCGTCGGCAGGCCATCTTTCACGCCGGTGACCCCGGTGGCGCGCTTTACCTCGTTCGATCGGGGCACGTGGCCATCCGCATCGTCACCCCAGATGGCGACGCGGTCACTCTCACGGTGCTGGGGCCCAACCAGACCTTCGGCGAACTGTCCCTGCTGGGCGGCGAGCAACCCCGCAGTGCCACGGCCATGACCTTGGAGCCCGTCGAGACACTGGTCCTCACTCGGGCCGAGCTGCTCAAAGCTCAGCGCGACGGACTCCCGGTCAACGCCTTCTTGCTTGCGTTGACCGTCGACCAAGTGCACCGTTTGACCCGCCAGCTGACCGAGGCACTGTACGTGCCGGTTCGCCATCGGGTCGTTCGCGCCCTGCTCGAACTGTGCCCGCAATACGACGAGCAGAGCGCTTCGGTGCACCTGCTCATCACTCAAGACGATCTGGCCGGGCTCACCGGAGCGGGACGCCCGACAGTGAATCAGGTGCTTCGGACCCTGCAACAAGCTGGCGCTATCCACCTCCATCGGGGGCGCATCGAAGTCGTCGATCAAGCCGAATTGGAACGCCGTCGCGGCTGACCAACCGAGTCCGGTACCGCGCCGGCGTGGACCTCTCCCGCCGCCGGATCGTTGGGCGACCCGGCGGCTCGGGCACCCCCCATGGTGCAGGCCGAGGCAGCTGGTCCCGCGTACACGTCGGGAGGAGCGGCAGGTGTGTCCACCTTCGCATCTCCCCCAAGTCGAGCAGATGAAGCCCCTGACACGGTGTGGCGCGGTCGTCCCTGGGTGATCCCAACTGGACGATCGAACCGTCGAGAAACCGGTTCTCCTGCCTGGCAGGGGTCCTTTCCGCACCACGACCCGCCGGAAGCCTCACGACACGGCGCATCCGGGCTTATGTAGAAGTGTTGATTTGGTAGTTGAGGCTGAGGTAGCAATCAGGACTTGGCAGCGGCGACGTGCGGCTTCGTTACGGCAGCGGAATATTCATCACATTCACGGAGTCTTGAGGTCAACTCCGTTGATACGAGGTCCGAATCCCCTAAGACACGCGAATAGTGACGTTCTTTGTGATCGCGGTGTCCACACCATTAGATACAGACATGGTGAGCTTGTACACGCCCGGCTGGGTTGGGGTTCCTGAAATGGTGCCACCTTGACTCAGAGCAAGGCCGGGCGGAAGCGCACCTGCTGCGACTTGGGTAACAGGCAGTGGGAGCCCCCTCAACTGGAAAGAGTAGGAATACTCCTGCCCGACGGTGGCGGCGGTTGGCGCCCCGACGACGCTGATACCCGCATTTGGACCCACAGCGAGACCGCCCAGGCAACTCTTCTGCGGCGCGGGAATAGTCGTCTCAGCCCCGCTGGGAGCGATTTTGACGATATCAGAGACTGGCGCTGAATTCTGAAAATACACATTGCCCTGGGAGTCGTTGGTCAGATGGAACCAAGCATTTACGTTGCCGTTGTAAACGGTTGTCAACGCACCGGATGGTGCAAGCTTGACTACCTGATTCGTAGCGAAGTACACGTTCCCTGTGTTGTCGACGGCCACCGTTGTTATGTTCTGAAAGGTGCTGGACCGGCCCCCTTCCAGTACCGTTCGAACACCGTCGGGTGTGATCTTGAAAAGTTTGTATCCGTCAGCGAAGTCGTTGATTTCGATACCAACCAGGTAAATGGTTCCATTTTGATCGACTGCAATGGCCGCGGCTCCACCGCCGCCGCCAACAATACCGGTGGTAATCACGGATTGACTACCGTCTGGCGCCACCTTGATGACCGCACCGGTCTGATCGGGCTTAGTAACGGCACCTACGTAGATATCGCCGACTGAGTCGGCAGCCACTGTATCCGACCAATACCCAGTTTCGATCTTGGTGTGACTGCCGTCGGCAGCAAACTTCATGATTCCCGAAGTATTTCGCAAGCCGGCGTATATCGATCCGGACGGATCGACCGCGATCGAGTTGAACTGACCAAGTGGATAGGGGTATGTCAAGAACGCTGCTGCACTCCCGGAGGGAGATACCTTCTGCACACCCCCTCCGTCCCCGCATGTGTACACATAACCCGCTCGTGCAGATGGGGCACTGGCCGCGTGAGCCAGGGCAGCTGATTGCGCCGAGGCCGCCCCGGGCGTGATCACGCAGCTCGTCAAACCCACCAGGCCGATGAGAAGTTTTCCGCACCGTCGCATGAGAACCCTTTCCCTGTCGTGAGACGACACTTATCCGAACCTTTCACTGAACGCGGAGGCTTGACGCTTCAGAAGCCGACTCCGACACTAAGAGACCGGATACCCGGTGTGGGGTGGGGCACTCACAAACCGCTCACAACAGCCGCACCGAGGGCATCCACAGGCGTGCCTGGCGTGGCCGGGGCTGCCCCACTCAGGTGCTCGGCCATTTCCTCGCTCAGGCCGTCTCCAGGGCGGTCTTGACGTGTCGGCCAGACCCACCGCTCGGACGACGGCCCCAGCAACTTGACACTGGAGTTCGTCATCGTTGACCGAGGCCGAAGTGCTGCGCAGTGAGTCACTTGTGAGTGGGGCGTAGTAGGACTGTGACCCAAGTGGTGGCGACGACCTGGGAGCAAGAATGTTCGTTCGGCGTGCGATTGGCTTGCTGGTGGTCGAGGCCGCTGTAGCGGCCGTCTTACCCCTTCTCCCTGCGCCAGTGGCGTTTGGGGTGGAGCCAGCAGTACCCGACCTCGCGAACATCGTCGTCACTGTTCCGGCGCAGTCCGTCAGCGCGGGGGTGACGTTCCGGGTGGGCGTCACCGGGTATGACAGCGCAGGAGAATCCAGAGCCCTCACGTCCGCGGCGGACCTCACGATCACCGGACATTTCGCATTCTGTTCGGCCGATTCCGATGACGCGGACACCGCCTATTCGTGCTCGACAAGCAACTCCGGGATTCAAGTGGTGACGGCGACGGTGGACGGGTTGACGGCATCGGCCGCTGCGACCGTCGATCCAGGACCGGTTGATTTTCTCGACCCGAACGACGGGAATTCTCAGGCCACCGCGCCCACCACCACGTTTCCGACACCGCTGAGCGTCATTGCCCGCGATTCGCAGGGTAATCCCGTTCCGGGATCCGGCGTGACCTTCACCACCTCGAGCGGCTCTTTCGATCTAGGCGGCTCGGTCCACGAGGTCACCGGCGTTGACGGGGTCGCGACTGCTCCGAGATTGACCGCTGGGACCGCGCTGGGACCGCTGAAGGTCATGGCAACATCTGATAACGACTCCAGTGCCACCTTCGACTTACAAGTTCTGGAGCCCGTGGTTTTACCCGTTGGAACCGTCGGAGTGCCCTACAGCCAGTCAACGGGGCTTTCGCCGGTGGACGGGGATCTGAGCGGTCTACCACCAGGTTTGAGCGCAGGCCAGAAAGTTGACGCGGACGGTCACCCCATTCTGGTCGTCAGTGGCGTCCCCGCTCGAGCCGGCACGTTCACCGCCGCCCTCAAGTGGGTGGGCCTTAGCTATTGCGTAACGTTCCCAAATGGCAGCCCGAACTGTTTCGGCTCGACTGATGTTCTGTCGTTGTTGACGATCTCGGTCGCCACGGCCGATCAGACCGTGGACTTCACATCGCAGCCACCTCAACCCGCTGAAGTCGGGAGAACATATACGCCAACCGCGAGCGGAGGTGGTTCCGGGAATTCGGTGACGTTCGACGTCGACTCATCGAGCAGCCAGGTCTGCAGTATCTCGGCGGGGATCGTGAGCCTTGTCGGCGCGGGCACATGCACGATCAACGCCAGCCAGTCCGGTGATGACAACTACAAGCCAGGTTCGGCTCAACAGGTCGTCGCGGTCACCCCTGCCGTGGACCTGTCCGTCTCAACCCTGTTTACGCCCGCCAAAATCATCCGAGGTCAGGTGGTCATCCTCACCGAGAGCGTGACCAACCATGGATCCGTGGCAGAGAAGGTCAAGTTGTCGGGGTCGTTGTCGTATACGAGCGGGAAGCACTCCTACCAGATCAATTTTCCGCCCGGATCGTTGACGCTCAAGGCTGCGGCCACTGCTTCGATCACCCTGCCCATCCTTGTCACCAAGCTGTTGCCAGTGGGCACCTACACGGTCAGCTTGACTGGTCAAGACTCAACTGGGTCAGCCACCAGGAGTTCGACGATCGATATCTCGTAACCCGAGATCAGGCTCCATGAAAGGGAACCGCGATGTCTATTGTTGCCGGCGGCAAAGTTTTATGTCTGATCAGTCTGGTAGTAGCGGTGACGGGCCACGTGTCGGCCGGCTCGGCGACGCCGCTGACGTCCCCTGGCCGGCAGGCCTCTGCTCCGTCTGTTTTCCCGACCGCCACGGTGGCCGTGAAGGCGCTGCCCGGTCAGGGCGCGGCACCTTTCGACCAGCCCCACACCTTGATCGTGCCGACGGGCTGGTCCGCTCAGGTGTGGTCGCGAGTGCCGGACGCACGGTTGGCGGCTTGGGCGCCGGACGGCGCCCTACTGGTGTCGCAGCCGTCTTTGGGGCAGATCACCCGGCTAGTCCCGTCCCGTACACCCGGAGTGGCACCCGCCGCTTCGGTCTTGGCATCGGGGCTGACGAACCCCCATGGCCTGGCCTTTGACGGATCCACGCTGTTCGTCGCGGAAAGCGACCAGGTCGACCGTTATCGCTATGAACGGAGCGGCGCCCTCGGTGACCACACCATCGTCGTTGCTGACCTGCCGGACGCAAGCACGCCGGGTTTAACTGGGTACGAGCATTACCTGAAAACGGTGATCGTCGGACCCCGTCACCAGCTCTACATCTCGGTGGGTAGCACCGGTAACACCACGGCTGACGACCGGTCCGCCACCCCGGAGCGGGCCAGCATCCTGCGGACCTCGGAGAATGGCGGCGAACGAACGGTATACGCGGAGGGCATTAGAAATGGCACCGGCCTCGCCATCGACCCGGACGGGCAGGTGTGGTCGGCGGTCAACAACCGCGACGACATCGGCTACCCATTCCACCAGGACTACGACGGCGACGGCATCGACGACTACGGCAAAGTCATCACCGCTTACACCAACAACCATCCCACCGAGGAGCTCGCGAAACTCACCCCAGGCCGGGATTTGGGATGGCCTTACTGCAACCCGGACCCGGATGTGACTCCCGGGTCACCGACCACCGCGTTCAACATGGCCTTTCCGCCGTTCGACAACGATGTGCAAACCAACCCAGGCGGGGCCGTGTTCAACTGCGCCACGTTGGCCCCGGTTGACCGAGGCATACCCGCCCACTCAGCACCTCTGGGTATGAACTTCCTCTCTCGATCTCAGTTGGGCGACGCCATGGCCACCGGCGCACTGGTCGCTGTGCACGGGTCATGGGACCGACAGCCACCCCAAGCCCCAGCGGTGCTCTACTTTCCCTGGAACCGTCGCACCCGCGAGCTGGGTGCCGAACAAACCCTTGTTGGCGGCTTTCAGAACGCGGACGGCACCCGCTGGGGACGACCCGTCGACGCGGTGTCCGGGCCCGACCATGCCATTTACGTTACTGACGACTACTCCGGCACCATCTACCGGTTCCAGCCTGCCGACACCGGTGAACCTCAGCGTTAGATGACCACGCACTGCCCGAGGCGGCCATCGATCGCTGGGATCGGGCCATTGCTGGTGCCGGGCCTGCCGACAAAGGTCAAGGCGTCGCCGGCTCGGCGGGTCAATGTCCGGCGCAGGACGATGACCTCGGCGAGTGCGGTCGGGACGGCCTGTCCGATTGTGGCGATCAGGGCAAGCTGGATGTTGTACGCCCCCATCATGAAAGCCCACGTCGCACCGGCAGGTCTAGGCACTTATTGTTTGAGAGCGCCGGCTGCTTTGGGCTCGGATCGGACGGTGGTAGGGGTCCTCCCGTTCGGCGGGTAGCAAATCGTCGCAATCGCCGGTTTGAGGGTTTCCGATGAATGGATGGCCGGATACCTGTCACGCATTTTCCTCTACCGCGGCTCCCCCGATTCCGAGTGTGGTCCAGCCATCTGGAAGAACGATCTGCACACCCATCGTCACACTTCCGGAGCCGCGGCGAGTTCACCAGTTCCCGAGCTCGATCGCGTGAGATCGCTCTCGTGCCACCAATGTTGGATGGTAGGGTCCGTCTGTATCGAGTGTACGTCTGCAGACATGCCAGGTTGATAATGACGTTTGAGCAACTGTTTACCGGTTCGAAGCAACTGCTACCGGTTTGGCGCCTAAGATGCGAGGATAGGTTTTCCAGTGAAAGCGCACCACGGGTTTTCCAGAGCCACGGCTGGTATCGGTAGATCTGGCCGTCAACGGGCGTTCGGTAGGTTGTCCGGGCGAAGTTTGCGCTGGTTGACGGTCACCATGGTCACAGCTTTGACGTGTGCGCCGGTCGCATTACAGGCGCAGGCGCAAGTGCCGGCGTCGGCGGTTCGGGCTGCGACTGCGGCTGCGGCTGACGCGAATTTGCCGTTGAGTCAAACAATAGTTTTCAGTGGCGGATTGCAAACAGTTCGGCCGCCCGAGGGTGCGGCCGAAGTCTTGGTGACCGCGACGGGTGGCGGTGGCGGTTCGCAGTCCCGTTGCGCCGACGACGGTGACGACGGTGGAACCGGACACTTCGAGGACCAATGCGGTAGTGCCGGAGCAACGCTTACCGCGACGTTCCCCGTGGTTGCGCATGACTCGCTGCTGATTGAGGTCGGCCAGGCAGGTGTTTCAGGGGACGATCCCGACGCCGACGGGTTGGTGACCGGTGGTTGGGGCGGCCTGGGATATGACGGCGGCACTTCGAAGGGCGGGGAAAGGTCGTTACCTGGTGACGGCGGCGGTGGCGCCTCGACCGTACAGATTCAAGCCGGGGGTGCGAACCCAACGACCCTGCTGGTAGCCGCAGGCGGCGGTGGTGGTGGTGGGTTCGGAACCCTGACATTGGCCAATCCTGGCGCCGGTGGCAGCGCGGGTGCTGACGGGACATTGACTGGCGGTGGGCCGTCTGACCGCTACGCGCCCTGCAGCGGGGGGGGCGGATGCGGCGTAGTTGGTGACGGGTGGGCCTCCGGTGATGGGCAGATCGGCAGCGGACCCGATTCGGGTGCCGGCGGCAAACTAGGTGGATCCGGTGGCCCTGCCGGAGCCGACGGGGTAGCGGCCGGCCAGGGCGGCGCCGGCGGCGGCGGAGGCGGCGGTTATCCCTTGGGAGGCGCGGCTGGCGGCGGCGGGGAGTTCGGCTCCAGCGGCGGCGGCGGCGGCGGCGGGCAATCATGGATTTCACCGTCGGCGGTTGCTGGAAGCACGTCCGTGACGCCCCTTTTGATCAACCCGATCACCGGGCAGAACGGCACGGTCACGCTGACCTGGCAGCCCTTCACCAGTCTGGCGTGCACTCAGTCAACCCAGACCGTCGTGGCACCTCGAGGCGCGGTGAGTGTCGATATCGACGCCACTGGAGGTGATGGCGCGAGCACGGTGATCACCGGCGGCAGCGTTTTCCGGTACAGCAGTGGCCCGGGAACGCGAGTGACCGGACGCATGAGTGTCTATCAGGGACAGCGGCTGCAAGTTTCCGTGGGCTGCGCCGGACAACAACCTCCGCAGCAAGCAAATGAAACAGCAGCCGGCGGATGGGGTGGTAACGGCTGGAGCGGCGGACAAGGTGGTGCATACAACGATTCCAACCTTCCCTCCGCTGGTGGCGGCGGTGGCGGCGCAACGGTGATAGCCAATGAATTCGGTCCAGTGCTGGTGGCCGCCGGCGGCGGCGGCAGCGGCGGCTATTCCGGCGGCGGCAATGGAGGCGACGGAGGGACCGCGGGTGGTGACGGCAGTGACGGCTCCCGCGCTGAACACGGGCACGGCGGCAGGGGCAGCGATCCAGACTTGACTGGTGCCGGCGGCGACGGCGGCCGAGGAATCGTTGATGGAGGGTCTGGTGGCGGCGGCGGTGGTGGCTCCTTCTTGGACGACGGGGTCGGCGGTAGCGGCGCCGGTGGAACTGGTGCGGGCGCTGCAGCCGGCGGCGGTGGTGGTGGCGGCGGCGGCGCGTCCGCCGTCGAGTCGGTGATCACCGGCGCCACCATCGCCTCAGAGGGTCAAGGTGACACCGACCGGGACGGCCAGGTCGACCTGACATGGAAATTCGGTACCTATTACACGGTGACCTTCGACGCCAATGGCGGTACGACGTCGCCGCCTGCTCCGGAGAGCGTCGTGGCGGATACTCAGCTGGGAAACCCGGGCGGCGTAGGGAGAAACGGTTACCAGTTTGCCGACTGGTGGACTACACGGGACGACTCAGGTGTGCCATGGAGTTTCTACCTGCCGGTGGTTGGCGACATGACGCTCTACGCGCATTGGGAACTCCCACCGGTCGTGGTGTCATTCGACGCACAAGGAGCGTCACCGACGCCTTTGACACAAACACTGCCGTTCGGTTCTCACCTTCGATCGCCTTCACCCATGGCAACCCAGGTTGGTGACGTGATGGATTGGTTCACAACCGCCACGGGCGGCGAAGAATGGGATTTCAGTAAGCCGGTCAGGGCGACTATGACCTTGTATGGGCGCTGGGTAGCAGCGAAGTTCAGTGTGACCTTCGACGGTCAGGGCGGGTCCACACCGCCGACCCAACAAGTCGGAGCCAATGATGTGGCCGCTGATCCCGGGACACCGATTCGCACCGGATACTCCTTCCGCGGATGGCTGCCCCAGGGCGGTGACGGCAACATGGTGTGGGACTTTCGGAACCCAGTGACCACTGACATCACCCTGGTAGCCAGATGGGTACACGATCAGTACTCGGTGGTGTTCGACAGCCAAGGCGGCAGTGCTGTACCTCCGCAGGTCGTCAATAGCGGCGATCGCGCGGCCGAGCCTGCGTCACCAGTCAGAGCCGGGTACAAGTTCAACGGATGGTGGACCACCTCCGACAACAGCGGTCTTCAATTGAACTGGACCACCTCGATCACCAACCCTCTCGACTTGTTCGCCCACTGGACACTGATCAAGCCCGTCATTGTGAAGTTCGCTGGTGAGGGCGGGTCGTCGCCCGGACCGATCACTGTCGACGCCGGGGCTGTGGTCGCTGATCCTGGAGCCGCTCATCGGGCGGGTTATTCCTTCGCCGGTTGGTGGACCACCGCGACCGGCGGCGTCCGCTGGGACTTCTCCACCCCGGTGACCTCGAACACCACGTTGTACGCGCAGTGGATCGCATTGACCGACGTGGTGTCCTTCAACAGCAACGGCGGCACCCACATCGACCCGCAAACCATTCAGAACGGCACAGTCGCTGTGCCACCGCCCGTCCCGACTAGAGCGGGATATTCGTTCGCCGGTTGGTGGACCACCGCGACCGGCGGCGTCCACTGGGACTTCTCCACCCCGGTGACCTCGAACACCACCTTGTACGCGCAGTGGGTCGCGTTGACCGACGTGGTGTCCTTCAACAGCAACGGCGGCACCCACATCGACCCGCAAACAATGCAGAACGGCACAGTCGCTGTGCCACCTGCCGTCCCGACTCGGGCGGGTTATTCGTTCGCGGGTTGGTGGACCACCGCGACCGGCGGCGTCCGCTGGGACTTCTCCACCCCGGTGACCTCCAACACCACGTTGTACGCGCAGTGGATCGCATCGACCGACGTGGTGTCCTTCAACAGCAACGGCGGCACCCACATCGACCCGCAAACAATGCAGAACGGCACAGTCGCTGTGCCACCTGCCGTCCCGACTCGGGCGGGTTATTCGTTCGCGGGTTGGTGGACCACCGCGACCGGCGGCGTCCGCTGGGACTTCTCCACCCCGGTGACCTCCAACACCACGTTGTACGCGCAGTGGATCGCATCGACCGACGTGGTGTCCTTCGACAGCAACGGCGGCACCCAGGTTGACCCGCAAACCATTCAGAACGGCAAACTTGCTGTCGCACCGGCCGTCCCGACTCGGGCGGGCTATTCGTTCGCGGGTTGGTGGACCACCGCGACCGGCGGCGTCCGCTGGAACTTCTCCACCCCGGTGACCTCCAACACCACGTTGTACGCGCAGTGGATCGCATCGACCGACGTGGTGTCCTTCGACAGCAACGGCGGCACCCAGGTTGACCCGCAAACCATTCAGAACGGCAAACTTGCTGTCGCACCGGCCGTCCCGACTCGGGCGGGCTATTCGTTCGCGGGTTGGTGGACCACCGCGACCGGCGGCGTCCGCTGGGACTTCTCCACCCCGGTGACCTCGAACACCACCCTGTACGCGCAGTGGGTCGCGTTGACCGACGTGGTGTCCTTCAACAGCAACGGCGGCACCCACATCGACCCGCAAACAATGCAGAACGGCACAGTCGCTGTGCCACCTGCCGTCCCGACTCGGGCGGGTTATTCGTTCGCGGGTTGGTGGACCACCGCGACCGGCGGCGTCCGCTGGAACTTCTCCACCCCGGTGACCTCCAACACCACCTTGTACGCGCAATGGACGACTGAGTCGACGCCGTCACCAAGCCCCGGCGGGACGGCCAGTGGAGACCAGCCTGATACCGGTGGACCAAGCGTCACATCTTCTTCACCAGACAGTTCCCCAGGCGTCCCGGAGAGCTCCACAAGTACACCGCCGCATAACGACCTCGCTTACACCGGAGTTGCGTCCAGGGACGTGGTGTCCGACGTTGTTGCTGTTGAGCGTGGCGTAGGCGTTTGAGACGGCCACCGCGTGATCCTTCGTGAGAACCCGCCAAGGAACTCAACCGAAGGAGCACGACGATGGCCGTTGGGCCAAGTATCGACCTGTCCGGGTGGCTGCAGGAGCAGCTGGGCCAGGCGAGCCCTGATCTGTTGCGGGGCATGGTGAAATCGTTCGCCGAGGCGCTCATGGGGGCCGAGGCCGACGCGGTCTGCGGCGCCCCGTACGGGGAGCGCAGCGACGAGCGGGTCAACAAACGCAACGGTTACCGGGCCCGGGAGTGGGACACCAGGGCCGGGACGGTGGAGTTGGCGATTCCGAAGTTGCGGGAGGGCAGCTATTACCCGGACTGGCTGTTGGATCGGCGGCGGCGGGCGGAGCAGGCCCTGGTCACCGTGGTCGCGACCAGCTACCTGCTCGGGGTCTCGACCCGGCGGATGGACAAGCTGGTCCACACGCTGGGGATCACCAGCCTGTCAAAGTCGCAGGTCAGTGAGATGGCCCGGTCGTTGGACAAGACCGTGGAGGCGTTTAGGACCCGGCCGTTGGACGCCGGCCCCTACACGTTTGTGGCGGCGGATGCGCTGGTCTTGAAGGTGCGGGAGGGCGGCCGCACCGTCAACGTTCATGCGCTGTTGGCGACCGGGGTGAACGCCGACGGCTACCGGGAGATCCTCGGCCTACAGGTCACCAGCGCTGAGGACGGGGCCGGCTGGTTGGCGTTCTTCCGGGACCTGACGGCGCGCGGCCTGACCGGGGTGAAACTGGTGACCTCCGATGCCCACCGCGGCCTGGTCGACGCGGTCGGCGCGACCCTGCCCGGCGCGGCCTGGCAGCGGTGCCGCACCCATTACGCCGCGAACCTGATGTCGGCGACGCCGAAGGCGTCGTGGGGGTGGGTGAAAGCGTTGCTGCACAGCGTCTACGACCAACCCGACGCCGACGCCGTGCACGCCCAGTTCGACCGCATCGTCGACGCTCTGACCGAGAAACTCCCCGCCGTCGCCGCCCATTTGGACGCCGCCCGCCCAGACATCTTGGCCTTCACCGCGTTCCCGAAAGCGATCTGGCGGCAGATCTGGTCGAACAATCCCCAGGAACGCCTCAACCGGGAAATCCGCCGCCGCACCGATGTTGTCGGGATCTTTCCCGACCGGGCCGCGCTGATCCGCCTCGTCGGCGCTGTCCTGGCCGAACAGCACGACGAATGGACCGAAATGCGCCGCTACATCGGCCTGGACGTCCTGGCCAAATCCCGCCTCACCGTCATCGACGGCGACCCCGCCACCCAGGAGGTGATCCCCACCACGATCAGCGCATAAAATCCGACCACAAAGGATCATGCGGGAACCACCTCAGACACCACCCGCAAGGACGTGACCTACACCGGCGGCGGCCCACTGTCGGCCCTGATCATCGTTGGTGTGTGTCTCCTGCTCATCGGTGGTGCCACCCTGAGCTGCGCCCGTAGGCGGATGAACTAGCTGTTGTGCCGCCACGCTTGGGGGCGCGGTGGGCTTGGCTGCCGCGGCTGTGGACACGCCAGCCGCCGCCGTCTGGGATCGCGCCGAGATTCTCGACGTCGGTGTGGATCAGGTCGCCGGGCCGGCCGTGTTCGTAGCGGTTGACTTCCCGTCGGCGCACGTCGGCGCCGTGACGTCTCAGTCGCGTAGCCGGGACACCCTGCGGCGGACCAACACCCGGTGCACCGTGAACGCCGCGAACCTCACCCGTATTCGGCCAGGTCGGCGGACAGCATCACCGGGCCGTGTGTGGTCCCCCGGCGAAGGCCCACGATGAGGGTCCTTGACCTGCGCGTCGACCTGGTTCGGACAGCGGTACGGCCGGCACGACCGATCGAGCTGACCAGCCTCACCGTCCAAGGCCTACCGGGCGTGCCATGTGGCCAGAGTCTGCCGGGCGATCCCCGCCTCCTCCGCGACATGACAGATCGGCCGGCCCGCAGCCATCCGCTGACCCAACCGGCACCGGCGGCGGCCTTCCGGGGTCAACAGAGCATTTGCGGTGCGATACGAGGGGCCTCCTGAGCTGGGCGTGATTGCTTGGTCGCTTCGCACCCCACCAGGCGACCCCTCCCCGACAGGTCACCCCCGCCCCCTCAACATGTCACCAATCTCCCGGGACGCAACACCTAGGGCGATCAAAACTGCGCCATGGCCCAGACGAACGTGCTGAGCATCATTGGTCAGTTCGGTCGGTTGCGCTTGACGTGGCGTCCCGTTCCTGAGGCAGGTGGATCTCGAGCTCACCGGCCGCGTCGGGCAGCATCGTTTTGGACCTGATCCGGTGACGGAAATTGCCCTGGTTCTATCGGGCCGGTCCACGCGACCCCACGGTTGCCGGCAGGCGCTCCATCTGCCCGGACCGCGTCTATGCCGGCCCCTGACGGCGGCCGGCTCTTCGGCGTCGGCTGGGGTGGCTTTTCTCGGCCGCCAGTGTCTGGGTCGCAGCGATCCTCCCCGCCTGACGCGACGGTCGGGCAGGAGTCAGGCGGCTGGCATCGATCGCGCGACAGTCGCTGGTGAAGACCCACCGGTCCTCGTTAGCTGATGGTGGTGGTGGTGAGGGTGGTGTTGTTGGCGGGGTGGGGGTCGGGGGTTTTCAGTGATGCGGTGGCTGCGGCGGTGTGGATCGTGGTGTGGGTGGTGGGTGCGGCGGTGAGGGTGATGGTGTGGGTGGTGGTGGTGTTGGCGGCTTGGGTGGGGGTGTTCCAGATCAGGAGCGGCCCGATCCGGGTGGCGCCGGGCGCGGCGGTGACGGTGACGCCGTTGGGGATGGTGAGTCCGGTGACGACAGCGGTGGCGGTGCTGGGCCCGTAGTTGGTGACAGTGACCGTTTCGGTGTAGGTGGCGCCGGCGGTGATGTGCGCGGGTGCGGTCAGGGCGATGGACAGGTCGGCGGCGGGTTTCCCGGGGGCCGGGGCGGTGGGGGTGACCGGGTTTGATGCGGCGGAGGCGGGGCCGACCCCGGCGGTGTTGGTGGCGGTGACGGTGAGGGTGTAGGTGTCGCCGTTGGTCAGGCCGCCGATGATCAGCGGGCTGGTCAGACCGGTGACGCTTTGCCCACCCCGGGTCGGGTTGGTCAGATCTGTTGCGGTCACGGTGTAGCCGGTGATGGGGCTGCCCCCGGTGCTGCCCGGCGGGGTGAACGTGAGCGTCGCGGAACTGTTGCCCGCGGCGGTGACACCGATGACCGGTGCGCCCGGCGGGGTGATCGGCGGCTGGGGCGTGACGGCGGTGGACGGCGGTGACGTCGGGCCGGTGCCCACCGTGTTCGTGGCCGCCGAGGTGAAGGTGTACACGTCCCCGTCGGTCAAACCCACAACGGTGCACGCCCCGCCCGACGGGCCGGTGATGGTGCAGCTCTGCCCACCCCGGGTCGGGGCGGTGTTATCGGCGGCGGTCACGGTCAACCCGGTGATCGGGCTGCCCCCGTCCACAGCTGGTGGGGCGGCGGTCACCGTGGCTTGGCCGTCCCCGCCGGTCGCGGTGGGTGCGGGCGGCGCGGCCGGCGCGGAGATCACCGTGACTGTCGCTGTCCCGGTGATCGACCCGTCGGCCGCGGTCACCGTGTACTGCCCGGCCGTGGTCGCCGAACACGCCGCGCCGGTGCAGGACGCACCGGTCGAGCTTCCGGTCGATCCCGGGGCGGGAACAATGCGGAACGTGCTGGCCGCGGTCACATCGCCCAACGGATTACCAAAACTGTCCGTCCCGGCCGCGGTGAACGTCACCGGGGTACCCGCCGCCGTGGTCACCTTCGCGGGAGACACAGACACCGCCGCCACAGCGGCCGGCACCACAGTCATGGTGGTGGCCGCGGTGAACCCACGGTAAGCGCCGGTCACCGTGTACACCCCGGCCGCCGTCGCCGAACACGCCGCACCCGTGCAGGACGCACCGGTCGAGCTCCCGGTCGACCCCGGGGCGGGAACAATGGTGAAGGTGGTGTCCGCGGTCAGCACCTGTTCGCCGGTGGACCCGGCGGTCGCGGTCACCGCGGCGGGCTGCCCCGCCGTGACGGGCCCGGCCGGCCCGGTCACCGTGAAGTTGGTGGGCTCCACCACGATCGAGGGGTGCACCGTCGTAGTGACCCCGCCCGCGCCGGTCGCAGTCAGGGCGAAAGTCACCACACCCGTGGTGGTCGGTGTGCCAGTCACCGCCCCGGACGCCGGATCCACACTCAACCCCGCCGGCAACGTTCCCGATGTCACCGCGAAGGTTGGAGCCGGGGAACCCGTCGCGGCGAACGTGTAGGAATACGGCAACCCCATCACCCCCGTCGGAGGCGCAGCAGCGGTGAACACCGGCTGCGGCGACCCCACCAACGCCAGGCTGTGAACTTGACCGGCGGCGATCGCGGTCACCCCGGACAACCCCGCCGGCACCGTGGCCTGACCATTCCCGTTATTGCCCCAGCCCACCACGGTCCCATCAGATTTCAGCGCCAAACTATGGAAAGAGCCGGCGGCGATCGCGGTCACCCCGGACAACCCCGCCGGCGCAGTGGCCTGACCGGCATTGTTAGCGCCCCAACCCACCACGGTCCCATCAGATTTCAGCGCCAAACTGAAGAAACAACCGGCGGCGATCGCGGTCACCCCCGACAACCCCGCCGGCGCCGTGGCTTGACCGTCATTGTTATAACCCCAGCCCACGACGGTGCCGTCAGATCTCAGCGCCAGGCTGTGGTAACAACCGGCGGCAATCGCAGTCACCCCGGACAACCCTGCCGGCACGTCAGTCTGACTGTATCTATCAGAGCCCCAGCCAACGACAGTGCCATCAGATGTGAGCGCCAGATTATGAAAGGTCCCGGCGGCAATCCCGGTCACCCCGGACAACCCAGCCGGCACTGTGGTCTGGCCGGCGCTGTTATTGCCCCAGCCGACGACGGTGCCGTCAGATTTCAGGGCCAAACTGTAGTTGATGCCGGCGGCAATCGCGGTCACCCCCGACAACCCCGTCGGCGCCGTGGCCTGACCGTCACCGTTATTGCCCCAGCCCACCACGGTGCCATCAGATTTCAGCGCCAGACTGAAGTTAGTGCCCGCGGCAATCGCGGTCACCCCGGACAACCCCGCCGGCACATTGATCTCACCAGCGCCGTCATCACCCCAGGCAGTAACCGTGCCGACCGCCCCGGTCGGCACACCCACCGGCGCAGCCTGCGCCACCCCCCCACCCAGAATGCTTACCACCAACACAACCGGCAGCACCGCCGCCATCCACAGATGCCGGGCACCACCCATGCGATACCCCGGAGCGTGCGCCCCGGCCCGCCCACCACGACGAGGAACCGCTCCAACGATCGACATGAGTTCACCTCTCACTCCGGCCCAAAACGGCATCTCACGGCCATCGTCACCCCCGGCGCTCACACACCACTCACACGCCACCAATCCGGCGCCGCAGGTTTCCGCTCCGCCGTACGGAGTCATTGCCATCCATCCCACCGTTTCAGTCCCATTTGCGATCGCCGAAAACGTAAACACCATTGTTACTGAAGGGCAAAGTAGGATCGTTTCGGATCGGGCCGCGCGGAGTGGTGAATAACGTGTCCGCGGATGGGGTGAAATCCTAAGAAAAGCAATCGCTCGATCCAGCACGGAACGCAGGATCGGCACGCCTCTACGCGCCCCACATTTTTCCCGTCAATCTGATTCACGTTCCTGACGTTGGCGCCATCCCCCACACTCGCAGCTCATCAGCGAGTCAGGATCCCCACAAGCCACAAGGCTGTTCGACCGGGACTGTCGCGCCAACGGTGTAAGTGGCTTGATCTGCCTGACCGTGGCGTCGGGCGGGGAGGGTCGTTATGACCGAGACACTGGTGGCCGTGAAGAAGCCGCTGCAGCAGGAGCCGGAGGGCCGGCCGCCGTCGCCGGCTGAGTTGGACGCAGCCCGGGAGTTGGTGCGTCTGGCCCGGGATCGTGGGGTGGCGTTGACCGGCCCGGACGGTCTGCTCAAGGCGCTGACGAAGACGGTGATCGAGACCGCCCTGGACGAGGAAATGTCCGAGCACCTGGGCTATGACAAACACGATCCGTCCGGCCGGAACCGGGGCAATTCCCGTAACGGGATCCGGTCCAAGACGGTGCTGACGGATGCGGCCGGTGAGCTCGAGATCGAGGTGCCGCGGGATCGAGACGGCACGTTCGCCCCGCAGCTGGTCAAAAAGCGCCAGCGCAGGTTGTCCCACGTCGATGAGGTCGTCCTGTCGTTGTATGCGAAAGGGTTGACCACCGGGGAAATCTCGGCGCACTTCGCGGACATCTACGGGGCGTCGGTGTCCAAGGACACGGTCACTCGGATCACCGACCGAGTCATCGATGAGATGCAGGCTTGGTGGACCAGACCGCTGGAGAGCGTCTACGCAGCAGTGTTCATCGACGCCATCATGGTCAAGGTCAGGGACGGTCAGGTCCGTAACCGCCCGGTCTACGCCGCGATCGGCGTCGATTTGGACGGCCACAAAGACATCCTCGGGATGTGGGCCGGCGACGGCGACGGGGAATCCGCGAAGTTCTGGCTCGCCGTGCTCACCGAACTGAAAAACCGCGGCGTCCACGACGTGTTCTTCGTTGTCTGCGACGGCCTCAAAGGCCTGCCCGACAGCGTGTCCGCGGTGTTCCCGCTGGCCACCGTGCAGACCTGCATCATCCACCTGATCCGGGGCACGTTCCGGTTCGTCTCCCGCAAATACTGGGACACCATCGCCAAGGATCTCAAGCCCATCTACCAGGCCGACACACCGGGCGCCGCAGCCGCCGCGCTGGACGCCCTGGAAGAGAAATGGGGCCGGCAGTACCCGGCCATGATCCGACTCTGGCGCAACGCCTGGGCCGAGTTCATCCCGTTCTTGGACTACGACCTGGAGATCCGCCGGGTCATCTGCTCCACGAACGCCATCGAAAGCCTCAACGCCCGGTTCCGCCGCGCCGTGCGGGCCCGCGGCCACTTCCCGAACGAGCAATCGGCGATGAAAACCCTCTATCTGGTCACCCGGTCGCTGGACCCGACCGGCACCGGTCAGACACGATGGGCGGTGAGGTGGAAGCCAGCGCTCAACGCGTTCGCCATCACCTTCGCCGACCGCATGCCCACAGCGGAAACCCGCTGATGGAAACCGCCACTTACACCGTTCCTGCGATAGACCCGTTCGACCTGGATGCCTGCGACGCGGTGGCGGGGCCGGCAAGAAGGTGGGCGGGGAACCCTCGGGGCGACGCATCATTGGAGCTTGACCTCACAGCCGCCCTGAAGACGCGGCTCCGGCGACATCCCGGCTATGGGTGTGGGTCGCCGACGCTCCGAAGTGTTAGCGACGTTGGCTGAACTTTTCGGCGAGTGCGGTCAGGTTGGGTACGCCGAGGCCGCTCGCCGGGTTCCAGAGAGCCCCAGGCGTACCTGAGTAGTAGAGGTTGTTGTTGCTGAACTCGCCGACCAGCGCCGTCTTCGTGTCGTTGGCGGTTCGGTATAGGTAGGGCAGGCCGGCGTAGACGCGGGTGCTGCTGAGCGGCGTGAACGGCGAGGTACTGCTGGTCGCGAATTGGTAAATTTGCGGGTTCCAGAAGCCGGCGCGGTGACCCAGGTAGCTGTCGATCGCCGCGGTGGCCCCGTTCAGTTGCGGCGAGACGAAGCTGGTGCCGCCGTATTGCACGAAGCCGTCCCCGCCGAACAGGGCCGGGTCATACACGGCGTAGCCGGTCGCTGGATCCGCGTTGGTAGAGACGTCCGGTAGGCCCCGGCCGCTGTTGTGTCGTTGGGCTTGCAGGGCGGGGGTGGGGTTGAAGAGGAACGCTGTGGGCAGCGTCAGTCCCGGCGCGGCCACGGCGTTGTCCGTCGGCGTGAAATAGGGCCGGTCATTGAACGTGCTGATCCCGCTTTGGTATGTGGGCCGGGGTTCTACGGTGCTATAGCCGCCACCGTCGCCGGCGTCGAAGCCGGGGTACGTGGCTATGGCGGCCTCGCTCGCAGCTCCGAAGGTCCGATACAGCGGCCACAGGTAGTCCCAGCTCCAGGTCCGCTCGGTGGGAATGTTCACCGAGTCCGTGACGACGGTGGGCTGGTTCTGTGGGTCCGTTTCCGGGTAGGTCTGCACGCCGGGCAAGGTGGTCCCGCCGGCGGCGGTGATCAGCGGGCTGGCAGCTGGGGCGTCCACAGTCACGTTGGTGGTCTTGGCGTCGTCCAGGGCGCCATAGGCACCCGAGTCGCCGCTCGCTGCAAACGCGGATTGGCCTTGCGCACCGAGTTCGGCGCACACCTCGTCGAACACTGCCGCGTAGGCGGGTGCTTCAGTGCCGTTGGCGATCGCCTGTTGAATGAAGCTCTCCGAATAGCCCCAGCTGGTGGATACCGTGTCGGCGGTGTTGTCCGACGCGGCAGCGAAGAACGCGTCGGCAAAGCCCGGGTCGGTATTCGGCGCCTCGTACACCCGCACATTGGCTCGGGGTGCGACGGCGCCGGACTGCTACACGTCCAGACCGGAGTGCTCGCGCGCGCGTCATCGGTCTCCCCAGACCTCGTCAGCTACCTCCACGAGGAGCGCCAGTTTGGCCTTCTCCTCGTCGATGGTCAGCTCGTTCCCCTCCACGGTCGATGAGAATCCGCATTGCGGGGATAGGCACAACTGTTCCAGTGGAACATATTTCGCGGCCTCATCGATCCTCCGTTTGAGGGCGTCCTTGTCTTCCAACCGGCCGGACTTTGTTGTCACCAGTCCGAGCACGACCAGCTTCCCGGCCGGCACGAAGCGTAATGGTTCGAAGCCTCCCGAGCGCTCGTCATCGTATTCAAGGAAGAAGCCGTCCACGGCCAGCTGACCGAAAAGGACGTCGGCCACGAAGTCGTAACCCCCTACGGCCGCCCAGGAGGATCGGAAATTACCCCGGCACAAGTGGGTCGTCACCCGCAAGCCCTCTGGGCGCCCAGCGATGGCGGCGTTAACGTTGCGGACGTACTGCTCGTGCAGGTGCGCGGGGTCGCCGCCCTGCGCTTTCACCAATTCCCGCTGCTGCGGATCGTTGAGGTACGCCAGGCTGGTGTCGTCCAGTTGCAAGTACGTGCAACCCAAGTCGGCCAGCCGTCGCACCTCGTCGGCGTAAGCCGCGGTGAGGTCGGCCCAAAACGGCACCAGGTCGGGATATACGGATTGGTCGATGGAGGCTCGACCGCCGCGATAATGGACCATGTTGGGCGATGGAATCGTCAGCTTCGGCGTCTGCGCCGGCCCGACGACGCCCTTCAGGAAACTAAACGCGTCGCCGAAGATGGTGTGCAGCAGAGACACCCGGTCATGCACGCGCAGCGCGGCGGAAGTGAAGTCGAGGTCGCCGCCGGCATTGCGGAAATGCACTGCGAGCTTCTCGTCGGTTGGATCGATGCCGCCCAACTGGTAGATGAAGTCCATGTGCCACGAAGTCCGGCGGAATTCGCCGTCGGTGGCGGTCTGCAGGCCGACACCCGCCTGCAACGCCACGACGTCGCGGATAGCGGCGTCCTCGACTTCACGCAGAGTGTCGGCGTCAATCTCTCCGCTCGCCAGCTGGGCGCGCGCCCGGAGCAGGTGAGGCGGCCGGAGAAGACTGCCGACGTGATCGGCGCGGAACGGCGGGGTTTCGCGAGGCGTCATTGCTCTCCTTCGAGCCGAGATCCGGATCCATGCACGATAGCGCTGCGGCGCGACCCAAGGCTTCGACCACAGTTTCGCGTGCCGGAATCGACAGTCGTACCTCGGGTTCGACTCGTTCCTCTGACGCTGGTCGGGCAGAGTGTCGCCGGCCTTCTGCTCGACGCTCTCAACTATGGCGCCGACACCAACCCCGTCGTGGTCGCCCATGAGTGGTTGGCCCTGCGGCGCTGGCCCCCGGCGCTCCGCCGGCGTCGTCGAAAAGATCATCGTGGTGGCCGTGCCCGGAGCAGATGCACGGGGAGCCGGAGTCTTTGCTGGCGACAGAAGGACCATCCGTGATGGAAGAAGCAGCGCCTGCGGCGACAGAACCTGGCGAGGTCACTCACCGGCCACAGCCCTCACGCCTGTCACTCGGATCGAGTGGCGGGTGCGAAACTCATGAAGTGGCAAGTTCTGGTCGGAGCCACGGCCGTCCGTCCGACGTGGCCGCGGGCGACGGACCCGAGGCTTGTGGGCTTGAGCTGAACAAACGCAGAACCTGATCGTGTCTGTCTTACTGGGGCGCGGAGACGACCGTCCGCAGACTCGCGGATGGCCGCTACTTCATTCGACCAGAAACCGTCAATTAATTCGAACATTTACACGCTACGTCAACCCGAACTTTTCCTCGGTTTGCGCCGCCCGATCTGGCCCCGCCTGATCTGGCGCCGTCCCCTGCTTCTCATGGGGCCCTAGTCACCGGCCCTGCAGTCGCAGAACCAGCCGGTCAGCTGCCGGGCTCTAGCGACGTGCCGGATACGACAAGGGGAATCCTCGGCAGGTACCGGCCCGGTGTGACCGAGCTCGCCGCGAGACCGATCCGTACCGCACCAAAATGCTGATAAAGCGCTTCGGCGTACGGGTCGGCGTCGAAATCCAACGTGTCCCACCCGCGTGCCCGGGCGTGCACCACTGCATCGGCCAGCAACACCCGCCCGACGCCCGTACCGATCGCCGGCGGGTCGACGAACAAATCAGCCAACTCGCCGACAACCGGGCTATCCGTGCCTTTCATACGCCAAAACCCGATGACCTGGCTACCACGCGCCGCAGTGCGCACCGAACAGCCATCACAGTCAACCGGATCCACAATAAGAACGCATCGGCAAGCGGCCATAAAATCAGCGGGGTAGCCCCAATGCGCTTTGCTCCGAAAGGCCAACTCGCCGAGCTGTCTAGCCTGATCTGACCGTGTCAACTCCAGCTGGACCCACTAGGACAGTCTTAGCTGAGCCCGGTACGTCTGCCTGGGGTCCGGTTTGGTGACCGCCTTTGGCCTGGTGGTCCTTCCGCTGCTGCCGGGTGGGCGATGGATACCATCGTCGGGCTGAACTGGTCGCGGCCGCGGCCCGTCGACCAGAGGAACGGGTCATGAAGGCTGCAGTTGACGATCTGGATGTTCCGATCCGGTTCGACCATGTCACCAAGAGGTACGGCAGTCGGACGGTGCTGCAGGATCTTTCGTTCGACGTTCCACATGGTTCGGTGGTCGGGTTGTTGGGTCCGAACGGGGCCGGCAAGACCACTGCGATGCGGGTGCTGCTGGGTTTGCAGCACGCCGACGGTGGCAGCGCCCAGATTTTTGGGCATGCCCCGCACAGTCCCGGGTTCCGGGCCGCTGTGCGGCAGGTCGGCACAATCTTGGAGGCGCCGCCGCTGTACAAGAACGCGTCGCCGTTCGCGAACTTGTCCATCCGGTTGGCGGCGCTGGGGAAGCCAGCCGATAAGGACAAGATCGGCCGGCTCATCGCGCAGGTCGGGTTGGCCGACCGCGCGGATGATCGGGTCGGCCAGTTTTCGTTGGGGATGAAACAGCGCGTTGGCCTGGCCCTGGCGTTGGTGGGTGAGCCGTCCATTGCCGTGCTCGACGAGCCGACCAACGGCCTGGATCCGGAGGGGTCGGTCGAGATCCGCCAACTGGTGAAATCGCTGCCGCAGCGGGGAACGACCACGTTGATCTGCACCCACCGGCTGGACGAGATCGAGAAGACCTGCGACTACGTGGTCGTGCTCCGGGCCGGGCACCTCATCGCACAGGGTTCACTGGCCGAGGTCATCGCGATGGGGTCACACGGTGGGCACACCGTGGAGGTCGCGCCGTCGCAGGTTGAACTGGCCGTGAAGGTGCTCTCCGGGCTGGGCGAGCAGGGCGTCAGCGTCGTCGACGACCACCGCATCGTGACCCGGTTTCAGCTGGAGGATCCCGGCCGGATCAGCTACGCCTTGGCCAGCAACGGTATCTACCTGCGCGGTCTACAGACCTCGGTCGCCACCTTGGAGCAGGCGTTCCTAGAGATCACCAAAGAAGGGCAGCAGTGATGGCAGTCCGCGCCGAGTTGGCGAAAGTTCGGTATCTGCCGGCACCACGTTGGATCGGGCTGGTGGCGATCGCCGCCGCCGTCGTCACCGGCACCGCGTTGAACATCGCCGCCCCGAAGAGCCCGGACACCTACGTCAATGTCAGCAGCGTCGCCCTGAGCCAGGTCTTCGACCTCGTCGCGGCCGTGTTCGGCGTGTGGCTGGCCTCTTTGGAGTTCACCTCAGGAACCCTGCAACGCACCCTGACTGCCGAACCCGACCGTTCCCGCGTGCTCCTGGCCAAGCTGGGGGTGGTGGTGGCTTACGCGGCCGTGATCGGGCTCGCCGCCGCGGCCATCGTGGGTGGTTTGACCCACCTGGCCATCATCCGCGGTGACATCCCCGTCGATGCGGGCACACTCGCGCGTGCGGTGTTCGCCCCGGTCCCCGAGGGTCTGTTCGCCGCCTGCGTCGGCTTCGGGTTTGGGCTGCTCACCCGGTCGCTGGGCGGAGGCATCACCTGCTCCCTGGTTTTCCTGCTGGTCCTGGCCGGCGTCCTGGCGTTCATCCCACAAGTCCGCCCCTACAGCTACAGCTCCGCCACCGCAGACCTGACGAACAGCATCGCCGGCAACGGCGCCGTCACCCACTCGGCCTGGATAGGGCTACTGATCGCCCTGGCGTGGACCCTGGCCATCCTCGCCCCAGGCTGGATCATGTTCCTGCGGATGGACCACAAATAGCAGACTCCCGAGTCGTGGTGGCCCGAAATTCGGGCGGCATCGGTATTCGCTCCTGTCGAGGTCATTTTCGTAGATGGGTTGGTTCCCCCGGCAAAGACCTGCCACGGTTGCGTGAAGGTCAGTGGAACTCCAGCGACATTCCGCTGCCAACTTCGCGAGCTGCTGAGGTCCCGCTTAAACCGTCCGGGTGGGTCCAGCTAAAGCTGCCAGAGTCACTGATCCGGGGTTGCTGGACTCAACACGATCGCCGCGCACACCAGCCGAGCCTGACACCTACCCCCCATCCTGAGCAACGGATAAACACGCGGGCACGTCCGCCGGCGGCGCATCTGCGCTGCACACCGGAAGTCAACACGCCGGCAACGTGAACGGGCCGGTCGGCGCCCGCCCCTGGTCCCGGGCGATCCGGACCAGCTCGGTGAGCAAGGCTGTGAACTGCGGCCTGAGCTTGGACGTCTTGTTGTGAGTGGGGTGTTCGCGACGACGCCCAGCTTCGGAAATGCCCCCAACGCCGGTTTCTCGTGCGGCGCTGGCGGCGCGGTTCGTTATTCCTCGGTGGGTTGCCATGACCCGTGGAGACCGAGGGGTACGCGGTGGGGGAGGTGGACGGCGGCCACGGGTCCGCACGTCGGGTCGGCGGCCGGGATGATGAGGAGCTTGCTGGTGTGGTCGGTGCGATCGGTGGCAATCGTGGTCCACCAGCCGCTGGTGGGGTCGGGGTTGCCGGGCTCCGGGATGTAGGTCTGTTCTCCGACGGCGAGGTTGCCCGCATCCCAGGTGGTGAACAACCCCGTGCGGCTGTCATGCCAGCCGAGCATGTCGGAATCTCCGCTGAGCAGTTGCTGTCGCCCGGATTTCAGGGCTGAGCCGATGATGTGATGGCCGCCGGCGATGGCCCGGTCGTCGATCCGGGGAAATTCCATGGCCCGGTCGACCAGCATGCTGGAAGTGACAGCCCCGGTGCTCGGGTCGAGCAGCAGCCTGGACAGGTAGCTGCGGGCGTGCTCGTTGACCAGGCCCGGCTCCTCCCAGCGCACGAAGTCCAGCACGACGGCGCCGCCCTGGTCATAGGCGTTGGCGGTATGCCACATCCAGAAGGCGTCGGTGGATAGCCAACGGATCGGTCCGCCGTCTCTGGGGATGAGCGCAATCCGGGTGCCTTGGTCGGGCTCCCAGGACAGCAGCGAACCACCACGGTGGGCGGCGGCCAGGTCGAAGAAGAACGGCGCCACCACCAGCACCACGTAGGTTGCCGTTAGGGCCATGTCGTGGATCATGACGGGCCGGTCGACGCCGGTGACAGGCGTGGGCGGGCGCAGCACGGTGCCGGACGGTCCGATGACCGCCCAGGTCAGGTAGGGAGCCGAAAATCGGTAGTTGAAGATCACCATCTCGCCGGTGCGGGGGTCGATTTTGGGGTGCGCGGTCATCCCCGCCGGCAGGTCACCGCCGTAGGTTTCCCGACCCACGGTGGCCAGCTCGTCATCAATGAGGAACGGGGTGGCCGCCTCGGCCAGGGCCAGCAGTTTCCCGCCGTGCCTGACCACATTGATATCGGGCACGTCTTTGACGGTGTGCGCCAAAACCGGGCCGACCTGATCCTCACCGGGTTCGAACATGCCGCCGCCGATCCCGCCCCACAACGCTCGACCGGCGGTCTCTTCGGCGCGCAGGCACGGTGTGCGGACGAATCGGTTTCCGTAACCGACTTTGCCGTCGCGGATGCGAATTCGGTGCAGCATGCCGTCCCCGTCCAGTGGGAACACGTAGCCGCCGAGCGGCGCGAAGCGCGGGTTGGGGCCGTTGCGGACGTAGTCCCCGTCGATAGCCGGCGGTAGCACTCCGTCGACGTGCAGGTCGTGCACGTCGATCTCATCGTTGGTGGGGGCGAACAGCCCGGACAGGTGCGTCACGGCGGACATATCGATCGGCTGCGGGCCGAGCCGGAGCGTCGAGGTCATTGATGTTCCTTCTTTCAAAAGATGAAGTCGGCCTCCACCTACACATCGCGGCGCGACGGTCAGGCGGAGTGGTAGGGATCACTCGTGGGGTGGTCTGAAGGCCACGTTGCATCAGGCCCGTGCGACGGGTCCGGTTGCAGCGGCAGCGGACGCGACCGGGGTCTCGTGCGGCCCTTGTTGGACCCGGACCCGGGCAGTGGTCCTGATCCGCTGAGTTTGTTTGGTGGCCAGAAGGATCAGGGCGATCGGCATGACCCAGTTGAGCAACAGGTCGAGCAGGACATGGTGGGACTGGCCGACGTGGCCCGCGCCGGCGGCGGCATCGACCGCGCCGGCGGCCAGGTGTGAGCAGCCGGTGAGGGCGATTGCGACGCCCCACACGGCGCTGATCTTGCGGTTGGTGGCCCGGAACACCGGCGAATGCCAGTACTGGCGGGGAACGGATTCGCGGGCGTACTGCTCCGTGAACGGCACGGTGGCCGCCGAGATCAGCATGATTGCCGCCAACAGCAGGGTCACTGCACCTCGACCGAAGGCGGCGATCCAGGCGTCGGCCGGAGCTCCGCCGACGAAGCCGGTCACGGCCAGGACCCCGAATGTGCCGACGCCGGCGGCGTCGATGATCTTCACCTGCGAATGAGCACTGTTGATGACGAGTAATACTGCGGCCGCCGCGAAAGCGGCGAGGGCAGCAATTGCGGCGTTATCCGGTCCTGCCCATTTGACGATCATGCTGAACATCACCCACGGGGTGAAGCTGACGATCATTGCTGTCGACGATTTCATGATGGGTCTCCTGAGGTTGTTTGTCGTGTACTTGCATCGTTGGGGCGCAGCTTGAATGAGGTGCGTGCTGCTGTGGCAGCTAAATGAGGTCAGCGCTGGTGACCGCCCCCCGTCGACATCGGTTCGGCGTTGAGCTGCGGGTGCCGGCCGAAGCCGGCGTAGAGGCGTTGGGTCTGCGCCGGGGACAGGGCGATCGCTGTGGCGCGGCGCTCGGTATCGCCGGCGGTTGGGAAAACCTTGTCGATGGCTATGGCCAGCCGGTCAGCCGCGGCGCCCGTCCCAGGGTGGCCGTCGGTCACGGTGAACAGGGCAGACGAGCCGGGGGTGACCAATCCTCGGATGCTGTGTAGTTGAGTGGGGCCGATGCCCAGGTGGGCCAGGGTGCGGTCCCCTTCCAGGGTCTGGTGGGCTGGTTGGTGATGGCTGAGCGGAAGCAGGAACAGATGTGCGAACAGCAGCCCCCAAAACGCCCCGGACAAGGCCTGCCGGTCGTTGATCGACTCGGTTTGCCAGGCCGAGGGTTGAGGCTGGTCGAGCGCCCACTGGACCACGGCGGCATCGCGGACCCCCAACCCGCGTTCACGCAGCGGCTCCAGCCGGCGGGCCAGTCGCGGCGCGGTCGCCGGGTTGGGAAAGATGTAGGCGGTCAACGTGGTCACCGGCACACCATGGAGCAGGCCGCTGCAACTCCGTAGCAACCGCCGGCGGCTCAGGCTGCAACTTCTCGAAGGCAGGCATGGATGGGGTTGCGTTACCGGGACCTGGGTCCGGTCGGACTCGACCGCGATGGCACACCGGTGAAGGTGCCGGCGGGTCGGCTGACCACGTTGTTGAGTGTGCTGCTGGTCCAGGCCAACCACCGCGTCTCCATCGACGGCCTGCTCGATGCGCTGTGGGGCGAGCACGTCGACGGTCAGAACGTGCAGACGCTGGAATCGCACGTCTCACGTCTGCGCAAACTCCTGGAACCACAGCATCAACCGGGCCGGCCTTACTCCACGGTGTTGCACAACGCCCAGGGCTACCAGTTGCTCGCCGCCAACGACCAGGTCGATTCGTTGTGGTTGGAACAACTGGCCGGTCAGGCCCGGGATTTGGCCGTCTCCGGGCAGCCGGAGCGGGCCCTTTCCCGCTGCGAGCAGGCGTTGGGTTTGTGGCGAGGACAACCGTGGGCCCCGCATTCGGAGCAATCGTGGGCGGCGCCGGCGGCCGCCCGACTGCAGGAGCTGCGCGCCGGAATCGCGGAGCAACGCATCGACGCATTGTTGGAGCTGGGGCAGATTCCCCTGGCGTTGGCCGATCTGCAGGTGCTGATCGGCGAATCGCCGCTGAGGGAGCGGCTATGGGGGCAACGGATGCTCGGCCTGCACCGGGCCGGCCGCACCGATGATGCGCTGCAGGCCTACCAACAACTACGGGAACTGCTCGTCGACGAATTGGGTGTCGACCCCGGATCGCAGATCCGGGAACTGCACGCCCGGATCCTGGCCGACGACCCCGGACTGGCAGCTACCGTGGGCCGGGCCGAGCCGGGAGCGGTCGTCGACGAGGTTGCGACCGGCCCGCATTCTGAGGGCGGCACGGTTCTGCTGCCGAATCGCCGAACTGCGCTGATCGGGCGAGCACAGCACACCGCCGACCTCGCGGCATTGATTCTCACTCGACGTTTGGTCAGCGTCGTCGGCACCGCAGGCTGCGGCAAGACCAGCATCGCCGTCGAAGCGGCCCGTGATGTCGCGCAACGCTTCCCCGACGGCGTCGTATTCATCGACTTGAGCGCCGCCACCGAACAGGATCAGCTGCTCGACACCGTCAGCTCAACCCTGCGTCTGCGCGGTTCCGCCGCGGAAAGCTTGACCCAATCGCTGGTCGCATTCACCCGTAGCCGCCGGATGCTTCTCATCCTGGACAACTGCGAACAGCTTCTGGAAGAAGTGGCTGACCTCGCCGATGTGCTGCTGGGTATCGATACCGAGCTGAACATCCTGATCACCAGCCGGGAACCGCTTAACCTCGACGACGAACAAATTTTCGACCTACGGCCCTTACCGGTGCTGGACGATGCCCGCACCCAAGCCGCCGACATCGACACCCTCGCCGGGCAGGCGGCGACCACGCTCTTTCTGACCCGACTGAACGCCTCCGCGCCCGACCTGGCTATCGGCCAGGCCGAGACCCGCCTCGCCGCCCAGATCTGCGCCGCCGTCGATGGGGTCCCGTTGGCCATTGAACTGGCCGCCGCCCAGGCCCGCGCCTACAGCCTGGCCGAGATCCTGGACCGGGTCCGGGACGATCTCGCTGGGCTGGCCCGGATCGGCCGGGGCGCCAATCGCCACCATCACAGCCTGCGCGCGGCGATCGACCTGAGCGCCGCTGCTCTGCCCGACGACGAACGGGCCATGCACCACGCCCTGTCGGTGGTGTCCGGACCGGTCACACCCGCCCTGGCCGCCGCCCTTGTCGGTCAGCCTCAACCGGCCGCGCAGTTGACGTTGAGCCGGCTGGTTCACCGTTCCATGCTCACCGCCATCCCACCTGAACGGCCAGACGCGCCCACTCGATTCGCGCAGCTGGCCACGATCCGCTCACACGCGCACACCGCGCTGCCACCGCAACGACGCACCGAGCTCGAAAACCGTCGCGACGCCTGGGTTCACGACCTCATCGCGGGTGTCCCCCGGCTCGGGGGCGCCCGGCGCATCAGCTGGCAAAACCAGGTCGACGACGACCTCACCGCGGTCCGCGCCACCCTGCAGCGCCGCCTAGTCGACGACCCCGCCGCGGACGGGGTGTTCCTGGCCGCCCGGCTCGCCTGGTTTTGGTATGACCGCGGCATGGTCAGCGAATGGGAACGCTGGACCCGGCTTGCCCACGCCCTCGCCGATCAGGCAGATCCGGTCGACCACTTACTCACCGGGCTCAGTTACGCGTCGGTGAGGTCACTCATGGGCCGGACCGATCACCTGGTCGGCGCGATCGACGCCGTCGAGGCCGCACCCCAGGAATTGACCCGAGCCGAACAACTCCTGCTCGGTGACAACGCGGCCATGTGCATCTTCGCCGCCCTGGCCATCGGCGACGCCACCGTCGCGAGCCAAGCCGAGGCCACCGTCCGGCACCTCGCACAACGAGCCAACGACGCAGACCTGCTCCTGCTGAGCGAAGCCTGCCAGGTGGGAAACCCCGTCTTCGCCGGCCAAGCCGACCTGAAAGCGGCGCTCCGAGAAACGCAACGCCTCTGGGATACCTCTCACCAGACCGAGAATTCTTTCTTGAGCTGGGTGATCGCCACCGGTGGAGCTGTGGCCGCCCTCATGGCCGGCGACCCCGCCATGGCGTTGCTGTGGTCGAACCGCGTACTCACCGACTTTCCCCGCACCGGCGGCGGCGGTGTCAGCCTCGTCCTGGAAATGAGAGCCGCCGCCCTCACCCTCAACGCGTCCTACCTGGAGGCTGTTCAAGTCTTCAGCGCCAGCCGCTCCCACGCCCGCCGCGCGGGCCTGCCCTGGCCACTGTCCCCCACCACCCAACCCTCCTTCACCGCCGCCGCCAATGCGCTGAGCACCCACGATCGTGAACAAGCCGAACACGTCGGAACCCACCTCGCCCTCGACGAAGTCGTCCACGCCTCCGAAGCTCCCGCATAGAAGTGGATAGCCAGCATGCATGGAGCAGGCTTTCGGCGCGGACGCGGTAGCCGACCGGCCGACCCGCCTGCGCCCTGACCGGCGCTCCGTCAGGATCCCCCCGACCCCCATCCAGGCCGGGTCACGCGATCACCTACGACTGCCTCCAACAAGAGTTGCAGCCAGAGCCATTGCCGATTGCCATGAAGTTGCAGCGGCCTGCGCCATGGTGTGCCAGTGACCATATCGACCGCCCTCGCGTCCACAGGGCCGACCCAGGCCACATGACGCAATCAAAGACTTCTGGTCGGCGCCTTAGGCCAGCGGCGGCGATTCGAGAAATGTAGATGTTATGACCAGTTCATTAGCCGAGGGTGCCGACCAGGCTGCCCCTTAGAAGGACCTGGACCGATCTTTTCGGTGCATTCCCCACTCAAAGGAAGACTCGCATGTCCAGCTCCCCCGCACTTGTCCGGCAATTTATCCCGTTGATGGCGGCCGCCGTCGTCGTGTTCGCGGTGAGCGCATGTGCCGGAGGTCGTGTTCCACAGAGCATCCTCGGCGCGTCGACACCAACCAGCGCGTCCGGGGTGGCGGCCTCCCGGGCCATTGACCACCCGGCGGCCGCCACGTCGTCGGCCCGGTCGGTCGGGGACAGCGACCAAACCATTTCCTTCACTCAGTCACAGGTGATTATTACTGCCCCGGCCGGAGCGACGGCGTTGACGGTTCGGGCCATAGGCGGCTCCGGCGGCAGCGACGGGGCCGGCGACCACGTCGGAGGCCTCGGCGCCGTGGTCAGTACCACGATCCCGGTGACCAGTGTGAACCAGCAGTTCGCCGTGATGGTCGGCGGACAGGGTAGCTCCGGGCCAGACTCAGGCGGTTGGCAAGGGCAGGCGGTCGGCGGTAGCGGGAGCGGCGTAGGGAACGGCGCCAGCGGTGGCGGCGGCGCGGCGACCACCATCCAGATGTGGGATCCGAACACCCAAAGCGGGGCGCCTCTGATCGTGGCCGCGGGTGGGGGCGGCGCCGGTAGCAACGGAGCGAGTGCCGGCGGTGACGGCGGCAACTCGGGACAGAACCCGTCCGCCGGAGCGGGCGGCAGCGGCATGCAGCCAGGCGCAGGCGGACAGGCCGGCACGCTGATGGGAATGCCGCCGTGGGGGCAGAACGGAAACCAGGCTCAGAATGCGGTCGCATTCGGCGGCGGGGGCGGTGCAGGTTACAGCGGCGGAAATGGCGGCACGTCAAGCCAATACGGGGGCGGCGGAGGGGGCGGTGCAGGGTTCTGCTTCCTCGACCCGACTCTTTACAACACCGCGGTGCAAACCGCCGACGAATCCGGTAACGGCCAAGTCACCGTGCAATGGGTGACCAGCTGAGCCAGGCGCGGTGCCCGATTTGTTCACGATTTGGAGGAAACAACTGGGTCTGAGAACAAGTGGGTTGGCAAAAATTACAAGCTGAAGCCCTCGCCCGGGACAAACCGGTCCGACCGAGCCCAGTATCCACAGATGCAGACGAAATGGAGGACACCATGATCATGGCTTTGTCGAAAGTGCGGTGGGGCTTCACAATCGGTGCGGCCGGAGTGGTCGCCCTGGTGACTGCGAGTGTGGTGGGTGTGTCGCCCGCCGAGGCTGCCCCACTCGCGCAACAGTCCCAGACTTTCGCCTACACCGGTGCATCACAGACCTTCACCGTGCCTGCCGGCGTCGACTGGCTGACCGTGACAGCGGCCGGGGCCGGAGGCTTGGCCGGCTACGACAGCGGCCCGGGCGGCTTCGGGGCTCTGGTCATCGGCACCATGCCGGTGACCCCAGGCGACGTGTGGACCATCGACGTCGGGGGCCGCGGCTCCGGGCGCAGCGGAGGCTGGGGCGGTTACAAGGGTGGCGACGGCGGCGCAAGCAACGGTGGTGGGGGCGGAGGCGCGACCACGATGAACGACGGGCAGGAGCAACCGCCGATCGTCCTCGGTGGCGGCGGCGGCAGCGGAAGCGGCAGTTCGAGTTCCTGCTCCGGTGGTGGCGGCGGCGTCGGTGGTGACATCACAAACGCCGGCTCGATGGCCACCAACGGCGGCAACGGGCACTGCATCGGCAACAACGGCGGCGGTGCCGCGAACGTGGAGTTCACCACCGCCCCCAGTGGTGAACGCGCCGGTAGCAAGGGCGGCGACGGCGGCTCGTCTGACGGCGGCGGCGGCGGTGGCGGCGGTGGCGGTTACGGCGGCGGCAAAGGTGGTAGCGGCGGAGACTGGTCAGGCGGCGGCGGCGGTGGCGGCGGGTCGATCGCCGGGCAGATCCAGAACACCGGGATCGGCCAGGCGGGTACGGTCACCGACGGCAGCGTCCTTCTGCAGTGGACGCCGGGTGGTTCCGACGTGGCCGCGAAAGCTGTTGCCAGCAAGCCGGTTTCGGCCGCGGGTGGGCCGCCCTCAGGCCGGTCTGGCCAGACTGGCCTGTCGATGGCCGTGGGATCGACCAGCTCTGGCGCCGGGAACGGGTCAGGCACCATCAATGTCGTCCTGGGCGGCGCCGCCGTGCTCGGAGCCGGCCTCGTCGTGCTGTTGCTCGTTCGCCGTCGTCGCCGCACAGCCGGAGAATGATAACGAAAGCACATGTGGCCGACAGCGACCGGCGGGCCCGCCCGGGTCTGGCCCGCCGGTGGGCCTGGCTGGTCATCCCCACCGCCGGAGTCGGGTTATTCGTGGCCTTGCTCGGCGGCGTGGTGGCTCTGCTGGCTCCGGGCCTCCTCGAAACCCTGCACAGCCTCGGTGCGCTGCCTGGCATCGCCGTGGCCGTGCTTGGGAAAGCCGCCGAACTGCTGATCCCACCAGGGTTCCTACTGCTGTTCCGGCGCCCGGTCCGGCTCGCCGACGGGTTGATTCTCGGACTTGCCTGTGGCGCCGGCTTCGCCGTCCTGGAGACGCTTGGCCACAGATTGGTGGAGATTATCGGCTCGAACGAAAACGTCGGTCAGGTCGTGCAGCTGCTGATGCAGCGGGGGCTCCTGCGCCCGGCCACCGACATGGCCTGGACCGGTCTGACCGCCACCGCATTCTGGTACGCCGCCGGCCGGCATCGGAAACGAGACACCCGACCTCGCACCTCACGAGCTCTCATGGCAGTCATCGGCGTACGCCGGTGATGCCCGCCGCCGACCTCGACGACAGGTACCGGCGCACGATCGGACCCCTCACTTCCGTCGAGCGCACCCGACGCTGGCAAGACCGGTTCAATAGCCTGCTGCTGATCGCTGCCTTACTGGCCGTCACCGGGGTGGCGCTGCAGGTGGCCCACTTTTCCCGGGCCACCGACATCATCGGGTTCGTGACCGCGTCTGCCGGATGGGTCATCTTCGCGGCCAATGCGATCGTGATGGTGCGGGTGTCCGACCGGCGCTGGAAATGGATCTGGTCTCACACCTTTGAACTGATCGTCGTGGTGGTGGCCTTCCCCGCCTGGCCGCTGGTGGTGGCGCACCTGACCGTATTGGAGCTGGTGCCCGCAGTCACCGTGCTGGAGGCCGCGAAGCTGGCCAAGCTGGCCGAAGCCCTCCGCGTCGTCCGACGACGCGAGCAGGTCGGTGTCATCCCGGTCGGGGCCGCCGCGGTCGTCGTGATCCTCGCGGTGGCCGCCGCGGGCATCATGCTTGGGAGTTAAACAGGCACCAGGCGCTCGGTCACCACACATGCCCCAGCCAACGCTTCCTGAGAATCCGCCCCGGCGGGTGACTTCACACGATCTCGTCGCTGCCGGCTACTACCGTCCACCCCCGCCCTCGGCCTCGGGTCGGGTCTGGCGGCCGTGCTGGGGGCGGGGACGGTAGTCGCGGGAGGTGGCCTGGTCGAGCGAGGCTTCTGCCGCTGCGGCGGTTTCGCCGTCGTCGGTGGTGCCACCGGTTGAGTAAAAACCTGAACGGGTGGTACGCCGACACGGTGGTGACCGCGGCGAACGTAGGTTGCCTGCACGGGGCGGGTTACGGGTTCGCGGTCCCGGACACAAACATCGCCGCCTGGTTCACCTAACCAACGACGCAGGTCTCATCCTGCTCGCCGAAGCTTGCGCCTGGGAAACACCGTCTTCGCCGGTCAGGCCGATGTGACTGAGGCGCTACGAGAGACACAACGCCTCTGGAACACCTCTCACCAGGCCAAGAATGCTTTCCCGAGCTGGATGATCGCAACCGAGGGAGCAGTGGCTTCACCCATGGCCGTCGACCGCCATGGCTGTCATCCGGAACATGAGTAATCGCCGAGTTTCGTCGCACCAGCGGCGTCAGCCTCGTCCTGGAAATGAGAGTCGCCGCCCCTGTCCTGAATGGACAAACCCATGAATCACTCTAAGTTTTCAGCGCCAACTACTCCCACGCCCGGCGAACCGGCCCGCCCTGGCCATTCTCCCCCACCACCCGACCCGCATTGAACGCCGCCGCGAACACGCCCGGCGCCCAAAATCGTGAAGAAAAGCAGAACGCGCCGGCGCCCAACTCACACTCTCGACGAGCTCGTCCCCGCCTCCCAGACTCCGGCATCACTCGGCCGTGACACTCGAATGGACGGTCAGTGGATCCGAGACGGCAGTCAGCGTTGCTGCGCCCAACTCGGTGTCCTCAGTCAGTCCACCACCTCTCGGCAGTACGCAATCGGTAGACGTTTCGATGGCCGTGGTCTCGGCGGACAATTGCACCGCCACAGGATCCGCAACCACGGTCAAGATCATCGCCGGCAGCCTCGCAGCCCTGGTGGCCGGCCTAGTTGTTCTGTTCATTACCCGACGCCGTCGCATCAGGACAGCTGGGAGTAATGAGTAAGCGCCGCTGCGACCCGCTTCGAAGGGTTCGGATCCGAGGACCGCACCGGGACTGCGATTGCGATGAGGTCAGACTTCCACCGTACGAGGATGCTGCGGCATGAGCTGTCCGCTGATCGGGGGTCACGTCCTTGCGGGTGGTGTCTGAGGTGGTTCCCGCATGATCCTTTGTGGTCGGATTTTATGCGCTGATCGTGGTGGGGATCACCTCCTGGGTGGCGGGGTCGCCGTCGATGACGGTGAGGCGGGATTTGGCCAGGACGTCCAGGCCGATGTAGCGGCGCATTTCGGTCCATTCGTCGTGCTGTTCGGCCAGGACAGCGCCGACGAGGCGGATCAGCGCGGCCCGGTCGGGAAAGATCCCGACAACATCGGTGCGGCGGCGGATTTCCCGGTTGAGGCGTTCCTGGGGATTGTTCGACCAGATCTGCCGCCAGATCGCTTTCGGGAACGCGGTGAAGGCCAAGATGTCTGGGCGGGCGGCGTCCAAATGGGCGGCGACGGCGGGGAGTTTCTCGGTCAGAGCGTCGACGATGCGGTCGAACTGGGCGTGCACGGCGTCGGCGTCGGGTTGGTCGTAGACGCTGTGCAGCAACGCTTTCACCCACCCCCACGACGCCTTCGGCGTCGCCGACATCAGGTTCGCGGCGTAATGGGTGCGGCACCGCTGCCAGGCCGCGCCGGGCAGGGTCGCGCCGACCGCGTCGACCAGGCCGCGGTGGGCATCGGAGGTCACCAGTTTCACCCCGGTCAGGCCGCGCGCCGTCAGGTCCCGGAAGAACGCCAACCAGCCGGCCCCGTCCTCAGCGCTGGTGACCTGTAGGCCGAGGATCTCCCGGTAGCCGTCGGCGTTCACCCCGGTCGCCAACAGCGCATGAACGTTGACGGTGCGGCCGCCCTCCCGCACCTTCAAGACCAGCGCATCCGCCGCCACAAACGTGTAGGGGCCGGCGTCCAACGGCCGGGTCCTAAACGCCTCCACGGTCTTGTCCAACGACCGGGCCATCTCACTGACCTGCGACTTTGACAGGCTGGTGATCCCCAGCGTGTGGACCAGCTTGTCCATCCGCCGGGTCGAGACCCCGAGCAGGTAGCTGGTCGCGACCACGGTGACCAGGGCCTGCTCCGCCCGCCGCCGCCGATCCAACAGCCAGTCCGGGTAATAGCTGCCCTCCCGCAACTTCGGAATCGCCAACTCCACCGTCCCGGCCCTGGTGTCCCACTCCCGGGCCCGGTAACCGTTGCGTTTGTTGACCCGCTCGTCGCTGCGCTCCCCGTACGGGGCGCCGCAGACCGCGTCGGCCTCGGCCCCCATGAGCGCCTCGGCGAACGATTTCACCATGCCCCGCAACAGATCAGGGCTCGCCTGGCCCAGCTGCTCCTGCAGCCACCCGGACAGGTCGATACTTGGCCCAACGGCCATCGTCGTGCTCCTTCGGTTGAGTTCCTTGGCGGGTTCTCACGAAGGATCACGCGGTGGCCGTCTCAAACGCCTACGCCACGCTCAACAGCAACAACGTCGGACACCACGTCCCTGGACGCAACTCGACCGCTTGTTGCGCGCAACGTCGCAACACGCAGGCGTCCAGTCTTGCTTGGTGCGACACGCTGACACAGATTTCGTCGGCGATCTGCTGGTGAGCCGGGGCCAGAAAGGACATCGGCTCGGGCCGGTTCGGGAGCGGCGATGCATCCCACGCATCTGCGCTCATCGACCGGCGGCGATGTCGGTCTGCACCTGTTCGGCCTCGCTGCGCCGGTGTTCCTGTTCAGAGATCGCAGGCCGTGACCGCTGCGCCGGGACGTCCACCCGCCGGGTGGCGTGCAGTGGCACCGGCTCAGCTACCGGGTCGGCAATTTCGGATGTAAGAGCTTGAATAGTCACGATGAGTTCCTCATGACCCGAACAAACCGGGGTGTGCCTGGCGACGGGCAGATGCCCTTCCGGCGACGACCAGCTGCGCTGGTGGCCCCCAGATCCCAAGGCCGACTGTTGACTCAGTCAAGATCAAAGCTACACGCGGGCAACGATCATCAACCCGTGTTCATCAATGAAGATGCCGCCGCAACTACGTGCTCGGTGATCGCACCGTCCACGACCCTCGATCGACGTGCCGGAGCAGCGGATGGTAAGTCAGCGTCGGGTTCAAGCTTTGGGCGTAGCCGGCCGCTGTGAGCAACTCCCGGGCCTGGTCAACGTTGTGAACGGACCGACCGCTGTGCCTGTCCGCCTCAAGCAGAGCCACGTCCGCTGGCCACGCCTGGACATCGGCGGTCAGCCGCGCCCGACCCGCAGAGACCACGATCGACTCCGACCGCAGCAGCACCGCGGCGACGTCTCGCTTGGTCAGCAGCACCGGCCTGGTATGGGGCCTGGCCCGGTTCAGCGCCGCCGTCAACTCCTGTAGCGGGATCTCACCCAACGCCGCCAGGATCCGAGTGGCCGACCGAATCAACCCGAGATCGCCCTCATGCGGCGCCGGCCGCGCAACGACCCGCTCGAAGCCGTCGACCTGTAGGCCGAAGAGCGACGCCTGCCGGCTACGGGCGATGTGGTTCTCAGTCGGCTTCGACGGCCGCGTCAGCCGCCGCACGACACCACGCGGAACCCAGATGTCGACGGCGAACGTGACCACAACGGCGCGCCAGCTATTCAGCGTCTGCCGGGTGATGTTGTACCGAGCGGCAACAATCTTGGGCGACTCAATCTCACCCAACAGCAACCCAGCCCAGTCCTGGACCGCATGCGGCCGCAGCCATTCCCGCGACCCCAACGCCCTCCATATCACCTGTGACGCGGCCTGCGGCCCAGACAGGGTGGCAGACAAATGGAACACGCCTCGATCGTCTCAGCGGATGTTCCCCGCCTGTCGGTGCCACGACGGGACATCGCCGAGTCTGCTGCCCGGCGGTAGGTGGGCTAGGTAGATGGCAGCCAACCTCACACGCCGCCGAGAGCCACGCATCTCCCACAGACCGACCCGGATGGAACAACACTATCAACCTGTTCCCCGCGCCGCCGCCGGCTCCTAGAGATCAGTCGCCGACACCTTCAACGAACCCGCCGGGATTGAGCTACCAGTCTGCAGCCCGGATCGGTTTGAGTGTCTATTCGGCGGCGGCCGAGAGTCGGGCCAGCCGCAACACAGAAAAGATCATCACCGCAAGCCCGACCGTGCTGATCACCGTGGGCACGCTGCGGGCGGTCAACTTCTCCCCCAAAATAGCCAGGCTCACCGCCATCGCAACGACAGGTTCCGCGACGACCATCGCCGGATAACTGGCCTGCACCGCTCCCACCGTGAACGATTTCTGCTGACAGAAAATGGCGGCCGCAACCGTCACCGCGAACAGGTAGAACGTGGGGTTGTGCAACATCCGGATCGGATGATCCAGATCGTCGGTGACCGCCTTGACCTGCACCGCGACCAACCCGAACAACGAACCTGCGGCCGTACCGAACAACAACCCGGCCCGATGCCCCCGCGACCGGTACGCCCACACCACCATCACCGCGACCGCCAACAACAACCCGGCCAGAACCACGTCCAACACCCACACCTGGCGTCCATGCCGGGCCGGCACCGGATGAGCGAAAAACACGAAGCCGGCCACCCCCACCGCGACCAACCCGCCGTACCCCCACTCCCGCGCCGACGCCCACGCCCGGGAAAACACCGACTGCACCGGCAATTCGAACAACACCGATAACACGATCAACGGCTGCACCAACAACACCGACCCCAACGCCAACGCCGCCGCCTGCAACCCGAAACCGGCCAACGCCAGCACCCCACCCAGCACCCACCCGACGTCCACACCCGCACCCGAAGCCGTCGCCCGTTGCCGAAGCACCGTGCCCACCGCCGCCAGCATCGCCGCGCCCACCGCCAACCCCGCCGCCCACCAGCCATGCACCCCGCCCACCGTAAACGGGAAACCGGGCCCAGGCAGCGGCTAGTGGTATCACACCGGGAAGCTGGCCGCCGTCGGGCAGACGCGCCGGTGTGGCCGGCGGCGCCCTCCGCTGCTACCCGCCGGCCGATCCCAGCCCCGGCGCCTGATGGCGGACGGGAGCCCGAGGCGCAAGGCGCCTTGCCGTTGAAATGTGGGGGAAGTGGAAAGCTGGTCGATTGTGGACGACACCGCTGATGCACCCATTCCCGCGCCGGTACCGGCCGCCGGTGACCCACACACCGCAGGGCTTGTCGCGGCCAGCGTCAGCCGCGCCGCACCCCCGACCTGCCCGACCCGGACCCGGCTGTACCGGCACGGCCACCTACTGGCCGAGGGTTTCCCCGCCGATCAGATCAGCGCCCGGCTGGCCGCGGACGAGACCGCCGTCATCTGGCTCGATTTGTACGACCCGACCAAGGCCGACCTGCAGATCGTGACCGACGAATTCGGGTTGCACCCACTGGCCGTCGAAGACGCGATCAGCCCCCACCAGCGGCCCAAAGTGGACCGCTACCAGTCCCACCTGTTCGCGAACATGTACGCCGCCCTGGTCGACCCGCACGATTTCACCGTCACCGCCGCCGAGATCGGCATCTTCCTCACCAGCCGGGCCATCATCACCATCCGTAAGAACGACTTCGACATCGACTCCTTGATCGCCCGGTGGGACCTGAACACCGACCTGATCCAGCCCGGCAACGAGATCGGCGTCCTGACCTACGGGCTGCTCGACGCGATCGTCGACGGCCACTACCAAGCCGTCCAAGACCTCGACGACCAAGCCGAAGACATGCAGCAATACCTGTTCCGGCCCCGCCCCGACATCGACGTACGCCGCCGCGGCTACCAACTGGGAACCAGCCTGGCCGACCTCCGCCGGGTCGTCGCCCCCATGTCCGAAGTGGTGGGCAGACTGCTCCGCCAGGACAGCCACCTCGTCGACGACGGCCTGGCCCCCTACTTCCGCGACATCTACGACCACACCATCCGAGCCACCGAAAACATCGACGCCGCCCGCGACCGCATCAACCGCGTGGTGGAAACCCAACTGAACGAACAAGGCGCCCAGCTCAACGAAATCACCAAAAAGTTGGCCGCCTGGGCCGCCATCATCGCTGTTCCCACCGCCGTCACCGGCTTCTACGGCCAAAACGTCCCCTACCCCGGATTCAACCAACACTGGGGATTCATTGCTAGCGCCGTCGTCATGATCGTCCTGGCCGTGGGCCTCTACCTCGTCCTACGCCGGAACCGTTGGCTATAACAACACCAGATCCAGACCGTGGTGGCGACTATGCGCCAGTGGCAAGCGTTGACTATTCGCGCGGCCAACACACGCGACGAAACGCAGTGGCCGGTCCGAACGTCGCGTGTCGGCGGGAATCCCCGCATGCCCGGTGTGGCACACCCGGCCGGGGCCCGAGTTCTTGTCTACTGCCCAGGTGAGTTCCTCTGCTGCCCACCCCGCCGGTTCGCCTACCCCGAACCCCACCGGCCGGGTCGGCGTGTCGACCCGGCTGCGGCTGGGGGTGTCCGCCCTGGCCGGTGTCGTGGCCGGGATCGGCTCCGGTGTCCTGTTGAGCTGGCAACTGGGCATCATGATCGGCTGGATGGTGATCGCCGCGGTGTTCCTGCTCTGGACGTGGCTGCGGATCGGCCGGATGGACGCCCCGTCGACCGCGCGGCATGCCCTGCGTGAAGACCCGGGCCGGCGCACCTTCGAGCTGGCCGTCCTGTTCGCCGCCCTGGCCAGCCTGATCGGGGTCGGGTTGTTGCTAGCCGACGGGTCCAGCCCGGGCGGCAAAACCGTCCAGGCCTGCCTGTGCATCGCCGCGATCTTCCTGTCCTGGGGGATCATCCAAACCGTGTACACCGTCCGCTACGCCGAGCTGTACTACACCGGCCACGCCGGCGGCATCGACTTCAACGAACACGACAAGCCCGATTACGTCGATTTCGCCTACCTGGCGTTCACGTTGGGCATGACCTACCAGGTCTCCGACACCGACATCGGCACCAAACAGATCCGGGCGACCGCGCTACGGCACGCGCTGCTGTCCTACCTGTTCGGCGCCGTCATCATCGCCGCCACCATCAACCTGATCGCCGGCCTCGCCAAATAACGCGCACCAATGGAACGTGGCAATGACGCAGTGTGGCCCATGACCGCCCCCTGCGTCCGTCCGGACCGGAGGAAAGAGTCAGGCCGGAACCCGCCTCCGGCGGCGTGCCTTGCCATCTGAGAAAAATCAACTCACCCCGACCGTGACGCACCCACGGTTCAGGTCACCGCCTTTCCCAGGTGTCATCGCCGGGGCCTTGACGGTGGCCGGGGTGGGGTTGACGGTCCCGGCCGACCCGGTCCGGCTGCCCATCGTGGCCAGCGACGACGCGGCCGCCCAGGTCCATCGGCTGGGATTTTGGGGTGGGGGCGGGACCTGGTTTCGAGGCGTTCTGGCGCGGCGAGCCCTTCGCGAACCCTCGGCCGATGTTTGGTGTGTCCGGTGAGCGTGTGCTGAGCTGCTCCCAGCCGCCCGGGACTTGAGCGGGGTCGAAACGAAGAGCCTGGGAAGGAACATGATCGATCCGGAGCAGTCGAAGAAGCGGGTGGCGCTGGGCGGGCGGGACGGTGAACCGGCCGGTTTCGCCGAGCTGGTCGCCGAGACCGCCTTGTCGTTTCTGGACGAGACCGGTGACGCGATGGCGGCGGCGAGTTTGGTGGAGCAGATCGTAGCCGGAGCGATGCTGCTGTTGCCGGGTGCGGCCGCCGCCGCGGTGGAGGACGTCGACGAGAACGGTCAGCTCTACGCGCCGGTCGCGGTGGGTGACACGGTGGCGCGGGCGGTGATGAACGCCCAAAACGACACCGGGCAAGGGCCCTGCCTGCAGGTACTGAGCGAAGACAAGCAAGTCGTGGTGGAGGACCTGCGGTCCGACCCGAGGTGGCCGGCATTCGCGGCCCGGGCCGCCGAGCTGGGCATCCGGTCGATGGTCTGCACTCCGATGCACGCCGCCGACCGCCGGGTGGGTCTGCTCTCGCTGATGAGCCGAACAGCGCAGTTCCTCGACGAGGACACCGCCACGATGGCCGCCGTCTTCGCCGCACACGCGGCGATCGCGATGAACGGGGCCCGCCGCGTCCACGAGATGAACACGGCGCTGTCCAGCCGCGACGTGATCGGCCAAGCCAAAGGCATCCTGATGGAACGATTCAAGATCACCGCCGATGTGGCCTTCGCGATGCTGGTCCGCACCTCCTCTTTGACCAACCTCAAGTTGCGGGCGGTGTGCGACCGGCTCTGCCTGACCGGGGAACTACCGACCAGCCCGCCCGGTCGGCCACGCTCCCGCCCTTGACAGCGGTCACGGGCCCGATCGTGACCAGCCGGAGTGGGTGAGTCCCCACTGGGCCGGGCATCAGGAGGACGCGATGCTGCACCGTCCTAGGTGGGGCGGCACCGTAGGTTTCGCCGGTCCAACCCTGCGGCCGGCGAAACCGTACCGGCAGTCCTAGTCGGTGGGCGGCGCCAGCGGCGCTTGGCGGGTAGATCACCCATCTCGGTGCGAGACCTGGCGATCGCTTCGATTGCACAATACATCTGGCGGTGGCTCATCATGAGTGAGCGCCGCCAGGTCCTGCGGGCCGGCCGGACCCTATGTGCAGAATTTAGGGTGGGGCCCTGCGGCCGAGGGCCACAGTCGGCACAGACACCTTGGAAAGCCCAAAACAGCCTCGGCGTCGCAGCTTGGACGTGCTGCGTGTCAGCGTTTGCCGTCGGTTTCGAGTCGGTCGAGGAGGGATTCGAGGGACTTCTCGAATTCTTCGGCAGATCGGTTGAGGCTGAGCAGCGGTTCCAGTTGCTGTAGGAGGGGGTAGCCGTTCATGCCGTTCTGCCGGTCGCCTTCTTCAGGGTCCGGGGAGTCGATGGGCCCGGTGTCGGCGCCCTGGGCCGACACTTCTAAAAGCAGGTGGCCGAGCAGGAAGCTGGAGAAGGCTTGGTAGGCGGCAACGGCGCTGCCGTCGGAGAAGCCAGCGCGGCGCAGGGTGGCCAACATTTGTTGGATCCAGCTCAGGCTGCGGATGGGCGGTTTGATCCAGGGCGCCTCCGGGGGACGGGTGGCGACCAGGGGGAACACTTCGGGATGGGCCAGAGCGATGCGGCGGATGCCGTGCGCCAGCCGTTGCAGGAAGTCCTGCCATTCGCGGGTGTCCAGATGAACGTCGGGGTCACCGTAGAGCTCGTCCAGGACCAGGTCAACGACACCGTCCAGGACCGCTTCCCGGCCGGGCAGGTGGTGGTAAATAGCCATGGCTTCCACACCGAGGTAATCACCGAGGCGACGCATCGTGAACACTCGCAGCCCGTCCCGGTCGATCACGGCCACCGCGGCGGTCAGGATCGTCCGTTTGTCCAGGCCGGTGCGGCCTTCGCCGGGTGGCACAGCGGGGAGCACCGCGGCGGCGGCGCCCCGGCCTTCGGGACTATCAGGATCGGACACGACTTGTACATTAACCCTGAACGAACTTTAGTGGCTAAAGTAGCCGGTATCAGTTGTGCAACACCCCACCCGCTGTTCGGGCCGGATCGTCTCGACGCAGAGAGAGTGGCTATTCCCTGAGATTGCGAGGCGCACCATGAACGGCCTTTACGGCTGGGGCGCCGGGCGTGGCCGCGGCGACGCCCCGCCCGCGGGCGACGGCCGCCTGGTTCGGCGACGTTGTGGTGGGCGATGAGCTCAGCCCCGGGTGAGCATCCGTGCGGGCCGGTGTTGAACCGGACGCGGATCGTGGCGGTGGCCACCGAGCTGATCGACATCGGCGGCATCCGGATGTTCACGATGCACCGACTCGGCATGGCGCTCGGGGTCCCGGCCATGGCATTGTATCGGTATGTGCCGGGCCGGGAGGCCATGCTGACCGAGGTCGACGAGGCCATGGTCGAACATCTGTACCGCGAGGTCGAGCAGCCGGCGCGGAGCGAGCCGTGGCCGCTGTATCTGGCCCAGATCGCCCACGGGGTGCGGTCAAATGCGTTGGCGCATGCGGAGATCTTCGCCTTGCTGGCCACCCGCCCGGCCACCGATCCGCGGGTCCGGCGGCCGCTCTCGAGTTTGGCCTGGCTCGACGCGGTGGTCGACACCCTGATGTGTGCCGGATTCAGGTCCTCGGCGGCCGTCGCCGCCTACGACCTGTTCTGCGCGTTCCTGCTCGGCCAGATCACCGCCGACCTGACCCGACCCGTGCAGCAGCCCGCCCCCGAATACGACGGCGATCTCCAGGCGTTCCCGCGGCTACGGACCGTCCAGGTCGCGCTGACCAACCACAGGTCCCTGACCGACTTCGACGACTCGCTGCACGCAGTCACCCTGCAGCTCGCCGCCGGGCTCAAACGGTGACAATCCACCCGAACGGGTGACAGATTTAGCTTGTAAAGCTGGGTCATGCCTGCTTAGCTTTAGCGCATAAAGCCAGTCCCGGTCTGGGGTGGTCGCCGGCTTCGTCGCAATCGTGGGAGAACATTCGTGAAAGAGTCCTTGACTGCTGGTCTGACCGCGGTCATCACGTTCGTGCCGAAGTTGCTGGCGTTCCTGGTCATCCTGATCGTGGGCTTGTTGATTGTGAAGGCGATCTCGAAGGCGCTGGCGAAGGTGTTGCAGCGGGTCGGTTTCGACCGCGCGGTGGAGCGGGGTGGCATCAAGAAGGCGTTGGAGAAGAGCCAGTTCGACGCCTCCACCATCCTGGCCAAGATTGTGTACTACGCGCTCGCGCTGTTCGTGTTGCAGCTGGCGTTCGGGGTGTTCGGCCCCAACCCGATCAGTGACCTGCTGACCAAGATCATCGCGTTCCTGCCCGCGCTGGCTGTCGCGATCATCATCGTGGTCGTCGCCGCGGCGATCGCCGCCGCCGTGAAGACCCTCATCCAGGGCACCCTGGGCGGCCTGTCCTACGGCAAGACGCTGGCCAACATCGCCAGCCTGTTCATCCTGTTCCTGGGCGTGGTCGCAGCCCTGAACCAGATCGGGGTCGCGACCACGGTCACCACCCCGATCCTGACCACCATCCTGGCCACCATCGGCGGGATCCTGATCGTCGGCGCCGGCGGCGGACTGATCAAACCCATGACGCAGCGATGGGAGTCCTACCTGTCCAAGGCCGAACAAGAGGCCCCGAACATCAAGGCCCAAGCCGCATCCGCCCCATCGGAGAAGGAGATCGCCGCGCAGGCCGCCGACAAGGTCAAAGCCGCCGCAGCCGCCACCGACGGGGCCAGCCCAGCCCCCCGTCACTGACCTAAATCGGCGATGCCCTGTGAAGCTGCGTGAAACCCGCCAAACGGGGCATCACCTTGTCGCGCCCGGCTCAGCCAGATCCGCGCCGCAGCACCAAACCAGAACCCTTTTCCCGCCTGTCACCAACCGGTGGCAGGGAAGATCCCTCCTCAAGGAGAAGCATGATCAAGCAGGACCAGGCCCAGCAGCTCATCGACGGCGGCACCGTCGTCGGCTCCGACGGCGACTCGCTGGGCAAGATCGGCCAGGTGTATCTGGACAACCAGTCCGGCGACGTGTCGTGGGTGACCGTGAAGACCGGCTTGTTCGGTACGCACGAGTCGTTCGTCCCCACCGATGACGCCTCCGTCTCCGGGGACACCGTGACCGTTCCCTACGACAAGGCCAAGATCAAGGACGCCCCCCACTTCGAAGCCGGTTCGGAACTGTCGCCGACCGATGAGGAGCAGCTGTACTCCTACTACGGCATCGGCTCCGGCGTGTCGGCGAAGGACGTGTCCAGCGAATACCGCGGCCAGGCCGTGACCGGCACCGAGCAGGAGTCGGTGGAGAGGGCGCCGCGTACCTCCGACGCCGGGTATGTGACCCGGTCCGAGGAGCAGCTGCACGTGGGCACTGAGAAGGTTGAGGCGGGCCGAGCCCGGCTGCGCAAGTTCGTGGTCACCGAGCAGCAGACCGTCACCGTCCCGGTCAGTCATGACGAGGTCCACGTTGTTCGGGAAGCGATCCAGCCCGGCGACGCGGTCGAGGGGGCCACCATCGGTGAGGATTCCATCGAGGTTCCGTTGACCGCCGAGCGGGCCGTGGTCAACAAGGAGGTCGTCGGGGTGGAGAAGGTCAAGCTCGACACCAACACGGTCACTGAGCAGCAGCAGGTCAGCGAAGGCGTCCGCAAGGAGCAGATCGAGGTTGCCGGCGACGGCGTCGCCGAGAACCTCACCGAGAAGGCCGAAAACCGCTGAACTGATTGTCGCTGACCGGGGCTGATCCCCCAGGTTGGGCACCATCGCCCTTGACGATCAAGTGGCAGAACAGCTCGGCCATGGCGCCGGGCCAAGGGTGTGACGCATCGCCGGTTGCAGTCGGGGGCCGGCGGTGCCATCACTCTTCCTCACGCTCCAACTCGGCTGTTCGTCATGCGACCACTGCCATACGCAGTCCCCCAGTACCCCAGGAGCACCGCCCATGTCCACCCCCGTCGAACCGGCCCGCGGCCCGTACGAGCACAACGTTGACCCGACGGTCAGCCGCCCTGTCGGCGAAGAGACGACCACCGGCCCGATCACCGTCGAGCAGACCGTTGTTTCGATTTCCGAGTCGAGCCCAGCACCGGCCACGCCCACCTTCGCGGGCTTCGACGATCCGGACGTCGCGCCGGCCCGCCCCTACGGGCAGGTCGCCACCGATCTGGGCCTGGACCGGGAATCGGTGACGGCCCGGGAGAAGGACCGCTACGGCGGGGTCAAGATCGGGTCGGCGTTCTTCGGGTTCATGACCGCCATCGGGATCGCCGCCCTGCTGACCACCCTGTTGGCCGGCACAGGGGTGGCGATCGGCCTGGCCAACCACACCACCGCCGCCGACATCAACAACCAGGCCGCCTCCGCCACCGGCACCGCGAAAACGGTGGGCCTGGTCGGCGCGATCCTGCTGCTCGTGGTGCTCGCGGTGGCCTATTACTGCGGCGGCTATGTGGCCGGCCGGATGGCCCGTTTCCAAGGTGGCCGGCAGGGCCTGGCCGTGTGGCTGTGGGGCATTGTCTTGGCTGCGGTGGTCGCCGTACTGGTGTTGATTTTCGGGTCGAAAGTCAACGTGCTCTCCCAGTTGAACCTGCCGCGGATTCCGGTCGATGAAGGCTCATTGACTGCGGCCGGCTGGATCGCCCTGGCCGCCGTCGTTCTCGTCTCGTTGGCGGCGGCGCTGCTCGGCGGGCAAGCCGGGATGATCTTCCACCGCAAAGTCGACAAAGCCGGACTCGGCGCTTGAACCCAACGCCCCACGCCAGGCGCCCTGGCGACAGCCAGTGAGCAGCAACGTCTTTGAAGGAGCTGAAGTGTCTTCTCGGAACACGGTCATCCGCAGCATGCACGATGTCGGTTTAGCCGCGTGGTTCGGCGGCGCTCTAATGGGCGCGATCGGCCTGAACGGGGCCGCCAACGAAGTCAAAGACAAGACGGAACGCGCCCACATCGCCTCGACTGGTTGGGCCCGGTGGGCGCCGGTGAACGCTGCTGCGATCGCGGTGCATGCGATCGGCGGGATCGGCCTGATCCGGGCCAACCGGGCCCGGCTGGCCGGGCAAAAAGGCGCCGCTTCCAACACCGCCATCAAGGCCGCCCTGACCGGGGTTGCACTGGCCTCGACCGCGCTGGCCGGCTGGAAAGGCGCCGTCGTGGGGAAGGCCGGCACGGTCCTGGTCGACGGAGCCGTGAAGCCTTCACCGGACACCCCACCAGATGTGGCGGCCGCGCAGCAGCAGCTGCGGATCGCCCAGTGGGTGACCCCGGCCGTGACCGCCGTGCTCATCGTTCTCGGCGCACAACAAGGCGAGCAGCAGAAACCGTCTCAACTGGTCAAGGGAATGCTCGCATCCTGATCCCCACCCAACGGCGGTATTCGCCGCTTAACCCGCCTACGACGTCGGAACAGGACACCTGATGACCAGCCCCGCCCCGATCCACCCCGACCAATTCACCGCCGGCGACGACGATGATCACGCAGCACAGTTCAGCGAGACCACACCCGACGGTGATGCGCGCACCTTGACCTTGTCGGAGGAACGGCTGCACGCGGGGACTGAGCTGGTGTCGGCCGGGTCGATCCGGGTGGAGAAGTATCTGGTTACCGAGACCCGCACCATCGAGGTGCAGGTCACCCGGGAACGGGTCCGGCTGGTGTTCACCGGCCCCGACGGCACCCAGGAGGTGACCGAGGACCCGCCCGCCACCTTCCACCCCAGCCCGCTCGCAGTGGACAACACCAGATGGCTGTACCTACACGAAGAACAGCCCGTGGTGAGTAAGCAGTGGGTGCCGGTGGAACGGATCCGGCTGGACAAGTACTGGATCGCCGGCGAAGAAGAGGTGACCGAAGACGTGCGCGCCGAACAGGTCGAATTGACCACCGACCCCACCACAGAAAAAGGTGACACCACGTCATGAACATCGATAAGGACACGCTGCTGAATTTGCTGCACAGCAACGGCCAACACAGCGAAGCCGACCAAGCCGCCACCCAGCTCCCCGACCAGGTCGACACCGACCAACACGCCGGCCTGCTCTCCAAGTTGGGTGTTGACCTGCCCGCCCTGCTGGCCAAATTCACCGGCGGCGCCGGCGGTAACACCGGCGGCGGTGGCTTGGGCGGCCTGCTGGGTGGGCTCGGCGGCCAGACCGGCAGCGGCCAGACCGGCAGTGGCCTGGGTGGCCTTCTCGGTCAATCCGACGAACGCTGACCCGCCCCCCGGCGGTATTAATCGTCCGGAACCCCGTGTCCGGAACGGCTTCACCTTCACGCACCACCCACGAAAGGAACCGCATCATCATGGCCATGGGAGACAAGATCAAGCACGCCGCGGAAGACCTCGGCGGTAAGGCCAAGGAAGCCACCGGTCATGTCACCGGCGACGAATCGTTGAAAGCCGAAGGCAAGGGCGATCAAGCATCCGCGTCGGCCAAGAAGGCAGGCGACAACGTCGCCGACGCCGCCAAGGACGTCTTCGACCGCTGACCGGACGCTCCCCGGGGTTGGCTGACCTTTAGCCGGCCACCCCGGGGGCCGCCCCGCTCCCCCTTCGTCTGCTGAAAGACACTCTTGTGCACATTCTTGGTTTGATCATCAGCCTGCTTGTGGTCGGCCTGATCGCTGGTTTCCTGGCCCGGGCGATTGTGCCGGGCCGGCAACACTTGTCGATCGGGATGACCATCGTGTTGGGAGTTATCGGATCGTTCGTCGGCGGCTTCCTGGGTTACCTGATCTTCCACAAAGACGCCCAGAACGGATTCTTCAACCGTCGGGGATCATCGGTTCCGTGATCGGCGCGATCATCGTGCTGCTGCTGTGGGTCCGCTTCGGCAACCGCTCCCGCGTCTAACCCACAGCCCAGCACTCAACGGCCGTTGCCGACAAACGTGTGACCGTCACCAGTTATTACACAAGCGGAAGGAACGTCATGACCAGCAGTTTTGATATCGGCTCATCGCCGAGCCCCGAGGAAACCTCGCTCCCGTACAGCAGCACGTCCGGTGGGGTTCTGCCCGGCGCTTACCAGCCCGGCGACTATCGGCCGCCAACTCCGGCAACCGGGTACGCGGCGCCGGCGCCGCCGGCGTGGGGTTTGCAATCGCCTGACACGCCGCCGGAGGAGCCGTCGACGGCGGATGTGGCCAAGGATCAGGCTGCGAACGTGGCCGGCGGGGCCGGTGACGCCGCGCAGCACGTGGCCGGGGTGGCCAAGGACCAGGTCAAGCAGGTCGCGGTCGAGACCGGCAAGCAGGCCAAGCAGCTGCTCGGGCAGGCCCAGTCGGAACTGTCCGATCAGGCCGCCACCCAGCAGCAGCGGGCCGCGGCCGGATTGCATTCGGTCGGTGAGCAGCTCCACGCGATGGCCGGGGCCTCCGACCAGCCCGGAATGGCGACCGATCTGGCCCAACAGGCCGGTGACAAGGCCCACCAGTTCGCCGAGTGGCTGGAGAACCGGGATCCCGGAGCGGTGTTGACCGAGCTGCGTTCGTTCGCCCGGCAACGCCCCGGGGTTTTCTTCGCGATCGCGTTGGGCGCCGGAGTCGTCGCCGGGCGGTTGGCGCGCGGCCTGACCGCCGACCCCGACGACGCCGGCAGCGGCGCCTCGTCATCGTCGGCCGTGCCGCCGGCGTTGAACCGGGGCGAGGCCCGGTGAGTTCACCGATCCAAGCTCCCGGCCAGGTTCCCGCACCGCCAACGCAGGAATCGCCGAGGTCGCTGGGCGAGTTGATCTCGGAGATCACCTCCGACCTGTCGACGCTGATGCGGCAGGAAGTGGAGCTGGCCAAGGCCGAGGCCACACAGTCGGCCAAACGGGCGGGTAAAGGTGCCGGCATGTTCGGCGGCGCCGGCTTGGCCGGGCACATGGTGTTGCTGTTTCTGTCGATCGCCTTGTGGTGGGCGCTCGGGGACGGCCTCGGCCACGGCTGGTCGGCGTTGATCGTGGCCGTGATCTGGGCCGTGGTCGGGCTGGTGCTGTTTCTGTTGGGCCGGCGAGAGTTCGCCTCCATCCGCGGTCTGGACCGGACCGCCGACAGTCTGAAGAAAATTCCGAATGCATTGCAGGGCAACGAGGAGGAAAACCGATGAGCAACGATCCCGACACCATCCGGGCCCAAATCGAGGCCACCCGCGCCGATTTGAGTACCGACGTCAACGAGCTCGGTGACAAGGTCAGCCCCGCCCAGATCGCCAAACGGCAACGAGACAAGGTCACCGGCGCCCTGATGGGGGTCAAGGACCACATCATGGGCTCCGCCGATTCGGCGTCCTCCTCGGTCGGGCAGACGGTATCAGACACCAGCGACAAGGTGGCCCGCAAAGCTCAGGGCAATCCGCTGGGCGTCGGGCTCATCGCCTTCGGCGCAGGACTGCTGTTGTCCGCGCTCATCCCGGCGTCCCGACCCGAAGCCCAGGCGGCGGCCGCGATCAAGGAACAGGCGCAGCCGCTGGTCGAACAGCTCACCGCCGCCGGCAAGGAGGCGGCCGGGAACCTGCAGGAACCCGCCCAGCAGGCGCTGGAGTCGGTCAGGTCCACCGCCTCCGACGCCGTCGACACCGTCAAAGACGAAGGCGCGTCCGCCGTCGACGACGTGAAAACGCAGGCCGGGGACGCGAAAGACACCGTGCAACAGCACGCCTCATCCAGCTGACGCGTCAGTACGCAAGTACGAGCATTTTTCGCCGGCGGCGGGACCTGTCCACGGGCAGCTCCCGCCGCCTGCGTGTGCGCTGGGTGTGTGCCCAGCAGGCCACGGATGGCCACCGCCTGCACCACCCCCGACGCTTGTGAGGCACACCATGGATGAGCAGGACACCAGCCGCGCCAAGGCGCAGACGGCGCCGGACCCCGACGATGATCGCAAACCCGACGACATCAGCGACCTGCGTAAGCCGACCTGGAAATACATCTTCAAAAAGACGCTGCGGGAATTCTCCAAGGACCACTGCACCGATCTGGCCGCCGGGCTGACTTACTACTCGGTGCTGGCCCTGTTTCCCGGTCTGCTCGCGTTGGTCTCGCTGCTGGGCATCTTCGGCCAGGGTCAGAAGGGCGCCGACGCGTTGATGGGTGTCATCAAGGACGTGGCCCCGGACGCGGCGGACACCCTGCGCAGCACCGTCACTGAATTGACTTCCAGCCACACCGGCGGTATCGCGTTTGGTATCGGCCTGGTCCTGGCGTTGTGGTCGGCCTCGGGATATGTGCGGGCGTTCGGGCGGGCCATGAACCGGATCTACGAGATCGACGAGGGCCGCCCCTTCTACAAACTGCGCCCGATGACGCTGCTGATCACCCTGATCGCCGTCATCCTGGCCGCCCTGGTCGCTCTGGGCCTGGTCGTGTCCGGGTCGGTGGCCCGGGCGGTCGGCTCGGCGATCGGCGCCGGGGACACCGCGGTCACCATCTGGAACATCGCGAAATGGCCGATCATGCTCGCCGTCGTCGTGGTCGTGGTGGCAATCCTTTACTACGCCACCCCGAACGTGAAGCAACCCACGTTCCGGTGGATCAGCCTCGGCGCCGGCGTCGCCATCCTGGTCTGGATCCTGGCCTCTCTCGCCCTGGCCTTCTACGTCGCCAACTTCGCCAACTACAACAAAACCTACGGCTCCCTGGCCGGCGTCATCGTGTTCCTGCTCTGGCTCTGGATCACCAACCTCGCCCTGCTCTTCGGCGCCGAACTGGACTCCGAAACCGAACGCGGCCGACAACTGCAAGCCGGCATCAAAGCCGAACACACCCTGCAACTGCCACCCCGTGACACCAAAGCCAGCGACAAGGCCGAGGCGAAAGACGACAAAGAAGCCGCCGAAGGCCGCGCTATCCGCCTCGCCGCCGAACCCGACACCACCCCCGAACCCGCCATCACGAAGCCAGGCCTCGGACCTGATGCGCCTGCTACCTCGCCAGTCCGCGATGTCGGAGTGGCCAGCTCACAATTGGCTGACCGACGGGGCGCTCGGCCCATCGCAGACAAGCAGTAAGGCCGAAGCTGCCGTGTTCGGGATGCGTCCTGCTGTTGGCATTCCCACCAGGCCTGTAGCAGCGTGGCGCCTGCGCACGCAGCGATCCCAGGCAGCAGAATCACCGACCACCGGCCCAACCACAGACTGAAGGAGCATGTCATGGCCGCTAAATTCGAGATCTACACCGACGCTAAAGGCGAATACCGTTTCCGGCTCAAGGCCGGCAACGGTGAAGTCGTCGCCACCGGCGAGAGCTACCCCACCGAGGACGGCGTCCGCAAAGGCATCGACGCGGTCAAACGCGCCGCCGCAGACGCAGCCATCACCGGCCCCTGACCACCACCGCCACGCGCGTTTTCGGTGGTCTTAGCTCCGGAGCTAGATCCCGCCGGCTTCAAATACTCCACCGCCGATGCCCAGCGTGGCGCTGCTGGCACCAATCTTGACAACAGTCAAGCCGCGCCACCCGGCGCGGACAACCCTCACGAAGGAGAACCCGATGGCCATGGGAGGCAAGATCAAGCACGCCGCGGAAGACCTTGGCGGTAAGGCCAAGGAAGCCAACGGTAACGTCACCGGCAACGAATCGTTGGAAGCCGAAGGCAAGGGCGATCAGGCCTCGGCGTCGGCCAAGAAGGCCGGCGACAACGTCGCCGACGCCGCCAAGGACGTCTTCGGCCACTGACTTGACCTGACCTGACCTGACCGGGCCGGGGTGGTTCGACCATTGATGGTCGACTCCACCCCGACCCGGGCGGCGCTTCATCGCAGCTCACCCAGAACAGGAACAGCTCATGCACATCCTCGGTTTGATCATCAGCTTGATCATCATCGGCCTCATCGCCGGCGCCATCGCCCGGCTGCTTGTCCCGGGAAAACAGAACCTGTCCATCGGGATGACGATCGTCCTCGGCGTGATCGGCTCGTTCGTGGGCGGGTTCCTGGGCTACCTGATCTTCCACAAAGACGCCCAGAACGGCTTCTTCCAGCCATCCGGGATCATCGGCTCCATCATCGGCGCGGTGATCGTGCTGCTGCTGTGGATCCGCTTCGGCAGCGGCCGTTCCCGCCTCTGAACCGGCGGTGACAAGCCCAGCAGCACCGCCGGCCGGGGGTCCGCCCACGGTCGGGCTGGAAACCCGGCGGCGCCGGCGGCTGCGTTACGAACTGCTCGGCTGCGCCCTCAAAGGCCACCTGATCGTCGGCCCGCAGCAGGCCGAAGAGTCCGGGCACGCCGGGCTGCTTCTGATGCGGGGCCAGCCGCAACCCGGCGTCGACTGGTTCCGTTGCCTGCGCTGTGACGCTTGGCTGCCGCTGACCGATTCGCAACAACTGGATCATCCCGACGACCATCGCACCCCCGATCCCGGGCCCGTTCAGGTCCCGCTACGTGGTCGGCCGCTGCGGGACCGGTTCGTGCTCCGGCTGATCGCTGTGGACCGGGTCATCCATTTCCTGCTCATCGGCGCGGTCGCCGTCGCCATCTTCCTGTTCGCGAACCACCGCGCCCAACTGCAGGGCGACTACACCCGGGTGTTGAACCGGCTGCAGGCCGCAGTGGGTGGGCCGCTCACCGACACCGTCGGGAAGGGCCTGCTCAGCGATATGGACCGGCTGTTCGCCGTCCCCACCGGCCGCCTCTACCTCTACGGCGCTGCCATCGCCCTCTACGCCCTGATCAACGGGATCGAGGCGTTCGGGTTGTGGCGGGCCCGCCGCTGGGCCGAATATCTAACCCTGATCGAAACGGCGGTGTTCCTGCCCATCGAGATCCACGAACTGTTCGTCCGGGTCAGCCCCTTGAAAATCATCACCCTGGTGTTGAACCTCGCCGTCGTCATTTATCTGCTGTTCGCGCACCGCCTGTTTGGCATTAGCGGTGGCGGCCGCGCCGACCAGGCCGAAAAAGACCGCGATACCGGCTGGGCCCCGCTGCAACGCACCACCCCCTGGCCGACATGACCGGGCCGGCCGCGGGCCTCACCCCGCAGCGTCGCCGTTGGCTGGCCCCGCTGCGCGCCCCCGGAAGCTGGCTGCTGCACCGCGTCGACCGCGCCGCATCCCGGCCGGTCATCGCCATCGCCGTCGTCGCCCTGGCCGCCGCCTGGATCATCGTCAGCGCCGTCCTGGACTTCCCGGCGAAAGCCGAAACGATCTTTCAAACCCTGGTGGCCGCGTTCACGTTGGCCATGGTGTTCGTCATCCAACACACCCAGGCCAAACTCAACCTGGCCACCCAACGCAAACTCGACGAGCTGCTCCGGGCGGTGCCCGCCGCCGACAACACGTTGATCAGCGTGGAACACGGCAGCGACGACGAATTGCAAACTGCCACCGAAACCCACCAACAAGTCCGCGCCGACGCCCTCGACGGCGCTCACGTAGCCCCGCCCACCGCCCGAAATGATCTGCCCTAGGGTCGAACAATGACTTCGATACAACCGACGGATGTTCGCCGGCAGGCCGGCTGGTTCCCGCAGCAGCAGGACGATCTGGAGGCCTGGCTGGAAGGGCACCGAGAACGGGTCCGGTCCCGCGGCGACCAGGCGGTGCTGCATCCGGTGCTCGTCGACTTCGAGCAGCTGCTGGATGCCGATCCGATCCTGCGGATGCACGTGAACGAGATGATCAACCAGGTCCCATCGGGCCGGCAGTACCAAAAGCGGCACCTGGATGATGTGGCCGAGCTGCTCCGGTTGATCAACGAGGTGCTGGGCATGGCGCCTGAGTTCGGCGACCAATCCGTCACCCTGCCATTGGGTGCCATCCTGGACTGGACGATGGGCACATCGGCCGGGTTCGCCGTCTACCGCGACCCGCGGTTCAACGCCATGATCCGCAAGATCCTGGCCGTGTGGAGTGAATTCCTGAACAGCCCGGCGTCGCTGTACGTGTTGAACGACGGCCCCACCGGCTGGAAATCCCCCGCCGCGATCAAAGCCGTCGGCATCGAGCAGTACCGACACGACCCCGCTGACGGGCATTGGGGATTCACCTCGTGGAACGACTTCTTCACCCGGACCTTCAACCCGGGGGAACGGCCCGTGGCCGCCCCCGACGATGACAGCGTCGTCGTGGCGGCGTGCGAATCCACCCCGTACGCGATCGCCACCAACGTCCAACTGCAGGACGAGTTTTGGATCAAGAGCCAGCCCTACTCGTTGCGCGACATGCTCGCCGGCGACCCGGCTGCCCCCACGTTCGTCGGCGGGACCGTCTATCAGGCGTTCCTGTCAGCGACCAACTACCACCGCTGGCACAGCCCCGTCGCCGGCACCATCGTCCGCGCGTTCGTCCAACCCGGCACCTACTACTCCGAAGCCGACTCCGAAGGCGCCGACGCCGTCGACCCCGCCGACTCCCAGGGATACCTCGCCCACGTCGCCACCCGGGCCATCATCTTGATCCAGGCCGACCACACCGCCCTGGGTCTGGTCGGCTTCGTCGCGGTCGGCATGTCCGAGGTGTCCTCCTGCCTCATCGGCCCCGACATCTCCCCCGGCCACCACATCGACAAAGGCGACGAACTGGGCTACTTCCAATTCGGCGGCTCCACCCACTGCCTGCTGTTCCAACCCGGCGCGATCACTGGGTTCGACCTGACCGCGCTCCCCCAACCCGGCAACCCGAACCCGCCGCTGGTCACCCTCCACTCCGCCATCGCCACCGCACCCGCCACCCGGTAGACATCCGATCACCATGACCGCCCGGCCGCCCACAGTCTGCGCCGGGGCCAGGGAGCGGTGGTCTGGTCAGCGCGGCGCTTCGAAGATGCCTTCATGCCACTGGGTCCAGCTGTCTTTCAACTCGCCGTCGTAGTCGTCAACCCTCCCCCACCCCGGGGCCAAGAATGGTCAAATCATGTGCCGCGGCTTGCCGCGTTCTTTGGCGTGGGTTGCGAACACTTCTGCGCGCCGATCCCAATTGATCGTCCGATGTTTTTTTCACTCGATCCGCCTGGGCAAGGGCTGTGCGGTGTCGCTTGTCAGATTAAGTGACGGGTTCCAATCTAATTAACTGGCGGGTTCTGGTCGAATTAGTTGGCGGTACCGCGAGCAAGCGGGTGACTCGTGGGGCGTCCTCGAGCTCGGAGATAGCCCCTCGAACTGGGCAGACATGAGTAGGCAGCTGGCACCGCCCGGCTCAACCGGCGCAGAGCCCTGGGCGGCTTCACAGGAACACCGCCCACTTAATTCGAACAAAACCCGCCACTTAATCAGCAAATTAACAGGTGGCGCGGTTTCGGGTCGCCCGAATGGCCTGGGCGAGTTGTTCGACGCCGGCACCGATCGAAGGTGTCGATATTTGTCCGTAGCCCAGGAGCAGCGTGGGTGGGTGATCGCGTGCGGCGGGTTGATAATCGTTCAAAGTTTCCAGTTCGATGTGCCGTTGGTGTGCGTATTCGCGGATGGACTGCTCGTTGTCGCCGTCGGGTAGTTCGACGGTGACGTGCAGGCCGGCTGCGATGCCATGGACTTTCCCTTCGGGAAGGTTGGCGGCCAGCGCCTGGATGAGGGTGTCGCGTCGTTGGCGGTAGCGGGTCCGCATGCGCCGCAGGTGACGGTCGAGTTCGCCGCGGGCCAGGAAGTCGGCGAGGGCGTGCTGTTCGATGTGGGAGGTTCCTCGGTCGGCCAGGAGTTTTTGGTGGGTGACGGCGTCGAGCAGGGTGGGTGGGAGGACCAGCCAGCCGATCCGGAGCGCGGGTGCAAGGGTTTTGCTGGCGGACCCGGCGTAGATGACCCGTCCGGGGTCGAGGCCTTGCAGGGCCCCGACGGCGGCTCGGTCGTACCGGTATTCGGCGTCGTAATCGTCTTCCAACGCGACCGCGTCCGTGGTGCGCAGCCAGTCCAGCAGGGCGGTACGGCGGGCGCCGCCGAGTACCGCGCCGGTCGGGTGTTGGTGGGCCGGTGTCAAGACGACGGCGTCCGCAGCGCAGCGGTGCAGATCCTGCAGGGTGGTGCCGGATGCGTCGACACCGATCGTGACGGGTGACAGGCCGGCTTGGGCGACAACGAGTCGGTCTTCGGGGTTGCTGGGGTCTTCCAGCGCGATACGTTGCGCTCCGCCGGCCGCGAGGGCCCGGCAGATCAGGCCGAGGCTTTGGGTGTAGCCGTTGGTGATCACGACGTGCTCCGGGTCGGCGACGACGCCGCGCACCCGGCCGAGATACTCGGCCAGGGCGGACCGCAGGGCGGGCACACCGCGGGGGTCGCCGTATCCCAGGTCCGCGGTGCTCATGGTGGACAAGGCGGCCCGTAGGGAGCGGAGCCAGGCGGCTCGGGGGAACGAGGAGACGTCGGGCACGCTGGGCCGAAAGTCGAACCGGGCACGCTGTGGGGTAGGCACGGCGACGCCCTGGGAGAGGGGTCTGCGGCCTGGCCCTGCTGTTGCGGTGACGCGGGGGCGTGCCCCTTGACGCAAATTCAGGTAGCCCTCGGCGGCCAGCTGCGCGTAAGCGGCGACCACGACCCGCCGAGACACGGTGAGCTGGCGGGCCAGATCCCGGGTTGATGGCAGGCCAGCGCCGGGTCGTAGGGCGCCGTCCCGGACCGCGCGGCGCACTTGGTCCTCTACTTGTGCGCCGAGGGTCGACGGTAAATCACGGTCGACTCTGACGAGTAACTCAACCGTCTGACTGGTCCCATCTTCATCCATGAATCTGGCCCTTCTGCATGTACCAGTGGGACTTTAGCATCGGCTCATGAACTCGTTCGCGTCATCATCGAAGGTGTATCGCCTGTTCGCGGCGTCGATCATCGCGAGATTCCCGCTGGCTTTACTGGGCATCGCGGTGCTGATCCAGGCCCGGCAGCTAACCGGTTCCCTGTCCCAGGCCGGTGTGGTGGCCGCCGCTTACGCCGTCGCAGTTGGAGTCGGCGGGCCTCTGCTGGGCAGGCTCGCCGACCGGCACGGACACACGCCGGTGTTGCTGGTCAGCGCGGGCATCGCCGCCGTTTTGTTGATCGCTTTCGGGTTGCTTCCCACCCACGCGCCGCTGGTGGTTCTCCTGGCCCTCGCGGCCGGCGTCGGGCTGGCCACCCCGCCGATCGGTGCGTGCCTACGAACCCAACTGCCGGCCTTGCTGTCCAAGCCAGAGGCGATCGGCCGGGCCTACGCGCTGGAAGCGTCTGTGCTGGAGCTGACCTACATTGCGGGGCCGCCGTTCGCGGTCTACCTGGCCGTGCTCTGGTCCGGTGGCGCAACTCTCGTCCTGGCCGGTGTGGTGCTTCTGGCCGCAACCGCAGTGTTTGCCGCGCAATCGGTCGCCACCACACCTCGACCGGCCCCGACCGGCCATGCGCCGCGGCCGCGGCCTCGGCCGGGGGCGCTGCGGACGCCGGCGATGCGGACGCTGCTGATCGTTCTGGCCGGGGTCGGCATGTTGCTCGGTGCCGCAGAGGTGGGCGTCCTGACGGCCGCCGCCGCGGCCGGCACCAACATTGGGGCCGCGCCCCTTTTCGCGGTGTGGGGCGCCGGGTCATTCCTCGGTGGCCTGGTCGCCGCTCGCTGCGGCGGGGGTCCGCGCACCGCCCGGGGCTTGGCGCTGCTGCTGGGGGCGTTGACTGTGGGACACCTGGCCCTGATCCCAGCAGCAGGAAGCATCCTGACTCTGGGCGTGGTGTTAGTACTCGCCGGTGCGGTGATCGCGCCAACGGAGTCTGCCGTGTCCGCGATGGTCGAAGCCACCGCCCCCGACGGCACGATGACCGAAGCCTTCGCCTGGCTCGCCACGGTGATGGCCGTGGGCAGCGCCGCGGGAGCGGCCGGCGCCGGAATTCTCGCCGACCGTGCCGGGCCGGCGGCAGCGTTCGCCCTCGCCGCCGGCGGCGGCGCCCTGGCCGCGCTCACCTGCCTGTTTCGGTCACCGATGATCGGCGGCCCGCGCGGCCGCCGGCACCACCGACCAGCCGGGGGCACCGCCTGGGACCCTTACACAGCAACCGATCTGGTTTGGACGTGACCCGGCCTGTGCCGGCCGGCCCGCGCGCAGCCTCGACCGGCGGACGGGCTGACGATCGGCCCGTGCTGACTATCACCGTGGCGGTAGTCACGGTCATGGCCGGAGTCGCGGCGCTGACCGTTCCGTCCCTGCTGCATTTGGCCACCCGGGACTTGACCCGGCTGCGGTCGGGCCAATGGTGGCGGGTCCTGACGCCGGTCTTCGTGCAACCCTCCGGGTGGGGACAGCTGGCGTTCAATGTGCTCGGGGTCGTCGTCGTCGGGGCGGCGCTTGAGCACCGATTCGGCGGGGCGAGTTGGGTGATGGTCTACCTGGCCGGCGGGTCCGGCACCATCGCGGTGTACGGCGCCTGGCATCCAGCTGACACCGGTGGCGGCTCGTCGGCGGCAGTCGCCGCCCTGATCGGCGCGTTCCTCGTCGTGATCAATGTGGGCGGACAAAGTGGCTGGTTGGACTGGTTTGCTCTGCTGTATACGGTCTTTTTCGCGGTGTATCTCACCGGTCTGGACCTCGGTGGTCTCGGCGTGTCGATCATCGCCGGGAACCTGGCCATCATCGGGATGTTTATCTCCCGGCGATTCCTACGCCCCAGGGTGGTGGACCGGGCATCGCTAGTGGTGGTGCTGGTGGCCTCCGTGGTGATGACCGTGGCGCGCGATGATCACGGCGTCGGCCTCGCCATCGGATTCACCCTGACCGCAATGGTGCTGGCCCGGCGTTGGCTGCTGTCCAACCGTGCGGCGCGCCGCAGCCGACACACCGCCCTGGCGGTAGTGGGTGTTGTCGCGGCCGCCGGCGTGACCTGGCTCGGGTGGGTTCATCTCCTGGGGATCCCACTCCTCACCATTGCATCCGGCGGCAGCCGATCCGAGGTCGGCTGGATAGCTGTCGTCGTTCTCGCCGGGGCCTGCTGTCTCGCCGCATCCGTTGCGCTGCAAGCCCTGCGACGGCGATGGCCGGCCCGAGGTGTCCGAATCTGGGTTGCGCTGTGCGTAGGTGTTGCAGTGTTGTCGACGGCCGGTCCGCTGGCCATGGGCGCCGGGGCCACCCCGACGGCCGCACTGATCAGCCTGCACCTGGTCTGCGCGGCGACGATCATCGCCACCGTGCCGCGCCGCGAACATCACCCACAGATCGTGTCCCTCAGCGGCCGGCCCGCACCCGCCGCGCCGGCCGCCAGGAACCGTGTCACATGAGGACCGCACAGTCCACACCACCTGGCGGTGAGCCGATATGCGAGATTGCACGGTAAGCGGCATTCTTCTTCACCCTTTCCGGCCGGGTTGGACCTTTTACTTGATCGTCTGGTGTTCCACCGCAAGCCCCTCGACCGCATGCACCAGTTACGGATCTGACTCGATCCTGCCCGTTTCGTGAACCTTGCGAATGTTTCATAATTCGTGTCCGCGTGACGCCCGTTTCGAGCATTCGGACGGATACGGACACTGTTACGCAGAGAATCCTGAGTTCAACTGGTCAACGCAACACCGTCTACAGATTGAATATCTCGTAGGATGTGCTAGCCAAGGATGTCAGCCCCTCAACTCCTTCGCACCGCAGATGGACGCCCTTCAGGATCGGTCTGGTCTGATCCCGCAGGCCGTCCCGGCTACGGAACGTGAACCGATGACCGCGGCGCGACGGTGACGTGCACGGTGCCGTCGGAAGTGTCTGTGCCGGTGATCCACCCGTTGAGCGGATGGGAATGCCGCCGGTGAGGGGTGAACGGTCATTTCAGGTGGTCGCGCAAACGCCAGCGCGACGCCGCATGATCAGCGTTGTGTGGTGTGGGTGCTGCTGCTTCATGACCGTTTGTGACATGTGGGTCGTCTTCGGTTTCGGTGACGGTGTGGGCCAACCCTTCCTTGGCGGCCGGGTCGGTGGGTGTCGGCGGGTTAGAGGTGCGCGGGGTGATGGTGGCGAGGATTGTGGTGGCGGTCAGGCCGAGCAGACCGGCGGCGGCGTAGATCGCCCGGGGCGGTAGCACGACGGCGAGGCTCCCGCCGAGCAGCAGCGAGGCGCCCTGAGCGCCGCCGAGGATCGCGTTGGCAGTGGCGGATACCCGGCCACGGGCGTTGTCGGGTGTCCGCGCCAGGAGCAGGGTCGACAGGCACGTGCCGGCGTAGCCGTTCCCGACACCGCCGAGGACCGAGAGGGGAACAAGGAATCCCGCGGCGGGTGCGGCGGCGAAACCGGCGACCCCGGCGCAGGCCAGGGCCATCCCGGCGATAACGGCACGTATCTGCCCAGGTTCGGTCGAGACGCGGCCGCCGCCGAGCGCTCCGGCCACCATGCCCGCCATCCACGAAGCCTCGACCATGCCGTACCACAGGCTTCGGGCGTGCAGCGTGTCGCGGACCAGAAAGACCAGCACCACATCGCCCATGCCGACCAACAGGACGACCGCGGCCACACCTGCCAGGAGGGGCGTCAGGGCCGGGTCGCGGCGGAGGATGGGCCACCCGCCCCGGACCGGGCCGGCCCCGTCGGCGGAGGAGATCGGCTCCGGCCTGCGACGGGTACGGACCAGGGCCGCCGCGGCGGTGGCCACCGCGAACGTCGCAGCGTCCAGGGTGACCGGCACACCAGAGCCGAACGCCCCGGCCAACAGGGCGCCGACGGCGGGGCCGGCGACCAGCGCCAGCACGTTGAGGGCTTGCTGGGCCGAAACCGCACCGGCCAGGTGGTCCTCACCGACGATCCGGGGGATCAGGGCCGACCAGGCCGCACCGGTCATCGATGCGGCCGCGCCCAGTGCGGCGACGAGCAGCACGATTGTGGCGAGCGAGTGCACGAAGATCAGCGGGATGGTGGCGGTCACCTCGGCCAGGCCACCGGCGACCAGCAGGCGCCGGGAGTCGTGGGTGTCGACCAGACGGCCGACCGGGCGGGCCAGCAGCAGCAGCGGGATCACCCCGGCAGCCATCAGCACGGCCACCTCATACGGGTACGCGCCGTCCGCCTGCAGCCGCAGGGTCAGGGCGACCAGCGCCACCCCGTCGCCGAACGTCGACACCATCCGCCCCACCACGATGATGACCAGGTCACGCCGACCCCGAACCGAGTTAAGCATCTGTTGAACAGTAAATGCTGAACGTCCCACCGTCAACGCTAAGCTGCGATTCCATGTCCGCTGACCGATCATCCCGCCCACGTCGACCTCGGCCCCGCCGGGACGAACCACCGCCGGTGGGGGCGGATTTGCCCAACCGCCCCCACCGGCTTCCCGAGGACAACGCGCTGCAGCTGCAGGATCCACGGGCCATCCGGGCCCTCGCGCATCCCGCCCGAATGGTGATCATCGACGCGCTCGCCTCCGGGGACGAACTGACCGCGACCGACTGCGCGGCACTCACCGGGTTGAGCCCGAGCGCGACGGCCTATCACTTGAAGCTGCTGGCGCGCTACGACTTGGCCGAGCCCGCCGCCGCCCGCAGTGATGGACGGGAAAGGCCGTGGCGGGCCACCGAACGGCAAACCCGCTTCGACCTCGACCCATCCACTGCGGCCGGGGCGGCCGCCGCGACCGCGGTGGCTTTGGCCTACTTCGACCGCACCCGGGCCGTTGGAGAGGAGTTCATGGCGTCCGCCCACCAAGAAACCCACCAGTGGCAGGACGCCGCGTCCCTGACCAACGCCGACCTCTGGCTGACCGCCCAAGAGGCCCAACAGCTGACCATTGCCCTCGACGCCGCTACCGCGGCCTATCGCAGCCGAACCCTGACCGACCACCCCGAGGGCAGCAGGCGCGTCCGGGTCATGAATCTGCTCGTGCCCCACCACCAGCGCTGATCCGCGCAGCGGGCGACCAAACCCCCACAGCCGCAGGGCTGAACTCATCGCGTCCGGCATGGAGATGGTCGTCGCGGCGATGTCGGGGAAGACCACCCGAGATGAGTACATGGCCCGGGGGGACGCGGATCTCGGCCAGGTTGCGCGGATCATACCGGCTGGTGACGCAACGCCGCCATGGCCGTCAACCCACGCCCGACACTGTTGTGGCTTCCGTGTCTCTTCGTCAGCTTCCTTCAACCTCCCGATGCCAGCAGGCAGGAGAAGCGTCAAACCTCTCGCTAACGGCCATGAGATGCGGCTACGCATGATCGCGTTTCGCAGCGGGTTCGGCATCGTCAGCCGGGTCGAGCACGTCGGTAACCGCTCCGGCCACACGATGCGGCTCGACGCTGGCCCTGTGACGCGGTGATTCTGCGCAGGATGTGTCGATGCGTTGTTGTTAGGCGAAGACTGGCGGAGCCCCGATTGTTTCTTCGAGCAGGTCGAGCACGGCCCGCCACGCCCGAGCGGCGTGCGCCGGGTGATAGCTCACGCCGGGCACGGTGGCGTCGACGTGGGTGGTCCCGCCGGTGAGTGAGCCGTCGGGATTGGTCGGCGCCGCCCAGAAGGCGTGCTCGGCCCCGCCGTAAATGTTTACGCGCCAGTCGACGCCCGCCTCTTGGAGCTTGCTGGTGAACGCGAAGACCTGGTCGGGGGCGCACAGTGGGTCTTCGGAGCCGGTGCACAAGAGCATGGGGGCGGTTACCTCGGTCCAGTCCTCGGGGCGGGCGGCCGGTAGCCCGGGATGGATCGCGGCCAGGGCCTTGAACGGCACCCCAGCGCTGGCTAGTTTCAACACGATGCTGCCGCCGGCGCCGAAACCGATGGCGCCAAGTCGATCGGGGTCAACACCGGGAACCGCGAGAAGCACGTGCAGCGCGGCGCGGCCGATCGTCTGCATCCGGGTGGGGTCGGCCAACAACGGCATGACCCGGGCCAGCATTGCTTCCGGGTTGCCGAAGAACGTTCGACCGCCGTGATAGTCCAAGGCGAGAGCCACATAGCCGTGTGTGGCGAGGTCATCGGCGCGACCACGTTGATAGTCCTCGAGGCCTATCCCGTCGTGCCCAACAAGCACGGCCGGCCAAGGCCCGTCACCTTCCGGATGCGCCAGGTGCGCAAACATGGTCAAACCGTCGACGTTATAACTGATTTCACGAGTTTGGATCACCCGACTCACGCTAGCGAACCTCTTTCCGTCCTGGGTTCACATTCTCTTTCGGCTGAGCCGCCCTGCCCGTCGAAATCCGGTAACGGGCCCGACTTGCCGGGCTCGATTGGGCGTGCCTCGGGCCGTTGACCGCACTGGCCAGGCCCGGTGATCTCATGCCGGTGGCGGGTCGTCCGAGGTCCCGGTCAGTACGCAGAATTCGTTGCCTTCAGGGTCGGCCAGGACCGCCCAACCGGCGCCTTCTGGCCGGCGACGGTCATCGTTCATGGTGGCGCTCAGCGCGAGCAGCCTTTCCACCTCTTCGGCCTGCCGACCGTTCGGGCGCAGGCACAGGTGCAGCCGGTTTTTCACCGTCTTTCCCTCCGGCACCGACAGAAACAGTAGGTCGGCGGCGCCACCGAGGTCGATACCGACCTCCTCATCGTCGGTTCCGCTGTCCGGGTAGAGCGGGCGGTCCAACACCGCGCTCCAGAACTGGGCCAACGGGTACGGGTGGGCGCAGTCGATGCAGGTGTGCCGGATTGAAGATGCCATCGCGGTGCCGATCCTCCTGCTGGGTCGTCGGGTGGTTGGGGTGGCCTAAACACGGGGCTGGCCCAGACAGCGCTAGCCGGATCGGCAAAGGGAATTTCGATGGGCTGACGTCTGCTCCTCCGGCAGCTACATGCGTACATCCTACGCACCTGCGTGCGGGATACGCTCGTCCTGCAAGCTGGGGAGCGGAAGCAGGAGATGTCGGGTGTGACGGAGGTTGACAGCGAACTCCGCAATGCCGCATCAGGGCCCTCGACTGGCCGCACTCCTACGGAGGCCGGACTGCAGGGCGGTGTCAAGCCCCCCGGCCCGAAGTTGAGCGTCGACCGGATCGTCGACGCTGCGATCGCGTTGGCCTGTCGTGACGGGGTGGCGGGCGTGTCGATGGCTCGGCTGGCTGCCCAACTCGGGTCCGGAACCATGTCGCTGTATCGGCATGTGGCCTCCCGTGAAGAACTGCTCGCCGTCATGGTCGACCGGGCCCTGGGCCCTCCGGCGCCGCCGCCGCCCGACCAATCCTGGCGGCAAGCTCTTACCGGATGGGCCGAGCAGCTTCGAGACGTGCTCAGTCGCCACCCCTGGGTCTTGCAGATCCCAATCCCCGGCCCGCCGCAACTGCCAAACGACCTGCGGCACCTGGAGGTTGCGCTCGATGCGTTAGCCCAGACCGGACTGAGCGAACACGACAAGTTCTCTACGATTGTGTTGATCAGCGGTTTCGTTCGTCACGACACCACGCTCAGACAGTCGGTCACCCAGCGCGGAGCCACCGCTGCGCCGACCTACGCCGCAACCCTGGCTGCACGCCTCGACCCCGTCGAATTCCCCCGCCTGCAGCAGGCCTTGAACGCCGACGCTTTAGACAAGGACGGCGTCCACGAGCACTTCGCATTCGGGCTCAAGCTGATCCTTGACGGCCTGCAAATACGGATCGACCAGATCACGCAGACGAAGACGTGCGCGCCATCGACGCCGCCGACGCGGTCTCGAGCAAAGACCCTGTGGTGAGCTGTTCACCCGGCGGGCCGGTGCGGAGACGTTGAGGTGTGCCGGACCCGGAGGGTCACGGCCTCAGCCTGGTACCGGCCGCGTACTGCTCGAGGGGCACCAAACCCTCCGTCCAGGCGTGCAATACGGGGCTGAAGATCCGCCAGGCCAACTCCGTTTCCTCGGCAGAGACTGACATCTCGTGAGATCCGGAAAGCAGGCTTCGCAGGACGTTGGCGTAGGCGCTCTGTTCCGGCAGGGACGAGTCCTCGTTCGGTGGCCCGCCGGGTCCGTCGGCCGCTGCGGCAACGGGCTGGTCCACGTCGATCCACATGTCGGGGGTAGTTGCCCCGTCCGTGTCCGGCCGGAATCGGATCTGCACTCCGCGTCGGCGGCGGGGCATGGCCTTTGCGGCGCGAAGGATGAACCGCGTGCCGGTCCATGGCCGGGCCGATACCCGGAGCTCGACCTCGGCCAGGGTCTCAGTGTTGCGTGCGGCATCCACTCCGACCTCATCGGCGTAGTCAGGGACCAGCTCGCCGTGGGCACCACCGGTCGTAGCCAGACGACCGGCGGCATACCTTGCGCGGCGACTGGATGTCGGGACCTGCGGCGGCGTGGGAACGTCGACGGCTCGTAGCGCCTCGAGCCGCCGTTGGGTCATGTCCGCCCCGCCGGCGGCGCCCTGCGATGACATGGTCACCATGCACAGGATCTGCAGAAGGTGGTTCTGGAGCAGGTCTTTCAGCGCGCCGGCGCCGTCGTAGAACGCTGCCCGACCTTCCAGGGCCAGCGCCTCTTCCCACAGGATCGACACTTCCGCAACGTGGGATTCCGCGGTGGGATCCGCAGACTGCAGTTGCGCCATGGTGGAAGGCAGTCGGGTCACGGCCTCCATCCCCAGGACGTGGTCGATGCGGAAGATGCGGTCTTGCGAGCCGACGGCGCGGGTCAGCGCCACATTCAGTCGCATCGCCCCTTCCAGGTCGTCGCCGAACGGCTTCTCCACGGCAATGCGGACGGAAGGCGAAAGACGCTGTTGCGCAATCCCTTCAACAGTTGTGCTGGGCAGGTGGGTGGGCAACGCCAGGTACAGGGTGGTGTCACCGCGGGCCCAACGGTGGAGCAAGCTGCTCATTGCGGACGGGTCCGTGACGTCGACGCGTTGGTATTCCGGGCGGCCCAGGAAGAGTTCCAGGTCGGGCGGCGCCAGATCGGGCGCATGTGCCGCCAGCCGGGCCCGTGCGTGCTCACGGAAGTCGCTCCGGTCCAGGTCCTGCGGTCCGGCGCCGACGATGCGGAAACCCTCAGTCAACTCGCCTGCCCGCAACAGGCGGGCCAACGCCGGGAGCAGCAGCCGGCCGGTCAGGTCGCCGGTGGCGCCCAGAACGATCAGAGTCTGGTCGTCGGGCACCGCCAGAACGTACGCGATCGGTCTTTGCCGCCCCCCCGGCGCGGCCGCTGAGGTTTGGGCCGTTCTGCGGGCGAGAACAACGTTGTTGAATGCCTGATGGCCGCTTTGGCGACCACATCGATGACCAGCCGGTCTCGTGGTCCACGAACGAAAGGTCCTCATGTCTACCTGGTTGATCACTGGTTGCTCCACCGGACTTGGTCGTGCTCTCGCCCAAGCCGTCCTGGAACGTGGGGACGACGCGGTCGTCACCGCCCGCGACCCCGCCAAGGTCAAGGACCTGCAGGACGCCTATCCGGAGACGGCTCTGGCCCTGGCCCTGGACGTGACCGACCCGGCGCAGGTGAGAGAGGCGGTGCGGGCAGCAGTCGAACGGTTCGGCGCCGTGGACGTCCTGGTCAACAACGCCGGCTACGGGTACCGCGCCGCAGTCGAGGAAGGCGACGACGGCGAGGTCCAAGACTTGTTCGCCACCAACTTGTTCGGCGCGATCGCCATGGTCAAGGCCGTACTGCCGGAGATGCGCAGGCGGCGGTCCGGCGCGATCTTCAACCTCTCCTCCGTCGGTGCGCGGATCGCGCCTCCAGGTTCGGGCTACTACGCAGCCAGCAAGGCGGCCCTGGAGGCGTTGTCTTCCTCGCTTCACAAAGAGGTCTCGCCGCTGGGCATCAAGGTCATCGTCGTGCAACCGGGTGGGTTCCGCACCGATTTCGCTGGGCGTTCCCTACAGCAGTCGCCCGGCGCCATCGCCGACTACGCCCAGACTGCCGGCCCACGCCGGAAGGAGCACGACCGGGTGCACGGAACGCAACCCGGCGACCCGAACAAGGCGGCCCAGGCCATGATCGCCGCTGTCACCGCGGAGAACCCGCCGTTCATGCTGCTGCTCGGACAGGACTCTCTCGACGGCTACCGAGCCGTATCAGCCGCCGTCACCGAGGACGTGACCGCCTGGGAGCACGTGACTGTCCACACTGGATTCGGCGAATAACCCCCCCCATATTCGCGCCGCCAGCTCGCTCATAGGCAGGGAAGCAAAAGCCGCGCAGCTTCAGCAACGGGGCTATCGCGGTAACGGTGTAAGTGGCGGTTTCCATCAGCGGTCTTCCGCTGCTGGCATGCGGTCGGCGAAGGTGATCGCGAATGCGTTGAGCGCCGGCTTCCACCTCACTGCCCACCTAGTTTGACCGGTGCCGGTCGGGTCCAGGGACCGGGTCACCAAATACAGGGTTTTCATCGCCGACTGCTCGTTGGGGAAGTGCCCGCGGGCCCGGACCGCGCGGCGGAACCGGGCGTTGAGACTCTCGATGGCGTTGGTGGAGCAGATGACCCGGCGAATCTCCAAGTCGTAGTCCAGGAACGGGATGAACTCGGCCCAGGCGGATCGCCAGAGCCGGATCATCGCCGGGTATTGCCGGCCCCATGTCTCGTCCAGTGCTTCGAGCGCGGCCGCGGCCGCGGCCGGGGTGTCGGCTTGGTAGATCGGCTTCAAATCCTTGGCAATCGAGTCCCAGTACTTGCGGGAGACATACCGGAACGTCCCCCGGATCAGATGGATGATGCAGGTCTGCACCGTGGCCAGCGGGAACACCGCATTCACGCTGTCCGGCAGGCCCTTCAGACCATCGCAGACGACGAAGAACACATCCTTGATGCCACGATTTTTCAGCTCCGTCAGGACGGCGAGCCAGAACTTCGCGGACTCGCCGTCACCGTCGCCGGCCCACATCCCCAGGATGTCTTTGTGGCCGTCCAGATCGACGCCGATCGCCGCATACACGGGCCGGTTGCGGACCTGCCCGTCGCGGACCTTTACCATGATCGCGTCGATGAACACCGCCGCGTAAACCCGTTCCAGCGGCCGTGACCACCAGGTTTGCATCTCCTCGATGACGCGGTCGGTGATCCGGGTGACGGTGTCCTTGGACACCGACGCCCCGTAGATGTCGGCGAAATGGGCCGAGATCTCCCCGGTCGTTAACCCTTTCGCATACAGCGACAGGACGACCTCGTCGACATCGGAAGTCGCCGCTGACGCTTTTTCACCAGCTGCGGCTCGAACGTGCTGTCCCGGTCCCGGGGCACCTCGATGTCGACTTGGCCGGCCGTGTCGGTCAACACCGTCTTGGAGCGGACTCCGTTGCGGGAGTTGCCCCGATTCCGGCCGGCCGGATCGTGCTTGTCATAGCCGAGGTGCTCGGACATCTCCTCATCCAGAGCGGTCTCGATCACCGTCTTCGTGAGCGCTTTGAGCAAACCGTCCGGGCCGGTCAACGCCACCCCACGATCCCGGGCCAGGCGCACCAACTCCCGCGCCGCATCCAGCTCCGCCGACGACGGCGGCCGTCCATCAGGCTCTCTTGCAGGTGGCGTCACGGCCACCAGTGTTTCGACCATCACTGGCTCCTTCCCGCCCGACACTCAAAGTCGGACAGACGAAGCCACTTACACCGTTGGAGCGACAGTCCCGGGCATTTGCTCCCGCCGCGTCAAGGGGAACATTGAGGACGGCATTGCGGCGACGCACCTGCGCTCGGCCCGTGGTGATGGATCGGGGCCGCCTTGGCCGCAATTCCTCTGCTCGTCCTGCACCGGTTGGGGAGCCGGCTCTTATGGTCGGCAATGTCGACGATTCGTGAACACTGACCCCCTGTCGGTTCCTGAAAATTGACCCCTCCGGCTCGAGGCTGAAGGGATGATCAATGTGGAGGATTGGGCCGAGATCCGTCGTCTGCATCGCGGGGAGGGTGTGCCGATCAAGGAGATCGCTCGTCGTCTTGGTGTTGCTCGGAACACGGTGCGGGCGGCGTTGACCTGTGATCGGGTGCCGACGTACGAGCGGCCGCGGCGAGCGTCGTTGGTTGATCCGGTGGAGCCGGCGGTGCGGGCGTTGCTGGCGTCGTGGCCGAAGATGCCGGCGACGGTGATCGCTGAGCGGATCAGGTGGCCGCACTCGATCTCGCCTTTGAAGAAGCGGTTGCAGCAGATCCGGCCGGAGTATGTGGGTGTCGATCCGGTGGACCGGACGGTCTATGAGCCCGGTGATGTGGCGCAGTGTGATCTGTGGTTCCCGGAGCCGAAGATCCCGGTCGGCTCGGGGCAGCTGCGGGTGTTGCCGGTGCTGGTCATGACGTTGGGGTACTCCCGGTTCCTGACCGCGATGATGATCCCGTCGCGGCAGGCCGGGGACATCCTGTCCGGGATGTGGGAGTTGATCTGTGGTATCGGTCGGGTGCCGAAAACGTTGGTGTGGGATCGGGAGTCGGCGATCGGCGGGACCGGGCGGGTATCGACGCCGGCGTCGGCGTTCGCCGGCACGTTGGCCACCAGGATCCGGCTGGCACCGCCCCGGGATCCGGAGTTCAAGGGCCTGGTCGAACGGAACAACGGTTTCTTCGAGACCTCGTTCCTGCCGGGCCGGGTGTTCACCGGCCCCACAGATTTCAACGCCCAGCTCACCGACTGGCTGGTCCGGGCGAACACCCGGACGGTCCGGTCGATCGCGGGTCGGCCGGTGGATCTGCTGGGAACGGACTACCTGTCGATGACCCCGTTGCCGCCGAACGACCCGCCGGTAGGGCTCAATGAGCGGGTCCGGCTGGCCCGGGACTACTACGTCCGGGTCGACACCGTCGACTACTCCGTGGATCCCACCGTGATCGGCCGGTTCGTCGACGTCGTCGCCTCACCGCTAGAGGTCACGGTGTTCTGCAACGGCAAAACTGTGGCCCGCCACGAACGTTCCTGGGCCAAGCAGGGCGTCGTCACCGACGAGGCCCACGTGGTGACCGCGAAGAAGATGCGCCGCAACCTGGCCGTGGATCGGCAGAAACAACTGCAGAGCCGGCACCACCACGACGGGCACCCCGTCGCGTTGCGGGCCCTGCCGGACTACGACGCCCTGTTCGGCGGCGACTTCACCACCCCCAGCAGCATCGATGAGGAAGCGAGCAGTCAATGACCACCACCGCCACCAGCACCTTTAACGGCACCACCAGCAGAACGGCCCACACGCCGGCCGAGGGCCTGCCCTCGCAGCTGGCTTACCTGACCCGAGTGCTCAAGACCCCCACGATCGGGCGGTGCTGGGAGCAGATCGCCGACCAGGCCCGCGATGACAACTGGTCACACGAGGAGTACCTCGCCGCCGTTTTGCAGCGGCAGGTCGCCGACCGGGAATCCGCCGGCAATATCATGCGGATCCGCACCGCCCACTTCCCGGCCGTGAAAACACTGGAAGACTTCAACCTCGACCACCTGCCCTCGCTGCGCCGAGATGTCCTGGCGCACCTGGCCACCGGCACCTTCGTCGCCAAAGCCGAGAACGTCATCCTGCTGGGTCCGCCAGGGCTGGGCAAGACACACCTGGCGATCGGGTTGGGCGTCAAAGCAGCCCAGTCCGGCTACTCCGTACTGTTCGACACCGCCAACAACTGGATCACCCGCCTGGCCACCGCCCACCAGGCCGGCCGGCTCGAGGCGGAACTTAAAAAGATCCGCCGCTACCGGCTCATCATAGTTGACGAAGTCGGCTACATCCCGTTCGACCAAGACGCCGCGAACCTGTTCTTCCAGCTCATCGCATCCAGATACGAACTGGGCTCCGTGTTGGTGACCTCAAATCTGCCGTTCGGCCGGTGGGGCGAAACGTTCTCCGACGACGTTGTCGCAGCCGCCATGATCGACCGCCTGGTCCACCACGCCGAAGTGCTCACCCTCACCGGCGACTCCTACCGCACCCGCCAACGCCGCGAACTGCTCAACAAAGACAACCGCACGACCGAGAACTGACCGCCAGGGGGTCAATTTTGCGGGACCGAAAAGGGGTCAAAATTCAAAAATCGTTGACAGGCAACGCCGCGGTGATGACGCGCCGACGCCGCGCTCGGCCCGGCCCGGGGGTAGACCGGGCGCAGCGGTCGGTCAACATCCACCCAACCCCGACCGCCAACGCAGGGACAGGCCGGCAGGTGTCAGCATTCGACTATCGCCCGGGTCGCCGAGACTGGGCGCAGCCCGGCCCACCGCGAACCATGCGGCGTTGGCCGAGAGGCGGCCGGGTGCCGATCGCCGCCCCCGCACCATCCGGGAGCGGTCGTCGTGATCGCCAACGTCGCGGTCAACGACCCCCGGTACGACCTCAACCGGCCCGGCCAAGCCGCCGGTGGACCGCCGCGGCGAAGCGGCTGGGGGCGTACGCGGGTCGGGATCGCGGAGGATCACCCTCGACGGTTCGGTTCGGTTCGGTTCGGTTCGGTTCGGTTCGGGGTCGGGCCGGCGCCAGGCCGTCCGGGCGCCAGCCGTGGCCGGCGAAATCTGGCATCAGGTCCGGGTCAACAAGATCACTGCGGTGACCAGGGCGGCAACGAGTACGGCCGAACCGAGTAACAACAAGACCAGCACGGCTGTCCCGAACCGGGCGTTGTCCTCCGCGCTGTTGTCCCGCCGGAGTGGATCCTTCACCGCACCCCTACCCCGTGACCGTCAGGCCATCTGCGCGGCGACCGTCGCCCGGCTTGCGACGGACACCTTCGCCAGGCGACCGGCCGGACGCGGGGCCACCCGGCACGACCAACAATCTGGGCTGTGCGGTCATCGCCGCCGGTTGACTTTGGACCCGGAGCTGACGTGGACGTCCATGCCCTCACCTCCGGAGATGCCCGCACCTTCACAAACCTCGGCCCAACTGCCGCAGACCTGGACGTGACCGAGGAAAGTTCTTGGGAACGGCTGGACCTGCTGCTACTACAACGCCGATCGTAGCCTGCTGCTGCCGGCTGTCTGCCCGGACAGCTAGGCGCTGAGCCGCCCCCGGGTGCTGTGCGGGTCTGCCGTCAGGCCGGTGGCTTCGGTGGGGTCTTGCGGACGAGTCCGTCGGTGGGTGCGGGCAGGGTGCTGCCGTCGCGGGTGACCAGCGCGGGCATGGGTGTGTTCAAGGCTCCGGGCCAGGGGCGGGGCGGCACCAACGGCGGGGTGGGCTGCGGCGGGTCGGGTTGGATGATGACGGTGCCCGGGGCGGGCGGGGCGGGTCGGGTCAGGCCGGGATCGACGCGGCCGGCCAGGGTGGGGGCCGAATCGACGCGGGGCACCCCCAGGGCGGGTAGACCAAGTAGGTCGATGAAGGTTTTCGGGATGCTGGCGTGGGAATGCCACTGCGTTTCGATGCCCTGGATGACCTGGCCGCGGAAAATGATCAACGGGATCCGGGAGCCGCCGATGGCGGCGAACCCGTCGGGGTGCAGCGCATCGGGCAGGGTTTCGATGATCGGGGTGGCGACGGAGTCGGCGTAGCCGCCCCAGTCGTCCCAGGTCAGGATGAAGGTGGTGTCGGCCCAGCCGCCGCCGTCGATGACGGCTTGAACGCGTTGCCAGACCAGGTTCTGCCCGTCGGTGACGTAACCGGGGTTGCTGGTTGCGGGTGGGTGTTCGTCGTAGCCGGCGGGGCTCCACACGTAGCTGATCCGGGGCAGGGTGCCACCCTTGGCCATCGGGACGAATTCGGCCGGCCGGTACACCTGCCCGTTACCCGGCGGGGTGCTCAGGCTGGTGTAGAACTTCGTCGGATAGCCGCTCTGGTCGGCGAACGCGCCCCACGACACCCCGCCGACCTGGGCGGCGGTGAAGATCGTCGGCAGGTCCCACACCGGGTGGGCGCCCACGAACGGCGGGTTCTTAAACGTCGGGGTCTGTCCGCCCACGGCGAGCATGTGCCCGGAAGTGGAGTTCGAGCCGGCCCCGAAGTGGTGATCGCAGAAAGTGAACTGCTTCGCCAGCCAACTGTAGAACGGGATGACCGTGTCGTTGTCGATCTGCGCGGCCAACGCCGGATAGTCACCCATCGCATAATGCACCCAGGCGTTGCGGTCATGGGGCTGATCGAAGTTCGGCGGCGCCGCCAGCAACCCGCCGTGGTCGGCCACCGCCGCACCCCACGCCGCCAACGTCGGGAAATAGAAGTCGGTCGTCTTGTTCTCCTGCACGAACACCACCACCCGGTGATCTGCACCCATCACCATCAAAGACCCCCCGTTCACGGCGCTTGGCGAAACGACCGAATCGTAAAGCCCAGTGACCGCGGCTCCCGCGGCGGCTCATCCGAACCCGGCCATCCCCTTCATCCGCCCCGGCCGGCGCGGGGGAGCTTTTCCCGGTCGCAAATTTCGCCGCTACCGGCCCTCAGCCGGAATCAGTACTCACCCCTGGCGACCGGGTGGATCTGCCACTGCGCGGCCCCAACGTCGCCCTATGCACAGGAACCCAGCTGACGACCAGGACGACAACAAGCTACCGAGACCGCCGCATTCCGGACCCGGAAGACGCGGGGGGCCCCGGCGACCCTGGGTCATACCCGGTGGGTGCGCGCCGGAAGTTCGACTGCCCAATCGGTACCAGTACGCGGTCGGCGAGGATCATTTGGACGCTGAGCTCGTGGCCTACCCGATGTCCCGCGCCGCGCTGAGCATTGACCTGGCTTGACGCTGACGGAGCTCACCCGGCCGTCCTACAGCCTCGGCGACCTTCAGGCGTCGTTTTATCGGCAGCAGAACGGTGGACGAGGCGGTCGAAGATTCTCCTGGCCATGGCCACCATCGCCCCGGCCGGGCCCACCGGCACATTCGCGGGCAACGACGGGCCGCTGCCCGCGACCCACTCAAGGGTTTCGCAGGAGCAGTCGGTGCCAGGCGTCGGTGAGCCAGTCGGTGAATTGGGCGGGGGTCCAGTCGCGTTGCCGGACGAGCAGGTCCCAGTATTCGGCGGCGTTCATGCTCCAGATGATGTCGGCGATCTGGTCGTTGGTCAGGTCGTCGCGGAGTTCTCCGGTGGCTCGCAGGCGTACGGCCATGGCGCGCATGTTAGTGGCCCGCCGCTGGGCGATCTCGGTCCATAGCGATGCGCAGTCCGGGTCGTTGGTTGCGGCGTCCCGCAAGGCCAGGAAGACCGGTGCCATCCGCTGCTGAATGGCTGTGATCGCCTGCGCATAGATGGTGAGGGCCTGCCGGGCGGTGTCGGCGGCGCGCATCCGGGCGACATAGTCACGCTCCACGGCGGGCACGGTCTGGTCGGTGCCCGAGATCGCGGTCTCGACGAGCTCACGCAGCAGCGCGGGCTTACGTCCGACCGTCACGTACACGGTGTCCACGGACACCCTGGCCCGCTCGGCGATCTCGGCGACCGTGGTTGCGGTGTAACCGTTCTCGATAAACCGTTCACGGGCGGCGGCGAGTACGGCGTGCCGGGTCGCCGCGGCCTGTTCCACCCGGCGGGGTGAGTGGTACGGGCGTTTGCCGGCGGGTTGGCCCTTGACGTCGAAGCTCATCGGTCGTATCGTCACCTTATCATCCGAATAACATCCGGATGAATTTTATCAGGAGGTCGATGTCATGGTCTACGCCTACATCCAGGACGTGCCCATCAACGAGGACATGTACCGCCGCATCATCGACGCGATCGGCCCGGAACCCTTCCCCGGTGGCCTGCTGCATCTGTGCGTCCGCGAGCCCGGTCGTCGACTGCGGTACATCGACGTGTGGGAGTCCGAGCAGGCCTGCGCGCGCGCCTTCGAGGAGCGGATCCATCCCGCGGTCGATGCCGTGTTCGGCGGTACCCGACCCTCGAGCGAACCCGAGGTGCACCGTCTGGACGTGCTCCACGCCAGCGGCAGCACCTTGGAATCCACCTGGTCATGACCGGCACGGCCAGCGCCGCCTCGCCCGAGAGGTCCCAGCAGCACGCTGCCCGGGTGCTTCCAGTGCCGCCGCTGCAGTACACCGCCGCATTGGCAACGGGATGCGCCCCCGCACAGTGACCGTCCCACTGACGATCGCAGGCCGGCCGGGGCACGTCCGATCGGCGCCGCGGTGCTGGCCGCGGGTAGCACGCTGGCGGCGACCGGCGTCGCCGCTGCTTGGAACACCACACCACCTCACGATCGTCCAGCACCTCCGGTCGCGGCCCGGCCCACCGCCTGCGTTGGCCGTCTTGACCCGTCACCGCATGTACACCGGGCTGGCCCGTCCGCCCGGAAGAGCCCTACCCGGCTAACCGGTTCGCCCACACCTGCCTGTAGTACCGGGCTCGGACCCGGCGCTGGTTTCACCGACCCCCCGTTACCGAAAGAGATCGTCATGTGCCTCACTCGGCCGCGCCGCCCGCTTGAAGCAGCCGCCGGCCTGGCCGGATGCCTACTTTTCGCCGCGTGCGGCAGCGGTCAAAACTATGTCCAGCAACACGCCGCCCGGGCAACCGACTGATAGAACGCTCACGTCCGCGGGTGCAACCAGTGCCGCCGGACCCCCCGCCGCCGCGACTTCGTCGACAGGGCACCTCGGCACTACCGCCGCACCCCTGGCCGCCGCGACCTTGCCGACCGCCCGCGCCAGCGCAGTGGCGCAGGTTGTCGCCGGCGGGTCCGCCTGCAGTTTGATCACCGAAAAGGACGCCACGGCCAGGCTGGGCGTCGACCCGGGCCAGGGCACCGCAGACGACCGGCCCGAAGCGACCCAATGCATATACGGCGACTACCACAGCCAGGTCTTACTCGTGAATGTCGTTTGGTCGCAAGGCAAGGCCGACTACGCCCATGCCCGCACCGATCCCAAGCTCACCAGCGCCACCGGGGCCACCGTCGCCAACGTCGCCAACGTCGCCAACGTCGCCGGACTAGGTGATCAGGCGTTCGAGCTGTCCGCACCCCATACCGACGCCGTGTACTTCACCAACGGCGACGCGCTGATCATCGTCGCGTTGACCACCCAAACCCCACCCCCCATGGGCGCCGCATTAGCGTTGGCCAAGATCGCCGCCGACCGGCTCTAACTGAGATTGACCGTCCTGGGCGGTGACCAGCCAGCCTTCCGGGTCGATCGAGCCGACGGACAAGCACCGCCTGTTGAGCGGAGCCTTCGCTGGCGCAGGTCCGGTCGAACGTGCCCTTTGCGGTGACCAGACCCCCCGGCGCGCCGGCATGGAGTCCTCACGTCTGGTCCGCGGCAATGTTCAACTGCTCGATCGGGCCTGGCGAAATCGGTGGGCTGGGAGAAGATAGCGCTGGCCTGGTCAGGAAACCCAAGGCCACCAACGCTTACACGCAAATCTGACGGCCCCATGAGCCCCATGAGCCCCATGAGCCCCGTGATAGGTCTTCAGGTGCTGGGCAGTGGCGCGACCCGCTTTGGACCGGGGCGCACGTTGGATTGGTCGGCGGGCAGGTCGTCCTCCCCGGTCTGGCGTGTCCTGGTCTGCCTTAGCCACGTAGCTGTACCCGCGGTGCCCGGTGTGCGCTGTCTATCGTGCCGCTTGTCCGACCGCGAGCATTTCCAGCCTGAGCAAGGTCTCTCGATTCCGCGCCCGCAGGAAGGAATGTCGCAGCGGGGTCGGCACCAGCCGGGCCGGGCCGGCAGTGATGTCTTCGTCGATGCGGACCACGGTGCCCGGGCCGTTCGCCTCCAGGGTGATGGTCACCGTGGCCTCGCCGACCGGCCAGGTGCGGGCTCGAAGCCGCAGTAGCCGCGGTGGTTCGCTGAGCAGCGCTTCGGTGTAGTCATCGATGAGCAGCGGCCACGAGCCGACGGAGTGATGGATGCGGGCCCCTTGGGCCGGCCAGGACGCGTCGACATCACGGATCCGGGACGCGCCGACCACCCACGTTGCGTACAGCCAGCCGTCGGCCAGGACCGCGAAGACTTCCTCGCAGGTACACGGAAGGCGACGCTCGGTCTGATTCATGCTCCTCCGCTTCCTCTTGGCATCATGCGTAAGACCGGACTTCACAGGCTTCGGCCCAGTTTCGCGGACGACCTGCCACGAGATCCGTTTCGCGGCGCCGTTTTACAGGATGACGACCAGCTAACGCCCAGCTACTAACGGGGGCGGCATACACGCCAAGAGCAACCGGGCCATGACCCCTGCGCGGGTGTCGTCCGTTTCCACTCCACGAGGCGGGGCTCAGCACCGCCGCCCGACCAGCAGACAAAAGGGGCAGGCTCATTGGTGTGTGCGAGGTGCGCCCCCGGCGAGACCATGATGGGGAGTCTCGCCGGGGGCAGCGGGCGTGGCGGACTGCGCCAGGGCTAGCGGCCGGCCGGATTGTTGCCGGTGCCGGTGATGCCTTCGCCGGCGCCTTCGCCGGCGAGTTCGACCTGTTCTTTGCGGACGTCGCCGGACACCTGCCGCTGCTCGGTGACCGTCTCGGTTCCCAGTTGCACCTTCTCCACGGCCACGACGTCTTTTTGCACGACGGGGCGTTCCTCGGTCAACACCACTTCCTGCTCGGCCTCGCCGATTTCCGCGCCGGCGTGAGCGTCCCGGTCGCCTGCTGCGATGGGTTCGCGTTCCACCCGGACCTCTTCGTGGCTGACCGGCACGGTCACCGTCTGCTGCTCGGTGACCACATACTTGCGGAGTCGGGCCCGGCCGGCCTGGACCTTTTCCGTACCCACGTGCAGCTGCTCCTCGGAGCGGGTGACCTCGCCGCCCGTATCCCGGCCGGACACCGCGGTGTCGGTTCGGGTCGAGGTGGCGGCGTAGTCACCGGCCGGGGCGGTGCTGCCCAACCCGTAGTAGGAGTACAGCTGGTCCTCGTCCTGCTCGGACAGCGGCTGGTCGGCTTGGAAATGCGGGGCGCCCTTGATCTTGTCCTTGTCGTAGGGCACCGTCAGGGTGTCACCGGACAGGGTGGCGTTATCGGTGGGGACGAACGACTCGCCGGCACCAAACCAGCCCGTCTTCACCGTCACCCAGCTCACGTTGCCGCTCTGGTTGTCCAGGAACACCTGGCCGATCTTGCCGATGTTCTCACCGTCGGAGCCGACGACGGCGCCCCCGTCGATGAGCTGCTGAGCCTGGTTCTGCGCGATCATGCGTGGATCCTTCCTGGAAATGAGCACCGCCGCCAGGCTGACGGCGGTGCGGGTACTCACGATGGCATTTCGTAGTAGCGGTCGACGTCGCGGGGGGGTGCGCTGCTCCCCGATGGTGTCGCTCCCCACGCCAACCCTCGGGTCAAAGTCACCGGGCCGGGCGGGCTCCGCCCTCATGTTCGGCGGCCCGGTCGGGTTCGGCGGTGGTGCGGATGGCGCGTGCTTCGGCGGCTTCTTTCTCGTCTTTCGCGGCGGCCTTGTCGCTGGCTTTGGTTTCGCGGGGCGGGAGTTGCAGGGTGTGTTCGGCTTTGATGCCGGCTTGTAGTTGCCGGCCGCGTTCGGTTTCGGAGTCGAGTTCGGCGCCGAACAGCAAGGCGAGGTTGGTGATCCAGAGCCAGAGCAGGAACACGATGACCCCGGCCAGTGAGCCGTAGGTTTTGTTGTAGTGGGCGAAGTTGGCGACGTAGAAGGCCAGCCCGAGGGAGGCCAGGATCCACACCAGGATGGCGACACCGGCACCCAGGCTGATCCACCGGAAGGTGGGTTGCTTCACGTTCGGCGTCGCGTAGTACAAGATGGCCACCACGAGCACCACGATGGCCAGCATGATCGGCCACTTCGCGATGTTGAACACGGTCACCGCGGCGTTGCCCATACCGATGGCCGAGCCGATTGATCGAGCCACCGGGCCCGAGACGACCAGACCGAGAGCGACCAGAGCGGCCAGGATGACCGCGACGAGGGTGATCAGCAGCATCATCGGGCGCAGCTTGTAGAAGGGGCGGCCCTCGTCGATCTCGTAGATCCGGTTCATCGCCCGCCCGAACGCGCCGACGTACCCGGAAGCGGACCACAACGCCAGCACCAGGCCGATGACGAAAGCGAAACCGCCGGCATGGCTTTGGGTGAGTTCGGTGATGGTGCTGCGCAGGGTGTCCGCCGCGTTCGGGGCGACGTCGGTGACGATGCCCATCAGGGCGTCCGTCCCCTTTTGGCCTTGACCGAAGATGCTCAGCAACGAGACCAGGGCGAGCAGACCGGGGAACAGGGCCAGCACCGCGTAGTAGGTCAGCGCCGCCGCCAGGTCCGTGCACTGGTCCTTCGAAAATTCCCGGAGGGTCTTCTTGAGGATGTATTTCCAGGTCGGCTTGCGCAGATCGCTGATGTCGTCGGGCTTGCGGTCGTCGTCCGGGTGCGGCGACGTCTGCGCCTTCCTGCGGCTGGTGTCCTGTTCACCCATGCTGGTTTCGCCTCACAAACGTCGGTGGGGTGCTGGTATCGGACGGCTGGGCGCAACCCCAGCTCACAGCCAGGCGGCGGGAGCTGCCCGTGGACAGTCCCGCCGCCTTGCGACATGCGATGCTGACTCGTCAGCTGGACGAGGCGTGCTGCTGCACAGTGTCTTTCGCGTCGGAGGCTTGGGACTTGACATCATCCACGGCGGAAGCGCCTTCGTCCTTGACGGTGTCGACGGCGTCGCCGGCGGTGGATTTGACCGACTCCAGGGCCTGCTGCGCGGGTTCCTGCAAGTTGCCGGCCGCCTCTTTACCGGCGGCGGTCAACTGGTCGACCAGCGGCTGCGCCTGCTCCTTGAGCGCGGCCGCCGCCTGCGCCTCGGGCCGGGACGCGGGTACCAACGCGGACAACAAAAGTCCGGCGCCGAAGGCGATGAGCCCCACGGCCAGCGGACTGCCCTGCGCCTTTTTCGCCACCTTGTCCGTGGTATCCGATACCGTTTGCCCGACCGAGGACGTCGCCGAGTCGGCCGACCCCATAATGTGGTCCTTGACCCCCGCCAGGGCGCCGGTCACCTTGTCGCGTTGCCGCTTGGCGATCTGAGCCGGGCTGACCTTGTCGCCGAGCTCGTTGACGTCGCTGCTCAAATCGGCCCGGGTGGCCTCGATCTGGGCCCGGATGACTTCGGGATCACTACTCATCGGTTTTCCTCCTCGTTGCCCTGCAAAGCGTTGGGGATCTTCTTCAAACTGTCGGCGGTCCGGTCCAGACCGCGGATGGAGGCGAACTCCCTACGGCCCAACAAGAACAGGACCAGCCCGATCACGGCCCAGATCACGGCCACGATCAACGCCGACCAGCCGTGGCCGATACCGTCCCCGAGCGCCCACCACAAGGCGATCGAGAGGAACAGCAACACCATGTGCCCGGCCAGACCGGCGCCGCCGAACATGCCGGCACCCTTACCCGCTCGTTTGGCCGACTGAGTGGCCTCAGCCTTGGCCAACTCCACCTCCTGCCGCATCAACGTCGACAAGTCGGAGGTGATCTCCGAGATCAACTCACCCAACGACCTCGCCGTTTCCGGCGCGGGCACCGGCACTGAACCCGGCGCTGAACCCGGCGCGGGAGCCTGAATCGGTGAACTCACCGGGTCCCGCCCGGATACAAGGCCGGCGACGACGGCGTCGACGGCGACGACGGGGAGCCGCTGCCCGCTTCGTCCGGGTCGGCGGTCAACCCGCGAGCCAACCGGCCGGCGACCACCCCGGCGCCCAAAGCGATCGCGAAGAAGACCCCCGGGCGTTGCCGCGCGAACGAACGAAGTTCGTTCAGAACAGACCCTGGGTCACGGTCTTCCAGCCAGCCGGCGAACTGGTGCGCCTTCTCGCCGGCCTGCTGGGCCAGGTCCGTGGCCATCCCCGGCTGATCCGAAGCCCCGGCCATCGCGTGGAGCTGATCACCCACCGAGTGCAACCCGGCCGCGGCGCGCTGCTGCTGGGTGGCCGCCTGGTCGGTCAACTCCGACTGGGCTTGGCCGAGCAACTGCTTGGCCTGCTTGCCGGTCTCCGCAGCGACCTGCTTGACCTGGTCCTTAGCCACCCCGGCGACGTGCTGCGCGGCATCACCCGCCCCGCTGGCCACGTTCGCGGCCTGATCCTTGGCCACATCCGCCGTCGACGGTTCCTCCGCCGGGGGTGGCTCGGGCGGCGGCTGCTGGCCCGCCGGCGCACCCCACACCTCAGGTATCGCCGGCGTATACGCCGGGGCCGGCGGCGCATATCCTGGCGCCGGATTCGGGGGCGGAAAGTTACCCGGCGGGTAGCCGCCGGGCGTGCCGATACCAGGCCACGATGATTCCTCTGGGTTCGGCGACGAGCCGACATCAAAACTGCTGGTCATTGACATTCCTTCCGTCTAAGTGGGGTAGGAGGTGCGGGTCAGCGGTCCAGTCGAACTGCTCAGTCCCGCGTTTTCTCTGGTTCAGATGCGCGCGCGGTTGCGGTTGCCGAAGCGGACCCACAGCAGCAGCACGATGATCGCACCGATGACGGAGCCGATGATCCCCGACGGCTGGAAGAAGCCGTTCTGGGCGTCCTTATGGAAGATCAAGTAACCCAGGAAGCCGCCGACGAACGATCCGATGATGCCCAAGACGATCGTCATTCCAATAGACAAATGTTGCCGGCCGGGCACGATGGCCCGGGCCAGGAAACCGGCGATCAGACCGACCACGAGCAAACTGATGATCAAACCGAGAATGTGCACGAGACAAGTCTTTCAATCCATGATGGATGAGGGGTCAGGCGAACCCCCGGGGCGGCGGTGGGGTCAGTCGACCCGGGGGGCGCTGCGGTCAGCGGTCGAAGACGTCTTTGGCGGCGTCGGCGACGTTGTCGCCGGCTTTTTTGGCCGACGCGGACGCCTGGTCGCCCTGACCTTCGGCCTTCAACGATTCGTCACCGGTGACATGACCGGTGGCTTCCTTGGCCTTGCCGCCGAGGTCTTCCGCGGCGTGCTTGATCTTGTCTCCCATGGCCATGAGGATGCGGTTCCTTTCGTGGGTGGTGCGTGAGGGTGAAGCCGTTCCGGACGCTGGGTCCCGGACGATTCATGCGGGTGGCGGGTCAGCGTTGGTCGGGTTGACCGAGCAGGCCGCCCAAGCCACCGCCGCCGGTCTGGCCGCCGCCGAGCCCACCTAGCAAACTGCCCAAGCCACCGCCGCCGGTGTTGCCGCCGGCGAATTTGGCTAACAGGGCGGGTAAGTCCACGCCCAACTTGGAGAGCGGGACTGTCGCGCCAACGGTGTAAGTGGCTTGATCTGCCTGACCGTGGCGTCGGGCGGGGAGGGTCGTTATGACCGAGACACTGGTGGCCGTGAAGAAGCCGCTGCAGCAGGAGCCGGAGGGCCGGCCGCCGTCGCCGGCTGAGTTGGACGCAGCCCGGGAGTTGGTGCGTCTGGCCCGGGATCGTGGGGTGGCGTTGACCGGCCCGGACGGTCTGCTCAAGGCGCTGACGAAGACGGTGATCGAGACCGCCCTGGACGAGGAAATGTCCGAGCACCTGGGCTATGACAAACACGATCCGTCCGGCCGGAACCGGGGCAATTCCCGTAACGGGATCCGGTCCAAGACGGTGCTGACGGATGCGGCCGGTGAGCTCGAGATCGAGGTGCCGCGGGATCGAGACGGCACGTTCGCCCCGCAGCTGGTCAAAAAGCGCCAGCGCAGGTTGTCCCACGTCGATGAGGTCGTCCTGTCGTTGTATGCGAAAGGGTTGACCACCGGGGAAATCTCGGCGCACTTCGCGGACATCTACGGGGCGTCGGTGTCCAAGGACACGGTCACTCGGATCACCGACCGAGTCATCGATGAGATGCAGGCTTGGTGGACCAGACCGCTGGAGAGCGTCTACGCAGCAGTGTTCATCGACGCCATCATGGTCAAGGTCAGGGACGGTCAGGTCCGTAACCGCCCGGTCTACGCCGCGATCGGCGTCGATTTGGACGGCCACAAAGACATCCTCGGGATGTGGGCCGGCGACGGCGACGGGGAATCCGCGAAGTTCTGGCTCGCCGTGCTCACCGAACTGAAAAACCGCGGCGTCCACGACGTGTTCTTCGTTGTCTGCGACGGCCTCAAAGGCCTGCCCGACAGCGTGTCCGCGGTGTTCCCGCTGGCCACCGTGCAGACCTGCATCATCCACCTGATCCGGGGCACGTTCCGGTTCGTCTCCCGCAAATACTGGGACACCATCGCCAAGGATCTCAAGCCCATCTACCAGGCCGACACACCGGGCGCCGCAGCCGCCGCGCTGGACGCCCTGGAAGAGAAATGGGGCCGGCAGTACCCGGCCATGATCCGACTCTGGCGCAACGCCTGGGCCGAGTTCATCCCGTTCTTGGACTACGACCTGGAGATCCGCCGGGTCATCTGCTCCACGAACGCCATCGAAAGCCTCAACGCCCGGTTCCGCCGCGCCGTGCGGGCCCGCGGCCACTTCCCGAACGAGCAATCGGCGATGAAAACCCTCTATCTGGTCACCCGGTCGCTGGACCCGACCGGCACCGGTCAGACACGATGGGCGGTGAGGTGGAAGCCAGCGCTCAACGCGTTCGCCATCACCTTCGCCGACCGCATGCCCACAGCGGAAACCCGCTGATGGAAACCGCCACTTACACCGTTCCTGCGATAGACCCGATCACCGGGTAAATGCGGCGGTCCAGCGGTCGGGCCAATCCAGGTGATTGTCGGGTAGGTGTACGGATGTCTGGGACCGGCCAGGTGCCTAGCGTTCGTGGTGGGCAGCGTCCGGGTTGCGCGTTCGGTGATCGCGCATAAGGCCCGATCGTCGCCGCCTGCTTGCGAGGAACCACGTCACCGCCAGCTGGTCGGGCCGAGCCAGGGCTCCCGACACGAGTGGGGAGATCAGATGTACGCGAGGTCGATGGTCGGGATGTGCGCTGTGACGGTGCTGGTGCTCTCGCAGCTATCGGGAGTGGCCGCGGCCGCCCCGGCCGCGTCGGGCGATCACCGCAGCGCGGGCGGCTGGACGATCCAGACCGCGGCAGCACCCGCACAATCACCCAACGGGCACCTGTCGTCGGTCCACTGCCTATCTGCTGCTTCCTGCGTGGCCGTGGGTTACAGCCATGACCGCGTCGGCGTCGATATCGCCCTGGTGCAGGAGTGGAATGGCAGCGATTGGACGATTGTGCCCAGTCCAAATCCTGAGAACGCGAGTGACACCTTTCTGACGGGCTTGTCCTGCCCGGCCGCGGCTTCCTGGGTTCAGTCCTGCACTGCGGTGGGCGACTATCTGGACGCGGGCGGGAACCAGTTGCCGCTGGCCGAGCAGTGGAATGGTCGACTGTGGCGGTTGCAACACCTGCCCAGCCCGGCGGGCGCCACCCAGACGTTCCTGACCGGGGTGTCGTGCGCCTCGCCGACATCGTGTGTGGCGGTTGGGTACTCCCGCCGCGGCAGCGAACCGACGACCACTGTGACCGAACGGTGGGACGGGACCACCTGGCGCTTACAGGCATCCCCGAATCTCGATCACACCGGGGGTAACCGTCTGACCAGCGTTTCCTGCACGTCCGGCTCTGCCTGTACCGCAGTGGGTTTCGCGGGTGACATGTTCGCCGACCCGCTGCCGGTGGCCGAGCGGTGGAACGGTAGCGCCTGGACCGTACAGCCCGCCCCGCTGCCGGCTGGGGCCACTCGCGGTGTGTTGTCCTCGGTGTCCTGTGCCGCGACCGCGGAATGCATCGCCGTCGGATACTGGCACGACGATCGGAAGGGTGGCGGACCCCTGTCCGAACTCTGGGACGGGACCGCCTGGGTCGCGCAGCCCACGCCCGCCGCTTATCCCACGGACACTTACACCGCGGTCTCGTGTTCGATGCCCGGGTCCTGCGTGGCGATCGGGAAGAGCAGGCCCGGCTATGTTGCCGCCCGCTGGGACGGCGCCCAATGGTCACCTATCTCCGCCCCGGCCGGTGACACCGGGCTGGACGGCAGCTACGTGGGTCTGTCGTGCCCCGGCCTGAACACCTGCGTCACCGTCGGCGCCGCTCAGACCGCGGACTACGGGTACAGCTACCTGACCCAGGCCGCGAGCTGGAACGGCGCGGCTTGGACCGCCCAGGCGCCGGCCGATCCCCTCGGGGTGACACAGAATTACCTCTCGGCCATCTCCTGCGCCACCGACCGGTCCTGCGTCGTGGTCGGCGCCTCCTGGGATCGGCGGGACTCCGCCGGCCCGTTGGTCGAGCACTGGAACGGCACCAGTTGGCGGATCGATCCCACACCCGCCCAAGACGACGCCTCCCTGTCCGCCGTTTCCTGCGTAGCGGATGACGATTGCCTGGCCGTCGGCGGCTTCGTGGATCGAAGCGGACAGGCCGCGGCGCTGGCCGAGGCCTGGGACGGACACACCTGGCGGGTTGAACCGGTGCCGATTCCGGCCGGCGCGACCGCGGCCGGCTTCACCAGCGTGTCGTGCTCGGCCGGCCCGCCCGAACGGGACCACCCGCAGCCGCGCTCCGCTTGCGTCGCGGTCGGGGCCTTCGCCGACGCCGATGGCCACGAGAGCGCGCTGGTCGAGCGGCGCACCGGTTCGGCGTGGTCGGTCCAGCCCGTTCCCGTTCCGACCGGGACGGCGACGAGCGTGCTGGACGCCATTTCCTGTTCGACGGTGCACGCGTGCACTGCCGTCGGCGGCTACGAAACCGCGTCTGCGAGCCCTTTCCAGCCGTCAGGGCCGTGCTCTTTTTGGTGTCCGGTGTCCGAGCATTGGGACGGCGCGAACTGGACGGCATCACTTCCAGCCAATCCGGAAACGTCGACCGCCACGAACCTTTCCGCCGTGTCGTGTGCCGCACCGAACCGTTGCACCGCGGTCGGGCAATGGGTTCCGCAGGACCGGGAGGGCGGCCACCCCGGAATAACCCTCGCCGAGGGTTGGAACGGCAGCAGCTGGACAGTCCAGCCCACCCCGGACCCGCCCGACGTGGGTGGCACCGGCGGCACCAACAACAGTCCATTCCAGGCGGTGTCCTGCCCTCCGACCAGCGGTTGCACCTCAGTGGGTAACTACGCCAGCACCGACCCCGACGGCGACTTTCTGCCCTTCGCTGAACACCGAGACCAGCAGCAGTGGAGGCTGCAAATGATGCCCGCACCGACCGGGTCGTTCTACAACGACATGAAGGGGGTGTCCTGCCCCGCGCCTGACATGTGCATGGCAGTGGGGAGCACACAGCGTTACAACACCGCAGACCTGAGCTCAGGACCCCAAACCAGCCTCATCGAGCGTTACCGCCGCCACGGATAAGTGTCACAGTGGTCCCTCAACTGCACGTGATCAAGCACCGGGTCGTGGGTGGGTTGCGCGGGTGATCGACGTGACGGTCACGTCAATGGGACTCGGGCCGGACCAGGTGTGCCCAAAGTAGGTTAGGCAAGTGCCATCCCGAGGAGGATTGATGGAGCTCGTCGCCTTGGAACAGCGGTACGCGCCTGGGGTTCCCGAGCGCGGCGCAGTGCCCGCTATTGGCGCGCGGCGACGATGATGTTGCCTACTCCCCGCCGCCGCGCGCCGGTGATGGCGCCGACCGGCGCCGACGTCGAAGAGTTCTTGACCTCGCTGCCCGACGAGCGCCGCCGCGCCGACGCGCGAGAACTGTGCCTGATGATGCAGCAGGTCACCGGAGAACCGGCCACGATGTGGGGCGGCGGCATTGTCGGCTTCGGCCGCTACCACTATCGCTATGACAGCGGCCATGAGGGCGACTCGGCGCTCGCCAGCTTCGCGCCGCGCAAGGATCACCTCGTGGTGTATCTCATCGGCGGGTTCGAGTCCCGCTATCCGGCCATCATCGCCAGGCTCGGGCCGCACAAGACCGGGAAAGGTTGCCTTTACCTCAAACGGGTTGGCGATGTCGATCCGAAAGCACTGCGCGAGCTGATCGACCGTTCCGCGCGGGTGCGCCGAGGAACCGACCGGGCCAGCCACACCGGCCGATAACGTCGAACTCCACCTCGCAGCAGCAGGGTCAAATCGGTGCGCGCAGCGTTGACGACAGACGCATCGACACCTCCAGCAGCGGCCAGCACGCGTGGTCCAGCCCCTGTCGACACCGCGGCTCAGACGCCGGTCATCACCGTTTCCGCTTTGGTACCTGCCGATGTCACCGGGCTGGGCCTGAACCCGGCCGGGCCCGAGTTCGGCAGCTGAAAGTTCAACGATTGCCCGCACGCCGCCGTCGGGCTGGTCAACAGCGGCCGTGGGGACTGGCCCCGCCGGAAAGGCGCCACCGGGAACCTCCGACGAACCGGACGGCCCGGGGCGCCGGTTCCGGCTGCACCTTCCTGGCTTGAGCCGGCAGTGGTCAGGGAATCAAACCTGCAGTTACCAACGCATTCGGCCCTCGCCGCCGATCGTCGAGCCGACAGCGAGGACCCGAACATGAACCAGGACCGGACGCCGGCGGTCAAACCCAACCGGTGGGAACTGCTGACCTGCGGCCGCCGCGGCCACGCCACCTATCGCCCCGACGAACCCGCGCTCGCTGCCCGCCTGCACACTGACACCGCGCTCGGGCCGGCCTGGCGCTGCCTACGCTGCGGCGATTTCATCCTCGGCACCCCCACCGATAGCGGACCGGCCGACCACGCGCCCCTGGTGCTGCGGGGCACGGCGTTACGCTCCGCTATCATCCTGCGGCTATTGGCCGTGGAAAGGTTCATCAGGTTTGCCCTGCTGGGGTTCGCGGTCTGGGCGGTGCTGCGGTTCCGTGACGCGCAAGATTCCATCCAGGCCACCCTCGACCGGGATCTGCCGGCCTTCAGGGCCGTGGGGATCCACGTCGACCAACTGGCCCTGGTGCAATACCTGCAAAAAGCCCTCGACGAATCCCCCGGCCGGCTCACCCTGATCGCCGTGCTGCTGGCCGGCTACGCCGTCCTGGAACTCGTCGAAGGTGTGGGGCTGTGGCTGCTCAAACGGTGGGGTGAATACTTCGCCGTGGTCGCCACCAGCATCTTTCTGCCCCTGGAGATCAGGGACCTGGCCAACGGGATCACCCTGACCCGGGCCGCAACCCTGATCATCAACCTGGCCGCCGTCATGTACCTGCTGTTGTCCAAACACCTGTTCGGCCTCCGCGGCGGCCGCAGCGCCTACGACACCGAACGCCGCGGCCAGCAACTCCTGGAAGTCGAACGCAGCGCCCTCACCACCCCCTCCCCTGGCAGCGCCGTCAGACCGCCCAACCGGTGGGACAGGCCATCACCACCGGCAAAAGCTGGAACGGGCCAACAAAAAGAACCCACAGACACCGTTCGGGCCAGTTCCGCCGACTGATACCGGCGTTCACCCGGGGCGGCCCGGTCCTGGATTTCTGGCGGCGATCACGGTGTGACCGGAACTGGCCGACCGGGCCGGGGTCTTCGCCACAGATGTGTCTTCCAAGATTCAGCCGGAGCTGCCCGCGTCCGGAGCCGGACCATCCCAACGCATACGACGCGCTCCCTCACCGACGGGAGCTCACCGGTGGGGGGCTTTGCCGGTTTTGGTGGGTGGGCCGGGGATGTCGCCGGTGGCGGCGAGTTGGTCTCACAGGTCCCGAATTTTCATGTGGTGAGTTGCGATAGGCGTATGAGTTCGGTGAAGGCGGCGTCGGCGGTGAGGCGGCCCCTGCGCGGCTCCTGGATGGCGTGCCACGAAACTGCCTACTTGATCTGGCGGCAGGTCGAAGCCGGCGTGATCGACCTCAGCGCCCTGGAAGTCGCCACCGCCGGCCTACAGGACCCCGACGCGGTCTTGGCCCGCGCCGAAGCAACCAGCGGGCTGGCCTTCGTGGCCCTCACGCCCGGACACCTGCACCCCCAATGACATGCTCCTTCGTGGGCGCGGTCGGGCGGAACGCTGACCGGGCTGGGTCGAGTGGCCCCTGGCGTGGGCCAGGGTTGGAGGTTAGGGCTGGATGTTTTCGAGGTCGCGGAGAAGACGGGGGTGCGTCGGGTGCCATCCAAGGGTTTCGCGGGTGTGGGCGCTGCTGGCGGGTTGGTCCATCGCGAAGATGGGTCCGAACGGGCCGAAGTTTTCTTCGGGTACGGCCTTGACGGGCAGGCCTAGTCGGCGGCCGATGACGGTTGCGATGTCGCGGACGGCGTCGCCCTCGTCGTCGACGGCGTGCCAGGCCGTCCCAGCCGGGGCCGACTCCAGGACCAGCCGGAACAGGACTGCGGCATCCAGGGCGTGGACGGCGGGCCAGCGTTGGGTGCCCTGTCCTGGGTAGCCGGCCACGCCGGTGCGGCGTGCCTGGTCGGTCAGCAGGCCGGCGAACCCGCCTTTGCCTTCGTGGTGCACCGTGCGCGGCAATCGGACCGCCGCGGCGCGCACCCCGCGCGTGGCCAGGCCGAGCAGCGCGTTGACCGAGCGGCCTCGACCGCCGACCGGTCCGTCGGTGGGCAGGGGGTCCGTCTCGGTGGCGGCGCGGCCCGCCACCCACGGTGTCCCCGACACCGCGACGATCGGTCGGTCGCTACCCAGGAGCGCCTGCCCCAGGGTGGCCATGGCGGCACTTTCCTCGTCGATGGATGCTGTGAGGGCGGCTGGGCTGCGGTAGTCACGCCCGAAGGCAAGGCTGATCACGCCGTCGGCCTGCGCCACACCGGTCTCCAGGACGTCGAGATCGCCCAGCCCGCCGCGAAGCACGTGGGCGCCGGCTTGCTTGAGGGTTTGCGCCGAGCCCTCCGAGCGGGCCAAGGCGAGGACGGTGTGACCGGTGTTGAGCAGTTCGGCCACGACCGGGGAGCCGATGGTGCCGGTACCGCCGGTGACAAAGACGTGCATGATGCCCTCCTGATAGCCATGGGAACGTTGTCCCATCACCATACCCGGGTACGGGACACCTATCCCGTCACCTAGTCTGTTCTCGTGAGCCGATGGGAACCGGGCGCGACGGAGCGGCTCGTCGTCGCCGCCGTCGACCTGTTCACCGAGCAGGGGTACGACGCGACCACGGTGGCGCAGATCGCCGCCCGCGCCGGAGTCACCAAGAGCACCTTCTTCCGACACTTCCCCGACAAGCGCGAGCTTCTGGTCGCCGGCCAAGGCACCCTGAGTCGGCTGCTCGCCGACGGGATTACCCAGGCACCCCCAGACGCCAGCCCGCTCGAGGCGGTAGCGGCCGGCCTGGAGCGCGCCTCCACAGAGATGGGGCCGGCCAACCGCGAACTCGGCCCCCGCCTGAAAGCAGCCGTCGCAGCCAGCACCGAACTCCAGGAACGCGACGCACTCAAAAGCGTCGGCCTCGCCGCGGCCATGACGGCGGCGCTCATAGCCCGCGGCGTCCCCGACCCCATTGCGCACCTCGCCGGCGAGCTGGGAGTCCTCGCGTTCAAGCAGGGCTACGCCCAGTGGTCCCAAAGTCACCGCGACGACGCCGCAGAGCTCGCGCCCCACGCCCTCGCAGCCTTGACAGACCTACGCGCAGCAACCGCGTCGCTGCACTAACAGACGTCCAAAGTCGGGCGCAGCTCCGCGGCATGTGTGACTCACACCGTGAAGTGGCGCGCTCCTCGCGGCGCTATTTCGGCACGGCCGCCGGCAGCCGATGCGTTCTGCCGCAAGCGGATCCCCCCGCGAGACGCGCCAAGGGATCCAGAGCCAGATTTTCGGTCGGCATACTCTGAACTTGTCGACGGGGATTGGCGTGCGCAGCGGCCAGGTTGCGTTTCAGCGGCGCGAGACGACCGTGGTACCGCCCCACTCGCTGGGATCGACGTCCCGCACCGTCTGGGTCAGGACCCACCTTTGGCCGAACGGGTCGACCACGCCGCCCTGCCGCTCCCCATACGGCATATCGCAGCCAATGTCATCAGCCTGCGCACCGGCCGCCCGGGCAGCCCTGAGCACCGCGTCGACATCCTCGACTCGGAACATGACCTCATCAGCCGCGCCGGCAACCCTCTCATCGGCCCGAAGCTCACGCACGATCACCTCGGCCCGCTCGCCGTCGACCCCCAGCTGCACCCGGTGCGCCTCCCCGACACGGACATGCTCCACCAAACCGAAAACCTCGACATACCAACCCGCCGCCTCGCGCACGTCGGGCACCGCCAGGACAGGTGTCACCCGCGCCCACGGCGCCGACCGATTCGTCTGCACGCCTCGAGTCTGCGCGGACACCGCGCCACGCTCAACAGCTCCCCCAGTACGAACCTCTGTTGCTCCGCGTCGACGAACCACGCCAGGCAATCAGTCAACAGGTCGCGTAAGCGAACGGTCCTACGGTGACCCCAAACGGCGATCCGCGCCTCCCGAGCAAAATCATGATCGTGTCGACTGAGGACTCCCCGACTGGCGAGGCTCGTCGGCATTCGCTTCAATATGGCGGCGGGCAGTCAACGGCCAATTGGCGGGTCGGTTGTGAACCTGCGCAGTTGGGCCCCCAGCTTCCATCGTGCCGACCCCGGGATCAATCGCCCAGCTCACAAACATCGCGCTGCACCCCTGGCGCTACCGTCCGCGGCTGCAGGTAGCAGCAGTGGTCGGTGTCCTCGCGGCCGGAGCCGCGTCTTGGGCGAGGGCCGGTGATGCTGTCAACCGGCCGCACGCGTGGCTGCGCCAGGTGCCTCATCGGACTTCGGAAGAGCCCCACCATCTATTATTGCGCCGCCCACCGTCAGCGAGGCCGCCCGGAACCGTAGCAACCACGAATCGACCGCCGGTCCGCAACAAAGTGTCGGGTGATCTACCGCAGCAGATCCGTCCCTGAAGCGTTGCCCCAGAGTTCACCGATCTGGGTTTGTGAATAGGGCAGTGGCGTTGCGGTGGGTCAGTTGCCGCCAGGTGAGCCCGTCCGGGCCGGCCGCAGCGTCGACCGCGGCGAGCTGGGTAGCTACCCCGGCTTCCGGGGTGAAGCAGTAATCGCTTCCGTATAATACTTTTCGCGACCCGAAGGCGGCCACCAGCGCTGGTACCTGATGTGGGAACGGGGTACCCGCCAAGTCGTACCACACGCCGGAGAGCAGATCCGTGCCGGTGGGACCGGTTGTGTCTGGGGGGTCGTCGCCCCCGAGGAACGAGGTGCGAAACAGGTCGATGCGGTCAGCGACCAGTGGTAGGACTCCCCCGCCGTGGGTGAAGATCCACCGGATATTCCGATACCGGGACAACACCCCGGAGAAGATCAGGTCGCTGGCGGTACGGGCGGAGTCGAACAGGAATTCCAGCATTGGCCGTGGTCGGCCGAGGGCGACGTCCTGCCAGTTGGGTGGGGAGGTGGGATGCACGAACACGATCGCCGATCGCCGGTCGACCTCGGTCCACAGCGGCTCGTAGCGTGGATCGCCGAGGTAGACCCCGTGGGTGTTGGATTCCACGGCGAGCCCGTCACTGCCCAGGACGTCCAATGCTCGTGCCAGCTCAACGAGTGCGCCCTGCACGTCGGGCATCGGCAGGGAGGCGAAATGTCCGAACCGGTCGGGCCGCCGCGCGGACACCTCCGCCCCGTGGTTGTTCACCCGCTGGGCCAGATCGGTTGCAGTGGCGGCGTTGTGAAAGTGAACGCCGGGCGAGGAAATTGACAGCACGGACCGGTCGATACCGTGTTTATCCATCAGTCTGAGATGCCTATCCGCGGTCCACACCGGCCAGGCTGGCATGCCGTCGGGTCGCAGTGAACCAGCGGCCTTGGCCGCGGCGACGTAGAAGTCAGGCAGGAAATGGGCGTGTACATCGACCAGGTCAACCACCGTGCGGCTCCTTCGCCCCAGAGGCGATACCAGCCCGGCTCGTCCGGCCGATGCGGACGGTCACGGTGGCGTGTGGTGCTCCCGCGGCGCCGATCTTTGTCAAACATGTCGGCGCCACGCTCATGATCGGTTGCCCGGTCCGGTGGTGGGCTGTGGTCACGGTGAAATGAAGTCGCGATGGTCGACGTCGGCGCCAGTTGCGGCCACGACGTCGTGGACGCTGACGCCGGGCGCCGTTTCCCGCAGGACCAGGCCGGCGGGGGTGACGTCCAGGACGGCGAGGTCGGTGATGATTTGCTGGACGCAACCGGTACCGGTGAGCGGCAGCGTGCAGCGTTCGACTATTTTGGGTGAGCCGTCTTTGGCGGTGTGCTCGGTCATGACGATGACTTTGCCGGCTCCGTGTACGAGGTCCATCGCCCCGCCCGTGCCTTTGATCATTTTGCCAGGGATAGTCCAGTTGGCCAGATCGCCGTTCGCGGCGACCTGCATGGCGCCGAGCACGGCGACGTCGATGTGGCCGCCGCGGATCATGCCGAAGGAAAGGGCCGAGTCGAAGAACGAGGCGCCGGGCAGGACGGTGACAGTTTCTTTTCCGGCGTTGATGAGATCGGGGTCCACGTCCTCGGTGTCGGGGTACGGTCCGACCCCGAGGATGCCGTTCTCGCTCTGCAGGATGAGGTGGACGCCCGGTGGAACGTAGTTGGGCACCAGGGTGGGGAGGCCGATTCCGAGGTTGACGTATTGGCCGTCGCTGAGTTCCCGGGCAACGCGTGCGGCGAGTTCTGTTCTGCTCAGCGTCATGACCGTTCTTCCCGGCGGGGGCGGACGGTTCGTTTCTCGATGCTTTTTCCGGCGGTGCCGACCTCGACGACCCGTTGCACGAAGACGCCTGGCGTGTGGATGTGTTCCGGGGTCAGTTGTCCAGGATCCACGAGTTGCTCGACCTCGGCGATCGTGATGCGGCCCGACATCGCGCACAGCGGGTTGAAGTTGCGGGCCGCGGCGTGGTACATCAGATTTCCGTGCCGGTCGCCTACTTCCGCTCGGATCAGGGCGAAATCGGTGACGATGCCTTCTTCCAGGATGTAGGTCCGGCCGTGGAAGTCCCGTGTCTCTTTGGCCGGAGACGCGACGGCGGTGCTGCCGTCTGGGTGGTAGCGCCATGGCAGGCCGCCTTGCGCGACGAGAGTGCCGACGCCGGCTGGGGTGTAGAAGGCCGGGATTCCGGTGCCGCCGGCTCTGAGCCGCTCGGCGAGGGTGCCCTGGGGGGTGAGTTCCAATTCGAGTTCGCCGGCCAGGTATTGGCGGGCGAATTCTTTGTTTTCGCCGACGTAGGAGCTGATCGCGCGTCTTATGCGGCCGGCCGTGAGGAGGATGCCTAGCCCGGCGTCGTCGATTCCGCAGTTGTTGGATACTGTTTCCAGTCGGTCGATGCCGGTGTCGTAGACGGCGCGAATCAAATTGTGTGGAATGCCGCACAAGCCGAACCCGCCAACTGCCAGCGATGATCCCGACGCGATATCGGCGACGGCCTCGGCGGTCGAGCTGATGGATTTGTCCATTCGGGGACCTCCACGTTCGGGTGCGGTGGGATGACTTATTTGACGGTGATGTGATTTCTCCGGGCGGGAGCACGACGCGAACAATTGTTCACATCGGCCCCGTGGGACGGGCGCTTCTGATGGTTGCGGATTCGGCTCGTCTGAAGTCTGGCTGCGGGCAGATTAGAGTTGTACGACCTGCTCGGCGGACTTGCTACCTTCCAGGACGGCGTCGTCCCCTGCGCTGGTCAGGTCGATAGGGGTGGGTGACCGGCGGGTCGTGGCTCGCCTGACGCCCAGGACCAGCAATGGCCAGAGTCCGCGGGGGGCGAATCTGACGATGATGATGAGCAGCAGCCCTTCGATGATGACGCTGGCGGTTTGGTAACTCTCGAGTTGTTTGGTGAGCAGGTAGTAGACGGCGACGGCGCCGACCACCGGTCCGAGGATGGTGCCGATACCGCCGACGATGGTCATCAACAGGGCGTTGATGGTCCAGCCGATGCCCAGCATGCCGGTGGGTTCGAAGCTGATCTGCTGCATGGCCAGGAGCCCACCGGTCAGGCCGGACAGGGCGCCGCTGATCAGTAGGGCGCCCAGGCGGTGCCGGAAGACCGAAACACCGAGTCCGATGGCGGCGGGTTCGTTGTCCCGCACAGCCTTGAGGCGCATGCCGAAGCTGGAGTAGGCGACCAGGTAGGCGGCGATCATCGCGACGGCCGCGATGACACAGGCGAGCTGGAAGATCTCCACCGGGCCGGGGATGCCTTCGTTGGGCAGATTCAGGCCGGTAGAGCCGCCGGCGAAGTTCCAATTCAATGCCCAGGCCTGCAGGGCCAGCGCGGCGGCCAGGGTGCCGATGGAGAAGTAGTCGCCGCGGAGCCGGAGCAGCGGCAGGGCGAGCACCGCGGCGAGCGCCCCGCCGCCGATCAGAGCTCCGAGGATGGCCACCGGGTAGCTGGCGCCGGCGTGCAGTTCGAGCAGCGCCGCGGTGTAGGCGCCGGTGCCGACGAATGCGCTGGCGCCCAGCGAGACCTGCCCACCGTAGCCGGCCAGAATGTTCCAGGCCTGAGCGAGCGCGATGAACGCCAGCAGGGTGGTGAGGATGTCGAGTTGGTAGGCGGTGAACAGGGCGGTCGACTGGGACAGGATGACCGCCAGACCGGCGAAGAGCACGATGCCGGGCCACAGCCGCCAACGCCGGTCCGCGGTACGCAGGGCAGCCAGGTTTCGGTTCATCCCATTGCCTTTCGCGCGAACAATCCCTGCGGCCGGACGGCCAGCACGACGAAAAACAGCAGATAGACGGAAAGATCGCGGTAGCCGCCACCGAATTGCGCGGCGGCCAGCGACTGGACCAGCCCGATGAGCAGCGCCCCGGCGAAGGTGCCGAGTACGTTGCCGACCCCGCCCAGGACGACGACTGCGATCCCGATGAGCAGGTATTGGGTGCCGGTGGTCGGGGTGAAGCTGAACGTGACGCCGAGCAAGACTCCGCCGATGGCGGTGACGGCAGCGGCTAGGGCAAACGTGATCGCATATACCCGGCGGATGTCGATGCCCATCAGGCCGGCCGTGGCCGGGTCGGCGGCCGCGGCCCGGACCCGGGTCCCGGCTTGGGTCCGGGTCAACACGTAGTGGGCCGCGCCGCACAGCAGCGCCCCCGCCGCGAACGCCACCAGGTAGACGGTGCGTACCTGAATTCCGAAGGCGGTGAACCCGGAGGTGGCCAACGGGCTGTTCAACGATTTCGGGGTGGAGGTAAACGCCTGGGAGAAAAGGCCTTGGACGAGCAACGAGATCCCGAACGTCGCGACCAGCGCGCCTTCGGCGCCGCGGACCAGCAACCCGGTGAGCAGGAAACGCTGCACCAGGTAGGCCAGCGCGGCCACCACGACCACCACGATGGGCAGGGCCGCAAACGGTGCCAGGCCGAGATGCTCGGTGCCCAGGTAAGTCAGATATGCCCCGCCGATGAGTATTTCGCCGTGGGCCAGATTGATCAGCTTCAGCACCCCGAAGACCACGGACAGGCCCAGCGCCACCAGCGCGTACAGGCCACCGAGCAGGAGGCCGTTGACGACCGCGTCGGCGTTCACCGGTCCTGCTCGCACCGCGCGGCGTTGCGCCGCGCCAGGGGCCGCTCCTCCGCCGGCGCGACGGGCCGCGCCGGCGTCACAACAGACCCTTGGCCGGAGACTGAAGCGTGACGGCCGGATCGACCGGCAGGACCTGCACGGTGTTGCCGTTTTGCCACTGGGTGACCAGATACGGCGTGGTGGCCGTGTGGGTGGCCCCGAAAGCGATGGCCCCGAGCGGGTAGTCGGCCTTGGTTTTGCCGATCGCGTCGTTGACCTTGGCCGCGTCGGTGCTGCCCGCGGCCTTGATGCCGTCCGTGACGACCGCGGCGACCGTGTAACCAAGAACTGCGATGTTCAAATCGCCGAGGTCGTTCGGGAATTTCTTCCCCAGCGTGCCGACCAGGGCGGCGCTGTTGGCCTTGCCGGTGGCCGGAGTCCAGAAAGCGTCGGACAGCGTGCCTTCGGCGATCGGTCCGAGCGCCTGGGTCCAACTTTGACCGGACGAGGCTTTGGCCACGAAGGCGAGCGCCGGACTGAAGGTGAGCGCTTTCATCTGCTTCCACAACGCAATGCCGTCCGGCGGGATCATCTGTCCGGCCAGCAGTTGTGCTCCTTTGCCCTTCGCGTCGTTGATGAAGGAGGAGAAGTCGGTCGTTCCCACCGGAAAGCTGTAGTCTCCGACCACGTCCAAGCCGGCGGTCTTGGCTGCGTCCTTGTACAGGCCGCGCTCGGCCACTCCGTCCGGTTCGGTGTCGGTAAAGATCGCCACCTTCTTGTTGCTGGACCCCATCGTCAGGGCCTTCATGACTGCGGCCGCTTGGTCTCCTTCGTCGAAGAACAGATCCCAGGCGTACTTCCACCCGCCGGTGTTGCCGGCCTGGAAGGCGCGGACCGGGTTGCAGGAGGACACGATCGGTGTCTTCTGCTGCTCCGCGGCCAGCGCTTCCGGCACGACGATCGGCGGCGTACAGGCGCCGAGCAGCGCGACCGCGCTGTCCTTGAGCACCAGTTCCCGGATCTGCTGGGTGGCGGTGTTGGGATCGCTGCGGTTGTCCAACACGGTCAGGGTGACCTTGCGTTTGGAACCGCCGACATCCAGACCGCCGGCCGCGTTGAGCTCCGAGATCTGCTGCTGGTAACCCGCTTGCAGGGCCACCCCGAACTGCCCGAGCGGCCCGGTCATCGACAGGCTGCTACCCAGGACGATATCCGGGCCGACGCCGCCGCCGCCGCCCGAACTCGCGTCGGCACCGGAGCTGTCTGCTGCGGTCGTGCTGCTGCTACTGCTGCTGCTGTCCTTGGTGGTGCCGCCGCAGGCGGCGGTGAGTACCACGGGTGCGAGAATGCCGAGCACGGCAACTCTTCTCAGGATGGATCGGCTCATGACGGGTACGGTCCTTTCGATTCTTCGATCGTGGGTGTGCCGGTGGCGGGGCCCTCGGGGTGCGGGGAGAGCGCGGTGGCCCGGCCGAAATAGAACTCGTGGAGAGTTTTCTCGTCCGTGAGGGGCGCGGGGTCGCCGCTGTAGCTGACCCGCCCGCGTTCCAGGACATACACGCGGTCCGCGACGGTGAGGCTGCGGTGCACGTTCTGCTCGATGAGCACCACAGCGACCCCTCGTTGTCGGATCTGCACCAGCGCCTCGTACAACGCGTCGATGGCGACCGGGGCCAAACCCAGCGAGATTTCGTCGCACACGAGCAGCCGGGGTCCGGACATCAACGCCCGCCCGATGGCCAGCATCTGCTGTTGTCCCCCGGACAAAGCGCCGGCGCGGCGGTCGGCCATGTCGTTGAGCATCGGAAAGATGTCGTGCACGGCGGCCAGCCGGCGCTGCGATTCGGTGCGGTCGGCGCCGATCCCGGTGAGGAACAGGTTCTCCCGCACCGTCAGTTCGCCGAAGATCTTGCGGCCCTCCGGGCAGTGGGCGACCCCGTCGCGGTTCCGGGCGTAGGACGCTTCCCGGGTGATGTCCCGCCCTTGGAAGTACACCTGCCCGGAGACTGGTCGGAGCAGGCCGGAGATGGTGCCGGCCAGGGTGGACTTACCGGCCCCGTTGGCGCCCAGGACGGCGACGATCTCTGCTGGCCCGACGTCGACGCTGACGTCGCGCAGAGCGACGATGTCGCCGTACCGGGTGGTCACGCCGGTCACCTTCAGGAGCGGTTCGCCGGCGGCGGCCTCACTCGGGCGGGCAGCGTTGGTGCCGGGCCCGGAGGTGTGCCCGCCGCCGAGGTAGACCTCACGGACCTTGGGGTCCGCAGAGACTTCGGCGGGGGTACCTTGCGCGATCACCTTGCCCCAGTCGATGACCAGTACCCGCTCGACGAGGGAGGCCACGACGCCCTCCACGTGTTCGACAAGGATGAGGCTGCGGCCCTGGTGGTGGATGGTGCGAATCAGTTCTATGACTTCGGCCAGGTCGCGCCCGTTCAGGCCGGCGGCGACCTCGTCCAGCAGGATCAGCGACGGGTTCACCGACAGCGCCCGGGCCAGCTCGAGCCGTTTCAAATCCAACAACCGCAGAGCGCCGGCCGGCAACGCGGCTTTGTCGGCCAGTCCGCACGTGTGCAGCACCGTTTCGACCAGGTCGTGTCGCCCGCCGGAACGGCGGCCACCGGGTTGGGCCATCGCACCGATCGCGACGTTCTCCCGGACAGTGAGACCCTTGAAGGGCCGGGGTATCTGGTGGGCCAGGCCAATTCCGTGCCGGGCTACCGTGTGGGCCGGCCACTGCGCTACCGCGGTGTCGCCGAACCTGACCGTCCCTTCATCGGGTCGGTAGACGCCGGAGAGCAGTTTGAGCAGGCTGCTCTTACCGGCGCCGTTCGGGCCGATCACGGCGAGGGCCTCGCCCGGTGCCACGTCGAAGCTGACGTCGTTGACCGCGGTGACGCCGCCGAACCGTTTGGTCAGGTGTTGCACGGAAAGGGTGATGGCGGGGGGCGGGACACCGGCCCCGGCAGGGCCAGCATCGGTGCTGGAAAGCGTCACGGTGCTTCTTTCAAGTCCTAGAGGGGGCGCACGTCCGAGATTTCGGGCCATGTCCAGCAGCGGGGTCCGCGCAGCCGCGGCCCCTGGCAGGCACCGCCGGTAGGACCCGCTCAGTTACAGACTTGCGGTGGCACCCGCGACCCGGTTGCTCGCTCCCGCGGCGTGCCCCAGGTGGTTGAGGTACTCGTCGATGAGGTCGGCGAGGTCGTCGGCGCCCCGGGCGGTGCCGTAGACGGCGAAATCCGGCCGCACCAGCACTGCGTCGGCGCCCAGCTCGGCCAGCCAGGCGGTATATGCGCCGCTGTCATCGACGAATACTCCCGGCGCCGGGCTGGTGCCGATCGCGGCCACGGCGATCCCGATGTCGGCCAGTGCTGCGCGCCGGGACTCGCTCACTGCGGCCGACGTGGGCCCCAGCACGAGCACACCGGCACCGATGATGTCGTCGAGCAGGCCTTGCCCCGCGATGCCGGTGATCGGCGGCTGGATGGACATCTGCCCGGCGGTGGGGTCGCCAGCTCGCAGGATGCCCGGGCCCAGCCGCGGCGACGGCGGCGGCGCTGGGGCGGTACTGGGGTCCCGCATCTGGGCGAGCATCCGGGCGTCCCGTTCGGCCGCCTGGGCGGGGTCGGTGATGCAGATGACCTGACCGAGGGCGATGGAGAAGTCGATGAAGGCGCGAACATGGGGGCCACGTTCGGGGCCGTAGCTGTCCAGCAGCGCCTCGGTGGCCTTGCCCTGCAGGATCAGCGTCAACTTCCAGGCCAGGTTCATCGCGTCGCGCAATCCGGCGCACATGCCCTGTCCGGCGAACGGGGGCATCAGGTGGGCGGCGTCACCGGCGATCATCAGCCGGCCTCGGCGCCAGGTCTCGGCCCATTTGGCCTGGAAGGTGTACACGGTGTGCCGTTCCACACTCGCGTTGCCGGGATTGACGTCCCACGGCGCCAGCAGCTCCCACGCCCGTTCCATCCGGTTGAGATCTTTGATGTCCTCATGCGGCAACCGCAGGAACTCCCACCGGCGTCGTCCGGGGCCGCCGGGAACGATCGTGGTGGGCCGGGCCGGATCGCAGAGCTGCCACGCGGGCGGGTCGAACACCCGCGGTTCGTTCAGCATCAGGTCGACGATCAGCCAGTCGAAGAAGAAGCCGAGATCGTGCATGGGGCTGCCCATGGCGTTGCGGATGAAGCTGTTGGCGCCGTCGGCGCCGATCACGTACCGGGCGGTCAGGTTGCGTCGTTCCCCGTTGCGGTGTAGGCCATCCGAGCCCTCCAGCACCAGGGTCACCGGCGCGTCGGGGTCGTCGTCCTCGACCGCGACCACCTCCCAGCCGCGGTGGAAGGTCACGGTCGGCTGCCGGCGGGCGATCGCGTCTAGTTGCGGCTCGAACAGCGGTTGCGCGAAGAAGTTGGCGGTGTGCCAGCCGGTGGGTTTGATGCCGGTCCAGTCGACCAGCTGTAGGTTTTCCCGGTCGGCGTTCCGCCAGGCGTACATGTCGTCGTACGGTTCGATGGCGGTGCTGTCGTCGGGGCGGAGCCCGATGTTCTGCAGGATCCGGGCCACCTCGTCGTCGAAGTGGACCGCTCGCGGCATCGGGTAGAAGATGGGCCACTTCTCGATCACCGCGACCTGGTGGCCGGCGCGGCCCAGCAAGGTTGCCAGGGTCTGGCCGACCGGGCCATAGCCAACAATGGCAACGTCGTAAAGCTCGTCCATCGAACACCCCAATGTGTCAGGAACGGAAACGGAAATGGCATGGGTGGGCCTCACTACGAGGCCGGTTGACCAAAATTTGTGGAGGTGGCCCGGTCAGGAGCCGTGCGCCCCGGCCATCAGTCCGGCCAGGTCCTCCGGGGCCAGGAAGGAGGGCGGCGGTTTGGGGCCCCACTTGTATAGCCCGGCGTCGCCTTCCCACACTCCGGGGGTCCAGAGCTGGTCGTCGACGATGCAGTCGATGTCGCTGTAGTACTCGGAGAAATTGCCGGCCGGGTCCTTGAGGTACCAGAAGTAGTTGGAACCCACGAAGTGTTTACCCAGGCCCCAGACGTGACGGCCGGGATCTTTGGCCAGCATGGCGGTGGCTCCGCGACCGATTTCGTCGACGTCTTCGACCTGCCAGGAGGTGTGGTGCAGGTAGCTGACCGGGGCCTGCTGGACGAGCACGTTGTGGTGGTCGGTGGAGCAGCGCATGAAGGAGGCCAGGAACGGCACCTTGTCGCTGATCTTGAAGCCCAGACCCTCGGTGAAGAACTTGGTGCTGGCTTCCTGATCGGTGGAGCCGATGACGACGTGACCGAGCTTGCGGGGGTGCACCTGGTGTTCGCGGGTCACACCGTCGGCGCGTTGGTTTAGCCGGTCGAACCGGCCCGGCCCGTTGTTGGCTGGCCACGGAATCGGATCCTGCGCCAGTTTCGATGCGATCTCCACCATCACCCGCACTTCCGAGCCGGGATCGGTGGCGGTGACCGACGTTTCGTCCCGTCGGACGGTCAGGTCGAGTCGGCCGAGTTTGGCGGTGATGCTGCCCAGGTCGTCGGGGTCCTCCACGCCGATGCCGAGCTGCACCAGGCGCCGGCGGGGTGAGTGCACGATCCGTAGCTGTTCGCCGCCGTCGATGGTGGAGAACCGGTGCTCTGCGGCCTGGGTCAGACCTTCCGCGCTGTACGCCGAGACAATTTCGTCTTTGGCCGGGATGAGGCCGAAATCCCGGTAATACTCCGCGGTCTCTTGGACATTGGGGACCCCGATCGTGATCGAGGTGAGCCGGTGCATGGGCATGAATTAATTCTTCCTCAGTGACGTGCTCGGATAGCGGGGCGGTGGGCCGTGGTGCGGTCCGCTTATAGGTATGGAACGGGCGCGCTCAGGCGTCGATGAACCGCTGGCGGAGCTCGCCGATACCTTCGACCCGGCTGACAAGTTCCTCCCCGGCCTTAAGGAACCGCTTGGGTGTACGGCCCTGACCGACCCCCGACGGGGTGCCGCAGAAGATGATGTCGCCCGGCAGCAGCGGTGTGACCTTCGACAACCCTTCGATCAGGGCAGGGACGCCGAACACGAAGTCCTTCGTGCGGCCATGTTGAACGGTCTCGCCGTCGATCGCGCACTGCAGTTCGATGTCGTCCGGGTCGGAAAATTCGTCCACGGTGACGATCCACGGACCCACCGGCGCGAACCCGGGGTAGGACTTACCGAGGCTGAACTGCGGTGCCGGCCCGGACAACTGGATGATGCGCTCCGAAATGTCCTGCCCTGCGGTCAGCCCCGCCACGTAGGACCAGGCGTTAGCCGCGGGCACCTTCTCCGCGCGGCGGCCGATCACCGCGACCAGTTCGATCTCCCAGTCGACGTTGCCACCGGCGGGGAGCACAACGGTTGTCACCGGGCCGGACAACGCGGTGCGGAACTTGGTGAACGTCGGCGGGAAGGTGTCCGGCACGGCAAAGTTCGATTCGGCGGCATGCGCGGTGTAGTTGAGGCCGATCGCGAAGACCTGCGCCGGCGCCGGGGTCGGCGCGCCCAGATCCGCGACATCGAAGTCGGCGGCGTCACTGTCGTCGGCCGTCCCAGCCCACGCCACGAACTCGTCCCAATCCTGGTAGATCGCCTGCGGGTCCGAACTGAACCGGCCGCCAGATGCCTTCTCCACGTCAACGGCGCCCGCCCCGAGAAAAAGGGCAAGCCTTCCGGACAAATTGCCGAAACGCACATGAACTCCTCGTTGAGTGACACCGGTAGGAACAGCAGGGACAGATCTACGCCCGCGTCGCGCGGCCAACTGGATCGCGCGCAGCTACCTCTCGCACCTGTGGGCCCTGGAACAGGGCATCCGGTGCTGTAGTGAACACAGCCTGTCCAGCTGGAGTCGAAAAGTCAAGCACTTTTCGACATTGATCGACTGCTTCGATCATGGTTGTATGGAGTGATGGTTCGGACCAGCGTCCCGACCCGGGTCGACCGGGTGTACGCGGCGCTTCGCGCGGATATCCTCGGCGGCCGGCAACGACCCGGCTCACGGCTGCTCTTCGCGGACCTGTCCGCCCGCTATGAGGCCAGCATGGGCGTGGTCCGGGAGGCCTTGACCCGACTTCAAGGCGAAGGACTGGTGGAGTCCGAACCCCAGTTGGGGTTCACCGTGGTCGCCGTCTCGGCCCAAAATCTCCGCCACCTCACCGAGGCCCGCTGCGCCATCGAAACTCTCGTACTGCGCAGTTCCATCGAACACGGCGATCTGGCCTGGGAATCGGCGTTGCTGGCCGCGCACCACCGGCTTGACCGCACCCCGCAAATGGAAACCGACGATCCCGGCCGCCGCGTCAGCGATGACTGGTCCGCCGCACACGCCGCGTTCCACCTGGCGCTGCTCGCCGGTTCGCCCAACCCAATCCTGGTCGGCACCGCGGTCTCGCTCCGCGACTCCGCCGAGCTCTACCAACGTCTATCCGTTCCCGAAGACAACTCCCACCGTGACGTCCCCGCGGAGCACCGCGCCATCCTCAACGCCGCCCTGGCCCACGACGCGGACACCGCCGCCACGTTGCTACGCAACCACATCCAACGAACCACCGACATCCTGCTGCACATCGGATTCGACTCCACCGACTCCAAGTCCCAATAACCTCGCGACACGCGCGTTGATCACGGACGGCGAATCTGCTGTCCTGCTTGCCATACGTTGCGAACATTTTGAATCGCTGTGATCTCGTTGACAGGCTCGCCATGGATGAGGACGAGGTCGGCGCGCAGCCCCGGAATGACCCGGCCACGGTCCTTCCAACCAAAAACAGCGGCCGCTGCGCCTGTCGTTGTCCGCAGCGCTTCCAGGGGGGTGAGCCCGGCGTCGACGAGCAGCTGGAGCTCTTCATGGAGCCCGCGGCCGTGCGGCACCATCGCGGGGGCTCCGGGGGCGGCGTTAGCGTCCGTGCCAGCAGCGAGCACGGCGCCGGCCGCGTGCAGGTCGCGGACGAACCGGCGTGCATGGCCGTAAGCGTCCCCCAGGCCGTGGTTTCGGGCGATGGTCCGCATCATGATCAGTGTGGGCACCACGACCGTGCCAGCTCTGACGATGCGGTCGACCAGATCAGGGCCGGCCGTTTCGTCCAGCGGCGCGTGCGTGAGGATATCCACTCCGACTTCGACGCCCAGTTCGATGGCGCCGATCGCGGAGGCGTGGGCGACGATTCGAAGCTGGGCGGCGTGGGCGGCGTGCACGGCTGCCGCGGCGGTGGCACGGTCGGGGCCGCCGCGTCCCGCCGATTCGAGTACCAGCTTGATGTAGTCGACACCTTCGCCGGCGCGCTGGGCCACGGCGCGGCGAGCTTCTTCAGGTGTGCTGATAATTGCGTCTGCGAGGCCGGGCATATGGGCGTGTGGCCCGGCCGGCCCGATCAGGGGTGCGCCTGCGGTGAGGAACGTGAAACCGTTGCTGGCAGCCTTGAGTGCGGTCACATGTGTGACCGGCCAGGTACCCATGTCTGCCGCGCTGGTCACCCCAGCATTGGTGAGCTGAGTAAATTCCGGCGGCCTGAAGAAATGGACGTGGCCGTCGATGAAGCCGGGCAACAAGGTGGCCCCGGTTCCGTCCACGACAGTTCCAGGGATCCGCCCGGCGCCGGTAGGAGCCACCGCGGCAATACGGCCTGCCTCGAGAGTGACGTCGAGACGTCCGGCGAGCAAAGTAGTGCCATCGAAGACGGCGACGTTCCTGATGATGTCGTTCACTGCGGACCTTTCTTGAACCATGAGCGGCCGGTGTCTGGATGTCCCGTTCCGCGGCGCTACCCCGTGTCGGGTAGACGCTTTCTACCGGAAAATCGCCCTTCACCAGAAGGGGCAAGAACGGCCCCGTCGATCGTGCGGTGCTCGGCGCCTACGGTCGGTCAACGGGTTCGCCCCAGCCAGTCGATGTTGACGGTCCTCACGGGTGTGGCCAGGTGAGGGTGAGCAGGCTATGGGGTGGGGCCGTGGTTGTCAGCGTGGTGGGTCCGGCGGACACCCGGATCGGGGTGGGCTGGTCGGCGTTGTTGTACGCGATCAGGACCACGCTGTGGTCGGGGTTGCGGAACGCGACGTGCGCCACGGGCAGGGAGGGAGCCGAGTCGGAGCCGATACGGACGGCGCCGGGGGCGGTGAACCGGGCGGCGTGGGCCAGCAGGTAGTACTCGGCGTTGCGGGTGATGGTGCCGTCGGGGCTGATGGTGATGACTGGGGTGCAGGTGGCGCAGCCGCCGGTGTGCGGCCCGCCGGCGGGGTCCAGGGCCAGGTTGAACGTCATGACGCCTTGCGCCCAGTTGCGGGTGGCCGCGATGAGCAGGTTGTTGGCCTGCCACCCCAACGTGGAGGCGAACGTGGCCGAGTCGGTGTCCCCGGGGTTGTGAGAGCCGGAGCATTCGGTGACCCAAATTCCCTTGCCGGGGAACTGTTGGTGCAGTGCGGTCTGTCGTCCGGCGTCGCCGAAGTAGCAGTGAAAGGCGGTACCGGCCAACCATTGCGCCGCGGGGGTGCGGAGCAGGTCGGCTGGGTACTGGTAGGCGGGGTCCTGTCCGGCGGGGGTGGAGGCCGCGTCCGCTGGGTGCAGCGACCAGTTGTGGTCGAACCCCAGGATGAGGGTCGGCAGGCCCGCCTGGGCGAACATGGGCCCGACGGTTTGGATGAGGGTGGCTTCCTGGGCGACGGGCATGTCGGTGCCCGGGTACCCATCGGGGTGCCGTTGCTGGGGTTCGTTCTGCACGGTCAGTCCCCACAGCGGGATGCCGGCCTGTTGGTAGTCCTGGGCGAATCGGAGCAGATAGGCGGCGTAGCTCCGGTAGGTGGCGGGGGTGTCGATGAGTTGACCGCCTGGCAGCGTGTCGGTGGTCTTCATCCACGCCGGTGGGCTCCACGGCGAGGCGATGATCTTCAGGTGCGGGTTGAGTGACAGCGCCTGCCGCAGCAGTGGTTCCAGTGTCGCCTCATCCGGTGCGGTGCTGAAATGAGTCAGGTTGAGATCGGTCTGGCCGGGGGGCAGGTCGTCGAAGGTGAATGCCGGTCCGGGCACAAAATCTGAGGCTCCGATCGGATGCGAAGGAACGTCAGCCGGACCGGTCCGGCCGGGTCGAACAGTTCCGTCATCAACGCCGCCCGCTGGGCGGCGGGCAGGCCCAGCAGGACCTGAGCCGAAGAGTGGGTCAAGGCCGCCCCGAAACCGTCGATGGGTTGAGCGGTGTAGCCGAAGTTGATCGTGATATCGGCCGGGGGTGAGGAAGTCATCACGGTGGAGGTGACCGGGATCTGAGTCATCAGTTGCGACTGGTCAGAAGTTGTCACCCAGGCGCTGACCGCGGCAGCGGAGGCCGCCGGCGGCCGGGCATGATAGGTCCGACTGGCGGAGGAGCTGCTCAAGGGCGGCGCCTGCACACGGCGGGGGCCGCCCGGGGCAGTGCTGTGCACCGCTGGGTCGGTTGCGGCTGACGTGGAAACCGATGTCAGCTGCGTCGTGCAGCCGGTCACGACCAGCAGTAGAACCCCCATCACCGCGGGTCCGATCCGGCCACTGCGGCAGACTCGTCGCCTAAGGAGCCCAACGGCCCGCTCGGGCCCTACCGGTGCCTTGGTTGGAATGAGTATGTCCTGTCCTGTTTTGTCCGCAGCACTCTGGGCGCTCGTTACACGTGGCCAGCCGCGGCGGCCCCGGCGCTGCGTTGACACCTGTTTTTCTGGTCCTGGATCTCGCCGGTCGCGAGCATTTCTTCGACCGTGGGAACGGCAAGCCCTAAAGACAACACGGGCTCGGCGTGGCCAGGCGCCGCACGAGTTGTGCACGGGACCGTCAGCGTGAACCGCACACCGGGCACGGCACCTGAGCGCACCCAGGGGACCTGACGTCCCTTCTGTTCAACGGTGCGACTGAGCACACCGGCCCGATCCTGGGCATCCGATCCGCTCAGTTCGCCGGCCCGGTGTGCAATGACAATGGTGGTGGGGTGACATCAGCACCCCACCACCATCACCTGTTGAGCCCTGTTCAGCTGGTGGGCTGGGCCAAGAGTTTGAAGCTTTGGTCGGTGTTGGCGGTGTCGCAGGTTTGCTGTTCCAGCAGCGCCCCGTTCGCGGTGGATCCGCCGGTGACGCCGAGGCATTTGCCGCTGTGCAGGGCGATCAGCTGGTAGTTGCCGTCACCGATGCGGACCGGTTTGAACTGCTGGTTGCTGCCGCCGACGTCGCTCCACAGCTGCAGCTTCACGCCGTCCGCGGTGGCGCCCGGTCCGCCGGTCACGTCCAAGACCTTGTCGGCGGCCTCCACATTGCCGATGGTGTAGAAACCGCCGCTGGTGGAGGTGAAGGTCCACCGCTGATTACGCCCCGGGGCAGGGCAGGCATACATCTGCACCGGGGTGCCGTTGGCGGTGCCGTGGTCCTTGGCGTCCAAGCACTTGGAGGTGGCGCTGTTTTGGATGCTGTAGGTCTTGGCCTGGGAGATCTGGCCGGCGCCTTCAACGTCGGTGGACCGGACCTGCACCGTGGAGCTAACCGCGGTGTTGGTGGCAGAATTGCCGACGATGATTTTCAGGTTCCCCGACGGCGTGATCCACCGGTTGGCGTAGGAATCCCAGTAGGACATCGACTGCTTGTTCACCGTGACGGAGACCGTCTTGGCCTGCCCAGGTTGCAGGATGATCTTGTCCCAGCCGGCCAACTGCCGGGGTGGGGTGTCGACCAACTTGCTGGGCAGCGTCCCGACGTAGACCTGCGGCACGGCGGCGCCGGCGACTTTGCCGGTGTTGGTGACGGTGAAGGTGGCCTGCACCTGGGTGCCGTTGGTGACGGTGGTGTGCAGATTGGACTCGGCGAACGTGGTGTAGGACAACCCGTACCCGAAGGGGTACTCGATCTGTTCGGCGTTGTGCTGATAGCCGCGGTAACCGACGTAGATCCCTTCGCTCAGATTGGTCGTGCCCACGGTGGGCACCGGGACCTGCGCGGTGTTGCGCGGTGCGGTGACCGGGAGGTGCCCGGCCGGGTTCACATCGCCGAACAGCACGTCGGCGATGGCTGCGCCCTGTTCCTGGCCGGGGTACCAGGCCTGGACCACGGCGGAGACCCCGGCGTCCCACGTCGACATCGTGGCCGGCGCTCCGGTTTCGATGACGACAACGGTGTGCGGGTTGACTTTGGCGACCTGCCGGATCAGCTGATCCTGCTCGTTCGGCAGGTCCAGGTTAGGCCGGTCGACTCCCTCGGTTTCATAGTCCCGGACCACCACGACCGCGGTCGAGGCCTTCTTCGCGCTCGCGACCGCGGCTTGCATGGCCGGAGACATGACCGAGTCGGGGTGGGTCCAGAACAGTCGGACCTGGCCGCCCTGGTAGGCGTTCGCAGCCGGAGCGTTGTAGCTGACGGCGAGGCTGTGATGCTGCCCGGCGACCAGATGCACCGACCGGCTGATCGAGGTCAAACCGCCGGTGTGGGTCAGGAAGGTAGCCCCGTCCAAGGTGAGGGTGGCATTCCCGCGAGCAGTCAACCCCAGCTGGTAGGTGCCGGTGGCCGGAGCGGTGAAGGTGCCGGTCCAGCGGGCGGACAGGTCACCGGTCAACGCGAAATCGCCGGACGGGCTGTGCGCCTTCGGGGAGGCGGCGTTGAAGCCGGGGAAGTTCTGGAACCCGAAGTCGGTGTTGACCTGCGGGTCGATTTGGGACAGGTGCGGGGTACCGGAGAACGAAGCGTTCGACCAGTACTGCGCGCTCAGGCCGTGGTCGGTGGCACTCCCGCCGGCCGGGGTGAGCACCGTCGACGGGATCGCCGCGGGTCCGGGCAACAGGGTGCCCTCGGACACCCCGTCGGTGCCGGGCTGATAGGTGACGGTGGTGCCCGCGCCGGCCCGGGCGGTGATCCCGGCCAACGGACTGATCGTCGAGGTCGGCCGGGACACCTCGGAGGAACCGCCGCCCTGCGCGGAGATGTTGTCGGCGTCGCCGCCGATCACCGCGATGGACTTGTCGGCCCGGCCGGTCGTCAGCGGGAGCGCGGCCTTACTGTTTTTCAGCAGCACCATCGCCTGCGCCGCGACGCTACGGGCCACCGCCGCATCCCCGGCGATGTTCAAGTCCTGCACCTGCGCCGGGTGATCCAGCAGGCCAAGCCCGACCATGCCCCGCAAGATCCGCAGGGCCATGTCGTTGACCCGGGAGATCGGGACCTGCCCCGAGTTGACCGCGGCGACCAGCCGGTCCCCGAAGTTGGCGGTCCCCGGACCTTGATCACCGGGCTGGTTTTGGTCCAGACCGGAGTTGGCGGCGTTGTTGGTGTCCGGGGTGGCGTTGTAGTCGCTCATCACGAAACCGCGGAACCCGTCGACGCCTTTGAGCAAGCTGGTCATCAGCGAGTTCCCGCACGCCGGGACCCCGTTGATCTGATTGAACGAACACATCGCCGCCGCCGGGTGACCGGAGGCGATCCCGATCTGGAAGGCCCGATTGTAGATTTCGTGCAACGCCCGGTCCGAGACCACCGCGTTGACGTTGAACCGGTCGGTCTCCTGGTTGTAGACCAGAAAATGTTTGATGGTGGCGCCCACCCCGGAGTTGGACTGCACCCCTTGGATGTAGGTGCCGTCCAAGGTGCCGGTCAACAGCGGGTCTTCCCCGAACCCCTCGAACGCCCGGCCCCACAGCGGGGTCCGGGCGGTGTCCGCACTCGGTGCCAGCGACATGTTGTTGCCACTGCGGAAGGCCTCCTGCCCGATCAACGCGCCGTACTGCCTGGCCAACGCGGGATCGAACGTGGCCGCCAACGCAGACGCCGATGGCAGCTGCGTGGTTTTCCCGCCGTTGGTCGCCGCTGGATTAGCGACCCGAACCCCGACCGGCCCGTCCGCCATCGTCTGGGCCGGAATCCCCACCTGCGGGATCGGGTTGTTGTAGAACCCGAAACTGTTGTTGATCTGCCCGGTCGCCAGATCCACCTTCTGCGCCAACGTCATCTGCGCCAGGATCTGCTCCGCCCGAGCCTCGACCGCCGCGGAATGATCCCAATTCGTCGGAGTAATCACGTTCGGGATGATCACCTGCGGAGCGGCCGGTGGGTTGCCCGGTGGCGGAGCCGCAGAAGCACCGGTCGCGGCGGCCAACAATGCGGTCCCCGCAGTCAACACAGCCAAGACAGAGATGCCGACGCGGCGGGGGCGGGAATGACGAAACGCAGGGGGCATGAAGCGACTCCTTTGTCGGCAGGAACACGGCGAAATTTGTCGTCGGTGACCCCGTGAATGTGGGCCTCGGCGACGAAGGAAGAGACCTGTGATGCACGAGCATTTGGCTGGGTCCAGGACATGCTCGCCCCGCAGTCGTCGGCCTGTCAAGAGGAAACATTCGGCTGGAATCCAGCCAAATGGGTTGGCCCTGAAAGCATGTCGACGTAGGTCTTGGGCTGGCCACCGCGGTGCGAACGCGACTCGCCGATCTGCGGGCCGGGGTACATTCTCCTCACGACCACGCACCTCACCCGGCGGCGCAGCTGCTCGGGCGGCGCCGATGACACGATCGTCGGATGCGTTGGCAAGCACCTCGGGAGGTTCGTGTCGTGGTGGATGTCTCCGACTCGCGCGGTTTTGTCACCCAAAAGATCACCGCGCTGCTCCGCCAACATGGGGGTCTGACCCGCACCGAACTGGCCTCCCTCGCCGGGTTACCGAAATCCACCATCAGCGAATGCGCCCGCGCGATGCTGGGTCAACAATTGCTGCGGGAACAAGACACACCCGACGTCGTCGGTGCCCGCGGGCGGCCGGCGCAGACCCTTCATCTGACCGCCGGGGACGCACCACTGGTCGTGGTGGTGCTGACCCACGGCCAGGAACTCGCTCAAGGTGACGTCCAGATCGCGATCACCGCAGACGCCGGCGCCATCAGCTGGTCAGCCACTGCGCCCAGCGGCGGCTCTCCCCTGGTTGCCGCCGCGGAACTGGCCCGCCACGGGCTGAATCAGACCGGACTGCGGTCGGCGGACGTATCGCGTCTGGTCCTGGTCGTGCCACTGCCCCTGACTCGCCGCGTCGGCGTCCCGGACAGCCACCCGGACCTGCGGGTCATCGACGTACAGGCCCACGTCCTAGGCGCCACCCCGCACCTCACCCTGTCCGCCACCTTAGAAATCCCAGCCCTGCTGGCCAACGACGCGGACATGGCCGCTCTGGGCGAATACCGCCACGGTGAAGGACGTGGACACCCCGACCTCATCTTCATCAAAGCACTCCACGGTCTGGGGATGGGCCTGATCAACCAAGACACGCTAGTGGAACCCACCGCCCGGCCCACCGGTGAGCTGATCTACCTGCGACAACCAGACGACGGGACCTGCTTTTGCCGAACCCCGGGCTGCTGGTTCGCCGAAGCCACCCCCGTACCCCGCGGGCTGGCCGCGATCGTGCACCAATCAATCCCGGCGGTCTGCACCCAGGCCGATCTGGACCAAGCCTGCCGGGCCAGCGACGTCCAAGTGCAATCCGCGCTCTACGCGGTCGGCATGCACATCGGCGCCGCCATCGAGCAGTTCTGCACCCTCGCCGGCCAACCACTGATCATCATGGAACGCGAACTCGGCGCCGCCTTCCAACCCCTCTCACACGGCATGACATCAATACTGCGGGCCGCCGCACCCGCACTGAACTTGCCCGCCCCGCAGATCAAAACCGGAACCCTCGGACCCATGGCCGAAGTGTTCGGCGCTATCGACCACACCCGCCGCGCCAACTGGGTCTAAACCCCCGAAACCTCATCCCCGTACGTCTCCTGTACCCCGCTCCAACCTGATCGACCTGACCCGAACCCATCGTCGGTCCAGGGTGATGGGAGCTGACGACGTTGTTTGAGCGGTTGTGAGCCGGGCGATCTGGTCTCGGTCGGCGGGTCGGGATCAGGTCGATGCCCGGCCTGTTTCGGATCCGCTGCATGCAGCGGAACCCGGGCGCGGACCGGTTTGTTGCTGACGCCGCGGGGTGTGAATGCGGCCAAGACATCGGCCAGCCGTTTGCCATGTTCACGGCCGCCGGGCATCGCCGACTCCTTCCGGCTGCCGCCCGACCGGACGAGCAGTGGTGCCTGGCGGCCATCGGCGACCACTGTGGCCAGAGGACCGGTCGGCGGGTATGCGCGGGACCGGCCCGAGCGGAGCACCTCGATGGGCGGGCCTGGCCGAAATCGCCTATTCACGCACAATTGAGGTTGGTCTCGACCGATTGAGGTTGGTCATACCGACCGTCCGCGCCAACTTGGATGCGGCCTTGAAGCTGTTGCTCACCGGTGGCGCACCAAACCCAAGCATCGGTTCCGCGGTGTAGAGCTTATGGGTGAGCGGTCGCCGTATGCCGCGCTAATCGTTCCGACCGCGCAGTGGGGTCATCCAATGTGCGCGCCCGCGCCGGTGCGGGTGTCGCGGTGTCAACGATTTTTGAATTTTGACCCCTTTTCGGTCCCGCAAAATTGACCCCCTGGCGGTCAGTTCTCGGTCGTGCGGTTGTCTTTGTTGAGCAGTTCGCGGCGTTGGCGGGTGCGGTAGGAGTCGCCGGTGAGGGTGAGCACTTCGGCGTGGTGGACCAGGCGGTCGATCATGGCGGCTGCGACAACGTCGTCGGAGAACGTTTCGCCCCACCGGCCGAACGGCAGATTTGAGGTCACCAACACGGAGCCCAGTTCGTATCTGGATGCGATGAGCTGGAAGAACAGGTTCGCGGCGTCTTGGTCGAACGGGATGTAGCCGACTTCGTCAACTATGATGAGCCGGTAGCGGCGGATCTTTTTAAGTTCCGCCTCGAGCCGGCCGGCCTGGTGGGCGGTGGCCAGGCGGGTGATCCAGTTGTTGGCGGTGTCGAACAGTACGGAGTAGCCGGACTGGGCTGCTTTGACGCCCAACCCGATCGCCAGGTGTGTCTTGCCCAGCCCTGGCGGACCCAGCAGGATGACGTTCTCGGCTTTGGCGACGAAGGTGCCGGTGGCCAGGTGCGCCAGGACATCTCGGCGCAGCGAGGGCAGGTGGTCGAGGTTGAAGTCTTCCAGTGTTTTCACGGCCGGGAAGTGGGCGGTGCGGATCCGCATGATATTGCCGGCGGATTCCCGGTCGGCGACCTGCCGCTGCAAAACGGCGGCGAGGTACTCCTCGTGTGACCAGTTGTCATCGCGGGCCTGGTCGGCGATCTGCTCCCAGCACCGCCCGATCGTGGGGGTCTTGAGCACTCGGGTCAGGTAAGCCAGCTGCGAGGGCAGGCCCTCGGCCGGCGTGTGGGCCGTTCTGCTGGTGGTGCCGTTAAAGGTGCTGGTGGCGGTGGTGGTCATTGACTGCTCGCTTCCTCATCGATGCTGCTGGGGGTGGTGAAGTCGCCGCCGAACAGGGCGTCGTAGTCCGGCAGGGCCCGCAACGCGACGGGGTGCCCGTCGTGGTGGTGCCGGCTCTGCAGTTGTTTCTGCCGATCCACGGCCAGGTTGCGGCGCATCTTCTTCGCGGTCACCACGTGGGCCTCGTCGGTGACGACGCCCTGCTTGGCCCAGGAACGTTCGTGGCGGGCCACAGTTTTGCCGTTGCAGAACACCGTGACCTCTAGCGGTGAGGCGACGACGTCGACGAACCGGCCGATCACGGTGGGATCCACGGAGTAGTCGACGGTGTCGACCCGGACGTAGTAGTCCCGGGCCAGCCGGACCCGCTCATTGAGCCCTACCGGCGGGTCGTTCGGCGGCAACGGGGTCATCGACAGGTAGTCCGTTCCCAGCAGATCCACCGGCCGACCCGCGATCGACCGGACCGTCCGGGTGTTCGCCCGGACCAGCCAGTCGGTGAGCTGGGCGTTGAAATCTGTGGGGCCGGTGAACACCCGGCCCGGCAGGAACGAGGTCTCGAAGAAACCGTTGTTCCGTTCGACCAGGCCCTTGAACTCCGGATCCCGGGGCGGTGCCAGCCGGATCCTGGTGGCCAACGTGCCGGCGAACGCCGACGCCGGCGTCGATACCCGCCCGGTCCCGCCGATCGCCGACTCCCGATCCCACACCAACGTTTTCGGCACCCGACCGATACCACAGATCAACTCCCACATCCCGGACAGGATGTCCCCGGCCTGCCGCGACGGGATCATCATCGCGGTCAGGAACCGGGAGTACCCCAACGTCATGACCAGCACCGGCAACACCCGCAGCTGCCCCGAGCCGACCGGGATCTTCGGCTCCGGGAACCACAGATCACACTGCGCCACATCACCGGGCTCATAGACCGTCCGGTCCACCGGATCGACACCCACATACTCCGGCCGGATCTGCTGCAACCGCTTCTTCAAAGGCGAGATCGAGTGCGGCCACCTGATCCGCTCAGCGATCACCGTCGCCGGCATCTTCGGCCACGACGCCAGCAACGCCCGCACCGCCGGCTCCACCGGATCAACCAACGACGCTCGCCGCGGCCGCTCGTACGTCGGCACCCGATCACAGGTCAACGCCGCCCGCACCGTGTTCCGAGCAACACCAAGACGACGAGCGATCTCCTTGATCGGCACACCCTCCCCGCGATGCAGACGACGGATCTCGGCCCAATCCTCCACATTGATCATCCCTTCAGCCTCGAGCCGGAGGGGTCAATTTTCAGGAACCGACAGGGGGTCAGTGTTCACGAATCGTCGACAAGGCCGACCTGATCGTGGCCAAACACCGCAACGGCCCCACCACCACCGTCTCGGTCGCCCACCAACTGCACTACTCCCGCTTCACCGACCTCGCCGCCACCCACTGACCGACAGCTGGGCCCACCCAACAATCAACAGGTATTCGATTTCTGCGGCGAGCATTGACAAGCGATTACATGAAAGAGTCACGACCGACCGAGTTCCGGTCCGCACCGGCACCGGGTCCTACCCCGCCCAGGCCCGCCTCGTCGGCCTCGACGGCGCCGAAACCTGGGTCGACGCCGTCGTCGTCCGCCACGCCCCACCCCGACACGTCATGTGCCGTATTCACGCCGACCGGCCCGTCAGCGCAGACGCCCTCGGGCTTCACAACGACGCCACCTACATGTGGCCCGTCGCCGACGACGTCGACGGCTCCCGACTTTAAACGCCGCGGAATTTCTCCGCCGACACCCTGCGGCGTGACCTACGTTTCGCCGCAGCAACGATGTCGCAGTGAACGATGAATCAGGGCTCAGACCCCACCAATGTGTCGGCGCATCTTGGAAGACAACCTGTCCAACCTCAGCTGCTGCACGGCATCCCGAAGGTCCGGATCGTCATCACCCGCACGCTCCATAATGGCCTCAAGTTCGTGAAGGTCAGCCCGGCTGGTGTAGCACGACAACTCGTTCTCGATCAGCCGCCAGCGAGTCCTCGCTCGCCGCACGTTTACTCGATTTGATGGGTGGTCATCACGGGGCCAGGGTTGAAGAACGGTATGGCCGGAACATCGAACAGATCACCACCGTCAACAACCTCAGCTTGCACCTACGTCATTACCCCGTCAATCAACGGTTCGTTGACTTCACCGGGCACGGCTTGTCGTTCCTCCCCGCGGTCGACTGCACCCTGGTCCCATCTCCCCCGGTCTCGCCTTGGCCGCATAGCTTTCCTTCGGCGGCACACCCGGACCCCGCCGACCCCGCTGTGCCAGGAACCGCCGGCTCCAGGCCAACGTACCGCGACACCTAAACAGCCCCAGGACCTCAGGACCCCTGCGCCCAACGCACTACCCTGATCGCAACAGCGCTCCGGGCAGCTGGCAAACCTAAATCACGATCGCGTCGGTTTCGGACCCTTGGGTTCCGGGACACGACCCTGGCGTGGCTAGTGCGGCTGATGACGGCACCTGACCCGGACCGGGACTCGACGGTTGCGGGTGGTCGGCGGGTGAGTCCCTCTGGGCCTGACATACGACCGTCATGGCCCGATGGGTAGTCCGGGGCCGGCGCCCGCAGGGTCGTTCCTACAGCCTCCGGCGGCCGGCCTCACCGTTGGGGTCGACGTCCGTTGCGTCCCTGGCCATCCTGTCGGCACGGGATGACTGTTGTCCCTCCTCGAAGTGCTCAAAGTAGGTGCCGGCTGGGCGGGTTGACCTTGCCCCCGTCCCGGCGTCGGCGGAGGTCAATGCCGCGATCTTCGAGCGTGATTCCAGCCCTTGGGATCGGCCCTTCGGGATGCCGACTACGCCGGCACCCTGATCGATGACCTTCCCCAGCCCCCTGCGGGGCCGTCGCCGCCACATTGCCCACGCTTACGCCGAAGACGACGCAGAAAAGCCGTCGTTTGAGGACCCGGGGTGCTTCGAAGCCACCGTCGCCGACTGCTTCGCCAAGTGATCATGCCTTCGCCGGCCAGTTCCAGTGCGCCTGGGCGAGGGCAATCCGGTGCAGGGCGGCGCCGTGTTGACGGTTGCCGGTCCGGCTCAGTCGGCTGGCGAGCCCTGTTCGACGCCACCGGCATGCGACGGTATCGAGACATGGGTTGCGCCACAAGCAGTATCGCTTCGACCTCTCACCCCGCTCGTCCCTGCGGACGCCAGCTGAGCCGCCGTGGACCACGGCAGGGACCGCGTTTCGCCCTCGGCCGTGTTCAGGGACCGGTGATGGCCGCTTCTGCTGCGGCGCGTTTGACCGCGTCGATGCCGTTGCGGACGCCGGCCTCGGTGGGATAACTCTCACCGGTGGCCACGACCTCGCCGTTTGCGGCCTTGAGGCGGAAGCGGAACTCGCCTTTGGCGTCGGTGTAGATCCTTGGGTTCCAGCGGTCGTCGCAACACCTGACGTTCAGGAGTTGCGATGTCTGTACCGAAAGATCGTGCCCAGCCTGGGCCCGGCGCGCCCTTAACGACGGAACGTGAGCAATACCGTCGGCTGATGGCTCAAGGCATGAACAACCACCAGGCTTGCCTACTCATCGGCGTGCACCCGACGACCGGGATGAGGTGGAGCAAGGGCCGCCACCTGGTCGATCACACCGGCAAGGCCCGGTACTACCCGCCGATCCACGCCGAACCGGTCGCGATCTCGCCGAGGTATCTGTCCGAGGAGGAAAGGATCCTGATCGGTGATCTGCTCGCCGCGGGTCACACCCAACGAGCCGTCGCCGAACAGCTGGGTAGGAGTCCTTCGACGATCAGTCGGGAGATCCGCCGCAACACCAGTAGTGCCGGGAACTACCGGCCGTTCGGCGCGCACCGGAAAGCGTTGGCCCGGCGGCCCCGGCCTCGGGCGGGCAAACTGGCCTGCGACACCGTGTTGCGGGACTTCGTGCAAGCCAAGTTGGGGCAGCTGTGGAGTCCGCAGCAGATCTGCCACGCCCTGCCCATCGAGTTTCCCGGCCAGCCCGAGAGGCACCTGGTGCACGAAACCATCTACCAGGCCCTGTACGTGCAGGGACGTGGTGAACTGCGACGAGAACTGGTCCGGGCGTTGCGGACCGGGCGGGCCCGGCGCAAGCCGCACCGCCGCGGCGACGCCCGCCGGCAGGGCTGCATCGTCGATCCGTCGGTGATGATCAGCGAACGTCCTGCTGAGGCCGACGACCGGGCCGTACCCGGACATTGGGCGATTTGATCACCGGGGAGGGTAACCGGTCGGCGATCGGGACGCTGGTGGAAAGGACCACCCGTTACGTCATGCTGCTGCACCTGCCGCTCGATCACACCGCCGAGGCGGTCCGTCACGCGCTCACCAAAACGGTGCTGACGTTACCGGCGCACCTGCGGCGCTCGTTGACCTGGGACCAGGGAAAGGAAATGTCCCAACACCGGCTGTTCACGATCGCCACCGACGTCCCGGTGTATTTCTGCGACCCGCACAGCCCCTGGCAACGAGGATCGAATGAAAACACCAACGGCCTACTCCGCCAGTACTTCCCTAAGAGCACCGACCTGCGGGTTTACAGCCCAGCAGACCTACTCGCCGCGGCTGTCCAACTCAACAGCCGGCCTCGGAAAACCCTCAACTGGGATACCCCGGCCCAACGCCTGGATATGCTGCTCAACGCAAGCAATTAACCGCAGTGTTGCGACGACAGCTAGAAACCGCCATCTCAAACTTGGCGGCCATCGACCTGTCCCCTTCGAGTGGCATTGCGGCGTACTTGATCCAGGCGATTGTGCAGCGGAAACCGTCCTGCGCGCAAGCGCACGCCAGTCTCCTCTGCCTAACGATGCGAAGGCGGTCCGGCGCATCCGGGCAGATCCCGTTTCCGGGTTCCTGGCGATCTCGCGGTATACCGTCTGAAGCTCTTTCCGATCCGGGCGGCGATGTCCTTCACCGGCTCCCCGCACGCCGACCCGTCGTCGATCTCGATCCAGTCGTGCTGAGTCAAGTAGCGGCCGCCGATCGGCCGGTCGATCATCTGCACGCTGCCAGCGTCGATGAACCACAACGACCCGCAACTAAGCGACGGCGGCCGAAATGTGTCGTACCGCGAGCCACGGTCGGCGGGATTGTCGTGCGAGTGAACCGGGCGTTTGCAGGACTGGCGAGGTTCAGTCTGCAACCGGAGGGGCGAGCGCGTCCCGTGCGGGCTGCGGTTCGCGTCCCAGGAGGGTGCCGAGCAGGGGGTCGACGCCGGCAAAAACCCTGTTGCGCCGCTGTGGCCAACTCAGTCCGCATGTGATCGGGGACCCGACTGTGGTCCCAGGCACGGCCACGACCTGACCCACGCTTTCCCCGGAATCGCCGCCGCCGGGCAGCGTTTACCCGGCGGCAGCGCCGTCGACGGGATTGTCAACGCCCTATGCCTGTCATGGCGTCGTTCTGTTGCGGACACGTGAAAGCCGCACGGTTGGCTCTGGTCGTGCACACTCCCCATTCATGACCGCTCATGACGGCCCTGTCGGCGCGAGGAACCCCCGCGGGGCGCTGCTGACTCTGGTTCTTGGAGCGGTGGGCGTCGTGTTCGGAGATATTGGGACGAGCCCGCTGTATGCGATGCAGACGGTGTTCTCCATCGACGATCATGCGGTCAAGCCGACCGCGGGCGACGTCTACGGGGTGGTGTCGCTGATCTTTTGGTCGGTCACGGTCGTTGTTTCGGTCAAGTATGTGGCGTTCATCCTGCGCGCGGACAACGACGGCGAGGGCGGCATCATGGCATTGGCCGCTCTGATCCGGCAGAGTTGCGGCCGGGCAGCCGTAGGGCCGCGGTGGCGATCTTGCTTGGTGTGGTTGGTGCAGCCTTGTTTTACGGTGACAGCCTGATCACCCCGGCCATCTCGGTGCTGTCAGCCGTCGAGGGCATCGAGGTGGCTGCGCCGGACGCACAGAAGGTGGTACTACCCGTCGGGTTGGTGATCGTGGCTGGGTTGTTCTTGGTGCAGCGGTTGGGCACGCACAGCATCGGGCGGCTATTCGGGCCGGTGATGGTGGTCTGGTTCGCCGTGTTGGCGCTCATCGGCATCCCGCATATCGGGTCCGACCTAGGCATTGTCAGGGCGTTGTCGCCGACGTACAGCGTGGCGTTCGTGGCCGACCATCCGTATACCGCGTTCGTGGCCATGGGTGCGGTGGTGCTGTCCATCACCGGCGCGGAGGCGTTGTACGCCGACATGGGTCACTTCGGTCGGCGGCCGATTCGGCTGGGTTGGTTCACGTTCGTGTTCCCTGCCCTGATCTTGAACTATTTGGGTCAGGGTGCGTTGATCCTGAAATCACCGGCGGCGGTGTCCAATCCGTTCTTTCTGATGGCGCCGGGCTGGTCACGTATCCCGCTGGTGGTGCTGGCCACCACGGCCACGGTGATCGCCTCCCAGGCCGTTATCTCGGGGGCCTTCTCGGTGTCCCGGCAGGCAGTGCGGTTGGGGTTCTTGCCGCCGCTCACGGTGCGGCAGACCTCCCGGCAGGCGGGCGGCCAGATCTATGTACCCGCGGTGAATTGGTTGTTGTTCGGCGGCGTCCTGGTGCTGATGCTGGCCTTCCAGTCGTCGAACCGGCTAGCCACCGCCTACGGGCTGGCCGTCACTGGGACCCTGCTGTTGACCACCTTCCTGTTTCTCATCCTGGCCGGCTCGTCGTGGCGATGGCCGAGGTGGCGGCTGGTCGTGATCGGGGTCGTGTTCGGCGGCATCGAACTGACCTTTTTGGCCGCCAATCTGACCAAGGTGGTCCGTGGCGGCTGGCTGCCGCTGCTGATCGCGGCGCTGGTGGTGACCGTGATGATGACGTGGCAGCGGGGCCGGGTCATCGTGACCGAGCGGCGTACGGAAGTCGAAGGCCCGCTGCAGGATTTCGTGGACATGGTGCGCACCACGGGGATCCCGCGGGTGCCGGGCACCGCGGTGTACCCGCACCCGGGCAAGGAAACCGCGCCGCTGGCGCTGCGGGCGAACACCGCATTCAACAACGTGGTCCACGAACATGTGGTCATCGTGTCCATCCAACGGGAGAACGTGCCGTTGGTGCCCCCCGAGCAACGCTTGTCGGTCGACGAACTCGGCCTGGGCCAGGACGGCATCGTGCACCTGACGGTGCGCACCGGATTCTCCGACGAACAAGACATCCCCAAGGTGCTGCGCGCCGCGATCGGCCTGAGCGATGAGCTGGCCTTCGACCCCGACGGCGCCTACTACTTCCTGTCCCGGCTGTCCATCGAACGCGGCGACGCACCGCGCCTGGCCCGCTGGCGCAAACGGATCTTCATCGGCCTGACCCACAACGCCGCCAGCCCCGCCGTGGACTTCCACCTACCCCCAGACCGCACCGTCATCATGGGGTCCTCCATCAACCTCTCACCATCCTTCCGCCGCCAGGGACCCACCGATCCGGCCCCACCGAGGAGTCAGGATGGCGGCCTTACCGAGGTCGACGGGCTATTACAGCAGGTCTTTACGACCGCACCCGTGCACACACCCGTCGAACACGCTGCGCCGCCGGGGCCGGCCGCCGCCCAGTTCGCCGAGCCGCCGGCCCGCCCGGGTTTGCCGAGCCGCTGGCCCACCGGGTATGACCGCGATGATCTGCAACGCCTGCCGGGTTGGTTAGAGCCAGTCGCGGTGTTTGAACGCGGTGTACAGGCCTAATGCGATCCCAACGATCAGCGCGGCGGACAGGACGAAGCCCCATTCGTGTCCGAACCCGGGGTAGGGCACGTTCTGGCCGAAGTAGCCGGTGATCGCGGTGGGGATGGCGATGATCGCCGCCCACGAGGTCAGCTTTTTCATCACCATGTTCAGCCGGGCGTCCTGCAACGACAGGTTCGTTTCAAAGATGGTGGACACCAAGTCCCGCAACGATTCGGTCCATTCCGCCGCCCGCAGGACATGGTCGTACAAATCGTCGAACGAAGAGTTCAACTCGGCCGGGGCGTCGACATCTTGACGGTGTCGGAGCACCGCGTTGACCACTTCCCGCATGGGCAGCACCACCCGGCGCAACTCGACCAAGTCCTTGCGGACCCGGTAGGTGCGGCGTTGCACTTCCTTGTTTGGCGCGTGGTCGTCGAACAGGGTGTCCTCCAACGCTTCGATCTGGTCATCGAGCAGTTGCACCGCTTCGAAATGGCCGTCCACGATGAAATCCAACAACCCGTGCACCAGGGCGCCCGGACCGTACTTGAGCAGGTCGGCGTTGTCCTGCCAACGTTGCAGCACCTGGTCCATGTCGAACCCGGTGCCGCGGCGGACGGTGACCACGCCGCGGGGCAACACGAACGCCGACACCCGGGTGATGGCCAACGAAGACTCCGACATCGTCACCGTCGTCCGCATCACCGGCGGCAACTTCCGCCTCGTCGAACGACTCATGACCCAAGTCGCCCGCATCCTGACCATCAACAACCTCGACACCATCACCCCCGACTCCATCGAAGCCGCCCGCGAAACCCTCGTCGTCGGCAGCTGACACCGCCACTGAATTAGAACAAAAACGCGCCACTTAATTAGAACATTTACAGCCCTGGGCGTCGACGGCGACGACGGTGTGGGTGCGCTTGTGCGCATCGACCCCGACAGTGATCATGGAACCTGTCTCCTTCGCATCGGATGGGGATCAGGGAACGGTCGGCGGGCACATCCCAGTCAGGGGCGATGCCACGCTCCTCTCAAGCCACGCCGGCCGATCCTTGGCGTCCGACGGGCCGCATTACGGACAGTGGCCACCACGGGCAAACGTCATGTGGAGCGAACTCGCCGGACCCGCCCAGACTGACACTGGGATCGTCTGTGTAAGTGGGGGTGGTCCGAGTCTGAACCGGTAGGCCGGTTCGGAAGGGACCACGATGTCTGACACTGAAACGATGCCCCGCCCCGTCGACCGGCCTAAGCGCCCGGCGCCGGTGGTGGATCCGGCGACGGCGGATGCGCTGTTGGCCCGCGCCGAAGCGCAGGGAGTTGATCTGCTCGGCCCGGACGGCCTGCTCTCGCAGGTCACCAAGGCGGTGCTGGAACGGGCTTTGGGTGAGGAGTTGACCGTCCATCTGGGCTATAAGAAGCACGACCCTGCCGGCCGCGGCTCCGGGAACAGCCGCAACGGCGCCACCTCGAAACGGCTGCTGACCGAGGTCGGACCCGTCGATCTGGAAGTGCCCAGGGACCGTAACGGCAGTTTCGAACCGCAGATTGTCCGGAAAGGCCAGACCCGGCTGGACGGGTTCAACGACCGGATCATCGCCTTGTATGCGCGGGGGTTGACGACCCGTGACATCCGCCCGGCCAATGCGAGGCCGATGGCTGCCAAAGCACCCTGCAGTCCGACGCTGCGCTGCGCGTTCCGCTCGGTCAGGCCCGGGACCTGCTCGACGAATGTGCGGGCACCGCAGTCGGACCAATCGCAGAAAAACCGGTGCACCGTCAACAACAGCGCCACCGGCTGCCCGGCCATCGGCAGATCGGCAGATCGGCAGCTGCTATGCCGCCGGCTCGACGCCCGCCCGCACCGGACGCAGCGCGCGGACCGGCTCCTCGGATGTGCGGCGATCGTCACCACACCGCCAGCCGTGGCAATGCCATCGACCACCAGTGGCGACAACTGCGGAAGCAGAACCCGGCAACAACAGCCGTCGATAGCCATGCCTCGACCGCACCACGACCCCAACCGAGCTGCAACGGGACACGATCGCTCCGACCCCCGCGCGGATGTTCTTCCTCGGCTGATCAACGGGCCATCACGAAACCTGTGCCAGAACCCGCTATCTGGCGCTCTATTGCCACGCTATCTGGCGCTATTCCCGAACATGTGTCCACACCGTAGAGGGGTCCAGGGGCCATCTTTACAGGTCAGGCAGTTCATTGAGCTACTCCGATGGTGCCAAATAGCGTGGCAATCGAGCGCCACATAGCGTGGCAGACGACAATGAGACGCTGCGCCGGTACGTGCGGCCGCTATGCCTGACCGACGCCGCCGCGCTTGGGCAGCGGTCGCCGCCGCCGCCGGTGCGGCAGGTCGCCGCCTGGATCACCGGCCTCCCGGGTCACCTCGCACCAAAAGACGCGGCGCGCCTGGAGGCGCTCAGAGCCCGCTGCCCCGAGATGGACGCCGCCGTCAAACACGTCGCCGGCTTCGCCCGGATGATCAAGGACCTGTCCGGCGACGAGAACCCGCTCAGCAAGTGGATCGGTGCCGTCGACGCCGACCTACCCGAACTGCGCTCCTTCACTGCCGGGCTGCGCCGGGACCAGGATGCGGTGTCGCCGGGCTCACCCTGCGCCACATCTCCGGCCCGGTCGAGGGCACCGTCAACCGCATCCAACAGCTCAAGGCCTCGATGTACGGGCGGGCAAAACCCGATCTCCTACGCAAACGGATACTCCTGGCCTGACCACGCTGAAACGACCTACCGGACAGAGAGTATCGAGTTGGCCCGGGCATAAGCCCAAGGATCGGGCCCCGGCCGCCATCACGGAAAGTGCGCCAGAACCAACTAATTGGGGACCGACACTCCAGGCGGGTGTCATCGACGATTGGAGGAATTGGCCGTTCGAGTTCTCATAGCTGATGACATCGCACCGCGTTGAATTCCCCACGCCGGATCGCTGAAACGCCCCGCCCTACCCACCGGCGAACACTGCAGCCGATAGGGTTCACCCCGTCCGGCGGACACGCGTTCATGCGGCGGCGGTTGCCGCCTGCATGTTGAGGTGGTCTTCGTAGCGTACCGGGCTGATCATGCCGATCGCTGAGTGCCGGCGGAGCCGGTTGAAGCGTTCCTCGATCCAGCGGCCGACAGCCGGTTTGGCTTCGGCTTTGGTGGCCCACCGGTATCGGTTGTAGAACTCGGTTTTCAGGGTCGACCAGTATGATTCGGTGGCCACAATCCCAGCACACGCCGGTCCGGCCCACTGATTGCAGGACAGGCAATTCCGCGGCGGCTTCCGCGAGTTGGCGGGAGGTGAATTGGCAGCCCCGGTCGGCGTGGAAAATGACCTTGCCCGGGAGTTGGCCGCGGAGATTGACCGCCCGTCGCAGCGCGGTTTCGACCAGGTCGGTGCGTTGATGATCGTCGACGGCCCAGCCCAAGACGCGGGGAGCAGCCGTCGCGGACCGCGCACAAATAGAGCCAGCCCTCGTCCGTGGCCAGGTAGGTGACGTCGGAGGTCCACACCGCGTTGAGGCGGCCGCGGTCGAACCTGCGGTTGGCCAGGTCCGGGATGGGCTGCGGATCCGGGCCCGGGAACGTGGTGACCGGGACGAACCGGCGTGGGCTGATCCCGACGATGCCGTTGGCCCGCATCAGCTTCGCGACCGTCTTGGCCGACACCACCTGCCCGTTCTCGCGCAGATCAGCCAGGATCCGCGGCGAACCGTAGACGTGGTCGCTCGCGGCGTGAAAGCCGATGATCTGCTCTGTCAAGGCGGCCCGGCGCTGCCGCGCCGGACTCGGCGGCGCGCAGCGACGCCGCTGCCAGTCGTAAAAGCCGGACCGGGACACATCCAACAGTTCGGCCATTCTGGTGATCGGGTAGGTGGCCTTCTCCGCGTCCATCAGCCGGTACGCCTCTACCGGTTGGAGTTCTCGGTGGCGAAGAAGGCCGCCGCTTTTTTCAGAAACTCCCGGTCCATGCGTAGTTCGCCGACCTCGACCCGCAGCCGTTCCAATTCGGCCCGTTCATCGCTGTCCAACGCCGGCGGCGGCGCATCCGATTTCGCCCGCTCCAACGCAACCCAACGACCGAGCAGCTGCTCGCCGACGCCGATCTCCCGGGCCACCGTCGCGATCGGACGAGCCGTGTCAATCACCAAATGAGCAGCATCCCGCCGATACGCCGGACTGAAGCTGCGCCGCTTTCCCTTCCCTGCCGATGCCATAACGACATCCTTCCCGGCCGCAGCCCGCAGGCCCAGCCAGCCAGGTGTCGTCAAACAGGGGGAACCCCACTCGTCCGGTTTGGCCAACAGCCACAAGCCGTCGCCCGACGCCTACCTGTCATAACGAATGCACTGTCCTCTGAGGGACCCGGAGCTGCTGGCCGTGATCAAGGCCGAGGTCACCGCGGCCCGGGGTGGGGGCGGCCCGTCAGGTCGACAGCGAGCAGGTCCCCGTGAAGTGGGTATCGGTCCCGGCTGATCACTCGGCGACAGATCGACCAGGGTTCGGGCGCAGGGTCTACGTGTTCCAGTCGGCGTCGGTGGGCGGTACCAGTTTGAGCAGCGGCGTCAGCTCGGGTCACGTCCTTGCGGGTGGTGTCTGAGGTGGTTCCCGCATGATCCTTTGTGGTCGGATTTTATGCGCTGATCGTGGTGGGGATCACCTCCTGGGTGGCGGGGTCGCCGTCGATGACGGTGAGGCGGGATTTGGCCAGGACGTCCAGGCCGATGTAGCGGCGCATTTCGGTCCATTCGTCGTGCTGTTCGGCCAGGACAGCGCCGACGAGGCGGATCAGCGCGGCCCGGTCGGGAAAGATCCCGACAACATCGGTGCGGCGGCGGATTTCCCGGTTGAGGCGTTCCTGGGGATTGTTCGACCAGATCTGCCGCCAGATCGCTTTCGGGAACGCGGTGAAGGCCAAGATGTCTGGGCGGGCGGCGTCCAAATGGGCGGCGACGGCGGGGAGTTTCTCGGTCAGAGCGTCGACGATGCGGTCGAACTGGGCGTGCACGGCGTCGGCGTCGGGTTGGTCGTAGACGCTGTGCAGCAACGCTTTCACCCACCCCCACGACGCCTTCGGCGTCGCCGACATCAGGTTCGCGGCGTAATGGGTGCGGCACCGCTGCCAGGCCGCGCCGGGCAGGGTCGCGCCGACCGCGTCGACCAGGCCGCGGTGGGCATCGGAGGTCACCAGTTTCACCCCGGTCAGGCCGCGCGCCGTCAGGTCCCGGAAGAACGCCAACCAGCCGGCCCCGTCCTCAGCGCTGGTGACCTGTAGGCCGAGGATCTCCCGGTAGCCGTCGGCGTTCACCCCGGTCGCCAACAGCGCATGAACGTTGACGGTGCGGCCGCCCTCCCGCACCTTCAAGACCAGCGCATCCGCCGCCACAAACGTGTAGGGGCCGGCGTCCAACGGCCGGGTCCTAAACGCCTCCACGGTCTTGTCCAACGACCGGGCCATCTCACTGACCTGCGACTTTGACAGGCTGGTGATCCCCAGCGTGTGGACCAGCTTGTCCATCCGCCGGGTCGAGACCCCGAGCAGGTAGCTGGTCGCGACCACGGTGACCAGGGCCTGCTCCGCCCGCCGCCGCCGATCCAACAGCCAGTCCGGGTAATAGCTGCCCTCCCGCAACTTCGGAATCGCCAACTCCACCGTCCCGGCCCTGGTGTCCCACTCCCGGGCCCGGTAACCGTTGCGTTTGTTGACCCGCTCGTCGCTGCGCTCCCCGTACGGGGCGCCGCAGACCGCGTCGGCCTCGGCCCCCATGAGCGCCTCGGCGAACGATTTCACCATGCCCCGCAACAGATCAGGGCTCGCCTGGCCCAGCTGCTCCTGCAGCCACCCGGACAGGTCGATACTTGGCCCAACGGCCATCGTCGTGCTCCTTCGGTTGAGTTCCTTGGCGGGTTCTCACGAAGGATCACGCGGTGGCCGTCTCAAACGCCTACGCCACGCTCAACAGCAACAACGTCGGACACCACGTCCCTGGACGCAACTTCAGCTCGGCCCGGTATTGCTCTGCCTTGGCTCCGGTCAGACCGGCGAGCCGGACCAGGGTCAACCGAGTTGCCATCTCGGGCATCGACTCCAGGGAAATGGAGTGTCGAAGATCGGCGACTGCTTGTTCCGCGCACCGCCGGAGCACCGGGGCGTCCGGTCTTCCTTGCCGTAGCCAAACGCAGATGGCGTCGGCGATTTGCTGGTGTTCCGGGCCGAGCTCAGGCATCGGTTCGGGCGGGACCGGCGAGGACAACTCCGAGGGATCCGCGCTCATCGACCGGCGGCGATATCGGTCACGACCCGCGCCCTCCTGACCAGCGGCAAGCCGGACTGTGCCTGGTTACGGGCAGATGCCCTTCTAGAGGCGGCCAGCTCCCGCGGCGGCCCCCGGATCCCAGACCAACTGTTGACTCAGTCGACCTCGAAGTTACCCGCGGCTCGCAGTCGGCTGCTGTTGTTGATCATGAACACTCCACGACAACCATGTGTCTAGGCGCAGTGCACCGGCCGGCGCCTAACTCATTGCCCGAAGCCAGGTGTCGAGTGTGGCCGCCGCGTCAGGGCCGAAGTCGGCGAGCAAGGTTTTCTGCGCCTGTTGCCACGCGTGTTCGGCCTCGGCCAGCTTGGTGGTTCCGGCGTCGGTAATCTGGACGGGAAGGGATCACCCGGTGGGGGAGGTGTCAGTGCTGGCGGCCCAGCCGCGGTCGATGAGGATGGCCAGGTTGCGGCTCATTGTGGACCGTTCGACCGCCAGCTCATCCGGCGACGCTCCGATTGCTCAGCCCCCGGATGTGCCGTCATCCCGGGTGGCTGATTTCAATTCCGAATGTTGATGGGCCCCCGCCCGGGACGACGATCTGGCCGGGTTAGTGCCGATGATGCAGGAACGGTGTTGCGCTTTCGATGACTTCGTGGATGTTGGCCATGCTGGCGATGCTGGCGCTCAGCACGGCCAGCGAGATGATGAGCACGGCGGCCATTTTCGCGGTGCGGGGGCGGGGCGCCGGTTGTAATAACGCTTGCACGCGGGAGACCACCTGGAAGGAGCCCACTCCGAAGGCCGCCCTGGCACCGCCCGTGGAGTGACGCGTTGTCGGTTTGGCTGCTCTGGTCAGGTCTCTGCGGAGAACGGCGATGTGGGCCAGGGCGCGTCCGGCGGCCCGTCGGTCGCCGATGTGGGCCGCGGCGTCTTCGTCGGCCCAGCGTTCGATGCCGAGTCGGACCGCGGCCGGCACCTGACGCAGGAGCGGGTTCGCCGCCGCGGAGATGTCGACGATGTGCAGGAACAGGTGGTGTCGGCGGTGCAGGTGGGACAGTTCGTGAGTGGTGAGCAGGTGTGTTTCCTGGCCGCTTAGTTCGGCGAGCAGGCGTCGGCTCAGTACGACGCAGCCCCGGATGCCGGCGACGGTGTAGGCGTCGACCGAGTCGTCGTCGACGATGACCACCGGGCCGCCGCCCGCCCGATAGGCGCGGCAGACCCGTTCGGCCCGGACCAGCGCGGTCAGGATCCGGGCGGTGCTCACCAACGCTCGGACCAGTAGGACCAGGACAGCGAGGCCGGCAACGGCCCCGAACCAGTCGGGGATGGGAACGTGCGCGTGAACAGTTGCTGCGGACCAGTGTTGTTCGGCCGCGACCGGGGCCAGGCCGGCGAGCATGCCGAAGGCGATGGCGGATAGCGCCAACCCACCGGCCAGGGACAGCGCCAGCGAGGCGGTGCTGAGCGCGAGAACCGCTTGGGCGGGTCGGAACCGGGTCACGACCGTGCGGGCCGTCCGGCCGACCGACAGGCAGGCCAGGAACGACAGGGCCAGCGCGAGCAGCAGGAGGGCCATGATTCAGTTCTGGTCGAAATCGGAGTGCTGCAGCAGGTCGACGAGCATGCGTTCCTCGTCCGGGTCCAGTTCGGCCACAAATCGGGCGAGTACGCCGGCTCGGTCGGATCTATCGGAGAGCAGTCGACGCATCCGGCGGGCGACGACCGCGTCCTCCACCGACTCGGGGGGCGCGGCCAACAGGTAGAGAAATGCCCGGCCTTGACGGCTCTGGGTGAGCGCGCCCTTGGCGGCGAGCCGGGACAACGTGGTCATCACCGTCGTGTACGCCGGGGCTCCAGGAAGTTCCTTCTGGACGTCGGAGACCGTGAGCGGGGTCGTCGACGTGGCCACGATCGCCAGCACCGCAGTCTCCAGCGGTCCGGCCACCCTTCGCTCGCTCATGCCGACCTACCCTTCGCGCCATCTAGGTACTATGGCATTCGTAGTACTAGCGCAACAGTCGCTTTTAAGTCTGCCATGTCGAAATCGGAGAGCACTGTGCCAGTCGGACTCGCCGCGGTGAATCCGCTCGACGCCACCTCGGTCTTGGCCGCAACCGGTTTGATCGGGATTTTCCTGGTGCTGGTGGCCGAGACGGGTCTGCTCGTCGGCTTCTTCCTCCCCGGCGACTCGTTGCTGTTCGCCGCTGGCCTGCTGGCAGCGAGCACAGGGCCGGGTCATCTCCCGCTCGGCGGGGTCCTTGTCGCCGCCGCGGCCGGCGCGTTGATCGGCGCCCAGCTGGGTTACTGGATAGGTCGGACCTTGGGGGTGAGGCTGTTGGAACGAACAAGGCGACCGGCGCTTCACCGCGCCGCCGATCGGGCCTTCGATGTGATCGAGCGGTACGGGCCGGCCAAGGCCATCGTGTTGGCCCGGTTCATTCCGGTGGTTCGTACGGTGATGAACCCGATGGCCGGCATGGCCGGCATCTCGGCGGGACGGTTCACCCTGTGGCAGGTGGTCGGCGGTTTGATCTGGTCGCTCGGGGTGAGCCTGGCCGGGTACGGGTTGGGCAGCCGGATCAGCGGAATCGACAAGTACCTGCTGCCGATCATCGCCGTCGTGGTCGTAATCTCACTGCTGCCGGTGGCCATCGAGCTGCGCCGCGCGCGGGGCCGGAGCCGCACGCCAGAACAGTCGGCAGATGAATCGAGGCCCGCGGTGGATCACCGGGAGGACGCCGCATGAGCATCTCGTATGCGGAGGCGGTGATCGTCGGGGCACTGCAGGGGGTCACCGAGTTGTTCCCGGTGTCCAGCCTGGGTCATTCGATCATTTTGCCCGCCCTGATCGGCGGGGACTGGGCCACAGACTTGGACGTGGCGGCCCCGGAGTCGCCCTATCTGGCGTTCGTTGTCGGGTTGCACGTGGCCACCGCGGCGGCCTTGCTGGTCTTTTTTCGGCGTGACTGGATTCGGATCGTGCACGGCCTGGTGGAGGTCATCCGTTTCCGGCGGGTGCAATCGGACGCGGCGCGGTTGGCGGTGTTGATCGTGTTGGCGACGATCCCGGTTGGGGTCGCGGGTCTGCTGCTGGAGCACCTTTTCCGCACGGTATTGGGTAAGCCGGTGCCGGCGGCGGCATTCCTGTTCGCGAACGGTCTTCTCCTGCTCCTGGGCGAGCGGCTACGCCGCAGGGCCCCGGCCCCGGTCACGGCCGGAGCAAACGCAACTAGGGCCCACTCGGGTGAGGACCCTGATGCCGGGCTGGACGAGCAGGCCGCCGACCTCGCGTCCGACGGTCGGTTGGCGCGCCTGACGCTGGGTCGGGGTGTGCTCATCGGGGCCGCTCAAATCCTTGCCCTGCTCCCGGGTATCAGCCGATCCGGGGCGACCATGGTCGCCGGCCTGACTCAGGGCCTGTCCCACCGGGACGCCGCCCGCTTCTCGTTCCTGCTGGCCACCCCGGTCATCTTGGCCGCCGGTGTGCTCAAGGTCCCCGACTTGTTCGGCCCGCTCGGTGCTGGTATCCACGGCCAGATCTTGGCCGGCAGCGCGGCTTCGTTCGTCTGCGCCTACCTGGCGGTCCGATTCCTGGAAAAGTATTTCCGGACCAGCACTCTCATCCCGTTTGCGATCTACTGCCTACTCGCCGGCGCCGCGTCGTTCCTGATTCTCATCCTGCGATGAGTGGGTCTGCCTGATCACCGAAGCCGGGCAACACGTTCGGGTCGTCGATCTAGTACTACAGTCGCACTTATGGCTGGTGTCCGCGCGCCTGGTAGTGGCAGTGGCGGGCGCGGTGTTGGTGGCGGCGTCGCCAGGTGGAGCGGGTGAGGGCGGCGTCTGGGTGGGGCGGCTGGGTCCAGATGAGGTGGATCAGCAGTCGTCGGATTTCGGGGACGGATAGGGCGATCAGGGTGTTGGTGCCTGATTTTGGTCCCCCTTTTTTGACCGAGTGACGGTCAGGAAGGCGTGGGCCAGCATGGACAGGGTGATGTGTCGGTACCAGCCGGTGTATTGGCGGACCTGGTAGTGATCCAGGCCGGTCTGGCCTTTCGCGGTTTGGAAGGTTTCCTCGATGGCCCAACGGGTTCCGGCCACGGTGACCAGGTCGGCCAGGCCGGTGCGGGCGGGTGCGTGGCATAGGTAGTAGGCCAGGTCGGTGGGGTCGGAAGTGCTGCGTCGGGCCAGCAGCCAGTAGCTGGAGTCGGGGAATTCGGGGCCGTGGATGGGTGTGCGGGCCCAGTCGTAGAGTCGGTCGCCTTTGGCGCCGTGCCCGGCGGAGCGGCGGCGCCAGGCCTGGGCGGGCAGCGCCGCGATCAGCTCATCGGCCCGGCACTGCCGGCCCTCGCGGGGTCCGGCGGCGATCACGTGCTGGCTGACCGGGACGGCGAGAACGTAGAACAGGCCGAGTTCTTCGATCCGGGCGCGGAGTCGGTAGTGCTGGCCGTAGACCTCGTCACCGGTGACCCACCGGGCCGGGACCCGGTTGTCCACGGCCCGCGCCAGCATCAGCATGGCCAGCTCGGGTTTGGTGGCGAAGTCGACGTCCGTGCCGATCCCGGCCGTCTGGCAGCGGTTCCGGTCTTCGGTCCATCCCTTGGGTAGGTACAACTCTCGGTCCAGAAACGTCCGCCCGGCCGGGGTGGCGTAGGTCAGAAACACCCCGATCTGGCAGTTCTCGATCCGGCCGGCCGTGCCCGAATATTGTCGAGCGACCCCGGCGGAGCGCAGGCCTTTCTTCAAAAAGCCGGTCTCGTCGATGATCAACACGCCGGCCGGGTCGCCCAGGTACGCCACCACATAGGACTGCAGATCGTCGCGGACCAGGCCGGGATCCCAATCGGCGGTCGACAGCAGCCGCTGCATCCCGTCCGGAGTGGCGTCACCGGCCCGCTCCGACAGCGTCCACGAGTTCTTCCGTTCCTCCGCCGAAAGCAGTCCCCGCACATACGCCACCGCATGCTCACGAGGCTCTGACCTGGCAAAACGCCCACCGATCAACGCGGCCAGGTCGACCAACCCGTCCGCCCACTCCTGCACCTGCGCCACACACAGATCATCACCCACCCCCGCAGCGTCGGACCGACGCCCAGATCACCTGCGCAGACACGCCGACAAGATCAAAATAAACGCGGCTGTAGTACTAGGGCGTGTCGCATAAGTCGTCCAGCCAGATGAGGATGGCTCGGAGGACGGCCCCGCCGCGGAAGTGGGTGGCGAGTTTGTCGTACCGGCTGGCCAGGCCACGCCATTTCTTGACGGCGTTGAAGCCGCGTTCGATGACGTTGCGTCGGCGGTAGATCTGCCGGTCGTAGGTGGCGGGCCGGCCTGGCCGGCGACGGGTGTCCGGCCGGAATCGCCGGGCCGGGATGACGACTTTGATGCCGCGCCGGCGCAACATCTGTCGGTGGGCGCCGGTGTCGTAGGCCTTGTCCGCGATCAGCACATCCGGTCGAGTTCGCGGCCGTCCCAGCCCCAGCCGCGGCACCATCAGGTCACCCAGAAGTACCGGCAGCATGGGGCTGTCGTGGGCATGACCGGGGCCGGCGTGAATGACCAAGGGCCGGCCCAGACCGTCGACCAAGGCGTGCAGCTTGGTCGTCAACCCACCCCGGGACCGGCCCATCGCATGATCAACTGGCTCGCCGGCCGAATTCTTGTAGTTCGACCGAGCCCCCTGTGTAACTCGGTGACGACCCGGCAACCTCCCGGGACAGGGTGGCGGCGTGCTGGTGCACCCGGGCGGTCGTGCTGTCCACGCTGACCACCCAATCCAAAACACCGGCCGCGTCGGCCTGGGCCAGCATCTGGGTCAAGATGGCATCCCAGGTGCCGGACTTGGTCAGTTGAGAGTGCCGCCGCCAGACCGCCCGCCAGGGCCCGTACCGCTCGGGCACATCCCGCCACGGACACCCGACCCGGTACCGGAAAATGATCCCGTCGATCAATGGCCGATGGTCACGAAAGGGTCTGCTGCGCTTGCCTTTCGTACTCGGCATCAGCGGCTCGATCCGAGCCCACTGCACATCGGTCAGATCCCCAGAACGCGACATGAACAGACGATCTCGCAGGTCAGCGCGACCTCTTACGCGACACGCCCTAGTTATTCAGGCTCCACCGGCCCCTGGGCCGGCTCCTACGCTGCCTCGTGCATGGGCAGCCGCCCGCGGACGGCGGGCCGCCTCCGTCGGCCTGCACCCGCCGGGTGGCGGCCATCCTGGCCGGTCCTCGCGCCGGGTGTGTCGCCGTGGTCGGCACATTCGCCCCTGACTGGACGAGGCGGCCGAGCAGACCGGCCTGGGTGGCCCGGCGCCGTGAGGGGCGGGACGCGGAGCCAGCGACCTCGTGACGACTACTTCTTCTGTAGTATGCGGTGGTAGGCCTGCGGTGATGTGCGGTCCAGTCGCCGTCGAGGCCGGGTCCAGTTGCGAGCCCAACGGAAAGAGGGCGCTGATGATCGTGGCCCGCGGGTTGACGAAAACTTATGGCGACAAGACCGTGGTGGACCACGTCGATTTCGTCGTGGTGCCGGGGTTGGTCACTGGTTTCCTGGGTCCGAACGGGGCCGGGAAATCGACCACCATGCGGATGATCCTGGGTTTGGATCGGCCGAGCAGCGGGTCGGTGACCGTGGCCGGCCGCCCCTACCGTGCGTTGCCTGCCCCGTTGCGCGAGGTCGGCGCGCTCTTGGAGGCGAAATCCATTCACAGCGGCCGATCCGCCTACAACCATCTGCTTGCCCTGGCCAAAACTCACGGCATCCCCGCGGTCCGGGTCCAGCAGGTGATCGACCTGGTGGGGTTGACCGACGTCGCCCGCAAGAGGGCCGGTGCGTTTTCCCTGGGTATGGGCCAACGCCTGGGCATCGCGTCGGCGTTGCTCGGCGACCCCGGCACGCTGATTCTGGACGAACCGGTGAACGGTCTGGACCCGGACGGCATCCTGTGGATCCGGAACCTGCTCAAAAAGTTGGCCGCCGAGGGCCGCACCATCTTCGTGTCCAGCCATCTGATGAGCGAGATGGCTTTGACCGCGGATCATCTGATCGTCATCGGGAAGGGCCGAATCATCGCCGACCGGCCCATCGACGAGCTCATCGCGTCGGCGTCCGGAGCCGGGGTCCTGGTCCGCAGCCCCGACGCCCCACGCCTGGCGCAGCTGGTCTCCGGGCCCGACATTACTGTCGTCCCCACTGCGGGCAGCGCCGACCGGATCACCATCAAGGGGATGACCGCCGAACGGATCGGGGACCTGGCCCTGACCCATCACATCGCCCTGTATGAGCTGACCCCGCAACAGGCATCGCTGGAAGAAGCGTTCATGGAACTGACCAGCTCGTCGGTGGAGTACCACGGCGGCAGCCACCTGCCCGCGGCGGCGTCGGCATGAGCCTGTCGTCCTCGACCGGCCCCTACGTCCCGATGAGCAACCCGCCACCGGTCACCCTGGGGCGGGTCCTGGCCTCCGAGTGGGTCAAACTGCGGTCGCTGCGTTCCAGTTGGCTCACCCTGGCCCTGGCGGTGGCCGGGCTCGTCGCGGTCGGCCTCATCGGCGGATACCTGATCAACCATGACTGGGCCCATATGAGAGCGGCCCGGCAAGCTCGCTTCGATCCCATCGGGACCAGCCTGGACGGGTTGAACTTTTCTCAACTGGCGATCGGGGTGCTCGGCGTCCTGTTCGTGACCGGAGAATACGGCACCGGCCAGATCAGATCCTCGCTGGCCGCCGCACCCACCCGCCTGCCCATCTTCTGGGCCAAGACGCTGCTGTTCGGTGCGGTCACCCTGGTGTTGATGCAGCTGTCGGCCTTTGTCGCCTTTTTCGGCGGGCAGGCGACCCTGGGCACGCACGGGACGAGCCTGGCTGCGGCGGGCGCGTTACGGGCGGTCGTGGGCACGGGTCTGTATTTGACGGTGGTTGCCCTGCTCGGCGTCGGCCTCGGATTCGTGGTCCGCAACACCGCCGGCGGGATCGCCGCTCTCGTCGGACTGTTGCTGGTCCTGCCCGGGATCCTGGCCATCTTGCCGGACAGTTGGCAAACCACCATCGGCCCGTACCTGCCCAGCAACGCCGGCGCCGCGATCTACGACCTGCACCCCGATCCCGGCACCCTGCCCCCGTGGACAGGACTGGGTGTCTTCTTCCTCTACGCCCTCGCCGCTCTGATCGCCGGCGCGATTGTGCTGCAACGCCGGGACGCCTGACCCGCTGGCCTCCTGCCCAGTTTGCTGCTTGCTCAACTCGAGGGAAGGACTGTAGGTACGGCGTCACGGCATAACCGAACGTTGATCGTGGCCATCGAGATCGACATCGACATGGACATGGACTGGAGCAATTTGTCGTCGCCCGGTTGTGTTCTCCGGGCCCTTCGGCACCGGTCCTCAGGATCGTGGGACCGGCGGCTGGGTGGTCGACCGGACCCGCGGGTAGGGTAAAGTGAGGCTAACCTAGCCACCGGTCGTGAGGCGTCGATGTCCTTTTTGCAAACGTTGCTCCTGGGCTTGTTGGCCGGAGCCACGATCGTCTTGGGTTTGCCCTGCGGGCGGCTGCGGGCGTCCGCGTCCACGGTGCGGCTGCTGCTCAGCGCCACCGCGATCGGGGTGCTGCTGTTCCTGGTCTGGGATGTGCTCACCCACGCGTGGGCCCCGATCGACGCGGCGCTGGCCGACATTCACGCCGGGTCGGGCGGCATCGGGCCGGTTCTGGGGTATGGCGCCTTGTTCGCTGGGGGCCTGGCGGTGGGGTTGCTGTCCCTGGTGTTCTACGAGCAGATGATGTCCCGGTCGGTGCGGCGCCGGCAGGTTCGTTTCGGGCCCGGAGCGATGGCCGTCGCCGAACTGACCACAGTGGGGGCGCGGCGGCGCTGGACGGACCCGCAGCGGCTGGCGTTCCTGATCGCCGCGGGTATCGGCTTGCACAACTTTGCTGAGGGTTTGGCCATCGGGCAGTCCGCCGGCAGCGGCGACATTGCGCTGGCCACGTTGCTGGTCGTCGGGTTCGGTTTGCACAACGCCACCGAGGGTTTCGGCATTGTCGCGCCGCTGGCCGGGGGCGAACCGCAGGATCGGCCCAGTTGGCCGTTTCTGCTGCTGATGGGCGCGATCGGCGGTGCACCTACCTTCGTGGGCACGGCCGTCGGTTACCGCTTCACCAGTCCGGCCGTGAGCATCGTTTTCCTCACCCTCGCGGCCGGGTCAATCCTGTACCTGGTCGTGAGTTTGCTCGGCGTGGTGGCCAAGGCCAAACGCGCTGATCTGGTCGCGTATGGCTTGCTGGCCGGGTTGCTGGCTGGATTCATCACCGACGCGGTCGTCACCGCCGGCGGCGCCTGAACGGGCCGCATCCCGCTCACCCACCCCGGTTGCCGGCGCAGACGCGGCCCTGACGCCGGCGAATGGCCACCTCATTCATTTCCTCCCCTGGTTTTGCGAACCTCGCGCCACAGGCTGACCGGCAGCAGGACCGCAACGGTGACCGGCAGAATCCACCAGGTCGGCACGGCGGCCGCCTGGCCCACCACGAAGGTGAGCGCCAGAGCGAGCACCACCCCCAGCGCGACCCGCCAGTCGTCGCCGATTACGAAGTCGTACCAGAACGCCCCGAAAGCGCGCAGCTTTTTCATGGCCGGGCCGCTGAACGCGCATCGGTGGTTGCGCGTTGCCGGCGCAGGATGGTTACCAGGATCAGCGCGGCGGCCGCAGTGCCGGCCACGAGGACCGGCAGGGCCGCATCTCCGCCGGGCCAGCGGGCCCCGGTTCCTTCCACCGCCCAGAACATGCCGAACCCGGTCAACATCACGCCGACCACGAACTTCAAGGTGTTCTCCGGCACCCGGGCCAGTGGGGCCCGCACGACACATCCCAGGGCGACGACCAGGAGGATCGCGGCGCCCGCGGCGGCCGCGGCGAGGCCGATTTGATGCTGATTGGCGCCGAACGTGACGACGATGAACACGACCTCGAGCCCTTCCAGGACCACACCTTTGAAGGCCAGGGTGAACGCGTACCAATCGGCGACCATGCCTCGCCGCCCGGCCGCGGCCGACCCGGCGGCCGCCAACTGCCGGTCGAAGATGAGCGACTCGTCGTGCAGCGCCTTATATCCCGAGGCCCGCAGGATGGCCTTACGCAGCCACTGCAACCCGAACACCAGCAGCAACCCACCCACGAACAGGCGCAGCCCACCGATCGGGATGCGGGACACGGCCGGGCCCAGCACGGCGACGGTGACGGCCAACACGCCCACTCCGGCGGCGACGCCCGCCAGGGCGGAACGCCAGTCCCGGGCGGTGCCGGCCGCGAGCACAATCGTGACCGCCTCGACGGCCTCCACCACGCAGGCCAAAAAGACGGCTAGGAACAACCCGCCGCCGGTCACGAAGGAGCGGGCATCCGCGGCGCCGCCGCGGCCTGGTGTCCTTGCCGCAGGTCCGACAGTTCGGCCCGGAGCTGGTCCAGGTCGGCGGCCGCCAGTTCGTGTTCGGCGGTACGGGTGGCCAGCCCGGGTTCTTTGGCCAGCACCCTGAGCGTGAGCCTTTGGGCGGTCTCGACCTGTTCGAGCAGTGCGGCCACCGCGAGCACCTCGTCGGTGTAACGGGTGAACGCTTCGAGTCGGTCGGTCAGCGCCGCGAAGGACGCCTGCAGCTGCTCAGCCCACTGGGCGCGTATCCCGGCGAGCTCGACGATCGGGTCACTGTCAATCGAGGCCGCGCTCTGGGTGGCGACGCGCTCGTCGAAGACTTCGCGGGCGGCGAGTTGGATGCGCTGCGCCTCCTGGACCGGGTCAAGCCGCATCCGGTGCGTGTCGAACGCGGCGGACGTCCAGGCCGGGTTGGCCAGCAATATGCGAGCCAGCACAGCGGCCTGCCGCGCGGTGAGGACCTCGGCCGGCGTCTGGTCCCCGACCAGCTCGTTCCAGTCATCGAACCGAACCCACCGCTGATGGGCCAGCACCGCGTCGATCTCGCCGGCGGTGAACCGGTCCGGTCGCCGTGACGCCGCCCGATGAGATCGGCGACCCGCCAGCACGGCGAACACCCCGAGCAGTCCGGCCACCGCGCCGGCCGGAAGGTCGCCGGCGCCGGCCAACGCCAGGACGAGAGCCATCACGATCAGGAGGCCGCCGCCGGCGATCACCAGCGTCCGGGCAAAGTCCTTGAGCAGGACCTGGTCGGAGTTTGCGGCGACCCACCGGGTGGCCACACTCGCCGGCAGCTGCTCGTCAAAGGTCAGGACCGGGGCCAGGTGGTTCTCCGGCCGTTGAACCCCGGGAGCTGGGACCGGGCCCGGCTGGTCGGCCCGCCGGTGATCGTCGATGCAGCTGCCGGTGATCACCGACCCTCCTCCGGGACGTGCGGGCCGCCGTCACGCCCGCCCGGTCCGAAATGTGAACCGGTGGACATCTCCGACCGGTCACGGTGACCGCCGCCGCCGCCGACGACAGATGTTGCCGCGGCGGAGAAACCGCCGCCTAACAGCACCCCGACGAGCATCGCCACCACCAACTGGGCCCGACGTCCTGTCGCCACGGTCGTGATCAACCGGCGAACGCCAGCTTTGGCCGCATCGGCGGTGGCGGCGATCTTGTGGACGGTCATCCGGTTCCTTCCGACACGCACCCCAGCTCACTACTATGCTCTCGATAGTATCCGATCTGGTCGGTCGGGACCGGGTCCGATGGGATGGGTCTTGCGGGTGCGGTCACGAACGCCGCCCAGGTGGGCGGGCCCAAGACAATCACCGGCGGATTCGACCGACGTCATTCCAGGGGACCACCATTTACGAGATGGCGGCGCCGAAGAGCCGTCCAATGGCGTAGGTGACGGTGAGCCCGAGGGCGCCGCCGATGACTACCCGCAGTACAGCAAGGCGGATGGCGCTTCCGCCGATGCGGGCGCTCAGGGCGCCGGTGATCGCCAGGGCGATCAATACGGCGATGACGGTGACGGGGACCCGCCATTGCGGGGCGGGTAGCAGGATCGCCAGCAACGGCAACACGGCGCCGACGCTGAAGGACAGAGCGGAGGCGGCGGCCGCCTGCCAGGGGTTGGCGAATTCGTCGGTGCAGCTCGGCGTCCAAGTGGGCGGCCAGGGCATTGTGCGCGGTGAGTTCGGTGGCGACCTGCCGGGCGGTGGTCGGGTTCAGTCCCTTGCCTTGGTAGATCCCGACGAGTTCTTCGAATTCGGTGTCCGGATCTTCCTGCAGCTCGCGCTTTTCCTGGGCCAGAAGGTTTCGTTGCGAGTCGCGTTGGCTGGAGACCGACACGTATTCCCCCAGGGCCATCGACACCGCGCCGGCGACCAGGCCGGCGATGCCGGCGGTGAAGATGGGGCCGCGGGCGGTGGTGGCGCCGGCCACCCCCACGACCAGGCCGGCGACGGAGACGATGCCGTCGTTGGCGCCCAGGACCCCGGCGCGGAGCCAGTTCAGCCGGGACACGTCGGGGTGGGGTTCGGCCGGCAGGTTCGCCTGGGCGGCTGGTGCGGTCACGAACGGGTGCCGATCCTTCGGGTGTGCACGGGAATGAAGATGACCAGTCCCATGATGGCCATGCCCAGCGGGACGTGCACGGCGGTCAGGGTGTCCTTGCTGTCATCGCGGATCAGCCCACCGATGTAGGCCTCGACCACCAGCAGGGCGGTGAGCGCGGCGCTGCTGATCCAGACCGTCTTGTCCCGGCGCAGCTTGATCAGCGCCACGACGGTGGCCACCACGGCCAGGCCGATGGCGATGTCGCAGCCCCGGGCGTGCACATCGATCCAGCTGCCGGCGGCGTCCCGCTCCCCGTCGTGGTCCAGGAAGATCCCGGCCCACAGTCCTTGCAGCAGGACGGCCAGCGCGGTGAGTCCGATCAGCACGTTGAACAGCGAGTTGCGGGCGGTGGCGGTAGCAGGACGGGTGGAGGTGGAGGTGCTCATCAGGGATCTCGGTTTTCTCGTAGGCAGTAGATCGGCGCCGGCGTCGCGGCGCGGCGCCGGCCCGGCTTTGCGGGCGTGGACGTGGTAGCCGGGCAGGGCGACACCCTATCGTCGGAAGGCTCTGGATTTGCTCTGAAGTGGTGGTGCGGGATTTCACCGGCGACGGTTCTCGGCCGTGTCGGCGGGGTCAGGCTGGGTGGCCGGGAGGGTCACGGTGACTTCGGCGCCGCCGCGGGGGATGTTGGCGGCGGTCAGGGCGCCGTGGTGCGCGGCGACCAGCGTCGAGACGATGGCCAAGCCGAGGCCCGTGCTGCCGGTGCTGGTGTGTCGGGACGTGTCGCCGCGAACGAACCGCCCGAAGATGGTGGGGAGCAGGTTCGGCGGGAATCCGGGGCCGTCGTCGGTCACCCGCACCCGGACGGCCGGTACTGTGTTCGGCGCGGCCGGCAATACGTTCAGGGTGAGGAGCACGGACGTTCCCGGCGGGGTGTGGGCGGCCGTGTTGGCCAGCAGGTTGGTCAGGACCTGGTGCAGGTGGTGCTCGTCGCCGTCGACGATGACCGGTTGCTCCGGCAGGTGAAGCTGGTAGTGGTGCCCCGGCGAATGCAGCCGTCGCTCGTTCACCGTTTCCAGGGCGATCCGGGACAGGTCCACCGGTTCGGGCCGCAGCGGGACTCCGGCGTCCATCGTGGCCAGCAGCAGCAGATCCTGGACCAGGCGGGTCATCCGTGCGTTTCCGGATGTGATGGCACGCAACGATTCCCGGGCGGAGTCGGGCCACTCGTCGGCGTAGCCAGTAAGCAGTTCGGTATGGCTGCGGGTCACCGCGAGCGGGGTGCGTAGTTCATGGCTGGCGTCGGCGAGGAACTGCCGGAGTCGGTCTTCGCTGGCCGCGCGGGCGGTCAGGGCGGCCTCGACCTGTTCGAGCATGTGGTTGACGGCGGTGGCGACCTGTCCGGCCTCGGAATGCGGGTCAGCCGCGGCGACCCGTTCCGGGAATCGGACTTCTCCGGTGGCCAGCGGCATGTCCGACACCGCCAGGGCGGTCGAGGTGACCCGGTCCAAGGGCCGCAACGAGCGGCGGACGGCGAACGCACCGCCGGCGCCGGCGGCCAGGACCACGAGAGCGAATACGGCGGCCTCGACGAGCAACACCTGCCCGGTGGTCTGGGCCACGACCCGTTCCGGTAGACCGGTGACCAGGGTGTCGCCGTCCCGGCCCGGGGTGACCAATATCCGGTACGGGCCGAGGTCGGGCAGGTCAACGGTGCGGCCGCCGCCGGGTTGCAGGCCGGCGATCACCGCCCGGTCGGCCGCGGAGACGGTGATCGGGTCGTCGGCGTCGTGGACCACCCCGATCGCGGTGACCTGTCCGTTCAGCAGGCGGGCCCCCAGCGTGCCCACCGACTGTCCGACGGTCGCGGTCTCCGCCGTGCCGCCGCTGCCGCCCCGATCGGAGTCGTTGCCGCCGTCGCTGCCCGGGTCGGCGCCCAGACCGGGGTGTTCCAACGCCAGCGCGTAACGGGAGCCGGCCAGGCTCAATTCGGCGTCCAGTCGGGCGGTCAGGAACGAGTGGACCGCGATGGCGCTCCCCGCACCGACGGCGGCGGCGGCGGCGCCCACGAGCAGGACGATCAGCGCGGTCAGCCGGAACCGCAGGGTCCGGCTGCCGCGGCGCAGGTTGAACGTCACGGACCGGGGGGTTTGAGGACGTAGCCGAAGCTGCGGACGGTGTGGATCATCGCCGGCCGGCCGGAGTCGACTTTTTTACGCAGGTAGCTGATGTAGAGCTCGACGACGTGGGACTGCCCGCCGAAGTCGTAGTTCCACACCTGGTCCAGGATTTGCGTCTTGGACAGCACCTGCCGGGGGTGGCGGGCCAGGTAGCACAGCAACTCGAATTCGGTGGCCGTCAACTCCACCGGATCAGCGCCCCGGCGCACTTCCCGGGAGTCTTCGTCGATGACCAGGTCGCCGACTTTGATGCGTGAGGTCGACCGGGATGCGACCAGCCCGGCCCGGCGGACCAGACCCCGGGCCCGGGCCAGGACTTCCTGCAGGCTGAACGGTTTGCTGACGTAGTCGTCGCCGCCGGCGCTGATCCCAGCGATCCGGTCCGCCACCGCGTCCCGGGCGGTCAAAAACAGCACACACACCTGGTCGGAGTGGGCCCGTAACCGGCGGAGCACCTCGAATCCGTCGATGTCGGGCAGCATCACATCCAGCACCACGACGTCCGGTCCGAAACGTTGCGCCAGCTCCACCGCCTGGCCTCCGGTGGCGGCGCTGCGGGCGTCCCACCCGTCGGCGGTCAGGGCGACCACCAGGGCCCGGGCCAGTTCTTCCTCGTCGTCCACAACCAACGCCCGCGGCGCCGCCCCGTCCGTGCGGACGAGTTCGGTGTGGGTTCTCCGCATACCGGTGGTCACCGCATCAGCATCCAACGCCGGTGGTGAACGCTTGCTCTTCGTTTCCTCTGAATTGGTGCTGAATCGGCCGGGATGGGCAGGGTTCACAGGGATTCCTGAACCGGGCGGCTGAGCCTGAGTCCGGTACCCGCCGACCGGTCGACGCCGGCCAGGCCGCAGAAGGAGCAATTCCGGTGACGCAGATACAGCCCTCGGGTGGGACGACAGTGATGAACCACTCGCACAGTTCCCCGACGGCCGCCCCCGCTCGGCGGCGGCCGGCAGGACGGTCGGAGTCGGTGCGCCGCCGCACCTCTTGGATGGGCGACCTGTTCGGAACGGCCGGGATCGCCGTGGTCGTGGTGTCTGTGGCGCTGTGGGTCCGGGGCGGCGGCATCGAGGAGTTCAGCGCCGTCGGCGGGCCGCTGACCTCGATCGGTCGCCTGTCCGGGCTGGTCGCCTCCGCGTTGCTGCTGCTGCAGGTGTTGCTGATGGCCAGGCTGCCGTGCGTGGAAACGGTGTGGGGGCAGGACACTTTGGCCCGAAAGCACCGGCTGGTCGGGTTCACCTCGTTCCACCTGATGCTGGTGCATATCGTGGCCATCACCATCGGCTACGCGCAAGCCGCCCACGTCAACCTGCTCGGCCAACTCTGGGACCTGCTCATCGACTACCCGGGCATGCTGCTGGCCGCCGCCGGCACCCTCGCGTTGATCATGGTGGTGCTGACCTCGCTGCGGGCGGCGCGGCGGCGGCTGCGGTACGAGTCGTGGCACCTGCTGCATCTGTACGCCTACCTCGGTGTCGGCCTGGCCCTGCCCCACCAGCTGTGGACCGGGTCGGAATTCACCTCCTCACCGGTATCCACCTTGTTCTGGTGGAGCCTGTGGGGAGCGGCCGCCGCCGCAGTCCTCGCGGGCCGGCTGCTGCTGCCCATCGCCACCAACCTGGCTCACCAGCTGCGCGTGGAGACGGTCATCGGCGAAACACCCGGCGTCGTGTCGGTCGTCATATCCGGCCGCAAATTGGACCGCTGGGTACAGCCCGGGCAGTTCTGCCAGTGGCGTTTCCTGGGCGGACCCGGCTGGACCCGATCCCACCCGTACTCGATCTCGGCGGTGCCCACCGCCAACCGGCTTCGGATCACCGTCAAAGCGTTGGGCGACGGCAGCGCCGCACTGCCTGCCATCCGCCCCGGCGCCCGCGTCCTGACCGAAGGCCCCTACGGGGTGATGACCGCCGACCGCCGCACCCGCCGCGACGTGGTCATGATCTGCGCCGGCGTCGGCATCACCCCGCTGCGGGCCCTGGCCGAACACATCGCCGCCGAAGCCCCGTCCAAGGACTGGAACGGCATCCGACCGGCCGAAGTGACCGTGCTGCATCGCATTTCCGGCCCCGAGCACGCCACCTTCGCCGCCGAATTCGACGCCCTCGCCCGTGTCGCCCGGGTGCGGCTCATCCGGCTGGTCGGGCCCCGCGGGTCCGCCAGCTCTTTCTTCCCCGGCTCCGGCCCGGTCGACCCGGTCGCGGCCCTGGAACACCTCGTGCCGCACGTCTGCGACCGCGAGGTGTATCTGTGCGGGCCGAAACAGTTCACGGCCCAGGCCCGCGCCGCGGCCCTGTCCGCCGGCGTCCCCCGCCGCCACATCCACGCCGAACGCTTCGGCTGGTGAACCCGGTGCCCCCTCCTGAAAGGACGTCGCCGCGATGAGACGCATCACCCTGGCCCTGATGAGCACCCTGGCCGTGCTGGTCCTGTTGTTCTCCTACAAGACCAGCCGCGACGTCCCCGTCGCTTCCGCCCAAGTCGCTGTCGCCGCCCCGGCGGGTGTCGTGAGCCGCGCCGCCTTAACGGCGTCGGCGGCGTCCGGATCGGCTGACCCGCCGACCGCCACGGCCACGGCCACGGCAACGGCCACGGCACAGAGCATCACCGTCCCCACCGCCGCCGCGTCGACATCGACGGCCCGGCGTTCCACCCCGGCGACATCAGCGACACCCGCCACGCCCACCACCGCCGTCAAGACCACCGCGGCCGCGGCGAAGACCTCGTCCAGCTCGGCGGCGCCCGTGGTGGTCAACGGCGGCGCCGCGGACACCCGGTACGGGCCGGTTCAGGTCCAGATCACCGTGACCGGCGGCAAGATCACCGCAGTCACCGCCATCGAATACCCCCAAGAGAACGGCCGCGACGCCGAAATCAACGCCCAGGCCATCCCCGAACTGCAGGCCCAAGCCCTGGCTGCGCAGACCGCTCAGATCGACGGCGTCAGCGGCGCCACCTTCACCACCCAAGGGTTCGAGCAGTCCCTGCAGTCCGCGATCGACGCGGCCCACCTGGGCTGATGAGCACCACCGACAAGGTCGCCTCCGCCACCGAAATGATCATGGGATTGCCGTTCTCGGTCCACCTGCGGCACCCGTTCGACCCCGCCGCGGCCCGCCGCGCCCTGGACCAGGTGTGGAGCGAACTGCGCCGCTACGACCGCATCTTCAGTACCTACCGGCACGACAGCGACATCAATCGCATCAACCGCGGCGACTCCACCGTCGCCGACGCCGACCCGGCCGTCGCCGACGTACTCGACCTCGCTGAACAAGCCGCCTGGCGCACCCGCGGATGCTTCGACATCCACGCGTCGGGCCGACTCGACCCGTCCGGGATCGTCAAAGGCTGGGCCGCCGAACGGGCGGTTCGGCCGCTCTACAAACTGGCCGTCGACTTCTACTGCAATGCCGGCGGCGATGTCCTGATCCACACCACCGGCCCCGCGCGGCCCTGGCGGATCGGGATCGAACACCCCGCCAACCCGGCCGCCCTGATGACCGTCCTGGAACTGTCCTCGGGGGCGGTGGCCACCTCCGGCTCCGCCCACCGCGGCGCGCACATCTGGGACCCGGCCGGCCGGCCCGCCGCGGGTGTCACCCAAGCCACCGTCCTGGGCCCCACTTTGACCTGGTCGGACATCCTGGCCACCGCCGCCGTCGCGGAAGGTCACACCCATCCCGACACCAGCCGCTGGCCCCCCGGTTACGACACCGCCCTGGTCGACGACGACGGCGACCTGGCCGCAACCCCCGGCGCTGTTGCCGCAATGGCCGCTGATCTCCCGGCACCCCCTGTGCGCTACCGCCTGTCCCCCGTCGGCGCCCATGTTTTCGACAGTTAGCCGGGCCGGCCGAACCCCACTTCGCCGCAGGCAGCTCTGCACAACCTCTGAACTAGGACCCTGAAGCTGTCCCAACCCGATCTCGACCCGGCGAAAGGACCCTCGTGACCTTACCGACCTGGTTGTTCCGGCCAGCCCGACCCGACCTACCAGACGCCGACGCCGGCCGCGGGGTTGACGGCAATGCCCGACTGACCTCGGCCACCGGCATCGTGCTCCTGGCGGTGCTGCTGGTGGAAGGGGTGACCCTGCTGGGCGTCCGGCAGATGATCACCCTGCACATCTTCGTCGGGGTGCTGCTGATCGGCCCGGCCCTGCTCAAATCGGCCAGCACCTTCTACAAGTTCGCCTGCTACTACACCGGCGCAGCCCCCTACGTGAAAGAAGGGCCGCCGCCACTGCTGCTGCGGATCCTGGGTCCGCTGATGATCCTTTCCACGCTGGCCCTGCTGGGCACCGGCGTCGTGCTCATCTTCGTCGGCGACCACCACGGCGACAACGGCTGGGTCACCGTGCACCAAACCTGCTTCTGGATCTGGATTGCGGTGCTCGCCGTGCACCTACTCGGTCACCTCTGGCAAGCCGCCATGACCAGCAGGACAGAACTGCGCCGGGCCCTGTCCGGGCCGGCCGCCCGCAACCGCCGCTGGCGATTCGCCCTGCTGGTCATCGCGCTAATCGCCGGCGTCGCCGCGGCGGTCATCCTGCTGCCCCACGCCGCATCGTGGACCACCAGAACCATCGGTGGCCCCGGCGGTTTCGGCCCAGCCGGAGCGGGATGACCGACCCCTTACCGCTGCGCCCGAGTCGGAATGATCAAAACAGGAGCGACCTCCGCGACAACGGATGTTCTCGCCAGGTTCACCTACTCTTCAACCTGGGCGAGCATGGCGCTACCCCCGGATGTTTTCCCCGAAGGCGCCAGGTCCTCCTGCGGTGGGCGAGTTCTCAGAGCAGATGGGCGGCGACCAGGGCGCCGATGACGATGAGGACCACAGCGGTCACGGTGTTGCCGTAGCGGTCCAGCCACCGCCCGGACAGCTGGTAGCTCCCGGCGGCGGCCAGGGTGGTCAAGGCCACGAACGTGCTTACGGTGACGACGGCGAAAACGGCGAGCGAACCCAACGCGGCGCCCACACCCAGCGCCGACGCTGCCAGAAACACCGGCAAGATCGTTAGGTCCGGGCTGGCGGCGGCGCCGAACGGGACCAGGAAGCTCAGGGCCCCGCGTCGCGCCGGCCGGTGCTCGCCAACTCCCGCATCGTGGTCGTGGTCGTGGTCGTGGTCGTGGTCGTGGTCGTGGTCGTGGTCGTGGTCGTGGTCGTGGTCGTGGCTGTGGCTGTGGCCGGTGGCTTGTGCGATGAGCAGGCCGATCCCGGTCAGGATCAAAACCCCGCCGACGATGTAGTCGGCGGCCGATTCGACCGCCGACCGCAACGACAAACCGATCAGGATTACCACCGCGCCCAGCACGATGCTGACCAGTACGTGCGTCGCCCCGGCCAGCAGGGACCAGCGGGCGACCCGGCGCAGCGGGTCACGGCGGGCGCGGGCGAGCACCGCCAGCGGCAGCCAGTGATCGGGCAGCACGCTGTGGGCTAGGGCGACGCCGCCGGCGGCGGCGAGGACGACAGGGACGGTGGCGGACACACCCCCAAGCTACGTTGTTTGCGCAATCATGCAGATGATGTAGATGTCATGCTGGTGGTCATGACGCACGAAGGTTCCGTGTCCGAGGAAGCGGCGGGTGCGCCGGCTGGGGGCGCGTTGGTGATGCCTGGTGAAGAAGAATTCCAGGTCGCCGCGACCGGGTTCGCTCTGCTCGCCGACCCGAGCCGGTTGCGGGTCCTGTTCGTTCTGGCCAACGGCCCGTCCGATGTCAACACGCTCGCCGACACCGTCGGGGCCCGGGCCAGCGCAGTCAGTCAGCATCTGGCCAAGCTGCGGTTGGCGGGGTTGGTGCACGCCACCCGAGACGGGCGGCGGCAGGTGTACTCGGTGCGCGGCGGGCATGTGCGCCGGCTCGTGCTCGAAGCGCTCGGCCAAGCCGCCCACCAGGTCGCCGGGCTACCCGATCACCAGTGATGGCCGCCCGTTTTTCCTTCCCGCCAAGGTGCAGGTGGCTTCGGTGGGTCGACGGTGTCAATGGCTCCGACGATGCAGACGCGCGGATTTGGCCAGGCCTTGGCTAAGAGGTGACGCCGAAGGTGCTGATGGCTACGGCGGTGGCCAGTTCGAAGACGCTGCCCAGATCGACCTGCCAGCCGTGGCCGCAGACCAGGTCATGGCCCGCATCGGGTTGGCCCGATGACCGCCGACGCGCACGCAGCGGAGATTATCGGCCGGCCGCATACCGCCCAGCCCGGCATCGCAGCGATCGCTATGGCCCGGGGATTGGTCCTGATCCGCTGCCACCTCGAACTAAGCAGGCCTTGACCTACGTCGCGAACTACGCCACCCTGTCCGAATTGTCGATGGACGCCCCGCCCGCCATCTCCTTGCACGCACCACGCACTACGCAACCACTGGCCCTGACCCTGGTCTTCGGCGGCCGGCCGGGCGGCTGAAGAGGATCAGGCGAGGCAGCTGACGACCCACCACCCGCAACGACCGACCTGACCCGCCGCCCGCCGGCGCCAAACGTCCCAGCTTCACTCCACCGAAAGGACCGTCATGATCATCCTCGGCGTCATCCTGCTCATCGTTGGCTTCATCGCCAAAATTGCCATCCTGTGGACCATCGGCATCATCGTGCTGGTCATTGGTCTGATCCTGCTCATCCTTGGATTCGCTGGCCGGGAAGTCGCCGGCCGCAAACATTGGTTCTAGAAGTAACCCTCACCATCTGCGCCGACAGCGCCTAAGCCGCGACTGACAGCTACCCCGCAAAGCCGGCTAGTCCCAGGCAGATGCGCACCGGACCGGCAAAGCCGGCGGGCTCTGCGTCCCGGCGCGGCGGCGGAGTCACCGCGCGCCCAGTTGGCACAACGTCCGACCCGCGCGGTGACCAAACCTCGGGCGCGAGAGACCGACGGCCTCGCTCAGGCCCGCAGAGTCGAGATCTACAGTAACGCGCACGCCAGGATCAACTGGTTTCGGCTGAAGCACGCCGTGCCCTGGTCGCGGTTCTGTCGGTGCGCCCGACCCGACATGCTGGGCGCCGGTTGAATCGGTGTTCTTGGTTCTGCACGGGGATTCTCAAGATTCGGCTCCAGGCGGTGGCACGCCCTGGGCGTCACCTTTTGGTCAGCACCTTCGCTTTTGCATTTTTCGACACCTTTTGGTCGCCTGCCAGCGCCACTGGATCTTTGCGCCACAAATTTGGACCATACGTCACGCACGGGCGCGGCCTCAATAGCGGACTCACCCCGGTTTGGCCAGAGCTGTTAGTCAGCGCGGGATCTGCAATCCCGGAGGGGGCCCTGCCAGCGTGACAGGGCCCTCCATGGATTGCGGCGCAACCTCGAATCAGATGCCGGGTAGCACTGCCGTCCCATCGCGGCGGACTGCGGTCAGGTCCCTAGGGTTCAGGTGCAACAGAGCCAGGATGGTCGGGGCGATTTGCGTGGTTTGCACGGTGCTGCTGACCGTGAACGGGTGGGTCAGGCCGGGGATGTCGACCAGCAGCGGGACGTGCCGGTCGGCGGGGGAGTCGCCGCCGTGCTCGGCAATCTTCTTGACCCCGCCGGTGTAGACGACACCGTATTGAGCGATCCCGACGATGTCGGGCGCGTGGGAGTCGCCGGCCGGAGCGCCGAACAGGGCGTCCACGGCGTTGCCGGTGTAGACGCGGGTCAGGCCGGACGAGGCGACGGTCGCGGAGTGCACACCCTTGGGGTCGGTCGCGACGTTGGCCGGTGCGGTGTGCCCGAGCAGATAAGTCCTGACGAACCGCTGGGCCGCGTCGCTGCGGTCGGACAGCCACAGCAGCATGCCGTCGTCGTCGACGCTGAAGGTGACCAGCGGGGCGGCGTTCGGGTGGGCGGTGGCCCAGGCCCCGTTGACGGCGTCGATGATCGCGCCGTCGTCGACGCGGCGCAACGCAGCCAGGTCGGTCGGCGACTGGCCGTGTTTGGCGGACAGGATGATCGCAGTGTCACGGTCGTGTCCGGCCTGATGGAGCGCGGCTTGCAGGGCGGCAACCTGCCCGTCGATGAAGTCCAGGGCGTGGGTCAACAACGGGCCAGGAGTGCCGGCGGTGGTGTACCCGCCGGTCAGCCCGTCGGAGATAGGGAGTTTCTCGGCGGTCGACACGGTTTGGAAGTTCATTCCGAAAATGGCGGGCGTGCCGACGTGTCGGCTGCCGGAGTGGTCGAAGCCGTTGATCTCGTTGACGATCGCCGCGACTTTGAAACCGTCGTATTCCTGGGTCAGGGCATTGTCCGAGGTCCAGTCGTCGCCGGCGGCGTCGGCGGTGCTGTTGATTTCCGGGGTGAACAGGTCCTGCAGTCCGGTGCCGCTGGGTCCGGACAGGATCTCGTAGGCCGGGTGCTTGTCCGACCAGGCGGTCCGCAGACCGTGCTGCCGAGCGACATCGAAAACGGTGTTGACCCGCAGGTACTGGTGCGGATACAGCGGCAGGCAGGTGGCCGGGTCGACGGGCAGCGCGGCCGGATCGATCAGCGCCTGCGGGTTCGGGGTCACCTGCAGGATCGCCGCGGTCAACGCCGTCGAGGCGGCCAGGGTCTGCTCTTTGGTGTCGGTCGTCAGCGCGGTCAGGGCCGGCGCCGGCAGGTGTTGCCCGGCGTCCAGAGCGATCGGATTCTGGGACCGGTCCAACGCCTCGGTCCAGGACACCTCGGTGCCTTTGTCGGCAGTGGCGCAGTCCACGGTGCCGGGTGCGAACAACTCGTGGTTGTAGGTGTCGTCGTAGTAGACGCCGCTGGCGCCCGGTCCGGCGCCGGTGAGTTGGGCCACCATCCCCGGGAACGAGTCCGACGGGAACGTGGTCTGCGCCCCGGTGTACTGCACGCTGCCGCCCGCCAGCGCGGCCAGCGCCGACGACCGGTGGGTCCGCACGAACCAGGCCAGGTCCGATTGGTGCATCCCGTCGATCGACAGCAACAGCACATGATCGATGTGCCCGCCGGTCCTGGCCGGCACCGCCGCGGCCGTTGCCGGGGCCGCGGCGGCAGGGAAGGCGGCGATGGCGCAGGCCGTTACGGCTGTTATGGCGGTGATGCGGCCGCGTTGCCACGGTCGTGAAATCGGCATAGATGCACTCCTTCGGGCGGGCCGCACCGGTCGTGCGATCACCGTCCGTTCCTAACCGCTTCGATCGGGCCGCTGAACCTTTCGCCGGAGAACAGAACGTGAACCTCTGGGGTCGAGCCTCGCCTGCGGTCGCATCGGGCGGGTATGGCTCGGCTCCGGGGTGGACTCGGCCTTCCCCGGCTCAAGACCCGTCGACGCGACCCCTCGCCGAGTGCGCCGTGTGTCGACAATTGCGCTGGAGCCCGGGGCAGGCGAAACTACAGCCACCGCTTGTGTCGGAAATCGTGTACAGCACGATGGCCAGGATGAGCATGACCAGGCAGGAGGCGAGGAACCCGGCGGTCGTTCCAAAGCCCGGGTAAGGAACGTTCTGACCGAAGAAGCCGGTCACGCCGGTCGGAACCGCAATGATCGCCACCCACGCGCTGATCTTGCGCATGTCGTCATTCTGCCGCACCGACAATTGGTTCAGGGCATCGGCCGCCACCGTCATGTGGGTGCTGGTTTTGGTTTGGAAGAACTCGATCACGCCGTGCAAAAATTCGCGTTGCCCGTCGGCCATGTCCACGACCTGTTCGAATTTCTCAGCAATGTCGTTGACCAGCGGCTTCTCCGCCGCGGGCAAAGAACGCACCAATTTGGCCATCCGCCGATACGCCGACGCGCTGTGGGTGGCGATGGTGCGGATCGCTAGCAGTTCGTACCAGGCTTTGAACAGTTCGTCCAGGAACGGTTCGGGGTCGGCGTCGATCTGGCCCATCATCAGCTGCCGCTCCAAACCGCCCGACTGCTGCGCCAGCTCGGCAACCATGTCGACCTCACGGCGGGTCATGGAGGAGATGATCGCCGAGGTCAACTCGAAAGGGGTTTGCGGACGCAGGTGCCCGTTAGCCAGGCGCTGCAGCACCGGTCGGTGTCGATCATGGCCACCACGGGATCGACCAGCGGGTTCAGTGGGCCGTGGACGGTGACCAGATAGTTCGAGCCCAGGAATTGGTCCAGTTCGACGTAATGGACGTGCCCCCGGGTGCCGATCTCGGGTGCGTGCAGAACGGTGAGCACATGGTCGTCATAAACATGCAGTTTGGCCATGTGGTTACGGGTCGCGCAATCGTGAACCGCGATGGCGTGAAAATGGAAAACATCCGCCAGCAACGACTCCGCTGCAGCGTCACAGTGCGCGATATCTACCCATATCAAGTTGGCCGGAACTTTCAAAAGATCGGCGAGGTCGCCGACCGGACGCAGTTCTGGCCCGCTGGGGCCGATTAAATACACGGCCACGCCTGAATGAGCTGCTGCTGCGGCGTTGATTTGCCGGACCGAGCCTGGACGAGTCCTGAGTGCCGGGGTGGAGGACAGCGGGTCAGCGGTCACGGTTGTTCCTGCCTTCTTCCTGGGAGGATTTCGCTGCTCAGCGATTATGACCCCGCCCATCGGCACCCATGCCGCGGCAGCGGCGCTGACCGCAACCAGACCGCGAGGACTGGGCCGTCGCGGTGCACCCCGAACAGGAGTTCCTGATCGGTCCCGCAGCGCCCGCGAACACTCCGGGTGAAGTTGTGATCCCCCGACCGTTAGGGAGCGGCCATGGCACCGACGAGCTTGCCGTCCTGCCGACGACCTCGATGGCGTTCCGCCGGGCGGTGTCGCCGATCCGCTCAATCCCGGGTGCGGGCGCCAGCGTGCCGAACCCGATTCTCGCCGACATCACCCACATCGTGTTGGCCGGCATGCGTCTAACCGGTGCGTTGACTTCCTGCTCGCTGCCGAACGGTCTCCGGCCGACCGCGACCTCAGGGGATGCAACGGATCACATTCCCCCCTCGCGGCGCCCATGCGAGGCCCGCCGGGCCCGACGCCTCGCCAACTCTGTGTACTACGATCGCCGTAGTACATCGGTTGCGGCGCGAGGGCGTCCTCTCCGCGTAGGCGAGCTTCACGATCGCGAACGACGACACAGGATCGGTGTTGCAGTGATCAATCAAGCGCCGCTGGGAGCCGACCGTCCGCGGTTCAGCATCGTGATCCCCGCCTTCAACGAAGAGTTCTACCTCGGTGAGTGCCTGAAGTCGCTGGCCGCCCAGGACTACCCGGGTGCGTTTGAAGTGATCGTGGTGGACAACAACAGCTCCGACCGGACGGCCCAGATGGCCGCGTCATTGGGGGCGACGGTCGTTGCCGAGCCTGAACCCGGCGTCTGTCGAGCCCGGCAGCGCGGTACAGCTGCGGCCCTCGGCGAGATCATCGTGTCCGCCGACGCCGACACCACCTATCCCCCGGGCTGGTTGTCGAAGATCGCGCAGTGGTTTGATGATCACGAAGACTGCGTCGCGGTCGGCGGTCCCTGCTATTTCGCCGACGGCCCCCGCTGGGGACGCGCGCTCCAGCAGGGGCTTTTCGGCGGTGTCGCGCTGATCCGACGATTGCGCGGCCCGGTCCTGTACATCACCGCCACAAATTTCGCGTTCCAACGCACGGTGTGGCCAGGTTACGATACCCGACTGGTGCAGGGCGGCGACGAATTAGATCTTCTTCGCCGACTCCGAAAGGCGGGTCGGGTGGATTTCACCCCGACGAATCCGGCCTGGACTTCAGCCCGCCGGATGGAACGGGGCATCCTCTACAACTTCGCAGTGTCCTTCTTCTATTACTACATTTTGGGTTATGCGCTGAACCGGGTCTTCGGCCGGCCGGTGGTGGGAACGGCCCCAGCGTTCCGCCGCTCAGCCACAGCGAACCGGATGACGGTAGCGGTCCGAGGCCCAGTCGCCCACCCGCCCGCACCGGCGGCGGAATCGGGCCCCGCACATCCGACCGCATCAACGACCACTGCAATCAACATCGACGCAGCCGAACACAACCCAGCAACCGAACACGGCGCCGCGCACCTGCTCGAGCGTTGGCCCGGCGACTGGAATGAAACGTCCCCGCCCGCAGAGCGACCCGGCGTTCCGGCGCTCTAAGGCCACGGTGCCCACCGCCGCGCTCGGGGGCCAATCGGGGCCGTACCCGACGATGAGAAAATCGCTCAGTTGGGAGCGTTTCCGTGCGCCGCTCGCACTGAGACCACCGGTTCCGGCAATGCCCAAGACACCCGCACGGAGCGACGCGAGCAGGCCTCGATCACACGCTGGGCGCCTCCGCCAACGAAGTCATCTCACGCCGACATCCCGACCCGCTCCAGCTCCACACGTTTAGCGCTACCGGCCAGCCGGGAAGAGAACTCGGTCGGCTCCCGTCCGCCAACAGCCCGATTGTGGGGGCGACACCGGCCAGTTTCACAAGCTTTTCGACTTTGCCGTGGCGATGAACTATAGCCAGTCCGCCGCCGTTGCGGTCAGTTGAGCGGACCGGGCCGTGACCACATCGACAACCAACTCGCAAGGGACGCAGTGAACAATAAAGGCGTTCGATGACCACGATTTCGCGGTTGCCGACCCCGGCCGTCGCCGAACCCAGCCGATACCGGGCGGTGCAACACGCCACCGCCAGGACGTGTCTGGACTGGCATCCCTTTCACGCCCCCGACGACGATGACCCGCCCTTCCAAGGAGTCACCACCGTGGTGAACGACGTCGGTGACACGGTGAGTATCGTCGAGGCGGCCGCCACCGATTCGACCGCCGACGCCGCGCTCTCCCGATTAGCTTGGCGACGGACCGGAATGTGGGACACGGACCCGGCAGGCCATCGATCGGCACCCGTGACGCGCGACCCCTCCTGGCAGGCCGACCAACTCAACCCTCTCGATTATCCCGGACGCAGCCTCCAACGCCTAACCGAACCCGAATCCAAAGGTGCGTCCCAGTCGCGCACCCGGTGGATGTAACTCCAAGAAGAATCCCACGCCAGACCCTGCCGAAGCGGGAAACCCGTCCGAGCTGATCGACGCGCGCGGTACGTCCACGTCAATCATGCCGAACTCGGGCGAAAAGACGCGGCGGGCCGAGCCTGTCACCCGGCGACCACCAAAGGCTGCGAGTAGCCGATCCCTGCGGCACCCTTCGACTGGTCCGGAATACGCCGGGTCCGTCGTCGTCCGCGACTCCGGTGATAGTCCGCCCCGTGGGGGTGTCAGACGAACGGTGTAACTGGCTCTTGTTGATCCGAGGTCTTTTGACCGCGGAGTGTTCATTCTATCAGAATGAGGCGGGCATCCGGTCAGCGAACACGATGGCCAAAGTGTTCAAGACCGGCTTCCAACGCGTCATCCACCGCTTCTGTCCGGTGCCTTTAGGGTCCAATGATCGGATGGTCAGATACAGGGTCTTCATCGCGGCATGCTCGGTCGGGAAATGACCCTTCGAATTCACCGATCGCCGGAACCGGGAATTCAACGATTCGATCGCGTTCGTCGTCGAGAGTACCCCGCGGATTTCCCGATCGATGTCCAAGAACGGGACGAACTCGGTCCAGGCGTTGCGCCACAGCCTGATGATGGCCGGGTATCTTGCGCCCCATTTTTCCTCGAGCTCCTCGAGAGCAGCTGCCGCGCCCTTCGCATCGGCCGCGCCGTACATCGCTTTCAGATCCTTCGCCAACTCCGGCCAGTACTTCTTCGACGAATACCGGAAACTGTTGCGGATCAAATGAACGACGCAGGTCTGCACGATCGCCTCGGGAAAAACCGCATTGACACTGTTACCCATTCCTTTCAGGCCATCGCAGACCAGGTAGAAGATGTCGGCGACGCCCCGGTTGCGCAGCTCGGTCAGGATCGAGAGCCAGAACTTCGCCGACTCCCCGTCGCCCGGGGTGCCGGCCCACACGCCGAGCACGTCACGCTGTCCCTGCAGGTCCACGCCGATGGCAGCGTAGAACGGGCGGTTCGCGACCTGCCCGTCCCGGACCTTGACATGGATGGCGTCGACGAATACCGCGACGTAATGTGAGGCCAACGGCCGAGTCGACCAGTCCATCATCTCGGCCTCGACGCGGTCGGTGATCCTTGATACCGTGTCTTTGGAAACCGACACCCCGTAAATCGCGGCGAAATGTGCGCTGATGTCGCCGGTCGTCATTCCGCGGGCATACAGTGACAGGATCACTTCGTCGAACCCGGAAAGGCGTCGCTGCCGCTTGGCCACCACCGCCGGCAAAAACGAACCATCACGATCCCTCGGAACGTCGATGACGACCTCGCCGATACCGTCACCGATAACAGTCTTCGACCGGACCCCATTCCTGGAATTGCTCCCATCACGGCCCTCGATGGCGTGCTTTTCATAACCGAGGTGACCGGTCATTTCCTCGTCCAAAGCGATCTCCACCACGGCCTTCGTCAGATCCGCGAGCAAACCGCCCGGGCCATTCACCGCCTCCCCACGAGCAGCCGCCGATTTAACCATCTCGCGCAACGCAGCCCGCTGCGCATCCCGAAGCGACGATTTACCATGTTTCCCAGAATCCGTGATCACGGACCCCATTTTCTCCAACATCACAAGACCTTCCCGGCAGCCACGCCGCCAGCCGGCCAGTTACACCGTCCGTCGGACAGGCCCCGCCCCGTGTTTTGACGGGGCTCGCTGCCACGGGTTATTTCGGCGGCTTTGGTGGTTGTTTGCGGACTAGCCCGTCGGTGGGTGCGGGCAGAATGCTGCCGTCGAGGGTGATCAACGCGGGCATGGGTTGACCCAGGGGTCCGGGCCAGGGGTCGGGCGGTCGCGGTAGCGGGGTGGGCTGCGGTGGGTTCGGTTGGGTGATGGCCGTGCCGGGGACCGGCAGTTCGGGCCGGTTCAATGTGGGATCGACGTGGCCGGCCATCGAGGGGGCCTGGTCGACTCGGGGTACCCCTAGGGGTGGTAGGCCGAGCAGGTCGCTGATGGTTTTCGGGATCGACGCGTGGGAGTGCCATTGCGGATCGATGCCCTGCCCGACCCGGCCACCGAACATGATCAAGGGGATCCGTGAGCCGCCGACGGCGGTGAAACCGTCGGGGTGCAGCGCATCCGGGAGGGTTTCGATCCCCGGGGTAGGGACCGAGTCGGCGTAGCCGCCCCAGTCGTCCCAGGTCAGGATGAAGGTGGTGTCGGCCCAGCCGCCGCCGTCGATGACGGCTTGGACGCGTTGCCAGATCAGGTTCTGCCCGTCGGTGACGTAGCCGGGGTTACTGGTGGCCGGTGGGTGTTCGTCGTATCCGGCGGGACTCCACACGTAACAGATGCGCGGCAACGTGCCGCCCTTGGCCATCGGGATGAACTCCGCCGGCCGGTGCACCTGACCGTTGCCCGGCGGGGTGGACAGGCTGGTGTAGAACTTCGTCGGATAACCGCTCTGGTCGGGAAACGCGGCCCAGGACACGCCGCCGGCGTCGGCGGCAGTGAAAATCGACGGCAGGTCCCACACCGGGTGGGCGCCCACGAACGGCGGGTTCTTAAACGTCGGGGTCTGCCCACCAATGGCCAGCATGTGCCCGGACGTGGAGTTCGAGCCGGCCCCGAAGTGGTGGTCGCAGAAAATGAACTGTTTGGCCAGGTAGCTGTAAAACGGGAGGACGGTGTCGTTGTCGATCTGCACGGCCAGAGCGGGGTAGTCCCCCATCGCGTAATGCACCCAGGCGTTGCGGTCATGGGGTTGGTCGAAATTCGGTGGAGCGGCCAGCAACGACCCGTTGTCCGCGACCGCCGCCCCCCACCGGGCCAAGGTGGGAAAGTAGAAATCCGTGGTCTTGTTCTCCTGCAGGAACACGATCACCCGATGCTCCGGTCCCATCACCATCTCCGGCCCCCGTCGCCCGCGGCCCCGCCAAAGGACCACTCCCCCAACGTTAGCCCGCCGCCGGCGCCGGACACAACGCCCGAACCATCCAGATGCAGACGGCGACGGGCCCAGGTCTACACGGAGCGGCCCCGACCCGCGGTGGTCGATCAAATTCTGTCTCACCGAGAACACGACGCCCAGGTCCTGGACGCTGACCTGTGTCCCCGGCTGCATCCTGACCGCCATCCCCAGCTACCCATCCCCACCCGTCCTGTCCCCGTGAGTCACTTCCCGGCGCCGCCGGTCCATCTGAGCCCGATCAACGCAGTCGGACAGACACTTCGGGCCACCGTGAGCGACGACCGTCTCCTCATCCAGATGATCGTCGATGCGCTCGCATGTTGTTTCAGACGGGGTTGCGGTGTCACGATGGGCGCCCATGGACGCCACCGACGACGACCCGTCGACCCCCACCACCGAGCAGGGTGAGGCGCGTGAGCTCGACCGGATCGGCGAGAGCCTGGAGCGGGCCTTCCCGAACGTCAGACCTCGAGTCGTGCGGCATGCCGTGCGCCAGGCCCACCAGGGTTTCGCGGGCAGTCCGATCCGCGATTTCGTGCCGCTGCTAGTCGAACGGGCCGCTCGAGACGCCCTGATGGGGCTGACCGGCCAGCGACCCACCCAGATTCGTGCTTCCCCGCTCATCGGCGGCACTGCCTCCGCCGCTGACAGCCCGCTGGAGGGTTCCTTCTAGGGGGCATGTCTCCCATTAGTCGTGTCCAGGTGATGCAGGCGCTGAGCACGACGGCGGCTCGGTAGGTGATGGCAAGTTTGTCGTATCGGGTCGCGAGCCCGCGCCAGTGTTTGACCAGCGCGCATGAGCGTTCGACGACGTTGCGGCCGCGGTAGGCGACAGCTTCAAGTGTGGGTGGGCGGCCGCCTCGATGGCCAGGGGTTTCCGGGCGGCGATCTCGTCGGATTTCTGCGGATCACCGCTTTGATGCGGTGTCGCCGCAGCAGTCGGCGGCTGATGTTGGAGGAGTACGCCTTATCCGCGATGACCGCGTCCGGGCGGGTCCGAGGCCGGCCCCGCCCGGACGCGGTACCCCGGATCTCGTCCAGCACTTGTTCCAGCATGGCGCCGTCGTTTCGTTGCCCGCCGGTGATGACCACCGCTAGCGGCCGGCCGTGTCCGTCGACCGCATGGTGGATCTTGGTGGTCAACCCGCCCCGCGACCTACCGATGCCGTGACCTGCAGGTTCAGTCTGGACGAGGGAAGATTTCTTTTAATTCGACAGTGGCCCCCTGTGTCCTGCTCAGGCGAGTCGTGTTCGTCGCATGCTGATGCGCCCGGTTAATCGTGGCGTCCACCGACACGTTCCAGTCGATCTGTCCGGCCGCATCCGCCTCGGACAGCAGACCAGCCAGAACCCAGTCCCAGGTGCCGTCGACGGCGTAGCGGCGGTGCCGTTTCCACACCGTCTGCCACGGACCGATCTCCTCCCGGGGCAGATCCCGCCACGCGATCCCAGTCCGGTGCCGGTAGGCAATCCCTTTCACCACCCGTCGATGATCATCAAACGGATGGCCCTGCCGCTGAACGTTTGTCGGCAACGCTGGCTCGATCCGAGCCCATTGCTCGTCGATGAAAACCCGAAACCGCGACCCACTCGAAGAACTCACACGCCAACCCTGTCGCGCGCCTCACCCAACCTATGGGAGACACGCCTTAGTTGACTTATTTGACGCTGATCGGCGGGGTGGATCCGGGCCCCACTATCGGTACTGCACGCATCTGCACCCCGAAGTCGATTACGCGGCCGACCATTACCGGCGCCGTACACGTTGACAGTTTATGCCGATACGCCGGTCCGTCCGGTGAAGCGTCGATCTGCTTGGACGGGGGACCCTCGTCCCCGGATCTACCGCTCGGTGTGGCTGCGGTCGCAGACATTCGGATTACGGTGCACGCGCCCCGACGGCCCACCACTAGGGAACGGGCCGAGGGTAGCGGAGTGCCAGTTCAACTACTGTCTGATTCGTTCTGCCCCGCCGCTCCCCCAAGCTTGTCACGGTGCGGTGGCCGCGGAGCCGTCCAGCCGGCCAGCTGAACGCGGAGGTCCCCTGGTGACGAAGAGTCCGGATGCCGGTTTGGGGTGTGGCTGTGATGGCTGATTCGTCGGCGGGTCGCCCGGTGGGTGGGTTCGGCTCGGTCCGGCCCAGGCGCGGCAGCCGGCCGATGTCCCCTGCCTCGGGCCATGGACTGTGGTCCGGTGTGCGCAGCCGGGCCACGCAATTCATGGCCCGGCCGGGGATCCGGCATCTGGTGGTGGCGCTGGGCCGGTTCAATGAGCGTTTGGGTAGCCAGTTCGCCGGGTCATTGACGTATCTGTCGTTTCTGGCCTTGATCCCGATCCTCATGGTGGCCTTTTCGGTGGCTGGGTTCGTGTTGGCCTCCCGACCGGCGGTGCTGACTGATCTGCAGACTCAGATCGCCGAGCAGCTTCCTAAGGGTCTGTCGACGACGGTGTCAGGAATTTTGGATACCGCGGTCCACGCGCGGCTGACGATCGGCATCCTCGGACTGGTCATCGCCTTGTATTCGGGTGTCAGCTGGATGGGCAATCTTCGCGCCGCGATCCAGGCGATGTGGCGCCCCAATTTCGATACCGACAACGAGGTGTATGACGAGAACCTACTGAAGTATTACGGGAAAAGTTTGATGTACTTGTTGTTGCTCGGTGCGGCGGTCCTGGTTTCGATCGGGTTGACCGTGTCCGCCTCGTCGGCGCAGTCGGTGGTGTTGACCTGGCTGGGCGCGGATCGGGTCTCGTGGTTGGGGCCTGTCCTTCGGGTGGTCCCGATCTTGTTGGCCGCCGCCGCCGACGTACTGATCTTTGGTTTTTTGTATCAAACCCTTTCCCCGCGGAACCTCAAACCCGCCCGTGCACCGCTGATCCGCGGTGCGGTTGCCGCCTCGGTGGCTTTCGAGATTCTGAAATACGCGTTCACCGCGTTGCTGCCGCTGGTGTTGACCTCCACGACCGCCCAACTGTTCGGTCAGGTCATCGGCCTGCTCATCTTCTTCAACCTGGTGGCCACGGTCGTCTTGTTCATCGCCGCCTGGATCGCCACCGCTCCAGGCGCGAAATCCGCCCCACCAGCACACCCCACCCCCACCAAACCGGCCCGCCACGACCGGAATGAGCGAACGGAATATCCCGGCGCCCCCGTCGTCGCCGACGCCGGCGCCAGCCGCGCCGACGATTAGAGGCTCAACCCGGCCAGCGTGGTACCCAGTCCAACTCGCTCACACCGCCGTTCCTGCCCGGACCGGCCGGGCGCACCCGAGGTCGTGAGCCATGCTGGCACCGCCGGGATTTTCAGCCCGGCCGTGATCGGCTGCCCTTCCGAGAGCGGACGTTTGCCGCCGAATAGGTCGACTGGTTCATCACTGACGCCGGCGACGCCTGCACAGCTCTTGCGACGACCCGCCACCCGCCGAACCCGACAACGCTACTACCGTCCAACTGGAGCCCGGTAATAGCGGAGCTCTCAGGCCATGAATCTCCGAACATGCCGGGCGGTTCAAGCTCGCGGGTAGAAGGGAAGATCTGTGGGCGGACAAGGTCGTGTTGATAACCGGGGCGTCCGACGGCATCGGACGGGCTACCGCCGAGCTACTCGGCCGGGAAGGGGCCAAGGTCGCCTTGGCGGCCCGATCCGTCAACAAGCTCGAGGAGGTAGCTGCCACCCTCGACGAGGCTTTCGTCGTCCCTGTTGACATGACCGACCCGGAATCGATCTCCGACATGGTCGAGCAGACCGTCGCGCACTTCGGTCGCCTCGACATCCTGATCAACAACGCCGGGCGGGGGCTGCTCGCGCCCGTGACTAAGGTAGCCCTCGACGACTTGAAGGACCTGATGGCCCTGAACCTGTACGGACCTCTGCTCGCCCTGCAGGCCGTTGTCCCAGTCATGCGAGAACAGGGCGGCGGCACCGTGCTGACCGTCGGGTCCGCCGTCTCCAAGATGGCTATACCCGGTATCGGGGCCTACGCGGCAACGAAGTACGCGACGAACGCTTTGATGCTGACCGCCCGAAACGAGCTCGAGGCTGACAACATTCGGGTCTCCATCGTGCATCCCGGCAGCACCGCCACCAGCTTCGGGAACAACGCGATCAGAGACCCCGGGATGACGCTGGGCGGCCCGTCTGGCCTGGCCGACCCCCCGGAGGCCGTGGCGCGGAAAATCTTGGAGGCGCTGGACAACGACGCCGCGGAATACTTCATGACCAAGCAGCCGCAGCCGCAGCCAAAGCGCGGATAGCGGCCTGCGGTTTCGGCGAGTGGCGACCGGGTACCGCGCGCTACTCCTTCTTTCAGCTCTGCCGCCGTACGTGCCAAGCACGCTTGAACCGTCCATCACGGTCATCAGCAGACCGCATATTGCCGGGCGTCATCGACCCCCGCCACGCCGACGACGATCTCGAAAAGACATCCTGGGGTGCGCTCGGCAGCCGGTACCGCCGCGGCCGGTGTCACCGGCCGGCGCGGTGAACATCAACCGGCACAGATGCGGCCGAGCGCGACCGGTAGCCGCTCGTGTCCGACGCAGCGGCTCTGTGTTCGGGCCGATCGCAGATCAGCCAGGTGTGGCAAACCGTCGCCGGCCTCCCGCAATGCTGCGGCCGCAACCGCAGTAAGCAAGTCTTGCCTGTCCACGAATGCCGATGCCGTTGACCCGGAGAAGGGGCGTCGTCGCTTCGCGGTAATTGTCGACGGCGCCTACAACCCGTCCAAGTCTGGCCAGGTGGTTCGGTTGATTTGGCTCACGGCCGGCGTCCAAGGGCCGTGGCGCGGCGGCCAACGCGAAGGCACGGCCCGCCCGTAACGCCGAGCCGCCGGTGAGGTCGAGCACCACCCGCACCGCCAAGATCAGTACATGCAGTTGCGGCGTCAACGAGCTGGCGCGCGCCAGACAGGGTTGTGCTACCCGGTGGATTCCGCCCGCGGATTAAGACGAGTTCGGCGGAATCACCTGGTGCCCCCTCGAGAAACCTCGGTTCAGTGTTCCGCCGTTCGCCGAAGATACCGCCCTGATGCTTGGTGTCGCGGCTTCCACCCGGGACTGCGGCCGGCGTTGGGGTGGCACAGTCGATCCCATGACGGAGAGCAAGTCGGCGGTGCGGAGCCGGGTGTGGCGTAACGGCAAGTTGGAGCGGGAGAACTTCCCGTTCGATCAGATATCGGAGTATCTGGAGCAGGATGACTGTTTGGTGTGGGTGGATTTGTGTGACGCCGACTCCCAGGATTTGGCGGCGTTGGCGCAGGAGCTGACGTTGGACCCGTTGGCCGTCGAGGACGCCGTCGGGCACGCCGAACGGGCCAAGGCCACCCGGTACGCCACCCACACGTTCATGACCGCCTACGCGGTGATCACGACCAACCACACGGACCCACCGGCGGATCCGCCGCGGGAGGTGTCCGGGTCCTGCCTGTCGATCACCCGGGTGTCGGCGTTCGTGCTGCACCGGGGCATCGTCACGGTCCGGACCGGCTCGCAGTTCGACATCGACCAGGTCGTGCAACGGTGGCAGGACAACGCCGACCTGCTCAAGTACGGGCCGGGCGCGTTGGTCCACGGCCTGCTCGATGACATCGTCGACGGCCACTTCGAGGCCGTGCAGCTGCTCGACGATCAGATCGAGTCGTTGGAGGACACCCTGTTCGACGACCAGGCGCTAAGCAAACAGGTGCAGCGGCGCACCTACCAGGTCCGTAAGGACCTGGTCGCCTTACGCCGGGTGGTGTTGCCGATGCGGGAAGTCGTCAACGCGGTGTTGCGGCACCGCAAAGACCTCGACGCCCCGGCCGAGTTGAACTCCTGGTTCGACGACCTGTACGACCATGTGCTGCGGGCGGCGGAATGGACCGAGTCGTTGCGGGACATGGTCAGCGCCGTGTTCGAGACGAACCTGTCGCTGCAGGACGCCCGGCTGAACACGGTCATGAAGAAGTTGACGTCCTGGGCGGCGATCATCGCCATCCCGACCGCGATCACCGGGTACTTCGGGCAGAACGTCCCCTATCCCGGATTCGGGAAAGAATGGGGGTTCGTGTTGAGCATCAGCCTGATCGTGGCCATCGCGCTCGGTCTGTACACCATGTTCAAACGCCGCGATTGGCTCTGAACCACCCAAGCTGACAACCGACGGCAGGCGGCGCCTGAGCAGCTAGGGTGCTCCAAGTGCTGAACCGCCTTTGAACCGCCGGTTCAGGTTGTGGCAATTAAGGAGCTAACTAACCGACGCAGAACGGCGCCACCTCTGAAAGAGGTGGCCGTACCGTCGAAGAACCCGCCGAGCAACTTCGAGTCGACTCAGCGACCAGTCACGGCTGGACGGCAAAGTGGGCCGGCTGCGGCCTGTGATCTCGCAGCGACGCCGGTCGCACCCGTGTCAGTCGCCGTTGAAAAGCAGTGCGTTTCCTGGCTCAGTTGCTCTCTCGCTTAGCTCCGCGATCTTGATCAAATAAGTGGCCGTTTTGGTCCCGGCTCGAGACGCCAAGGCTCTGCACTCACTGGCCAACTGGCCCAGATCACTCGCCGGAATCAGCGTCCACATATACGAATCCATAGAACTCAACATCGGAAACTCCCCTGCCACCGAACCCTGCCTCATCGCCAGCTCAACGTTCTCCCACCAGCCAGCCACTCCGGTCACGATCCGGCCGTCCACCCAAAGCTCGATCTCAAGAGCCACGCGGCACCCTCCTCGGAATCAACCTATTTCGCCCGGCGCGACTACCACCCCAAGTCTCCCCTGCTCAACTTCCCTTAGGTGCGGCAAGAAGGCAGGGTATGTCAGATCGCCTCTGTAACTGGTGGCGGAGCATCACCCAAAAGGTGACCACGAGAACGCGACCGACCGTTCCCGCCGGTGGAAGGGGTGCGCCCCCGGCGAGACCATGATGGGGGGTCTCGCCGGGGGCAGCGGGGATTGGCGGAATGCGCCAGGGCTAGCGGGCCGCCGGGTCATTGCCGGTGTCGGCGATGTGTTCTGCGGCGCCTTCGCCGGCGAGTTCGATCTGTTCCTTGCGGACGTCGGCGGAGACTTGTTGTTGCTCGGTGACGGTCTCGGTCCCGAGCCGCACCTTTTCCACGGCGACGACGTCTTTTTCCACGACGGGACGTTCGGCGGTGAGCACGACTTCTTGCTCGGCTTCGCCGATCTCCGCGTCGGCAGCGTCGCGGTCGCCTTCGGCGATGGGTTCGCGTTCGAGGCGGACCTCTTCGTGGCTGACCGGCACGGTCACCGTCTGTTGCTCGGTGGTCACGTACTTGCGGAGCCGGGCCCGACCGGCCTGGACTTTCTCGGTGCCGACCCGGACCTGCTCCTCGGAGCGGGTGACCTCCCCGCCGGTGTTCCGGCCGGCCACCGCGGTGTCGTCGCCCACGGTGGTGTCGGTATGGGTCGAGGTGGTGGCGTAGTCGCCGGCCGGGGCCGTGGTGCCCAGCCCGTAGTAGGAGTACAGCTGGTCTTCGTCCTGCTCGGATAGCGGCTGGTCGGCCTCGAAATGCGGGGCGCCTTTGATCTTGTCCTTGCCGTAGGGCACGGTCAGGGTGTCGCCGGAGAGGGTGGCGTCGTCGGTGGGGACGAACGATTGACCGGCGCCGAACCAGCCCGTCTTGACCGTCACCCAGCTGACGTTGCCGCTCTGGTTGTCCAAAAACACCTGGCCGATCTTGCCGATGTTCTCACCGTCGGAGCCGACGACGGCGCCCCCGTCGATGAGCTGCTGAGCCTGGTTCTGCGCGATCATGCGTGGATCCTTCCTCGAAACTGAGCACCGCCGCCGGGCTGACGAGGTGCAGGTTCTTACGATGGCATTTCGTGGCAGAGGTGCTGCCGGTGGGGTGCCACCCCGGCGGTGCTGCCCGCCAGGCCCCTCTTGGGGGTCAGGGTCGCCGGGCCGGGCGGGCCCCGCCCTGGTGTTCGGGCGCCGGGTCGGGTTCGGCGGCCAGGCGGATGGCGCGTCCCTCGGCGGCTTCCTTGTCGTCTTTGGCGGCGGCCTTGTCGCTGGCTTTGGTCTCGCGTGGCGGTAGCTGCAGGGTGTGTTCGGCTTTGATGCCGGCTTGCAGCTGGCGGCCGCGTTCGGTTTCGGAGTCCAGTTCGGCGCCGAACAGCAGCGCCAGGTTGGTGATCCAGAGCCAGAGCAGGAACACGATGACTCCGGCCAGGGAGCCGTAGGTTTTGTTGTAGTGGCCGAAGTTGGCCACGTAGAAGGCCAGTCCGAGGGAGGCCAGGATCCAGACCAGGATGGCGACACCGGCGCCGACGCTGATCCACCGGAAGGTGGGTTGCTTCACGTTCGGCGTCGCGTAATACAGGATCGCCACCACGAGGACGACGACGGCGAGCATGACCGGCCATTTCGCGATGTTCCAGATCGTGACCGCGGTGTCGCCGGCGCCGATGGCCGAGCCGATGGACCGGGCCACCGGTCCGGAGACGACCAGGCCGAGGGCGACCAGGGCGGCCAGGATGACCGCGATCAGGGTGATCAGCAGCATCATCGGGCGGAGCTTGTAGAAGGGCCGGCCCTCGTCGATCTCGTAGATCCGGTTCATGGCCCGCCCGAAGGCGCCGACGTACCCGGACGCGGACCACAACGCCAGGACCAGGCCGATGACGAACGCAATACCGCCGGTATGGCTGGACGTGAGCTCGGTCACCGTGCTGCGCAAGGTGTCCGCCGCGTTCGGGGCCACATCTTTCACGATGCCCATCAGGGCGTCAGCGCCTTTTTGGCCCTGGCCGAAGATGCTCAGCAGTGAGACCAGCGCGAGCAGGCCGGGGAACAGGGCCAGCACCGCGTAGTAGGTCAGCGCCGCGGCCAGGTCGGTGCAGTGGTCCTTGGAGAATTCCCGCAGGGTCTTCTTGAAGATGTATTTCCAGGTCGGCTTGTTCAGATCGCTGATGTCGTCGGGTTTGCCGTCGTCGTCGGGGTGCGGCGCCGTCTGGGCCTTGCTGCGGCTGGTGTCCTGCTCACTCATGGTCGTTCGCCTCACGAAGCGTCGGTGGTGGGCCGTGGTGGCCGTCCGTGGCCGGCTGGGCAGAACCCAGTGCATGGGCAGAACCCAGTGAACAGGCAGGCGGCAGGAGCTACCCCGGCGGTAGCTCCCGCCGCTCAACGCAGGCCCCAGCGCAGCAGGGTCCGCATGGACCTCAGCTGGACGAGGCGTGCTGCTGCACGGTGTCTTTCGCATCCGCGGCCTGGGACTTGACGTCATCCACCGCGGAGGCGCCTTCGTCTTTGACCGTGTCGACAGCGTCGGAGGCGGTGGACTTGACGGACTCCAGGGCCTGCTGCGCCGGTTCCTGCAAGTTGCCGGCCGCTTCCTTACCGGCGGCGGTGAGCTGCTCAACCAGCGGCTGCGCCTGTTCCTTGATCGCGGCGGCGGCCTGCGCCTCGGGTCGCGAGGCGGGTACCAGCGCGGACAACAGCAGCCCGGCGCCGAACGCGATGAGCCCAACCGCCAGCGGACTGCCCTGGGCCTTGCGGGCCACCTTGTCGGTGGTGTCGGACACCGTCTGCCCGACCGAGGAGGTCGTCGAGTCGGCGGCCCCCATGATGTGGTCCTTGACCCCCGCTAGGGCGCCGGTGACCTTGTCCCGCTGCCGCTTGGCGATCTGAGCCGGGCTGACCTTCTCACCGAGCTCGTTGACGTCGCTGCTCAGACCGGCCCGGGTGGCCTCAATCTGAGCCCGGATGACTTCCGGATCACTGCTCATCGGTTTTCCTCCTCGTTGCCCTGCAAAGCATTCGGGATCTTCTTCAAACTGTCAGCGGTCCGGTCCAAACCGCGGATCGAGGCGAACTCGCGCCGGCCCAGCAGGAACAGGACCAGCCCGATCACCGCCCAGATCACGGCCACGATCAACGCCGACCAGCCGCGGCCGATACCGTCCCCGATCGCCCACCACACGGCGATCGAGAGGAACAGCAACACCATGTGACCGGCCAGACCGGCGCCGCCGAACATGCCGGCACCCTTACCGGCGCGTTTGGCCGACTGGGTGGCCTCGGCCTTGGCCAGCTCCACCTCCTGCCGCATCAGGGTCGACAGGTCGGAGGTGATCTCCGAGATCAACTCACCCAACGACCGCGGCGACTCCGGCGCAGGGGCCTGGATCGGTGAGCTGGCGGACGGCTGGATTGGTGAGCTCGCGGGAGCCTGGATCGGTGAACTCACCGGGTCCCGCCCGGATACAAGGCCGGCGCCGACGGCGCCGACGGCGCTGACGGCGTCGTCGACGATGATGATGACGACGACGGGGACGGGGAGCTGCTACCGGCTTCGTCGGGGTCGGTGGTCAGGCCGCGAGCGAGCCGGCCGGCGACCACCCCGGCGCCCAACGCGATCGCGAAGAACACACCCGGGCGTTGCCGGGCGAACGAACGCAGCTCGGTCAACACCGAACCCGGATCCCGGTCCTCCAGCCAACCGGCGAACTGGTGCGCCTTGTCGCCGGCCTGCTGGGCCAGATCGGTCGCCATCCCCGGCTGATCCGCAGCCCCGGCCATCGCATGCAACTGGTCACCCACCGAATGCAACCCGGCCGCGGCCCGCTGCTGCTGGGTGGCAGCCTGATCGGACAGCTCCGACTGGGCCTGCCCCAACAACTGCTTGGCCTGCTTACCGGTCTCGGCCGCGACCTGCTTGACCTGGTCCTTGGCCACCCCCGCGACGTGCTGCGCGGCGTCGCCGGCCCCACTGGCCACGTTCGCGGCCTGATCCTTGGCCACATCCGCCGTCGACGGCTCCTGCTCCGGCGACGGCTTGGGCGGCGGCTGCTGGCCCGGCGCACCCCACACCTCCGGCACCGCCGGCGAATACGCCGGGGCCGGTGGCGCATACGCTGCCGCCGGGGCCGGCGGCACATAGTTCCCCGGCTGGTAGCCGCCGCCAGGCGTGCCGCCACCAGGCCACGACGTTTCCTCCGGGCTCGACGACGAACCGGGATCAAAACTGCGGGTCATTGACATTCCTTCCGCTGGTGTGTGTGTGGGTAACCGGTCGCGGGTCAGCGGTATGCCGGTCGGGCCGCCGAATCCCGCGTGGTGCTGTGGATCAGACGCGCGCGCGGTTACGGTTGCCGAACCGGACCCATAGCAGCAACACGATGATCGCGCCGATGATCGAGCCGATGATCCCCGACGGCTGGAAGAAGCCGTTCTGGGCATCCTTGTGGAAAATCAGGTAACCCAAAAAACCGCCGACGAACGATCCGATGACGCCCAACACGATCGTCATCCCGATCGACAAATGTTGCCGGCCGGGCACGATGGCCCGGGCCAGGAAACCGGCGATCAAACCGACCACGAGCAAACTGATGATCAAACCGAGAATGTGCACGAGAACGGTCCTTGGGTCGATGATGGGTGAGGGGTCAGGCGGCCCCGGGGCGGCGGTGGGATCGGTCGACCCCGGGGGGCCGCTGCGGTCAGCGGTCGAAGACGTCTTTGGCGGCGTCGGCGACGTTGTCGCCGGCCTTCTTGGCCGACGCGGACGCCTGATCGCCCTGTCCTTCGGCCTTCAACGATTCGTCACCGGTGACATGACCGACGGCTTCCTTGGCCTTGCCGCCGAGGTCCTCGGCGGCGTGCTTGATCTTGTCTCCCATGGCCATGATGATGCGGTTCCTTTCGTGGGTGGTGCGTGAGGGGGTGAGCCGTTCCGGACGCTGGGTTCCGAACGAATTTGATGCCGGGGCGATTGGTGCCGGGGCCGGGGCGGGTCAGCGTTCCTCGGGTTGACCGAGCAGGCCGCCCAAGCCACCGCCGCCGGTGTTGCCGCCGGTCTGGCCGCCGCCGAGCCCACCGAGCAGGCCGCCCAAGCCGCCGCCGCCGGTCTGGCTGCCGCCGGTTTGGCCGCCGGTTTGGCCGCCGCCGAGCCCACCGAGCAGGCCGCCCAAGCCGCCGCCGCCGGTGTTGCCGCCGCCGAACTTGGCCAACAGGGCGGGCAGGTCGACTCCAAGTTTGGAGAGCAGCCCGGCGTGGTGGTCGGTGTCGACCTGATCGGGCAGTAGGGAGACGGCCTGGTCGGCCTCGTCGTGTTGGCCGTTGCTGTGCAACATCTCCAGCAGGGTGTTCTTGTCGATGTTCATGACTTTGTTTCGCTTTCTTGGCTGGTGACGGCGGGGTCGGTGGTCAGTTCGACGTGTTCGGCCCGGACCGGTTCGGTGACGGCCTGTTCGCCGGCGACTGAGTAGGTGTCCAGCCGGATCCGTTCCACCGGCACCCACTGCTTGGACACGACCGGTTGTTCTTCGTGCCGGAACAACCATCTGGTACTGGCCACGGCCAGCGGGCTGGCATGAAAGGTGGCGGGCGGGTCCTCGACCACGTTCTGCGCACCGTCAGAGCCGGTGACAATGAGCCGGACCCGTTCACAGGTGACCTGCACCTCGACGGTGCGGGTCTCGGTGACCAAATACTTCTCCAACCGCACCGACCCTGCCGCGGCCGGTTCGGTGCCCACGTGTAGTCGTTCTGCCGACACCGTCAAGGCGGGCTCGCCGTGCACCGCAGCGGCGCGGCGGCCGGGATCGTTGACCGGGCTGGCGGGAACAGCGGGGGAGGGGGAAGTCATGGTTGCTCCGGTTCCGGCGTCAGAAGGAAGGTCAGCGGTCACGGTCGGGTCGAGATTACGATGCGCTCAGGCCCTTGACCAGCTCGGTCGGCTTCTGCTGTTCACCCTGCTGCGCCCCGAGCACGATCAGCACGGCGGTGATGGCGGGGGTGACCCATTGGGCGATCCGCAGCTGTTGCTGGGCCGACGCCACCTGCGGCGGGGTGTCGTCCGATGGGATGACGGCGCCTTCGGCCAGGACCTTGCCGGCCTTGCCCACCACCGCGCCTTTCCAACCGGAGAACGCGGTGGACGCCAACGCCACCCCGGTCAGGGCGGCCTTGATGGCGGTGTTCCCGGCGGCGCCTTTCTGCCCGGCCAACCGTCCCCGGTTCGCCACGATCAGACCGATCCCGCCGACGGTGTGGACGGCGATGGCGGCGGCGTTGACCGGCGCCCACCGGCCCCACCCGACCGACGCGGTGCGTACCCGGTCGGTGCTGTCGGTGACCTCGTTGGCGGCGCCGTTCACACCGATCGCGCCCATCAGGGCGCCGCCGAACCAGGCGGCCAAACCAACGTCGTGCATGCTGCGGATGATCGTGTTCCGGGACGACATCGGGACTCCTTGAATGTGAATGCTTTTATCGCCGGTAGTGGTTGACCGGTGAGTTAGGCGCCGAGTCCGGCGCGGTCGACCTTGCGGTGGAACACCATGCCGGCTTTGCCGCCGAGCAGGGCCGCAACCAAAGACACCACGATGACGGCAGCCAAGGCGATCCAGCCGGCCGCGGACAGCGAGCCCTCATCGACCGGGATGCGCGGCAGGTTCAGCTGGGACAGCACATTGACCTTCGACCCGAAGATCAACACCAGGACGGCGACCACGATGGCGAACACCACGCTCCACAGCCAGACGGCCAAACCCTGGCGGAAGCCTTGGAAGCGGGCCATCCGGCCGGCCACGTATCCGCCGCAGTAGTAGGCCACCGCCAGCACCACCAGCAGCAGGATCGCCCCGACCAGGCCGACCGTTTTCGCGGTCCCGGTGGCGGAGGCGGCCTGGTCGTTGATGTCGGCGGCGCTGGTGTGGTTGGCCAGGCCGATCGCCACCCCGGTGCCGGCCAGCAGCGTGGTCAACAGGGCGGCGATACCGATCGCGGTCGTGAACCCGAAGAACGCGGATCCGATCTTGACCCCGCCGTAGCGTTCCTGCTCCCGGGCCGTGACCGATTCCCGGTCGACGCCCAGATCGGCGGCCACCTGCCCGTACGGGCGGGCCGGCGCCGCGTCACGACCGAGGAAGGTGTCGTATCCAGCCGGCGCTGCGGAGGTGGTCCGGGTGCTGGTCTCGCCGGCGACGGCCGGGGCAGCGAAGTGCTCGGCCCGCGGCGGGTGGGTTTGATCCGCGATGGAACCGGTGGTCAGCTCGTCGCCGAGCTCACCGGCGTCACCGCGGTTCGGTTCGACAGGGGTGGACATGGCATTAGCTCCTGAGGGTCTGGTGAACACACAATTCCGGTGAAGAGCGGCCAGCCCTGGTTCGAGCATGGGTGAGGGTGGCGCACCGTCGGCCCGGGAACCGACGGCGCGCCTCACCCCGGGCCCGGCGACACGTGCCGGGGCGCAATAGTTAGCGGTTTTCGTTGTCCAGCAGGGCCCGGCCCTTGTCGGTGGCCTTGTCCTTCAACGACTTCCCGGCGGTGGTGCCGGTGGTGGTGCCGGTGGTGGCGGTCTTGCCGGTGGTGTCGCCGTCGACTTCGATTTGTTCCTTGCGGACACCTTCGGTAACCTGCTGCTGTTCGGTGACGGTGGTGGTGTCGAGTTTGACCTTCTCCACCCCGACGACCTCCTTGTTGACCACGGCCCGTTCGGCGGTCAACGGGACCTCGATGGAGTCCTCGCCGATGGTGGCCCCGTCGAGCTTGTCGCCCGGCTGGATGGGCTCGCGGACGACGTGGACCTCGTCGTGGGACACCGGCACGCTCACCGTCTGCTGCTCGGTGACCACGAACTTGCGCAGCCGGGCGGTGCCGGCCTGCACCTTCTCGGTGCCAACGTGCAGCTGCTCCTCGGAGCGGGTCACGTAACCCTTGTCCGACGTCTTAGCCGGGGCCCCGGACCGCTTCTTGGTGCCTGTTGCGGCGTATTCGGTGGCGTAGTCCCCGGCCCGGGCCGTGGCGCCCAACCCGTAGTAGGAGTACAGCTCGTCCTCATCGGTCGGGGACAGCTCGGCGCCGGACTCGAAGTGCGGGGCGCCCTTGATCTTGTCCTTGTCGTAAGGAACGGTCACGGTGTCGCCGGCGATGGTGGCGTCATCGGTGGGCACGAACGACTCGTGGGAGCCGAAGAAGCCGGTCTTCACGGTCACCCAGGACACGTCGCCGGACTGGTTGTCCAGATACACCTGGCCGATCTTGCCGATCGAGTCGCCTTCGGAGCCGACGACGCTGCCGCCGTCGATGAGCTGCGCAGCCTGGTCCTGCTTGATCATGCTTCTCCTTGAAACGGGGTGTGGGCTGTCACCGGTTGGTGGCAGATGAAGGCGGGTGGGAACGCTAGTAATGCTCGGCGGGGCCAAGACGGCACTACCCGGATCGGATC
>CBDIDW010000005.1:0-195119 GCA_965277905.1 Nakamurella sp.
TATGACCGCCGCGACCGCCCGCCGCCGCGAACCCGGCGTGCTGGAGCCGGCCGCGGAGCTGCCGGTGGCGCGGGTGGTGGTGGACACCCCGCTCGCCCATCTGGACCGCGCGTTCGATTACCTGGTCACGGCCGAGCAGAGCGCCGCCGCGCAACCGGGGGTGCGGGTCCGGGTGCGCTTCGCCGGGCGCAAGCTCGACGGCTTCGTGATCGAGCGGGTGGCGTCCACGGACCACCAGGGTCGGTTGGACGTGCTCGATCGGGTGGTTTCGGCCGAACCGGTGCTGGCGCCGGAGATCCTGGCGCTGGCCCGGAGTGTGGCCGACCGCTACGCCGGCCGGCTGACCGACGTGCTGCGGCTGGCCGTACCTCCGCGGCATGCCCGCACCGAGAACGCTGAACCCGACGCGACGCCGAACGACGCGGCCGCGGTGCCGACGGCCGCTCCGGGACACCGCGGCCTGGGCCCGCTACCAGGCCGGCCCGGCCTTCCTGGCGGCGCTGCGCCGCGGCCAGGACGCCCGGGCGGTGTGGCAGGCGCTGCCGGGGGAGGACTGGCCGGCCCGGCTCGCCGAACTCGCCGGGGTGGCCCTGGCGACCGGCCGCGGCGCGCTCTTGATCGTGCCGGACGCGGGTGACCTGCGGCGCCTGGACGCGGCCCTGACCGCGGTGCTGCCCGCCGGCCAGCATGTGACGCTGACCGCCGAACAGGGGCCGTCGGCCCGGTACCGCCGCTTCCTGGCCGTGCGTCGCGGCCGGGTCAGGGTGGTTGCCGGCACCCGCGCGGCGGCGTTCGCACCCGTGCACGACCTGGGTCTGGTGGCCGTGTTCGACGACGGGGACGACCTGTTGGCCGAGCCGCGGAGTCCTTACCCCACACGTCCGCGAGGTCCTCATGCTCCGGTCGGCGCAGCAGCGGTCGGCGCTGCTGGTGGGCGGCTTTGCCCGGACCGCCGAATCCGAGTTGCTGCTGGAGCGCGGGTGGGCGCATGAGATCGTGGCCGACCGGGCCACGGTGCGGGCCGCCGCCCCGCGCATCGAGGCGGCCGGCGACCCCTACGCCACCGGCGCCGACTCCGCAGCCGCCCGGTCCCGACTCTCACCGGCCGCGTTCGCCGCCGCCCGGGCCGCGCTGGACGCGGGCGCGCCGGTGCTGATCCAGGTGCCTCGGGCCGGCTATCAACCGGGGCTGGCCTGCGCCCGCTGCCGCCGCGGGCTGCGCTGCCGACACTGCTCCGGCCCGCTCGGCCGGGGCCCCGGCGCCCCCCCGTACTGCCGCTGGTGCGGCCGCCCGGACGCGCATGTGACCTGTCCGGCCTGCGGGTCCACCGCGGTCCGCAGCACGGTCACCGGAGCCGGCCGGACCGCCGAGGAGTTGGGCCGGGCGTTTCCAGGCGTGCCCGTACTCACCTCGGCCGGCGAGTCCGTTCAGCCCGCCGTGGCCGACGCTCCGGCCCTGGTGGTGGCCACCCCGGGGGCCGAGCCGCTGGCCCCGGGCGGCTACGGAGCGGCGCTCCTGTTGGACGGTGAGGCGTTGCTGGGTCGGCCTGACCTCCGGGCCGCGCAGGAGACGCTCCGCCGGTGGATGGGGGCGGCCGCATTGGTCCGCTCCGGCCCGGCCGGTGGGCGGGTGGTGGTCGGCGCCGACGCCTCGCTGGGCACGGTGCAGGCCCTGATTCGCTGGGATCCGGCCGGGCATGCGGCCGTCGAGTTGGCCGCCCGGCAGGAACTGGGATTCCCGCCCGCCGTGGTCATGGCCAGCCTGGAAGGACCGGTGGGTGCGCTACCCATCGAGCCGCAGGATCTGGGCCTGAGCGAGGCCGAATTCCTGGGACCGGTGCCGGTGGAAGGCGCCGCCGACCCGGAAAGGTTGCGATTACTGGTTCGAGTAGGTCCGTCCCGGCGCAAGGAGCTGGCCGGCGCACTGGTCGCCTTTCAGGCCCGCCGCAGCGCTCGCAAGGACCCTCAGCCGGTCCGGGTCCAGCTGGACCCGACAGCCCTGTTCTGATCAGTGGTCAGCCGCGCCCGCGGCCCAACCGCCGGCCCCGGTTGAAGAAGAAGATCCCGATATCCACCAGCAGGAAGACCAGGCCGATGATGAACAGCCAGAACAATCCGTGGATGAAGATGCCCACCGAGCCCAATACCAGGGCCACCACCAGCAGCAGGACAATGGCGACGGTCATGTCTTTGCGTCTCTCTCCGGTGGTCATTTCGTGGTACTGGCCAGGGCGGACGTCACCACGGTGGGGTCCTTGGCGAAGATCAATTCACCCTGGCCCGGCCCGGCCGTGATGACGAGACTATCGCCGTCCACCCGCCCGACGCCGCCATTGCCGAGAACCTTGAGAACGGCCCGTTCCACCTCGCCGGCGTCGCCTTCGCACGCGATCATCGTCGTCCGCACCGGACCGAAGACCAGGGTGCTGCCCTCCTGCTGGTACTCCGCCCCGCCGCCGTTGCAGCCGGTCTTGAGCGAGACGTCCCCGTCGTTGATGATCAACCACGCATCGACCCCCTTCGGAGCCGGGGTGACGGCGCCGTCGGCGGCCCCGATCCCGGTGAGCCGCCAGCCCGTGGGTGTGCCCGCCGGGGGACTCGCCGTGTCCTCGGCGAAAGTCACCGACCCGGTGGTCGTGGTCAGGGTCAGGGTGGACCCGACCAGCGACCACTTCGGCTGTCCGCTGAGCAGGTCGTGCAGCCACATGTCCTGATCACCCTGGGGTGACGGACAGGCCTTCCTGGTCATGGCCAGGACCGGCGCCACCAGCACCCCGCCGGTCGTCTGGACCTGGCCGAAGAGGGAGTTGCAACCCGCGTAGGCCCGCAGCCCGTGGTCGGCGAAGGCCAGGGTGACCGGAACGCCGCTCACCGGGGTGAAGCCCTGGATCTTGGTCGAGGTGAAGGAACGACCGTCCAATTGATCCGCGACGGCTCCCGAGCCCACCGCCGAACTTGAGGAAGCTGGGGCACTCGAGGACTCCGCAGCACCAGAGGAGATGGGGGTACTCGAGGTCGTGGGTGCGGCCGACGGAGCGGCGGCCGCGCTCGTCGACGAGGACCCGCTCGCCGCGGGTGACGTGGCGCACGCGGCGAGCACCAGGGCGGCGGTCAGCCCGAGGCCGAGGAGCCCTGCGACCCGCGCCCGGCGCCCGGGGGGCACGAATGCTGCGGAGTCGGGAAAGCGCGATTGCGGCACGTCGGTCAGCCTGCGGGACGAGGGGCTCAACGAGCGTCATCCATCACGGATGAAGCTTCGTCCCGCCTCTGGAGGCAAATTTCACCTGCCGGTGATGAACCGCCGGCCCCGGGACCGGCTGCATGATTTCCACGGCCGCGGGCCTGTCGTCGACCCTGAGGAGGCAGTCGTGCCGAAGTACGGCGACGAGCGCCATCACTACGAGTTCCGGGTGGCCGGGCTCTTGTCGCCCACCGCGCAGGGCGCGTTCGTCGGCATGGACATCACCGAGATCCCACCGCAGACGGTGATCTCGGGATCGCTGATGGATGAGGCCGAGATGCACGGTGTGCTCGGCCTCATCCAGGCGCTCGGCCTGCACATGGTGAGTGTGCGGGAGACCGACCAGTAGCAGCCCGACCTCAGCTGCCGAGCAGACGGGCCTTCTGGGCCGCGAACTCGTCCTCGGTCAGGATGCCGGCGGCGCGCAGTTCCCCCAGCCGGGTCAGCTGATCGATCAGCGACGAGGTGTCAGTGGCGGCCGGTGCGGGAGCGGGAGCGGGCGCGGCGGTCTGCCGGGCCACTTCATGCGCGACCTGGGCGTTGATGGCCGCCTGTTGCGCGGCCGCGGCCTGCTCCTGCTGTGCGCGCTGGCCCGCGGCCTGCTGTGCCTGCGACTGGGCCACCCGACCGGATACGGCGGTCGCGGTGCCGGCGATGACCGCGGTGCGCGCGGCCGTGCCGAGCAGGCTCGGACGTCCCATCCGGCCGATCGATCTGCCTCTTCTCATCGCTGTGCTCCGTTCAGGTCAGAGGTGCTGTCCAGGGCCAACTCGAAAACGGCCGCCGGGATCCGGTCCGAGGCGAGCAGGACGCCGCCCGCGTCCCGCAGGGCGTCGGCGAATTCGGCCGCCCAGAGGTTCTCCCAGACGATCAGCAGGGCGGAGGAATCGTCCGGCAGGCCCGACCCGATGTCGGCGATGTCCTGGTCGCTGAGCAGCTCGAGGACGATTCCGTCCAGGGCCTCGAAAATCGCGGCGCCCTCGCCGGCATCGAATTCAGCCGCCGTCACCTCGCCTTCGGCGGACCGGCGAATGATGACCAGATCCAGGATTTTCACCACCCCGCGGTCGACGATCGACCGCAGCGCGGTCACCGTCTGCTCGCTGACCCCGGACGGGGGTAGGCCGATGGCAATCCATTCGGCGGGACCGCTGACCATTGATTCCTCCACGTGCAGATGGTGACGCCCAAGGACGGCCTGGGTCGACCGCGAAGCCCACTATTCAGGATCGGGGCGCAACGACGCCCGCCGGTCCGCCCGCTAGGGGTGAAGTTTGGCTGCCGACGTCGACTCGGATTTCGGCTGGTAGGGCACCATTTCCAGGTTCAGCCCGCGCCGGAACTGCGGCCGTTCCGCCAACGCGATGGCGAGCACGGTCAACATCAGGTACGTGGCCGCGGCACTGGCCACGACGAGCAGGACCGGGATCCATGGCGAGCCCAATCGCTCCAGCAGCGTCTGTTTGGCCCAGACCCGCCAGTAGAGCATGAGGTTGACCAGGTAGCTGATGCCGTAGGAGAGCACGAAGGCGACCAGAAACCGGCGCAGGGTGCCGCTCCGCCGCCGCACGGACAACGGCTCCGCCCGCAGCGGCGAGGCCACACTGAGCACGTTTCCGACACCGAACCAGAGCAGCAGCATGGTGCACAGCAACCCGGTCGCCTTGAGCAGGATGACCGGGTCCCGGGTGTGGGCGAAGAGCACCAGGTTCAGGGCCGTCCCGAGTGCTCCGACGAAGGTGAACAGGGCCAGGTTCTTGGCCGCGAGGATGCGCCACAGGGATTCTCCGCGCAGCAGCTTCTCCCGGACCGCGGCCGCGTCGACGCACAGCGCGTTGGTGCAGACCGCGCTTCCGGCCATGCCGGAGAACGCGTAGAGGGCCAGAAACGGGAATTCGTGTTCCGCCGAGTTCCACACGACGAAGCGGAGAAAGGCCAGGTAGGCCAGGCCGAAGCCGAGCGAGATGGACAGCCGGAAGGCGATGTCGCGGGGTCGGTCGGCGACGATGTGGGCCAGCTCCTCGCGGGCCGCCCGCGCCAGGCTGCGGACGTGCCGGTCCGCCGTCGATGCCCGGGCCGCCACCGCGGTCGGCCACCGGCCGCCACGGACCTTCCCGGAGTCGACGTCCTCACTGTCGATGGCCGCGATCCGCGCGCGCAGGACCAACAGGAACGCCTGCGCCACCGCCAGCCGGGCTGCGTCGACCGCCTCTGCGGCCTGGAGTTCGGCGGCGATGGCCTTGTCACCGGCGGCCCGCCCCAGGTCGAGCTGAGCGGCCCGCCCCAGGTCGGGTTGAACCGCGGTGACGGGGGCGAACAGGGCCGGGCGGGTGCGGAGCTCCTCCGCTTCCCGGAGCAGCCCTTCCACCCGGGCGGCCTCGTCGGCCAGCTCCACCCGGCTGCGCCAGGCCGCGGCCCGGACCACGTTCGCGGCGTCGGCGGCGCGGGCCGCGACCTCGGCCAGGTCGTCTCGGGCGCTCATCGGGAGACCTCCTCCCACGCTCGGCGATGCACTGATCTTCGTCCGGGCGCCGGCGGCCGGCACCCCCCGCCCGGGTGAGAACTGCGATCTCGAGCCGGCAGGACTGACGGTCAACGCTCACCCGCTGTGGGTGGACCCGGTCGCGGTGGGCCCATGGCACCCTCGGCGGATATGACACCGACACGTGCATGGTTCAGGTCGGCCCGAGGTCTCCCGCGGTGAATCCGATCGCCATCACCGCCACCGTTCTCGTCGTGGCGGTCGGCTTGTTCATCTGGAACCGGATTCCGGCCGGGATTGTCGCGATCGGTGTCGCGCTGTCGCTGTACTTCACCCACGTCATCACCGTCGAGCAGTCCCTGGCCGGTTTCGGGGACCCGGTCATTCTCTACATCGCCGGGCTTTTCGTGGTCAGCGAGGGGCTCGACGCCAGTGGCGTGACCGGCTGGCTCGGCCGGGCCCTGACGGACCGCATCGGGACCAATCCCCGCGTGGTCACGATGGCCATTCTGGTGCTGGTCGCCGTGGTCACCGCCTTCATCACCCCGAACGGTGCCGTCGCGGCCCTGGTCCCGGTGGTGGTCGTGCTGGCCCTGCGGACGGCGATGCCGGCCTCGCGGCTGATGATCCCGCTGGCCTTCGGCGCCCACGCCGGGTCGCTGCTGCTGCTCACCGGGTCGCCGGTCAACGTGCTGGTCTCGGAGCTGGCCGTGAACGCCGGTCAGCCGCCGTTCCGGTTCTTCTCGTTCGGACTGGTGGGTATCCCGCTGGTCATCGGCACGGTGCTGATCTGCGTCTTCCTCGGACCTCGACTGCTGCCGCACCGCAAGGCCCTGGCCGCGCCGCGCGATCTCGCCGATCAGGCCCAGACCCTGGCCCGCCACTACTCGCTGCCCGACGCGGCCGCGACCTTCCAGGAGAACGTCGGCCTGGTCGAAGTCGTGGTGCCGCCGCGCTCGGCGCTGGTGGGCGAGATCGTCTTCCCCGGCATGACCACCGATTCGGGCGAGCTGGTGGTGGTGGCGATCCAGCGCAGTGGCGACGATCTCGGCCGGACGACCGTTCGGGCCGGTGACGTGCTCCTGGTCCAGGGGGATTGGGACGCGTTGCATACCCAGACCACCCGGGATCCGGGCGTGCTGGTGGTGGATCCGGCGGCCACCGTGCGGCGTCAGGCGGCGCCGCTGGGCGCCCGGGCCTGGCGGGCGCTGATCGTCGTCGCGGGCATGGTGATCCTGCTGGCGACCGGCGCGGTGCCGCCGGCCGTGGCCGCCCTGCTGGCCGCCTGCGCCATGCTGCTGGCCGGCGTGCTGACCCTGCCCGAGGCCCATCGGTCGATTTCACTGAGCACGTTGGTGCTGGTCGGCGGCATGATCCCGCTGTCGACCGCGATCCGGACCAGTGGCGCCGCGGACCACATCGCGGCCTGGCTGGCCCGCACCCTGGGTGGGGCGAGCCCCTACCTGCTCCTGCTGGGCGTCGTCCTGGTGGTGGCCGTGCTCGGCCAGGTCATCAGCAATGTCGCCACCGTGCTGATCGTCGCCCCGATCGCCGTCGCCATCGCCGCCGAGACCCATATCTCGCCGGCGCCGCTGCTGATGGGGGTCGCGGTCGCCGGGGCGGCCTCGTTCCTCACCCCGGTGGCCACGCCCGCCAACACCATGGTGCTCGGACCCGGCGGCTACCGGTTCGGCGACTACTGGAAGCTGGGCCTGCCCCTGCTCGTCTTCTTCATCCTGATCGCCACGTTCCTGGTGCCGACGTTCTGGCCGTTCTCCGGCCGCTGACATCTCACCCGTTGCGGTGGACGCCGACGGCGGGCCCTGGTGCTGGGATCATGATCATGGCGCCGTCCGGATCGGGGCCGAGCGCCGACTTCGTCTCGACCGGCCACCTGCCGGCGGGTGACGACGTCCGGGCGCTGCTCGAGCAGGCCCACCAGCTTTTTCTGCCCGTCGACGACGGGCACACCTCGACCGTCTACCCGGCCCTGGCCCAGGTGCCACCGGATCTGTTCGGGATCAGCGTGGCTGGGGTGGACGGCGGACGCTCGCGGGTCGGCGACGCGCAGACGTTTTTCCCGATCATGAGCGTGGCCAAGCCCTTCGTGTTCGCGTTGCTCTGCGATCGGCTGGGGCCGCAGGAGGCCCACCGGCTCATCGGCGTCGACGCCACCGGCCGCCCGTTCAATTCGCTCGCCCCCGTGCAGGAGGCCGCCGGCGGTCGCACCAACCCGATGGTCAACTCGGGCGCGATCGCCACCACCGGCCTGACCCCCGGGGGCACGGTCGCCCAGCGCTGGGAAGCGTTGGTCGACGGCCTGTCTCGTTTCGCCGGCCGGCCGTTGGAGCTGGATGTGCAGACGTTCGACTCGGCGTCGCGCAGCAACCAGACCAACCAACGCATCGCCCGGCTGCTGGGTCAGCTCGGTGGTCTGTCCGGTGACCCGGCCGAGGCGGTCGACCTCTACACCCGACAGAGCTGCCTGAGCGTGACGGCCGACGACCTCGCCGTCATGGGCGCGACGCTGGCCGACGGCGGAGTCAACCCGGTCACCGGGTCCCGGGTCGTCGACGTCGAAGCGTGTCGGGCCACGTTGGCCGTCATGGCCACGGCCGGCCTGTACGAGACGTCGGGTTCGTGGCTCTTCACCGTCGGGTTGCCGGCCAAGAGCGGGATCGGCGGTGGCATCGTCACCGCCGCCCCGGGCAAGGGCGGACTGGGCACCTTTTCGCCGCGCCTGGACGCGGCGGGGAACAGCGTCCGGGGCCAGCTGGCCGCGGCGTTCCTGTCCCGGCGGCTGGGTCTGGACCTGTTCGTGTCCCGGCCCGCGATCCCCGGCCGGTAGGAGCGTGCGGCACGGTACCTTGTCACCGTGTCACACAGCCGGCACGCGTCTTCTCCCGCGACGCCTGAAAACGTCGCTGCAGACGTTCTGTGGCACGTCCCGGTCGGCAAGATCGTCGTTCCGCGGCCGGCCACCACCCTGCTGTCCCGTCCGCGGCTGCTGGCGGTGCTGTCCGCCTCGCCGTCCGAACGGGTCGTCCTGCTCAGCGGACCGGCGGGGTCCGGCAAGACGCTGCTGCTGGCGGACTGGCTGCAACACGATCCCGGCGCCACCGCCTGGGTGTCTCTGGACGACGCCGACAACGACGACGTCCGGCTGTGGACATCCGTCGTCGCCGCGCTGCGCACTCTGCCGGCCGTCGCGCCCCACGATCCGATTCACACCCTGGCCGTGCCGGCGCACCACCCGAGTGCCAGCCCGTACTTCTTGGCCGAGCTCGGCCAGATCATCGAGTCCTGGGTGGAGCCGGTTCGCCTCATCCTCGACGACGTCCACGAGCTGGCCGCGCCCGACCTGCTGCGCGGGCTGGCCGCCCTGGTGCGGGACCGACCGTCCAACCTGCAACTCGTGCTGTCGTCCCGGTCGGACCCGCCGATCGGTACCGCCCGGCTGCGGCTGTCCGGCCAACTCACCGAGCTGCGCGCTGCGGCGCTGGCGTTCTCGCTGAGCGAGACGCGGGCGCTGGTCGACGGTTCGGATCTCCTGCTCACCGACCTGCAGGTCCAGCATCTCTACGAGGGAACCGGCGGATGGGCGGCCGGCTTGCGCTTGACCATGATGTCGATGGGCACCGAGGGGACCTCGACGGGCTCGACCGCAGTCCTGGACGACCTGGCCGGGAACGACCGATCCATCGCCGACTATTTGGTCAGCGAGGTACTGGGGCGAGTGTCGGTCGAAGTCCTGCAGATCCTGCAGTCCATCAGCGTGGTCGAGGAGTGCTCGGCCGAACAGGCGATCGTGCTCAGCGGCCGGTCCGACGCGGCCGGGGTGCTCGATGCCCTGGAAAGCGACTCGGCGTTGGTCACGAGCTACGGCTCGGCCCGCCAGTGGTACCGGATCAATCCCTTGCTGCGCAGCTACCTGCGGGCGGATCTGCAGCGGCGCGACCCGCACCGATTGAGCGACGCGCGGCGGCAGGCGGCGAGCTGGCTGCGGGCCCACGGACGTCCGGGTCCGGCCCTGAAGCAGGCCCGCCTGTCCGGGGACAGCTCCGCGGTCGTCGCCGTCCTCGAGGCGTCGCTGCCCGAGTTGCTGCGGGGCGGTGAGCACGCCCAGGTGCGCGCGGCCATCGGTGCCCTGGACGACACCCTCCTGCACCAGCACCCGGTGTTGCAGGTGGGGCTGGGGGTCGCCTACCTGGAGATCGGCGATCTGGTCCTGGCCGATCTGTATGTCGGTCGCGGCAAAGAGCTCCTGGCCGACCGGGCGGACGCCCGGGCGTCGGAGCTGCTGGCCTCGTTCGACTCCCGCCGGGCCTGGACGAGTTATCACGTCACCGGATCGGCCCAGGTGACCTCGGCGGACGACCCCGACCTGCGGTCCGCGCCGGGGCCGCTGCTCGATTCGGCGTATCACGCGGCCGCCCAGGCCCAGTCGGAGACGGCTCGCACGCTCGCCGAGGCGGCCTTCCGGCGGGCGACGGCCGAGGGAAACGGGTACGAGGCCGCGCGCGCGGCGGCGCTGCTCGGGATGCTCGCGTTCGGCGCGGCCGACTACCGCAAGGCCGCGGCATTGGCCCGACAGGCCGAACGCACGGCTCCCGAGGACGGCTGGCGCGCCACCGAGGCCGCCGGGATGTCCTCCATGATCCGGTCCTTCATCGCCGTGCTCGCCGCGCGTCCGGGCGAAGCCCTACTGCTGCTGGAGCCGGCCGCCGAGTTCGCCGAGATGGTGGAACACGACGCCCCGGGCGGGCGAGGCGCGCAGGTGGCGCTGATCCGTGGCGTGGCCCAGTTCGACCTGGGTCGTCGGCACGAGGGCTTGCAGACGCTGGACGGTGTCCGCCGGTCCATCGAGTCGGTGCGCGCCTTTCCCGGCCAGGCCGGGGAGGTCGCGGTGCTGGAATACCAGGCGGCCCAGCTGAACGGACGGACCGATCTGGCCCGCACCGTGCTGTCCTGGGCCGAGCGGGTCATTCCCGAGTGGGGCGACCTGATCGTCATGAAGGCCTACCGGCCGGCCGCCATCAGCCGTTTCCAGGCGGCGCGAGACCTGCTCGAGCCGGTCCTGAGCGGCGCGGTCAGGGTGCACGTGAGCTGGTACATGGTCGACGCGTGGCTGCTGTCCTGCTCGATCTGTTTGGCCACCGGGGCCGGTGCCGAAGCCCGGCGGGCGGCCCGGGAAGCACTCCGGCTGGCCGAGCGCATGGACGCGATCCGCAGTCTGGCGTATGCCCCCGCGCCGGTGATCGAGCTGATCTCCCGCTATTTCTCCGCCGCCGATGAGTTCGCCTCGGTGGTGAGTCGCGCGCTCACGGCGCGGCGGACGCTGGCGTTGGATGAATTACCGCCGCTGCTGACCGAGCGGGAACTGGCCGTGCTCGCGTTCCTGCCGACCATGCGTTCGGTCGACGAGATCGCCGACGATCTCACCGTGTCGCTGAACACCGTGAAATCCCATCTGCAGGCGGTGTACGGCAAGCTCAACGTCAATTCTCGGCGGGGCGCGGTGGAAAAGGCCCGGCGTTTCGGGCTGGTCCGCACCCCGGGTGACTACATCGACTGAGCGGCCCCAGTTCTCACCCCGCGCGGGTGGTGTCGCGCCGGCGGGATGCGCCCACGGTGGGCTCGGAATTTCCTGCAAAGAAAGAGGCTCGAATGTCAACCACGGCGGTCCGGCCCGAGCCGACGACGCATGCGTCGTGGTTGCCCCTGATCATTGTCGTGCTCACTCAGATCCAGGCATCCTTCGCGGTGAACGCCCTGACCGTGTCGATGCAGCCGATCACCACGGATCTGCACATGCCGGCCACCAGCGTCGGGACGGCCATCACCACCGGCACCTTCGCGATGGCCTCGTTCATCCTGCTCGGGGCGAAACTGGGGGCCAAGTTCGGCTCCCGGCGGGTGTTCCAGATCGCGGTGATCGTGCACGCGCTGTCGATGGCGGCCATTGCCGCCAGCGTCAGCCCGGTCATGCTGTTCGTCGCCCAGGCCGCGTCGGGCGCGGTCATCGCCCTGATCGCGCCGGCCCTGGTGGTCTTCATCTCGACCAGCTACAGCGGTGGCCAACAGGCCAAGGCGATCGGCTACCTGGCCGCCGCGATTCCGGCCGCCGGTGTGCTGGCCCTGCTCATCGCCGGTTCGTTCGCCTCCGGGATCGGCTGGCGGTGGTCGTTCGTGCTGGTCGCCGTGCTGGGGCTGGTCAACCTGCTGCTCAGTTTCCGGTTCAAGCCCGTCGCCGCGCAGAGCACCCTGGCCATCGATTGGCCCGGAGCTCTGCTGGCCGCGGGATCCATCATCCTGCTCAGCTTCGGGTTCAGCGGGTTGACCTCCTGGGGCGCCTTCCGGGCCACGCCCGGGGCCCCGTTCAATGTCCTGGGCCTGTCCCCGGCGCCCATCCTGATCGTTCTCGGGGCCATCGGCGGTCAGCTGTTCTTCAACTGGTTGCGTAAGGGCAAGGCCGAGCACAAGCCGCGCATCTTCGATCTCGACGTACTCCGCACCGGCGAAGAAAAGGCGACGACGTTCTGCATGGCGGCCATGCTGTTCGTCGGGACAGCGGCCAATTTCTTGATCCCGCTCTACATCCAGGTGGTGCTGGGCCGGACCGGACTGCAGACCTCGTTGTCGATCATTCCGTACACGATCTCGATCTTCGTGGCGAATACGGTGGTGGCCAGCTTCTACAACCGGTTCGCGCCACGGCAGATCGCCCGGGTCGGGTTCGTGGTGGTGGCGGCCGCGTTGGTGCTCATCGCCTTCACCGTGCGCAACGAGTGGGGCCAGGTCGGCGTGGTCATCGGCTTGGTTCTGCTCGGCCTGGGACAGGGCGCCATCGTCGCGCTGGTCTTCAACACCCTCCTCGCGGCCTCGCCGAAAAGGCTGGCGGGGGACGTCGGGGCCTGGCGTGGACTGGTGCACAACATCTCCGGCAGCATCGGCATTGCCGTGGCCACGGTGTTCGCGGTGACCATGTTGTCCTCGTTCATCGCCACCGGACTGTCCGACCACCCGACCCTGCCGGCCGGGCTGCAGGCGGAGTTCCCCTTGGACAGCGTCAATTTCGTGACCAACGACCACCTCCGGGGCGTCTTGCAGTCCACCACCAGCGCCACCCCGGACCAGGTCGACGAGGCCGTCTCCGTCAACGAGACCGCCCGGTTGCAGGCGCTGAAGATCTCCCTGCTGGGGCTGGCCGCCGTCGCCCTGCTGGCCATCGTCCCGGCCGGCCGGATGCCGGCCCGGGTCCGGGTGGACGACGACCCGGTGGAGGATGACCCGGTAGAGGATGAGAAGGACGAGCTCGAGCCCGTTCCCGATCCGGATCCGGTCAAGACCTGATCGAGGCTTCGATCGGGGGCGCGGTGGAACGGCCCCGAGTGGCGTTGATCGGCGACATCGGCGGACACCAGGCCGAACTCGACCACGTCCTGAGCGGACTGGGCGCCGACCCCGAGGCCGGGACGTTGCCGGATGACCTGACCGTGGTCCAGGTGGGCGATTTGATCCACCGTGGACCGGACTCGGCCGGGGTGATCGCCCTGGTCGAGCACATGATGGCCCACCAGCCCGATCGTTGGGTGCAGCTGGTCGGCAACCACGAGGCGCAGTACCTGACCCGCCGACCCCGCTTCGCATGGGACGAGCAGCTGACCCCGGTCCCGGCGGCCACCCTGCGCCGCTGGTGGCACTCCGGGCGTATGCGGCTGGCCGCGGCGGTGACCGGCCCGGCCGGGGACTGGCTGGTCACTCATGCCGGCCTGACCCGCGGCTTCTGGGCCGGCGTGCTGGCCCGCCCGCCCACCGCGGCCGCGGCCGCACAGGCGCTGAACCGGCTGATCGACACCGACGACACCGCGGTCATGTTCCGGGGCGGTCGGATGATCGAAGGCCGGGTCAACCCGGCCGCCGGCCCGATCTGGGCCGACGCCGCCGAAGAGGTGGCCGCGTCCTGGCTGACCGCCCCGGATGAGCTGCCGTTCTCGCAGATTCATGGGCACTCCAGCCTGTTCGACTGGCCGGCGCAGCGCTGGCGGGCGCCGGTTGCCCTGGCCGCGCTGAGCCGGATCGATCCAGGTGCCCGGCACGTGACGGTCCGAATCGGCCGGTTCGAGCAGGTGGGCATCGACCCGGGCTTCGGCACCCGGGCCGGCGTGGGCTGGGGTCCGTTCGTGCTGCCCGACAGCCGGATCGCCGGCGGTCGTCCCGGCTGACCCGCCTACCAGGAGCTGGCCGGGGTGACCTGGGCGACGGTGGCCATCCGGCGCTGGACGGCCGCGACCTCGCGCACGGCCTGGGCGAGCAGGCTGCGGTCCAACGGGGAGAGTCGGCGCAGCGAGAGCACGTCCGACGGCCGCTCTCCCCGTTCCTGCTGGGCCACCTGGACGCGCAGCCGGATGCGCTGGAGCACGTTGTAGACCTCGGTCAGCACGTCGGCCTGGTCCTGCGGCACCATGACCGACCCGGCCGCGGCGGCCAGCCGGGCCGGGGTGGACAGTTCATGCGATCCCTCGGCCAGCGCCGCCCACCGGGCGATGTCCACCACCGGGCGCAGGGCGTGCGTCTTGAGATCGAAGGTGCCGCCCCGTCGGGCCAGCACATCGCGCATCGAGCGGAGCCGGGCCCGGTGCGAGAGTGACTCGGCCAGCAACAGTTTCAGGGTGCCCGGGTGACGCTTCAGATGCCCGAAGACCTCGTTGACCACGGGCAGGCCGGGATCGCCGAAGATCGGCCGGGCGTCCAGCAGCAGTGAGGTCATCATCATCGCGTTGTTCTTGAGCGGATCGGACCGCCAGCGCTCGGCCGCCTCCCGCCACTGGTCGGGCGAGCGGGCGAACAGCGGAGCTTCCGGAGTGGCGCCGTGGGGGTCGAGAGCCAGGCCGCACCGGCCCAGCAGTTGGCTCACCGCGGTCAGCACCGGGGCGAAAACGGCCGCCGCGTCCGGCCCGGCGGGCAGGATGACGGCCGCGTCGATGTCGGAACTGGGCACCGGTTCGCGACGCCCGTTGCTGCCCAGGGCCAACCAGGTCAGCCCGGTGGCGTCCAGCCCCGGATGGTCGGCCAGCACCAGGGCCAGGGCGCGACGAACGATCGCGTCGACCACGGCCGATGTCAACGTGGTCACCTCGGTGACCGAGCGTCCGCGTTCGAGCAGGTCGCGGGTGAGCTGGGCGGCCCGGCCGGACGCGATCTGCAACTCGTCGGCCGTACCGGTCCGGCTGATCTGTTCCCGCAGGGCCAGTCCGGCACTGGACGGCGAGACCACGAAATCACCGGCGGCCACGATCCCGGTCAGCTCACCGGCGCGGTCCACCACCACCAGCGCATCCAGCCCACGATCGGTCATCTCGACCAGGGCCACCGCGGCCAGAGTGCCGGTGACCACGGTCGGTGCCGGCGCCAGCATGCCTTCCTGGATCGGGGTGGAGCCGGGAAGATCGGCGGCCAGCACCCGCTCCCGGAGCAGCGCATCGGTCACCAGTCCGAAGCCGCCGTCATCCAGGGTGACCACCGCGTACCGGTTGTCCCGGGCCGACATGGCCCTGGCCACCTCGGTCACGCTCTCCTGCGGTCCGACGACCAACGGGGTGGAGACGATGAGCTGGTCGACGATGCCGTAACTGGGCGAGGTCGACACCCGCACGGTCCCGGTCAGATGACGGGCCAGGAATTGGACCCCGGCCGAGGAGGAGAACGCCGGCGCGACCACCGTGGCTGGGATCCTGGCCAGCCGGACCGGACCGGCGGCCACCGCACGCGGGCCGACGGCGGTCCCGGCCAGCAGCGCGGAGAAGCCGAACACCGCTCCCGGACCGATGGTCTCATCGGCCGGCCCGATGTCCTGGGTGTTCCACAGCTCGACCTGGCCGGCCAGGACCAGGAAGGCCTCCTGGCTGGGGGCGGCGAATGCGTCCAGGATGAGTGCCCCGGCTTCCACGTCGTCGACCCGAGCCACCGCGGCCAACCGTTCACGTTCGGCCTCGGACAGGGCATCGAACGGCGGGTGCCGCCGCAGGAACTCCGCCAGTTCGTCCATGGCGGTCATCCTTGCAGCGCGGCTCTAAACTCGGGCGATCACCCGAGCGTCACCACTGATGGTTGGAGCCTGCTCTGCGTCTCGTCTTCGCCGGCACCCCGGAGCCTGCGCTGCCCACCCTGGTCGCCCTGCTGGACGCCGGTCACGAGGTGGCCGCGGTCATCACCCGGCCGGACGCGCCCACCGGTCGCGGGCGTCGGCTCACTTCCTCACCGGTGGCCGACCTGGCCGCGGAGCGGGGTCTGCCGCTGCTGCGGCCGGTCACCGCCCGCGAGCCCGAGTTCGCGGGCGCGCTGACCGCGCTGGCCCCACAGATCGGGGTGGTGGTCGCCTACGGGCAGATTCTGCGCCCGGCCGTGCTGGACATCCCCGCGCTGGGCTGGCTCAACCTGCACTTCTCGTTGCTGCCGGCCTGGCGGGGTGCGGCCCCGGTGGCGGCGGCCGTCCGGGCCGGTGACGACATCACCGGGGTCACCGCGTTTCGGTTGGAAGCCGGGTTGGACACCGGACCGGTGTACGGCACGGTGACCGAGGGCATTCGTCACGACGACACCACCGGATCGCTGCTGGAGCGACTGTCGCGCTCCGGTGCGGGCCTGGTGGTGGCGGTGCTGGCGGCCATGGCGGCGAACTCGCTGGGTGCGCAGCCGCAAGCCGCCGAGGGCGTCAGCCTGGCGCCCAAGATCACCCCCGCCGACGCCGAGATCGACTGGGCGGCCCCGGCCCTCGCCGTCGACCGGCAGATCCGGGCGATGACCCCGGAGCCGGGGGCCTGGACCGACTCACCCTGGGGTCGGCTGATCGTCGGGCCGGTGGTGAGCACCGAGCTGACCGACCTGCGCCCGGGGGAGCTGCACGTGGCCCGCGAGGTGCTGGTCGGGACGGGCACCACCGCCGTCCGGCTGCGGGAGATCCAGGCGCCCGGCAAGCGTCGGATGCCCGCCCCGGATTGGGTGCGCGGTGCCCGGCCCCCGTCCGGCGCGCGGCTGGGTCGGTCATGAGCCCACCCGGACGCCGCAGCGATCCGCGCGGCGGCGCCTCCCGCCCGCCCCGACGCCCGCAGACCGCCCGACCGCCGGAGGTCGACCCGGCCCGGCTGGCCGCGGTCCGGCTGCTGACGGCCGTGCGTGAGCAGCACGCGTACGCCAATCTGGCTCTGCCCGCCATCCTCGACGAACTGCACCTGACCGGCCGCGACGCGGCCCTGGCCACCGAGCTCGGGTACGGCAGCTGCCGTCGGCGGGGGCAGCTCGAGGCGATCCTGGCGGCCGCCGCGGGTCGACCCTTCGACACCATCGACCCGCCGGTCGGCGACGCCCTGCTGGTCGGGGCCTACCAGCTGCTGTGCACCCGGATTCCGGCGCACGCCGCGGTGTCGGTCACCGTGGACCTGGTCCGGGCCGGACCCCGCCCCGGCGCCGGCGGATTCGCGAACGCCGCGCTGCGCCGGGTGTCCGAGAACGACCTGGCCGGCTGGGTCGAAAAGCTCGCCCCCGACCCGGAGCAGGATCCCGTGGGTCACGCTGCCTTCGCCTTCGCCCACCCCCGCTGGATCGCGGCCGCCCTGGCCGACGCGCTGGGTGGCCGGGACGAGCTCGAGGCGGCCCTGGCCGCCGACGACCGGCCGTCGGCGACGCATCTGGTTGCCCGTCCGGGGCTGATCGGGCGGGATGAGCTGATGGAACTGGCTGATGGTCGCCCGGCGCAGTACTCCCCGTACGGGGTCTACGCCTCGGGCGACCCGGCCCGGCTGGCTCCGGTGGCCGATGGCCGGGCCGCGGTGCAGGACGAGGGTTCTCAGCTGGTCGCGCTGGCCCTGGCGGATGCGGAACTGGACGGGCCGGATTGCCGCTGGCTCGATCTGGCCGCCGGGCCGGGCGGCAAGGCCGCCCTGCTCGGGGCGCTGGCGGCCCAGCGGGGTGCGACGGTGGATGCGATCGAGCCGGCGCCGCACCGGGCCGAACTGGTCCGGCGCACCTGCACCGGGCTCCCGGTCACCGTCCACGTGGTCGACGGCCGCGCCTCCGGACTGCCCGCGGGCGGGTTCGATCGGGTGCTGCTGGACGCCCCCTGCACCGGCCTGGGGGCGCTGCGCCGGCGACCCGAGGCGCGCTGGCGGCGGCAACCCTCCGACGTGGCCCCGCTGGTTCGATTGCAGCGCGAGCTGCTCGCCGCGGCGGCCGAGCTGGTCCGTCCGGGCGGCCTGATCGCGTACGTGACCTGTTCCCCGCACCTGTCCGAGACCGCCGGCGTGCTGGCTCGCCGACCGGCCGGGTTGGACCTCGTCGACGCCCGGCCCTACCTGCCCGGTGTGCCGCGGCTGGGCGACGGTCCCACCGTGCAGCTCTGGCCGCACCGGCAGGGCACCGACGGGATGTTTTTGGCCCTGCTCCGCCGGGCCGACTGACCCGTCCCGTTCACCCGGACGGGGACGGATCGGGGCTGGTCCGGGCCCCCCCGATGGGTCAGACTGAACGGACCGGAACCTCGACCTGGAGCGGGAAATGTCGGACAGCCTGGTTCGTGCCCACCGCCCGGGTTCTGCGCCGGCTGTCGCCGATGATGAGCCCGCGGCCGCGGATCCGCCCACGCCCGCCCACCCGGTGGCCATCGAGATCAGACCAGCCCTGCTGCTCCGCGGACACGACGGTCCGGACCCGCTGGGCGGCCAACCGGCGGACGCCGCCGTGGTCCAGACCCTGGGCCGCCGCCGGGGCCGGGGCGAACCGCTGCCCGCGGCCGTGGCCGGGCCGATGGGGGAGGCGCTGAGCACCGACCTGTCCGGGGTGCGGGTGCATACCGACCGCGAGGCCGGCACCCTCTCCCGCTCGCTGCAGGCCAAGGCGTTCACCTTCGGCAGCGACGTGTACTTCGGCCCGGGCGCGTACGACCCGTCCAGCACCCCCGGCCGCACCCTGTTGGCCCACGAACTCAGTCACGTCGCCGCCGACGAGCAGCCCGCCGGGCCGGTCACCATCGGCCGGGCGGACGATCCCGCGGAACGAGCGGCCGATGCGTCGGCCGGCCGGGTGCTCGATCACCTGCGCCATGCGCCCGCAGCAGCACCGGCGGCCGCGCCGGAGGCGAAGACCGCGCCGATCGACCGGCTGCGTCGTTCGGCCACCGTCCGGCGCCTGAAAGACATGAACGTGCCGCCGGGCACCGTCCTGACCCGCCCCGGCACCGACTATCTGTACACCGTGGTGGGTCAGAGCACCGATACGTCGGGCGCGGCGGTGCTGCAGGTGCGCACCAAGCTCGGCAATGTGGTGAACCTGAAGGCGGGGGAGCTGCCGTCCTACGACGTGCGGGCCGGCCAGGCACCGCCGGCCCCGGCGCCGGCCCCGCCCGACCCCGGCGGGGCACCCCCACCGCCCGCGCAGGGACCGGGCATCGCGGCCCCACCCGAACCCGACGCGCAGATCCCGGCGCCACCCGAGCCGGACCCCGGCATCCCTGCGGCCCCCGATCTGGATGCGCAGGTTCCGGCGGCCCCCGATCTGGACGCGCAGATTCCGGCGCCCCCCGGGCCTGACCCGGCGGTGCCCGATCCGCCCGGCCCGGCCGGCGGTCCGCCGCCTCCCGGTGGCGTGACCGCCCCCACCGGCTCGGGAGTGGTTCCGGCCCCGGTCGGACCGGTGTCCGCCCCGACCACGCCCGGTGCGGTCTCGATGGCCGAACTCGCGGCCCTGACCGTGGACGTGCCGCAATCCAGGCTGGACCAGGGCAGCAAAATGCTGCTCGAACTGCGGGCGGCCCGGCCCGCCCAGGTCAACGACTCCGCGCGGGACAAGCTGAGCAACTGCGCGATCGTCACTCTGGCCGCGCTCACCGGCGGCCGCACCTCGGGGCAGGCCGCGGAGGAGATCCGGACCGCGTTGAAGATCCCCGCCTCGGGTCAGCCTCCGGCGAAAGTGCCGCAGAGCGAGAAGATCTGGACGATGGCCCTGCTGGACGCCAAGACCCTGGCCGATGGCGGGGTGATCGTCCCGGACGCCTCCCGGAAGGCCACCGCGACCATCGACACCAATGCGGTGGGTGGGTCGTACGTCATCGGGTCGGCGCAATACCACATGTTGATCCAGCAGCTGCTGGCCGTGGCCAAGACCGAGACGGCGGCCGAGACGCTGCCGGGTGGGATGCGCCGCTCGGTGCACCAGCACGGGCTGCCCGGCGGCGCCATGGACGACGAGGCCACCCTGCTCGCGGCCATGAACAAGTACCCCAACGGCACCCGCTTCGCCGTGTTCGTGCACAGCGACACCGAGAAGCAGGCGGTGAGCGCCCACTGGGTCTACGCCGAGCGTTTCAACGGCGCCGTCCTCTTCCAGGACTTCCAGGTCAACCACGGCAGCGGTGGGGCGGATGCCTACCTGTCCAAGTTCCCGTTCAGCCCGAACAAGGCCAAGGACAAGGGCAAGGGTTTCCAGCACGGCTGTTTCATGGCGCTGGCCGTCTCCGCCGACCCGAGCGCGGTCATGCCCGATCCCGAGGTCGCGGAGACCGCCATCGATACCGAGGTCGCCATGGCCCGGGATTACGGCGTGGCCTGGGCCAAGAAGATGGAGGGCCCGAAGCAGCTGGCCTCGACCTGGAAGTTGCCCGGAGCCAAGACCCTGGACGTGATCCCGGCCCCGATCACGGTGAAGACCGGTTACGAGGATCTGGCCAAGGACCTCGGGGTCGCCGCCAAAAGCGAGTACGACCTGACCAAGCCCGGCACCATCTCGATCGTCGGGCATCCCAACCTGCAGACCCGCGGCCAGGATTCGCAGATCGAGTTCGACAACATGAACGCCACCACGAAGGTGAAGACCCCGGGCGCCGACGCCGTGGTCGATTCCGACCAGTTGGCGGAGCCGGCCAAATCGCAGACCTGGTCCGAGGCGGCGTCCGACAGTCAGGAGGCCGCGTTCTCCAAGTCGTTCAACGTGATGGCGCAGAACTCGACCAAGGGCATCGAGATCAACGCCGAGCGGGGCTCGTTCACCGACCTGATCCACGAGGCCGCGCACGGCTACGAATCCGGCCGCCTCCCCGGCCACATCCGGGAGGGCCTGGCGGACATCTTCGGTGGCATGGTCAGCACCAAGATCCTGCAGACCAGCGGCGACCAGGCGTTCACCTACGCGTTCAACCCCTCCTACGCGCCTTTCGTGGTCAAGGCGCAGGCGTTGATCGCGGCGTTGGGCCTGCCGGTGGTGGCCAAGCTCTACTTCGAGGCCACCGACCCCGAGGGCGCGCTGGTCTCGGCGGCGACCGCCCGGCACGCCGTGGATCCGGCCAAGGTCGCTGCCGACCTGCTGTCGGAGAACTTCCCCAAGGACTTCGATGCCGGTCTGGCCGGACTGGCCGGGGCCGGTCCGGCCCCCAGCTCCGGTCCGGCGTCGGCGCCCGACCCGACCGCATCGGGCAGCCCGGCACCGGGGAAAACCGGTCCCGAGGCCCTGCTCGACGCGACCGTGCTGTCCTTCGAGGGTCTGCTCGAAGCGCAGCGAGCCGGCCTGGAGACCCGGGGGCTGGCCAAGGGCGCCACCGTCATGGAACTGGCCCAGAAGTTCGACGTCGACTACGGCCGCGAGGTCATGGAACAACGGCTGGCCCTGCTCTACACGCATCTGAAGCAGACGTCGGGTCAACCGTTCTCGGAGACGTTGACGCTGGTCTACGGCCACGAGGTCGGGATCGGCAAGGAGACCGGCGAAGAGCAGGAGGCGGTGCGCAAGCGCATCTCCGGATCGGACACCCTCCAGTCCAGCTGATCCTCTTGCAACATCCGGTTGCGCGTGGTCTCCCAGTCGGCTACCGTCCGACGCGACTACCTGTGGCCGGAGGATGCCGTGGCGTTCGGAACGCTGGAACGCGAGATCTACATCGATGCTGCGCCGGAAATCGTCTTCGACGTGATCAGCCAACCGGAGCACCTGCGGCAGTGGTGGCCGGACGACGCGCGCTACGACCCGGCCCCGGGCGGGTCCGGCGTCCTCGTGTTCGGCACCGGCGCCGACGCCACGGTCGAGCAGTTCACCGTGGTGCAGGCGGAGCCGCCACGCCGCTTCGCCTTCCGGTGGACGCACCCCGCCGGCAGCTCGGCCGCTGCGGGCAACTCGATGCTGGTGACCTTCGACCTGGTCGCCACCGGGACAGGCACCCGGCTACGCCTGACCGAGACCGGGTTCCGCGAGCGGGGGTGGGACGCCGCGGTGCTCGAAGCCGGCTACCGCGACCACGAGACCGGTTGGGACCACTACCTACCCCGGCTGGCGCCGTACCTGGCCACCCTGGTGCGCCGATGAACGAGGCCGTTCCGGTCGACGACGACCTCTGGTCGGCCCTGGGCGACCCGACCCGGCGCCGGATGCTCGACCTGCTGCTGATCGAGGGGGGCACGGCGACGTCGCTGGGCCGGCAGCTCCCGGTGACCCGCCAGGCCGTGGCCAAGCACCTGAGCGTGCTCGACCGGGTCGGCCTGGTCCGGTCCAGCTCGGCCGGCCGGGAGAAGCGGTACCAGGTCGACCAGGTGCAGTTCGCCCGGGCCGTGGCCCAGCTCAGCGCGGTCGGCGCCGCCTGGGACGCCCGACTGGATCGGATCAAACGGATCGCCGAGACCATCGCGCGCACCCAACCCGCCCCGTAGGAGCCGATGGCCGACCTCCGCGGCGCCGGCCGGCAGGCATTCACGCGGCCACCCTCGGCCACGCCTTAGGCTCGGGTGTGTGCCACTGAAGATCGCTCCGAGCATCCTGTCCGCCGACTTCGCCCGGCTGGCCGACGAGGCCGCGTCCGTGCGGGGCGCCGACTGGCTGCACGTCGACGTGATGGACAACCATTTCGTGCCCAACCTGACCCTCGGGTTGCCGGTCGTTCAGGCGTTGCTGGCGGCCACCGACATCCCGCTCGACTGTCATCTGATGATCGATGACCCCGACCGCTGGGCGGTCGGCTACGCCGAAGCCGGCGCCCACAACGTCACCGTGCACGCCGAGGCGGTGCACGACCCGTACTCCATGGCCGTGGACCTCAAGGCCGCCGGCGCGCTGGCCGGACTGTCCCTCAAACCGGACACCGAGCTGGACGACTGGACCGAGGTGCTGCCCAGCTACGACACCCTGCTGATCATGACCGTCGAGCCCGGCTTCGGCGGGCAGCCGTTTCTGGCCGACATGCTCGACAAGGTCCGCAGGGCCCGGCGCATGGTCCAGACCGGGCACCTGAGGGTGATCGTGCAGGTGGACGGGGGGATCAACGCCGACACCATCGCGCAGGCCGCCGAGGCCGGTGCCGACTGTTTCGTGGCCGGCTCGGCCGTTTACGCCGAGCCCGACCGGGCGGCCGCCGTCGTGCATCTGCGGGACCTGGCCTCCAAGGCCGCCGCCGATGCGGCGGACGCGTGGCCGGACGACCCGCAGGACTGAACCTTCCCGGTGCGGCGCCCGTCAAAGCACTGTGTCCGGGAGTGCTCCGCAGGAGCACCATGGAACGGTCCAGGAACGGTCCAGGAACGAAGGAGAGTCCACAGTGTTCACCGGGATCGTCGAAGAGCGCGGCCAGGTCCTCACGCTCGACAGGAGCGTTGACGGGGCCGGCGGGGGAGAGGTAGCCCGGCTGACCGTGCGCGGCCCGCTGGTCACCTCGGATGTCCGGCACGGCGACTCGATTGCCGTGTCCGGCGTCTGCCTGACCGTGGTCGATTCCTCGGCCGACACCTTCACCGCCGATCTGATGGCCGAGACCCTCCAGCGCACCAGCGCCCGGGAGTGGGCCCCCGGCCGCGAGGTCAACCTGGAGCGCTCGGTGCCTGCACACGGGCGGCTCGGTGGTCACGTGGTCCAGGGGCACGTCGACGGGGTCGGGACCGTCATCGGCCGTGTCGAGCACGACGGCTACGACGAGTTCCGGATCGCGGTGGACAAGAAGGTGGCGCACTACCTGGCTCCCAAGGGGGCGGTGGCGGTGGAGGGCATCTCGCTGACCGTGATCGACGTCGTGGACACCCCGGACGGGGCCGAGTTCACCCTGGGGATCATCCCGGAGACCCGGACCGCCACCACCCTCGGTCAGGCCCGGCCCGGCACGCAGGTCAACATCGAGGCGGACGTGATGGCCAAGTACGTCGAACGCCTGCTGCAGTTCCGGGAACCGGCATGAACACCGCGGGAGCAGGCATGAATCGGAACAACGTCATCGGGGACCGGACCCGCACCGCGTCCGGACTGGACACGGTCGACTTCGCCATCAGCGAGATCGCCGCCGGCCGGCCGGTGGTGGTCATCGACGACGAGGACCGGGAGAACGAGGGCGACCTCATCTTCGCGGCCGAGCTGGTCACCCCCGAGCTGGTCGCCTTCATGGTCCGCTACACCTCGGGCTATGTCTGCGTGCCGATCACCGAGGCCGAGTCCGACCGGCTCGAGCTGCCGCCCATGTCGCGCGTCAACTCCGATCCCCGGGGCACCGCCTACACCGTCACGGTGGACGCGAAAACCGGTATCAAGACGGGTATCTCGGCCGTCGACCGGGCCCGCACCATCCGCCTGCTGGCCGACCCGGAGAGCCGCGCGTCCGACTTCTCCCGGCCCGGGCACGTGGTCCCGCTACGGGCTCGGGACGGTGGGGTGCTGGTCCGGCCCGGTCACACCGAGGCCGCGATCGACCTGTGCACCCTGGCCGGCCTGAAACCGGCCGGCGTGCTGTGCGAGATCGTGAGTGAGAAGGATCCGCTGGGCATGGCCCGGACCGACGAGCTCCGGGTGTTCGCGGACGATCACGACCTGGCCCTGATCTCGATCGCCGACCTCGTCGGCTACCGCCGGGCCCGCGAGGTGCAGGTGGTCAAGATCGCCCAGGCTCGGTTGCCGCTGCCGCAGGGCGAGTTCCAGGCCATCGGGTACCAGTCCACGGTGACCCGCCGGGAGCTGGTCGCACTGGTCTACGGGGACCTCGGTGACGGGGTGGACGTCCTCGTCCGGGTGCATTCCGAGTGCCTGACCGGAGACGTGTTGGGCTCGTTGCGCTGCGACTGCGGGCCTCAGCTGCACGCGGCGCTGGAGGCGGTCGCGGCCGAGGGGCGCGGCGTGGTGCTCTACATCCGTGGGCACGAAGGTCGGGGGATCGGGCTGCTGCAGAAACTGCGGGCTTACGAGCTGCAGGACGCCGGTGCGGACACGGTGGACGCGAACCTGGCCCTGGGCCTGCCCGCCGATGCCCGGGAGTACGGCACCGGCGCCCAGGTGCTGGCCGACCTGGGTATCAAATCCATGCGCCTGTTGACCAACAACCCGACCAAGCGGGCCGGCCTGGAGGGCTATGGCCTGCAGATCGTCGGGTCGGTGCCGCTGCCCATCGCGCCGAACCCGGAGAACCTGCGGTACCTGGCCACCAAGCGCGACCGGATGGGCCACTTGCTGGACAACCTGGAGGTGTCTTCGTGACGGGCGAGGGCCGGCCCGAGCCGGCGGCACCGCAGGCGCCTGGGCTGAAGGTGGGGATCGTGGCCACCGAGTGGAACGCCGACATCGTCGACGTGCTCCTGGATCAGGCGCTCGAGCTGTGCCGGCGGGCCGGCACCAAGGAGCCCACCGTGGTGCGGGTGCCGGGCGCGATCGAGCTCGCAGTGGTGGCCCAGCAGCTGGCCACCGACCACGACGCCGTGATCGCGCTGGGCACCGTCATCCGCGGCGGCACGCCCCATTTCGAGTACGTCTGCGACGCCGTCACCGCCGGCCTGACCCGGGTGGCCCTGGACGCCGGAGTTCCCGTCGGGAACGGGGTGCTCACCTGCGACACCCACGAGCAGGCGGTGGCGCGCAGCGGCGCCGAGGGCGCGACCGAGAACAAGGGCGCCGACGCCGCCGCTGCGGCGGTGTCCACCGCGCTGGTGCTGCGCAAGTTGCGCGCACCGGCGGTCGGCATCGGTTTCGGGAGATCCTGATGGGCGTGCTGCTGCTCAAGGTGCGCCCGCGCCGGATCCGGATCTATGCGGCCATCTCGGCCACGCTCGTGATGGCCGGGATGATCGTGGTCGGCCTGCTGCTCCGGCAGAAGGATCTGGGTGTGGCCTTCCAGACCTCCGACCAGATCGGCCTCATCGGCCTGGGTGCGATCATCGCCGGACTGATCGCGATGATGGCGCGGCCGCGGCTGCTGGCCGACGAAACGGGCATCTGGGTCCGGAACATCCTGGGCGAGAACTACTACGAGTGGCCGTTGGTGCTGCAGATCGCCTTTCCCGAGGGCTCCAACTGGGCTCAGTTGATGCTGCCCGACGACGAAACCCACGCCCTGATGGCCATCCAATCCCTGGACAAGGCCCGCGCGGTCAGGTCGCTGCGCGCACTGCGTGCCCTGCACGCGAAATACGCTCCCCCGGCCCCGGTCCGACCGCCGGAGCACATGGAGAAACTGAAGCGGATCGAAGAGGACCGCCCGCTGGGCCGTCTGGAGATCATCGACCGCCAGATGGCGGCCAAAGGCGCGAAGGGGAAGGGCAAGCGCCCGGCGCCGAAAAAGTAGGCACCGGTGACCGGCCTGATGAGTTGATCAGCGATGGTCCAGCAGGTAGCGGGCGGTGACCGAATCGGTGATGAGGCTGTTGATCCACCCGCCCAGCAGCGCCGCTCGGATCGCCCGATGCTTGGCCGGGCCCCCGGCCACACCGATGCGCCGCGTGGCCCGGGACAGCTGGGCCCACGAGGCCCCCACGATCAGCTCGTCCAGGTCCTGCGCCACCTGGGTGCCGTGGCCGTCGATGAAATGCAGGTTGACTTCGCCGACTGCACCCTGGGCGCGCGCGTAGGCGAATTGTTCGGACGTGAAGAAGTTGTCACCGGATTTGAGGGGGGCCACCACCTGGCCGGAGCCGATGCCGACCAGGGCGACGTCCAGGGTGTCCAGGAGTTCGAGAACTTCCTGCGCGTGCTGATCGTGCTCCAGCAGGGAGGTCCGGATCGTGGGAGTCGTCGAGACACCCGGAATCCGGAGGAAAACCGGCGTCGCATCGATGGCGTGGGCCAGGCGCTGGGTCACTCCGGCGGCCTCGTGTTGCAGGATCGGAGGTCCGAGATCGCCGAGTAGCTCGACCACGAATTCGGCTTCGGCTTGGCGCAGCGGGTGCAGGATGCTCACGGCGGCACTCAGTGACCGGCTCCATGACGTCAGACCCACGATGCGGGCCCGGCTCAGCATCGCGGGCAGATGAAGGGCGAGCAGTTGGCCCAGTTCCTCGGTGAGATCGTCGTCGGCGCCCGTCTCGCCCAGGTGATAGACGTGAGCCTCCTGGAGCCCGTACGCCGCCTCGACTTCGAGCTCCAGGGGCGAGGACAACGCCTCCGGCGCCACGACGACGGTCCGCACGATCTTCAGCTCGACGGCCTGATCGAGCAGCCGCGACACCCGAGACTGGGAGATCCCCAGGCGGGTTGCGATGGCACTCTGCCGCCAATGCCGCTCGTGGTAGAGCCAGGCCACGGTGGTGACCAGATGGGCGAGCTCGGCGTCTCGGCGAGCATCCGCCGCCATGGCCCCGCCTCCCCTCGGTGATCACCGGCCCACAGACCGCAACGAGGAACTTAACCCAGGTGTCCGGCCGCCGGCCCTTGACACCCGTACCGGCCTCGCCTTAGCGTACTCGCGTCGGGTATTCATTCCAATATTGAATATCTACTCCACATTCGCCGCACGAAGCGGCCACGACCACAGGAGAGGCAATGGCAGCCTTGACCACGCGACGGGCGATCGTGACCGCAGCGATCGCAACCGCTCTCGTTCTGACCGGATGTTCTAGCAGCAGCAGCGGGAACGCGTCGAGTTCGTCGAGTTCGTCGTCGAGTTCGTCGACGTCCTCCAGCTCATCCAGCTCCAGCCCGGCGGACACCTCGTCCTCGTCCGCCGCCGGCAGCAGCATGATGTCCTCCTCCGTCGCCTCGGGATCGAGCCCGTCGGGGAGCGCGTCGGCCGCTGGACCCGACCTGACCCTGCCCACGGGTGATTTCTCCAAGTACACGATCGGTGTCGCGGTGGCCGATCAGAAGTCGCTGTTCTACATCGCCGCGGTCGACGGCATGAAAAAGGCCGCGACGGCCGCCGGTGTCAAGATCATCGTCGAGTCCGCCGACAACGACGCGAAGAAGCAGGTCAACCAGGTCAACGACCTGATCACGCAGAACGTCAACGCCCTGGTCTTCATCGCCCAGGACGCCACCTCGGCCGCCGCCGGCGTGAAGGCGGCCAACGCTGCCAACATCCCGGTCATCGCGGTGGACGAGAAGCCGGAGAGCGGCGACGGCAAGCTGGCCACGTACATCGCCACCGACAGCGTCAAGGCCTCGCACGACCTGGCCACCTGGCTGTTCGGCCAGATGGGCGGCTCCGGCGAGATCGGCCTGTTGACCGGCGTGCTCGGCGCCACCGCTCAGGTGCAGCGCAGCGAGGGCTTCAACAACGCCGTCAAGGAGAACTCCGGCATCAAGGTCGTGCAGACCGAGACGGCCAACTGGGACGAGACCCAGGCGTACAAGCAGGTCCAGACGATGCTGCAGGGCAACCCGGACATCAAGGCGATCTTCGCCGAGTCGGACGCCATGTCGCTGGGCGCGGCGAAGGCCGCCAAGGACCAGGGGAAGACGATCATGACGGTTGGTATCGACGGCTTCCCGACCATGGTCGCGGCGATCAAGACCGGGTCGCCGAACGCCACCGAGGCCCAGATCCCCTACCAGATGGGTCAATTGGCGGTCAAGGACTCGCTGCTCATCGTGTCCGGACAGGCTTCGGCTGTGCCCGCCCTGCAGTACCAGAACACGGTGCTGGTCACCAAGGACAACGCCGCGAGCGTCGACACCACGCTGTTCTACGGTCCGAACGTCAAGTAGTCATCGTCACCGGGGCGGGCTCGGACAACAGGTCCGGGCCCGCACCGGTTCCGGCGCTCCACCCCCTGCCACCAGGTTTCTCGATGAGGAGAAGGCGACCATGACCGATCCCGCGCCCCCTTCACCAGTGGCCGGACGCGCCCTGATCTGCAACGACGTGAGCAAGGACTACGCCGGGGTGGTCGTCCTGCGCGGGGTCACCTTCGAGGTTCCGGCCGGCGGAGTGGTCGGTCTGATCGGCGAGAACGGGGCGGGCAAGTCGACCCTGTGCAACGTGATCGCGGGCGTCGTGCCACCCAGCGGCGGCAGTTTGACCCTGGACGGGGAGCCGTACGCGCCGAGCAGTCCGTCGGACGCGCTGACCCAGGGCGTGGCGCTGATTCATCAAGAAATCCGGATGGTGCCCAGCTTGTCGGTGGCCGAGAACATCTTCCTGGGGCGGCTGCCCACCAAGGCCGGCCGCCTCGATCGCGGTTCGATGAACAATCAGGCCGGCGACATCCTGGGCTCGTTGGGCATCGAGCTCGATCCGCGTCGCCTGGTGGCCGGACTGTCGATGGCCACGCAACAGAGCATCGAGATCGCCAAGGCGATCTCGCGCACCCCGCGCTACATGATTTTCGACGAGCCGTCGGCGTCACTGACCCAGCACGAGACCGAGCGGGTACTCGAACAGATCAACCTGCTGCGGGCCACCGGGGTCGGCATCATCTACATCTCGCACCGCCTGGACGAGGTGCAGGCCGTCTGTCCGAAGATCGTGTGCTTGCGGGACGGCAGCTTCGTCAAGGCCTGGGATCGTCACACCGACGCGGCCGGTGCGCTGAGCGACGTGCCGTCGCGCGAGCTGGTGAGCGCCATGGTCGGCCGTGACTTCACCTTCGAGCACCATGCGCCGGCCCCGCACACCGAAGACGTCGTGCTGCAGGTCGCCGGCCTGGGCCGCAAGGGCGCCTTCGCGGACATGAACTTCAGTGTCTCCCGAGGCGAGATACTGGGCATCGCCGGCCTGGTCGGGGCGGGTCGAACAGAGGTCGTGCGCACCATCGCGGGCGCCGACAGGGCCGACACCGGCACCATCGCACTGCACGGCGAGCCGCTGTCGATCCGCAAGCCCGCCGACGCCATCAAGGCCGGCATCGTCATGGTGCCGGAGGATCGCAAGGGCCAGGGTCTGAGTCTCGGGCTGAGCTCGGCCGAGAACGTGGTCGGACCCTGGGAAGCCGACATGGGCAGGCGCAGCGCGGTGATCACCCGGCGGATGATCGGCCGGACCGCCGAGAAGGCAAAATCCGACTTCGACATCCGTGGCCGCATGGACGGACCGGTGGTGCGCCTTTCCGGCGGCAACCAACAAAAGGTGTTGCTGGCCAAATGGCTGGTGAAAGAGCCGCAGGTGCTCATTCTGGACGAGCCGACCCGAGGCGTCGACGTCGGCGCCAAGATGGCGATCTACGAGATCATCCGGGCGGCCGCCGCCCGGGGGGTCGCCATCATCGTCGTGTCCTCCGAACTGGAGGAGGTCCTCGGCCTTTCACACCGCGTGCTGGTCATGTCCAACGGTCGCCAGCGCGGCATCCTGACCCGTGACCAGGCCGATGCGCGGACGGTCATCGAGCTCGCCGTACCCGTGGGTGGCCGGGTCTGACGACCCCGATCCGACGATTGTTCCCGTTCATCCATTTCTCGGCGAAGGTGCGCAACGGAAATGACCCAACCAGATGTGAGCAAGCCCGACACGTCGACACCCGAAGGCGCGAAAGCGACGTCGGCGCCGGTGGGTGGATTCGCCCGGCTGGTGGTGGGGCGGGTGCGGGCCCTGGGCGGGCCGCTGGCCGGCCTCATCCTGATGTTCATCGCTTTGAGCATCCTGTCGCCCCATTTCCTCAAGGCGCAGAACCTGTCCAACATCATTTCGCAGGTGTCCGACATCGGGATCATGGCCGCCGGCGCAACCCTGGTCATCCTGGTCGGCGGCATCGACCTCTCGACCGCGGCTGTCCTCGCCCTGACCATGATGTTCAGCGCCTGGCTGTTCGCCAACCATCACATCCCGTGGGCGCTGGCCATGATTCTCGGGCTGGCGATGGGTGCGCTCGTCGGCTTCATCAACGGTGTGCTCACCACCTACGGCAAGGTGCAGGCCTTTGTGGCCACCCTGGCCACCATGTCGGCAGCGTCCGGCATCACCCTGTTCATCACCGACGGCAACACCATCAACGGCTTTCCCGGTTGGTTCGACACCTTTTTCAATCTCAAGCCGGGCGGGATTCCGCTGGTCGGGATCCTCATGGTGCTCATCTATTTGGTCGTCGCGTTCTGGCTCAAGTACCGGCCCGGCGGCCGGGCGCTGTACGCGATCGGCGGCAATGAGGAGGTGGCCCGGCTCTCCGGTCTCCCGGTGAAATGGGCCAAGACCCGGGTGTACATGATCGCCGGGGCGCTGTCGGCCGTGGCCGGCTGGATCGACATCGCTCAGCTGGACTCGGCGGCCCCGACCGCAGGGACCGGCTACCTGTTGAACGTGATCGCCGTGGTGGTCATCGGCGGGGCCAGCCTGGCCGGTGGCGTCGGGACGATGGGAGGCACCTTCATCGGACTGCTGATCATCGGTGTGCTCAACAACGGTTTGTCCCTGCTGCACGTGAATTCGAACCTGCAGCCGGTCGTGGTGGGCGTGGTCATCCTGGCCGCCGTGTTGACCGACCGCGGCGGGATCAAGTTGCGCGGGTAAGGCGATCCGGCGTCAGGGCAGCAGGCGACGCAGCTGAGCCAGGGCTTCGGCGTGGTCGCTTGCCACCGCGTCGGCCAGCGCCAAGGCGTCCTGGCCGGGCGGGTAGCGGTGGTTCGGAATGGCCAACAGCTGCAGGCCGGCGGCGTGCACCGCTCGCATGCCGGCCCCCGAGTCCTCGATGCCCAGCACCGGCCCGGTGACGCCGAGCCGGGCCACGGCCTCCAGATAGACGTCGGGACTTGGTTTTCCGCGCGGCACCTCCTCACTGGACACGGTGGCCGCGAAGTAGTGCCGCAGGTGATGGACCTCGAGGATCTTGTCGATCAGTGGGCGGGAGGAACTTGTGGCCAAGGCGATCGGCACCCGGGATACGGCGTGTGCGAGCAGCTCCCGGGCGCCCGGCATCAGCTCCGAGTCATCGAGCGCAGCCAGGATGTGCCCGACCACGAAGGCGCGTACCTGCGCGGAGTCGCCGGGCCGGCCGAGTTCCGCGGCCAGCGCGGCCGACCATTCCGGGCTGGACATGCCCTGCAGGCGGACCGAGTCGGTCGTGGTCCACGGCCGACCGGCCGCGGCCGCACACGCCGTCCAGCCCTCGTCCCACAGGTGCTCGGTATCGGCGATCACCCCGTCCAGATCGAAGACCACGGCCTGCACCTGCAGGGGATGCCCTGCCGGCGAAACCCTCTCATCCATCACGAGTTTCCCTTCGCCAATCGACGCGTTCGGGCCCGAAAACAACCGAGATATTGACAGCACTCGCACCCCCAGCCTAGTGTTTGTCATAGAGATGCAGTCAACGAATATTCATTCAACTGCACCCCTTGTCCGTTCCCAAGGAGGCGAATGATGGCACCCGAACCGAGCGAGGAGATCCTCCTCGAGATGCAGCGGCGCATGCTGCGGATCCGCTACTTCGATCAGCGTGCGTCGCTCATGGTCAAGCGGGGCAAGATCCCGGGCACGGTACACACCAGCATCGGCCAAGAGGCGCAGGTCGTCGGGGCGTGCATGGCGCTGGGTGAGCACGACTACATGTCGGGCAATCACCGCAGCCACGGCCACCCGATCGGCAAGGGCGCCCCCCTGGGGCCGCTGATGGCGGAGCTGGTGGGCAAGTCGGGCGGAGTCTGCCAGGGCAAGGGCGGTTCGCTGCACCTGGCCGACTTCGCGGTGGGCAGCCTGGGGGAGTCCGGCATCGTCGGTTCGTCCATCCCGATCGCCACCGGCGCCGGGCTGTCGTCCAAGGTCCTGAAGAACGGCCGCGTCGCGCTGGCCTTCTTCGGGGACGGCGCCGCCAACCAGGGCTGCCTCTACGAATCGATGAACCTCTCCGGCGTCTGGAAGCTGCCGGTCATCTTCCTGTGCGAGAACAACCAATACGCCCTGTCCACCCCGGCCCACACCGTGACCTCCGGTGTGATCGCCGACCGCGCAGCCGGTTTCGGCATGCCCGGCGTCCGGGTGGAGAACGGTCAGGACATCCTGGCGGTCTACGACGCGGTCAGCACCGCGGTGGACCGGGCCCGGGCCGACGACGGCCCGACCCTGGTCGAGGTGGTCACCTACCGCTTCAACGAACACTCCGAGGGTTTGCGGCTGGGCGTGGACTACCGCAATGCCCAGGAGAAGGCCGAATGGCTGGCCAAGGACCCGATCGTGCTCTTCCGCACCGTGCTGATCGAGCGGGGCATTCTCACCGAGGAATCGGCGGACGCGCTGGAGGCGCAGATCCTGGCTGAGGTTGACGCGGCCGTGCAGTTCACCGACGAGAGCCCATTCCCGGACCCGGATGTCGCTTTCCGGGACCTCTACTCCGACGGTACGGGGCGGGCTTTCGACGCTCCTGATCTTCCCGACGTTGCATCCTTCAAGATTCCCGAGACGGCAGGTATTCCGCGATGACGGTGATGAGTTATCTGGGCGCCATCGGTGCCGCCCAGAAAGAGGCGATGCAGGCCGATGAACGCGTCATCATCATCGGGGAGGACGTCGAGGCCAACGTCTACGGGACCACCGGCGGCAGCGGGAAATCCCGCGCCGCGTCCGGTGACTTCCTGGAATTGTTTGGGCGCAACCGGATTCGCAACACCCCGATCTCCGAAGAGGTCATTGTCGGGGCCACCATCGGCGCCGCCATGACCGGTCTGCGCCCCATCGTGGATCTGTCCTACTCCAGCTTCCTGTACATGGCGATGGACCAGTTCGTGAACCAGGCCGCCAAGAACCGCTACATGTTCGGCGGCCAGGCCAGCATTCCGGTGGTGTTCCGCTCGGCCATGTTCTACGGCTTGAACACCGGTGCGCACCATTCCGACCGGCCCTACCCAATGTTCATGAACGTGCCCGGCCTGAAGATCATCACCCCGGCCTTCCCGAGCGACGCCAAGGGATTGCTGCGCACGGCAGTCGACTCCGATGACCCGGTCCTGATCTTCGAAGCCTGTCCGCTGTGGGGCAGTAAGGAAGAGGTCGACGAGAACGAGTACTGGATCCCGCTGGGCGTCGGCCGGACCATCCGGCAGGGCACTGACGTGACCGTGATCGCGGTGTCCGGGGCGGTGCCCGAGGCCGTGGCTGCGGCCGATACCTTGGCGCAGGAGGGGATTTCGGTCGAGGTCTTCGATCCGCGCACCCTGGTGCCGCTGGATGTCGACGGGATCCTGGCCGCCGCGGCCAAGACCGGTCGGGTCGTGGTCGCCGACCCGGCCCACCGCACCTGCGGGGCCGCGGCCGAGATCTCCGCGCTGATCAGTGAGCACGTCTTCGACTCGCTCAAGGCGCCGGTGCGTCGGGTGACGACCCCGGACACCCAGATCCCGTTCAGCCCGGCTCTGGAGAAGCAGCTGTACCCGTCCCGGATCAGCATCGCCGCCGCGGTGCGAAAGCATCTGGACACTGCCACCCGCACGTCTTGACCCGGCCACCGCCACCACCGATGAAAGAGGTTCGACGATGAGCAAGATCGAGGTCCTGTTGCCCCAGTGGGGTATGGGCATGAGCGAAGGCACCATCACCACCTGGCTCAAGGCCGTGGGCGACACCGTGACCGAGGACGAGCCGCTGGCCGAGGTCGAGGCGGAGAAGGTGGAGGAGACTTTGGAGTCACCGGCCACCGGAACCCTGACCGAGATCGTGGTGACGGAGGGGACCACCGTCGAAGTGCGTTCCGTCGTGGCGTATATCGAAACCACCGACTGAGTGTCGACCTGATCCCTACCGGCCCCTTCGTCGCCTGACCCCTTCACGAGGATGTGAGAGCTGTGGCCCGCCCGGAACTTTCCGGCCGATTCGACCTGGTCGTCATCGGCGCCGGCATCAATGGACTCGGCATCGCCCAGGACGCGGCGCTGCGCGGTCTGCGGGTTGCCTTGATCGAGCAGGATGACGTGTGCAGCGGGGTGTCCGCCTGGTCGGGTCGATTGGTGCACGGCGGCCTGCGTTACCTCGAGCAGTACGACTTCTTGCTCGTCCGGGAGTCGCTGCAGGAGCGCGAGCGGTTGTTCAAGCTGGCGCCGCATCTGGTCCACCCGGTGCCGCTGATGATTCCCCTCTACAAGCACAACCGGCGGCCGGGCTGGATGGTCGAGCTGGGCATGATCACCTACGACACCCTTTCGGCCGGCAAGACCCCGCCGATGCACCGCATCCTGAGCCGGAAGAAGGCCCTGAAGCGTTTTCCGGGTCTGTCTCCGGAGGGCCTGTCCGGGGCGGCGGTGTTCTACGACGGGCAACTGGAGCTGGCCGAACGGCTGTGTGTCGAGTTGGCGGTGGACGCCAAGGCGAACGGCGCCGTCGTCGCCCTGCACTGCCGGGTCGACGCGCCCATCGTCGAGAACGGGGTGGTCAAGGGGGTTCGCTGGACCGACACGCTGACCGGGGAGTCCGGCGAGGTCCGGGCCGAACTGACCTACAACGCCGCCGGCCCCTGGATCGACAAGGCGCTGTCCTTCCAGGGCCTGCCCGGCCAGCCGCGGCTCAACGGTGGGACCAAGGGCAGCCACCTGATTGTCGACAAGTTCCCGGGTGCGCCGAACGACGTCGTCTACTACGAATCGCGCCAGGACGGCCGGCTGGTGCTGGTCATCCCGTGGTTCGGCAGATACATGATCGGCACCACCGACATCCGGTTCGATGGTGATCCCGATGATGCCCGGTGCGACATCGGCGAGGCCGACTACCTGCTGGGCGAGGTCAACGCCCTGGTGCCCGAGGCGAACCTGACGCTGGCCGACGTGCTCTACACGTTCAGCGGGGTCCGCCCGCTGCCCTACGTTCCGGACAAGGCCGAATCCTCGGTCCCCCGCTCGCACGTGCTGCACGATCACGCCGGAACGGGCCTGACCAACCTGGTCACCGTGGTGGGCGGCAAGCTCACCACCTACCGCCAGCTGGCTCAGGACGCCGTCGACGACGTGGTCAAGCGACTGGGGCGAAAGCCGGGCAAGAGCCCGACCCGCAACCGACCGCTACCGGGTGCCCAAGTCGCCGATCTGGATGCGTTGCGGGTCTCGCTCAAGGCCCGGCAGCTTTTGCCCGATTCCATCGTGGATCGCTTGGTCACCTTCTACGGCAGCCGGGCGGTCGCGGTGATGGATCTGGCCTCGGCCCGGCCCGAGCTGGCCGCGGTGGTCGAGACGGCCTCGAACCTGATCGCTGCCGAGCTGATCTTCGCGATCGACGCCGACCTGGCCGTCACCCTGACCGACGTGCTGGCCCGGCGCACCCTGACCGCCTTCCAACCCGACCACGGCCTGGACTCCCTGGACGGCATCGTCAAGGTCCTGGACGACCACCTGGGCTGGGACGACGGCCGGCGTGAGTCGGAGATCGCGGACTACCGGACCTGGTTGGATCACCTTCAGGTGCCGGACCCGGACGGCCCCCGTTCGGAGACATTCGGCGCCGGCACGGTCAGCCCGGCCGCCACGAAGGCCTGAGATGGCCGCGACGTCGCAAAGTGGCTACGTCCTGGCGCTGGACGAGGGCTCCACCAGTGCCCGCAGTGTGTTGGTGGACGGCGAGGGCGCCATCGTGAGCGAGGCGCGCAGCGAGATCACCTGGGACCACCCACGACCCGGGTGGGTCGAGATGGACCCGATGGCGCTTTGGCGCAGCCAGCTCGACACCATCCACCGCGCGGTGGCCGGGGCGGGCGCGACCGCAAAGGACCTGGCCGCGGTCGCGGTGACCTCGCACCGGGAGACGATCGCGATCTGGGACCGGGCCACCGGCGAGCCGGTACACCCGTTCCTGGTCTGGATCTCCCAACAAACAGATGGCATCGTGAACCGTTGGCGTGCGCAGGGTCTGGACGCGGATATCCGGAAAAGAACCGGTCTGCGCAATGACTCCTTTTTCTCCGCGGCGAAGTTGGCCTGGTTGCTGGAGAACGTGCCCGACGTCCGCCGGCGGGCCGAGGCGGGAGAGCTGGCCTGCGGGACCGTCGACACCTGGCTGCTGTGGCAACTCACCGGCGGCCGCTCGCACCTGACCGACCATTCCTGCGCCTCGCGGACGGCATTGTTCAACCTGGACCGGGTGGAATGGGACGGCGAGCTCTGCGACCGGCTGGGCGTCCCGATGTCGTTGTTCCCGCAGGCGGTGCCCTCCGATTCCGATTTCGGGATGACCGATCCGGACGTGATCGGCGCGGCCGTGCCCATCCGGGCGGTGATGGCCGACCAGCAGGCCGGCATGTACGGACAGGCCTGTTTCGGGCCCGGCGCGGCCAAGAACACCTTCGGCACCGCCGGGGTTCTCACCCTCAACTCGGGCCAGACCCCGCAGCTGGTCGATGGTCTCACCTCAAGCGTGGCCTGGACCGTGGGCGGCCGCACGGATTACGAGCTCGAGGGGGTCGTCTTCCACAGCGGCCAGACGCTGCAGTGGCTACGCGACAACCTCGGGCTCTGGGACGTCGGGACCGACGTCGAGCACCTGGCCGAGTCCGTCCCGGATTCCGGGGGGGTGACGATCGTGCCGGCCTTCGGCGGCATGTGCGCACCGCATTGGGACCGGGACGCTCGGGCCGCCATCGTCGGGCTCAGCCTGGGGTCGAACACCGCGCACGTCGCCCGCGCGGCCATCGAGTCGATGGCCTTCCAGACCGGGGACATCCTCACCGTGCTGACCGATGCGGGCCTACCCATCCCGGAGCTCAAGGTCGACGGTGGCGCCGCCCGCAACAACCTGCTCTGTCAGTTCCTGTCCGACATCACCGGCCTGGTCGTCCGGCGTCCGCATGCCCTGGAGCGCACCGCGCTCGGCGTGGCCTTCGTGGCCGGCACCGCGGTCGGCATGTTCGACGGCGCGGCCGATGTCGAGCGGACCTGGACCTGCGAGCGCGAGTTCACTCCGCAGCTGTCCGCCGACGAACGCGCCACCCGGTGGGCGGGCTGGCACGACGCGGTCGATCGCACCCTGCCCAGCCGCACACCCGGCCGCCACCCAGCTCCAGATCAGCCCCAAGTTCCGTCCCACCCCCGAGAGGTGTCCCCATGATCGAGGCCCGAAGCAGTGCTTGGATCGAACGCGCCCGCGCCGGCGGCTACGCAGTGGGTGCGTTCAACATGCACAACGACGAGACCACCCAGGCCTTGCTGCTCGCTGCCCGCGAGGCGAAATCTCCGGTGTACCTGCAGGTCGGGCGAGCGGTCATCCCACACATGGGACTGCGCAAAGCCTATGAGATGACGGTCCGCAACGCCGCTGGTTTCGATGACGTGGAGTACGTCATTCACCTCGATCACGGCACCTGGGACGAGGTGCTGCAGGCCGTCCGGCTCGGCTTCGACTCCATCATGTACGACGGGGCGCACCTGCCTTTCGAGGAGAACATCAAAACCACCAAGAAGGTGGTCGAGCTGGCCCACGCCTACGGCATTCCGGTGGAGGCCGAGCTGGGCAAGATCCCGGACGCGGAGAACGAGATCGACTGGTCGTCCTACTACACCGATGTCGACGAGGCCGAGCGGTTCGTGGCCGAGACCGGAGTGGACCTGCTGGCCATCTCGGCCGGGGTGATGCACGGCGTGCCGTCGGTCACGCCGCAGCCGCTGGCCATCGACCTGATCGAGAAGATCAAGGCGGTGGTCCCGGTACCGCTGGTGCTGCACGGCGCCTCCGGTGTGCCCGACGACGAGGTGAAGCAGGCGGCCAAGTCCGGGGTGAGCAAGTTCAACGCCGACACTGACCTGCGGCACGCCTTCCGGACGGGAGTCGAACAGGCCTGGGCCGAAGGTGATCGGCAGCTGGAGTACGTGTTGACCCGCGGCCAGGAGCTGATGGTCAGGGCCTGCGTGGACAAGATGAAGGTCTACGGCTGTGCCGGTGCGTCGGCGCAAGCGCCGACGCGTGCGGGGGCGTCGGCATGACCGCGGCTGCGACCACGGGGGCGGCCCGGGTGCGCCCGCTGGCGGGGATCGGCAAGGTCGCCGCCCGTCGCATGGTGCAGGCCTGGGAAGCGCCCGTCTTTCACCTGGCCGTGGACGTGGACATGTCCCGGGTGCTCTCACCGGACATCAAGGCGGCCGGCGGCACCGTCACCGACGCGATCTCACTGGCCTGTGCTCGCGCCCTGGGCGCCCATCCGGGCATCAACGCGCATTTCGTCGACAACGCCGTGCACGAGTTCGACGAGGTCAACGTGGGCATCGCGGTGGCCACCCCGAATGGCCTGACGGTACCGGTACTCAAGGGTATCGGTCACGCCGAGCTGGCCGAGATCGCCGGCATCCGTAGCGATGTCGTGGGTCGGGCGCGGATCGGCAAGCTGACCATGGCCGATCTGACCGGTGGCACATTCACCATTTCCAACCTGGGCATGATGGGCATCGATTCCTTCGACGCCATTCTCAACCCGCCGCAGGTCGCCATTCTGGCCATCGGGTCCACCCGCCACGCGCCGGTGGTGCGCGACGGCGAGATCACGGTGGCCCGATTGGCCACCTTCACGGCCACCTTCGACCACCGCGCGGTGGACGGGGCCACCGGCGCCGCCTTTCTGACCGCCGTCCGCATCGGGGTCGAAAAGGGCGACGGCCCGGAGTGACCGGACCGCGCAATCGGCCGAACCGAGTGGGCCGAAGATGACAGACGACGTGCTGAGCCGGGCCCGCCGGGTACTGGCGCAGACCGATCCCGACCACGCACTGCCGCAGTGCGGTATCCGTGACGTGATCGTCGGCCCGGACGTGCTCGACCGGATCGCCCCGGCGGTGGCCGGTCTGGTGCCCGACACCGCTGATCGACCTGAGATCGCCCTGGTGGTCGATCCGGTGCGGATCGAGCGGGCCGGCGTCGACGTCAAACAATCAGTGCAGGACGCACTGGCACAACGGTTCTCGGTGCGGCTGGTGACCGTGACCGACGGCCACCAGGAACTGCACGCCGATGAGGACGTCATCGAGCGGACCACCGCGGCCGTTGCCGGATGTCACGCTGTGGTGTCCGTCGGCGGGGGCACCATCACCGACATCGGCAAGATGGCATCCATCGGGGCGGGCGTCCCGGTACACGTCGTGGTGGTCACCGCGGCGTCGGTGGACGGGTTCACCGACGACGTCTCGGTCATTCTGCGCAACGGGGTGAAGCGGACGGTGCCGTCGCGCTGGCCCGACGTGGTCATCGCCGACATCGGCGTGGTGGCCCAGGCGCCGGCCCGGATGAACCGGGCCGGCTACGGCGAGATCAACTCCATGTTCACCGCGCCGGCCGACTGGAAACTGGCCGAACTCACCGGCATGGACACCTCCTTCCACCGCGGCCCGATCGACATCCTGGCCGAGGTGGGCCGGGGGATCGAGGAGTGGTCCGGCGGCCTCGGGCGGGGCGACCCGGCCGCCGCCGAGACGCTGATGAACGCGCTGGCCCTGCGCGGTATCGCCACCGGGGTGTCCGGCGGCACCGCTTGCCTGTCCGGGGTCGAGCACCTGCTCAGCCACATGCTCGACCTCTGGCACGGTCAGCACCACGAGCCGATCGGGCTGCACGGCGCCCAGGTCGGCGTGGCCAGCGTCGTCGCCGCCGTGGTGTGGGAGAAGTTGTTGCAGCGGATGGCCTCCGCCAACACCGACGAACTGGGCGCGGCCATCGATGCGTTGGCCGACGGCACGGTCCGGGCCCGGGTGGAGCAGGCCTTCGCGCCCGCCGACCCGAGTGGCCGCATCGGCCTGGAGTGCTGGAACGACGCGAGCAGCAAGCTGACCAAGGTGCGCGAGAACCGTGCGCTCATCACCGGTCTGGCGCAGGAGTGGTCCGAACACACCGCGCGGCTGCGGTCGCTGGGTCGCAGCGCCGAGTCGATCGCGGTCGGGCTGGTCGCGGCCGGGGCGCCGGCCGGTTTCGACGATCTGGGCGTGGACGACGAGCTGGCCCGCTGGGCGCTGGCTCACGCGGCGCTGATGCGGAACCGGTTCACTGCAATCGATCTGCTCGACCTGCTCGGGGCCTGGACCCCGGCCGACGTCGACGAGGTACTGGCCCGGGCGCGCACGATCGTGGCCCAGGCCCGGGTCGGGGCGTCGGCATGACCGAGCGGGATCTGGTCATCGGCATCGACACCAGCACCACTGCGGCCAAGGCGGTGGTATGGAACAGCGCCGGCACGGCCGTGTCCATGGCCCGCACCGAAATCGCCCTGGCCCACCCTCGGCCGACCTGGGCGGAGCAGAGTGCGGCCGACTGGTGGACGGCCACCCAGGCGTCCATCCGCCGCGCCGTCTCCACCGTCGACCGGGCTCGGATCGCCGCCCTGTGCGTGACCCACCAGCGGGAGACCTTCGCCTGCCTGGACGCCGCCGGGGAGCCCATCCGCCCCGCGTTGATCTGGGCCGACACCCGGGCCACCGGAGAGGTCCGGGAGTTCGGCACCGCCGAGGTGCATCGCATCACCGGTAAGCCGCCGAACCCCACTCCGGCCTGGTACAAGATGCTTTGGCTGGCCCGCAACGAACCGGACGTGATGGCCCACACGGCTCGGTTCGTCGATGTGCAGGGATTTCTCGTCCACCACCTCACCGGGCGCTGGGTGACCAGCTGGGCCAGCGCCGACCCGCTCGGCCTCGTCGACCTGTCCACCTTCGACTATTCCGACGAGTTGCTGGGCCTGGCCGGCATCACCCGGGACCGGCTCTGCGAGCTGACCCCGCCCGGAGCGGTGCTCGGCGACGTCGAGGCGGGGGTGGCCGAATCCCTGGGGTTGCCGGGTGGGGTCCGGGTGGTGGCCGGACTCGGTGACGGCCAGGCCGCCCAGCTCGGCTGCGGGATCTCGGGACCGGGCTCGGCCTACCTGAACCTGGGTACCGGCGTGGTGTCCGGGACGCACAGTGATTCTTACGCGTACGCGGTCGAATTCCGCACCCTGGCCTCCGGTATCCCCGGCGCCTACACGCTGGAGACGTTCATCGGCGGTGGTACCTACAACGTGCGCTGGTTCGTCGACCGGTTCGCCGGTGTCGACACCCGTGCGCTGGGCCTGGATCTGACCGCCGAGCAGGTGTTGGAGGCGGCCGCCGCAAAGCTCCCACCGGGGTCGGACAGCCTGCTCGCGCTGCCCTACTGGACCGGCGCGCTCACTCCGTACTGGGATCCGGACGCGCGGGGCGCGTTCATCGGGTTGACCGGGTCGCGCGGCAAGGCGCACGTCTACCGGGCCCTGCTGGAGAGCATCGCCTTCGAGCAGCGCATGCTCACCACCGGGGCCGAGGCCGCGGTGGGTACGCCGATCACCTCGCTCATCGCGCTGGGCGGCGGCTCCAAGAGCCCGGTGTGGTGCCAGATCATCGCCGACGTGCTGCGCCGCCGGATCGACGTCGTCGGGGAGGCCGAGAGCACCTGTCTGGGCGCCGGCATGCTGGCCGCCGCGGCGGTCGGGATCCATCCCGACATCCCCACCGCGATCGAGCGGATGTCAAGTCGGGGAGCGCATTTCGAGCCGGTGGACAAGGTGGCCGACGTCTACGACCCGCTCTACCGGGTCTATGTCGATCTCTACCCGGCCCTGCGCCAGACGTTCTCCCGGCTGGCCGCGCTGGGGTCGTCGTGAGCGAGCTGACCATCGCCGCGCCGCCCACGCCGACCACCTGGGTCGGGCGGGCCTACCGCGGTTACATCTTCGACCTGGACGGCACCATCTACCTGGGCAACGAACTGCTACCCGGGGTGGCGGCCATGCTGGCCGGGTTGCGAGCCGCCGGTGCCCGGGTGCTGTTCCTGTCGAACAATCCGACCAAGGACCGCCCGATGTACGTGGCCAAGCTGCGTGGGCTGGGTATCGAGTGCGCCGAGGACGACGTGCTCAACACGGTGCTGACCATGACCACCTGGCTGCGGGCCCACCGGCCCGACGCCGGCGTGTTCGTCATCGGCGAGGAACCGCTGGTGCGCTCGCTCACCCGGGCCGGGGTACGGCTGACCGACGATCCGGAACAGATCGACGTGGTCGTGGCCAGCTACGACCGCGGATTCGACTACCGCAAGCTGCAGATCGCCTTCGACGCGCTCGCCGTGCACCGGCGGGCCGAGCTGGTGACCACCAATCCGGACGTCTACTGCCCGTTCCCGGGCGGGCGCGGCGAGCCCGACGCCGGAGCCATCGTGGCCGCCATCGAGGCCTGCACCAAGGTGCGCTGTTCGGTGAACGCGGGCAAGCCGGACCGGCTCATGCTCGACACCGCGCTGGACATCCTGCAGCTGCCCCCGACCGACTGCATCATGGTCGGGGACCGGCTCTCCACCGACATCGCCATGGCCGTGGCCGCCGGAATGGACTCCGCCCTGGTGCTCACCGGCGAAGCCACCCTGGACTCGGTGCGGGACTGCCCGCCCGAGCACCGCCCCACCCATGTACTGAAAGAAATCCTCGCGCTGCTCCCGTCGTCGCACTGACCGACCCCACCGGTTCAAAGGAGAACACCATGGCCACCGCACTGGACAAGTACGCGGACATGAAGCCGACCTGGGACTACCCGGTCATCATCGAATCCCACATCAACGGGATCCGGACCAAGGAAATGAACCCCAACACACCGACCAGTTACGACGAGATCGCGCAGGATGCGATCCGGTGCTGGGAGGCGGGGGCGGGCGCGATCCACGCCCACAACACCAGCTTCGACCTGTTGGGGGAGAACGCGTTCAAGGATTACATGCGCACCTGGGACCAGGTGCTGACCAAGCACCCGGACATCACCTGGTACCCCACCACCTGCAACAACCTGCGGCTGCTGCCCCAGGAGAACGGTCTGGAGCACATCCCGTTCCTCTATGACCACGCCGGCGTGCGGATCGGTTGTGTGGACACCGGTCTCACCCTGTTCGCGGTCGATCAGGACGAGCAGGGCTATCTGTCCGGGGCCGAGTTCGGGTTCAATTTCCAGCGGGTGGCCGACCAGGTCAAGATGTTCCGGGAGCGGGGGGTGGGCATGGTCTTCGGCGTCTACGAACCCGGGCACCTGCGGCATGCCATGCACTACGTCAATGCGGGACTGTCCACCCCCGGATCGATGTGGGACTTCTACCTGATCGGCGACTACGGCCTGACGGCGTTGGAGCCCATCGGGACCAACGGCATGAAACCCAGCCTGGAGAGCCTGTACTACTACCTCTACATGATCGAGGAAGCGAAAGTCACCCACCCCTGGTACATCTCGATCTGGGGACAGGGTGCGCTGGACGACACCACCGTCCTGCGCCGGGCCATCGAGCTGGGCGGACACATCAAGACCGGCCTGGAGCTGTTCTACGATCCGGCCCGCAACCCGACCAACCTGGAGCTGCTGCAGCAGGCCCAGGACATCGCCCGCGAGGTCGGCCGGCCTCTGGCCACCCAGGCGGAGGCGCGGGCGCTGTACCACTGTCGCTGACGGGGGCGCGGCCGATCTCAGACCGAGTGCCGGACGTCCGGTGCGCCCAGTCGGGCCGCGTCGGCGGTGCGGTCGTCGGCCTGCAGTTGGGACTCGATCTCCGCCGCGACCCGGGACCGGTAGTGGGTCACCTCGCCCTCGATCTCGGTCGGACTCCAGCCCAGCAGCGGCGCGACCAGCATGGCCACGTGCTCGGCCGCGACCACTCCGCGGTCCGGCGTGTCGATGGAGATCCGGGTTCGCCGGGTCAGGACGTCGTCCAGATGCAGCGCACCCTCATGGGAGACGGCGTAGCTCACCTCGGCGCGCAGGTACTGCGGGGCTCCGGTCAGCGGTTCGCCCAGATCCGGTTGCGCTTCGATCTCGGCCAAGACTTCCCGGATGGCGGTGCCGTAGCGGCCCAACAGCCGATGCACGGTGGCCTCGTTGAGCCCGGACTGGCGGGCCAGTCGGTCCGCGTTCCGAACCAGACCCCCGTATCCGGGCGCCCCGACCAGCGGCATCTTCTCGGTGCAGGAGGGCGCCACCGGGTGCGGGAAGTCCTCGACCGCCCGGTCCACAGCGTCCTTGGCCATCACCCGGTAGGTGGTGTATTTGCCGCCGGCCACCACGACCAGCCCCGGAGCCGGGCTGGCCACCGCATGTTCGCGGGACAGCTTGCTGGTCTCGTCGGACTCACCCGCCAGTAGCGGACGCAGCCCCGCATAGACCCCGACGACATCGGCCCGGGTGAGAGGTTCGTGCAACAGCGCGTTGGCCTGTTCCAGCACGTAGTCGATGTCGGTGGACGTCGCCGCCGGGTGGGCGAGGTCGAGGTTCCACGCCGTGTCTGTGGTCCCGACGATCCAGAACTCGGCGCTCCACGGGCAAGGGATGATGAACAGCAGGCTCTTCTCGGTCTCGGTGATCAACCCGGTGTCCGAGTCGATCTTCTCGCGGGGGATGAGGACGTGCACGCCCTTGCTGGCCTGGACCCGGAACTGACGTCGGCCGCCGGAGAGCTGCTGGATGTCGTCGGTCCACACCCCGGCCGCGTTGATGATGCGACGCGCCCTGATCAACAGGTTCTGGCCCGTTTCCAGGTCGACCACGTTGGCTCCGACAATGCGGCCCGCCTCGCGGACGAACCCCACCACCCGGGTACTGGGCGCCACGAAGGCGCCTTGATCAGCGGCGGTGCGCGCCAACATCATGGTGTGCCGGGCGTCGTCCAACTGGCCCTCGTAGAACAGGATGCCGCCGGTGATGTCCGACCTCGCGGCGCGGAACGTCTTGCGGGTACCCCGGCGGAAAACCAGCTTCATGTGCGCCGGTACCCCGCGCCCCGCACCGAGCAGGTCGTACACGCCCACCCCGGTGGCGACGTACAGCCGCTCGAACACGCCCTTGACCGGGTACAGGAACGGCACCGGATGAGCCAGGTGCGGGCACAGCGTCTCGAGGATGAGCTTGCGTTCCCGCAGTGCTTCGAACACCAGCTTGAAGTCCAGCTGCTTGAGGTAGCGCAAACCGCCGTGCACCAGCTTGGACGACCGGCTCGAGGTGCCGCTGGCCAGGTCGCGGGCTTCCACCAGGCCGACCGACAGGCCCCGGGTGACCGCGTCCAACGCCGCACCGGCGCCGACCACCCCGGCCCCGATGACCAGGACGTCCAGTGGGGTGTCGGCCATGGCGCGCAGGGCATCCCGACGGGTCTGTGGGCTCAGCGGGGTGGCGACGAACATCAGGTGGGCTCCGATTCGGCTTTCAGTTCAGCTCAGGCGGCTGACGACCGCCTGGACGACCGGCCAGACCTTGGCGACCGAGGTGTGGTTGACCGTTTCTTTCGGGTTGTGCAGGTCGTGCAGCTCAGTGCCGATCGAGATGACGTCCAGCACTCCGCCGCCGTGCACGTTCCGGCTGAACATGCCCAGCTCCAGACTGCACTGGGACACGTGGACCTGCGCCTCCTGCCCGATCACGTCCAGATAGGCGGCTCGAGCCGTGGCCAGTAGCGGGGAGTCCGGGCGGTAGGGGAATTCCGGCGCGTCCAGTCCGAACAGATCGACCGTGACCCCTCCGCCCGAGAGTGCTCCCAGCGATCGAACCCGATCCAGGATCTCGTGTTTGCGTGAGGTCGAAGCGGCGGTGATGGTGGCGGCCAGGGTGGCCCCATCGGCGGTCGGCCGCACCGTGCCGAGGTTGTTCGAGCTCTCGACCACACCGGGTACGGCCAGGTTCCAACTGATGACGCCGTTGGGGACGAGCGAGGTGAGTCGGGCGAACCGGGCTCCGGCGCCGGCCGAGAAAACCCGGTCGGGCGCGTCGACCTCCTCCAGCTCCAGACGGATCTTCGGATCGGCGATGGCGTACTCGTCGTGCAGGTCATTACTCAGGTCGGCGAGCACTGATTCCACCGTTTCGACATCTTCCAGTCGCAGGGCCAGTACGACCTGCGCGTCGGCCGGGATGGCGTTGTTCTGGGCCCCGCCGAACGGCGCACTGATGCGGGCGTCCACCTTCTCGCCGATCGCGTTCAACGCTCGGGCCAGAAGTAGCACGGCATTGGCGCGCTCCAGGTGGATGTCGAATTCGCAATGCCCACCGGACAGGCCGCGGATCTTGAGCAACCGAGTGGCTCCGTGGGTGGCCGGTACGGATTCCCACTCGGCCGGAACGGAGACGGTGAAGGTGACGTCCCCGCTGCAACCGGCCAGGATCTCGGTGTCGACGATCCAGTTGAAGTCGATCATGCGGGTGCCGCGCAGCTGGGAGAAGTCGAACTGGCCGGCGCCCACCTTGCCCTTCTCCTCCATCGCGGTCATAACCGCTTCGATGGGCGGGTGCGGGAGGTCGGTGGAGTCGAGCAGCGCGAGGATGTAGGAGATCCCGATGCCGTTGTCGGCGCCCAATGAGGTGCCGTCCGCCTTGATCAGGTCGCCGTCGACCACGAGGGTGATCGGGTCGGTGAGGAAGTCGATCTCGACGCCCTCCTCCTTCTCACAGACCATGTCCAGGTGCCCGTGCAGGATCAGGCCGGGCGCGTTCTCCAGGCCACCCTGACCGGGTTTACGCACCAGCACGCAATGCTTGTCGTCCTGGATCGCCTCCAGCCCGCGGTCGGCGGCGAACTGGCATACCCAGTCCGCGGCGCCCTTCTCGTTCTCGGAACCACGCGGGATGCCGGCCAGAGTTTCGAAATACTTCAGCACGTCGTAGGGCTGCAGCTTCTCCAGGGTGGTCACGGTGGCTCCTTGAAAAATGTCCGGTCAGGCGATGGTGTTCGGAACGAAAGCGGGGGCCTACTTGACGACGCCGTGGCGCCGGGTGGTGGTCAGCGCCACCACCACAATGATGACCAGGCCGTAGACCAGGCTCTGCGCCTCGGTGGGGATGCCGATGGCCGCGGCGCCGATCGGGATCAGCGAGACGGTGAGCGCCCCGAAGACCACGTTGATCGGATTACTCACGCCACCGGTGATGGCGGTGCCGCCGACCAGGGCCGAGGCGATGGCCGGCAGCAACAGGTCACTGCCCAGTCCGGTCGACGAGGCGGATCCGGCCTGCGCGATGATCGTCACTCCGGCGACACCGGCCAGCAGGCCGGAGAACGCGAACGCGACGATCTTGAGCCGGCGGGTCCGGAGCCCCGAGAACAGGGCGCCGGACTCGTTCAGCCCCACCGCCGTCATGCTCTGGCCCAGCACGGTGAACCGGAGCAAGGCCCAGAGCAGCACCGCGAGCACGACCGCTATCCAGAACATCATCGGCAGCCCGCCGACGGCGTCGTTGTAGAGGTTGGTGATCGAATCGGCGTTCGTCGCGTAGGCCGTGGTCGAGTCGCTGACGATGAGCGAGGCGGCCTGCAGGATGCCCAGCATGCCCAGGGTCAACGCGAAGCTCGGCACCTGGAAATAGGCCACCAGCCACCCGTTCAGCGCCCCGACGCAGGTGACGACCACGATCGCGATCACCGCGGCGATCGGCCCGCTGGAGCCGATCATCTTGGCCAGCAGGATGGCCGAGAACAGGGCCATGGCCGCGTTGGACAGATCGATCGACCCGACGTGCAGCACCATCGACTGGGCCAGGGCGACCAGCAGGGTCGCGGTCGCGGTGGTGGCCACGATCACCAGCCCCTGGCCGCCGGTCAGAAAGCTCGGCTGCAGGATCGCGACCAGAGCGAACAGCAACACGAAGACGGTCAGCGGACCGATGCTCTGCCAGAGCACGGCCGGGGTGAACCGGCGATGACGCGCCGCTGCTGGGGTGGCCGCTGCGGGCGCCGGCGTCGAGTCGGTTGCCGTGGTGTGGGTCTTCTGCTCGGACACGCGTCACACCATCTTTTCCAACAGATTGAGGGAAGTGGGGTTGTCCTGGCCGACGTCGAACCGGGCGGTGACCTCGCCGTCCCGCATGACCAGGATGTCGTCGCCGTTGTCCAGGGCTTCTTCCAGGGTGTCGGCGAGCAGGATCAACGCGGCGCCTTTCTCGCGCGCCGCCAGGATCTGGGCGTTCAGGGTCTCCGCCGCGCCGGGGTCGAGACCGCGCAGCGGGTGGTCCAGGATCAGCAGTTTGACGTCAGGGTCGTGCAGCCACTTGGCCATGACGACCTTCTGCGCATTGCCTCCGGAGAACCGGGCCAGGTCCAGATCGGGGTTGCGGGGGCGGATGTCCAGGGTCTCGAACCACTCCCCGGCCACCTTGGCCTGCGCCCGGCGGTTCACCAGGAACCCGCCCTTGCCGGTGCGGGCCAGGGTCATGTTCTCCTTGGCGTCCAGGCCGGCGACCATACCCTCGGTCCTGCGTTCGGCCGGTACATACGCGATCCCGGCCCGGGTGGCCTCGGCCACGCTCCACCGCCGGATCTGCCGGCCCTGGTACACGAACGTGCCGCGGTCGAACGGCTCGGCCCCGAACAGGGCCCGCACCATCGCTTCCCGGCCCGACCCGAGGGTGCCCACGATGGCCACGCACTGCCCCGGCCGCACGTCGAACGACACGTCTTTGTACTCGTGCTTGCGACTCAGGCCGGACACGGTCAGGATCGGTTCCGCGCTCGAGAACGCCGCACTGTCGGCCCGTTTCGCGGCGGTGGAGGCGTGCCCGATCATCAGCTGGAACAGGTCGGCCTCGGTCACCTCGGACTTGGCCACGTCGGCCACCAGCTCGCCGGTGCGCATGACCAGGATCCGGTCGCAGATCCGCATGATCTCGTCCAGCCGGTGCGAGACGAACACGACCGACCCGATGTTCTTCAGCAGCGCGATCTCGCGTTCCAGGATGGCCGTTTCGTTGCGTTCCAGCACCGAGGTCGGCTCGTCCAGGATGATCATGGGGCTGGCGTCGGTCTCCTCGTCCACCCGCAGCGCCCGGGCGATCTCGACCATCTGCCGGTCGACGAAGGACAGGTCGGAGACAATGGTCCTCGGATTGATGTTGGCGCCGACCCGGGCCAGGGCCTGCGCCGCCTCCCGGTTCAGCTGCCCCCAGCGGTACCAGCCGCCCTTGGTCGCGGCGTTGCCGGAGCCGAGCGCGTTCATGCCGATGTTCTCGGCCACGGACAGGTTGGTCAGCAGCGATTGCTCCTGGTGCACCACTCCGAACCCGGCCGCGACCGCGTCCTGAGGCCGGCGGAAACGGACCTGCTTCCCGGACACCTCGATGACGCCGGAGTTGGGCTCGTAGAGTCCGGTCAGGATCTTGAGCAGGGTGGACTTGCCCGCCCCGTTCTCCCCGATGAGCCCGACCACCTGGTTGCGGGGAATCTGCAGGGACAGGTGTTGCACGGCCTTGACCGGGCCGAACGACTTGTTGATGTCGGTCAGCTTCAAAGCCGGGGTATCGGCGTCGGGCGTGACCATCGCCGCTGCGGCCGGAATTCCACGGGTCATTTCGGGATCCCCTTCACTTCATGATTCGCAGGCGGTTGCGCAGCGGCCAGGCCGCCGCCACGATGGCCAGGATGAGCACGAGGCCGGACACTCCGGACTGATAGCCGGGGTTGACCCCCGACTGCAGCAATCCGTTGTTCAGGATGGTCAGCAGCAGGACGCCGAGGGTGGTGCGGAGCAGGCCGCCCTTGCCGCCGCCGAGCGAGGTCCCGCCGATGACCACCGCGGCCACGGTCAAAAAGAGCGTGCCGTTGCCCACCGACGGGGTGCCCTGGCCCAGCCGCATGGTGGCCAGGATGCCGGCCAGGCCGCTGATGGCGCCGGCCAGCACGAAGATGTAGATCTTGATCCGGCCGACGGGAATGCCGTTGCTGCGGGCGATGTCCTCGTTGTTGCCGACGGCGTAGGTGAAGCGGCCCAGCTTGGTGTAGCGGGTGACGACCAGGCCGAGCGCGATGACCACCACGGCCAGCCAGAACGAGTGCGGCAGCCCGAGGAAGTTGGTGTTCGGCCAGTCCTTGGCCCCGCCGTCGGGCAGGCTCGGTTGGCTTTTTTCGCCGAACAGGATGATGCCGATACCCAGGCCGACGAACCAGACCCCGAGCGTGACGATGAAGGACGGCACCTTCAGCCGGGTATGGATGACCCCGTTGAGGCCGCCGAGCAGGGCGCCCAGCGCGATGGCGATGACGAAGGCCAGCGGACCCAGATCGACGCCGTCCGGGAGCGAGCTGCGGGTGTGCGCGGTGGTCAGGATGTACGCCATCCCGGCCGCGCCCATGACGCCTTCGACCGACAGGTCGATCGAACCCATCAAGATGACCAGGGTGGCCCCGACGCCGACGATCAGGGGCGTGGCCGCCTGATCCAGGATGATCCGGATGTTCGGCAGGGTCAGGAATGTCGACGGGTTCAAGATGGCGAAGACCACGATGAGCACGACCAGGGCGCCGACCTCACCCAGGCTGCGCACTTCGAACCGGCGGTGCTTGGCCGGCTCGGGCTGGACGTGGACGGCCTCCGGTGAATCCTGGGCGACTTGATTCCTCACGAGTCTCTCCGTGTCTTCGTCGAACGGGTAGAAGGTGTCGCGGCCGTCGTGGGTCGGTGCAGCAATTCACCGACCCACGACGGGACCGCACGTGAGCCACCACCGCCGCGAGATGCCGGCGGGTGCGTCACAAATCAGGCCGGGAGCTTCTCCGGACCGCCGGACACCAGCGGCGTCGGGTCGACGCTCCACGGGTCCGGCGCCGCGATCAGGGTCTTCACCCAACCGGCCACGTCGCTGTCCCACTTGGTGTACTGGGTGAAGTTTTGCGGCGTCACGCAGACCAGCTTGAACAGGCTGTCCCGCTTCTCGTGGGGCAGCGTGGACGGGTCGATCTTGCCGGTGGCCGCCAGGTACGCGGTGTAGAGGCCGATCGAGGCGGCCATGAAGCCGCGGTGGAAGGTCTCCGCCACCACCGGGGTGCTGGGCTGCTGCATGAGCGAGATGACGTCCGGGTACAGACCGTCGGAGGCGTACTTGATCGTGCTGTAGACGTTCGCCTTCTTGGTCGCGTTGGTCGCGCCGATGATCATGCCGTCGTCCGCGGCCCAGATGCCGTTGATCTGGTTCGGGTACTTGGTCAGCAGGTTCTGCGTCACCGACAGGCCCAGCTGCGGATCCCAGTTCGCCGGCTGCACGTCGAGCAGCTTCACGTTCGGGTAGGCCTTCAGGGCCTCCTTGAGACCCGCCACCCGGGTCGTGGAGGTGGTGCTGTCGAGCACGCCGGCCAGGCCGACGATGTTGCCCTTGCCGCCCATGCTCTCGGCCAGCGCCTTGGCCGTGCACTCGCCGCTCTCGACGCCCGAGTACTTCTGGAAGGCGACGAAGTTGTTGCCCACGTCCCACGGCTCCAGGCTGTCCGGCTTGTTCCACCAGATGGTGACGAAGCCGCCCGCCTTCTTGACCGCGTCGACGATGGTCGGGGCGTCCGAGCTGGCCACCGTGTTGACCATCAGCACGACCTTCTTGCCCTGGGCGAGAATGGCCTGAATCTTTGAGATCTCGGTCTGAGAGCTGCCCGCGGAGTCGACGATCTGGACCGGGATGTTCAGCTGCTTGCCGAGCTCCTGGGCACCCTGGATCATTGAGGCCATGTAGGGGTTGGTGGTGTTGATCACCGACGCCACCAGGACCAGATCCTTGGGGTCGATCGCGGCCGCCGAGCCGCTGCTGCTACTGCTGCTCGACGCGTTGGTCTTGGAACAGCCGGTGAGTACGGTGACGGCCATCAGGCCGGCTGCCGCGACCGACATCCATTTTCGCGAGTGGGTTCTGCGGGACATGTCAACTCTCTCTCGTGTGCGGGGTTCGCGGATACGCCGGGTACCGCCGGTGCCCGGTTGCTTCCGGGACCGGCGCGACGGCCGCGAGTGAGGGTTGTGGGGGTGCAGCGGGGGTCCGGCGACGCCGCCACGGCAGGGGTGGAGCCGTGGCGACAACGTCGGTGCGGGCGGTCTTCTCGACCGCCCTGGGGCTTTCCGGCGGACGCGGGGTCAGCGTCCGCCGGAGGGCACCCAGGGATTTCTCAGCGGAACTGGCGGAAGAAGGTGCGGACGTCGTCGGCGTAGATGTCCGGCACCTCCAGAGGGGCGAAGTGGCCACCGGTGTCGTGCACCCGGTACTGCTGGAGGTTGAAGTAGCGCTGGGTCCACTTGATCGGCGGCTTGTAGATCTCACCCGGATAGATCGACACCGCGGTGGGCGCACCGACCACCGGGAAGTTGCCGTGGGACGGCTTCCACGGGTTGTTGCGGCACTCCCAGTAATAGCGGGACGACGTGCCGCCGGTGTTGGTCAGGAAGTAGACCGCGGCCGTGGTGATGAGATCCTCCTTGGGCCACACCCGCTCGAACGCCTCGGTCCCCACCCCGCGTTCGGCCAGACCCCAGAAGTACCGCTTCTCGGTGATCCAGGCCAGTTGCCCGGCCGGTGAGTCGGCGAACAGCGAGGCCAGCGTCTGCGGCTTGGTCAACTGCATCTCGCCGTAACCGGACTCGTTCTCCACGAACAGCTTTCCGCGCTCGAACCAGCCCTCCTCACCCTCGCCGTACTGGTCGGCGGCGGGGAGGCCGAGCACCGGGTCGAAATCGACATCGGCCGGCTTGTCCGGGTGCTCGAACAGGTAGTGGCTCATCTGCGCGGGGAAGTGGGTGTAGATGCCGTACACGTCGGCCTCGTACTTGTGCCCGTGCTGCTGCGTGACCAGCGCACCCCAGTCGCCGCCGGCCACGGCGTACTTCTCGTAGCCCAGCACGTCTTTCATCAGGGTGTTCTCGAGATCGGCGGTGTGCCACCAGTTCCACCCGGTCTCGGTGAGCGGGGAGGAGAACCCGTAGCCGGGCAGCGAGATGAGCACGACGTCGAAGGCATCGGCCGCGTCTCCGCCGTGCGCGGCCGGGTCGGTGAGCAGCGGGATGACCTTGCGCAGGTCCCAGAACGTCCACGGCCAGCCGTGATGGATCAGCAGCGGCATCGGCGCCTTGCCCTCGACCCCCTTGCCCCTCACGTGCAGAAAATGCAGCGGCACACCCATCAGATCGATCCGGAAATGCGGCAGCTCGTTCATCCGCCGCTCGACGTTACGCCAGTCGTAGGAGTTGATCCACTAGTCCACCAGCTGGCGGTGGTAGGCGGTGTTGTAGCCGTAGCGCCAGTCGTCGTTGCCGAAATCCTGCGGGAAGCGAGTGCGAGCGAGACGCTCATTCATGTCCTGCAGTGCGTCGTCCGAGATCTCTATGCTGAACGGCTCCGCCTGGGCGGCAGGGTATGCGGACACGGTGACCTCCTTGTCGGTGCGCATCATTATGCAAGTCGTGCAACTACATGCATAGAATGACCGACCGCTTCACATGGTGTCAAGGGGCCGAGCCGACCAGATCAAGATTCGGCCCGACGTGAGTCGCTTTCGTGGCACTGCCGGCGCTCCGGCGCCGTCCTGCCCGCCGGTGCGGGCGTTTCGCTGCCCGGCCCGGTCCTGTTCGCGCTCGTAGTAGGTATCAATGCAATACTTGCATGCTGATGCACATCGACTCCGACCCACGACCGCGCGGTCCCGAGTTGACCCCGGCGGGCTCTCACCTGCTACCACCCGGACTGCCGGTCGTCGTGATCCCCACCGAGCCCCTGGATGCAGCCGGGCACAATGCCCGGGGATCAGAGATGTTGCACGAGGTCGCCCGGGCCGGTGACGCGGCCGCCGTCAGGTTCTACACACCGCCACCGACCGCGTCGTTCAGCAGCATGGATCGGTTGTCCGCCGGCTACCCGGCGGCAGTGGCCGCCGCCACCGAGCTCGGTTTCGCCCCCGTGGTCCGGGCCCCCGGAGGCCGGATGGCCGCCTACCACCAGGGCACGTTGTGCCTGGACCTGGCGGTCCCGGATCGTGCCGGTGGTGGGGACACCTGGTCGCAGTTGCGCCGCTTGAGCGAGCTGCTGGTGGACGTGCTGACCGCGTGTGGTGTCCCGGCCGGCCTCGGTCCTGTACCGGGGGAGTACTGCCCTGGCCGGTACAGCGTGCACGGGGCCGACCGGATCAAGCTGGCCGGCACGGCGGCACGCCGGGTGCGCGGGGCCACCCTGTTCGGAGTGGTGCTGGTGGTGGCCGATGCGGATCCCCTGCGCACCGTGCTGACATCGGTGTACCGGCACCTGAACCTGGATCTGGACCCGGGCACGGTCGGCGCGGTGCAGGACCTGACCCCGGGTCTCACGGTGACTGCCGTGCAGGCGGCCATCCAAGAAGCGTTGGTTCGGACTCAGGAACCCCCGGGACCCTGACCGCGCGCATCAGGAATAAGGGAGTACTCCCGGAACGCGGCCTGCAGCGCGGCCAGACCGTCGCGGAACGCGGCCGCGTGCGGGCCGAGGTCGGGTGCCGCGGCCTTGACCAGCCCGGCCAGCGCGGTGATGAGCCGCCGCGCCTCATCGAGGTCGCGATGCTCGGGATCATCCGGGTGGGCGGACGACAGACCCAGCTGCTCCGCCGCCGCCGACATCAGCATCACGCCGGCGCGACTGATCACCTCGACCGCGGCGATGTCGGAGAGGTCCCGGCCCGCGTCTGTGCTGGTCGGGCCATCGGAGAGCGAGTCGGCTGAGGGTTCGTCCGCGGTCACGCCTGCTAGACTGTCAGGTGCGACCAGCCTCCATCACGTGTGGGGGCGAGCTTTGACATGCGAGTTCCGGTGTCGGAGCGGCAAAGTGGAGTCCGACTCCCACCCGAGCTGCCTACGCGGCCGGGTTCCGGTCCATCGATCCTGCGGGGTCGGTGCAGTGGCGCGCGCCTGCGCGCCTTCCGGTCGTTTCGGGCCCCGCTTGCCGTGCGCAGCGGGGCTCAATGCATTTCCGAGCACCACCCCAGACGGCACCATCAGGAGGATTCGATCAGCGTCGAACCACGTATCAACGACAGGATTCGCGTTCCCGAGATTCGTCTCGTCGGCGCGGCCGGTGAGCAGGTCGGCATCGTCAGCATCGGTGAGGCCCTGCGCATGGCCCAGGAGTCCGATCTCGACCTGGTCGAGGTCGCTCCGGACGCCCGGCCGCCGGTCTGCAAGCTCATGGACTACGGCAAGTTCAAGTACGAAAGTGCTCAAAAAGCTCGCGAGGCCAGGCGCAATCAGGTCCTGACGGTCATCAAGGAGATGAAGCTCCGGCCCAAGATCGACAGTCACGACTACGAGACCAAGAAGGGTCACGTCGTGCGGTTCCTCGCGGCCGGGGACAAGGTCAAGGTCACGATCATGTTCCGCGGGCGGGAGCAGTCCCGTCCGGAGCTCGGCTTCCGGCTGCTGCAACGGCTGGCCGCCGATGTCGCCGAACTCGGCATCATCGAGAGCGCGCCCAAGCAGGACGGCCGCAACATGATCATGGTGTTGGCCCCGCACAAGACCAACAAGGTTCGGACGCCGGCGACCGTCGCCGGTTGAGCCTGATGTTTGCCCCACGACCGGCTTCGGCCGGGCGTGGCGTCCCGGCCTGGGTCGGGACACCTCACGAATACCCAGCACGATGAGAAGGATGAAGAGATGCCCAAGCAGAAGACCCATTCGGGGATGTCGAAGCGGGTCAAGGTGACCGGCAGCGGCAAGCTCCGGCACGCCGGCTCCGGCAAGCGTCACCACCTGGAGAACAAGTCCAGCCGGCAGACCCGTCGGATGATCGGGTCGACCGAGATCGCTGCGGTGGACGTTCCCCGCGTGCGTCGCATGCTCGGCATCTGATACCCCCTTTTCCCGATCGCAAGAAAGACAGGTTCGACCCATGGCACGCGTCAAGCGCGCGGTCAACGCCGCCAAGAAGCGCCGCACCGTTCTCGAGGGCGCCAGCGGTTATCGCGGCCAGCGCTCCCGGCTGTACCGCAAGGCCAAGGAGCAGATGCTCCACTCGCTCAACTACGCCTACAACGACCGGCGTAAGCGCAAGAACGACTTCCGCCAGCTCTGGATCGCCCGCATCAACGCGGCGGCCCGCGCGAACGGGATGACCTACAACCGGTTCATCCAGGGTTTGAAGATCGCCGAGATCGAGGTCGACCGGAAGGTGCTGGCCGACCTGGCCGTGCGCGACGAGGTTGCCTTCGCCGCCCTGGTCGAGATCGCCCGGGCCGCCGTCCCGACCACGGAAGCGGCCTGATCAAGCCGTTGGCCGTCGATGAGGCGGTCGGCACCAGCGTGTTGACCGAGCGGTCGGCGCGGGTGGCGACCGCCCATCGACTGCTGCGCAAGGCGCGGCGGGTGGAGTCGGGCGAGTTCCTGGCCGAGGGCGCCCAGGCGGTGGCCGAGGCGGTCGGCGTCGAGCGGGAGCAGCCCGGGACGGTCCGGGAGCTCTTCGTCACCGAAGCCGCCGGGATCCGGAACCGCGAGCTCGTCCGGGCCGCCTTCGCGGTCGGTATCGACGTCCTCCAAGTGACCGACAAGGCCGCGGCGGCGCTGTCCGACACCGTGCACCCGCAGGGCCTGGTGGCCCGGTGCACGCTCGGCTGGACACCGCTCGAGGACCTGCTCGCGGACGATCCGAAGCTGGTGGCCGTGCTGGTCGAATCCGCCGACCCCGGCAACACCGGAACGGTGATCCGGCTGGCCGACGCCGCCGGCGCGGACGCGGTGATCTTTGCCGGTGACGGGGTCGACCCGTTCAACCCCAAGGCCGTCCGGGCCTCCACCGGCAGCCTGTTCCACCTGCCGCTGGTCACCGAGCCCGACGCGCGGGCCCTGCTGGAACGACTCTCGTCGGCCGGGCTGTCGGTGCTGGCCACCACGGGTACCGCTGACGTGGATCTGGACGCCGCCGACGACTTGCTCGAGCTGCCCACCGCGTGGCTTTTCGGCTCTGAGGCCCATGGCCTGCCCGACGCTGTGCTCGCGGCCGCCGACGAGCGGGTCCGGGTCCCGATCTACGGCCACGCCGAGTCGCTCAATCTGGCTGCCGCCGCAGCGCTCTGCCTCTATGCGAGTGCGCAGGCCCAGCGCCGCTGATCGTTGCCACTGACCGTGCACGTGTGAAAGTCAGCACGTCGAGGAACCGGTGTGGCCGTCCGGGAATCCGGAACACTGGTCGGGGGCCGATGACGTCACCGCCGCCATTGCCACCACGCCCAGGGAGGCGACCGTGCCCGTCCCGGTGACCACGACGTACCCCCACCGCCGGATCCCCCGACCCGGCGACGACCTGCGCCTACGGAATTGGGCCGGCAACACCCGGCTGGCTCACTCCGGCAACGTGGTCAGTCCCGCCGGCGAGGACGAGCTGCGCGCCTACCTGCGCACGGAACCGAAGCGGGTCCGGGTCATCGGGAGCCGAATGTCGTCCGGCCGCCTGCTCACCGCGCACGCCGACGGTGGGATGCTCATCGACCTGGGCCGGCTGCGCGGTGCACTGGAGTGGACCGACGACACCGCGACATTCGCCGGCGGGACCCCGCTGCAGCAGGTCTACGACGAGCTGTCCGAGCGCGGGCGCATGCTGCCCGCGACCCCGGGTGTCATTGCCGAGCAGACCTTGGCCGGTGCCCTCGCGACCGGCACGCACGGCCAAGGTCTGGGGCAGAGTTCGATCGCGGATGCCGCGGTATCCATCCGGCTGGTGTTGGCCGACGGATCGGTGGCCGAATTCGACCGGGCCGATCCGCGGTTCCCCGCCGTCCAACTCGGCCTCGGCTGCCTCGGGGTCACCACGGCCGTCACCCTGCGAACCCAACCCTCGGTCGTCTACACGTGCCACAAGCGGGCTGTCTCCGCCGACTCCTTGGCCGCGGACCTGATCGCCTGGAATCAGGAGAGCCCGCTGGTCAAGGCGTGGTGGTTCCCGCAGGACAACCAGGTGCAGGTCTGGTCCGCTCGTCCGGCTCTCGCCGCCGACCTCAGTGCTTATCAGGCCGCCGGCGGCGAGCTGTTGGCCCACGCCACGACCACCGGTGCCGGCATGAACGATACGGTCGAGCGGACCTTGAGCACTTTGCGCGACGACGTCCGGGCCGACGCGGACGGCGGGAAACCGCTCCGCACCGTGGCTCGTTTCGCGGACTTCACCGACGTCACCGGCGATGTCTACCAAGTGTTCTGCCGCGGCATCGCCACGCCGCAGATCAACGTGGAAATCGGCGTGCCCATGGACCGGGCGGGTGCGGTGATCGCGCGGCTGCGGCAGTGGCAGGCCACCGACCGCCCACGGATGCACTACCCGATCATCCTGCGCTGCACCGGGCCGTCCTCGGCCTGGCTCAGTCCCGCGCAGGGTGCTCCGACCTGCTACTTCGGTTTTGTCGTCTACTACGCCGCGGACGGATCCCTCTCCGGTGAAGGGGAACAGTTCCTGCGGGCGGTCGAGCGGGTGGTCGCCGACGCCGGCGGCCGGCCGCACTGGGGCAAGTACTTCGACGAGTCGCTCTACGACTGGCCGGCGCTCTACCCACGCTGGGCCGATTTCCGTCGGGTGCGGGACGCCCTGGATCCTGGCCACCGCTTCCAGAACTCCTTCACCGCCGGGCTTTTCGCGTGACCGAGCCCCGGGCCTGGGTCACCCTGCTGACCGACCGTGGTTACCTGCCCGGCGTGCAGACGTTGGCGGCGTCGCTGCGACGGGTTGACAGCGTCTTCCCGCTGCTCGTGATGGTGACCCCGGACGTCGACGCCGACGTCCGGCAGGTCCTGCACGACGAAGGGGCCGGGGTCGTGCAGGTGGACCCGCTGCGCCCGGCCGGGCACGGCGCCTACGCCAACGCCCGGTTCGCCCAGGTGTGGACCAAGCTCGCCGTCTGGTCGCTGACCGACTACGAGCGGGTGGTGTGCGTGGACGCGGACATGCTGGTGGTGCGGAACATGGACGAACTGTTCGACACCGATCATGATCCCGGTCCGTCCGTCGCCGCGGCGCACGCCTGCCGCTGCAACCCGTTGCGCATTCCCAGCTATCCGCGCGACTGGACCCCGGCGAACTGTCACTACACGTCCGGCGTCGTCACCGCCGACTATTTCAACGCCGGTCTGCTCGTCCTACGCCCGGACGCCGAGGTCTTCGCCGACATCATCGCCCGCCTGGCCGGATTAACCGATCTGACCGGCTTTCTTTTCGCCGAACAGGATTTCCTGAACGACTACTTCCGGGGGCGGTGGGACCCGCTGCCCTACGTCTACAACGCGCTCAAGACCCTGTCCGTGCAGCACCCGGACGTGTGGCGCCTGCCCGACGTGCGCAACATCCACTTCATCATCGACAAGCCGTGGGCGCGGCGGCCGACTCCGGACGATCTCGCGAGCGATCCATTCGCCGAGCTGAACCGATTGTGGTGGAACGTGTCCGACGAAGCGAACGCCGCTTACATCGCCTCTCCGAGGTAGGAGTATTTGACGTAGACGTCGGGCGCCAGACCGGCCTCGTCCAGAACACCCTGGACCGCGGTGAGCATGTACTTCGAGTCCCAGCCCATGTAGAGGTGCTGACCTTCGGTCAGCTCGTCCCACTGCCCGTTCCAGGCCGGCGCGTCGAAAATCGGGCCGCCGCGCCGGGCCACGAATACCCGCACCGCCGGTCGCGCGTCCGCCCACAGCCGCTTGAACACCCGGTTGAACAGGTACTTCACGTCCGGCACTTCCCAGTGCTCGCCGCAGTACTCGACGTAGTCGAACTCGCGTTGCCAACCGCGCGGCCACCCTCGGCGACGAATCGCATCCAGGATCGGGGTCAATCCGTCGTCGTCAATTGGGACTCGGAGCCCGGCCCCGGGGCGGGCCCAGATGCGGACCAGGACGGCGGTCAACGCGGCCGTGCGGGCGGCGATTGCGGCGGTGTCCCACCGGGTCAGGTCGGCCAGCTGGTGGGTCAGCGCGATCTCGCTCGAGGCATACAGCGCACGCTTGTCCGGGAAGGGCAGGTCCTCGGCCTGGTCGGCCAGCGTGCTCTCGATCAAGGCAAGGTTGCCCAGCGTGGGCGTCAACGCTCGGTGACTGTTCTGCTCGTCTTCGCTGTACTCGGACCAGACCCGGTGCCCGTCGCCGGTCCAGCCGTTCGCCGGGTGCAGCGGGAAGACGTGCTCCACGTCCAGGCCGGCGATGGAGTCGACGCCGGCGAGTCCGGCCAGCACGTACCCGGCGTGCGGCAGCGGGCGATATTTCAGGGCCACCCGGACCCGCTCGTCCGAGGGGGTGATCCGGGCCATCGCCCGGACCAGCTCCTTCGCTCCCAGCGTGATGGCCCGGCACAACCTGGCCACCAGCCGATCGATGCCGATTTCGGCCACGGTCCGGCGCAGCAGCAGTGCCTGGACGTCGATCAGCGTCCCGGCCAGCTCGGCCACATCCACCCGAGCCTGCAGGTGGTCGTGGTACGCCCGCATGATCAGCGGATACATCCCGGACCCGAAGACGTTCAGGCCACGCAGGTGTCGGGTGAGCACGGGATCGGCGGCGCGGTCCGGCTCGAGCAGGACCTGGTAGATCCGGGCGAATTCGAGCCACTGCGCGGCGTGGGTGGGTAACGAGACCCGGTCGAGCCGCGGGAACCGCGCCCGGAACGCGTCGTAGATGCTGCGGTCGCCGTTCCCCGCGTTGCCCGTGCCGCCCGCGACTTCCCGGCCGGTGGTCATCACCAGGTAGTGCCGCCAGAACCGGCCGATGGCCTCCCCGGTGGCCTGCTCGATCGGTGTCCAGAACCGGTCCTCGATCTCCCGCTGCTCCGCGTGGGTCAGGCCCATGAGCACGTAGTTGTGGATCAGCTCCTCGTCGCGCAGCGGCTCGCCGGTCGAGTTCAAGCTTTCGAAGATCTGCTGGGCATTGGCGTCCGGACCGAGGCCGATGGCCACGTGTTCGAGCTTGCCCAGACCCCGCCAGATCCGGGCCGCATCGGCCGGACTGATCTGGCTGCGGAAGAAGGCGTAGTTGTCGGAAAAGCGCGAGGCCGCCCGCGGCCCGGCCCGGTCCAGCACCACACTCTCGAACACGTCGGCCCAGGCCACATGCGGGCGCAGCTTGGTGGCGCCATCGGCCCCGACCAACAGCCGCTCGATTTCGGCCACGATGTCAGGGTGCTCGCCCCGGACCGTGTGCTGGACGGCGGCGGCCAAGAGCATCAGCGTGGTCATTCGCTGCTGCCCGTCGATGAGCACCAGTTCGTCCGAGCCGTTGGACTGCGGGGACGAAGAAGACAGAATGGATCCGAGGAAGTGCGTGTGCCGATCGGCATAGTCGGCCACCGCCCGTACGTCGCTGAGCAGCTGTTCGCAGCGCCCGATGTCCCACCGGTACTGGCGTTGGTAGATCGGTACCACGATGGCGGTGTCCGCTTCGGACAGCCAGGCCACGGTGTTGACCGCACGGGCGTGCACGTTGCTGGCGTTGGTGACATTCGCTTCCATCGGCAACCAACCCTAGCCGCGCGCGTCTGCCTTTCCGGGTTGGCGCCACGGTCACATCGGTCGGAGACGTTAGGCTGGCCTTACTTTCATTCCACGAGAGGATCGAAGACACACCATGGGTTACATCAAGTCCGCGGCACTGGAAGAGACCGGCTATGTCGTCCTCGACAGCTACGCCCAGGCGCTCGATCCCCAGGAGTGGCTGGACATCGAGTACAACGACTGGAAATCCTCCGGCGACACCCGTTTCGCCCCGCTGGCCAGCGCCTTCGGCGAGATCGAGTGCAACGGCTTCTGGAACCACACCCCGCCGCGCACCGACAAGGACGGCGTCTGGATCGATTCGCAGACCGCCAAGGCGCCGAAGTTGACCGCTCGCGCGCAGGAGCCGGGCAGCAACGTCGGGCGCTGCCGGGTCATCGAGCTGCAGCCCAACACGTACGCCGATTGCCTCTACAACCTGCACCAGGACGACAACAACCGGCTCAACCCGGACGGCACCGGCTGGGTGGTGCGCGGGTTCTTCAACCTGTCCGACGACCGGGACAGCTTCTTCGTGCTCCGCGACAACCGCACCGATCCGGGCGGCGAGGTTCGGATCGCGCTGCCGGCCGGCGCGCAGCTGATCATCGACACCCAGCGGCTGTGGCACGCGGCCACCCATGTGGGCGCCGAGCCGCGCTACTGCCTGATCACCTCGTGGACCGCCGGTCCGGAGCTGGACGAGTACATCGAGCGCTACCACGGCGTCCCGCACGCGGAGAACGTCCAGGTGGCGCAGGACGTGCTCGACGCCGGCCAGGCCGAGCAGTCCCGCCGCATCGCCGCCCGCGCCGCCGCCCTGGCCGCCCGCGGCCGGATCGAGCAACTGGCGATGTCCGAGGCCTGAGGTTCGCGACGCCCGGCTCAGCGGGAGGGTTCGTCCTCGGCCGGGGCGTGGTCGGTCAGCGAGGTCGGCAGCGGCCGGCGAGGCTCCCGGTCGCCGGCCCCGCCGCCGTCGCCGCGCTCCAACCAGAGCCGGACGACGCTGCCCCGAGCTACCGGCGCCCCGGAGTCCGGGTACTGCGCGGTGACTGTGAAGTGACGGCTGAACATGTCGACCTCCGGGTCGGTGCCCGCGGCTCGGAGCCCGATCATTTCCAACCTCTGTCGGGCCTCACCGGCTGGTAGGCCCACCACCCGCGGCACCTTGATCTTGCCGCGGCCGCGTGCCTGCACCCCGGAGGTCCGAACGGTAGCGATTGCCGCTGTGGTCAACCCGGCGTCCATAGCGGCCGTCGGAGTCGTGGCGGCGTCGTCCAGCTCGCGCCAGCGTTCCCAGGCCGCCTGCCGGGTCGTGCCGACCCGGACCGCGATCTCGGCCCACGAACTTCCCGATGTCCGGGCTTGCCGAACCGCGGCGAGCTCGGTCCGGTCCAACAGCCGGCGGAGCAGCTGCACATCGTCGAGGGCGCTCAGAGCCGTTGCCACCGAATCGATGTCGGTGCCGAAGGCTTGGGCGACGAGGCGCCGCCAGGCCCGATCCCCGCTTTTCCACTGGCCGTCGTCATCGTCCATTGCGTCAAGCTAACCTGACGGCCTACAGCCGTCAAGGCGGCCTGACACCAGGACCATGTGTTATGCCAACAGCGTGAGCACGCCAGAACCCACCGCGCCCCTTTTCGTCAACGGAGAAGGGATGCAGGGCGGCTCGGTGCACCACAACATTGCCGGCTACCCGTTTCTGGGCCATGTGCGCACGGCGCCGCGGTACCGGTTCTTCTCGGTCCGGGACGAGTTCCCCGCGCTGCTGCGCAGCACCGAGAACGGCGTCAGCGTTCCCGGCGAGCTGTACCAGGTGCCGCTGGCGGTGATCCGGGACAAGTTCATGCCGGACGAGCCGGACGAGCTCGAGCTGGCCGTGATCGAGCTGTCCGACGGATCGGCGCTGGCGGTGGTCCTGCGTCCGGACCGGGCCCAGGACGAGGGCCTGATCGACATCTCCGACGCGGGTGGGTGGCGCGCATACCAGGCACACTGATGCCCATGCCCTCGATCTTCGCCAAGATCATCGCCGGCGACCTGCCCGGCACCTTCGTGTGGTCGGACGACGACGTGGTCGCCTTTTTGTCCATCGCGCCGCTGGTCCCCGGGCACACCCTGGTGGTGCCCCGGCAGGAAATCGACCAGTGGACGGACCTGCCCGCGCATCTGCTGGCGCACTGCTTCGATGTGGCCCAGACCATTGGCCGGGCCGTGGTCAAGGCCTTTGACGCCCCCCGGGCCGGAGTAGTGGTCGCCGGGTTCGAGGTTCCGCACACCCACATTCACGTCTTCCCGGCCTGGAGCATGACCGACTTCGACTTTGCCGGGGCCCATCAGGTGTCGGGCGCGGATGTGGCCGCCCCGGCCAAGCGGATCCGAAAAGTTTTGCGGGAGCTGGGGTATGGGGCCGATGTGGCCGAATGATGTCCTGCTCTTCGACGCTGACGACACCCTCTGGTTGAACCTGGCCCTGTTCGAGCAGGTGGTGCAGGACTACTTCGACTGGATCGCGCACCCGACCCTGGACCGGGCCGCCCTGCGGCAGATCCTGGACGACATCGAGCGAGCCACGATCGCCGAGCGCGGGTACGGAACCCGCTCGTTCTTGCACAGCCTGGGCCGCTGCTTCGAGCACCTGCAGCAACGGACCGCGACCGAGGCCGACCTGTCCGAGATCGATCGGCTGGCCACCGCGCTGATCGACTTCGAGGTCCGGCTCCTGCCGGGAGTGGCCGAGACGCTGGCCGAACTGGCCACCCGGCACGACCTGATCCTGGTGACCAAGGGCGACGCCGACGAGCAGCAACGCAAGATCGACGCTTCTCAACTGGCCCACCATTTCCGGGCCGTGCACATCGTGCCCGAGAAGGACCCGGACACCTACCTCGACGTCATCGCCCAGCACGATCTCAACCCCGGCCACAGCTGGATGATCGGGAACTCGCCCCGCTCGGACATCGTGCCGGCCCGCGCGGCCGGGCTGAACGCGGTCTACATCCCGCACGAGATCACCTGGGCGCTCGAGCATGTGGACATCGACCCGGGCGACGATCGAGTTCTGGTGCTGTCCTCGATCACCGAGTTGACTCGGCACTTCTGAGGGCCGCTGCGTGCCAGCCCCAGAGCTGCGCTCAGTGCCAGCCGTAGAGCTGGTCGAGCCGGGCCACCACCCGGTCGAAGGCGGCCCGGGGCAGCGCCACCGATTCGCGGCGCATGCCCTCGGGCAACACCCGCACCACCCGGCTCAGATTCACCCAGGACGGCCGGCCCGCGCCGTCCCACCCGCCCGACCCCACCGGGACGAAATGCGGATCGCCGTCGTGACCCTTGCTGGTCAGCTGGACGGCCAGCACCGCCCCCTGCGGACCCTTCGGGAGGGCAGCCACGATGAGCACTGGCCGGTCCTTGCCCCGGCCGTCGTTCTCCTGGAACGGCACCCAGGTCCAGACCACCTCGCCCGGATCGGGCGCGCCGTCCCTGCTGGGGTGATAGGTGGTGCGCACCGGCCCGACCCGATGCGGGTCGACCTCGGTGGTGGCGGACGCGCCGCCCTGCCCAGGGGACGCCGGCGCGGTCGTCGGGCGCTGCACCGGGGCCGTGAACATTCGGCGAAGCCAGGAGAGGAGTGGCACCGCGGCAGACTACGTCGAGGGCTCGATCCGCCGGGGAACGGTGGGGCGAGCAGCACGCCGATCACGGCGCAACCGGCGGAACACCCACCCCCGAGAAGCTCGATGACCGGTGCCGTCGTCCCATCTCGGGGAGATCGACCGGCGGCCACCAGGGCGCCCGTAGGGCATGGCCACGGACCGGCTGTGCCAAACTGGGTGGGTGTCGATGCGGCGACAGACCTTTACCGGGCCCCGGCCCGGGTCGCGCTGACCGTTCGCGCACGCTCCCGGGCCGCGGGCTCCCTAGACTGTTTCCCCGTCCGCCCCGCCTCGGAAGGCCTCCATGCCGAACGTTTCCGACCCGCCCGTTCCCATCGATACCGCCGCCATCGACTCTGCCGCGCAGGCGGCGATCACTGCGTTCGCCGGCGCCACCGACCCTGACGAACTCAAGGCGGCCCGACTCGCGCACGTCGGTGACAAGAGCCCGCTGGCTCTGGCCAACCGGGAGTTGGGACGCCTGGACAAGGGTGACCGGGCCGTCGCCGGCAAACTGATCGGTGCGGCCCGCGGTCGGGTCAACCAGGCGCTGGCGGCCCGCGAGCAGGAGCTGCTGGCCGAGCGGGACGCCCGGGTCCTGGTGGCCGAGCGCGTGGACGTCACGCTGCCCTACGACCGAGTCCCCCGGGGCGCCCGCCACCCGATTCCGTTGATCATGGAGCGGATCGGCGACGTGTTCACCGCGATGGGTTGGGAGATCGCCGAAGGCCCGGAATTGGAAACCGAGTGGTTCAACTTCGACGCCCTCAACCTGGGTCCGGATCACCCGGCCCGGGCCGCGCAGGACACGTTCTACGTGGCGCCGGAGAACTCAGGTCTGCTGCTGCGGACCCAGACCTCGCCGGTCCAGATCCGATCGATGCTGGAGCGGACCCCGCCGCTCTACATCATCTGTCCGGGCCGGGTGTATCGGGCCGACGAGCTGGACGCCACCCACACCCCGGTGTTCCACCAGGTCGAGGGGTTGGCCATCGACCGCAACCTGTCCCTGGCGCACCTCAAGGGCACCCTGGACCACCTGGCCCAGGCCATGTTCGGCCCCGGATCCAAGACCAGGTTGCGACCCTCGTTCTTCCCGTTCACCGAGCCCAGCGCGGAGATGGACGTGTGGTTCGAGGCCCGCAAGGGTGGCCCGGGCTGGGTCGAGTGGGGCGGCTGCGGGGTGGTCGACCCGGCCGTGCTCACCGCCTGCGGGCTGGACCCGCGGGAGTGGTCGGGCTTCGCCTTCGGCATGGGCATCGAGCGGACATTGCAGTTCCGGCACGACATCTCGGACATGCGGGACCTGGTCGAGGGTGACGTGCGATTCACTGCGGCCTTCAACGCGCCGGTGCGGGAGGCCTGAGATGAGACTGCCTGTGGACTGGCTGGCCTCGGTGGTCGAGCTGCCGCCGTCGATGTCGGCCCACGATGTGGCCGATACCCTGGTGCGCATTGGTTTCGAGACCGAGGACGTGCACCTGGTGCCGACCACCACCGGCGAGCTGGTGGTCGGCCGGGTGGTGTCCATCCAGGAGCTGACCGGGTTCAAGAAGCCCATCCGGTACTGCCGGGTCGACGTCGGCCCCGGCCACGGACCCGGCGGGTCCGACCAGCCGCGCGAGATCATCTGTGGAGCGCGGAATTTTTCCGAAGGGGACCGCGTCGTGGTGGCACTCCCGGGGACGGTGCTGCCGGGCGGGTTCGCCATCGCCAGTCGGCAGACCTACGACCATCTCTCGGACGGAATGATCTGCTCGGTCCGGGAGCTGGGGACCGGCACTGATCATGACGGCATCCTCGTACTCGACCCGGACGCCGAGATCGGATCCGACGCCAGGGCTCTCATCGGCGCTGACGACGCCGTGATCGAGCTGGCCATCACCGCCGACCGCGGGTACGCGCTGTCGGTGCGCGGACTGGGCCGGGAAGTCGGTGCGGCCCTCGAGGTTCCGTTCACCGACCCAGCGCTGGTCGACATCCCGGAGCGGGCCGAGGCCGGCTGGCCGGTGACCATCGCCGACCCCGCCGGTTGCCGCCGCTTCGTCACGGTGCGCGTGTCCGGGGTGAATCCGGCTGCACCGTCACCGTTCTGGCTGCGGCGTCGGGTGCAGGCGGCCGGGATCCGGAGCATCTCGCTGGCCGTCGACGTGACCAACTACGTGATGGTCGAGCTCGGACAACCGTTGCACGCCTTCGATGCCGGCCGGATCACCGGAGCCATCACGGTGCGCCGGGCGGGTTCCGGCGAAAAGCTGACCACGCTCGACGGTGCGGTGCGGTCCCTGGATCCCGACGATCTGGTGGTGGCCGACGAGTCGGGGGTGATCTCGCTGGCCGGGGTGATGGGTGGCGAATCGACCGAGATCTCCGCCACCACCACGGACGTCGTCATCGAGGCGGCCTGGTGGGAGCCGACCGTGATCTACCGGACGGCCCGGCGGCACAAGCTGCCCTCGGAGGCCTCGCGTCGGTTCGAGCGCGGTGTCGACCCGCAGGTGGCGGTAGCCGCGGCCGAACTCGCGGCCGCCTTGCTGGTCCGGTACGGCGGCGGCGAGATCGTCGGCCGCAGTGACGTGGGCACCGTGGTCCGGCCCATCCCGATCGAGTTCCGGCTGGCCGAGACCCAGCGGTTGGCCGGTCGGGTCTACGAGCGGCCGGTGATTCTCCATCGCCTTGAGCAGATCGGCAGCAGGGTTGAGGATCTCGGCGGCGAGACGATCACGGTGACGCCGCCGAGCTGGCGGCCCGACCTGTCCCGGCCGGCCGACCTGGTCGAGGAAGTCGCCCGCCTCGAGGGGTACGACACCATTCCCTCGATCCTGCCGGCGGCCCCGTCGGGCACCGGGTTGACGGATCGCCAGCGCCGGGCCCGGGCCGTTGCGGCCGACCTGGCCTCCGCCGGTGTGGTGGAAACGCTGACCTTCCCGTTCGTCAACTCCCGGGACTTCGATGCCCTCGGCTTGGCCGCCGATGACGTTCGTCGGTTCACCAGCAAGCTGGTCAACCCACTCGACGCGGCCCGACCCGAGTTGGCCACCACCCTGCTTCCCGGTCTGCTCGAGGCGGTGGTGCGCAATATCTCGCGCGGCAGTCGGGATCTCGCGCTATTCGAGATCGGCCAGGTTTTCCTGCCCAGCCGCAACGCCCCGGCCCCGCCGGCGCTGCCCGTTGATCGTCGCCCGGAGCCGGCCGACCTGGCCCGGGCCGACGCCTCGTTGCCGTTGCAGCCGCGTCATGTCGCCGTCGTGCTGGCCGGCGCCGCCGATCGCGGCGGTTGGTGGGGGAGCGGCCGGCCGGCCGACTGGGCCGAGGCGATCGAACTGGGGCGACGGATCGGTCGGACGGCCGGGGTCGAGCTGCGCGTGACGCCGGGCGGACAGGCACCGTTCCACCCGGGTCGGTGCGCCCGGCTGGCGGTCGGCGACTGGCCGATTGGCTATGCCGGTGAACTTCACCCCGGCGTGTGCGAACGCCTCGGGCTGCCGGCCCGCACGGTCGCCCTGGAGCTGGACCTGGATGCGCTGCCGGCCGCGGGTGTGGTGACCGGACCGCATGTGTCGCTGTTCCCGCCGGTGCTGCTGGATCTGGCCGTGGTGGTCGGGACGGACGTCCTCGCCGCCGACGTGGCCGACGCGCTGGTGGCCGGCGGCGGCGAGCTGCTGGAGTCGGTCCGGCTGTTCGACCGCTACACCGGACCGGGGGTGCCCGACGGATCCGTGTCACTTGCCTTCGCCCTGGTGGTCCGGGCTGAAGACCGGACGCTCACGGCCGCCGAGGCGACCGCGGTGCGGGACGCGGCCTTGGCTCGAGCCCGCGGGCTCACCGGCGCAGAGCTGCGGGGCTGAGCATCGTGCGCCGCCCCCGACCGACGGATCATGCCGGCCCGGACCCGAAGTGGCAGGCTGAACCCATGAGCCGCACAGCCCCGACGATCCCTGCCGACCTGGCGCGCAAGATCCAGAAGTCGGGGTATTACCCGACCCTGGTCGCGGATGTGCTCGACATCGCGCTGGCGGCCGAAGGGGTGGTGGCGCACCTCGTTCATGCCGAGACCACCTTCGACGCCGAGACGGTCCGCCGGCACCTGTCCGTGGTCGCGCTCACCCCGACCCGGCTGGTCTTCGTGCACGCCGACGATCACGGCGGTGACGAGGACCACGGCGAGCAGGCGCACGGTATCGCCACCAGCGAGGCGGTTCCGTTGTCCACCGTGCGTTCGGTGATGATCACGCACGTGGTGCCCTCGCCCGAGCGTTACAAGGCCGGAAGCCTGGGCCGAGAACTCACGCTCACCATCGGGTGGGGTTCGGTCGGGCGGATCGAATTGGAACCGGCCACCTGCGGCGACCCCAACTGCGAGGCCGACCACGGCTACACCGGCTCGTTGACCGGTGATGACCTGGCCCTGCGGATCAGCGCCGACGCGGAAGGTGAGTCGGCCCTGGATGACGCCATCGCCTTCGCCCGGGTGCTGTCGGCGGCCACCACCCCGCGCTGATCGACCCACCGAGTGGATGAGCATGCAACAGACTGTATGATCATGCGGTGAGTCAGGTGCGGATCGCGGTGGCCGGGGCCAGTGGCTATGCCGGGGGTGAGGTCCTGAGGTTGCTGCTCGCGCATCCGCAGGTCGAGATCGGCACGCTGACGGCCGGAACCAATGCCGGCGAGCAGTTGGGCTCGTTGCAGCCGCACCTGCGGCCGCTGGCCGATCGGGTGCTGGCGCCGACCACGCGGGACGCCCTCGCCGGCCACGACGTGGTCATCCTGGCCCTGCCGCACGGGCACTCGCACGCGGTGGCGGCTCAGCTCCCGGACGACGTGGTGGTCATCGACTGCGGCGCCGACCACCGGCTCACCGACCCCGACGCCTGGGCCTCGTTCTACGGCGGTGACCATCCCGGCAGTTGGCCCTACGGCCTGCCCGAACTGCCGGGTGCCCGGGTTGCCCTGGCCGGCGCCCGGCGCATCGCCGTGCCCGGTTGCTATCCCACGGCGGCCTCGCTGGCCGCGGCACCCGCGCTGACCGCCGACCTGATCGAGCCGGACGTGGTCGTGGTGGCGGCGTCCGGCACGTCCGGGGCAGGGAAATCGCTGAAGCCGAACCTGCTCGCTTCTGAAGTGCTCGGCTCGACCAGCGCGTACGGCGTCGGGGGCGGGCACCGGCACACCCCGGAGATGGTGCAGAACCTTTCGGCCGTCGCGGGCGAGCAGGTCAGGGTCAGTTTCACCCCGCTGCTGGTGCCCATGGCCCGGGGCATCCTGGCCACCGTGAGCGCCCCGCTGCGGGGGTCGGTGTCGCTGGCCGACGCCCGAGCCGCATTCGAGAAGGCCTACGGCGAAGAGCCGTTCGTGCACCTGCTGCCCGAGGGCCAATGGCCGGCCACGGCCTCCGTGCTGGGTGCCAACACGGCCCTGCTGCAGGTGGCGGTGGACCATGCTGTGGAGCGACTGATTGTGGTGTGCGCGATCGACAACCTGACCAAGGGGACGGCCGGCGCGGCCGTCCAGTGCCTGAACCTGGCCCTGGGCCTACCCGAGACCACCGGTCTGAGCACCGTAGGAGTCGCCCCATGAGTGTCACTGCGGCGCGGGGCTTCCGGGCGGCGGGGGCGACCGGTGGGCTGAAAGCGTCCGGGAAGAGCGATGTCGCCCTGGTCGTCAACGACGGGCCGACCTTCACGGCGGCGGGTGTGTTCACCTCGAACCGGGTCAAGGCGGCGCCGATCCGCTGGTGCCAGCAGATCCTGCCCGGCGGCGAGCTGACCGCGGTGGTGCTCAACTCCGGCGGCGCCAACGCCTGTACCGGGGCCGGCGGTTTCGCCGACACCGTGGCCACCGCCGAGCACGTGGCCGGGTTGCTCGGCACGGCCCCGGACACGGTGGCGGTCGCCTCGACCGGGCTGATCGGGCTGCGGCTGCCGCTGGACAAGCTTTTCGCCGGCGTGGATGACGCAGCTTCCGCGCTCGGTCCGGACGGCGGGCGGGACGCGGCCGTGGCCATCATGACCACCGACACCGTGCCCAAGACCGCACAGGTCAGCCTGGGTGGCTTCACGGTCGGCGGAATGGCCAAAGGGGCGGGCATGCTCGCGCCCGGCCTGGCCACCATGTTGGTCGTCCTCACCACCGACGCGATCGCCGACCCCCGCGATCTGGACGCGGCGCTCCGGGCAGCCACCCGAGTGTCCTTCGACCGCTTGGACTCCGACGGGGCCATGTCCACCAACGACACCGTGCTGCTGCTGGCCTCGGGCGCGTCCGGGACGTCGCCGACCCCGGAGCAGCTCACCGTCGCGGTGACCCGGGTGTGCTCCGAGCTGGCCCGGCAACTGCTGGCCGACGCCGAGGGCGCGACCAAGGAGATCGCCATCGAGGTGGTGCACGCGGCCAGCGAGAACGACGCCGTCACCGTGGCCCGGGCGGTGGCCCGCAACAGCCTGGTCAAGACGGCCTTCTTCGGTCAGGACCCGAACTGGGGACGCATCCTGGCCGCGGTGGGCACCGTGCCCGAATCGGTCCCCTTTGATGCCGACGTCCTGGACGTGGCCATCAACGACGTCTGGATCTGCCGGTCCGGCGGTCCGGGGGAGGACCGGTCCCAGGTCGACCTGACCGGCCGCCAGGTGTCCGTGACCATCGACCTGCACGCCGGCACCGAGACGGCCATCGTGCTCACCAACGATCTGTCCCTGGCCTACGTTCACGAGAACTCGGCCTATTCGACATGAGTGCCACTCCCCGGGACACCGCCGACCTGCGCCACGCCGCCGATCGGGCCGCGGTGCTGGCCGACGCACTGCCCTGGCTGCAGCGATTCGCCGGGGCGCTGGTGGTGGTCAAGTACGGCGGTCACGCCATGACCGACGACGCCCTCAAACGTGCGTTCGCCGCCGACATGGTCTTCCTGCGCACCGTCGGACTGCGCCCGGTGGTGGTGCACGGCGGTGGCCCGCAGATCTCCGCCATGCTCGGGCGGCTCGGGATGCCGGGGGAGTTCAAGGGCGGGTTCCGGGTGACCACCCCGGAGACCATGGACGTGGTCCGGATGGTGCTCGTCGGCCAGGTCGGTCGAGAACTGGTCGGCTTGATCAACTCTCATGGTCCCTACGCGGTGGGCATGTCCGGGGAGGACGCACGGCTGTTCACCGCGGCCCGGCGGACGGTCGAGGTGGACGGTGTGGCCACCGATCTCGGACTGGTCGGCGACGTGGTCGACGTCAACCCGGCCGCGGTGCTCGACCTGCTGGCCGCGGGCCGGATCCCGGTCATCTCCACCGTCGCGCCCGACGTCGACGGCGTGGTCCACAACGTCAACGCGGACACCGCGGCGGCCGCGCTGGCGGTCGCGCTGAAGGCCGAGAAGCTGGTCATGCTCACCGATGTCGAAGGTCTCTACGCCGACTGGCCGGACCAGGGCTCACTGCTGTCGCAGATCTCGGCGGATGCGTTGGAAATGATGTTGCCGCGCCTGGAGTCGGGCATGGTGCCGAAGATGGAGGGCTGCCTGCGGGCGGTGCGCGGCGGGGTGACCCGGGCCCACGTCATCGACGGACGCATCCCGCACGCCGTGCTGTTGGAAATCGTCACCACGGAAGGGATCGGCACCATGGTGGTTCCGGCATGAGCAACGAGCACGCCGCCCAGCGGTGGTCGCGCGCGCTGATGAACAACTTCGGCACTCCGCCGGTCGAGCTGGTGTCCGGCCGCGGGGCCGTCGTCGCCGACGCCGACGGCCGGGAGTACCTGGACCTGCTCGGCGGGATCGCCGTGAACGCCCTCGGGCACGCGCACCCGGCGGTGGTCCAGGCGGTCAGCGCCCAGATTGCCACCCTCGGGCACGTGTCGAATTTCTTCACCCATCCGAAGGTGCTCGACCTGGCCGAGCGTTTGCTTCAGATCGCTCAGGCCGGGCCGGACGGGCGGGTGTTGTTCTGCAACTCCGGAGCCGAGGCCAACGAGGCCGCCTTCAAGATGGCCCGGCTGACCGGTCGCCCGCGCATCATCGCCTGTGAGGAGGCCTTCCACGGTCGCACCATGGGCGCGCTCGCACTGACCGGCCAGCCCGCCAAACGGGTTCCCTTCGAACCCATGCCGGCCGGCGTCGAGTTCGTGCCCTTCGGCGACATCGCAGCGTTGCGTGGCGTGGTCGATGCCGACGTGGCCGCGGTATTCCTGGAGCCGATCCTGGGCGAGGCCGGGGTCAAGCCGGCGCCCGACGGCTATCTCGCTGCGGCTCGGGAGATCACCAGTGCCGCAGGCGCTCTGCTCGTGCTCGACGAGGTGCAGACCGGGATCGGCCGCACCGGCGCCTGGTTCGCGCACCAGCGGGTCGGGGTGGTCCCGGACGTGGTCACGCTGGCCAAGGGTCTGGGCGGGGGATTGCCCATCGGCGCGGTCATCGGTTTCGGCGCCGCCGCGGCCCTGCTGCAGCCGGGTCAGCACGGGTCCACGTTCGCCGGCAATCCGGTCAGCGCCGCCGCCGCCCTCGCCGTCCTGGACACCATCGAGAAGGACCACTTGCTCGACCATGTCGACGCTCTGGGCAAGCACATCGCCCACGCCGTCGAGGGTCTGCATCATCCGCTGGTGGATCACGTTCGGGGGCAGGGACTTCTACTGGGCATTGCGCTGACCCGGCCGGTGGCCGCCGCGGTGGCCGGACATGCCCGGGATGCCGGGTTCATCGTCAACGCGGCCGTCCCCGACACCCTGCGGCTGGCCCCGCCGCTCATTCTGACCACCGAGCAGGCCGACTCCTTCATCGGCGCTCTGCCCGCGATTCTCGAGAAGGCGACATGATCACCCACTTCCTGCGCGACGACGACCTCTCCCCGGAGCGGTTGATCACCCTGCTCGATCTGGCCGACAGCTACAAGGCCGATCGGTACACAGCGAAACCTCTGGCGGGCAAGGCCGTCGCGGTGGTCTTCGAAAAGAATTCCACCCGCACAAGACTCAGTTTCGAGGTGGGCATCAACCAGCTCGGCGGGCAGCCGGTCATCGTCGACGCCCGGACCTCGCAGCTGGGCCGGGAGGAGACCATCGAGGACACCTCCCGGGTGCTGTCCCGGTACGTGGACGCGGTGGCCATCCGCACGTTCGCCCAGCGGCGCATCGACGCGCTCGCCGGCGCCTCCACGGTGCCGGTGATCAACGCGCTGACCGACCAGTTCCACCCCTGCCAGGTGCTGGCCGATCTGCAGACCATCCGACAGCGCACCGGCCGGCTCTCCGGTCTCACCCTGACCTACCTGGGCGATGGGGCCAACAACATGTCCCATTCGCTCATGCTGGGCGGGGTGAACGCCGGGCTGCACGTCCGGATCAGCGCCCCGCTGAGCTTCGAGCCCGATCCCCAGGTGGTGCTGGACGCCAAGCACCGGGCCGCGGACACCGGCGGGTCCGTCGAGCTGATCACCGATCCGCAGGCCGCGGTCGACGGGGCCGATGTGCTGGTCACCGATTCCTGGGTGTCCATGGGTCAGGAGAATGACGGCCTGGACCGGGTGCAACCGTTTCGGCCCTACCAGGTGAACGCCGAGCTGCTGGCCAGGGCAGGATCTGGTGACGCAGGCGCCATGGTCCTTCATTGCTTACCCGCGCACCGCGGGTGGGAGATCACCGACGAGGTGCTCGACGGCCCGGCCTCGGCGGTGTGGGACGAGGCCGAGAACCGGCTGCACGCCCAGAAGGCGCTGCTGACTCTGCTGCTGGAGCGATGACCGCTGCGGTACCGGGCACCCGGGCGGCCCGGCTCGGGCTGATCATCGACCTGGTCCGGGGTGGGGCGGTGCGGTCGCAGACCGAGCTGCTGGCCCGGCTGGCCGAACACGGAATGTCCGCGACCCAGGCCACGCTGTCCCGCGACCTGGAAGAACTCGGCGCGGTCAAGCTGCGCGGGGTCGACGGCGGGGCGGCTGTCTACGTGATCCCCGAGGACGGCGGACCGCGCCCCATGGAGGGTGGCCCGGCCCGGCTGGGCCGGCTGCTGGGCGAGCTGCTGCTGACGTACGACAGTTCCGGCAACCTCTGTGTGCTGCGCACCCCACCCGGTGCGGCCCAGTTCCTGGCCTCGGCGATCGATCGCGCCGGCCGGGCGGACGTGGTGGGCACCATCGCCGGCGACGACACCATCCTGGTGGTGGCCCGGGACGGCGTCTCCGGGGCCGAGCTGGGCCGACGGCTGACCGACTCGAGCCGACAAAACCCTCCCCAGAACGACAGATAGGCTGCCGTCAATGTCCAAGGTCCTGAAGTCCCTTCCCCGCGGGGAGAAGGTCGGCATCGCCTTCTCCGGCGGCCTGGACACCTCGGTCGCGGTCGCCTGGATGCGCGAGAACGGCGCTGTGCCCTGTGCTTACACCGCGGATCTGGGCCAACCCGATGAGCCCGACCTGACCAGCGTGCCCGCGCGCGCCCAGGAGTACGGGGCCGAGATCGCCCGCATTGTCGACTGCCGGGCGGCGCTGGTCGAGGAAGGACTGGTCGCGCTGGCCTGTGGTGCCTTCCACATCCGGTCCGGTGGCTTGCCCTACTTCAACACCACTCCGCTGGGCCGGGCGGTGACCGGCACCCTGCTGGTCCGGGCCATGGCCGACGACGGTGTCGACATCTGGGGCGACGGCTCGACCTACAAGGGCAATGACATCGAGCGGTTCTACCGCTACGGCCTACTCGCCAATCCGCGACTCCGCATTTACAAACCGTGGTTGGACGAGGCGTTCGTGAACGAACTCGGCGGGCGGACGGAAATGAGCCAATGGCTACTGGACCGCAATCTTCCCTATCGGGCCTCGACCGAAAAGGCCTACTCCACCGACGCCAATATCTGGGGGGCCACTCACGAGGCCAAGAAGTTGGAAGAGCTCGATGCCGGGGTCGAGATCGTCGAGCCGATCATGGGTATGGCGCACTGGGACTCGGCCGTGACGATCGAGACCGAAGACGTAGCGGTTACTTTCGAACGTGGTCGACCGGTCGGGTTGAACGGTCAGCATTTCTCGGATGCGGTGTCCCTGGTGAACGCAGCCAACACCATCGGTGGTCGGCACGGCCTGGGCATGACCGACCAGATCGAGAACCGCATCATCGAGGCGAAGTCCCGCGGTATCTACGAGGCGCCGGGAATGGCGTTGCTGTTCATTGCCTACGAGCGGCTGATCAATGCCATTCACAACGAGGACACGCTCACCAATTACCAGATCGAGGGTCGCCGGCTGGGTCGACTGCTGTACGAGGGCCGGTGGCTGGACCCGCAGTCGCTGATGCTCCGGGAGTCGCTGCAGCGCTGGGTGGGCGCCGCCGTGACCGGCACGGTCACCGTGCGGCTGCGCCGCGGGTGGGACTACTCGATCGTGAACACCACGGGCCCGGCGCTGAGCTATCACCCGGAGAAGTTGTCGATGGAGCGGGTCGAGGACGCCGCTTTCGGTCCGGGGGATCGGATCGGTCAGCTGACCATGCGCAACCTGGACATCGCCGACACCCGGAGCAAGCTCGAGCTCTACGCCTCCATCGGCCACCTCGACCCCAGTCACACCTTGGTGGGTTCGCTGACACCTGGCGCGGCCGAGGCCATCTCGGAGCTGCCGCCGGGAGAGCAGCCGGACCCGGCCATCGACGCGGCCACCGACAACGCCGGCATGGACGCGGGTACCGACTAGTGGCAGAAAAAGTGTCGCTCTGGGGCGGCCGGTTCGCCTCCGGCCCCGCCCCGGAGATGGTGGAGCTGTCCCGGTCGACCCAGTTCGATTGGGTGCTTGCCCCTTACGACATCGCCGGGTCGCGGGCCCACGCCCGGACCCTGCAGCAGGCCGGGTTGCTGACCGAGGTCGAGCTGGACGGCATGCTTTCCGCGCTCGACGCGCTGGCCGCGGATGTGGCCGACGGTTCGTTCGCGCCCGTTCCCGAGGACGAGGACGTGCATTCGGCCCTGGAGCGGGGTCTGCTCGACCGGGCTGGATCGAACCTGGGCGGAAAGCTGCGTGCCGGCCGCTCGCGCAACGACCAGGTGGCGACCCTGTATCGGCTGTATCTGCGGGATGCCGCCCGCGAGATCGCCGTGCTGATCGGTGATCTGCAGGATGCGCTGATCGACGCGGCCGAGGCCCACCCCGGCGCGGCCATGCCCGGCCGCACTCATTTCCAGCACGCCCAGCCGGTGCTGCTGGCCCATCATCTGGCCGCGCACGCTCAGGCCCTGACCCGCGATTTCGACCGGGTGCGGGATTGGGACCGGCGTAGCGCCGTCTCGCCCTACGGGTCCGGTGCGCTGGCCGGGTCGTCGCTGCGGCTGGACCCGCAGGCCATCGCGAAGGAACTCGGGCTGGACGTGGCCGCGGCCAACTCGATCGACGCCACCGCCTCCCGGGACTTCGCGGCCGAGCTGGCCTTCGTGCTGGCCATGCTGGCGGTCGACCTCTCCCGCTGGGCCGAGGAGGTGATCATCTTTTCGACCGCCGAGTTCGGATTCGTCCGCCTGCACGATTCCTTTTCCACCGGGTCGTCGATCATGCCGCAGAAGAAGAATCCGGACATCGCCGAGCTGACCCGGGGCAAGGCCGGCCGGCTCATCGGGAACCTCACCGGTTTGCTGGCCACCCTCAAGGGTCTGCCGTTGGCCTACAACCGGGACCTGCAGGAGGACAAGGAACCACTCATCGACTCGGTCAACCAGCTGCGGGTCCTGCTGCCCGCGGTGACCGGGATGACGGCGACCCTGACCTTCGACACCGACCGAATGGCCGCGATGGCCCCGGCCGGTTTCTCGCTTGCCACCGACATCGCGGAATGGCTGGTGCGGCAAGGGGTCCCGTTCCGGGTGGCGCACGAGGCGGCCGGCAGTTGTGTGGCCCTGGCCGAGTCGACGGGTCGAGGTCTGGAGGAGCTGACCGACTCCGAGCTGGCCGCGATCCACCCTGCCCTCACCCCCCAGGTGCGCGCGGTGCTGACGGTCGAGGGCTCGCTCGCGTCCCGCGACGGCGTGGGCGGCACCGCCCCGATCCGGGTGGCCGAGCAGCTGGCCGCCCTGCGCGCCACCGTCGCGGTCGACCGCGCCTGGGCCACCCCCCACTGACCCCCGTGCTCTCTCCTGCGCGGATCAACTCGCCCTTTTCGGGCTGGATCTTGGACGGAACGGGCGAGTTGATCCGCGCCAGGGCGAGATGATCCGCGCAGGTCAGGCGGGGCTGGGGCGGCGCCTGAGCCGGAGCTTCTTCGCCCGCGACCCGGTGACCGTGGCCCGCGACCTGCTGGGCCGGGTGCTGGTCAGCGGCGAGGTGGCGGTTCGGCTGACCGAGGTCGAGGCCTACTGGGGTATCGACGATCCGGCCTCGCACGCATTCCGGGGTCGCACCCCGCGCAACTCCGTCATGTTCGGCCCGGCCGGCCACCTCTACGTCTACTTCGTCTACGGCATGCACTGGTGCGCGAACCTGGTCACCGGCGACGACGGTGTTTCTTCGGCGGTGCTGCTTCGCGCCGGCGAGGTGGTGGGCGGCCGCGATGTGGCCGCATCCCGGAGGCCTGGGGCCAGGCGCCCGGACCAGCTGGCCCGGGGCCCGGCCGCGTTGACCACGGTCTTGGGCCTGACCGGGGCCGACACCGGACTCGATGTGTGCGCGCCGGAGAGTCACTTGCGCCTGCATGCCGGGCGCCGGATTCCCGACGATCACATCGCGGTCGGCCCCCGGGTCGGGGTGGCCGCCGCCGCCGATCGGCCCTGGAGGTATTGGATCCGCGACAACCCCTCGGTCACCGCCTACCGAGCGCACCAGCCGCGTTCTCGGATCGCACCCACTCAGCGGTGAGGGCTGGCCCCTCTCGCCAGGGCGGAGGAATACCGGGCTCGCTGAGGTCGAACCGGATGCCAGAATCAGAACTCGTGCCTGCCGACTCCGTTCTGGACGACCTCGAGTGGCGGGGCCTGGTGGCCGCGTCGACCGACAAGGATGCGCTCCGCGAAGCCCTCGCCGGCCGGATCACTGTCTACTGCGGCTTCGACCCGACCGCGCCCAGCCTGCATTTCGGGAACCTGGTCCAGCTCATCGTGCTGCGGACACTGCAGCGCGCCGGACACCGGGTGATCTGCCTGGTCGGCGGATCCACCGGCCTGATCGGCGACCCGCGTCCAACCGCCGAGCGGGCCCTGAAGACCAAGGAGCAGACCGCCGACTGGGTGGCCCGGATCGAGCAGCAGGTCAGACCCTTTCTCGAGTCCACCGGGGACAACCCAGCCCGGTTCGTGAACAACCTGGAGTGGACGGCACCCCTGTCGGCCTTGGATTTCCTGCGCGACATCGGGCGCTACTTCCGGGTCAACACCATGCTGCGCAAGGACGCCGTGGCCGCCCGGTTGGCCAGCGACGAAGGGATCAACTACACCGAGTTCAGCTACCAGCTCCTGCAGGCGCTGGATTTCTTGCACCTGTACCGGACGCATGGATGCACCCTGCAAACGGGCGGTCAGGACCAGTGGGGCAACCTCACGGCCGGGGTGGACCTGATCCACAAGGCGGAGGGGGCCGCGGTCCACCTGTTGGCGACGCCGCTGCTCACCGACTCGCGCGGCGTCAAGTTCGGCAAGTCCGAGGGCAACGCGGTCTGGCTCTCGTCCGAGCTGACCAGCCCTTACGCGTTCTACCAATACTGGTTCAACGTCGAGGACGCATCCGTGATCGGTCTGCTCAAGGTGTTTACCGACCGGTCACCGGAGCAGATCGGCGAGCTGCAGCATTCGCTGGCCCAGCGCCCGCAGCTGCGGGAAGCACAACGAGCTCTGGCCGGGGATGTGACCACCTTGGTGCACGGCGCGGCCGCGACCGAGATGGCGGTCCTGGCCGGCGCGGCCCTGTTCGGACGGGGCGAGCTGGCTGGGGTGGATGCCCCGACTTTGGCGGCGGCGTTGACCGAGGCAGGTCTGTCCGCCGCGGCCCCGGACTCGACCGTGGTCGACCTGCTGGTGGCGACCGGCCTGGCGGCATCCAGGTCCGAGGCGCGGCGAATCGTCAATGAAGGCGGTGCCAACCTCAACAACGTCCGGGTGGCTGATCCCGACCATGTCCCGGCCGCCTCGGACTGGCTGCACGGGCGATACCTGGTGCTGCGCCGCGGTCGCCGAGCCATGGCCGGGATCGAGAAGGTCGGCGCGGACACCCTTCCGGTGTGACCGGTGCCACCGAAATCGATCATGCGAGCACCCAGCCCGCACACCCGGGCGACCTGCGCGGATGCCTGCCCACGGCCCGCCCGACCTGCGCGTTTGACGGCCGGGCAACGCGCCCGTAACTTTGTGCAGGCAGCCGCGCTTCGGCCGGGCCGGGTCCGACAGGATCCAGTCAGGGCCAAATCGCCGGAGGCACCTCCCGCAGACCGAGACCTGGTCGTACCAGGTCTGGAAAGCATTGCCCGGCAGGCCATTTGGTCGGGTGAACGGAGAGCTTGGGCCGAGCGGCTTGACACCGCGAATCGGACCGGGTAGCGTTTCCAGGGTTGCCCCCAGAACGGTCGAGAGACCAGGATGGGTGCGCATCCGCTCCTTGAGAACTCAACAGCGTACCGAAAAGTCAGTGCCAACTGCCGATCGACCCCGTCGATCGGTGAGGTCACGACACAGGGATACCTCTCTGTCCGTGGCCCGAACACCCGAACAAAGTTCGGGTGTGGCACAAAACGAGAAAGATCTACTCGCTCTGCGAGTAGGTGTCAGCTCTAATGTGCCAGTGATCGGGTGTCTGCCAAAGACACCCATCTCCACAGTCGATTTCAGCCCTCGGGCTGCAGATCATATGACATTCAATGGAGAGTTTGATCCTGGCTCAGGACGAACGCTGGCGGCGTGCTTAACACATGCAAGTCGAACGGAAAGGCCCGCTTGCGGGTACTCGAGTGGCGAACGGGTGAGTAACACGTGGGCAACCTGCCCCTAGCTCTGGGATAACCCCTCGAAAGAGGTGCTAATACCGGATAACGACTATTCGTGGCATCACGAAATGTCCAAAGTTTTTCGGCTAGGGATGGGCCCGCGGCCTATCAGCTTGTTGGTGGGGTAATGGCCTACCAAGGCGACGACGGGTAGCCGGCCTGAGAGGGCGACCGGCCACACTGGGACTGAGACACGGCCCAGACTCCTACGGGAGGCAGCAGTGGGGAATCTTGCGCAATGGGCGAAAGCCTGACGCAGCGACGCCGCGTGAGGGATGACGGCCTTCGGGTTGTAAACCTCTTTCAGCAGGAACGAATCAAGACGGTACCTGCAGAAGAAGCACCGGCTAACTACGTGCCAGCAGCCGCGGTAATACGTAGGGTGCAAGCGTTGTCCGGAATTATTGGGCGTAAAGAGCTCGTAGGCGGTCTGTCGCGTCGAATGTGAAAACTCGGGGCTTAACCCCGGGCCTGCATTCGATACGGGCAGACTAGAGTTCGGTAGGGGAGACTGGAATTCCTGGTGTAGCGGTGAAATGCGCAGATATCAGGAGGAACACCGGTGGCGAAGGCGGGTCTCTGGGCCGATACTGACGCTGAGGAGCGAAAGCGTGGGGAGCAAACAGGATTAGATACCCTGGTAGTCCACGCCGTAAACGTTGGGCGCTAGGTGTGGGGGTCCTTCCACGACCTCCGTGCCGCAGCTAACGCATTAAGCGCCCCGCCTGGGGAGTACGGCCGCAAGGCTAAAACTCAAAGGAATTGACGGGGGCCCGCACAAGCGGCGGAGCATGCGGATTAATTCGATGCAACGCGAAGAACCTTACCAAGGCTTGACATGTAGAGGAAAGTTCCAGAGATGGTTCCCCCGCAAGGTCTCTACACAGGTGGTGCATGGTTGTCGTCAGCTCGTGTCGTGAGATGTTGGGTTAAGTCCCGCAACGAGCGCAACCCTTGTCTTATGTTGCCAGCGCGTTATGGCGGGGACTCATAAGAGACTGCCGGGGTCAACTCGGAGGAAGGTGGGGATGACGTCAAATCATCATGCCCCTTATGTCTTGGGCTTCACGCATGCTACAATGGCCGGTACAAAGGGCTGCGAAACCGCAAGGTGGAGCGAATCCCAAAAAGCCGGTCTCAGTTCGGATTGGGGTCTGCAACTCGACCCCATGAAGTCGGAGTCGCTAGTAATCGCAGATCAGCAACGCTGCGGTGAATACGTTCCCGGGCCTTGTACACACCGCCCGTCACGTCACGAAAGTCGGTAACACCCGAAGCCGGTGGCCTAACCCTTGTGGAGGGAGCCGTCGAAGGTGGGATCGGCGATTGGGACGAAGTCGTAACAAGGTAGCCGTACCGGAAGGTGCGGCTGGATCACCTCCTTTCTAAGGAGCATCTGGCTGCCTGCTCGTCATGTGCAGAGCAGTCCAGGCCCGCATCGCAGGCGTACGTCCTGCGGCGGAGCTCATGGGTGGAACACTGACTAGTTCGGTCATCAGGCGCCTCCTGCGTCCAGTACGGCCTTCGGGCTGGAACGGGCAGAGAGAACGTCGGGTGACCGTAGGTACGCTGTTGGGTCCTGAGGGAACGGATTTCCGTTACCCCCAATCGGGCCGATTCTGCACCGAACGGCCGGCGACTTGCGAAAGCAAGGATGCCGGCTTGCGGTGACTCTGGAATCGGATACGCCCGTACCTTGAGAACTGCACAGTGGACGCGAGCATCTTTGTAATAAGTTATAAAGAGCACACGGTGGATGCCTAGGCACCAGGAGCCGATGAAGGACGTAGGAGGCTGCGATAAGCCTCGGGGAGCTGTCAACCGAGCTGAGATCCGAGGATGTCCGAATGGGGAAACCCCACAGGAGTCATGTCCTGTGACCCTCGCCTGAATATATAGGGCGAGTGGAGGGAACGTGGGGAAGTGAAACATCTCAGTACCCACAGGAAGAGAAAGCAACCGCGATTCCGTTAGTAGTGGCGAGCGAAAGCGGAAGAGGCTAAACCGATCGCGCGTGATAGCCGGCAGGCGTTGCGCGATCGGGGTCGTGGGACCATTGAGGTTGGGCTGCCGCCCTTCCAGGGAGTAAAAAAGTTTCGTGTTAGTCGAATGGCATTGGAAAAACCAGGCATAGCGGGTGACACCCCCGTAGACGAAAACACGATACCTCCCCAATGGAATCCCAAGTAGCAGCGAGCCCGTGAAATTCGCTGTGAATCTGGCGGGACCACCCGCTAAGCCTAAATACTACCTGGTGACCGATAGCGGACTAGTACCGTGAGGGAAAGGTGAAAAGTACCCCGGGAGGGGAGTGAAATAGTACCTGAAACCGTGTGCTTACAATCCGTCGGAGCGGTCCTTGTGACTGTGACGGCGTGCCTTTTGAAGAATGAGCCTGCGAGTTAGTGGTATGTGGCAAGGTTAACCCGTGTGGGGAAGCCGTAGCGAAAGCGAGTCCGAATAGGGCGATTGAGTCGCATGCTCTAGACCCGAAGCGAAGTGATCTACCCATGGCCAGGATGAAGCGACGGTAAGACGTCGTGGAGGTCCGAACCCACCAGGGTTGAAAACCTGGGGGATGAGCTGTGGGTAGGGGTGAAAGGCCAATCAAACTTCGTGATAGCTGGTTCTCCCCGAAATGCATATAGGTGCAGCGTCGCGTGTTTCTTCCCGGAGGTAGAGCACTGGATGGTCTAGGGGGCCCACAAGCTTACCGAAATCAACCAAACTCCGAATGCCGGTAAGTGAGAGCGCGGCAGTGAGACTGTGGGGGCTAAGCTTCATAGTCGAAAGGGAAACAGCCCAGATCGCCGGTTAAGGTCCCTAAGCGTGTGCTAAGTGGGAAAGGATGTGGAGTCGCCCAGACAACCAGGAGGTTGGCTTAGAAGCAGCCACCCTTTAAAGAGTGCGTAATAGCTCACTGGTCAAGTGATTCCGCGCCGACAATGTAGCGGGGCTCAAGCACACCACCGAAACCGCGGCATTCAGACAGTGATCGGCCCTTTGGGTCCAGTCGTCTGGATGGGTAGGGGAGCGTCGTGTGGCGAGTGAAGCGGCGGGGTAACCCAGCCGTGGACGCCACACGAGTGAGAATGCAGGCATGAGTAGCGAATGAGGAGTGAGAACCTCCTCCACCGAATGACCAAGGGTTCCTGGGCCAGGTTAATCCGCCCAGGGTGAGTCGGGACCTAAGGCGAGGCCGACAGGCGTAGTCGATGGACAACGGGTTGATATTCCCGTACCCGCGAAAGAGCGCCCATGACGAGCCCGGTAATGCTAAGCGCCCGAGCCGGCGATTCCTTCGGGAGTCAATGGTGAGCGCGTGACCCGAACCGGTAGTAGTCAAGCGATGGGGTGACACAGGAAGGTAGCTCCGCCAGTCAGTGGTAATACTGGTGTAAGGGTGTAGGTAGTTCCGGTAGGCAAATCCGCCGGAATGTTGATCTGAGACCTGACGCATAGCCGATTGAGGCGAAGTAGAGTGATCCTATGCTGTCGAGAAAAGCCTCTAGCGAGCTCTGAGCGGCCCGTACCCTAAACCGACACAGGTGGTCAGGTAGAGAATACCAAGGTGATCGGGCGAACTGTAGTTAAGGAACTCGGCAAAATACCCCCGTAACTTCGGGAGAAGGGGGGCCGGGGTGTGTGAAGCCCCTTGCGGGCTAGCATGTTCCGGCCGCAGAGACCAGGGAGAAGCGACTGTTTACTAAAAACACAGGTCCATGCAAAGTCGCAAGACGACGTATATGGACTGACGCCTGCCCGGTGCTGGAAGGTTAAGAGGACCGGTTAGTTCCTTCGGGAGCGAAGCTGAGAATTTAAGCCCCAGTAAACGGCGGTGGTAACTATAACCATCCTAAGGTAGCGAAATTCCTTGTCGGGTAAGTTCCGACCTGCACGAATGGCGTAACGACTTCTCTACTGTCTCAACTACAGGCCCGGCGAAATTGCACTACGAGTAAAGATGCTCGTTACGCGCGGCAGGACGGAAAGACCCCGGGACCTTTACTATAGTTTGGTATTGGTGTTCGGTTCGACTTGTGTAGGATAGGTGGGAGACTTTGAAGCGGCCACGCCAGTGGCGGTGGAGTCAACGTTGAAATACCACTCTGGTCGTACTGGATATCTAACTTAGGTCCATGATCTGGATCAGGGACAGTGCCTGATGGGTAGTTTAACTGGGGCGGTTGCCTCCTAAAGAGTAACGGAGGCGCCCAAAGGTTCCCTCAGCCTGGTTGGCAATCAGGTTTCGAGTGTAAGTGCACAAGGGAGCTTGACTGTGAGAGGGACATCTCGAGCAGGGACGAAAGTCGGGACTAGTGATCCGGCGTCTGTTTGTGGAAACGACGTCGCTCAACGGATAAAAGGTACCCCGGGGATAACAGGCTGATCTTGCCCAAGAGTCCATATCGACGGCATGGTTTGGCACCTCGATGTCGGCTCGTCGCATCCTGGGGCTGGAGTAGGTCCCAAGGGTTGGGCTGTTCGCCCATTAAAGCGGCACGCGAGCTGGGTTTAGAACGTCGTGAGACAGTTCGGTCCCTATCCGCCGCGCGCGTAGGAGTCTTGAGGAAGGCTGTCCCTAGTACGAGAGGACCGGGACGGACGAACCTCTGGTGTGCCAGTTGTTCCACCAGGAGCACGGCTGGTTGGCTACGTTCGGAAGGGATAACCGCTGAAAGCATCTAAGCGGGAAGCTCGTTCCAAGATGAGGACTCCCACCCTTTGTGGGGTAAGGCCCCCGGCTAGAACACCGGGTTGATAGGCCGGAAGTGGAAGCGCCGTAAGGCGTGCAGCTGACCGGTACTAATAGGCCGAGGACTTACTACAAAGATGCTACGCGTCCACTGTGCGGTTCTGGAGATACGGTAGAGGCATCGAATTCGATGCTCCCGGACAACTCCATAGAGTTTCGGCGGTCATTGCGAGAGGGAAACGCCCGGCTCCATTCCGAACCCGGAAGCTAAGCCTTTCTGCGCCGATGGTACTGCACGGGCCACTGTGTGGGAGAGTAGGTCGCCGCCGGACAATCATTAACGAGAGAGGGAGCCATTTCGATGGCTCCCTCTTTCGGCATTTCCGGACCTTCGTGGATCTGAGCCTGCCCTGTGGCTCCGTAGCATGGTGACCGAGCCGCTGTCATGGAGGCCACCGATACGTTCATAGCGACGAAAGAGGCGCAAGCCATGCCCGGGCTACAACGCGACGGAGACCGCCCCCGGCGGTCGACCACACCTGGAGTCGCCTCTGGAGGTCGTTCGGAGTCGCCTACCGGCAAGGACTCCAGGTCGGCCCGTCCTTCCAGCCCGCGCTCCACGGCCGGGGGTGGCGAGCGTCGCGATGGCCGTCCCGAATCGGGCCGCGATTCCCGCGAGACGTCGAGGGATCAGGTTTGGCGCAACGACCGGGATGTCCCGGCGCGATCGAGCCGGCCGGATCGAAGAAACGACGACCGGCCCTGGACGTCATCTCGTGACCGGGATGGCGGCCGGCCCGATCGGGGTGGCCCGGCCCGAGACCAGCCTGCCGATGACCGCCGACGCGGGGGTGGCGATTTCACCCGGAACCAGGACCCGCGCGGAGAGCGCGCGCCGGAACAGCGAGGTCGGGAGTGGCCCCGCGGACAGGCGTCGGGCGAGGCCCGGCCCAGCCAATCTCGATCCGGGCCGCCGGCCGGCTCGGCCGGTGCGCGCCCCTGGCGGGCTCGAGCCGACGATGCCGGCACCTCGAATGGATCCGCCCGCGGAGGCGCAGGCGAAGGCCGGCGAGACCCAGCGCAGTCGCGGTTCCCCAGTTCAGGGCCCTCCCGGCGCGACCCGTCCGGATCATGGGCGGGGTCGGCGCGACCCGCGCGGGCTCCGCACCAGGACTCCTCCCAGCCTCCCCGCGGTAGGGATGAACGGTCTGGGGCGGTCGGCGGCGACCGAGCTCCCCGGCGTCCCTGGACCGACGACCGCAGTGCCGGCGGCGCATCCGAACGTCCGAAGCGTCCCTGGAGCGACGACCGGAGTGCCGGCAGTGCATCCGAACGTCCGAAGCGGCCCTGGAGCGACGACCGGAGTGCCGGCAGTGCATCCGAACGTCCGAAGCGTTATTCGGTCGATCGAACTGACCGAGCCGAACGTCCTGAGCGCGCCGAGCGGCATGAACGCCCGGATCGGCCTGAGCGCACTGAGCGGCGTGAACGCACGGATCGGCCTGAGCGGATCGAGAGGCCGGAGCGGATCGACCGTACCGATCGCTTGGCTGCCGATCGCCGGCCGCCGCGCGAGCGAACTGCGCCTGGGGACGCTTCCCGTGACCGAGATCGGGCTCCCTACCGAGCCACGGATTCCCGACCGGCGCGGGATTCCGGCGCACGGCGGTCGGGCCCTGCCAAGCCTTGGGAAAGGAATCCTGGGCAAGATCGCGCGACCCCCCGTCGGCCGTCATCCACGGGTGATGTCTCCGGGGACCGCCGTTGGTCATCCTCGGGTTTCGGCGCCGGGGATCGCCGACCGCCATCGTCGGGTTTCGCGTCCCGCGACCGCCGCGGGTCTGACGGAGGCCGTCCCGCCGACCGGGGCAGCGCTGCTCGTCCTTCTCGGGGTGAGACCGACCGGCGGCCCCGTGACGATGCTTCGCGCGACGACGCGCGTCCGGCACGGCGAGAGCGTGAAGAGCAGGCCGGCTCCCGAATCCGACCGGCCGAGGTCGGCGAGCGCTGGCCCGATCTGCCCGAATGGGCCCCGGCCACCGATCTCGATCAGGAAATCCGGCGAGATCTGCGCAGCCTGAGCAAGGACGGCGCCGAATTCGTGGCCGGGCATCTGGTCGCGGCCGGCCTGCTGGCCGATGAGGACCCGGAGCTGGCCTGGCGTCACGCCCGCGCCGCCCGTTCGCAAGGCTCTCGAATCGCCGTGGTCCGGGAAACCGCAGGTCTGGTCGCCTATCGGGCAGGGGAGTGGACGGAGGCCCTGGCGGAGTTGCGCGCTGCCCGGCGGATGGGCGGTGGTTCCGGACATCTCGCGGTGATGGCCGACTGCTCCCGCGCGCTGGGGGATCCGGAGAAGGCCATCGAGTTGTCCAGGACGCCGGAAGCCGCGACGCTGGACCCGGAGGGCGCGCTGGAACTGGCCATCGTGGTCGCCGGTGCTCGAGCGGATCTCGGCCAACTCGACGCCGCCATCGCGTCCCTCGAACCCGTCGCCGGCCGGGCCGCCGCCTCATCGACGGCCCGGGCCCGGTTGCTGTTCGCCCTCGCCGACCTGCGCGAACAGGCCGGCCGAGACGCGGAGGCGCTGGACACCTTCATCGCCGCCGCAGACGCGGACACCGACGACGAGACCGACGCTGCCGAACGCGCGACCGCGCTGGCCGAGCGGATGCCGGCCCTCCCACCGACTGTTCCCTCGACCGAGGACCCGGTCGAGCCGGTCGAGCCGGAGGACGCGAAGCCTGCCCCTGAAGTGCTTCCCGCGGTGCCGCAACTCTTTTCGGACGACCAGTGGTGACCGCTCTGGCGGATGAGCACGACGTGTTGCTGCTGGACCTGGACGGGACCGTGTACCTCGGTCAGGTGGTCATCCCGCACGTTCCGGAGTCGCTGGCGGCGGCGGCCGCACGGGGCGCCCGTCCGCTGTTCGTGACCAACAACGCTTCCCGTTCGCCCGCCGACGTGGCTGCCTCCCTGACCGGCATGGGGGTGCCGGCTCGTCCTGAAGAGGTGCTGACGTCACCGGAAGCGGCCGCGACCATGCTCGCGGCCAGCCATCCGGTGGGCTCGCATGTGCTCGTGGTCGGGGCTCCGGCGCTAGCCGACGCGGTGCGTTCGGTCGGGTTGGTGCCGGTGCGGGCCGCGACCGAGGAACCCGTGGCAGTGGTCCAGGGTCACTCGCCGGACACCGGCTGGCGCGATCTGGCCGAGGCCTGCATCGCGCTGCGCGCGGGTGTCGATTGGGTCGCCTGCAACGTCGACAGCACCCTGCCGACCGACCGAGGGTTGTTGCCGGGCAACGGCGCGATGGTCGCGGCGCTGGTGGCAGCCACCGGGCGGCAGCCGCGGGTGGCCGGCAAGCCGAACCGGCCGTTGCTCGACGAGGGTGTCCGGCGCGTCGGGGCGCAACGGCCATTGGTGGTCGGCGATCGGCTGGACACCGACATCGAGGCGGGAGTGAGTGCCCAGATGCCGACGCTGTTCGTACTCACCGGCGTGTCCACGGCCGCTGATCTTCTCGCCGCGCCACCCACTCAACGACCCACGCATGTCGCCTTTGACCTGCGCGGACTCGTCGATCCCGACCGAGCCGTGGCCGTGACCGACACCGACGGCTGGTCGGTCCAGGTCGACGGCGAGGCGCTGGTGCTGACCGCATCGGGCCCCGGGGGCGGCGAACGGGAGGAGCTGACCGCGTTGGCCGCGGTGGCGGGGGCGGCCTGGCGCAGCGGCGTGACCGCCGTGCGGGCCGGTGATGCCTCGGCCGGGCGGGTACTTACCCGGCTCCGGCTGGATGGCGACTCTAGGTAACGTGAACCCGTGAGTGAAGACCCGACCTCGGCGCCCGCCGGTAGCTGGACGGATCAGGTGGCCACTGACATGGCCGCCCTCGACCGCCTCGCCCCGGCCGACACCGTGCAGGTTTATGGCCGTTTGCACACCACACTGCAGTCGGCGCTCGCGGCCACGGCCGACACCGGTGCGGCTGCACCGCGGCCCGGCGGCTGACGTGCGACGAGCGCGGTTGGACGCCGAGCTGGTGCGGCGCGGCCTGGCCCGCTCCCGTGAGCACGCCGCCGAACTGATCACCGCGGGGCGGGTCAGTGTGGGCGGTACTGCGGCCCAGAAGCCGGCCACCGCCGTTGATCCCGCTGCGCCCGTGCTGGTCCGCGAGGACCCCTCCGACGAGGGCTGGGCCTCCCGCGGGGCGCACAAGCTGCTCGGTGCGCTGAACGCCTTCCCCGACGTCGGAGTCACCGGGCGCCGCGCCCTGGATGCCGGTGCCTCCACCGGTGGGTTCACCGACGTGCTGCTGCGGCGGGGGGCGGCCGAGGTGGTCGCCGTCGACGTCGGCTACGGCCTGCTGCACTGGCGGCTGCGCACCGACGACCGGGTCCGGGTCGTCGAGCGGTGCAACGTCCGTCACCTGACCCCGGCCGAGATCGGCGGCACCGTCGACCTGGTCGTGGCTGACTTGTCGTTCATCTCCCTGGTCACCGTGCTTCCCGCGCTGACCGGCTGCGCGGGTCCGGGGGCGGACCTGGTGCCGATGGTGAAACCCCAGTTCGAAGTGGGTCGGGACCGGCTCGGAGCCGGCGGTGTGGTGCGTGATCCGGCCCTGCGCGCGGACGCGGTCCGGCACGTCACCGGTGCCGCCGGCGACCTGGGCTGGGGCTTGGTCGACGTGGTCGCCTCACCGCTGCCGGGGCCGAGCGGCAACGTCGAATTCTTCGTACACCTGCGGGCCGACCGATCCGTCGATCCCGGCCGGGACGCCGGCCTGGTTGCGGCGGCCATCGAGGCGGGTCCGGCATGACAGATCGTCGGGTGCTGCTGGTGGCCCACACGGGCCGGCCGGACATCTTCGCCACCGCCCAGAAAGTCCTGCACCGTCTGCACGACGCCGGGGTGCAGCTGATCGCCATGCCGGGGGAGAGTCGCGAACTCGATCTGCGCGCTTTCGAGGGCACCGGGGGCACAGTCAGCACCGAGGTGGAGCTGGTCCTGGCCATTGGCGGCGATGGCACACTGCTCCGGGCTGCGGAGGCCGCCCGACCCCTGCGCGTGCCGGTGCTCGGGGTCAACCTCGGCCGGGTCGGGTTTCTGGCGGAGGCCGATCTGGACCGGTTGGACGAGGCGCTGGCGCTGATCATCGACCGGGGCTATCAACAGCCCGGCGGGGTCACCGTTCGGATGACCGTGGAAGTGGACATCGAGCACGACGGCCGGATCATCGAGAGGTGCTGGGCACTGAACGAGGCCAGTGTGGAGAAAGCCACCCGGGAGAGGATTCTCGACGTTGTCGTGGAGATCGACGGGCGGGGGATGTCCGCCTTCGGCTGCGACGGCGTGCTCTGCGCCACCCCGACCGGCTCGACCGCTTACGCCTTCTCGGCCGGCGGCCCAATCATCTGGCCCGAGGTCGAGGCGCTGTTGGTGGCGCCGTCGAACGCCCACGCACTGTTCGCCCGGCCCCTGGTGGTGTCCCCCGAATCGACGGTCACCGTGCACATCGACCCGGCCGGGCATGACGCAATCATCGTCTGCGATGGTCGCCGGGTGCATCCGGTTCCGCGGGGCTCCCGCGTGCACGTGCGTCGGGGTACCACTCCAGTGCAGATGATCAAGCTGCGGGACCAGCCGTTCACCGACCGACTGGTCCGCAAGTTCTCGCTTCCCATCCACGGCTGGCGCGACCAGCGCCACTGATCTGCGCCGGGGAGCGGATAGCGTTCCCGGGGTGATCACCGAACTCAGCATCTCCGGGCTGGGAGTGATCGACGAGGCCCACTTCGAGCCGCACGCGGGGTTCACCGCGATCACGGGCGAGACGGGCGCGGGCAAGACCATGGTGGTCACGGCACTCGGGCTGATCACCGGCGGCCGCGGCGACGCCGGCAGAGTCCGGTCCGGATCCGAGCGGGCCGTGGTCGAGGCCCGGCTCGCAGTTCCGCCCGACGACCAGGCCGTCGCCGACGTCGCCGCCGCTGGGGGCCGGCTGGACGAGGACGGTTCGATCATCCTGGTCCGCACCCTGCGCAGCGACGGCCGTTCTCGCGCCCACGTCGGAGGGCGGTCCGCCCCGGTTGGCACGCTGGCCGACCTGACCGCGCCCCTGGTCGCCATCCACGGTCAGTCCGAGGCCATCGGGTTGCTCCAGCCCGTCCGACAACTGGCTGTCCTGGACCGGTTCGCCGGCACCGAATCCGACCTTGCCGCCTACCGCTCGGCCCGTACCGAATGGCTCGACACCCTGGCCGACCTGCACGAACGCACCTCCAGCCAGCGGGAGCGGGCCTTGCGGGAGCAGGTGCTGCGGGCCGCCGTCGACGAAATCGACGCGGTGCGACCCCGGCCCGGGGAGGATGCCGAGCTGGTCGCGGCCGTCCGCCGGCTGGAGAACACCGACGCGCTGCGGGCGGCCGCGGACGGGGCCCTGCGCCAATTGGCCGGCGACGGCGACGAGCCCACCGCGCTCGCCCAGGTCGACGCCGCCCGACGAGCGCTGTTGGCCACCGGGGACCCCCGATTGCTGGACTGGGCCGGTGAGCTCCTCCCGCTGACCGCCGTCCTGGTGGACGTGGCCGCGGAATTGTCCCGGTACCTGGGCGACCTCGAGGTCGACCCGAACCGCTTGGAGACGCTGCTGTCCCGACAGGCCACGCTGCGCACCTTGACCCGCCGTTTCGGCCCCGACGTGGCGGACGTGATCGCCTGGCGCGAGCAGGCCACCGCCGAGCTGCTGACCTTGGACAGCTCCGAGGAGGCCCTGGCCGCGCTGCGCGGTCGATGCGACGACCTGGCCGCCGCGGTGAGCGTCCGGGGCACTGCGCTCCACCACCGCCGGGCCGCGGCTGCCGACGATCTGGCCCGCCGAGTGACGGCGGAACTGGGCCACCTGGCCATGGGCCGCGCGAGTTTCGACGCCGTGGTCGACCTGCGCACCGCCGAACACGATCACACCGTGATGATCGGTGACGTGCGAGTCGCGGCCGCCGTGGATGGTGTGGACTCCGTCGAATTCCGGCTGGCCCCGCATTCGGGCGCGGCTGATCTGCCCTTGGCCCGAGCCGCGTCCGGAGGCGAATTGTCCCGGGTGATGCTGGCCATCGAGGTGGTGCTGGCCGGCGCCGATCCCGTGGCCACTCTGGTCTTCGACGAGGTCGACGCCGGTGTCGGCGGTCGCGCCGCCACCGAGATCGGCCGCCGCTTGGCCGGTCTGGCCCGCAACCACCAGGTCGTGGTGGTCACCCACCTGGCCCAGGTCGCCGCCTTCGCCGACCGGCACATCGTGGTGGACGCCGACTCCGCACGCGGGGTCCGGGCCGCCGATCTGCAGGTGGTCGACGGTCCGCAGCGGGAGCGAGAACTGGCCCGGATGCTGGGCGGGACGTCCGGGGCGACGGCCCGCTCGCACGCCGCCGAGCTGCTGGAATCCGCCCGAGCCGTGGTGCATCGCTCCGCCTGAAGCGATCTCACGACGCCAGCGGAAAGCCCTCGGTGAGCTCGGACAGGATGGCTCGGGCCCGATCGGCTTCGGTGTGGCCGACCCGGATGTCGTAGCGCTCTGCGCGGATGCGGCTGACCGAGGTGAACCGGCGCCGGCCGCCGCGGGTCACGGCTCGATAATCGACCAAACTCCAGATGGTGCCGAACGCCGCCCCGAGTGCGCCGGTGATCAGGAACAGGCCGATCGAGAAGTGGGCGTAGAGCAGGGACGAGGCGATCCCCACGAACACGCCGAGCCACAGGCCGGAGAGCGCACCGGCGCCGGCCACCCGGGCGCGGGTGAGCCGGCCGGTGACCCGCTCCACCGATCGCACGTCGGTCCCGACGATCTCCACCCGGGCGACCGGGAAATCACGCTCGGCCAGGTAGTCGACCGCGCGCTGCGCACCGTCGTAGCTGGGAAAAGTCGCGACCGCGACGGGGTAGGCGAGGTCGAGGGTGTCCGTCTGGGGGAACTGGGACGTGATCGGGGACATGGCGAAAGCCTTTCTGCGGAAACGATCTGCTGACAACTCCGAGCATCCGCCGGGAACGCTGAGGGCACCATCGGGTGATCGGTGGACGGGCAGGTGGATGGCGCTGTCCACCGATCCGAGGAGGGTGCTCGATCTGGCTGCGACCAATCAGGCGCGGCGCGGCTGAAATGACGTTTGCGGGCCGTTTTTCCTCGCGTGTCGGCTCTTTCGTGACATCGGCCCGGCAACAGCGTTGACCGTCGGTGATCTGGTGCCCCTCGCTGCACCACTTTCGCGTGATCTCCGCGTGTCACGGCGCTTTTCCGCGCCTTCCGGCCGAGCCGCTGAGACGATCAACTTATGAAACTTCTGTCACGGCAGACTCGTGCGTTACCTGGAGTCACAGGCGTCGCACGAGTATCGCGACGTAGTGAGGCGCTGCTGCCCAAGATCGGGCCCGGCGACATCGCCGTGATCGACCACACCGACCTGGACCGGGTGACGGCCGACGCGTTCGTGCGGGCGGGTGTGACCGCGGTCATCAACGCGGCCCCGTCGATCTCCGGGCGGTATCCGAACCTGGGTCCGGAAATCCTGGTCGATGCCGGGGTGCTGCTGATCGACGATGTCGGCGACCGGGCGTTCACCCGGATCAAGGACGGCGCCAAACTGCGCATCGACGGGGCCGAGATCTTCATCGGCGACGAGCCGGTGGCCAGCGGGGTCGAGCAGACCCAGGACTCGGTGGCGGACCTGCTCATCGAGGCCAAGGCCGGCATGGCCGCGCAGCTCGAGGCGTTCGCCGCCAACGCGATCGAATACATGAAGCGGGAACGCACGCTGCTGCTGGACGGCATCGGCATCCCCGACCTGGCTACCCGGATTGCCGGCCGGCAGGTGCTGGTGGTGGCCGACTCGGCCGACACCAAGGGGGAGCTGCGCAAGCTCCGCAAGTACATCTCCGACTATCACCCGGTGCTGGTGGGCGTGGACGGCGGCGCCGACGCGCTCCGGGCGGCCGGCTACAAACCGAACCTGATCATCGGCAACCCCGAGGACATCGGCCCCGACACGCTGCGCGGCGGCGCTGAGGTCGTCATTCCCGCCGACGTCGACGGTCATGCCCCCGGTCTGGAACGGCTGCAGGATCTCGGTTTGGGTGCGGTCACCTTCCCGGCCACCGGCACGAGTGAGGATCTGGCTCTCCTGCTGGCCGACGCCCACGACGCGAGCCTGATCATCACGGTCGGCATGCACGCCTCGCTCACCGATCTGCTCGACCGGGGCAACGGTGGCGCCGCTTCCACCTTCCTGGTCCGGCTCCGGGTCTCGGACAAGATCGTCGAGGCCGCGGCCGTGGCCCGGCTGTACAAGGCCCGCATCTCCTGGTGGGTCGTTTTCCTGCTGGTGTTCTGCGCCGCGGTCGCCATCGTGACCGCGCTCCTGCTCTCCGACGTCTCCGGGACCTATCTCGATCTCGCCCGGGGCTGGTGGAACGATTTCGTCACCTGGCTGCGAGGACTGTTCTAAATGATCTCGATGCGGTATCACATCGTCTCCCTGTCGGCCATCTTCCTGGCGCTCGCGCTGGGGATCGTGCTCGGTGCGACCAAGGTGTCCTCGCCGATTCTGGCCGGCCTGCAGACGGACAAGACCACCCTGTCGGCCGAGAAAGATCAATTGGCGACCGAGAACACCACCCTGAGCGGTCGGGTGACCGGTGACGACAAGTTCGCCGGATCCGTCGGGAGCCTGGCCGTGCGAGGCACCCTGCCCAACACCTCGGTCGTGCTCATCACCACCAGCGACGCCGACCCCGGTGATCGGGACGCGCTGCTGTCGCTGCTGGCCCGGTCGGGCGCCAAAGTGACCGCACAGATCCAGGTGACGTCGCAGTTCTCGGATCCGCAGCACGCCTCCGACCTACGCGCGCTGGCCGCCAAGGTGCTGCCCACCGGGGCCACCCTGCCGGCCTCGCCGAAGGTCGGGGCGGTCGCGGGCGGACTGCTGGCGTCGGTGCTGCTGACCAATGCGGCCGGCAAGACGGCCAAGCCGGTCGAGGCCACAGCCGCGCTGTCCGCGCTGGCCTCGAGCGGGTTCATCCAGGCCAGCGGAACCGTGGCCGCCGGACGCATGGTGGTCATCCTGACCGGTGCGGCAGTGACCGGCGGGTCCGAGGCCGATCGGGCCGCGGCGATCGCGGACCTGGCCGTGCAGCTCAAACAGACGGCCTCCGCCGTGGTCATGGCCGGCCGTCAAGGAAGCGAGACCTCGACCGGATCCGTGGGCGTGGTGCGCGGCGATACGGCGGACTCGGCTGCGGTGAGCACGGTCGACAACGTGGACACCTCGACCGGCAGACTGGCCACCGTGCTGGCCGTGGTCGAGCAGAACGGTGGGGGTGTCGGTCGTTACGGCTTTGCCGCCAACGCCCAGGCCCAGGTCCCGACGCTGGCCGTGAACTAACCAAACTCGCAGCGCCCCCGGATCAACCCGCCCAGGTCCGGGGGCGCTGTGCTGTCCTGTTAGGCTGGAGTTCCGTGGAGCAGCTGCACTATGCGGCCCGCTGATCCCGTACCGAAAGCCTCGGTGCGGTCCGACCAGCCAACACGGGGAGTCGACTTGCCGCAGGTCAGGACCACTAAGCACATTTTCGTGACGGGTGGTGTGGCTTCCTCGCTGGGGAAGGGCCTGACCGCCTCCAGCCTGGGTCGTTTGCTCACCTCGCGCGGCTTGCGGGTGACCATGCAGAAGCTCGACCCGTACATCAACGTGGATCCGGGCACCATGAACCCGTTCCAACACGGTGAGGTCTTTGTGACCGCCGACGGGGCCGAGACCGACCTGGACATCGGGCACTACGAGCGTTTCCTGGACCGCGAGCTGTCCGCCGACGCCAACGTGACCACCGGCCAGGTCTACAGCCGGGTCATCGCCCGAGAGCGCCGCGGCGAGTATTTGGGTGACACCGTGCAGGTGATCCCGCATATCACCAACGAGATCAAGGACCGCATCCGGGCGATGGCCGCGCCGGACGCCGACGGTCAGGTGCCTGACGTTGTCATCACCGAGATCGGCGGCACGGTCGGCGACATCGAGTCGCTGCCGTTCCTGGAGGCGGCCCGTCAGATCCGCCATGACGTCGGCCGCGACCACGTCTTCTACCTGCACGTCTCGTTGGTGCCCTACCTGGCCCCGTCGGGTGAGCTCAAGACCAAGCCGACCCAGCACTCGGTCGCCGCCCTACGAAACATCGGCATCCAGCCCGACGCGCTGGTGTGCCGGGCGGATCGGCCTATTCCGGACGGGCTCAAGAACAAGATTGCGCTGATGTGCGATGTGGATATGGAAGCGGTCATCGCCTGCCCGGACGCCCCGTCGATCTACGACATCCCCAGGGTGTTGCATTCCGAGGGCCTGGACGCCTACGTGGTCCGCCGGCTCAATCTCAGTTTCAAGGACGTGGATTGGACGGCGTGGGGGGCACTGCTGCAGCGGGTGCACCATCCGGCGGAGACGGTCCGGATCGCGGTCGTGGGCAAGTACATCGACCTGCCGGACGCCTACCTGTCGGTGAGCGAGGCGCTGCGGGCCGGCGGTTTCGGCAATGACGCCAAGGTCGAGATCGACTGGGTCGCCTCCGACGACTGCCGGACCCCGGCCGGCGCCGCGGCCGCGCTGGGCGACGTGCACGGTGTGCTCATCCCCGGTGGGTTCGGGGTTCGGGGCATCGAGGGCAAGATCGGCGCCATCACCTACGCCCGCACGAACGGTCTGCCGGTGCTGGGCATCTGCCTGGGCCTGCAGTGCATGGTCATCGAGGCGGCCCGGAACCTGGCCGGGCTGCCGGACGCGAACTCGGCCGAGTTCGATCCCGACACCCCCGAGCCAGTGGTGGCAACCATGGTCGACCAGACCGAGGTGATCGCGGGCGAGAAGGACATGGGCGGCACCATGCGGCTGGGCGACTACGTCGCCGAGCTGGACAGGGGGTCCGTCGTGGCCGAGCTGTACGGAGCAACCGAGGTGGTGGAGCGGCACCGGCACCGCTACGAGGTCAACAACGCCTACCGCGACCAGTTGGAAGCGGCGGGGCTGCACCTGTCCGGGTTGTCGCCGGACTCGTCGTTGGTCGAGTTCATCGAACTGGATCGCGACCGGCACCCGTTCTTCGTAGCCACCCAGGCCCACCCGGAGTTCAAGTCGCGGCCCACCCGGCCGCATCCGCTCTTCGTCGGCCTGGTCGGCGCGGCCCTGGACTACCTGGAGAGTGAGCGGCTGCCGATCACGGACAAGGCGTCCACCAACGGGCACCCGCCGCGGCACGCCGCGATCGGAGCCACCTCGTGAGCCAGGTCTATTCGGTCGTCGGGTCCACCGTCGAGTTCTCTGGCAAGGTTGTCGGCGTGCGGGTGGACGAGGTCGTGATGCCCGGCGGTGGGACGGTGAAACGCGAGGTGGTGGAGCATCTCCGGGCCGTTGCGGTGCTGGTGTTGGACGACTCCCGGGGCGATGAAGAAGATCCCGATGTAGTCCTGATCCAGCAGTATCGACACCCGTTGCGCCGCAGGCTGTGGGAGTTACCGGCCGGCCTGATGGACGCCGACGGGGAGAGTCCGCTGGCGGCAGCGCAGCGCGAGCTGGCCGAGGAGACGGGCCTGTCCGCCCTGGACTGGAGCGTGTTGCTCGACATCGCTCCCTCGCCGGGCTTCAGCCAGGAAACTATTCGCATCTTCCTGGCTCGCAACCTCTCCGAGGTCGATCGCGGCGAGATGCACGACGAGGAGGCCGATCTCCGGATCGTGCGCATCCCGCTGTCCCAGGCGGTGCGTTCGACCCTCGATGGCGACATCGTCAACGCCACCGCGGTGTCGGGCATTCTGGCCGCCGCGCAGGTGATCGAGCACCGCCACACCTCTCGGGTGGCCGACCAACCGTGGGACAACGGTGCCACCGTCCACGACGGGTCCGGTGTGCCCGACGCCCCCGACCTGCCCGGGATTCTCGGCTGAGCACAGTGCCCGCAGAGCCTGCCCCGGCCTTGGTTCGTGACCTGCGGATCTATCTCGACCACCTGGCCGTGGAACGCGGCGCCGCTCGCAACACCCTGCTGTCCTACCGACGCGACCTGGACCGGTACCTGCAGACACTGACCCGCCTGCACGTCGCCGACACCAGCGACATTCGTGCCGAACACGTACGTGAGCACGTGGTCGCGCTCCGCACCGGTGACCCCGACCACCCGCCGCTGGCACCGTCCTCGGCGGCCCGCGCGGTCGTCGCGGTCCGCGGCTGGCATCGATTCCTGCTCGCGGAAGGCACCGTGGAGACGGACGTATCGGCCGACGTGCACCCACCGCAGACGGCCAAACGGTTGCCCAAGGCGCTCCCGATCGAGACGGTGTCGGCCATCCTCGAGGGGGTGCCGACCGACGATTCCCGCGGGCTCCGGGACCGGGCCCTGCTCGAATTCCTCTACGCCACCGGCGCCCGGATCAGTGAGGCGGTCGGTATGGACTGCGATGACCTGCCCGGGCCGGCGGACGAGGACGGCGTGGTCAGGCTCTTCGGCAAAGGCAGCAAGGAACGCATTGTGCCGCTCGGTTCGTATGCGCGGCGGGCGATCTCGGCCTATCTGGTGCGCGGCCGGCCGGCCCTGGCGGCGGCCGGCCGGGGGACCGCGGCGGTGTTCCTGAACGCCCGGGGCGGGCGGTTGTCCCGACAATCGGCCTGGCAGGTGCTCTCCGATGCGGCCGACCGCGTGGGCATCGTCGAGCCGGTGTCTCCGCACACCCTGCGGCATTCGTTTGCCACTCATCTGCTGTCCGGCGGCGCCGACGTCCGGGTGGTGCAGGAACTCCTCGGCCACGCCTCGGTGACCACCACGCAGATCTACACCCTGGTCACCGTCGAGTCGTTGCGCGAGGTCTACGCGCTGGCCCACCCCCGTGCCCGCTGATCCGCCTCCGCGCGGCACTTTGCCGATACACCCGACCGCCACCTACTGTTGAGCGTTGAGCGTCGGGATGACGGCTGGGTGAGATCGAAGGTTGGGAGTGCGCTGAGGTGAGTGCGCCAGACGACGCGACGTGGATCGCCGCCTCCGGCATCGTCCCCGCGGCCCAGCCCAACCAGTCCCCGGCCCAGACGAACGAGCTCCCGCCGGACGTCGAGGCAGCCATCGCGCCCGGGTCGGGGGAGCCAGCGACGGCGCTGTTCCCCGACCCCACCGCCACTCCGGGTGAACTCGGACCCACCGGCCGGCCTCGCCGCACCTACCCCGAGCCCACGGCGCTGACCAACCACGGACCCGCCCGGATCATTGCCATCTGCAACCAGAAGGGCGGCGTGGGCAAGACCACCTCAACGCTGAACCTGGCCGCCGCGCTGGCCGAGTACGGACGCAAGGTGTTGCTGGTCGACCTCGATCCGCAGGGCGCGCTGTCCGCCGGTCTCGGGGTGCCCAGCCACGAGCTCGAGCGCACCATCTACAACCTGATGCTCGAGCGCAACACCGCGATCAGTGACGTGCTGGTGTCCACCCGGGTCTCCGGGGTGGACCTGATCCCGGCCAACATCGACCTGTCCGCCGCGGAAGTCCAGCTCATCAACGAGGTCGGCCGCGAACACACCCTGGCCCGGGCGCTGCGCCCGTTGGTGCACGCCTACGACTACATCCTCATCGACTGCCAGCCCTCGCTCGGTCTGCTCACCGTGAACGCGCTGGCCTGCGCCCACGGGGTGATCATGCCGGTGGCGGCCGAGTTCTTCTCGCTGCGCGGAGTGGCCCTGCTGGTCGACACGGTGGAAAAAGTGCGTGACCGGATCAACCCGGAACTGGGCGTCGACGGCGTGCTGGTGACCATGTTCGACGGGCGCACGGTGCATGCCCGCGACGTGGTGGCCATGCTCGTGCAGCGCTTCGGTGACCAGGTCTATGACAGCGTCATTGCCCGCACCGTGAAGTTCCCGGAAACCACGGTGGCCGGAGAACCGATCACCAGCTACGCCCCGACCTCGGCCGCGGCGGACGCCTTCCGGGCGCTGGCCCGCGAGGTGCTGGCTCAGGACGCGAAGAGATGAGCGCGGCCGGAGCTGCTCTGCAGTCGGCTCCGGGGGCGGCTGACCGGGTCGGTTTCCATGTCCGACTGGCCAACTTCGACGGGCCTTTCGACCTGTTGCTGCAGCTCATCGGGGCGCATCGGATGGACGTCACCGAAGTGGCGCTGTCCCAGGTCACGTCTGAATTCATTGCGTTTCTGTCTGCTGAAGGCGAGGGCTCCGACCTCGGGGTGACCACCGAGTTCCTGGTCGTAGCGGCCACTCTGCTCGACCTCAAGGCGTCCCGGCTGCTGCCCCAGGCCGAGCCGGATGACCCCGCGGACGCGTTCGCCGTGGAAGGGAAGGACCTGCTCTTCGCCCGGCTGATGGCCTACCGCGCCTACCAGCAGGTGGCCGAGCTGTTCGCCGAGCTGGAGACTGCGGCGCCGCGCCGCTACCCGCGGGCGGTCACCTTGGAGGACCGCTACCTCGGCCTGCTGCCCGAGGTCCGGATCGGACTGTCCCCGTACGCGTTCGCGGCCCTGGCCGGGGCCGTCTTCTCGCCCAAGCCGCCCCCCCAGGTGTCGTTCGAGCACCTCCACGCCCCGACCGTCTCGGTGGCCGAGCACACCGCCATCGTGCGGACGTTGCTGACCCGGGCCGGTCAGGCCAGTTTCGAAGAGTTGGTCGTCGACTGCACTCAGACCCTCCAGGTGGTGGCCCGCTTCCTGGCCCTGCTGAATCTGTACCGCGAGGCAGCGGTGACCTTCACCCAGCCGGTACCGCTGGAGCGGCTGACCATCCGGTGGGTCGGAGACGAGTCGGTCGGGACGCACGTCGACGCGGAGGAATACGAATGAGCCAGATCACGACTGAATCGGTGGACGCCGGCGCCGCGACCGCCGAGTTGGTGGGTGCCTTGGAGGCCATCCTGTTGGTGGTGGACTCTCCGGTCGATGAGCTCACCCTGGCCACCGCCGTGCAGGCTCCGGCGGCGGCCGTCACCGAGGCCCTCACCGCGCTGTCGGAGCGGCTCACCGCCCAGAGCTCCGGCATCGACCTGCGGCGGATGCGTGACGGCTGGCGCTTCTACACCCGGGACACCTACGCCACTGTGGTGGAACGGTTCGTGCTGGACGGCGCCCAGGGCAAGCTGTCTCGGGCCGCGCAGGAGACGCTGGCGGTGATCGCCTATCGCCAGCCGGTGACCCGGGCCCGGATCGCCGGGGTGCGTGGGGTGAACGTCGACGGGGTGGTCCGGACGCTGGTGTCCCGTGGTCTGGTCGAGGAGGTCGGGGCCGACCCGGACACCGGTGGTCTGCTCTACGGGACGACCGAGTTGTTTCTGGAGCGGATCGGACTGCCCTCCCTGGAGGAACTGCCCTCGCTAGGACCGCTGTTGCCCGACCTGGATTCAGAAATGGAAATCGTGTCATCGTGAACGAATCAGAAGAGGGAGTCCGGCTCCAGAAGGTGCTCTCCGCCGCAGGAGTCGCGTCTCGGCGCAAGGCCGAGGAGTTGATCCGGCAGGGCCGGGTCAAGGTCGACGGCATCGTGGTCCGGGAAATGGGTACCCGGGTGGACCCGGAACGAGCGGTCGTCCACGTGGACGGCAACCGGATCGTGCTGGGCGAGGACCACGTCTATCTCGCGCTGAACAAGATGCCCGGGATGCTGTCGACCATGTCCGACGAGCTCGGCCGTCCCCATCTCGGTCAGCTGCTCGACAACTGGTTCCGAGAGCTCGACCGGCCCAAGCTGTTCCACGTCGGTCGGCTGGACATGGACTCGGAAGGTCTGCTGTTGTTGACCAACGACGGTGAGCTGGCGCACCGGCTGACCCACCCGTCCTACGGCGTGAGTAAGACGTACATGGCCGAGGTACCGGCCCCGATCCCGCGAGACCTGGGTCGCCGCTTGAAGTCCGGGATCGAGCTCGAGGACGGTCCGGCCAGGGTGGACTCGTTCGAGGTGGTCGATCTGCACAACAACCGGGCCGTGGTCGAGGTGGTGTTGCACGAGGGGCGCAAGCACATCGTGCGCCGACTCTTGGCCGCGGCCGGGCATCCGGTGTCCCGGTTGGTGCGTACCAAGATCGGCGACGTCCAGCTGGGACACCAGCGCCCGGGCACGCTCCGGAAATTGAATCCGGTCGAGATCGCTTTGCTGTACAAGATGGTCGGCCTGTGAACAGTTTCGTCATCGCCATCGACGGTCCCTCGGGCACCGGAAAGTCCACCGTCGCGCGAGATGTCGCGGTCGCGGTGGGCGCCGGCTACCTGGACACCGGGGCCATGTACCGGACTGTCACCCTGGAAGTGCTCCGCGCCGGTATCGATCCGACCGACGCCGACGCCGTGGCGGCCTTGCTGCCGCGGCTGCAGTTCTCCTCGCCGGTCGAGGCTGCCGAGCAGCGGCACGTGCTCGCCTCGGGTGATGTCACCGACGAGATCCGCAGTCAGGCCGTTACTCTCGCGGTCACCCCGGTGTCGGCCAACCCGGCGGTGCGGTCGTTCCTGCTCGGCCGGCAGCAACGGCTGGCCCGCTCGGGACGGATGGTGGTGGAGGGGCGCGACATCGGCACCGTGGTCGTGCCGGACGCCGAACTGAAGATCTACCTGACCGCCGATGCCGGTGAGCGGGCCCGCCGCCGCTTCCGGCAGCACGCCGAGATCGGAGCGCACAGTGGCGATCTCGCCGCGGTGCAGCAGGATCTGCAGCGCCGGGACAGCTCGGATTCGTCCCGTGCGCACGCCCCCCTGCAGGTCGCCGCGGACGCGGTTGTGCTCGACTCCTCGCAGCTGGAGCGTCACGAGACGGTGGTCAAGGTGTTGGAACTGGCCGCGCAACGGGGTATTTCATGAGGTTGCGGATCCGCCGCTTCTTCAGCCTGGAAGCAAGCGGTGACCCGACCCCCGCGCACGTCGGTCGCAAGGGTGTGGATCGCGGCCGCCGTATTGGAATCGTGCTGTGCGGCAGCATGTATCGCGTCCGGATGGCCGGGCTGGACAATGTTCCGGCCACCGGACCGGTGCTGTTCGCGGCCAACCACATGAACTTCTGGGACGGTCCGGTGCTGTTCGGGCAACTCCCGCGGCGGGTTTCGTTCCTGATCAAGGCGGAGGCTGTGACCGGCCCCATCGGTTGGCTGCTGCGCAACGTCGGGCAGTACTCCATCGACCGGGACGCGCCCAGCCGGGACGTGATGCTGGCCGCGCTTGCCCAGCTCAAGGCGGGTGGCACAATCGGACTGTTCCCCGAGGGCACCCGCGGCGACGGCAACGTCAGCACCGTGTTCAGCGGGGCGGGCTGGTTGGCGGCCCGGTCGAACGCGGTCGTGATCCCCATCGCACTGCGGGGCACGGCCCGGCCGCCCGGATCGAGCCGCCGGTTCCGGCCCGCCGTCAACGTGTTGATCGGAACGCCGGTGACCGTGCCCCAAGGGGCGGGCCGGACGGCCGTGGCCGCCGCCACCGAGCTGGTGCAGTCCAGCCTGGCCGAGCTGGTGGTCGACCTGGATACGCGGATGGAAAGGGTGTTGACGTGAGCGACGATATGAGTAGTGACGCCGAGGCGACCGAAGTACCGGTGGCCGGTGACGGCTTCTGGTCCGACGAGAGTGAGTTCACCGACTGGGCCGGTGACCTCGATGGTCTCGGCGGGGAAGGCATTGCAGCCGAACCTGTTCCGCAGCCCACCATTGCCGTGGTCGGTCGGCCCAACGTGGGCAAGTCGACCCTGGTGAACCGTCTCATCGGCCGGCGCGAGGCAGTGGTGCAGGACGTGCCTGGTGTGACCCGCGACCGCATCTCGTACGACGCGCTGTGGCGAGGCCGCCGGTTCACCGTGGTCGACACGGGTGGTTGGGAGCCCGACCCGCACGGGCTCCAGATCGCGGTGGCCCAGCAAGCCGATCGGGCCATGGCCACCAGCGACGCGGTGGTCGTGGTGGTGGACGCCTCCGTCGGCGCGACCTCCACCGACGAAGCCATCGCCAAGGTGCTCCGGCGTTCCCAGCACCCGGTGCTGCTGGTCGCGAACAAGGTCGACGACGAACGCAACGAGTCCGACGTGGCCTCGCTCTGGAGCCTGGGCCTGGGCGAGCCGTATCCGGTGTCGGCCTTGCACGGCCGGGGCTCGGGAGACCTGTTGGACGCCATGCTGGATTCCCTGCCGACCGCGCCCGGCGAATTCGTGAGCTCCGGGGGTGGCCCCAGACGTGTTGCCCTGCTGGGAAAACCGAATGTGGGCAAGTCCTCGTTGCTGAACCGGCTGACCGGTGAGTCGCGTTCGGTGGTCGACGCGGTGGCCGGCACGACCGTTGATCCGGTCGATTCCCTGGTCGAGATGGATGGCGAGGTTTGGCGTTTCGTTGATACCGCGGGTCTGCGGCGGCGGGTGCACCAGGCCAAGGGCATGGAGTACTACGCGTCGTTGCGTACCCAATCGGCGTTGGAGTCGGCCGAGGTGGCGGTGGTCCTACTCGATTCGACCGAGCCGCCGACCGAGCAGGACCAGCGGGTCATCGGCATGGTCATCGAGTCCGGCCGGGCCCTGGTCGTTGCGCTGAACAAGGCCGATCTGGTCGACGCGGAGCGTCGGGCGGAAGTCGAAAAAGAAGTGGAGCGGGAGCTGTCCCGGGTGCCGTGGGCGGTGAGGATCAACATTTCGGCGCAGACCGGCCGCGGCGTGCACCGGCTCCCCGCGGCGATCCGGCAGGCCTTGGATTCCTGGGACCGGCGCATTTCCACCGGCGTGCTGAACAGCTGGCTCAAGGAACTCGTCCAGGGCACGCCACCACCGGTCCGCAGCGGTAAGCAGCCGAAGATCCTCTTCGCCACCCAGGCCGCCCATCGGCCGCCCACGTTCGTGCTCTTCACCAGCGGATTCCTGGAGGCCGGCTATCGCCGGTTCATCGAACGCCGGCTGCGCGAGGACTTCGAGTTCACCGGCTCGCCGTTACGGGTCAATGTCCGGGTGAGGGAGAAGCGGGCTCGGCCGACTCCTCGCCACTGACCCACCACGGGCTCGACGCAACGGCCTCACGAAGCCAGCGCGAGGCGGGATCCCGGTCCAGCCGTTGGTGCCACTGGGCCACGATCCGGGGCCGCCGCCGCTGAGCTCACCGCCCCAGGTGAACTCACTCCCGACCCTGGTTCCGTCGCGAGGTCCAGCCGGGGGGTCAACGACATGGTCCGAGTGCACCGATCGGGTGACACGCGGGCCGACGTAGCGCACGTTCTCACCGACGGTGACACCACTTTCATTCCAATCGCCGGTTGTCAAGGGCGTGTGAGCTAGGCACAGTTGGGCGGCGATGGCTCACCATTTTCGGAACAAGGCCCGGCACCGAGCCGTCAGCGCGCGTTCTCGACCTCTGGGGCGCGCACGTCTATGCGTCCCCACGGCCGTGGCGCTGGTCGTGCTCCTGCTGGCTGCCAGTTCCTCAGGCGCGGTGTCCGGCGAGCCGACCGGGCCGGCCGGGACGGTGGCCGACGTGGCGAGTACCGACGGGGTCGCTTCACCTGCAGGTCTGAACGCCGGTACCGCCGCGCCTACGCCGAGCCGGGCGGCGGGGGGGTCCGCGCCCGGTCCGACGACTTCGGCATCCGACGCCTCGACCCTCAAGCAGAAGAACAAGGCCGCCCTCGAAGCCGCCCTGACGACCACCTTGAACTCGACCGCCGGTGGCGCGCCGCCTAGGGCGCTGACCGCCGCGCCCGCGGCGAGCTCCTGCCCCGTCTCGTCGGGGGTGGCCAGCTGCACCTTCGAAGCGACCGGGACCACCGGGTTGTTCAACGTCCCCATCGGAGTCTCCTCACTGACCGCCACCCTGACCGGCGCCTCTTCGGCCGGAGCGGCCTACGGCGCCGGCGGGCAGCTCCAGGTCCTGGTCCCGGTCAGCGCCGGACAGTCGTTGTCGCTGGCCGTGGGCGTGGCCGGCGGCGGCACCACGGGCGGCTTCCCCGACGGCGGCAATGCCAGCACGACCGCCGGCAACACCACCGGGTGCGCCGGCGGCGGCGGTTCCCGTATCTCCTTTCAAGGCGGTGCCGACATCGCCGAAGCGGGCGGAGGTGGCGGCTGCGGCGGCGACGGCAGCGGCGACAGCGCGGGCGGCCAGGCCGGCAGCGGCGGCAACCCGGGAGGTTCCGGGCAGAGTGGCACCCACGACTGCGCTGGCAGTGGCGGCGGGGGTGGCAGCAGCACAGGGAACGGCGGCGGCGGTAGCGGCTACACCAGCACCTGTATCGGGGTCTACTCGCACGCGACCGGCGGCAACTCGGGCTCGGGCCATACCGGCGGGGACGGCGGCGCGGGATCGAACAAGTACCGCGACGGCGGTGGCTCCGGCGCCGGTGGTGGTGGCGGCTGGTTCGGCGGCGGCGGCGGCGGGGGTGGCGGCCAGCACGGCGGGTCCGGCGGCGGCGGGGGCGGCGGCTCCAATGGGTGGAACTCCAGCCTGGCGACGCAGCAGGGTCCCAACTCGACCGGAGTCAACGCGGGCGACGGTTCGATCGTGCTCAGTTACCCGGTCAACAGCACCACGACCACGCTGTCGCTCAGCCCGGCCGTCCAGACGGTCGGCGGCCAGGTCACCGTGACCGCCACCGTCGCCGCCGGTACGAACCCGGTCGCGGCCGCCGGGGTGAATGTCGCGCTGCAGGGAGCCGGCGACTGCGACAGCCTGACCTTGACTGCGACCGGCTCGGGTACCTGCACCTTCACGGCGGGTGCACTGGGTTCGTCGTCGATCGCCGGGGTGTTCCCGACCACCGGGGCCTACCTGGCCTCGACCTCGGCAGCGGCAACGCTGACCGTCAACCCGGGACCGACCACGACGGCCGTCGGGGCCATCACCACCACCCCGACCACGGCCACCGTTCCGGTCACCGTCGCCCTGGCCGGCCAGACCTGGGGCACGATCGTCGGCACGATCAGTGCCTCCACCGCAGGCGGGCAACACTGCTCCGTGCCGGTGCAATCGGCCGTGCCGGAGACGTCGGTCCAGGCGTCCTGCACCGTGACCGGCCTCACCGCCGGCAGCAGTAACACCTTGACGGTCAGCTACGCCTCGACCGACGGCAACACCGTCGCTTCCACCGCGACCGGGACGGCGACGCAGGCGTTGTTCGCCACCTCGGTGTCCGCCGCACTGCCCGCGGCCGCGACCTACGGCACGCCCCTGGCCGTCACCACCATCGTGGTCCAGGCCACGGACGCCACCGCGTTGGGCGGCACCGTCACCGTCTACGACTCCCCGGCATCCGCGACCCCCGTCTCGGGGAAACTGAACATTCCGGCCGGCGCGGTTCCCCTGTGCAGTGACCTGACCGTGACCACCACCGGCGGTGGTTCGTTCGCCCCACCCACGTCCGGCAGTTGCCAGGGGCAGCCGCTCCCCGGTACGACCTATCTCATCGCCACCTATTCCGGCGATGCGCAGAGCCAGCCGTCGCAGAGTGCCGCGCAGACCCTGCAGACCCAACCGGCCGCGACCAGCATCGCCCTGACCGGGACGACCGGCGGAAATCCGGTCCCGCAGAGCGTGCTCAGCGACACTCCCATCACCCTGACCGCGGCGGTCAGCTACGGCAGCCCGGCCATTCCGGTGACCACGCCCTCGGTGACCTTCTACGACGGATCCGCCCAGGTCTGCCCGACCACGACCGGCACCTGTCAGGTACGGCCGACCGTCGGAACCGGCGCCACCCACACCTACACGGCGGTGTTCACGGGGCAATCCGGCCGGTTCAACCCCAGCCCCACCAGCAACACGTTGGTCGTGAACGTCACCGCCCCCAGCTCCAGCCTGGCCATCAGCGCGTCCGCCTCGACCGTCCCGGCCGGCCAGTCGGCCACCCTCACGGTGGCGTTCAGCACCGCCAACACGACCGCGCCCACCGGCACCGTGAGCATCTTTTCGACTGCAGACCCCAGTGAACCCGTGTGCACCCCGGGCCCGTTGGTCAAGAACCAGTTCAGCTGCCCGGTGAGCCCGTCGCCTGGCAGCACGACCAACTACAGCGCCACCTACACCGGCGATCTGGTCTACGGGACGGTCGTGACGACAGCGAACGCCTCCGTCGTGGTCAGCCCGGCCGGCAGCACCCTCGTCATGAATGCGGTGATCGCCAACTACGGCAGCCCGGCGACCCTGTCGGCCACGGTCACATCGGTGAGTTCCGCGGTCACGCCCACCGGGACGATCACCTTCACCAGTGACGGGAATGCGCTGTGCTCGGCCACCTTGACCAGCAGCAGCGCCGGTTCGGCCACCGGCAGTTGCACCACCGGCAGTACCGCGTTGCACGTGGGTAACCCCCCCATCGTGGCCGGGTACGCAGGCTCGGCCACCGTGGGCGGCTCGGTCGCGGTCGGGATCACCCCGGTCATCGCGGCCGAGGAGACCGCCACGACGCTGACCGCCGCGCTCGTCGGCTTCCAAACGGCCTCGTTGACGGCCACGGTGACCGCCACCTCCGGCTCGGGCGTGGTGACCGGCACGGTCGCGTTCGCCAACCCGGACAAGACTCCTGTCACCGGGTGCACCGCGGTGGTCGTCTCTGCCGGGGCGGCCACGTGCCCGGTGCACAACGCACCTACGGTGGGCGGCTCGTACGTGTACACCGCCTCCTTCACCGGCACGGCGAACTCCTACGCGAAGGTCGATAACAACACCTCGTCCGGCAGCGGCACGCTCATGGTCCAGACCGGCTCCTGTACCGGCGGTTTCCTGGCCTTCTACAACTCTTTGAGCGCGAGCTCGACCCCGACCCTGGGCAGCGGTTTCGCCTCCCTGCCGCTGTCCGTGACCAGGCCGACGTGCCCAAGACCTGCGACGCCGCGACGCCCATTGCCTTCACTGCGAACAAGTCCAGCCCGACCCTGCCCTCGTTGTTCTCCACGTTCGAGGTGAGCGCCGGCCTCCAGGGTTCGGTCAGCCAGGACGGTGTCTGCATCACCGGCGGCACGTTCGGACCCACCGGCGCGGCTGCGTGGCTCAAGATTTCGGGCAGCTACCAGCTCAGCGCGGACATCTGCTTCACCCTCGATGCCGACGGAACCAAGCTGGACGGTGTGACGTCCGGTCAGTTGCTGACCTCGACGGGCCAGCCGGTACCGCTGGTCACCCTGAAGAACCTGGGCACCATCTCGCTCGGATTCACCTTCAGCCAGACCAGCGGTGGTGCCACGCTGACGATGCTCAGCACCCTGGACAATCCGTCGTCATCGCAGGCCAGCGCATTGCTCCAGGGCACCATCGCCGCCAATGGCGACCTGACCGCGACCTTGAGCACCGCCAATCTCACCCTGTTCGGCGTACCCGCTGACCTCAGCGGCACGATCAGCCGACTCTCGGGCGTGCTCTCCTACTCGGCGTCGGCGACCTTGGCCGGTCCCCTCTCGCCGCCCGGCGCGCCGGGCATCAGCCTCACCGGCATCACGGCGAAGCTGGAGAACACCGGTTTGCAGGTCAACGCCACCGGCGCGCTGGGACCGGCCAGCAATCAGCTCAGCGTGGCCGTGCAGGTCACCGTGGCCGATGTGAACAAGTGGAACGCCGCGGTGACGACCTCCGGCGCGACCTGGCAGCCGATCCAAGGACTGAGCGTCAATACGGGTTTCACCGGCACGCTGACGTATGACTTCACCGCCACGCCGACGTACGCCTACGACTTCACGTTCACCGACAATCCGGCCGTGAGCTGGTCCAACGGGTCCGGCGCGAATGTCGCGGTGACCACGGTGCAGTTGTCCTCGACCGCGACGTGTGCCCAGGCCACCAGCGGCGACCCGATCCTGACTGTCGCCGGCACAGCCAGCATCAGCAGCCTGTCGGCCAAACTGACCGGCTGCGCCGACCTGGCCACAACCAGTTTCTCGCTCCAAGGTCAGACCACCACGGCGCTGACCTTCGGCGTGGTCAGCATTCCCGTTCTGACCATGACCCTGGCCGGTGCGAACGGGACGGCCACCTTCACCGGTAACGCCACCGGCACGTTGACCGTGGGCGCGACGTCGGACCCGTTCACCGTGACCGTCGACGCGAGTTCCGGCACCAAGGGACAGTTGGTCGTGGCCGGGTCCATCGACCTGTCCGGTTTCGGTCTGCCGACCGGGGCTGCGGACGGGTTCGTGGCCTATGCGTCCGGCCCGGTCACCGCCTATCCGACGGGATTCGCCGCGCCCGCCCCGAGTTCGGTCGACCTGGCGAGCGGAGTGACTGCCTTCGGTTACGTCAGCTTGTCCTCATCGGTCCTGGGCGACCTCCAGTCCCTGGGCGACACCCAGGACACCGCATTGACTTTCACCGCCGCCCTGAGCTCGTCGGCGGTGTCGTTCACCACCACACTGAACGTGCCCAGCCTCAAGCTGTTCACCCTGACCTTGACCAATCTCGTCGCCACCGCGTCCTATACGCGGGCCGGCGGGGTGAACACCCTGGCCTTCTCGGTGACCGCGGACGTGCCGTCGGAATCGGGAACGGCCACGCTGGACGTGGGCCTGGCGTACGACAGCTCCAGCAACCTGACCGGCACGGCGTCGCTGACCAATCTGTCGGTGTTCGGCCAAGCGCTGACCCTGACCGGCTCGATCAGCCGGGGTAGCAGCGGCGCGCTGACCGGCTCGATCACGCTGAAGCCGATCACGATTGCCCTGCCGCTGCCCGGTTCGGTGACGGTCACCGTGCAGAACTTCACCGCCACCCTGGCCACCGGGGCCGGACTGTCTTTGTCCGGCACGGTGTCGGTGCCGGGCACCACGAGCGGACTGGCCCTGGCCGGTGCCTTCAGCAGCCTGCGGAACTACACGGTGTCGGTGTCGGGCACCCTGAACGGCTGGACCCCGACCAGCGGGGTGACCATCGGGCAGGCGGCCCTTGCCGGTTCGATCGCTTCGGCCACCACTCCGGCCACCGGCACCACGCCGGCGAACACCGCCACCACCCTGGATCTGAAGGCCACCGGCACTCTGTTCAGCATCGCCCCGGTGAGCGCGGTGAGTATGTCGGTGACGAGCGTCGAGCTGTCCAACGGCCCGGTGAGCGGAGGCTGCACGGTGGCCACCGTGGGTGACCTCTGGCTGGGTGTGACGGGATCCTTGTCCGTTACCCTGGGCCACACCGGAACCGCAGATGCCGTCGGGTGTTTCGACATCACCGCCGACGATCTGTCGCTCAGCGTCTCGGTGCCGCTGAACTATTCGACCCTGGGTAATACGCTCACCTTGGTCGACCCGCAGGTGACAGTCACCAAGACGACCGTGAACGGAACGGGCGTTTATGCCGCCACCGCCCAGGCCAAGCTGACCGTCTCGTTCAAGACGCCCTTCACCATCACTGCCGCCGTGCAATTCAAATCCGGGGATGACTTCGTTGTCGGCGCCGGCATCAACCTGTCCCAGTACCTGCCCGGTACCGGGGCAGTCGGGAACGCCTACCTGATCTACACCACGGCCGCGGTCAACAATTTCGACAGCACCGCCTTCGGTGGTTTCGGATCCATCAATCTCGGTGCCGGTATCAACATCGCTGGTCAGGTGCAAGTCCCTTCGGACTTCGGCGCCGCCCTGGCCAAGGCCCACCTGACCCAACCGGGCTCCGATTCCCTGGTCGCAGTGGGCAATCTCAACCTGGCCACCGGTACGGCGACCCTGAGCATCGCCGTCGATCTGGGCGTCCACGGCCAGGACATGTTCAACACCAACGGCTCGCAGGTCGCGTTGACCTCGGGCGACCTGCAACTGACAATCGCGCCGACGCTGGTCGCGTTCGGGGTTCGGGTGAACGCCACCCTGACCATGACCTCACCGACGTCGGATGCCTGCAATCAAACGTCCAATACCGTGAATCTGACCGGTCTCATCCAGCTCACGGACACGGACCTGGTCGCGTCGTTGGGAGTGAGTGGATGGCAGGACGCGCTGGGTATCTGCGGCCTGGATATCGCGCAATTCACCGCGCAGGTCGGAATCGGCCTGGAAGACGGAATCCCCACCCTGGGTTTCTCGGTCGGCGTGACCGGGTTGCCGCAGAAGCTGGCCTCGGCCATCGGTTACGTGCAGAACACCCCGTTGTCCCTGGCCCTGAATCTGTCGCCCGACGAATTCCTGGTTTCCATGTCCATCGGCACGGCCGGGCAGACCACTCCGGCTCTGCAACCCCTGGCCGCGTTCGGCAAACCGAATTTGATCGTCGTCGACTACGCCCAGTTGTACATCTCCCCGGATGGGGCCACCATCGGGACCACGACCTATCCGGCCGGGTATGCCCTTGCCCTGACCTCGACCATCGACGGCGTCGCGCTGGACCTGAGCATCCAGGTCAATCCGACCACACCGTCATTGGCGGTCAACGCTCAGCTGGGTCAGATACAAGCCGGCTCACTGACTTTCGGGCCGACCACGGTGATCCTGGACGCCAGCCCGACCACCTTCCAGTTCGAGCTGGACGGGTCCATCAACCTCGGCCCAGGCACGCTCGATCTTGGTCTGGTCGAATTCACCGGACAGCTCAGCGCCGGCGTCAAACTTTCCATCGGCACGGACGGACTGGCTGCGCAGATCACTGGCAGCGCCTCCATTCAGGGCAGCAACTACCTGCCACAGTCGGTCTGCTATTACAAACATGTGGTGCCCTACCCGTGCAATTTCCAATGGATCAATGACAAGAAACTGACCATCCCGCCATTCACGGCCGGTATCGACGTGAATTCCTCCGGGGTGGATGTGCAGATCCCTTACACCTCCAAGACGCTGCACCTGCCATTCTCCAGCAACCACGGCGGTGGCGTGTCGTCCGCTACCCCGCCGGCAGCGAGCGGTAACGGCTCCCAGATGGACGGGCTGCGGTCCTCCGGGGCAGCCATTCGGGCGGCCGCAGTGGCGGCCGCGCAGCCGTCGGACAGCCCGACTCCACCGCCCACCGGGGCGTCCGGGGCCCTGCATCGGGTGTTCGCGCACGACGACGCGGTGCCCCCGCCCGCCCGTGCCTTGCCGCTGACCGCACCGGCGCCGCAGATCAAGGCGGCGGTCGGGTACCCCGGGTACGTGATCGGTGAGATCCGGCCGGGGATCACCGCGTCCGCGGTCTCCGATGACAGTCAGGCCGCCGGTGGGGCGTCCTGGCAGCCGGTGCCCGCGATGTCCCAGTCGCGCACCTTCGCAGTCACAGCGGCGCTGCCCGACGACTCGGTCCTGGTCGCCGGGGGCACCGACGGCACCTCCATTCTGACCACGGCCGAGGTCTACCACCCGACGTCGTCCACCTGGACGGGCACCGGATCGATGCATCAGGCCCGCGCCGGCGCCGCCGTCACGGTGCTGGCCGACGGCCGGGTCCTGGTGGCCGGTGGGTCGGACCAGACCGATGAGCTGACCAGTTCAGAGATCTACTCACCGGCGACAGGAACGTTCTCGCCCACCGGGTCGCTCCACGTGGGCCGCCAACTGGCCACCGCGGTTCGACTGGCCGACGGCCGGGTGCTGGTCGCGGGCGGGCGCGGACCCGGAGATCAGCCGCTGGCCTCGGCCGAGATCTTCGATCCGAGCACCGGCCGCTGGACGGTCGTGGCCCCGCTCGCGCAGGCCCGCATGTACGCGGCGTCCACGCTGCTGCCCAGCGGCCGGGTGCTGGTCACCTCCGGTCTGAACGCATCCGGACCCATGAACAGCAGCGAGCTGTTTGACCCAGCCGCCGGGCACTGGTCGGCCACCGGCTCGATCGCCAACGCTCGTTACGGTGCCGCCGCCACGACGCTGGCCGACGGGCAGGTTCTGTTGTCCGGCGGCAGCGCGTTCGCGGAGATGTACAACTCAATCACGGGCGTGTGGGCGCGCAGCGGGACCGAGTACTCACCCCGGACGTTCTCCGGCACCGTGACCCTCAGCGACGGTCGCGTGCTGACCGCGGGTGGTGTGTCCGGCGGCTCGGTCACCACCGATACCGAAGTGTTCAACCCCCAGCTGCAGCTGTGGGGTATCAGCCACCCGCTGCCCGTGCCGGGTTTCGGAGTGCACGCTGCCGCCTTGCCTGATGGGCATGCGCTACTGGCCGGCGGCCAGATCGGGCCGACCGCGCACGCCGACAGCTTCGTCTACATCCCCGGCAGCAACTCGGGCGGCGGGGGCGGTGGGGGCGGGGGTGGCGGCGACCTGCCGAACACCGGCGCCTCCGTGCCGGTGGTTCCGGCCACGGTGCTCGGCCTGCTGCTCCTGCTCCTCGGCGGCGCGCTGGTCTTCGCAGCCTCGGGCCTCCGCCGGCGCCGGAGCTGATCGCGGGGATCGGGGATACCGTCGGCTGAGGTAGTCTTTCCGAGCCCGGTAGCTCGGGTGACCGGGATGTGGCGCAGCTTGGTAGCGCACTTGACTGGGGGTCAAGGGGTCGCAGGTTCAAATCCTGTCATCCCGACCAACGCATGGAACGCTTAGACGGACTCGGGATTCTCGTGCCTGCGCCGGCATAGCGGATGGAGCCGCCCGACGAGCGGCACGGGCAAGAGTGGGGCACCCCGACCCTGGGTAGAACGTATTGGCCAGGCAGGGGGAAAGGGTGCTGACGTTGGCGTGGGCTCGACCGCCGCTGCTGCCAATCGGCCCGACCAGGCTGCGCCCGACTCGCGGGACCATCCGGAACCGCCTCGCGGCCCTGGTCGGTGCGACCCGTGATCACCCCCCAGCCGGTCATGACGGGGCCACGCACTCGGTATCGAAGCTGGCGTGGTGAGTGTCGAAAACCGTGTTGCTCAGGTGGACATCCGCAGTCGAGCCGGTGATGGTGGTGGCGTTGCTGCCGTGATCGGCCTCGTCGAGGTGAATGTCGTCGCCGGAGGTGGTGACGCCAGTGCGATCGGGCACCAGGCCGGACGGGCACGTCGCTGCGAGCAGCCCGTTGTGAACGAACTTGAGAGGCAGCGCCGCCGCCACTCCGGCCGTCCGAATTGCCGCCAAGGTCATCATGTTGTCGATTCCGCCTTCTTTTGTCCGTTGCCTTGATGGGTTCTTGCTGACCAGAGCCTGCCAATCTGCCGTGCCCCGTTGGGTCCATCGATCGGGACAGGACGGGGGAAAACCGTCCGTCAATTGGTGGACACCCCCGGGCCGAGGATCTGACCGCGGGCGTGGTCATGCTCCTCTGCGACGTCACCCGGGCCCAACCGGCCCGCAGCAAGGGCAGCAGGCGGGGGACCAGGGCCACCTGGCCCAGATGATCGGTACCGAGCTGGGGCGCGAACCCGTCGGCGGTGGTCCCGCTGCCTCCACGGGTCGAATGTCGATGCCTGCCCGCGTGGTCGATCTCGCACCCGTCAGTCAGGGCTGGGCCATCCACTGATCGACAGGGCGTGGTGGGGTCGGACGAGCCCGGGTAGGAATGCAGAGAGCACGGGAGGAGGGCAGCCATGGGCATCGACCGGTCCGGACTGGCCCAGTTTCTTCGGCACCGGCGCGAGGCGCTGCAGCCGGAGGATGTCGGCCTACCCCGGGGGGCGCGCCGCCGCACCAGCGGCCTGCGGCGCGAGGAGGTGGCCGCGCTCGGCCACCTGTCGACCGACTACTACTCGCGGATCGAACGCGGTGACGGCCCGCAGCCCTCGGAAGCGATGATCCGGTCCCTTGCCCAGGGCCTTCACCTCTCCCGGGCCGAGCGCGACCACGTCTTGCGGCTGGCCGGATACCAGCAGACGACACGCGGATTCGACGGCGACCACATCAGCCCGGGCATGTTCCGGATCCTGGACCGACTGGCGGACACCCCCGCCGAGATCGTCAGCGACCTCGGTGAAACGCTGCGCCAAACGCCGATGGGCGTCGCGCTCACCGGCGATCTGACCGGCTACTCCGGGCCTGCGCGGAGCATCGTCTACCGGTGGTTCACCGACCCGGCCACCCGCCGGCGGTACGCGGCGGAGGACCACCCGCAGCTGTCCCGGATCTTCGTCTCAGGGGCACGAGAGATGGCCACGCGGGGCGGTCCCGAGTCTCGCGTGGCCCAGCTGACCGAGCTGCTGCTCGCGCAGAGTGAGGAGTTCGCGGCCCTGTGGCGAAGGCATGAGGTCGGGTTGCGGATGCCGGCGGTCAAGCACTTCCACCACCCCGAGGTGGGGATTCTCGAGCTGACCTGCCAGACCCTTGTCGATCCTGACCATGCCCAGTCGCTACTGGTGTACACGGCCATGCCGGGGAGCGAGAGTCACGAGAAGCTGCAGCTGTTGGCGGTGATCGGCGCCCAGAATCTGCCTTGAGCGCACCGGCTCAGCGCAGGATCAGCCACAACACCAGGGCCACGATGACGACGAGTACGGCCGCGATCGTCACGATCAGCGCCGTACTGATCCTGCGAGCGGCCGGCTCGGGTTCGTTCACGAACGCACGGAACATGGCGGTATCGGCGATATCACCCGGGTGAGACGGATCGGTCATGCACCCCATCCAACCGCATTTGCCCACCGTCCAGGTAATGCCTCGGTCTCGTCCGACAGGTCACAGCGTCGGTGGGACCGGCATTCCCGGGAACAGCTGCGCAAAACTGCTTCTCGTACATGCGTCGTCCCACCGTGCGGTAGAGCACCCGAACGGGAGGCGGCATGGCGGTAAAGAACTCGGCCCTATCCACCGGGGACGAATTGGCCAGCAGCAGGCCGAGCGCCGTGGCCGAGGCGGTGGCTCTTGCTGGTCGAGGACGCTCTAGGGTTAGAGGTCTAGACATCTAGTCCGGCGGGCCTTAAATTGGGGGCGTGAAGCAGCAGTTCAACGTGAACCTGCCGGGGGAGCTCGTCCGGCGGATGAAGCACCACTCCATTGACGCGCAACTGTCGCTGTCCGATCTTGTCGCCGCCGTATTCACCGAGTATCTGGAGAGGCTGTCCGTCATGTCTGAAGCTCCGAAGCTGGTCCTGCAACCGATGGTGCACGTCAAAGACATGAAGGGGATGGTGGCGCTGCTGGAAGCGCTGGGTGGTCAGGTCGGGCCGGGCAGCCGGGATGGCGATTGGGTGCAGGTGGCGATCGGCGGGGCCGAGATCGGCCTGTTGGCGCACCCGGCCAATCCTGAACAGGGCGAGGGTGACGTCGAGCTCAACTTCGAGGCCCGGGCCCCGCTCGAGGAGATCGAAAAGGCCGCCCGGGCCTCGGGTGTCACCGTCGCTTCGCCCACCACGGACGAGGGATTCGGCCGCCAGCTCCAGCTGCGCAGTCCGGACGGCCTACTGGTGAAGATCAACGAGATCGAACCCGAGCTGATCCGGTAGGAGCGCCCTGGTCCGGGACGGCGGCGCCGACCGGGACGACCACCATGGGTAGCCGTCCCGTTGAACGAGTTCCCCGCGGGACCCGGCACCCGCGCGTGTGAAGTTGATCAGCGCGGGGGGAGGGGGGAGGGGTCAGTTGGCGGGGACGGCGTCGGCGGGGGAGAAGTCGGCGGAGGTGTCGAGCAGGGCGCCGGCGGGGCCGGAGTCCGACCAGGTCCAGTCGCGGACGGAAGGGATGTCGTCGCCGTGCTCGCGGGTCCAGCGGCGGGCGGCGGCGCGCTCGTCGACCATCCGCTGGCGCAGCAACGCGGCCCGCGAGCCGAGCTGCGGCACCCGGTCGATGACGTCGATGACCAGGTGGAACCGGTCCATGTCGTTCATCATGACCATGTCGAACGGCGTGGTCGTGGTGCCCTCCTCCTTGTACCCGCGGACGTGCAGGTTGGAGTGGTTGGTCCGGCGGTAGGTCAACCGATGAATCAGCCACGGATAGCCGTGATAGGCGAAGATCACCGGCTTGTCGGGCGTGAAGAACGTGTCGAAGTCTTTGCCGGACAACCCGTGTGGGTGTTCCTTCTCGTCCTGCAGGCGCATCAGGTCGACCACGTTCACGAACCGCACCTTCAGGTCCGGCAGCTCCTGGCGCAGGATCTTGGTCGCGGCCAGGGCCTCGAGCGTGGGCACGTCGCCGCAGCATCCGATGACCACATCCGGATCACCGTCGGTGTCCGAACTGGCCCAGTCCCAGATACCCAAACCGCGGGCGCAGTGGTCGCCGGCCTCGTCGGGGGAGAGCCAGTCGAAGCACGGCTGCTTGCCGGCCACGATCACGTTCACGTAATTCTGCGAGGCCAGATTGTGCGCGATGGTCGAGAGCAGCGTGTTGGTGTCCGGCGGGAAGTAGGCCCGCACCACCGACGCCTTCTTGTTGATCACGTGGTCGACGAAACCCGGGTCCTGGTGCGAGAAGCCGTTGTGGTCCTGGCGCCAGACGTGCGAGGTGAGCAGATAGTTCAGCGAGGCGATGGGCCGGCGCCAGCCGATGTCCCGGGTCACCTTCAACCACTTGGCGTGCTGGTTGAACATCGAGTCGACCAGGTGGATGAAGGCCTCGTAGCAGGAGAACACCCCGTGCCGGCCGGTCAGCAGGTAGCCCTCGAGGATGCCCTGGCAGGTGTGCTCGGACAGGATCTCCACCACCCGGCCGGTCTGGGCCAGATGCTCGTCGACGGGAAGGATCTCGCCCTGGAAGACCTTGTCGGTCACCCCGTACACCGCGTCCAGCCGGTTCGAGGCGGTCTCGTCGGGGCCGACGATGCGGAAGTTGTCGGTGTTGTCGGTCATCACGTCGAGCAGGTACTGACCCATCACCCGGGTCGGCTCGTGGGCGGTGGACCCGCGCTCGGCCGGATCGACCGGGACTCCCCGCTCGCGATAATCGCGCAGCACCAGCGGGCGCTTGAGCAGCCCACCGTTGGCGTGCGGATTGGCGCTCATGCGGAGATCGCCCTGCGGCGCCAGCGCCGAGATCGACTCCAGCAGCGCGCCCGAAGAATCGAACAGTTCTTCCGGCCGGTAGGAGCGCATCCAGTCGGCCAGCATGCCCCGGTGCGCGTCATTGGTGCGCGTCTCGGTCAGCGGCACCTGGTGTGAGCGCCAGGTGCCCTCGTACTGCAGTCCGTCGATGATCTTCGGGCCGGTCCAGCCCTTGGGCGTGACGAACAGGATCATCGGCCACGGCCGGCGCTCGTACGGCTCACCCGACCGGGCCGCCGCCTGGATGTCCCGGATCTTCTCGATCACCGTGTCCATGGTCTGGGCCAGCACGTCGTGCAGCACGTCGGGGTCGTCGCCCTCGACGGTGAACACCTCATGCCCGTAGCCGCGCAGCAGCGATTCGAGCTCGTCTCGCTTGATCCGGGCCGGGATGGTCGGGTTGGCGATCTTGTAACCGTTCAGGTGCAGGATCGGCAGCACGGCCCCGTCATGGATGGGATCGATGAACTTGTTGCCGTGCCAGGACGCGGCCAGCGGGCCGGTCTCGAACTCGCCGTCGCCGACCACTGCGGTGGCGATCAGGTCCGGGTTGTCCATCACCGCGCCGTAGGCGTGCGAGAGCACGTAGCCGAGCTCACCGCCCTCGTGGATCGACCCGGGCGTTTCCGGGGCCACATGGGAGGGGATGCCGCCGGGGAAGGAGAACTGCCGAAAAAGTCGACGCAGCCCCTCCTCGTCCTTGGTGATGTGCGGATAGACCTCGGAGTAGGTGCCGTCCAGGTAGGCGCTGGACACCGCGGCCGGCCCGCCGTGACCGGGGCCGACCATGAAGATCATGTTCACGCCTTGCTTCCGGATCACCCGGTTGCAGTGCAGGTAGAGAAAGTTCAGACCCGGCGTGGTGCCCCAATGGCCCAGCAACCGCGGTTTGACGTCGTCGGCGACCAGCTCGGACCGCAGCAACGGGTTGTCCAGCAGGTAGATCTGCCCCACCGACAGGTAATTGGCGGCGCGCCACCAGGTCTGCAGGCCGGCCTTCTCATCAGCGTCGAGCACGGTGGGGTTGGGCATGACATTCCTTCCGGGGACGACGATTCAGATCAAACGACAGCGGCCCAGCCGACCCTGAAGTCAACGGGCTGACGGCGGGGCTGTACCCAGCGGTCGCTGATGCCATGCGGAGTCGCCGGCATGCGGCGAATGTCGTCAGCGGTGTGGGCCCGGCTCATCACGCGATCCTGGGTCGGTCGAAGGCGCCTGTGACCAGTGCCTGGATGTCGGCCTTGCAGCGAAGGGCGCGATCACTGGAGTGCCCGACCAGATGTTCGGCCAGGATGTCCAGCTCGTCGAGGATCTGGCGACGCTGATGGACGGAAGCGTGGTGCACCTGGCCGGCCGCGGCGGCGACTCGGGCTTCGACCACGTCGTAGTCGGGCTTTGCACTCAGATCGAAGATGTCGCACTCCGTAGGAGGTTGCGCTGCGCGGGTTCGCCTTGGTTCGGCTGACCTCTACGGTACGGACGCGACGTCGATATGCGTCGGGGGCGAGAATCAAGAGCGGCCGGGCGCTGGACACCAGCCTGGCTCGGGGGTCGACAGTCCGAGCATCGAGTCAACAAACCGGGCCGACGCCTGCAGAGGAGTCGGCCTCAGGGCGCTACAGAAGTTGAGGGCCACGTCGCCGGTCCGTTGAGACGGGCGGGCGGGCACGACCACGTAGCGGCCGGTCCCCGATAATCAGGAGCCGGCCGCTACGGGAGGGGGTCAGGCCGGGGTGACCGCGGTGGCCTGGGGACCCTTGTTCCCCTGGGTCACGGTGTAGTTGACCTTCTGGTTCTCGTCCAAGGACCGGTAACCGGTCGACTGGATCTCCGAGTAGTGGACGAACACGTCGGGGCCGCCATCATCGGGGGTGATGAAGCCGTAACCCTTCTCAGCGTTGAACCACTTGACGGTGCCTTGTGCCATTCGTGCTCTCCTGCGATGCGTGCTGTTGACCCCGATCCCGGACTGGGATCGGACCCGGTGGTCGAACTGATGTCGACGTTGTCCAGCTACCGCTTGCGGATACCACTGGATGACACGACGAAGCTGTACTACCAACCATGGGGATTCTTTCACACGTTTCCTACAACTGGAGACCGGGGACCCTCAGACGCGCCCGATCTCACTCCGGTGCACGATGAAAACCACCCAGCCGAAGGAGAACAGCTAATGCCTTTTCGCAATGCCCGTACCGAGTGGTCCGGCGGCCTGCAGGACGGGGCCGGCACCGTCACCCTGTCCAGCTCCGGTCTGGGCTCGTTCGAGGTCTCGTTCCCCAAGCGGGCGGCCGACTCCGCCGAGGGCACGACCAGCCCGGAAGAGCTCCTGGCCGCCGCCCACACGGCCTGCTACTGCATGCAGCTCTCGGCCGTCATCGGCGAGGCCGGCGGCACGGTGAAGAGCCTGGTCGCGGATGCCCGGGTGGGTCTGGGCCCGGACCCGGCCGGCGGGTTCCATCTCACCGGCATCAAGCTCACCGTTCGCGGGCAGGTCGAGAATCTGGACGCCGAGGGCTTCGTCACCGCGGCCGAAGCGGCCAAGGCCGGATGCCCGGTGTCGAAGGCGCTGACCGGGGTGGAGATCACCCTGGACGCCGCGCTGGCCTAGCGCAGCGATCCGGATATCGAGCATGGGGGAGGATCTGGGGCGTGTCTGACGACGGTCTGAAACGCTCGGTCCAGGTGATGACCGAGGCGGGCGTGCACCCGCGGGCCATCTCGGTGTTCGCCTATTCCTACGACAAGCTGGCCGCGGGTGACACCGGCATGCTGCCCGAGCACGAACTGGAACCGGTCTCCGACCTCCCCCGGCTGGCCGATCTGTCCTTCGACCACGCGGCCGCCCGCGCTGCGCTGACCAAGACCGCCGTGGTCAAGCTCAACGGCGGTTTGGGCACCTCAATGGGCATGGAGCAGGCCAAATCCCTGCTTCCGGTGCACGACGGGCTGACCTTCCTGGACGTTATCGCGCGACAGATCCTGGCCCTGCGGAACGAGTACGGGCTGAGCTTGCCGCTGCTGTTCATGGATTCGTTCCGCACCCAGACGGATACTCTCGCCGCCCTGTCCGCATACCCCGAGCTCGGGGTCGAAGGCCTGCCGCTGGACTTTCGGCAGAATTCCGAACCCAAGCTGCGCGCGGACGACCTGACCCCGGTGTCCTGGCCGGCCGATCCGTCCCTGGAGTGGTGCCCGCCAGGGCACGGTGACCTCTACACCGCGCTCGACGCCTCAGGGGTGATGGCGGTTCTCTCCGAACGGGGTTACGAGTACCTGTTCGTGTCGAACTCCGACAACCTCGGGGCTCGTCCCGACCCTCGACTGGCGGCCTGGTTCGCCGCTTCCGGCAGCCCGTTCGCGGCCGAGTTCTGTCGGCGCACCGCGGCCGACCGCAAGGGCGGCCACCTGGCCCGACGTCGCGCCGACGGCGCTCTGGTGCTACGGGAGTCGGCCCAGACCCGGCCGGACGATGAAGCCGCCTTCGGCGACATCGACCGGCACCGCTACTTCAACACCAACAACCTGTGGCTGCACCTGCCCACGCTGGCCGCCACCATGCAGGCCCACGACGGGGTGCTCGGACTGCCGATCATCCGCAATCTCAAGACCGTGGACCCGTCGGATGCGACTTCGACCCCGGTGATCCAGATCGAGACGGCCATGGGTGCGGCCATCGGGGTGTTCCCGGGGGCCATCGCGATCGAAGTGGACCGGACCCGGTTCCTCCCGGTCAAGGCGACCAGTGACCTGCTCGTGCTGCGCTCGGACGCCTACCGGCTGGCCGCTGATTCCCAGCTGGAGCTGGTGCCGCAGACGGCGCCGCTGGTCGAGCTGGGCAAGCCTTACAAGCTGGTCCGCGATTTCGACGCCCGGTTCCCGAGTGGGCCGCCGTCGCTGGCCCGGTGCGAGAGCCTGACCGTGCACGGCGACTGGACCTTCGGGGCCGGGGTCGAAGCCGTGGGCGTGGCCGAGGTGCTCTCCGACAGGTCGCCGGGCACCATCGCCGACGGGACGATCCTGGGTGCCTGACCAGCCGTTCGTGCAGGTGCGCTCGAGCACCGTCGTGTACGAGAACCCATGGATGCGGGTACGTGAGGATGACCTGGTCCGGGCGGACGGCGGCAGCGGGATCTACGGGGTGGTCGAGAAGCCCGACTTCGCCGTGGTCGTGCCCGAGCAGGACGGTCGGTTCCACCTGGTCGAGCAGTACCGGTTCGCCATCGGCCGGCGGTCCTGGGAGTTCCCGCAGGGCGGCTGGCCGCCCGGTCGGATGCTGCCGCCGGACTCGTCCGAGGAGCTGGCCCGCACCGAATTGGCCGAGGAGACCGGGTTCACCGCGGGCAGTTGGCGCCGGCTCGGCCACCTCAAGGCCTCGATCGGATTCTGCAACCAGGGCTTCGACGTTTTCCACGCCACCGATCTGCGGCCCGGTCCGCACGCTCGGGAGGCCACCGAGACGGACATGATCCAGGGTGATTTCACCGAGGCCGAGTTCGTGGCCATGATCGCGGCCGGGCAGATCGTGGACGACTGCACCGTGGCCGCCTACGCGCTGCTGCGCCTGATCGGGCCGGGGGTGGCGACGTCGTGAGGACCGGAGTCGATCGGGTCTGGACCATCCCCAACCTGCTGTCCTTCGCCCGACTGCTCGGCGTCCCGCTGTTCCTCTGGCTGCTGCTGAAGAAGAACCCGTCCGACGGCTGGGCCCTGGTCGTGCTGGCCCTGTCCGCCGTGACCGACTACGCCGACGGCAAGCTGGCCCGGCTGCTCGGTCAGTACAGCAAGTTGGGCGAGCTCCTGGATCCGCTGGCCGACCGGCTCTACATCCTGGCCACCCTGGTCGCGTTCGTGATTCGTGGATTCCTGTGGTGGTGGGTGGCCGCCCTGATCGTCGGGCGGGATCTGGTTCTCGCGGTCGGCCTCCGTCTGGTGCGCCGGCACGGCTACGTCGCCCTGCCGGTGCACTACCTGGGCAAGGCCGCCACGTTCTGCCTGCTCTACGCGTTCCCCCTGCTGCTCCTCGCGCAGGGCACGTCGGTGGTGGCCCGGGTGGCGTTGCCGGTCGGGATCGCGTTCACCGTGTGGGGGTTGGTGCTGTACTTCTGGGCCGGCTGGCTCTACCTGCGCCAGGTCGTGTGGGTGATGCGCAACACCCCCCTGGCGCCGGGCCGACGCCCGGCCCCGGCCCGCAGCTGACCGGGTCGACGCACTCGCTACCCTCGCTGTGCGCTGACCTACTAGACCGCCCACGAAAGGCCGCCCCCCGTGATTCCCCAGGACCTGAAGTACTCCTCCGATCACGAATGGACCCGCGAGATCGACGGCGAGGTGGCCCGCATCGGGATCACCGATCACGCCCAGGGTGAGCTCGGTGACATCGTCTTCCTGCAGATGCCGGAGCCGGGCACGACGGTAGCGGCCGGTGACGCGATCGGCGAGATCGAATCGACCAAGTCGGTGTCGGATGTCATCGCCCCGGTTTCGGGCACGGTGGTGGGTCGTAACGATGCGCTGGACAGCACCCCCGAGCTGGTGAATTCCGATCCCTACGGCGACGGTTGGCTGGTCGAGATCCAGCTGTCGGACCCGGCCGAACTGTCCGACCTGCTCGACGCCTCCGGATACGCGGATCTGATCGAGGAAAGCTGATTCCCAGCGCCAGTACAGGCTCGACCTCGACTGAAGCGGCAGGGTACGGTCGGGGCACCACGCACACCGGCCGCGTCCGGACGGGCGGTGGACACCCGGGCCGGACCGGCGACAATGAAGTCTTCACGAGTGTTCTCAGCAGGGTTCCTCGGATCCGAGCCGGCGCACTACCGAAGTGACAAGGAGTGTTCCAGTGACCGATAACGACGCCGCTACCCGGGCAGTGCGGCCCGGACCCGTCCCAGGGATGTCGGCCGCGTCGACTGGGGCATCGGAGACCACCACGGTGTTCCCGCGGGGAATGTTCGCCGGCACCGATCCGGCCGAGTCCGAGGAAGCCCTGGGCGGGTTGGAGTCACTGCCCCCGGACGCCGCCCTGCTGGTGGTCAAACGGGGCCCGAACGCCGGATCCCGTTTCTCGTTGGACAAGGACGTGGTCAGCGCCGGTCGGCACCCGCAGTCGGACATCTTCCTGGACGACGTGACGGTGTCCCGGCGGCATGCGGAGTTCCATCGGACCTCGGACGGCTTCGAAGTCTCGGACGTGGGTTCTCTGAACGGCACCTATGTCAACCGGGAGCCGATCGAGTCCTCTGCCTTGGCCAACGGCGACGAGGTGCAGATCGGCAAGTTCCGACTGGTGTTCCTGACCGGCAACCGCCCGGAGGGTCAGACGTCGTGATCGAGAGCGCCCCGCGGCCACCTCGGTGGCCGGCGTGACGGTGTCATGACGGCCGCCGGCATGACCGGGGAGGGTTTCTTCAGCATCGGCTCCGTACTGACCCGGTTGAAGTCGGATTTCGCCGACATTTCGATCAGCAAGATCAGGTTCCTGGAGTCCGAGGGCCTGATCTCGCCGCACCGGACGCCCTCGGGGTACCGGCAGTTCAGTCACGCCGACGTACAACGTCTGCGGTACGTGCTCACCGCGCAACGGGATCAATACCTGCCGCTGCGGGTGATCAAGGACCAGCTGGATGCCATCGATCGAGGTCTGGAGCCGGCCAGCCCGAGCCCGCGCATGCCGCGCGCACTGGTGTCGGCCGACGGTCCGACGATGCGTGATCTGGCCCCCAGCGGCGACGTGAAAATGACCCGGCAGGAGCTTTTGGCCCAGTCCCAGCTCTCCAATACGGACCTGCGTGAGCTGGAGACGTACGGGCTACTCGGGGCGAACGCGGGCGGCTGGTTCGACGCCGAGGCCGTTCAGATCGCCTCCATCGTGGCCGAGCTGCTGGCGGCGGGTCTGGAGCCGCGGCACCTGCGGCCGTTCCGCACCGCGGCCGAGCGGGAGGCGGCCACCATCGGGCAGCTCGTCTCGGCCCAGGCCCGGCAGCGTGACCCGGACGCCCGGGAACGGGCCGGCGCCGAGGCCGCCCAACTGGCCACCGTGGTCCTCCGGATGCACGCCTTGCTGGTCAAGGCCGCCCTGCGCCGCGAACTCGGCCGCTGAGGTCCTCGCGGTCGGGCGCACCGCCTCGCGGGCGCGGGAGGCGCCGGACCCGACGTGTAGCGTTTCCGGTGGAGCAGAAAGGCGGCGCCCGAACATGATCGAGATGCGGGTCGTCGGCATCCGGGTGGAGGTCGCGAACCAACAACCGATCCTGCTGCTGGCCGAGACTGCAGGGCCGCGGAGTCTGCCCATCGTGATCGGTCAGGTCGAGGCCAACGCGATCGCCATGCATCTGGAGGGCATCCGTCCGCCCCGGCCGATGACCCATGACCTGCTCGGACAGGTGGTCACCGCCCTCGGGCGTCGCATCGAACAGGTTCGGGTGGTCGACTTCCGCGAAGGCACGTACTTCGGCGAGCTCGCCTTCGACGACGGCACCACCGTCTCCGCTCGGCCCTCCGATGCCATTGCCCTGGCCGTTCGCGGTCTCATCCCGGTCTTCGTGGACGACGCCGTGCTCGACGAGGCCGGGGTGGTCATCCCGGCCGAGGAGGACTCCGAGAACGCAGCCGCCGAGTCCTCCGACGAGGAGCCGGAGGGTGCCGAGGAAGAAGTCGAACGGTTCCGGGAGTTCCTGGATTCGATCTCGCCCGACGACTTCGGGCCGGAGCGTCCGAGCGGCTGATCCCTGGATTGCCCTGGGCCGTTCGGGCTAAACCTGAAGTCAAGGTTGAGGACACGCCCGGGCCAGCGTTGACCGGGTGCGTCCGCGGGCTTACCGTCTGGTAGTTCCACCGCTGTGATTCGACCCCCCACCCCAGGAAAGGAAGGCGACCCGCATGCGCGAGAGCATTCAGGGTGCGCTCTTCCCGGATGACACGGTGCCCGACGACTACGTCGGCTACCGCGGTACCACCGCCTGTCAGGCCGCGGGCATCACCTACCGGCAACTCGACTACTGGGCGCGCACCGGGCTCGTCGTCCCAACGGTTCGCGACGCCACCGGGTCGGGCACGCAGCGGCTCTACTCCTTCACCGACATCCTGGTGCTCAAGGTGGTCAAGCGACTGCTGGACACCGGCATCTCCCTGCACAACATCCGCGTCGCGGTCGAGCACCTGCGTAAGCGCGGAGTCGAGGACCTGGCCGGGGTGACGCTGTTCTCCGACGGCGCCACCGTCTACGAATGCACCTCGGCGGAGGAGATCGTCGACCTGCTGCAGGGTGGCCAGGGAGTATTCGGCATCGCCGTCAGCGGCGCCATGCGCGAGGTCACCGGCCTGCTGGCGGAATTCCCGGCCGAGCGGGTCGAAGGCGACCGTCTTGTCCCGGTGGCGCAAGATGAGCTGGCCCGACGCCGGCAAGCCCGTCACGCCGGCTGACCTACTTTCGGGGGGAACCCCATGCCTGCGGATCCCCGGCCCGTCCCTGACGAGCCGGGGATCTGCCTTTTCGTGACGAGGAGAGTGGAAAAGTGTTTCGCCCGGCTGATGGTAAGCCAGGCTAATGATGAGCTAGAGTAATGACATGCCGCTGACGACTGTCCCCATCCAGGACCGGGAGACGATCTCCGAGCTGCGCATGGCGGTATTGATCCTGTCCCGACGGTTGCGGTACCAGCAGGGTGAGACCGAGCTGTCGCCGTCCGAGTCCGCGGTGCTGGGCCGGATCGGGCGGGAGGGCCCGATGACCCCCGGTGCGTTGGCCCGGGCCGAGCACGTCCAGCCGCCGTCGATGACCCGTATTGCCGAACGGCTCGAGGCCCGCGGCCTGCTGCGACGCTGGCCGCATCCTGATGACCGGCGCCAGGTCCTGCTCTCCCGCACCCCGGCGGCCGAGGAGCTGTTGGTCCGCGTGCGTGAGCAGCGGTCGGCCTGGCTGTCGGCGCAGTTGGCCCGGCTGTCCGACCGGGACCGGGCCCTGATCGAGGACGCGGCCCCGGCCTTGCTGGCCTTGGCCGAACTCCCGGAAGAGGACGACCCGCGGTGAGCGAATTGCGGGACGACCACGTCCGTACCTTTGCCGCCCTGCGGATCCGGAACTACCGGCTGTTCTTCACCGGCCAGGTGGTGTCCAACACCGGTACCTGGATGCAGCGCATCGCCCAGGACTGGCTCGTCCTGCAACTGACGAACTCGCCGCTGGCCGTGGGCATCACCGTGGGCCTGCAGTTCCTGCCCATGCTGCTGTTCGGCTTGTGGGGTGGGCTGATCGCCGATCGGGTGGACAAACGCCGGTTGCTGCTGATGACCCAGTCCGCGATGTGTCTGCTTGCGTCGATCCTGGCCGGCCTCACGCTGGCCGGCGTTGTCCAGGTCTGGCACGTCTACGTGATCGCCTTCGGGTTGGGCATGGCCACCGTCTTCGACAACCCGGCCCGGCAGACCTTCGTCAACGAGATGGTGCCGCGGGAACTGGTCCGTAATGCGGTCAGCCTGAACTCGGGCAACTTCCAGCTGGCCCGCATGGTCGGCCCGGCCGTGGCCGGAATCGTGATCAGCCTGGTCGGGTCCGGATGGGCCTTCACCTTCAACGCGGCCAGCTATCTGGCCGTGCTGGCCGGCCTTGTCCTCATCCGGCAGGCCGAGCTGGTGCCCCAGCCCCGAGCCCCGCGCGGTCGCGGACAGCTGCGCGAGGGGTTGACCTGGGTGCGCACTCAGCCGTTGGTGCTGAGCACGATCGTGCTGGTCTTCTTCGTGGGCACTTTCGGCTACAACTTCGCGATCATCCTGTCGGCCTACGCCAAGGACGTGTTCCACACCGGCGCCGACGTCTATGGCCTGCTGAACACGGCGATGGCGGCCGGGTCGGTGGTCGGCGCGCTGTTCGCCGCCCGTCGCACGACGGCCCGCCGCGGGCAACTGTTGGCTTCCGCGGCCGGCTTCTCCGCCCTGCTGGCCGTCCTCGGTCTGGTCGGCTGGCTGCCGCTCTTCGTGGTCGTGCTGTTCGTCATCGGACTGGTCTCGATCACCTTCAACACCCTGGCCAACTCGACCGTCCAGCTGTCCACCCCGGCCCTGCTCCGGGGTCGGGTGATGAGCCTGTACATGCTGGTCTTCATGGGCAGCACGCCCCTGGGGTCCCTGCTGGTCGGAGCGATCACCGACCGCTGGGGGGCGCCGGCCGGACTGCTGGTCTCCGGCGGTGTGTGCCTGCTCGCGTGCGGTGTGATGGCGCTGCGGATGTTCCGGCCTCGCCCGGGCCACCCGGTCGCATCGGCCGAGGCCGAAGGACGTGCGCTGGTAGCCTGAAGTCGTCGACGATCCCTCGCGGGAGAGCCCATTCGACTTCAGATGGGCGCCGAAGGAGCAAGCCCTCCCCGCCAAACTCTCAGGCCGAAAGACCGCGAGGACCAGACACCTCTGGAAAGCGAATGTGACAGCCGCCGGCTCGTCAGATTCCGCCGAAGGGGCAAGCCGGAGTGCCCGGTGAAGCTCTCAGGCTCCGATGACAGAGGGGGAGGATGCCTCGTCCCGCGACGAGGTGGTCCGCACGTCCGTCGACCGTCGCGAAAGAGGCTTCCATGAGCCCTGTCGATCATTCCGCGCCCGCTCATCTCGATCTGCACGACAGCTCGGCCATCGACCCGGAGCTCTTCGCCGACCGGCATATCGGTCCGCGGGCCCGGGGAACCCAGGCGCTGCTGGACGCGCTCGATCAGCCGGACCTGGACGCTCTCGCCGCGGCCGTGGTACCCGCGTCCATCCGCGCGGACCGACCGCTGAACCTGCCCGAGGCGTTGACCGAGACGCAGGCGCTGGCCGCGTTGCGCGGTTTCGCCGCCCAGAACCGCGTCACCATCCCGATGATCGGGATGGGCTACCACGACACCCTCACCCCTGCGGTGATCAGGCGCAACGTCTTGGAGAACCCGGCCTGGTACACGGCCTACACGCCGTACCAGCCGGAGATCAGCCAGGGCCGCCTCGAGGCCCTGCTCAACTTCCAGACCGCGGTGGCCGACCTGACCGGCCTGGACATCGCCAATGCGTCGATGCTGGACGAGGCGACCGCGGCGGCCGAGGCGATGACCCTGATGCGTCGCACCGCGCGATCCAAGTCGGCGCGCTTCGTGGTCGACGCCGACACCCTGCCGCAGACCCTGGCGGTGATTGCGACCCGGGCCGAGCCGATGGGCATCGAGGTGCTGGTGGCCGATCTGGCCGACGGGTTGCCGGTCGGTGACTTCTTCGGAGTGTTGCTGTCCTATCCGGGGGCCTCGGGCGCGGTGCGATCGTTCGGTGACGTGGCGCGCGAGGCGCACGCCCGGGAGGCCAAGGTGGCGGTGGCCACCGACCTGCTCGCGCTCACCCTGCTCACCCCGCCGGGGGAGCTCGGCGCCGATATCGCCGTCGGTTCCTCGCAACGGTTCGGGGTACCGCTGGGCTTCGGTGGTCCGCACGCCGGGTTCATGGCCGTGCGCTCCGAGCTGCAGCGGCAGCTCCCTGGTCGACTCGTCGGGGTATCGCACGATGCCCACGGCGACCCTGCCTACCGGCTCGCGCTGCAGACCCGCGAACAGCACATCCGCCGGGAGAAGGCCACCTCCAACATCTGCACGGCCCAGGTCCTGCTGGCCGTGATGGCCTCCATGTACGCGGTCTACCACGGGCCGGAGGGGCTGCGGTCGATCGCTTCTCGAGTTCACCGCAAGGCCCGATGGCTGGCCGCGGTGGTCGACAGCCCGGGCTCTCGGGTCGAGCACCGTTCGTTCTTCGACACCGTGCGCATCCAGATGCCGGGACAGGCCCGGATCACCGCCGGCTACCTGCGTCAGCGCGGGATCAGTGTCTGGGTGGACGGCGCGGACGTGCTCCAGATCTCGGTCTCCGAGGCCACCACCGATGACCAGCTCAAAGACGTGGCGAGAGCGATCGGGGCCGAAAGGTGGTGGGAAGAGGATTCTCTCGGCGGCATCCCGGATGAGCTGCAGCGCACGTCGCCCTTCCTGACCCACCCGGTCTTCCACGCCCACCGCTCGGAGACCGCGATGTTGCGCTACCTGCGGCGCCTCTCGGACAAAGACCTGGCCCTGGACCGGACCATGATCCCGCTCGGCTCCTGCACCATGAAGCTCAACGCGACCGCCGAGATGGAGGCGATCAGCTGGCCTGAGTTCGCCGGGCTGCACCCGTTCGCCCCGATCGAGGACTCGGCCGGTCTGCGCGCGCTGATCACGCAGCTGGAGTCGTGGCTGGTCGAGATCACCGGGTACGCCGCGGTGTCGCTGCAACCCAACGCCGGATCGCAGGGGGAGTTGGCCGGGTTGCTGGCCATCCGCGCCTACCACCGGTCCCGCGGCGACGCCCATCGCGACATCTGCCTCATCCCGGCCTCGGCGCACGGCACCAACGCGGCCTCGGCGGTGATGGCCGGAATGAAGGTGGTGGTGGTGGCCACCGACGCCGGCGGCAACATCGACCTGGCCGATCTGAACACCAAGATCTCCGCGCACGCCGGTGCGCTCGCCGCGATCATGGTCACCTACCCGTCCACCCACGGCGTCTTCGAGCAGACCATCACTGAGGTGTCCGACGCGGTGCACGCCGCCGGTGGTCAGGTCTACATCGACGGCGCCAACCTGAACGCGCTGGTCGGGCTGGCCCGGCCGGGCTCATTCGGCGGCGACGTGTCGCACCTGAACCTGCACAAGACGTTCTGCATCCCCCACGGCGGCGGCGGTCCCGGCGTCGGTCCGGTGGCCGTTCGCGAGCACCTGGCCGCTTTCCTTCCCTCGCACCCGCTGGGCTGGGACGTGCCCGGCACGTTCGGCTCGATCGGCGCGGTGGCCGCGGCGCCCTGGGGGTCGGCCTCAATCCTGCCCATCTCTTGGGCCTACATCGCCATGATGGGTGAGTCCGGGCTCCGTCGGGCCACCCTGACTGCGATCGCATCGGCCAACTACATCGCGCGCCGGTTGGACGAGCACTTCCCGGTGCTCTACACCGACCAGAACGGATTCGTCGGGCACGAGTGCATCCTCGACCTGCGGCCGATCACCGCAGCTACCGGCGTGACCGTGGACGACGTGGCGAAACGGTTGGCGGACTACGGTTTTCACGCGCCCACCATGTCGTTCCCGGTGGCCGGCACGCTGATGGTCGAGCCGACCGAGAGCGAGGACGTGGCCGAGCTGAACCGCTTCTGCGACGCCATGATCGCCATCAAGGGCGAGATCGACGCGGTGGGTTCCGGACGCTGGGCGGTGGCCGACTCGCCCCTGCGCGGGGCTCCGCACACCGCGCAGGAACTCGCCGGTTCCTGGGATCACCCGTACACGCGGGCGGAGGCGGTCTTCCCGGCCGGGGTGTCCCCGGCGACCAAGTACTTCCCGCCGGTCGGCCGCATCGATGGCGCCTACGGTGACCGCCATGTGGTCTGCTCCTGCCCGCCTGTAGAGGCGTACGCGTAGTAAGGCCGCCCGCGGCCGCACGGAGCAGTGGCGCCGACCAGTGGGGACGGAGGCGTACGCGTAGCGAGGGACGAGCGGAGCAGTGGCGCCGACCAGTGGGACGGAGGCGTACGCGTAGTAAGGCCGCCCGCGGCCGCAGGGAGTAATAGCGCCGACCAGGGGTCAGACGCCGGAAGAGTTCGCACTAAGGCGCCGTTCGCCTCGATCGATGGGCCCTGTACGGTCGCCATGTTTGGTCGGTGTGTGCTCATACGTGAGTCGTCGGGTTCTGGTGGGGTGCGCGCGATGATCAAGGGTGGTTCCGCGGGGTCCGGGCGCGCAGTTGGTGCGGTCGGCTTACGGCCGTGGGTTTCGCGGTTCGCTGTGTTTGCGGTGGGGTTGTCGGTGGGGTCCTGGGTTCAGGTTGCTGGGGCTGGGGTGGTCTACGCAGCTGCGCCGGTGACGTCGTTTCTTGACTTACAAACCGCTTTCGCGGCGGGCGGACACATCGCGTTGGGCGCCGACATCTCTTCGAATATGGGGTTGGCGGTGGGGACGGGCAAATCCGTGACATTGGATCTGGCCGGGCATCACTTGTCCGTCACAGGCCTGCTAATCCACGCCGGGATCACGGTGGAGATGGGGGAGGCGTTGACAATTGACGACTCCGGCGGCGGCACCCTGCTAGCCACCGGCGGATACGACGGTTCGGGAATCGGGGGCAACGGCGACGAGTTCGGCGGGGGGACGGCCGGTACGGTCACGGTCAACGGCGGTTCGGTCACCGCAATGGGTGGTGCAGGCGGCGCGGGGATTGGCGGCGGCCGGGTCGGCGGGTCGGGCGGCGCGGTGACGGTCAACGGCGGTTCGGTGATCGCGACCGGCGGAATATACGGCGCCGGGATTGGCGGCGGTGATATCGGCAGGTTGAGCGGCACGCTCACGGTCAACGGCGGTTCGGTGACCGCCAGTGGCGGCGAATACGCCGCGGGCATCGGCGGTGGCGAGAGCGGACCGGGCGGTTCGGTCATGGTGAACGGCGGCACGGTGAGCGCCACTGGACTGAACGGCGGCGCAGGCATTGGCGGCGGCAGCAGCGGCGGGTCGGGCGGGTCGGTGGTGATCGGTCCGGATGGGCAGGTCACCGCGTCCGGCAGCTCGGACGCAAGCGCTGTCGGGCCTGGATCATCCGGTGCTTCGTTCGGGTCGTTGAGCAACGCGGGCACGTTGACCGTTCCGCAATCAGCGAGACTGGCGATCCCGGTTGGTGTGTCGGTGTCGAATTCAGGGACGTTGTCGTTGGCCGGGGCGCTGGCCGGGGCGGGCACAGTGACCAATACCGGCACGATCTCGGTGACCGGTACAGGGTCGGTCGCTGACAACGGTGACGGCCAGGCCGGCCACTTGGCGGTGCGGGTCCACAACTACACGGTGGGTTTCGATGTGAATGGCGCCCCGGGCACTGCTCCGGGGGACCAGCACGTGTATGCGGCTTCGCTCACCGCCGCCGGGCTGAGCCTTCCGGCCGGGCCCGCGCGGCCGAATACCACGTTCGCCGGCTGGTTCACCGCCGGGCCGGGCGGCACCCAGGTCACCGGGACGACGGATCTGTCCACGGTGGCGGCGACAGGCCCGTCGAATCTGACGTTGTCCGCGCAGGACGCGGTGCAATTGGCTTTTGACAGCGGCGGCGGCGGATTGATTCCGACGCAGACCGTGCCGTACGGCGGTGGCGGGGACCGCCCGGCTACCGATCCGACTCGTTCCGGGGCTATTTTCGACGAGTGGTACACGGCCAAGACCGGCGGTGAAAAGTTCTTCGATTTCCCCCGGCAGCTCACCGCGGATACCACCATCTATGCCCGGTACGGCGAGCCGCTCACGTTCACCTCGACCCCGCCCGCTGACGCCGAGGTCGGCGGCACCTACCAGCTCGGCGCTACGAGTGGCCCCAACGTCCGGCCGGTCGCCTTCACCACGGCCAGCTCTGACTGCACGATCAGCGGGGCCACGGTGATGTTCACCCATCCCGGGGTGTGCACCGTCGATGCCGCACAAGCTGCGATCGACTATCTGGATCCATCGGAGGCCTCGCAAACCCTCCTGGTCGGCCCGGGCGGCCAGCACATCACCTTCACCACCAGCCCACCCGCCCATCCTGCGGTCGGCGGCAGCTATCGGATGGTGGCCACCGGCGGCGCGTCGGGGCAGCCGGTCGTATTCGCCACTAGCAGCGCCGCGTGCACCGTCACCGGGTCCACGGTGGCCTTTGTGCATGTCGGATCGTGCCTCGTGACCGCCGGTCAGGCCGGCACCGCCGACTACACTGCGGCCCCCAACGGAACGCAGAACCTGATCATCGGTCAGGCCGCCCAGTCGATCACCGTGACCTCCACCCCGCCCGCCCATCCCGCGGTCGGCGGCGGCTACCCGTTGTCGGCGACCGGCGGTTCCTCCGGGCAGCCCCTGACCTTCGCCCTGGACCCGGCATCCGGGGCGGGGGTGTGCACGATCGGCCCCGTCGCCGTGGTCACCTTCACCGGGCTGGGCCGCTGCGTCCTGGATATCAGCCAGGGCGGCGACCCGGACCACCAGGCGGCCCCCACCGTGAAGGTCACCGTCACCGTCGACACCGTCCCACCCACCCTCGCCCAGGGTGGCGTCCTCCCGGTCGGGACGGTCGGCACCGCCTACTCGGTCACTGTCGCCGACACCGGCGCCCCCGCCCCGACTGACACCGTCAGCGCCGGTGCGCTCCCGCCTGGCTTGACCCTCGCCGGCGACCCGGTGATCTCCGGCGTCCCCACCACCGCCGGCATCTACACCTTCACCATCACCGCCATCAACCGCGGCGGCGATAGCAACGCCACGTACTCCCTCACCATCAACCCCGCACCGGTCCCGCCGCCACCGCCGCCGGCGCCACCGAACTCGCCGCCGCCGCTGGCCTACACCGGCGCAGAATTACCCGTCCAACCCGCCATCACCACCGCCCTGATCGCTCTCCTCGCCGGCCTCGCCCTGACCATCGCCGGGCGCCGACGCCGACACCACTAGACCTTTGCGCGAGGCAGACCCCGACCAGGCAGGAACAACGAACGGTTCCTCCACGTCGGCGGCCCGATCGTCGAGCAGCCCAGGGCCTCCTCGCCGGGAGTCCCCGGCTCGGTCGGGTGCCAGGTTGGGGTGCAGGTGCCGCGTGCGGTCACTGATCACATGGACGTAGGCGCTTTTCCGCTCCAGCTGCCTCGCGCAGCGCCCGCGCTTCCGCCGAGACCAACCCCAGCGTGACTGCCTCGGAGCCGTCCAGATCAGTGACGAAGGCAATGCGCCGACGGGGCTCCAGGTGCGCGGACCCAACGATTGGGCCTCGGAGCAGCGAGAGGACATGCGGACCCGGGCTGATGTTCTCGGCCGGCTGATGCTTCCGGGTGCACCCGAGGTCCGTATCAGTGCGGTCGGAGCGTTCTCTTTCTCCGTGTCGGCGTCGGCCGGCCAGATTCCGAGGAGAAGCCGCAATGACCAGTTCTCAGCCACGGATCGGCCGCCGCGGACTACTGACAGCGGGAGCCATCGGCACGGGAGTCGCCGCCGCCGCCCTGCTGGGTGCTACACCCGCCGCCGCGGCCACAGGACCATCACCCGTGTTCACCGACGAGCCGGGCGGCATCTATGTCCCGTATCGGGCCTTCGATTCCCGCACCTGGGAGGTCAGCCAGGGCGGAGGCCGGTTGCAGCCGGGCCAGGTCCGCACGATCCAGGTGAACGCAAGTCTGCAAGGGGCTTCGGCCGATCATGTTTTCCTCTCGGTCACCGTGACCGCGACCACCGGCACCGGATACCTGACCATCTACCCGGCGGACCGCAGCGACGTACCCGGCACGTCCATGCTGAACTGGAAGGGCAGCGGACAAACCGTGTCCGCTGGGCTGCTGACCCGCTGTCAGGTGGTCGCCGGCTCGGGACTGTTCCACCGAAGCCTGGTCAAGGTCCGGTTCGCCGGCTCCGGCGAGATCGACTTCATCCTCGACGTCACCTCCACATTCGGTACGAGAACGCTCTGATCTCGTCGCGCATTCTTCGTTTCCGTTGCGGCATCTCAGGTCTCGCCAACCGAACGCACCACGAACCGCCGACGCATTTCGAGCACCCGTCGACCAAGATCGACGTCGTGTCATTGGCATCGTTTGCGTTACCCGGGCCCCGCGATCCAACCGGGGGCCCGATGGCCGGTAGCCGGCCGATTGCCTACTGTCGCACTGTGCTCCCCACCGTTGACGACGTCTACCGTCGCTACCGGCGGTTTGCAGAAACGCAAGCACGGGGTACCTCGCCGACCTACGAGAAATGGGCCAGCGGTGTGGCGACGGACAGGGCCGTCGCCGAGCTGATCGCGGCACTGCCGCCGATCAAGCAGCAGCCCAACCTGGTCTTCGCGGCCGCCCGCTGGGTCGGCGCCCCGGTCGGGCCCTACCCGCAGTTCCGCTCCTGGCTGCTCGAGCAGTGGGTCGATGTGGCGCCGGTCGTGATGAGTCGAGCCACCCAGACCAATGAAGCAGGCCGATGCGCCGTGCTGCTGCCGCAGCTGCATCGCATCCCGGGCCCGCTCGCCCTCATCGAGGTAGGTGCTTCCGCCGGTCTGTGTTTGTACCCGGACCGGTACAGCTACCGATACGACACCGGTCATGATGTCGTCGCCTTGGACCCAGCCGGCTGGCCCAGCGCAGTGCTGCTGGATTGCCGGATCGAGCACGCCGCCCCGCCGGACAGACTGCCCGACATCGTCTATCGGGCCGGCGTCGACCTGAGCCCGATCGATGTCCGCGCCGCCGATCTCGGCTGGCTGCAGACGTTGATCTGGCCCGAACACGACCAGCGGGTTGCTCGCCTGCACGCGGCCGCCGCCATCGCCGGTGCCGAGCCCGTCGACCTGGTCAAAGGCGACCTGGTCGAGATGCTGCCCGCGTTGGTGCAGGCGGCCCCGGCCGGCGCGAGCGTCGTGGTCTTCCACACCGCTGTCCTGACTTACCTCGAACCAGAGCACCGGCAACGGTTCATGAACCTGGTCCAGTCGATGCCGAACGTCACCTGGCTCAGCAACGAAGGGGCAGGGGTCCTACCCGGCGGCGCCGACCAGCGCACCGCCGCAGCGGGGGGCCGGATGGTTCTTGTGCGAGACGGCGAAGCCGTCGCCCTCACCGGGCCACACGGTCAGACCTACGAAGCACTCCACGACTGAGATCAGTTCCGTACCGGAGCAGCATGGTTATGGCCAAGTTGGCACCGGCCGTAAAGCCGCCGATAAAGGAGCCCAGTCGTGTCGAACCTGCCTTGCATCTGGTCGGCGAACCGGAGTCCCGCAATCTCGCAGTCGCCGGGTGCGGCCGGCCAGGGGTGTTTCGGAGCCCGTCAGCAACACTGTCGTTCGCAGAGGGACGCGGCTCAGGTCACTCGAATTCACCTGAATTCGGCAATGCAATGCAGCGTTTCGATTGCGTCATGGCGTTAGGAAGATAAGGCCGGCCGGCGCTGGTGAGAGGTGGTCGTGGAGTTCGACGGGTTCATCACGGCCGAGTTGGCCGGTTTAAGGAGGTTTGCCGCCGTGCTGACCGGGGATCGCGACTTGGCCCATGACGTACTCGTCGATGCGCTGATCGTCGCTTCACGTCGCTGGTCGACGATTTCGGTGATGGAGCATCCGGCCGCGTACGTCCGCCGCTGCGTGGTGAACATGTTCCTGGCCGACCGACGCAAGACGGCGCGACGCCGGACCAGCAGCACAGGTGACACCACGACGCTGGACACCACCCAGCCCAACCACGCGCGGCAACTCGATGATCGACACCTGCTCGACGGACTACTGCGGCGGCTTCCCCGGCAGCAACGCACCGCGGTCGTGCTGCGGTACTACCTGGACTACGACACCGACGCGATCGCTCAGGCCATGTCGACTTCGACGAGCGCGGTGCGGTCCAACATCGCCCGGGCGCTGGCCGCGCTCCGGGTCGCCCCCGACATCGTCGAACTTGGAAAGGAGTACTCGTGAACATCGACGATCTGCAGAAAGCCCTGGGTGATCAGGAACAGTTTGCACCTGACGAACGGGCCGTCCTCGAGGATCTGGCGGCCTCGACGCGGCCGCGTCCCCGTAGGACGGGCTGGGTGATCGGCTTGGTCGCGGCAGCCTCGGTCGTCGCCGTCATCGGCGTCGCCGCTGTCCTGACTCGGCCATCTCAGCCTGCCCCGGCAGAGCCAGGTACCCCGACGATGATGTCGACGCCGAGCCATTCAGTTCCCGGCCAGTCCCCTGAACAAGCAACGCCACCCGTCCACCGCGCGACGGACGGGCCAGGGTCAGCCGCCAAATCTGGCGTCTCGCTGTCCGCGTCGCGATTGCTCGTCGCGTCGACCGATGCGTGGAAGGCCTTCGGCGCGAAGCTCATACAGGATGCAAAGGAAAATCATTCGGTCAACATGGTGCATGAAGACCCGTTCGCCGTACTTTCCTCCCCGGTCGACATCACCGGCGCGGGCACCTACTCCTTGAAGTTCACGATGCCCGCGAACTACAACGCAAGCCCCCCACCCGAGGGGATGGCCTCGGGATTCGGCCTCACCTTCCCCACTGACATGTCCGCCATGTTCACGATGGATACCGGTGGGCGCTCCTTCAGCAAATCAGCGGACGGATCAATCACACTGACCTTCCAAATCCGTGTCAGCCACCTGAAGGCGCCCTATCCTGGATTTACGGCGTGGGTCTCCGGGGGAGGCTGAAAGTCTCCCGCGGACCTCCAACGCCGTGAGTGGACATGAACGATCGTCGAACCTCTCCTCAGTGTCGGCGACCCCAGCCGGCTCGAACCTGCGGTCGGTCGAGTTCGCCACCGCGTCGATGGCGTTCTTCACGCGGTTATGATGATCATCCTTCGCCGAAATTTGCGGCCTTCGCTTGGGGATTGAGTCTCGCCTTTACGGGCTTGGATTGATTTGACAGTCACTCCGTCACTCCATTATCGCAACCGGCTGATTCCCGTCTGCCGCTTTCGCTGACACCGACCATGGCTGTCGTGGTGGCACCCGCGGCTGTCGCCAGCCTGGGCGTTCGCCTTTCCTGGGGGATCCGTCGCCTCCGCCACTTTCTACTGAATCAGATCAGGACACCTACCCGCGGGGCGCTTCACAGCTGGCTGACCGCTGGAGCCATCAGCCTCCTAGTCGGCGGGATAGCCGCTCGAACCCCCGGGTGCGAATCAACCATTCTCGATACAGACCCGATCAGTCACAGGGACAAACCGTGCTCGCCCTGGCCAGCCGGACCATGCTGCGATGTTCTGGCCGCCGGGAGGACAGGACCGAACCAGCGTGTTCCGCTTCGTCGACCTCATCCAGAGCGGTCCTTCACGTCTCGGCAGAATGTACCGAGTGGCCGAGCCTTCCTGATGGGCTCAGCCTCCAGTGACGAACCGCGCGAGGAAAGGTGCATGGGGTGCAAAGACAGACCAGATGGGTAGGAGCCCGATCGTCGGCACTCCGCGCGTTCGTGACCACCGAATCAGGGAGCGCTGGGGTGCTGGTGGCCGCGATAGTCGCTGCGCTGGTGTGGGCGAATATCTCGACCTCCTCCTACACCGCGGTCTGGGAAACCGACTTGGGCCTGCAGCTGGGTCACTTTCACGTCGTCCGCGACGTCCGGGATTGGATCAACAGCGGACTGATGACGCTCTTCTTTCTCGTGGTTGGCCTGGAAGCACGCCGTGAATTTGATCTCGGCGAGCTACGTGTTCGGCGGAATATTTTACTGCCTGTCGCCGTCGGACTTTGTGCGATGATCGTGCCCGCGCTGCTGTTCGTCGCGGTTAACGTGGGTGGTTCCGGAATCCGTGGCTGGGGTGTGGCCATGTCAACCGACACCGCACTTGCTTTGGGTCTGCTCTCCCTGTTCGGGTCTCGGGTGCCGGCCCGGGCCAAGGTGTTCGTGCTGACAGTGTTCGTCGTCGATGATCTCGCGGCGCTGGCCGTCATCGCCGTGGTCTATAGCCAGAAGATCGTGATAGCACCGGTAGTGGCGGCGTTGGTCGTTCTCGGTCTGGTGCTGCTGGCGCAACGGTTGCGCCTGCGCAGCCGCCTCCTCTTCTTCCTTCTGGGCCTGATCATGTGGTCGTTGTTGCTCGTCAGCGGGGTTGATCCGATCGTGACCGGGCTGGCCCTGGGATTGACTCTGACTGCCTACACCCCTGCGCGACCGGATCTCGATCGGGCGACCGGACTGGTGCGTGAGTTCCGCGAACAACCAACTCCGGAGTTGGCACGCATAGCAAGGACCAGCCTCACAGCAACGCTATCTCCCAACGATCGACTGCAGTTCTTCTTCCACCCCTGGACCAGTTATGTCATTGTGCCGTTGTTCGCATTGGCAAACGCGGGCATCGTACTCAATGGCTCCTTTTTGGTACACGCTTACGCTGCGCCGGTCACCATCGGCGTGCTGGTCGCGTACCTGGTGGGCAAACCGGTAGCCGTGGTCGGCACATCCTGGGTGATCAGCCGGGTGTCTCACGACCGGATCCGGCCTCCGGTCGGCTGGGCTTCGGTCCTGGGCAGCGGCACCATCGCCGGCATCGGGTTCACCGTGGCTTTGCTCATCGCGTCCCGGGCCTTCACCGGCGACGAACTGGCGGAGGCCAAATTGGGCGCACTCACTGCGGCCCTCCTGGCAGCAGTGATCACCTGGTTCGTGTATCAGGTGACCTGGCGGCTCCCTCACCTCACGATGGTCCGAGCTCTTCTGGGGGTCTCCGAGGATTTACTGGATCTCGACCCCCCCGTCGAACCGACTCGCGACCATATCCGCGGCCCGGCCGAGGCCGCGGTCACGGTGGTCGAATACGGCGACTTTCAGTGCCCGTACTGCGGCTTGGCCGAGTCCGCCGTGCGGCAACTGCTCGCGGACACCGACGTTCGCTACGTCTGGCGCCATCTACCGCTGAGGGATGTGCATCCACAAGCGCAACTCGCGGCGGAAGCGGCCGAGGCCGCCGCCGCGCAGGACGCCTTCTGGCCCATGCATGACCTTCTACTCACCCGCCAGGACCAATTGTCCGGCGATGACCTCGTCGCCGCGGCAACGGAACTCGGTCTTGACGCCAGACGGTTCACAGAAGATATGGAAAAACACAAATATCTTGACCGCATAGCTGCGGATGTCGATTCTGCAGAAATTTCCGGAGTGTCCGGGACTCCAACATTCTTCATCAATGGACGACGCCACTACGGCGCTTACGATATTGCGACGCTGACCAAAGCTGTAGACACGGCCCGTCTGCGAGCTCAGCTGACCCTCACCTGACCCTGGCGGCACGCTCGGGCCCTGCGTGGTGAACCCGACGGCACGGTGGACCCTGCCGCCCCGGCGGTCTGGCCGGCTCCGCTCACCGGCGGCTGGAGGCTTTTGCTGGATCCGCGCCGAGCCTTGGCCGGCGACGAGTGTCTCGGTCTGGAGGGCGCGGAAGTGGCGGCCGTGGCAACCACCCACGGCGACCGGATCGCGGAAGTGGGGGGTTGCCCGGTCCTACCGGCAGGACATTGCTGCGGCTGGGATACGTGACACCGGGCCGGTCCGCTGCCGAACGCCCTGACTGACCGCTCAGGCCTTGAGCAGGGCGGTCAGTTTGGCATTGAGGTCGGCCACCGCGACGCGGGTGTACGTGCCGTGGCCGGCCTGAGCAATCTGGGTCATGGCAGTGGTGTTCACGTCGTCCGACAGTCCCAGGACGTCCAGCTCTACGCCCGAGTTGGCCACCCCGGTGATGCCGGTGACCAACGTCGACCGGGACAGACCCGGGGTGCTGTCGGAGGACGCAGTGATCACCACGACCCGGTTCGGTCGACCGGCCACCACCTTGCCGGCGGCGTCCGGGTAGACAGTCTGGATCGCGCCGTACAGCCAGCAGCTGCCGCTGGGGGTGATTGCCGAGAGTGCTCCGGGCAGGGCAGTGGCGCGGGACTGCTCGGACACCGGACCGGTGACGATGCGCTGAGTGAATCCGGTGCTGCCATCGGCGGTCGACACTGTCCACAAACCCGCCTGCGCGCCGGAATTGGCGGCCAGCGCCGTGGTCACGGCATTTTGTACGGCGGCCAGTCGCGTTCCGGTGCCGTCGACCGTGGCCATCGCAGCGGATGTGTCGATCACGAATGTGACTACCGCCCCCGCCGCCGGGGTGGGACTCACCGACGGGCTCGGGCTGGCCGCCGGAGTCGCGCTGGCGGAGGGAGTCGGACGGTGCGACGGGGTCGGACCCGGCGTCGGATGCGGCGAGGCGGACGCGCTGGGACGGGTCGACGAAGCGGTGGTCGGGGGGCTGGACGACGAGGAATCGGCGGCGCTCCCGGTGGCGAATTCGGCCGCCAGCGCGGCCCGCACCTCGGGGGAGGCGTCCGGCAACGCCACCACCGCTGTGCCGGCGTGCACCCCGGACATCGAGACGCTCGGGCTCACCCCCGGGACGCGGAAACCGTGATCGGCCAGGATCTGGCGTCCGGCGGGTCCGGACAGGAAGGTACGGAACGACGCGGCGGCCGCCGACGCCGTCGGGTCGACCCAATCCGCGGTCAGCACCACCGGCAGCACGCCGAAGGACACCGTCCGGCCGGTCGGATACACCGCGGCCAGGCCGGACACGCCCGCGACCTGAGCCTCGGTGGCCGGCATCGCGGTGAAACCATTCGAACCGGCGGCCAGGGCGGTGAGGGCCGCCTGGGTGGTGTTCGGCAGGCCCGAGAAGCTGGATTCGCGCAGGCCGGCCATCAGCGCGGTCGAGGTGGTCACGGTGCCCTGATCGGCCTGACTCACCTGCGGGTCGTCGGCCACCGCGATGGACTGGAGGGCGGCCGTGCTCGGCGCGTTGCCGGCCGGGTCGGGCCAGCCCAGGGTGAAGGTCCGCCCGTTGGCCAGGGCGATGCCCGCCGGCTTGCCTGCTCCCTCGGCCAGGGCCGACCAGGACAGCCCGGTGAGTGCACCCGCGTCCGCCGCCGGCACGGCCAGCACGGTCGGGGTGGTGCCGATCGGCGTGGTGGAACGCCCGGCGATCACCGACGGAGCCTTGGTGTCCAGGGCGGTCACATCGGCGACGCTGCTGGCCACCCACATGCCTGGGGCCGGCGTGGTGCGGCCCTTCCAGCCTCCGGCGAGTCCGGCCACCACGTCCGCTCCGTCGTCGGAGCCGACCTGGGTGGTGATGCAGGCCGAGCGGGCGATCGGTTTGGAGGCATCGAAGGCAGCCGCTGCCGCCGTGACCGCAGGGGCCGTCTCGGCCGAGGCCATGACCTGCAGGACCGCGTTCGACGTGCAGCTGGTCACTGTGGACGGTTTGTTCACCGCCCAGAGGAAGACGGCCGTGGCCACCACCACCACGGCGACGACCGCCGAGGTGATCAGGACCCAGGGCGCAACACCGCGGCGGTGCGGGCCGTCGTTGGCGTGGCGCGCCATGGGATCTCTCCATTCACGATCGGGCTTGCTCACTGTGCCAGACACCCTTGTCGAGCGCCCGGGGGACGGTCGGGGTTCACCCTTGTCCGTCCCTGATCGGGCCCCGAACTACCGGAAATCTGTGCCCGTGACCGGCCCGACAGTGGAGACTGGCGGACAGACCTGACACCATGGCAGAACGACCACGGCACGAGGTGCCGCGGCTGCGGCCTGCGCTTGTAGTTGGGTGGCGCGCAGTTCGAGTGCAATCGAGAGGACCGGGAATTCGATGGCCAACCCGTTCACCAAAGCATGGAAGTACCTCATGGCCCTGTTCTCCTCGAAGGTCGACGAATACGCCGACCCGAAGGTGCAGATCCAGCAGGCCATCGAGGACGCCCAGCGCCAGCATGCCGCGCTGTCCCAACAGGCGGCTGCCGTGATCGGCAACCAGCGTCAGCTGGAGATGAAGCTGACCCGCCAGATGGCCGACGTCGAGCGCTACCAGGCCTCCGCGCGACAGGCGCTGGTGCTGGCCGACGAGGCCCGGGCCAAGGGCGACGCGGCCAAGGCGGCCCAGTACGAGCAGACGGCGACCACCTTCGCAACCCAGCTGGTCGGCGCGGAGCAGCAGATGGAAGACCTCAAGACCATGCACGACCAGGCCTTGCAGGCGGCCGAACAGGCCAAGCGCGCGGTCGAGCAGAACGCGATGAATCTGCAGACCAAGTTGGCGGAGCGGACCAAACTGCTCTCCCAACTGGAGCAGGCCAAGATGCAGGAGCAGGTGTCGGCGTCCCTGCAATCGATGTCGCAGTTGTCCGCACCGGGTAACACGCCCTCGCTGGACGAGGTCCGCGACAAGATCGAGCGCCGCTACGCCAACGCCCTGGGCAGCGCCGAGCTGCACCAGAACTCGGTCGAGGGCCGGATGCTCGAAGTGCAGAAGTCGACGCTGGAAATGGCCGGCGCTTCGCGGCTGGACCAGCTCCGGGCGCAGCTGCATCCCGAGTTGTCCGGGCAACAGGGTCGGGCCATCGACGCCGGCACCGGCGTGGGCACCCCGATCCCGGTCGACAAACAGATGAACCAGCCGGGCTGATGCCTGACCGGCCTCCGCACTCTTCCGGCCTGGCTCGGGCGGCGAGTCGGGGTCGTGAAGCCGCGGCCACGGTGGCGTCGACGGCCAGGTCGAGCCTGGACGCCGCCGACCAGGTGCGTTCCACCGCGTCCGAAATTGTCAGGGTGCGGCGCGATCCGTCTGCGACCGCGCTACGACGGCACGCGGCCGCCCGGCGCCGGGTGCAGGTCTGGGGGGCCGGCACCGTCGTCGGAGTGGCCGGGACGGCCGCGTCCATCACCACCTGGGTCACCGCAGGATTTTCCGCGGCGGTCATCTTTTATCTGCTGCTCGCCTTGGCGGTCCTCGGCTACTGCCTGACCGGCGCCGTGCGGGCGACCCGCGATCTGGGGCAACGGCGCCGGGTGGTGACCAGCCTGCCGCCCCCGCAGCCGGACCGGCGCCCGGTGGACCGGTCGCTGACCGCCCGGGTGGCCCAGCTCGGGGCCTATTCGGATTCTCTGCGTCAGCTCATCGGCCTGGTCGGATTGGTCGACGATGCGTCCATGCGCTCGCTCCGCGGCGACGTCATCGGCGCTGCCGACGCCGCCGAGCTCCGCCTGCGACGTCTGGCCGACCAGCTGACGGTGCTGCTTCGGGCCCAGCGGTCCGGCCCGCCGGCAGCAAGGTCCGGCCCGGCCGGGCTGGACGCCACGGTCGCCACGCTGACCCAGCAGCTGTCCGCCGGTATCGAGCAATACGGCGAGCTGGTGGCCGCCGCATCGGAGTCCGCCCTGGCCAGCCGGGCCACGCCGGTCGTGGACCCGGCGCTGCCGGAGGCCACGAACCGGTTGCTGGCCTTGGCCGGCGGGCTCCGGGCGCTGTCGAACGACTGACCGGGCTGCGTCCGTGGTGCGTATCGCCCGCGGCTGGTCTGCACTCCTGGTTCGGCGAGGTTCTCGGCGGAATGCCGCATGGCACACTCCCTGACAATCGGGTCCGACCGGGTGAGCGGCCAGGAAGGGAGTTGACCGCGGGATGGATGTGCTGGGCCTTGACTTCGGCACGTCCAACACGGTCGCAGTACTGATGTCGTCGGGCCGTCCGCCGCGGGTGCTGGCCATCGACGGAGTCGGCTGGCTGCCCTCCTGCATCTACGTGGACGACGACGGTTCGCTGTCCGTGGGCCGGGACGCCGAACGCAAGGCCCGACTGGCGCCGGAACGGTTCGAGGCGAATCCCAAGCGTCGCATCGACGACGGCGAGATCCTGCTCGGCGTTCGGGTCGTGCCGGTGGTCGATGCCATCGCCGCGGTGCTGCGCCGGGTGGCCGACGAGGCCCGTCGGCAGCTCAACGGCCGCTCGCCGGACGAGGTCCACCTGACGCATCCCGCGCAGTGGGGCGCGTCCCGGCAGAACGTTCTGCTGGCCGGGGCCCGCGCCGCCGGCCTGGGTCCAGCCATCACCCTGATTCCGGAGCCGGTCGCCGCGGCGGCCCACTTTGCCTCGCTGCCGAACAAGTCGCTGCCGCCGGGCTCCAGCCTGGCCGTTTACGACCTGGGCGGGGGGACCTTCGACTGCGCGGTGGTCGGCGCCACCGGCCAGGGCTTCACCGTGCTGGCCGAGTCCGGGCTGCCCGACGTCGGCGGCGTCGATTTCGATCAGGCGATCATCGATCACCTGGGCCGGACGGTGTCGGCGCAGGATCCGGCGCGCTGGCAGGCGCTGTCCCGGCCGCGCACCGCCGCCGACCGCCGGGCCGCCCGCAGCCTGCGGGAAGACGTGCGCGCGGCCAAGGAGACGCTGTCCCGGTATGCGCAGACCGATGTGCCCATGCCGGATCCGTTCGAGGATGCGTTGCTCACCCGCAAGGAGTTCGACGGGCTCATCCGCCCGGTCATCGCCCGCACGGTGGACGTGCTGGCCGGCACGGTCGGCCGCGCCGGGGTGGCCTCGGATCGGTTGGCCGGGATCTACCTCGTCGGCGGGTCGAGTCGGATTCCGCTGGTGGCGTCGTTGATCGTCGACCGGCTCGGCGTGCTGGCCACCACCTTGGACCAGCCGGAGACGTCGGTGGCGATGGGGGCGGCGCTCTCGCCCGGCAACGCCCGGCCCCAGAACCGCACCGAGTTCGTGCCGCCGTCCGGTGTCGCCGGAGGTGCCGAGGCCACGACACTGCTGTCGCGGGGCGGTCAGACACCGCCGGGTTCTTCGGGGATGTCGGGCGGACTGCCGCCGGGTTATCCCGGTGGGCCGGGTCCGGCGGCCGGGCCGTCCGGGCCGATGTCCCGAGCGGCCGGATACGGCCCCCCGCTCGGGCCGCCGCCGGGAATGGGGGCGATGCCGGGGCAGGGTCCGCAAGGGCCCTATGGGGGCTCGGGTCCGGCCCCAGCCGCGGCGGCTCGCAGCCGTCGCCCTCTGATTCTCGTCGGGGCGGCCGCCGTGGTCGTGGTGGCGGTCGCGGTCACCCTCATCCTGGCGTTGCGTCCGTCAACACCTGACCCCATCGCCAACCAGCGGACGATCATCTCCTCGACTCCGGCAGCGTCGCCGGCGGTGTCGCTGCCGCTGTCCACCGCGCCCGCGTCGACCACACCCGCGTCGACGACGCCCGCTTCGAGCACGCCCGCCTCGTCGACCAGGAGCAGCAGCGCGGCCGGTTGCGACACCGCCGCCGATCCCGGCACCGGTCTGTCCGGCTGCCTCCGACTCGCCGCCGGCACCCTTTCCAACGGCACCACCTGCACCCAGAATCCGGATACGTTGGGCGTGTCCAAGGACGACCTGAAGAACTTCACGGCGGTCACCACCGCCTGGTCAGCCTGCATCGACAGCGACAACGGGTACGTGACGATCCTGCTTCAGACCATCGGCCCCGACGGACGGGACCTGCTTTGGCCGTCGGTGCAGAGCCAGTTCACCACCAGTGCCAAGGGCTCGTGGAAGAGCAGCGCGGCCAGCGGCGAGTATTCGGTCGGCAAGACCGAGGACGGCAATCCGGTGGTGGGCTGGAAGACCGACGGGAATCTGCCCGTGCTCGCCTTCATCATCGGCAAGTCATCGATGAGCAGCACCGACCTGTTGAGCCATTGGAAGGGCGCACTGGGCGCCACCGTGGGTTCCTGATGATTCCGAGCCGCTGATGCGACAGACCGAGTTCCGAGCCCTGATGCGCGCCCAGTTCGGAGTCCACCGGGCCGCGTCGGTGGCGGCCGATCACATGTTTGCCGCGCTCGGCGGGCGGACCGCCGACCAAGCCTTGCAGGCCGGCGTGTCGACCAAGCAGGTCTGGCAGGTGGTGTGCGACGACTTCGACGTGCCCGACGCGTTACGACACGGCCTGCCCGACTGAGGTGAGCTGACGACACGCCGAACGAAACGCCGATGTCGAACGCGTGTACGGCTAGAATCATCCACAACCCGCGAAGTTGTCCACACGTCGCGTGGTTGCTCTGGGCGACTGTCGGTGTGCCGTCCTAGCGTCTGACGCGACAAGGTAGACCGCCCTGCGGGGCGAGACAAACACCCCCTGGGGGTGAGGGAAGGGTTTGAACGTCATGACGGCTCCGGATCGGGAAAAGGCGCTGGGCATTGCCCTGGCGCAGATCGAGAAGCAATTCGGCAAGGGTTCGGTGATGCGCCTGGGTGACGAGGGGCGCGCGCCGGTAGAGGTCATTCCGACCGGGTCCATCGCGTTGGACGTGGCCCTGGGCATCGGCGGCCTGCCCCGCGGACGGGTGGTGGAGATCTACGGCCCGGAGTCATCGGGCAAGACCACAGTCACCCTGCATGCGGTGGCCAGCGTCCAGGCAGCGGGCGGCATCGCGGCGTTCATCGACGCCGAGCACGCGCTGGATCCGGAGTACGCCCGCGCCCTCGGGGTGGACACCGACTCGCTGTTGGTCTCCCAGCCGGATACCGGTGAGCAGGCCCTGGAAATCGCCGACATGTTGATCCGCTCCGGGGCCATCGACCTGGTCGTGGTCGACTCGGTGGCGGCACTCGTGCCGCGGGCCGAGATCGAGGGCGAGATGGGGGACAGCCACGTCGGCCTGCAGGCCCGGTTGATGTCGCAGGCGCTGCGCAAGATCGCCGGCGCTCTGAGCAACACCAACACCACGATGATCTTCATCAACCAGCTGCGGGAGAAGATCGGCGTCATGTTCGGTTCCCCGGAGACCACTACCGGCGGCAAGGCGCTGAAGTTCTACGCCTCCGTCCGGCTGGACATCCGCCGCATCGAGGCGCTCAAGGACGGTACCGACATCGTCGGTAACCGCACCCGGGTCAAGGTGGTCAAGAACAAGATGGCTCCGCCGTTCAAGCAGGCCGAGTTCGACATCATCTACGGACACGGCATCTCCCGTGAGGGCTCGCTGATCGACGTGGGCGTCGAGCAGTCGATCGTCCGCAAGGCCGGTGCCTGGTACACGTACGAGGGCGAGCAGCTCGGTCAGGGCAAGGAGAACGCCCGCGGGTTCCTGCGCGACAACCCCGACTTGGCCGACGAGATTGACAAGCGGATCAAGGAAAAGCTCGGCATCGGTGCCCGCATCGACGCCGACTCGCCTTCACCCGCACCGGTCGACTTCTGACCGGGTCGGATCAGGTGACGTCGGGACAATCGCCGGCGGCAGGGAAGTCCGGCGACCGAGGCGATGATCGTTCGTCGGTGATCGCGAACCTGGCTCGGCAGCTGGCCGAGGTCCAGGCCAGCGGTCGGATCGGTCGCGACGACGAGTCGGCAGCCAGTCTGTCGAGCCCACTAGACGGAAACTCGCCGGGCCGGTCATCGGCACGGCGGTCGGGGCCGACTCGTTCGGCGGCCGCTGGTGTCGGTAGCGGAGTCGGTGGCGGAGTCGAGGACGATCCCGGTGATCCCGAGACGGTGGCCCGACAGATCTGCCTCCGGCAACTGACACTCGCGCCGCGAAGTCGGTCTCAGCTGGCCCAGGCTTTGCAACGTCGGAACATCCCGGAAGAAGCGGCCGAGGTGGTGCTGGATCGGCTGACCGAGGTCGGGCTGATCGACGACGCTGCCTACGCTCAGGCGTTCGTCCGGGTCAAGCACCGGGACCGCGCTCTCGGTCGGTCGGCGCTGCGGACCGAGCTGCGGCGAAAGGGAATCGCGGCGCCGGTGGCGGAGACAGCCGTGGGTCAGGTCGACGACGAGTCAGAACGCGCCCGGGCGGAGGCATTCGTGGCTCGAAAAATCCATTCGGCTGCGGCCGCCGGGCCGGAGGCGGCGCGCCGTCGACTGCTCGGCGCGCTGTCTCGGCGCGGTTACCCGACCGACATCGCGCTGTCGGTGGTGGACAGGGCCATGGATGATCTCCGGGCGGGTCGGCTTGACCCGTCCCCGCTGGCTCCTTAACCTCGAGGTCACAGGAGAATCACGAAACGCGCTCGCCCCCGGCGGCGCGACCGATAATGGCGACAATGTCGCATTTGCGCAGCACCTAGCCCCGAGCATCGGCTCCACTAGGAACTGAACACGGCACGGTCCCGCACTGGAAGTCAGTGCGCGTCCACCGATCCTCCCGTCGTCCGTCCGGATGGCCAGATGAGGGAGGGTCCGTGTCCACAGCAGTGGTCGTGTTGGCGATCGCCGTCTTGTTCATGGGCGGGGCCCTGGTCGCCGTCCTGCGCCAGAAGGCCGCCCCAACCCTGGATGCCGACACCGTGCGGCGGTGGCTGGCCGAGGCGAACTCCGCACGCGATACGGCCTCGCCGGCCGTGGCCCAGGAGGGTCAGGCGTCGGTGTCCCGTGTCGGGGAGAAGGCGGCGGAAGCCACCCAGTTCCCGGCCCGAGTCCTGGCCGAGCCCGACCAGCGGAACGGGACCGAGCCCGGAGCCACGACCGTTGGCGCGACCGGCGGCGCATTGGAGGCGAGTGGATACGCAGGTCTGGCGGAGCTGCGGGAAGAGGCCATCCGGGTTGCCGCTCAGATCCGCACCGCCGCCGGTGAGGCCGCCGAGAATCTGCGGGAGCAGTCCCGGGCCGACGCAGACCGACTGCTGGACCGAGCCCGGACCGAGGCCGACCGGACGGTGGCCGATGCGCGCGCCGAGGCCGAGCGGGCCCGCGCCGGCTGGCAGGCCGAGAGGGCCGGTTTGCTCGCTGAGGCCACCCAGTCGGTGACGGCCGAACGAGTCGATCTACAGGCGGCTCAGGAACGGGTTCAGCAGACCTCGGCCACGATCGCGCAGGACAAGCTGAGCCTGGCCGGTGAGTGGGAGCGAGTCCGGTCCGAGCGTCAGGAGGCCGGTGTCGAACGAGCCGACCTGGATCGCCGGCGGGCCTTGTCGGCGCAACTGGAGACGTCGCTGGCGGACCGAGCTGCTGCTTTGGCCGCAGCCCAGACTGACCTCGACGGCGCCCGGCAGGCCCATGCGGCCGCGGCCAGTGGCGAGCTGTCCCGCATCTCCGGATTGACCGAGGAGGCGGCCCGGGCCGAACTGTTGGCCGGTCAGGAGGACGCCGTCCGCCGGGACGCCGCCTTCCTGATCCGGCGTGTGGAATCAGAAGCTGTGTCCGAGGCTAAATTCAGGGCCCGGGCGATCGTGGCCGAGGCCATTCAGCGGGTTGCCAGCGACACCACTGCCCAGACCGTGGTTTCCGTCCTGCACCTGCCTTCCGACGACGTCAAGGGCCGGATCATCGGCCGCGAGGGTCGCAACATCCGCACTTTCGAGACCGTCACCGGCGTCAATGTGATCATCGACGACACCCCCGAGGCGGTCTTGCTGTCCTGCTTCGACCCGGTGCGTCGGGAGGTCGGGCGGGTCACCTTGCAGATGCTCATCGACGACGGCCGCATCCACCCGCATCGCATCGAGGAAGCCTTCGAGCGCGCCGGCGACGAAGTCGAGGCGCTGTGCCGGCGGGCAGCCGAGGATGCGCTGCTGGACGTGGGCATCAACGATCTGCACCCGGAGCTGGTGACGCTGATCGGCCATCTGAAGTACCGCACCTCGTACGGGCAGAACGTCCTCGGCCACCTGATCGAGACCTCGCACATCGCCCGGATCATGGCCGCCGAGCTGGGCGTGGCCGACCCGGCCGTGGTCGCTCGGGCCGCTTTCCTGCACGACATCGGCAAGGCCCTGACCCACGAGTCCCTGGGCTCGCACGCGACGGTGGGGGCCGACCTGGCCCGCCGGTACGGGGAGTCCGAAGACGTCGCCCATGCCATCGAGGCCCACCACGACGAGGTTGCCCCGGCCACCATCGAGGCCGTGCTCACCCAGGCCGCCGACAGTTGCTCCGGGGGTCGCCCGGGCGCCCGGCGCGAGTCGCTGGAGTCGTACGTGCAGCGGTTGGAGAAGATCGAGACCATCGCCTCGGCCAAGAAGGGCGTAGAGAAGGTCTTCGCCATGCAGGCCGGCCGGGAGCTGCGGATCATGGTCAAGCCCGAGGTGGTGGACGACCTCGAGGCGCACGTGCTGGCCCGTGAGGTGGCCAAACAGATCGAGGAAGAGTTGACCTACCCCGGTCAGGTCCGGGTCACCGTCATCCGGGAGTCCCGGGCCACCGAGATCGCTCGCTGACCGGCGGTCAACGCCCCGGACCGGGCGGCCCGGCGTAGGTCTGGGCGATCGTGGTCCAGGTCTGCGCGTCCGCCCCGGTCGCCGTGACCTGGAGGCTGCCTCGGGGCCGGCGCTGGGTGATGAGCAAGCAGAAGTCCAGGGCCGATCCGGTCACCCGTTGTTCGGCCTCCGGCGGTCCCCAGGTCCAGAGCTGCCCGTCCGGGGCCTGCAGTTCGACTCGGAACGGCGCCGCGGGCGGGGTGCGGCCGTGCAGCCGGAAAGCAAAGTCGCGGGTCCGGATGCCCAGGTCGGCCACCCGGCGAAGCCGGCCGGTCGCGCTGAGCGGCCGACCCAGGGCATCACCGATGTCCACCCCGTGCGCCCAGGTCTCCATCATCCGGGCGCTGATCATGGTGGGCGCGGCCATCGAGGTCCCGATCCAGGGAATTCGGGTGCCGGACGGCAGGGCCGCGAGGGTCTGCGCCAGCCGGACCCGCCCCGCTCGCCAGCGGGCCATCAGCTCGGGCGTCGGCAGTGCCGCCCCATCGGCGGCCCCGCCGTTGATGGTGGCCTCGAAGTCCGCGGCCACATCCGCCGCGCGTCGGGCGAAGCCTTCCGGGTCGGTGCAGGCCAGCACCACAATGCCGTCGGTCCAGCTCAGGTGGCCGATCTGGTGCGCGATGGTCCAGCCCGCGGCGGGTGTCGGAGTGGCGAAATCGACGCCGGAGGCGCTCACCAGGGCGTCCAGGGCGTTGCCCTCGGCGGCCAGTTCGGCCAGGCCGGCGGGGACCGGGTCCACCTGGGTCATGGCGACGCCCTCGTTTCCGTACCCTGACGGGCGTGGTTGCGCCTGTCATGACCCCCGATCCTGCTCCTGCCGTCCCGCCGGCCCGCACGTACCAGGTCCGGACCTACGGGTGCCAGATGAATGTGCACGACTCGGAGCGCATGGCCGGACTCCTGGAACTAGCCGGATACGTGCCGGCCGGGGACCGACCCGCGGACCTGGTGGTGTTCAACACCTGCGCGGTCCGGGAGAACGCCGACAACAAGCTGTACGGCAACCTGTCGCACCTGGCCCCGGCCAAGGCCGCCCACCCGGACATGCAGATCGCCGTGGGTGGTTGCCTGGCCCAGAAGGATCGCAGCGAGATCCTGCGTCGCGCGCCCTACGTCGATGTGGTTTTCGGCACCCACAATGTGGGCAGCCTCCCGGTTCTGTTGGACCGGGCCCGGTCGCAGCAGCGGGCCGAGGTGGAGATCCTGGAAGCGCTGGAGGTCTTCCCGTCCTCGCTGCCGGCCAAGCGGGACTCGGCCGCATCGGCCTGGGTGTCGATCTCGGTGGGCTGCAACAACACCTGCACGTTCTGCATCGTGCCGGCGTTGCGCGGCAAGGAGGCGGACCGCCGGCCCGGCGATGTCCTGGCCGAGGTGCAGATGCTGGCCCGGGAGGGTGTCCTGGAGGTCACGCTGCTGGGCCAGAACGTCAATGCCTACGGGTCCGACCTGGGCGATCGGTCCGCGTTCGGCCAGCTGCTGCGGGCCTGCGGGCAGGTGGACGGGATCGAGCGGATCCGGTTCACCTCGCCCCATCCGCGTGATTTCTCGGCCGACGTGATCGAGGCCATGGCCTCGACGCCGGCGGTATGTCACCAGCTGCACATGCCGCTGCAGTCTGGGTCGGACGCGATCCTGCGGGCCATGCGGCGCTCTTACCGCAGCGCCCGCTATCTGGACATCCTGGCCACGGTGCGCGCCGCCATGCCGGACGCGGCCATCAGCACGGACATCATCGTGGGCTTCCCGGGCGAGACCGAGGCCGACTTCTCCGACACCCTGGACGTCGTCCGGCAGGCCCAGTTCGCGTCGGCCTTCACGTTCCAGTACTCGCCCCGTCCGGGCACGCCAGCTGCGACCATGGCCGGCCAGGTGCCGCCCGAGGTGGTGACGGAGCGGTACGCGCGGCTCAAGGACGTGGTCGAGGAAAGCGCGCTGAACGGCAACCGGGCGCAGGTCGGCCGCGAGGTCGAGGTGCTGATCTCGGTGGGTGAGGGTCGTAAGGACGGCGCCACCCAGCGTCTGTCCGGCCGGGCTCGCGACGGCAGGCTGGTGCACGTCAATCCGGGGGACCGGTCGGGGGTCCGGCCCGGCGACGTGATCACCACGGTCATCGACTACGCCGCGCCGCACCACCTGGTCGCCGACGGCGGCATCCTGACCCACCGCCGCACCACCGCCGGCGACCGCTACGAACAGGGGCTATTACCTCGGACCCCCGGAGTCGGACTGGGCATGCCCACCCGTGGCCGACCTACCTCCGTCGAGCCGGTCAGCGCCTGCGCCGCGCTCTGACCTTGCTGCGCGGGAGGGTCAGCGGCCGGCGCCCTCGGCGGTGGACAGCCACTCTTCCCACTGCTTGGCCTGACTCTCGGCCTGGGTGGCTCGGCGCTCGTCGCCCGCCGCCCTGGCCTTGGCCGCCTGGGCCCGGAACTGCTCGGCCCGGGAACGGAACTGTTCGATCCGCGCCGCGGTCTCCGGATCGGTACGCCGCCAGTGCGAGTCCTCGGCCCGCTTGACCCGGTCCTCGACCGCGCGAAGCCGGGAATCGAACTCACGGATGCGTTCCCGGGGCACCTTGCCGGCGGCTTCCCATCGCTCCAGGATGGATCGGAGTGCGGCGCGGGCCGGCTCCAGACCCTTGCTCGGATCGATCCGCTCGGCCTCGGCCAGCAGCTTGTCCTTGCTCGCGGCGTTCGCATCGAACTCGGCGTCCCGCTGGTTGAACGTGGCGTTGCGGTGCGAGAAGAACTTCTCCTGGGCCGCCCGGAAACGTTCCCAGAGCTGGTCCTCGACCTCGCGCGGGGCCCGGCCGGAGGCCTTCCATTCCTCCATCAGTTGTCGGAACTCGCCCGCCGTCTTGCCCCACTCGCTGGACTCGGACAGGGCCTCGGCCCGCGCGATGAGCTTCTCCTTGGCCTCCCGGGCGGCACCGCGCTGCTTGTCCAGGTCGGCGAAGTGCGTACCGCGGCGCTTGGTGAAGGTGTCCCGCGCCTTGGCGAAACGCTTCCACAGGGCGTCGTCGGTCTTCCGGTCGATGCCGTGGATGGTCCGCCACTCGTCGACGATCTCCTTGAGGCGGTCCCCGGTGGTCTTCCACTGGGTGGACTCGGCCAGCGTCTCCGCCTCGGTGCAGAGCGCCTCCTTGGCCGCCACGGCCCGGGCGCGGGCAGCGACCCGGGCCTGACTGGCCCCGGCCATGGCCGCCTCGGCCGCGCCGATCACCACTTCCAGCCGAGCCGCCGCCGAATCCAGATCACCGACCGCGGCGAGGGTATCGACCGTCTCGCGCAACTCCAGGGCGTGGGTGCGGGTGGCCTTGGGGTCGCCGGACCCGGCGGCCAGCCGGGTCTCGAGCAAGGCGATCTCGGTGATGAAGTCGTCGTAGCGGCGTCCGTAGTGGGCCAGCCCGGCCTCGACGTCGCCCGCCTGCCAGTTGCCGACCGGGCGCTCACCGGCCGTGGAGTAGACGTAGACGACGCCATCGTCATCGATCCGGCCCCACTTGTGGGGGTCGATCGGCTCGACCACCGGTTCCACGGCCACCGGTGCGTGCCCGGCCGGGCCAGCCGGCCGCGGCCGCCCGGGACGGCCCTGCCCCGGATGCGCACCTCCAGGGCGGGCCGAGGGGCGGGCCCGGCGATCGCGTTCGTTCGACGTGGCGACGGGGGCCGGTGCCGCGGGACCTGTCGTTTCCGGCTCCGTGGCCGGGGTTTCGTGGCTCGTCCCGACCTCGTCGCTCGGCGCGACCTCGTCGATCGGCCCGTCCGACTCTTCGACCGTCTCACCCGGCGTCGGCTCGGGGCTGTCGGTCCATCCGGAGACGACGCGATCGGGGTGGTTACCGGCCACCTGCGGTTCCGCGGGGATTTCGGCACCGGAGGTGGGCACCGGCTCGCTCTCGACCACCTCGGCGTCGGCCGGTGCTGCCTCGACCGGCGCGACCTCGGCCGGCGCCGTCTCAGCCGGCCCGACCTCGATCAGCGCGGCCTCGATCAGCGACGACCCTGGGTCATCGGGGCTGGACGCGGTGGGCTCCACGGTCGGTTCGGAGCGGATGTCATCCTCGGTCATCGGGGGCCGGACCTCTCTGCTGCTCGATGGGAGCCGGAGCTCCCGGCGCCTGGGGGCGCCCGGTACGCGAACCTGCCAGCGGCCCCGTTCGCGGACCAGCTGTGCGGTCCAGTGTGCCTGCTGGACACCGGCCATGACCAGCGCGGGGTGACCTCCCGGCTACCCTGGCCTGCCGTGCCCGCCCGAAGACTCGTGGTCGTTGCCGGCCCGACCGGGTCGGGCAAGTCGGAGTTGGCCGTCCGGCTGGCTCTCGAGCTGGACGGTGAGGTCGTCAACGCCGACTCCATGCAGCTCTACCGGGGTATGGACATCGGCACCGCCAAGATCACCGGGGCCGAACGGCAGGGCGTACCCCACCACCTGCTCGACGTGCTCGGTGTGCGGGAGCCGGCCAGCGTGGCCGCATACCAGAGCGAGGCCCGGCGCCAGGTCGAGCTCGTCCTCGCCGCCGGCCGCACCCCGATCCTGGTCGGCGGGTCCGGTCTGTATCTGACCGCGGTCATGGACGAGATCGACTTCCCCGGCACCGATCCAGGTATTCGGGCCCGGTGGGAGAGCCGGCTGGCCGAGGTGGGGGTGACCGCGCTGCACACCGAACTGCGCCGTCGCGACCCGGCCGCCGCAGCCGCCATCGAGTCGGGCAACGGTCGCCGTATTGTCCGCGCACTGGAGGTACTGGACCTGACCGGGCGACCCTTCCAGGCCACGATGCCCACACCGGGACCACCCCGTTATGACGCCGCCCTTCTGCTGCTCGACCGTCCGACTTCCGGGCTGGACGAGGCCTTGGCCGAGCGGGTGCACCGGATGATCGCGGCCGGTTTCCTGGCCGAGGTGGGCACGCTCGTCGAGCAGGGCCTGCGGGACGGGCCGACCGCCCGCCGCGCGGTGGGCTATCGACAGCTGCTGGACGTCCTGGACGGGGATATCGCTCTGCCGCAGGCGGTGGCCGACACCATTACCGCCACCCGGCGGCTGGTGCGCCGACAGCGGTCCTGGTTCGGGCGCGACCCGCGGTGGGCCCCGATCCGGGCCGCCGCACCGGGCGCGTTGGACGCGGCGTTGGAGCTGATCCGCGGTTCTTAGAATGGACCGGTGTCCCCACCGTTCGGCGCCGTCGAATTCGTGAAAGGGCACGGCACCGAAAACGACTTCGTGCTGCTCCCCGATCCGGACGGACGGCTGGAGCTCACCCCGGAGCGGGCCCGGGCCATCTGCGACCGACATGCAGGCCTGGGTGCGGACGGCGTCATCCGGGTGGCCCGGGAGGCCGACGGGGGGTTCTTCATGGACTACCGCAATGCCGACGGGTCGCTGGCCGAGATGTGCGGGAACGGGGCCCGGGTGTTCGCCCGGTATCTGGTCGACGCGGGGTGGCAACGTCCGGGCCGGTTCGACATCCTCACCCGCGGCGGCGTCCGCACCGTCGACGTGCCCGACTCCGGCGACGTGGCCGTGGCGATGGGCCCGGTCACCGTGGGCGCATCCAGTTTCGCCCACATCAGCGGTGAGGACCTGCCCGGCACGGTCGTGGACGTCGGCAATCCGCATTTGGTCTGCCGAGTCGAGGACGAAGCGGTGCTGGACCTCGGCCGCGCCCCCGGGTTCGACCCGGCCGTGTTTCCGCAAGGGGTCAACGTCGAGTTCTACCGCCCGGTGGGTGCGGATGCGGTCCGGATGCGGGTGTACGAACGGGGGTCGGGGGAGACCCGGTCCTGCGGCACCGGAACGGTCGCAGTCGCCGCCGTGTGGCTGCACGCCTTGGGTCAATCGGAAGGTGAGCTGACCGTGCAGGTGCCCGGCGGTGCCGTCCGGGTCCGGCTCGACCGGGGCGCGGACACGGGTCCGGCATTTTCCTCCGCCACCCTGACCGGGCCGACCGCGTTTGTGGCCCAGGGTCACCTCGACCCGTCGTTCTGGCCCTGATCAGGCCGAACTCGCCGCCGCATCCTCGGTCACGCCGGGAAAGGTCCGCAGCCGGGCGAACTGCCGGCCGGCCAGCGGCAACACGGCCAGCAGGCCGAATCCGCAGGCCCACCAGATCGTCGGCCACACCCCGATCGCATGACCGAGCAGCCCGCCGATGAGCGCACCGAGCGGAATCGTGCCCCAGATCAGGAAGCGGGCCGAGGCATTGAGGCGGCCGAGCAAGCGGGGCGGGCACATATTCTGCCGGAAGCTGACCGTGGTCACGTTGTAGGCCACCATGGCCGCCCCTTGCACCGCACCGCCGATGAGCAGGGTCGGCATTGTCGGCCACACCTTGGCCAGCGGCCAGTAGAACTCGAACACCATCATGACCAAAGCGCTGGCCACGATGGCACCGCCCTCGCCCACCCACTTGACCAGCCGCCCGGTGAGCACGGCGCCCACGAGACCGCCGATTGCGGTGGCCGTGTCCACCAGCCCGATGTTCAGTGCGTGCAGGCCCAACTCGGTGAGCATGTACAGCACGCTCAGCGCCATGATCATGCTGTTGAACAGGTTGGCCACTCCGGTGCACAGGATGAGCCGGCGCAGCAGCCGATGGCGCAGCAGGAAGCGCATCCCCTCCTTGACGGCCGTCCACATCGGGTGGTGCGGGACGGTGGTGTCCACCGGTTCGGGTCGGCGGATCAACGACAGACACAGCGCCGAGCACAGGTAGCCGATCGAGTTCAGTGCAATCACCGCGGCCGGCAGGATCCGGTTGAGCAAAAAGCCGCTGATCGCCGGCCCGCCGGCCTGGGCCACGGACTGGCTGGCCTGCAACTTGGCGTTGCCGTCGACCACTTGACTCGGCTCCACCAGTACCGGCAAGTAGGACTGGTAGGACACGTCGAAGAAGACCGTCGCCACTCCGACCAACGTGGCCACGGTCAGCACCAGCCACAGATGGAGGCCGCCCAGCCAGGCCGCCAGGGGCAGCAGGGCGAGCAGCCCGGCCCGGGCCAGGTCGGCCCCGATCATGATCCGACGCTTGGCATGGCGATCGACGATCGCCCCGGCGGGCAGCCCGACGATCAGGAAGCCGACCGTGCTCAGGGTGGTGAGCAGGCCCATCTGCGCGGGCCCGGCGTGCAGCTGGGTGACGGCCAGATAGGGGATGGCCAGCGATCCGATGAACATGCCCAGCTGGCTGACGGTGTCCCCGGCCCACAGCCACCGGAAATCGGCATGCCGCCACAACGATCCGGTGGCGAGAGCAGGTTGCGCCATGAGTCTTTCGTCTGTCAGCAAATCTGGTGGCCAGGACCGCCGTTTTCGGGCACCCTGGACAGCCTATGAGCATTCCACTGCCGGGGCCCGCCGATCCTCATCAAGACGAAGACGACCTGTCGGCCTTTGTCACCGAAATCACTCGGCCGGCGGCAAGTCAGCCCTCGGCAGGCGAGCAGGATCTTGCCGATCGGCTGGCCCTGCGCCGAGTGGCCGGTCTTTCCACCGAACTCGTCGACGTCACCGAGGTCGAATACCGCAAGCTCCAACTCGAACGAGTCGTCTTGGTCGGCGTCTGGGCCGGCAGCGGAGCTCAGGACGCCGCCGCCGCGGATGCGTCCATGGTCGAGCTGGCCCGGCTGGCGGAGACGGCCGGGTCGGTGGTGCTCGATGCGATGGTGCAGCGTCGGCAGCATCCGGACGCCGCCACCTATATCGGATCGGGCAAGGTGGTCGAACTGGCCGAGGTCGTGCAGGCCACCGGAGCGGACACGGTGATCTGCGACGGCGAACTGTCGCCCGGCCAGCTGCGCAATCTGGAAGAGCAGCTCAAGGTCAAGGTGGTGGACCGCACCGCGCTGATCCTGGACATTTTCGCCCAGCACGCGCGCTCCAAGGAGGGCAAGGCGCAGGTCGAGCTGGCTCAGCTCAACTACCTGGTGCCCCGCCTGCGCGGCTGGGGCGCCGCCCTGTCCCGGCAACGAGGCGGTCGCGTGGCGGCCGGCGCCGGGATCGGCTCTCGCGGACCCGGCGAGACCAAGTTGGAGATCGATCGGCGGCGCATCCACAAACGCATCGCCCAGCTGCGCGGCGAACTGGCCGGCATGCGGCGGGTGCGGGACACCAAGCGCTCGGCCCGGCGGGCTCGACAGGTGCCGGCGGTGGCCCTGGCCGGGTACACCAACGCGGGCAAGTCGTCCGTCCTCAACCGCCTCACCGACGCCGGTGTCCTGGTCGAGGACGCCCTGTTCGCCACCCTGGACCCGACCACCCGGCGCTCGCAGACAACCGACGGACGGGTCTTCACGGTCACCGACACGGTCGGGTTGGTCCGGCACCTGCCACATCAATTGGTCGAGTCGTTCCGGTCCACCTTGGAGGAGATCTCCGACGCGGACGTCGTGCTGCACGTGGTCGACGCCACCGACGCGCAGCCGGAAGAACAGGTCAGTGCGGTGCGGACGGTGCTGGCCGAGATCGGCGCGGCGTCGCTACCGGAACTGATGGTGGTGAACAAGATCGACGCCGCCGACCCGGACACCCTGCTGCGGCTGCGGTCGAGCTTCCCCCGGGCCGTCTTCGTGTCCGCCCTCACCGGCGAAGGCTTCGCCGAGCTGCGCGCCGTATTGGCTGCCGACCTACCCGATCCGGCCGTGGTCGTGCACGTCCTACTGCCCTTTGACCAGGGCGGGCTGGTGTCCCGGATCCACGCCGAGGGCACCGTGCTGGGTGAGGCACATCGGGCGGCCGGCACCGTGCTGCAGGCCCGGGTACCTCGCGATCTGGCCGCGCGACTGGCGCCCTACGCGTTGGTCGAGGTTACAGCAGAGGCGTCGGACGGATCGTAGGAATCCCTCCGGGACCCATCCGCCGGGCCGCTCGGCCCGAATTGCCGACGTTGGGAGATCCGGCTCCGGCCGGTGGCGAATGTAGTCTGGCAAATAGTGGTCTGAGCGCCCGCGCTGCGGTCAAGCGCGAGCCGAATGAGGAGGTTCCCGTGGGTGCACTTCAGCCGTGGCACATCATCGTGCTCGTGGTCGTGGCGTTGTTGCTCTTCGGTGGGCGCAAGCTCCCCGAGGCCGCGCGCGGTCTCGGCCGGTCACTGCGCATTTTCAAGTCCGAGGTGTCGGCCATGAGCGAGGACAAGAAGGCCGGCGAGACCCCCGCTGGAACTGACGCTGCGCCCTCCCCGGCCCCCGCGGCCACGCCGGCGGCGCAGATCGTGGCAACGCCGATGGTCGTCACTGCTCCTGCCGCCGCCCCGGTGGCTGCGCCCGTCGCGGCCGCACCGGCTCCGGTGGCCGCCCCGGTGACCACGCTCAACGGCACTCCGGTGGACACCACCCAGGCCACCTGAGCGGATCCCTACCTACAACGAGGGCCCCGTCCACATCGGACGGGGCCCTCGTTGTCGTTTCTCCGGTCAGATCTTGCGCAACACGGCCACGACCCGGCCGAGAATCACGGCCCGGTCCCCGTTGATGGGTTCGTAGGCGTCGTTGTGCGGCATCAGCCAAAGGTGCCCGTCCTTGCGGCGATAGGTCTTCACCGTGGCCTCGCCATCGATCATCGCGGCCACGATGTCCCCGTTGTCGGCGACCGGCTGCTGGCGCACGACCACCCAGTCCTGGTCGGTGATGGCGGCGCCGGTCATGGAATCACCGATCACCCGCAGCATGAACAGGGTGCCTTCGCCGACCAGGTCCTTGGGCAGCGGGAAGATCTCTTCCACGGCCTGCTCGGCCAGGATCGGGCCACCGGCGGCGATCCGCCCCACCACCGGCACGTAGGCCGGCGTGGGTCTGGCCCCGGTGTCGATTCCACCCTCCATCTCCTCGATCGGTCGGATATCCACCGCCCGCGGCCGGTTGGGGTCCTTGCGCAACAGCCCCCGCTTCTGCAGCACCGAGAGTTGATGAGCCACCGACGACGGTGATTTGAGCCCGACGAGCTCACCGATCTCCCGGACGCTCGGCGGATACCCGCGCCGGGCGATCGACTCCCGGATCACCCGGAGCACCTTCTGCTGACGCATGGTCAACACATCCGGACGCTCCGTCTCGGGGAACTCGGTCACCGTGTCGTCGCCGGTCTCGGCGGGCGACGCCTGCTCCGCTGCCGGGTCGGCCGGTCGCCGACCGTCCCCGTTGGTCGATGTGCGCTTGGCCGCCACCGTTCACCCTTCTTCCTCGTTGTCCACACCGTTTCGTCTCGCCGGCGGTCCTTCCGTACGGACCGGCCAGGCTCGGACGAGTGGCTTCACCGTACGGCCAGTCGGGTCACAATTCAAACAGGCGTTCGACCAACACGCCGGTGGATCTGGTGGCTGTCGGTGTGCCGGTGTAGAAAGCGATGAGACGTTCATTAGAACGCCCGTTCGACGGCCGGATGTTCGAGTCCGACCTTCGACGTCCAGCGCCGGCAAACGGTCGGCCGAGAAGAAGGACCAGACCATGATCACGATTCTGCGTTCGGACCCGGACCGGGTCGAGAACTCCGCAGCACCCGTGGTGGTCGCGCGGACGGCCGCCGGCCGCAAGGCGGTGCGTCGGCGGGCTCGCCGGGCGGCCCTTCGCCGTCCGGCCGGGGCCGCCCTGTCCGGCTACCCGGGCACGGCCGCCACGGTGTCCGCCGACCACGGCCCGGTGGACGGTGGTCCGGCGGGGGTGCGGCTGGGCCGCTGGGCCCGGCTGGGTACCACGGTCACGGTCACGGTAGTGCTCGTGGTGGTCGCGGCCAGCCTGTTCGGCGGTGGGTCGCACGTGGTCACCGTGCCCGTGACGGTGCGTCCAGGCGACACGTTGCTGACCATCGCCCGGGCGGCTCAACCGGATGCGGACGCCTCGGCGGTCGAGGAGGCGATCCGCGAGGCGAACGGGCTGTCCGGGGATGCCGTCCGGTCCGGTCAGGTCCTGCTGGTGCCGAGCGCGGCCTGACGGCGCGATATCGACGGGGGCGGCGCGTCGCGGTTGTGTCCGAGGCGCCCAGCGATCTAGTGTCTACCCCTACATCTAGTAGTTACAGCGGTGTAAGATATCCACAGGTTGGGATACCACTCATCCACGTGTTATCCACCGGTCTGGCCGGATGTCCACCGGGCATCCACAGGATTCATCCACATGCGAGCGTTTCGGCGGTATCCGGAGACGGTGCGGCCACAGGCAGAGGGCGGAGGTGACTGGTCGATGCGTTGCCCGTTCTGCCGATTTCCCGACTCCCGAGTGATCGATTCCCGCGAGGTCGACGACGGCCAGACCATCCGCCGGCGCCGGTCCTGCCCGGAATGCCAACGACGCTTCACCACCGTCGAGGAGCCGGTGCTGGCGGTGGTCAAGCGAAGCGGCGTGACCGAGCCGTTCAGCCGGACCAAGGTGGTCACCGGGGTGCGTCGCGCCTGCCAGGGTCGGCCGGTGGACGAGGACGCTCTGGCGCTGCTGGCTCAGCAGGTCGAGGAGTCGGTCCGGGCTGGCGGGGCCGCCGAGGTGCCCAGCCAGGAGATCGGGCTGGCCATCCTGGGGCCGTTACGGGACCTCGACGAGGTCGCCTATCTGCGCTTCGCCTCGGTCTACCGCGCCTTCGAGTCCGCCGACGACTTCGCGGCCGAGATCGACAAGCTCCGCACCGTCCGACCCGCCGTGACCTGACCGGCACCGACCTCCAGCACAGCATCCCGCCCATCCCCGCACCCGAACCAGCCGCTTTCCCCGGAACGTCAGGAAGGAACCTCCATGACCGAAACGCTCGGCACCTCCACCAACGGTTCGTCGTTCAGCTCGCCCGGCCCGGTGCCCCGTCACGGCCGCACCGGACTGCGACTGGAGCGGCTGTACACCACCGCTGGTGTGCACCCCTACGACGAGGTGACCTGGGAGCGCCGGGACGTGGTCATGACCAACTGGCGGGACGGGTCGATCAACTTCGAGCAGCGCGGGGTGGAGTTCCCCGACTTCTGGTCGATCAACGCGACCAACATCGTGACCAGCAAGTACTTCCGCGGCGCGTTGGGCACACCGGCCCGTGAGTCGAGTCTGCGGCAGATCATCGACCGGGTCGTCACCGCTTACACCAAGTCCGGTGCGGCGAACGGCTACTTCGCCACCGATGTGGACACCGAGATCTTCTCGGCCGAATTGACCTGGATGCTGCTGCACCAGGTCTTCGCGTTCAACTCGCCGGTCTGGTTCAACGTGGGCACGGCGTCTCCGCAGCAGGTCTCGGCCTGTTTCATCCTGGCCGTGGACGACACCATGGACTCGATCCTGAACTGGTACCGGGAAGAAGGCCTGATCTTCAAGGGCGGCTCCGGAGCCGGGCTCAACCTGTCCCGGATCCGCTCGTCCAAGGAGCTGCTCTCCTCCGGCGGCACCGCCTCCGGCCCGGTCTCGTTCATGCGCGGCGCTGACGCCTCGGCCGGCACCATCAAGTCCGGTGGGGCCACCCGGCGGGCGGCCAAGATGGTCGTGCTCGACGTCGACCATCCGGACATCGTCGAGTTCGTCGAGACCAAGGCCAAGGAAGAGCACAAGATCCGGGCCCTGCGGGACGCCGGGTTCGACATGGACCTGGGCGGATCCGACATCACCTCGGTGCAGTACCAGAACGCGAACAACTCGGTCCGGGTCTCCGACGACTTCATGCAGGCCGTCGAATCCGGCCGTGAGTTCGCGCTGCGGGCCCGGCAGACCGGCGACGCGATCGAGACCGTGAATGCCCGCGAGCTGTTCGACAAGATCACCACCGCGGCCTGGGAGTGTGCCGACCCGGGGATCCAGTACGACGACATCATCAACGACTGGCACACCTGCCCGGAGTCGGGTCGGATCAACGCCTCCAACCCGTGCAGTGAGTACATGCACCTGGACAACTCCTCGTGCAACCTGGCGTCGCTGAACCTGATGAAGTTCCTGAACGCGGACGGCAGCTTCGACTCGACCCGGTTCACCAAGGCGGTCGAGTTCGTCATCACCGCCATGGACATCTCCATCTGCTTCGCCGATTTCCCGACCCAGCCGATCACCGACACCACCAAGGCGTTCCGGCAGTTGGGCATCGGCTACGCCAACCTGGGTGCGCTGCTGATGGCCACCGGGCACGCCTACGACTCGACCGGCGGCCGCGGCCTGGCCGCTGCCATCACCTCGCTCATGCAGGCCACTGCCTACCGGCGGTCCGCCGAGCTGGCCGACGTGGTCGGCCCTTACGACGGGTACGCCCGCAACGCCGGGGCGCACAAACGGGTCATCCGCAAGCACGCCGCCGCCAACGACGCGGTCCGCCCGGTGGGCACCGACGACGCGGCCATCCTCAAGGTGGCCACCCGGGTGTGGGAGGACACCATCGCCGCCGGTGAGCAGCACGGATACCGGAACGCGCAGGCGTCGGTGCTGGCTCCGACCGGCACCATCGGTTTCATGATGGATGTCGACACCACCGGCGTGGAGCCGGATCTGGCCCTGGTCAAGTTCAAGAAGCTGGTAGGCGGCGGCTCGATGCAGATCGTCAACCAGACCGTCCCGCGGGCCCTGCGCTCGCTCGGCTACCAGGACGAGCAGGTCGAGGCGATCGTCGCCTACATCGCCGACAACGGTCACGTCGTCGACGCGCCGGGGCTCAAGACCGCGCACTACGAGGTTTTCGACTGCGCCATGGGGAAGCGTTCGATCGCGCCGATGGGTCACGTCCGGATGATGGCTTCGGTGCAGCCGTTCCTGTCCGGGGCCATCTCCAAGACGGTGAACATGCCCGAGGAGGCCACCATCGCCGACGTGGCCGAGATCTACCTCCAGGGCTGGAAGATGGGCCTGAAGGCGCTGGCCATCTACCGGGACAACTGCAAGGTGGGGCAGCCGCTGTCGGCCAAGACCAAGCCCGTGGCCGTGGCTACCGCCCCGGTGGTGGCGGAACCGCACCGCCCGGTCCGGCGCCGGCTGCCCAAGAAGCGTCCGTCGCAGACGGTGTCGTTCACCGTGGGCGGGGCCGAGGGCTACCTGACCACCGGCTCCTACCCGGACGACGGTCTGGGTGAGGTGTTCATCAAGCTGGGCAAGCAGGGTTCCACCCTGGCCGGCGTGATGGACGCGTTCTCGATCGCGGTCTCGGTCGGTCTGCAGTACGGCATCCCGCTGGAGTCGTACGTGGCCAAGTTCACCAACCTGCGGTTCGAGCCGGCCGGTATGACCGACGACCCGGACATCCGGATCGCCACCTCGGTCATGGACTACCTGTTCCGCCGGGTCGCCCTGGACTACCTGCCGGTGGACAAGCGGGCCGAGATGGGGATCTACTCCGCCGAGGAACGGGCCGCCCAGGTCTCCGCCACCTACGGGGACGCAGTCGGGGAGTCCGCGCAGAGCGACGTGATCGAGGAGCTGCGCAGCTCGGTGGACGCGACACCAGCGGTGACCCCGGTCGCCGAGGTGAAGGCCAACGCCGCCGGTGCGTCGCTGCCGGACGGGCGCACGCAGGCCGGCTCGTCGACCGAGCTGCTCGAGCTGGTCATCGGCAAGTCCTCCGACGCCCCGCTCTGCTTCACCTGCGGCACCAAGATGCGCCCCTCCGGGGCCTGCTACGTGTGCGAGGGTTGCGGCTCCACCTCCGGCTGCAGCTGAGACATCAGCGGCGGCGGGGCAGCGCCGCTGCCACCAGGCAACGACCACGGCGGATCGGACCGGGCCCCCGATTCGATCCGCCGTGTGCGTCCTCAGGTCCTCGCCGACCAGGTTTGCCCTCCCGAATTCAGGGAATTCTGCATGCCGTCTCCGCCTGCGAGCGCTGGAGTTCCTACACGCGGACGAACTGGATACCAGCACAAGTCCCGAGTCCACGGAGGGTTTTCATGCCGTTCACCCGTCGTCAACTGCTGTCCGCCGCCGGAGTCCTGACCCTCCCGGCGGTCCTGTCGAGCTGCGGCTTCGCGCCGGCCTCGAGCCCGTCGTCGTCGTCGTCCTCCGGTGGCACCACCACGCTGACCTTCACCACCTGGGGCACCGACGCCGAGCTCACCGGATTCAAGCAGGCCATCAGCAGCTTCCAGACCAGCCACCCGGGCGTTCAGGTCGCGCTGAACGCAGTGCCCTATGCGCAGATGTTCACCAACATCGACGCCCAGATCCAGGCCGGGAACCCGCCCGACATCTTCCGGGTGCCGTACTACACGTTCGGGGCCTACGCCGGCAAGGGACAGCTCCTGGATCTGACGTCCCACCTGCCGTCCGGCTTCTCGGACCGGTTCACCCCACAGGCCTGGGCGGCGGTGCAGAACGGCGGCAAGCCGTTCGGGATTCCGCACCATACGGACACCTCCGCCATCCTTTACAACAAGTCAATGCTGACCGCGGCCGGCATCACCTCCGTCCCGACCTCGCCCGACGCGGCCTGGACCTGGGACGAGTTCAATGCGATCAATGCCAAGCTGCGGGCCTCGCTGCCGGCGTCGAAGTATCCGTTCGGCTACAACTGGCAGGGCAACGGCGTGACCCGTTGGCTCAACCTGCTGTTCCAGGCGGACGGCCGATTCCTGACCGAGGACCTGTCCAAGTCGGCCATCGACTCTGCGGCCGGCCGGGCCGCCGTCGATTTCAGCAAGAGTTTCTTCAGCTCCAAGTTCGTCCCCGCCAACGACTCGGTCAAGGCCACCACCCTGGCCGCCGACACCTGGTACGCCCAGACCACGGCCATGGTTTTCTCCGGTGCGTTCGCCATCCCGGATGCGACCAAGACGCTGAAGTTCGAGTGGGGCGCCACCTTCCCGCCGCGCAAGACGCGCAGCGGCGGTGACTTCGGCGGCAACGCCCTGGTCGCGACGGCCGCGGCCGCCCCCCGGGCGGATATGGTCGCCGCGTTCTTCGACCACGTCACCCAGGCCGACCAGATGCGTGCCTTCTGCGCGGGTGCGTCGCTGCTGCCGACCCGGGCCGACCTCGTCTCCGGTGGCATCCAATTCGCGATCCGGCCGGAACTCGCGCCCGTCTTCGTCCAGCAGGCCGCGCAGGTGAAGGCCGTCGACTCGGCCCAGGTCGCCTCGCCGAAGATGGCCGCGATCATCAAGGTGCTCAAGGACGACCTGGAGAACGCCTTCATCGGCGGGAAGACCACGGACCAGACCATCGCTGCGCTGTCCACCGGGATCACCGCCGCCGTCAGCGGATGACGCCGGTCGAATCCCCGCCGCGCCGCCGGGTCCGCACCGCGACCGGGCGGTCCGAGCGGCCCGACGGCGCCGCCGCTGCCGCGTTCCTCGCACCCAACCTGATCCTGCTCGGCCTGTTCGTCCTGGTCCCGCTGAGCTGGGCGATCGGTATCAGCTTCCAGCGCACGAACGGGTTCGGCCAGGGGGTGTTCATCGGGCTGGCCAACTACGGCCGGCTGTTCACCGATGCGCGCTTCTGGCGGGCCACCATCAACACGGTGTTGTTCACCGTCCTGGTCACACCGCTGTCCATGGCCGGCGGCTTCGGCTGCGCGGTGCTGCTGAACTCGGTGCTGCCGTTCCGAGGGTTCTTCCGGGCCGTGCTCATCGTGCCGATGGCCGTCTCGGGCGTGGCCACCGCCCTGATCGGTCTGCTGCTGTTCGATGAGAACTCCGGACTCATCGACGCACTCCTGCGGGCTGTCGGGCTGCCCGCGGTCACCTGGCAATCCGGTGGCGTCCCGGCCTTCGCTTCGGTCGTGTTGATCACGCTGTGGTGGCGGGTCGGATTCAACATGCTCGTGTACCTGGCCGGTCTGCAGGGCCTTGACCCCGGCCTGCAGGAAGCGGCCCGGCTGGACGGCGCCAGCGGCTGGCAGCGGCTGCGCTGGGTGACCTGGCCGCTGCTCGGCCCGTCGTCGTTCTTCCTCTTGGTCATCAACGTCATCTACTCGTTCCAGGTCTTCGACATCATCTTCGTGATGACCGGCGGGGGTCCCCGGGACGCCACCAGCGTGCTCGTCACCTATGCCTACGAGAACGGTTTCGTGACCCGGGACCAGGGCTACGCGGCCGCCATCGGCATGGTGCTGTTGGTCTTCGCGCTCGGGTTCACCGTGATCCGTTGGCGCACCAGCCGGAACCGGGACCTGACCGGATGACCGGGTCGGTGGCGACCGCCGTCCCGGGGGCGGTGCGGACCCGTCGACGACCGGGCTCGGTCGGCCGGCTGGTCCGGCTGCTGGTGGCCCTGATCATCGCGCTGATCGTGCTTTTCCCGTTGTACTGGATGGTCGTGGTCGCCCTGACCGACCGGTCCGACCTGCTCAGCGGCACCCTGCGGCTGATTCCCTCCACGCTCACCCTGGACAACGTCCGCCAGGTCTTCCGGGAGTTCCCGGTGGGGGCCTGGTTCGCCAACTCGGTGGCCATCTCGGTGACGGTCGCTGTTCTCACCGTGATCTGCAATCTGCTCGGCGGCTACGCCTTCGCCCACCTACGTTTTCGGGGCTCGAACGTGCTCTTCTTCGTGGCCATGGCCACCCTGACCCTGCCCGTGCAGGTGATCATGGTGGCGCTCTTTGAGCTGATCACCGACCTGCACCTGTACGGCACCTACTGGGCGGTCATCCTGCCCACCGCGGCCAGCGCGTTCGGGCTCTTCTTGGCCCGGCAGTTCCTACTCGGCATCCCGCGGGACCTGATCGAGGCGGCCCGGATCGACGGGGCCGGGCACCTGCGCGTATTCCTGCGGATCGTGCTGCCGCTTTCTCGACCGCTGATCGCGGTGTTGTTCTTCCTGAGCCTGCTCGCCTCCTGGAACGACTTCGCCTGGCCGCTCATCGCCCTGAAGGAGAACCGGCTGTTCACCCTGCCCATCGGGCTGCTCTACCTGCAGAGCGAGAACGGCCCCGACTACGGGCCGACCATGGCGTTCGCACTGCTCAACGTGGCCCCCATGGTGGCGCTGTTCCTGATCTTCCAGCGCTGGTTCGTGCAGGGCTTCGCCCGCAGCGGGATCCGCTGAGCCGGAACGGAGGACGATGGCGGGTATGAAGGCGCTGATGAATTTCTTCGACCGCATCGTGTCCACACTGGCCCAGCGCAAGGTGCGCCGGGACGAACAGGGGCCGCGCCGGTGACCGAGCCGGTCACGGCGCCGGTCTCGGCGATCGATCGGCTCTCGGATCAGGTGGGCGCGGAGCTGGCGTCCCTCAACCCGATGATGTCCACCCTGATCGGCTGGCCGGGTTTCGACCACCTGCTGGGCGACCTCGGCCCCGACGGCTTCGAGCAGAGGCACGACCTCCTCCGGTCGGCCCGGAGCCGGGTCGAAGCGGTGGCCGCGGAGGGTCCGGCCGGGCAGCTGGCCCGGGACGTGCTCGTGGAACGGCTCGATGCCTGGCTCGGCGACCACGACTCCGGCTGGGCCCTGGCTCCGGTCAACGTGATGGAGTCGCCGGTCCAGCTCGTCCGCCAGGTCTTCGACGTGATGACCACGCACGCCGCCGACGAACGCGACCTGATGCGACAACGACTGCTGGCGGTGCCCGGCGCACTGGCCGGCTATCGGCGAAGCCTCGAGCTGGCGCTGGACCGCGGCCTCCTGCCGGCGGCCCGCCAGGTCCGGCGCTGCGTGACGCAGAGCCGGACCTACGCCGGGACCGGCTCCGGGATGGGCTTCTTCTCCACCGATCTGACCGAGCGTTACGGCGACACCGACAAGGTGTGGACGCGGGCCGCCGCCGCCGCCGACGCTGCGTATGCAGAGCTGGCCGATGTCCTCGAGCAGGAGATCGAACCCCGGGCGTCGACCGCCGATGCCGTCGGCGAGCAGCGGTATCGGCTCGGGGTGCGTCAGCACCTGGGCGTCGAGATCGACCTGGCCGAGACCTACGCCTGGGGTTGGGCGGAGTTCCTCCGGCTGCGCCAGGAGCTGACCGAGGTCGCTGCGGCGATTGCGCCGGGCCGGACCCCCGCCGAGGCCGCCGCGGTGCTCGACCAGCAGTCCCGCTACCACGTGCAGGGCGTCGACGGCTTCCAGACCTGGATGCAGGAGCTGTCCGACCGCTGCCTCACCGAGCTCGGGCGCACCAGCTTCGAGGTGCCGGAGCCGTTGCGCGCGCTGGACTGTCTGGTGGCGCCGGCCGGCGGAGGTCTCGGGGCCTACTACATCGGGCCCAACGACGACTTCTCCCGACCGGGCACGATGTGGTTCTCGCTCGACCGATCCCAGCAGGTCCACCCATCCTGGCGGGACACCAGCACCGTCTTTCACGAGGGCGTTCCCGGACACCACCTGCAGGTGGCCGTGGCCGTGCTGCGCCGGGACCGGCTCAACTCCTTCCAGCGGATGTGGGCGATCACCTCGGGGCACTGCGAGGGCTGGGCGCTGTACGCCGAGAGGCTGATGCGCGAGCTCGGCTATTTCGCCGATGAGGGTGACCTGCTCGGCCACCTGAATTCACAGCTGTTCCGGGCCGCTCGGGTGGTGCTGGACATCGGGATGCACCTGCAGCTGCCGATCCCGTCCGGTACGGGGTTCCGGGAGGGAGAGCGGTGGACACCGGAGATCGGCCTGGAATTTTTGTCCACCTGCACGCTGCTGCCCGTCGACGAGGCCCGGGACGAGATCGACCGCTACCTGGGCTGGCCGGGTCAGGCCATCGCCTACAAGGTGGGCGAGCGGATCTGGCTGGCTGGTCGGGATGACGCCCGCCGGCGGCACGGTGCGGCCTTCGACGCGAAGGCGTTCCACTCGGAAGCCCTGGATCTGGGCAACATGGGCCTGGGCCCGCTCGCGGCCGCGCTGGGCCGGTTGTAATCAGCCGGCTGTCATGAGCGTGCGCTGAGCGGCAGCGGTCGGCCCAGCACGCCGAAGGGCCGCGGGTCGCCGGTGAACCGGTAGTCGCGGAGCACGTCGACAAATCCCATCCGGCGGTACAGCCGCCAGGCCCGGTTCGTGCCCTCCGGCGTGGACAGCAACACCGAGGACTCCGGCCGGCCCGCCAGCAGCGTCTGCAACACGGCCTGACCCAGGCCCGCGCCCTGTGCCTCGGGACGCACATGCAGCTCCGTGAGCTCGAAGAAGTCGGCCAGCCAGCGGTCCGCCTGCTGGCCCAGCCCCCGGCGGACCTCGGAATACCACCACTGCCCGGTCTGGCCGCGATACCCGTAACCAACGCCCAGGGCACGCCGTTGCTCGTCGTCGACCACCACACAGGAGAAGCCATCCCGCCGACTGTGTTCCTCCCACAGCCCCATGCGGGCGGACAGAACACCCTCGGGATAACGCATCGCGGCGACATAGAGACCGATCAACTCGGGCAGCCGCGCACGGAACTCGTCGGCGGACACCAGCCGGGGCGCACGTGCCGCCGTCTCCACCGGGCGATCGACGTCGGGCCCGCTCACCTGGCCATCCCATCATGCCGGAGCAAGCCCTCTCGACCCCTCCCACCGTTGACTCCGGACTCGTACGTGCGTACGATCGAACAGAGATTCGAAAAAGGAGCTGCGCGTGTCAGTCATCGACACACACCCGGGTTATCGATCGGATCAGTCCGACCAGCGCGAGTGGGCAGTCCGCCCGGCTGCGATGGCCGCGACGCCAGTGTCCGCGCCGGTGTCGGCCAGCGTGCGCGCCCTGCTCACCGATGCCTCCCGGGAGCTGGACAGCGCGCTCCGGGCCGACGCTCCGGCGGAGCGGTTCGCCGCTGCGCACCTGGCGGCGCTGCGAGCGGCAGCGGCCGTTCTCGCCGCTCGGGCGCGCCCGGCCACCGGTCGCCGGGCCAGCGCCTGGGAGCTGCTCGCCCGGGTGGCCCCGGAGCTGGGGGAGTGGGCTGCCTTTTTCGCCGCCGGATCTCCGCTGCGCCAAGCGGTGCAGGCCGGGCTGCCCCGAGCGGTGCCGGACCGGATGGCCGATGACATGGTCCGGCAGAGCGCCGCCTTTCTCGATCTGGCCCGGTCGGCGGTCCACTCCGGAATGGGCGGGGATCGCGGTCCGGACCGCCGGGTGCCGGGGCGGACCGGGTCGAAGGGCGCGGGTCCGCCCCGCCGATCCGGGGGGTCCGCTCGTCGCCGGACGGCCGCGGCTGTGGACGGCCACGACAGGTTCGCGGGCGGGTCGCGCCCGCTGCTGACCCGCCGGGCCGTTCTCGACCAGTCGCGGGGGGCTTGACCACCCACGTGGAGCAGATGACGTATCGGGGTGGGATCGCTCGGCCTGACCGTCGTGCGGCCCCGAAGATTCCCCGATCAGTCCCCGATCGGTCCCCGGTCAGCCCAGCCGGGTCCGGAAGGGTCGGAAGAAATCACGTAGCTCCTGGGTGTAGAGCTCCGGCTCCTCGAAGGCAGCGAAGTGGCCCCCGGCGGGCGGCTCGGTCACCCGGACGACCTGGGCGGTGCGTTCCAACCAGGCCCGGGGGGGCGTCAGCATGTCGGCGGGGAAAAGCGAGAACCCCGAAGGCACCTCGACCCGGCGAGCGAGCTGGGCCGGGGGAATGGCCCCGTTGGCCTGGTACATCCGCATGGACGAGCCGATGGTGCCGGTGAGCCAGTAGATGGTCAGGTTGGTGAGGAGCTCGTCCCGGCTGAAGCTGCCTTCCAGGTCGCCACCGGAGTCGCTCCAGGCGCGCATCTTCTCCATGATCCAGGCGGCCAGACCGGCCGGGGAATCGGTGAGGCCGACCGCGGCTGTTTGCGGCTTGGTCCGGTGCATGGCCGCGTAGGCGCCCTCCGCGGCTCCCCAAGCGGCGGCGGCCTTGATCCAGGCGCGCTCTTCCCGGCTGAGTTCGGCCTGATCGCCGGGCCAGACCGGAATGCCGGCGTCCGTGCGGTGGACGGGCACGACCTGCTCCGGATGGTCAAGGGCGAGGTAGCGGGCGACGTGGCTGCCGATGTCGCCGCCGGCCACCCCGAAAGTCGAGTAACCCAGCGCCGTCATGAGTTGGGCCCAGAGTCCGGCCACCTCGATGGAGTTCAACGGGGGGCCGATGGGCCGGTCCGAATAGCCGAAGCCGGGCATGTCCGGTACGACCACGTCGAAGGCATCGGCCGGATCGCCACCGTGGGCGGCCGGGTCGACCAGCAGCGGGATCACTTTCAGGTAGCGCCAGAACGAATCCGGCCAGCCGTGGCACAGCAGTAGGGGCAGCGCCGGGGCGCGCTCGAGGTCGGGACCGGCCGCCCGGGCGTGCACGAGGTGGATGCCCAGGCCGCCCAGTCGGAGCCTGAGGTGGGGGAGTCGGGCCAACTCGGCTTCCTGGGCCGGCCAGTCGAAGCCGTCCGCCCAGTAGCCGACCAGCTCACGCAGGGCACCCACGTCGGTGCCCAGCGTCCAGCCGGCGTCCGCGGGCGCGTCCGGCCAGCGCGTCGCCCGTAATCGCGCACGCAGATCGGCCAGGCCGACCGGGTCGGTGGCGAGGGTGAACGGTTCGGGCCCGATCACGTCGTCGGAGCGGTGCGCGGAATCGACCGCACCATCGATTCCAGAGGAGATCGACCCGGCATCTGCTGGCGAATCCGGCATGACCGGGACCCTACGACCCGGCATTAGGCTCGGTCCGGGGTGGCCAGGCGGCGAAGGGACAAAGCAGATGCGGCAGGTTCGGCGGTGAGCGCCGCCACCGACGGTGGGCAACCATCGACCGCATCCGACGCCCGGCTGGCAGCCGTTCCCGACCCCCTCGAGCGAGCTCTGGCCGCGATTGCCGGGATCGAGCGGCCGGTGGTCGTCGACGTCGGCGGCGGCAGCGGGACCAGCGCCGTCCCCCTCGCACTCCGTGGCTGCCAGGTCGTGGTCGTGGACTCCTCGATCGACGCGCTGGCCATTCTGAGCCGTCGGGCCAGGGACGCCGGGGTGGGCCCACAGATCCGGGGCATTCAGGGCGACGCCGACCGGCTGTCCCAGGCGGTCGGGGTCGAGACGGCCGATCTCGTGCTCTGCCACCGCCTGCTGGAGGAGCTCGACGATCCGGGCGCGGCGGTGCGGGCCATGGCGCAGGTACTGCGCTTCGGCGGGGTCCTTTCCGTGCTGGCCGCCGGGCGATTCGGGGCCGTGCTGGCGCAGGCCCGGGCCGGACGGGTCCGGGAGGCCCAGGCCGCGCTGACCGATCCCGAAGGGCGCTTCTCCGACCACGATCCGCTGCGGCGCCGGTTCGATCTTGACGGTCTCAGCGCGCTGTTCGATGCGGCCGACTTGCGCATCGAGTCCGCGGCCGGGGTGGGACTGGGTACGCCGGACCCCGATCTCGAGGCAAGTCTGGGGGTCCACCCGGTCTTTCGTCAGCTCGGCACCGACCTGCAGCTCCTCGGGCGCCGACACGAGGCATGACGCATGTGATATTGGACACGTTTGATGGGCAGCCGCGGAGATGTCATGCCGCCGTGAGGGCCGCGCCACCTGGCGTTTAGTTCCCGCTCGGGCGGACCAGGTGGAGACATCGGTCACTTCACGGCTCGATCGGGTGAACCGCGCGACGAATTCTGCCGAAATGTGGACTTGAGCCAGAGGTCAACCGCTGTCCACCTACCCGCCCGGCGTGGTGGGGACAGTCGACGGTGACCACGTTCGGCGTCCCGGCCCGTTCGAGATGGTGCTCGACGGGGAGTCCGGGCGTCCGTGATCATTACGAGACCAGTCGGATCTGCAGCCCCGGTAGAAGTCCCCGCCCCGGACTCGTATCCTGAACGTAGGAGGCCAGCTGGCCGTCCGTTGGCTGACCGCCCCAGCGTTGGTCCGGTGCCGGAGGAGTTCCGATGCCGCTCTCCGAGCACGAGCAGCGAATGCTCGACGAAATCGAACGAGCGCTCTACCACGACGACCCGAAGTTCGCGACGAGTGTCAACGTCAGTCGGATTCGGCGTCGGCGGCCGATCCTGGCCGGGGTCGGGTTTGTACTCGGGTTGATCATGTTGGTGGTCGGGGTCATTGCCACCCAGTCCGTGCTCGCGCTCGGCGTCGTGGTCAGCGTGCTCGGTTTCCTGGTCATGGTCGGTGCGGTCGGGCTGTTCATGTTCGGCCAGCCCGGTAGCAAGAGCGCGGCGCATCCCTCCGGCGATACCCCGCGGGCCAGCTCTTCGCTGTCGGAGCGGATGGAAGAGCGCTTCCGCCGCCGGTTCGACGACCAGAGCTGAACACGACCCCGACAGCAACCAGCGCTGACTCCGACAGCCGCGACCATCGCTGACTCCGTCAGCCGCGACCAGCGCTGACTCGGCTAGCCCCGATCAACGCTGACCGCGCCAGCGGCAACTCCCGCTTGGTCAGCCGCGCCCGGATCGCAGCGACCGCGGTAGCCAGCGCTCACCGATGGTCGTCGGCGCATTCTCGGTCAGCCCACGGCGCACGCCCTCGATGGCGGCGGTCAGGTCATCGGCCTTGACCGGAGCGGTCGCGACCAGGGTCGTCGTGCCGCCGGCTCCGCTGGTCGGACCCACAGCCGGGTCCGGTCCGTACCACTCCCGCTCCGCCCCGACGATGACCTGGCGCAGCCGGGTCCGGTCCTGGTCGTCCAGGCGAGCACGCCGGGCCAACCGGTTGGCCGCCGCCCGCGACGACTCGGCCACCCCCACCCCGAGTCCGTGATCCACGGCCAGGTCCTCGATCTCGACCCAGGCCAGGGTCGCGGCGTGCGGGTCACCGGCCCGGATCTGCCGCAACCGGCGTCGACGGCGGAGCACTCGGAACGCGGCCGGACCGAGGAGCAGCACCCCGAGCAGCAGCAGGGCCAGGATCAGCCACAGCCAGCGTCCGATCCAAGCCGTGCCCGTCCCCGGTGCGTCGGCGGTCAACGGCGCCGATGACGCCTGGGTGGTGTCCTGGTCGGCCTTGTTTCCGTTGGCGGTCACCGCCGAGGTGGCGGTGCTGCTGCTGGTACTGCTGGCCGCGGCCGACGTCTGTGGGGCCGGCGAAGTAAACCCCTGCTGTCCGCCCTGCCCGTTGACCAACGGCGTCGGATCGAACCGGACCCAGCCGTCGGCGTCGAAGTCCACCTCGACCCAGGCATGGGCGTCGTGACTGGTGATCACCCAGGAGCCGTCGGGCTGCTGCGCGCCCTGGGTGAAGCCGACTCCGACGCGAGCCGGGATGCCCAGCGAACGCAGCATCACGGCCATGGCCGTCGCGTACTGCTCGCAGAAACCCTGGCGGTTGTTCAGGAAGTCGACCAGGGCGTCCCCGCTGTCGCCGACCGGCACCTGCAGTGAGTATTTGAAGCCGTTGGCCGGGTCGGTGAACCACTGCTGGAGGGCGCGGGCCTTGTCGAAGGCGGTGGTCTGCGCCTTGGTGACCTGCTGGGCCAACTGCCGCACCGAGGTGGGCAGCGCCCCCACGTCGGTCAGGGTGCCGCCGGGGGTCACCGTGTCCTGTTCCAGGTCGTCGATGAAGGGCTTGGTCGAGCTGGCCCGGATCGTGTAGGTGCCCGGGTCGATCGCATCCGCCCGGTGGGCGCTGCCCAGGCTGCTGTCGAACTCCCAGGATTGATCCAGGCCGGTCACAGCGGTCGCACCGGTCAGCAGGGGCAGGAATTTGTCCCGAAAAGCGGTGGACGTGACCGAGACCGTGAGATCGGCACTGGCGACCGGCTTCACGCTGAGCGTCCCGCCCGACGACTCCTGGTCCGTGCGCAGATTGGTGGCCGCGAAGCCCTGCCCGTTGGTCCAGGTGGTCAGGGCCACGGTGCGCAGGTAATCCGGCTCGGGCAGGCCGCGCACGGTGATCAGGTTGACCGGTTGAGCCCGCTGCAGGTCGCCCCGCAAACTGGTGAACGGGGACAGGCCGAGTTCGCCCGTGGTGGCCACGCCCCGGGGCAGTCGACCGGCCGTGCCCACGAAACTCGACCCGTCCGCCACCAGCAGCGTCACCACCACGGCGAGCGCGGTGATGAGCGTTCCGGTCACGGCCACGCCTACCCCGACCCGCAACCCGGCATGCTGCCCGGGCCTGCGGCCGACCGCGAGGAGCAGGGCGTACAGCGCGGCCGGGGCCGCGAACGCATACCAGGGCAACAGGTCCAGGGCGATCGAGGCGGGCACCGAGTACAGGCACAGCAGTGGCAACGCCACCAGCGCCGGGGTCCGGCTGGCCGCGATCAGATAGTCGACGATGAGCGCCGACACCCCGATCGACAGGGAAATCAGGAACGACAGCTCCGGACTGGACAGGGCCGGCGGCACGCTTCCCTGGATCTGCTGCCAGGCCCCGTCCATCAGGGTCCGGGCCTGGCCGACCGCGGCCGGGTTGGGGAGCACCCCGGCGATCCCCGCTGTGGTGAACAGCGAGGTCAAGGCAATCACCAGGCCGGCCAACTGGAGAAGGACGACCCCCACGACGGGCAGCCGGACAAGTCGTCCGCCGATCCCGAGCAGGGTCACCACCACGACCACCTCGATCAGCGGCAGGACCCAACTGCGTCCGATCAGCACCGGCCCGAGCGCCGACGACCCGGCCAGCACGGCGACCGCCCCGATCAGCTCGGCCACGATGTCGCGGGAACCGCCCGCCGGACCATCGGTCGAGCCGGGGCCGGTCGTCGGGGTGGAGGACCGGGTGCTGGGCGCAGGTGATGTCGGACCGACCCGGTTCGCGGTGGTGGTCACGATCGGGCCCCGGAGCGGGACAATCCGGCCAGCGGATCGGTCCGGGTGGCGCAACCGCGCTGCCAGGCCAACCGCAGGTCGTCGGTGGGGCGGACGACGACCACCCGCCACCCGGAGGCGCGCAGGTCGGCCGCTCCGTCCGGCTCCCCCCGGCCCGGGCTTGGATCCCGGTCGCCCCAGGCCCGGGTGTCGAGCAGGAACGCCACCGCGGTCATGGCCCGCGACCGGCCGGCCCGCAGGGTGGCCACGTCGCCGGCCGACAGCGCGCCCAACACGGCCACCAGCAGACCCGTCCGTCCCACGACCAGCCGGTCGACCGCCGTGGTATCGGCGGGTCGGAGCATGGCCAGCGAGGCCAGCACGTCATCGGCGATGTCGTGACCCTGGGCCAGCACCGTGTTGTGGTGAGACAGCAACCGGACCTGCTGGTCGGCGGCGAGCAGGTGCAGGGTGATCGATGCGGCCATGGTGATCGCCGTCTCCAGGCTGGACCGGGCGCCGCTGCCCAGGTGGGCGACCTCGCGGTGGTCGATCACCACCGCCGCTCCGCCGTGTGAGACCGGTTCGGTCAACCGGACCACGAGCTCGTCATGTCGGGCCGAGGCCCGCCAGTGGATGGTCCGGATGTCGTCGCCGCTGCGGTAGGGCCGCACTCCCACGTCGGGGTCACCACCGATGGTGCCGTTGGAGGACCGGCCCGACGCCGCGGACTGTGAGCCGGTGCTGCCGGGCATTCCGACCAGGGGGACCACAGTGGGGACCACCAGCACCTCGGTCCGCAGCGGCAGGGTGCGGTGGTCCTCCCACAGGCCGAACGGGTCGGCGCGGCGGACGGTCGGCGGACCGATCACGAATCGGCCCCGACGGGCCGCGACCAACGGATAGCTGAGCATGCAGGTCTGTCCCGGCCGGATCGGCGCGAGAGGAGTGCGCAACCCGCCGGTCAGGTCCGGTACCCCGGCCTCGGACAGGTCGATGACCGGAGTCCGGGTCGATCCGGTGTTGGTCACCGCCAACACCACCCGGCCGTAGCCGCCCGCGCCCAACCGTTCCGGGGTGATCAGGTGCTCGACCCGCAGCTGGGTCCGGCGCAACGCTGCGATCAACACCGCGACCAGCGGGAATGCAATCGCGAACACACCGACCCGGAGCAGATCCCGTTCGTCCAGGATCACCGCGCAGATCGCGGCGGCCACGCCCCCGGCGACCAGGCAGCGGCCCCGGGTGGTGAGGCCGTGTCCGGTCGGGCGGGCATCGCGGGCGGCACGGGAGCCGCGGGCGGCCCGGCCTGACCCGGGTCGCCGGGACGTTCGGACTCGGTCGGCGTCGGAACGGTCGTCGTCAGGCACCGGTCAGGCCCGAACCCCGCGGGGAACCCGCACGCGGGACAACAGCAGGCCGACGATCTCCTCGGCCGACCGCCGAGCCTGGTGGGCCTCGACGGTGAGCAACAAGCGGTGGGCCAGCACCGGCGCGGCCAGCCGCTGGATGTCGTCGGGCAGCACGAAGCTGCGGCCGTCCAGCGCCGCCGCCGCCTTCGCCGCCCGGGCCAGGTGCAGCACCGCCCGGGGCGAGGCCCCCAGCCGGACCTCCGGCATGGCCCGGGTCGCGCCGATGACGTCGACGACGTAGCGGCGCAGCTCCGGAGCGATGTGCACGGTGGCGACGGCGCCGATCAGCGCGGACACGGTGGCGGCATCGGCCACCGGCCGCAGCGCGTCGAGCGGATCGGAGCGGTCCCGATCGCCCAGCATGGCCACCTCGGCCGCGGGGTCGGGGTAGCCGATCGAGGTCCGGGCCAGGAAACGATCGCGCTGCGCCTCGGGCAGCGGGTACGTGCCCTCCATCTCCACCGGATTCTGGGTGGCCATGACCAGGAACGGGCGGGCCAGCGGATAGGTGGTTCCGTCCACGGTGACCTGGCGTTCTTCCATGCATTCGAGCAGCGCCGACTGGGTCTTGGGTGAGGCCCGGTTGATCTCGTCGGCCACCACGATGTGTGCGAACACCGGACCGGGCCGGAATTCGAACTGCGAGCTGCGGCGGTCGAAGATGCTCACCCCGGTGACGTCGCTGGGCATCAGGTCGGGAGTGAACTGCACGCGCGACACCGACGCGTCCACCGACCGGGCCAGCGCCTTGGCCAGGTTGGTCTTGCCGGTGCCGGGCACGTCCTCGATGAGCAGATGACCCTCGGTGAGCAGCGCGATGACCGCGAGCCTGACCACTTCCGGCTTGCCCAGGACGACTTGGCCGATGGCCCCGGCGATGCGCTGACCGATCTCGGCCACCTGCTCCGGGCCGACGGCGGGCGAGGCCTCGGCGGGTCGGGTCGAACCGTTCGGGGCCGCCGGCTCGCGACGCGGTTCCGCGATCGCAGCCGGCACCGGTGAACCGGCGGGTGACGCGGTGGTCTGCACGGGCTGGGCCACGGTCGTCCTTCCATCTCGACGGCCGACGCGGGGAGGCCGCGGGCCGGGCCAGGCCGGCACAGGGGCGCCGGCGGACCTGGTCCCGCCAGTGTGCCAAAACTGCGCCCGGGTGGGACAGACCGCAGGCCCTCACCGCAGACAGCGACACCCCGGCTACCCATCGACACGACCGGAGGCGGAACCGGGCGAAATCGGGCCCGCGTCCGTGGCTCCACCACGACAGTGGTGGGGCATTGTGGGGTAGAGTGGAGTGATCGGGGGCGCAGGTCCTACGTCGGTGGTGACGAGGGGCCGGCCCGGTACGGCGGAGGTGGGTGGTGCGCGGTGGTTTCTATGGCACCTTCACTCTTCGGCTGGACGACAAGGGCCGGCTCACACTGCCCTCGCGCTATCGGGACGACTTCGCGGCGGGCGCCATGCTGAGCAACGGTCAGGACCGCTGCCTGTACCTGTTCACCCTGGACGGTTTCGACGACTTCGCCACCGATGCGTACCAGGCCGACTTGACCGACGAGGGCGCGCGCGGCTTTCAGCGCGTGCTCTTCTCCAGCACCGACGAGCAGCGTCCCGACGCGCAAGGCCGCATCGGCATCGCGTCCCGGCTGCGCGACTACGCGGATCTGGATCGCGACGTGACCCTGGTCGGTGCGGGCAAGCGGATGGAGGTCTGGGGCACTGCGGCCTGGGACACCTACCGCGCCGCGCACGAGGCGCCGTTCTCCTCGCCCGCCAAGGGCGTGCTGGACCGATGACCTCACGCGCATCGGTCGGGGCGGTCGCATGGTCCAACCTCTACCACCAGCACCAAACGAAACACCTGTACCAACCGTAACGATCCGGTACCGCCTGCGGCCCGGCCTGCACCCGCCCGGTCCTGACACGACTTCCCCCGTGTCAGGCCCGAGCGGGTGGGGACCCGGCCGCAGGACCGGCACCCCCACACCAGGCGGCAGGGAAGGACGACGGGATGGTCGACGGGGCGCAGCCGCCGGGACGGACGGTCGAGGCCCCCGAACCGCGCCACGTTCCCGTGTTCCTCCATCGCGTGCTCGACCTGCTCGGACCTGCCTGCTCCGGGCCGGCTCCGGTGGTCGTTGACGCGACCCTGGGCATGGGCGGGCATCTGATCGCCCTGCTCCGGGCTCATTCCGGGTTACTCGGGATCGGGATCGACCGGGACCGCCAGGCGTTGGCGCTGGCGCAGGATCGCCTGGCCGGCGCCGGTCTGATGGACCGGGTCCGACTCATCCACGCCGTCTACGACCGGATCGGTGAGGTGGTGGCCGAACACGGGCCCGCCACCGGCGTGCAAGGCGTCCTGTTCGACCTGGGTGTGTCGTCGCTGCAGCTCGACGAGGCCGCTCGGGGGTTCGCCTACGCCGTCGACGCGCCGCTGGACATGCGGATGGACGCCAGCACCGGCATCTCCGCCGCCGAGGTGCTCAATACCTACAGCGCCGGCGACCTGGCCCGGCTGCTGCGCGAGTACGGCGAGGAACGATTCGCCGGACGTATCGCCGCCGCCGTGGTCAGCGAGCGCACCCGGGCCCCCTTCACGACCAGCGCCCGGTTGGTCGAATTGATCCGTTCGTCCATCCCGGCCGCGGCCCGCCGCACCGGCGGCCATCCGGCCAAGCGCACCTTCCAGGCCCTGCGGGTCGAGGTCAACGACGAGCTGGGGGCCCTGCGCCGGGCTATTCCGGCCGCGGTGGCCGGGCTGAGCGTGGGCGGCCGGATCGTGGTCCTGAGCTATCAGTCGCTCGAGGACCGGATCGTGAAGCGGGCCATCGATCCGTTGACCCGGTCCACCTCCCCGATCGATCTGCCCGTCGACCTGCCCGGCCACGAGCCCGAGCTGAGCTGGCTGACCCGGGGGTCGCAGGCCCCCGACCAGGACGAGATCCAGGACAACCCGCGAGCCGCGTCGGCGCGGCTGCGTGCGGCCGAGCGTGTGCGAAAGGCGGCGGCATGACCGCGGTACAGACCGGACCTGAAGAAACCGAGGCGTCGCGGTTGAGCCCACCGGGTGGATCGGTGGCGGCGGCGACGCGAGCCCGGCAGCGCCGTGAGCGCCGCGAGACCCGGATGGGCGGCCAGCGGCTGACCCGCAGCGGCCGGCCGATGCGGTCGGCATTGACCCGGCTGCCGTTCGTGCTGGTCATCATCGGGCTGCTCGGCGGGGCCATCATCGGGGTGCTCTGGCTGACCACCATGTCGGACGAGGCCGGGTTGAAGGCCTCGGCCAGCCGGGCCGCGCAGTCGTCCCTGCAGATCCAGATCGAGGCCGGCAACCGGGATGTGGCCTCGCTGGGAGCCCTCCCGCACATCGACGCGGCGGCCCGGTCGATGGGGATGGTGCCCGCCGGGAACGCCCCGATCATGGTCATCGCCAGCAACGGCGCGGTCTCGGTGATCGGGAGCCCGAGTCCGGTGACGGCCCCGACGACGCCCACGCCGACTACGCCGCCCACGCCGACCACCCCGACGCCGGCCGACACCGCGCCGCAGACCCCCGCGCCGGTTCCCCCGGCCCTCACGAGCCCACCGGTGCCCAGCAGCCCGGCCGCTGCCCCGAAGCCGAGCGCGGCCTCGACGAGCAAGTCGGGCACCTCGGCGCAGGCCACCTCCGCGCCGAAAGTGACCGCCCCGGCCGGCCCGACCCCGGCCAGCAAGGCCCCAGCCGGCCGCGCCTCGTCGGTGCCGAATCCTGCTCCACAGCCGCCGAGCCCGGCACCGAAGGCGAGCGCCGCGCCCATCCCGACCAGCACGAAGGCGAGCCGATGAGGGACGGACGCCGCGACCAGGCAGACGGTCGGGGTCGGGAGTCGGCCTCCAGGCCCGGCCGGGTGCCCGCCGGGTCGCCGATCCGACCGGACCAGACGGGCCGGCGGGAATCGACCGGCCGCACCGACCGGCAGCCCGGCCGGGTGCCGGCCCGACCGGCCGCCCGGGTGCGGACCGAGCCGGGAACCACCGCCGACCGAGGCACCCGTCGACCCCGCGGAGACCAGGCCCGGCGCACCGCCCCGGCCTCCAAGCGGGCCTCGACCGCGCCGCCGCGGAAGACTCCGACCACTCCGACCAATCCGACCACTCCGTCGCGGAAAGCCCCGGCCCGCCGCCCCATGTCGACCCGCGGCCACCGGGTCCGCCGCGATCGTGCCCTGACCATGAACGTGCGCCGGCGCACCCTCGCCGCGCTGAGCGTGCTCGTGGTGCTGCTGATCGCCGCGATGATCAAACTGGTGTTCATCCAGGTGGTGAACGCGTCCGCGCTGTCCTCCCGAGGCGACCAGCTCCGCACCGCCACCGAATTCCTGCCGGCCACCCGGGGCGCCATCCTGGACCGCAGCGGCAACAAGTTGGCCTACACCATCCAGGGTCGGGCCATCGCGGTCCGGCCGCAGCTGTTCAGCGACGACACCCCGCTCACGGCCAAGGACAAGCCGCTCACCGCGACCAAGAAGCTGCGCGTCGTCCTGACGGCGGCGCAGAAGCGGCAGAAGGTGGCCGACATCCTGATCGGCACGCTCGGGACCGATCAGGTCGGCTCGAAACAGTCCCTGCTGGCCAAGATGACCCCGCTCAAGCGGGAGAAGCAGTACATCTACGTGGCCCGGAATGTGCTGCCCGCCCAGGCCGATGCGGTCATGGACCAGATCTCCGATCTCTGGGACACCAGCGACGTCTCCGGCGACGAGCGCAATGCGGTGGCCACCGAGCGTCAGGACATCCGGCAGTACCCGAACGGCGACCTGGCCGCGGCGGTGGTCGGCACCACCGGCTGGGGCGGCGTGGGTCTGTCCGGCATCGAGTCCAAATTCGAGAACGTGCTGTCCGGTAAGGCCGGCTCCCGGGTCGTCCAGGTCGACTCCCAGGGGCGGGCCATCCCGGGCACCGACTCCGACGAAATCGCCAACGTCGACGGCGCCGACATCCGGCTGACCCTCGACTCCGACCTGCAGTACCAGGCCCAGCAGCTGCTGGCCGCGCAGGTCGACGCGTCCGCCGCCCAGGGCGGCTGCATGGTCATCAAGGGCGTCACCGATGGGCAGATCTATTCGCTGGCCTGCTATCAGCCCGGAAAGACGGCACTCCAGGTCGGCGACCCGGCCGTGACCACGTCGTTCGAGCCGGGGTCGGTGAACAAGGTGGTGACCTTTGCCGCCGCACTGGAGCGCAAGCTGATCACCCCGACCCAGCAGTTCGTGGTCGACGGCTCGTTCTCCTACGGCGGACGGCAGATCCACGATGCCTGGGTCCACGGACCCCAGGGCATGACCGCGGCCGGCATCCTGGGTAAATCGTCCAACGTGGGCACCCTGATGATCGCCAACACCGTCGGGGACCAGGCCTTTGCCGACGAGCTGGCCAAGTTCGGCCTGGGCAAAAAGACCGGCATCCAGCTGCCCGGCGAGGACAGCGGCTCCTACCCGCCGTTGTCCCAGTGGTCGGGCACCACCTTCGCGAACCTGCCCATCGGCCAGGGCGTGCGGATGACCCTGATCCAGCTGGTCGACATGTACCAGGCCATCGGCAACGGCGGGGTCATGCTCAGCCCGACCATCATCGAGGGGACCAGCCGCAACGGCGCGTACGCCGGCGCGGTCGCCCCGTCCTCGTCGCGAGTGATGAGCGCCGGCACCGCGTCCACCCTGATGTCCATGCTGCAGGCGCCCATCCAGTGCGGGAACCAGGTCTACAAGGGGACCGGTTGCGCCGCTGCCATCAACGGCTACCAGGTGGCCGGCAAGACCGGCACCGCCCAGAAGGTCGATCCGGTGACCAAGACGTACTCGGCCACCCAGACCACCGCCACCTTCGCCGGCGTCGTCCCCGCCGACCATCCGAAGTACGCGATCGCGATCATGATCGACGACCCGGCCGGTGGGTCCGAGGGCGGCACCTCGGCAGCCCCGCTCTTCGCCAAGATCGCCGGATACGCCCTACAGCAGGCCGACGTGGCCCCGTCCGGACCCGCGCCGTCGCCGTACCAGCTCTATTTCGACGCCAAGAGCTGAGCCGTTCGGGCGCCAGCCTGGGTCTCGCCACAATGGGGCCATGTTGGTCGCCGTGCTCTCCGACTCTCACGGACCTCGGTTCTGGAAGCAGTGCCCACTCCCCGTGGCGCGACGACTGGCCGGTGTCGAGCTGATCCTGCACGCGGGCGATGTCTGCGTTCCGGCCGTGCTGGATGAGTTGGAGACCTTCGCACCGGTCCAGGCCGTACGGGGTAACAACGACGGCGACGACATCGCCGCCCGCGGGGCCCCGCAGGTGTGGACCGGCACCCTGGACGGACTGGCGGTGGCGATGGTGCACGACAGTGGACCGGCGGCGGGCCGCGGGCCGAGGCTGCGGGCCCGGTTCCCGCACGCCCGCCTGGTCGTCTTCGGGCACTCCCACGTCCCGTGGCACGTCGACGAGTTCGGCCAACTCGCGTTCAATCCGGGGTCGCCGACCAACCGGCGCCGCCAGCCCCACGGGACCATGGGACTGCTGGAGATCCGGTCCGGTGAGATCGTCGGTCTGCGGCACGAGGTGGTGGACTGAACGGACGCTCGTGCGAGGTCAGCGCCGTTCCCGACGCGCACCCTCGGCCCGGCACAAGGTCCAGCGAGCCCGGTCCCGGTAGCCTCAGATCTCGTGTGCGCCGCGTCCCTCACCGCGCCGCCGCGTCCCTCGCGGGGGCGCGGGGCCGGGTTGGCGCGCCTGGCCGATCTCGCGGGCGCCGCCGTTACGCAGTCGTCGGTGCAGGTCAGCGGGGTGACGCTGCGAGCCCAGCAGGTCCGGCCCGGCGATCTGTTCGCGGCCCTGCCCGGTGCCACCGTGCACGGGGCGGCCTTCGCCGACGATGCCATTGCGGCCGGGGCGGTGGCCGTGCTGACCGACCCCGCGGGCGCCGCCGCGGTCGGGGACGCCGCGGTCCCGATGCTGATCTGCCCGGATCCGCGGGCCGTGCTCGGGACCGTGGCGGCCGAGGTCTACGGGAACCCGAGTGAGTCGATGGCCGTGCTCGGCATCACCGGCACGTCCGGCAAGACCACCACCTGCTATCTGATCGAGGCGGCGCTGAACGCCGCAGGAGTCCGATCCGGATTGATCGGCACCGTGCAGACCCGGATCGCCGAGGCGGTCGTGCCCAGTGTGCTGACCACCCCCGAGGCACCCGATCTGCAGGCCCTGCTGGCCTGCATGGTCGAGCAGGACGTCCGGGCGGTGGCCATGGAGGTGTCCTCGCACGCGCTGGCGCTGGGCCGGGTGGCCGGTACCCACTACGCCGTGGGTGGTTTCACCAACCTCTCGCAGGATCATCTCGATTTTCACACCGACATGGAGTCCTACTTCCGGGCCAAATCGCTGCTCTTCGACGGGCGGGCCCGGGCCGAGGTGATCGACGTCGACGACGCCTACGGGCAGCGGCTGTTCGCCGGCCACCCCGACGCGACCACCGTGTCGGCCGCCGGACGGGACGACGCCGACTGGGCCTTGCTGGCCGTGCAGCAGATCGCGGCCGGCCACCAACGACTGCGGATACGCACCCCCGAGGGCGACCGGGAGGCCGAATTGGCCCTGCCCGGGACCTTCAACGTGGCCAACGCCCTCATGGCGCTGGCCGTGATCCGGTCCGCCGGCCTGGCCGACCTGGATGACACCCTGCCCGGACTCGCGTCGGTGGTGGTGCCCGGGCGGATGGAGAAGGTCGACGCCGGCCAGGGTTTCCTGGTCGTCGTGGACTACGCGCACAAGCCGGCCGCGGTGACCGCGGTGCTGTCGGCGGTGGCGCAGGAGCTGACCGGCCGGCTGATCGTCGTGGTCGGTGCCGGTGGCGATCGGGACCGGGGCAAACGCCCGGCCATGGGGGAGGCGGCCGCGCAGTGGGCCGACCTGGTGGTGGTCACCGACGACAACCCGCGCTCGGAGTCCCCGGCCGCGATCCGGGCCACGCTGCTGGCCGGGGCGCGGCACGCCCGGGACCGGCAACGACCGGGTGGCGCGGAGATCGTCGAGATCGGCGATCGGGGTGAGGCCATCCGTACCGCGATCCGGACGGCCCGGCCCGGCGACGCGGTGGTCATCGCGGGTAAAGGTCATGAGCGGGGGCAGGACGTCGGCGGGGTCGTGCACCCGTTCTCCGACGTCGAGGAGGCCCGGGCCGCGCTGGCCGGGGTGAGCCGATGATCGCCATGACGGTCAGCCAGATCGCCGGGCTGCTGGCGTTGCCGGACCCAGGATCCACGGCCGCGGTCACCGGGGTCGAGTTCGACTCCCGCAAGGTCACTCCGGGCACGTTGTTCGTGGCCTTCGCCGGCGAGCAGGTGGACGGTCACGACTTCGCCGAGGCCGCCGCCCGGGCCGGAGCGGTGGCCGTGCTCGGCTCGCGGGACGTCGCGGCCGACGTCCCGCTGCTCCGGGTCGACGACGTGCTCGAGGCGTTGTCCGCCCTGGCCCGGCACAGCGTCACCCAGTTGCAGCGCGAGGGCCTGGACGTCATCGGGGTGACCGGCTCGTCCGGCAAGACCTCGACCAAGGACCTGATCGCGGCGGTGCTGCGCCATCACGTCGGCGAGCACGCGGTCGTCGCGCCGCCGGAGTCGTTCAACAACGAGCTCGGCCACCCGTACACGGCGTTGAAAGCGACCACGGCCACCAGGTTTCTGGTGCTGGAGCTCTCGGCCCGGGGCCCCGGTCACATCGCCTGGCTCACCACCATCGCCCCGCCCCGGATCGGCGCGGTGCTCAACGTCGGGTCGGCCCACCTGGGCGAATTCGGTTCGGTCGAGGGCATCGCGCAGGCCAAGGGCGAGCTGGTCGAGGCGCTGCCGCCGGTGGCCGACGGGGGGATTGCCGTGCTCAATGCCGACGACGCCCGGGTGCTGGCCATGCGCGCGCGGACCCGGGCCCGGGTGGTCACGGTGGGCACGTCGGCGCAGGCCCAGGTGCGGGCGACCGACATCGGGTCCGACGAGCTGGCCCGCGCCCGCTTCACCCTGGTCACGGCCGACGAGTCGGTGCGGGTGCAGCTGGCGGTGTCCGGCAACCACCAGATCGGGAACGCGCTGACCGCCGCGGCGATTGCCCGGGAGGTCGGGATGAACCTGGCCGACATCGCCGACGTCCTGGGCTCGGCCGGCCCGGCGTCGAAATGGCGGATGGCCATCACCGAGCGCGCCGACGGGGTGACCGTGATCAACGATGCCTACAACGCCAACCCGGAGTCCATGCGGGCGGCGCTGCGGGCGCTGGCCACCATCGGGGCCGGCCACCGCACCTGGGCGGTGCTGGGGGAGATGGGCGAACTGGGTGATGCCGCCCGCGAGGCCCACGACGAGATCGGCCGGCTCGCGGTCCGGCTCGGCGTCGACCGGCTGGTCGTGGTGGGTGAGCGGGCCAGGGCCATGCACCTGGGCGCGCATCTGGAAGGGTCGTGGAACGGCGAGAGCGAGCTGGTCCCCGGTGTCGAGGCGGCCATCACTGTCCTCTCGACCGAACTCGAACCTGGAGATGTGGTGCTGGTCAAGGCGTCCCGATCGGTCGGTCTGGAACGAGTGGCGAACGCCTTGACCGAGGGCAGCCGGTGAAGTCGATCCTGATCGCGGCCATCGTCGGGTTGGCCGTGTCCATCATGCTGACCCCGTACCTGATCAAGGTCTTCTCCCGGCAGGGCTTCGGTCAGGAGATCCGCGACGACGGCCCGCAGACCCACCTGGCCAAGCGGGGCACGCCGACCATGGGCGGCACGGCCATCATCATCGCCACCTGGATCGGCTACCTGGGCGCGATCGTGGTCCAGATGCTCAGCGACGGCGGCGGTCCCACCGCATCCGGCCTGCTGCTGCTCTACCTGATGACCGGGCTGGGCGTGGTCGGCCTGCTCGACGACTTCATCAAGATCCGCAAGCAGCGCAGCCTCGGCCTGAACAAGCGGGCCAAGCTCCTGGGCCAGGGCTTCATCGCGATCTCGTTCGGCGTGCTGGTCTTGATGTTCCCGAACGCCCGCGGCCTCACCCCGGCCTCGGAACACCTCTCGTTCACCCGGGATCTGACCTTCTTGTCCTTCGGGGCGGTCGGTTTCGTCATCCTGGCCATCATCATCATTGCGGCCTGGAGCAACGCGGTGAACTTCACCGACGGGCTGGACGGGCTCTGCGCAGGCTCGACGGTCATGGTGCTCGGCACCTACGTGGTCATCGGCTTCTATCAATTCCGCAACGCCTGCGGCAACGCCGAACTGGTCGGCACGGCCGCGTACCACGGTTGCTACTCGGTGCGCGATCCGCAGGACCTGGCCGTGGTCACCGCGGCCGCGCTGGGCGCCTGCATCGGGTTCCTGTGGTGGAACGCGCACCCGGCCCGGATCTTCATGGGCGACTCCGGATCGCTGGCCCTGGGCGGCCTGGTGGCCGGGCTGTCCATCCTGACCCGCACCGAGATGCTGATGGTGGTGGTGGCCGGCCTGGCCGTGGTCGAGATGTTGTCGGTGGTCCTGCAGATCGCGGTCTACAAGACCCGAAAAGTCCGCATTTTCAAGATGGCCCCGTTCCATCACCACTTCGAGGTGGCGGGATGGACGGAAACCACGGTCATGGTGCGGTTCTGGCTGCTCGCGGCCATGTCCGCGGCCCTGGGCGCCGGTCTGTTCTATGCGGAGTGGCTGGGCCGGACCGGTGGTTGAGGCGCCCCGGCGCCTCCCTGATGACGGAGCCCTGGTGGTGGTCTGCGGTCTGGGGGTGACCGGCCGGTCCACGGTGCGCTTCCTGCTCGGCCGCGGTTGCCGGGTGGTGGTGACCGCCGACGGCGCGGCGCCCGACCTACCGCCCGAACTGGGTGCCGCGACGGCGGTGGCCGATGTGGCCGAGCCTCCCGACGGCACTGCGCTGATCGTCACCTCGCCTGGGTTCCGGCCCACGAATCCGCTGTTCTCGGCCGCCCGGACCCGCGGCATCGAGGTGATCGGGGACGTCGAGTTGGCCTGGCGGATTGATCAGCATCGTTCAGGCCGCCCGCGGCCATGGCTGGTGGTGACGGGCACGAACGGCAAGACCACCACCGTGCAGATGCTGGAATCGATCCTGACCGCGGCCGGCCTGCGCGCCACCGCCTGCGGGAATGTGGGCTGGCCGGCGCTGGATGCGGTTACCGCCGACCCGCCTCAGGAGGTGATTGCGGCCGAGCTGTCCAGCTTCCAGCTGCACTACGCGCCGTCGGTCCGGCCCCGGGCCGGCGCCGTGCTGAATTTGGTCGAGGATCATCTGGACTGGTACGGCGCCCTCCCCGACGACCCCGGCTCGACCACGAGGGCCATGGCGGGCTACGGCGCCGACAAGGCCCGGGCGCTGGCCGGCGAGGTGGCCGTTGCGGTCGTCGACGATCCGGGAGCCGGCACCCTGCTCGCCGCCGCGCCGGGTCGCCGGGTCGCCGTGACGCAAGGGCCGCCGGCCGATGGCCTGGGCGTGGCCGACGGGATGCTCACCGACGTCGCCTTCGGTGCGGGTGCGTTGCTGCCCGCCGCCGAGGTGCGGCCGGCCGGTGCCCACAACGTGACCAACGCGCTCACCGCGGCCGCCCTCGCCCTGGCCGCCGGGGTCACCGGGGCGGACGTGGCCGCCGGGCTGCGGGCGTTCACTCCGGGCGCGCATCGGAACACGGTCATCGGGGAGATCACTGGCGTCCGCTACGTGGACGACTCCAAGGCCACCAATCCGCACGCCGCGCAGGCCTCGCTGACCGCTTATCCGAGCGTGGTCTGGATCGCCGGCGGTCAGCTCAAGGGCGCGTCGATCGATGACCTGGTGCTGCGGGTAGCCGACCGGTTGCGCGGGGTGGTGGTCCTGGGTCTCGACGCACCCCTGGTGCTGGCGGCACTTTCCCGACACGCGCCGGATGTCCCCGTGCGGCACGTCCCCGGCACCGATCATCGGATCATGACCGACGTGGTGCGCGCGGCCGCTGACCTGGCCGCCCCCGGAGACGTGGTGCTGCTCGCTCCGGCGGCCGCCTCGCTGGACATGTTCGTCTCCTACGCGCACCGGGGTCAGGCCTTCGCGGTCGCGGTGGCCGACCTGGACCGCGCGTGACCGATCTCGCCCCGCGTCGAGCCACCTCGTCGGCCCGATCCAGAAAGCCCGCGCCCACCGGTCCGTTGTCCTGGCCCCGCCGGGCCCGAGCCCGGGTGGCCGACTGGCTGGACCGGCCGATGACCTCCTGGCATCTGATCCTGGCCGTCTTCGTGCTGCTGCTCGGCTTCGGCCTGCTCATGGTGCTGTCCGCCTCGGCCATCACCTCCTACCGCAGCCGCACCGGGTCCGCCTTCTCCACGTTCAACAACCAGGCGGTGTTCGCCTGCCTGGGCGTGATGCTGTTCGTGTTCGCAGCCCGGATCTCGCCCCGGATCATTCGGCGGTTTTCCTTCATGGCCGTGCTCACCTCACTGCTGCTGCTGGCCGCGGTCCTGGTGGTGGGCCAGCTCAAGAACGGTGCGCGCAGTTGGCTGGGATTCGGCCCGGTCTCGTTCCAGCCCAGCGAGGTGGCCAAGCTGGCCCTGCTGCTGTGGATGGCGCACGTGCTGGCCGCCCGCCGGCACGAACTCCGCTCGCTCAAGGCCCTGCTCATCCCGGCCCTGCCGGTGTTCATCCTGATGGTTGCGCTGATCATGCTGCAGCCGGACCTGGGCACCACGGTCAGTCTGGCCATCGTCTTCTTCGCCGTGCTCTGGTTCGGCGGCGCGCCGTTGTGGATCTTCGGGGGACTGCTGGCGGCCGGCATCGGCGGGGTGGTCTATCTGGCCAACTCACAGGCCTACCGGTCCATGCGGGTGCTGGCCTTCCTGCACCCCGACGACCCGGCCTACTCGGCCTGGACCTATCAGCTCAACCAGGGCCTGTTCGGGATGGGCCACGGCGGCATCTTCGGCGCCGGCCTGGGCCAGTCGATGGTCAAGTGGAGCTGGCTGCCCAACGCCGACTCCGACTTCATCTTCGCCATCATCGGCGAGGAGCTCGGGTTGATCGGCGCCGGACTCGTGCTCCTGCTGTTCGGCCTGCTGGCCTACACCGGCCTGCGGATCGCCCGGCGCAACGTCGACCCCTTCATCAAGATCGTGGCGGCCAGCTGCACGGTCTGGCTGGTCGGCCAGGCCGTGATCAACATCAGCTACGTGGTCGGGCTGCTGCCGGTCACCGGCATTCCGCTGCCGATGATCAGCCAGGGCGGCACGTCCCTGGTCATCTCCATGATCGTGTTCGGGCTGCTGGCCAATTTCGCCCGGCGCGAGCCGCAGGCGGCGGCCGCACTGTATTCACAGGGTCCCGGCCGGCTGGCCCGGTTCCTGGGGGTGCACCCGCAGTCTCCGGCGGCCCTGGACCGCACCCGGAAGAAGCAGGAGCAGCGGGACCGGCGCCGATCCGAGCGGCGTGCCGCCCGGGCCGAGCGGGCCCGGCAGGCTGCGCGCACGCAACGACCGAGTCCCGCGCCCGCGGGGCGCCGGCCCGCCGGTCCGGTGCCGGCCACCCGCAGGGCCCGTCCGCCG